>CAVVUQ010000015.1:0-29851 GCA_963751525.1 uncultured delta proteobacterium | reverse complement strand
CATCGCTTCGCGACCCGCAGCGACACCGAAACCATTCTGGCCGCCTACATCCAGTATGGGGAGAACTGCGTCGACCACCTGCGCGGCATGTTTGCCTTCGCCATCTGGGATGCGGTCGACAAGAGCCTGTTCCTGGCCCGCGATCGCATTGGCAAAAAACCCCTGTATTATCATTGTGCCGGCAATCGCCTGGTCTTCGCCTCGGAAATCAAGGCGATCCTGCAATACCCCGGCATCGACCGCACTCTCGACCATTCCGCCCTGGCCGACTATCTGCAGTTGCAATACGTCCCGTTCCCCAAGACCATCTTCCGCGCCATCCGCAAGCTGTCCCCCGGTTTCGCCCTGCGCGTCACGATGGCGGGCGACCGCCTCCAGATCGCGGAGCGCCAGTACTGGGACCTGCGCTACCAACCGGATTTTTCCCGCAGCGAGGCGCAGTGGTGCGAGGCACTGCAGGACAAGCTCGCCGAGGCCGTGCGCATCCGCCTGATCAGCGAGGTGCCGTTGGGGGCCTTTCTGAGCGGCGGGGTCGATTCGAGCGCGGTGGTGGCCTTCATGGCCAAGGCGCAAACGGCGCCGGTAAAGACCTTTTCCATCGGCTTCAAGGAGGAGGATTTCAGTGAAACCCGCTATGCGCGGCAGATCGCGGAGCAGTTCGGCACCGAGCACCATGAGTTTGTGGTCGAGCCGGACGCCATGGAGATGCTGCCGAAGCTGGCCTGGGCATTCGACGAACCCTTTGCCGATTCCTCGGCGGTCCCGACCTATTACGTGTCGAAGCTGGCCCGCGAGCACGTCACGGTGATCCTCTCCGGGGACGGCGGCGATGAGACCTTCGCCGGTTACGGCCGCTATCCCTGGGCGGTCGACATGACCCGCTACGACATTCTTCCCGATGGCTTGAAGCGGCTGATCTTCGGCGTCCCTTCGGCGCTGATGCCCGACGGCATGCGCGGCAAGGGGATGCTGCGCCACCTGTCCAAGGATCCCTTCGGTCGCTACGCCGGGCTGGTGTCGCAGGGAGAGCCTAACTATTTCCGCGCCTTGTTCAGCGATGACTTCAAGCGTGCCCTGCCAACCGGTTATTCCGCCGACTCTTTTCTGCGCAGCCATTATGAGTCCTGCAACTCCGCCGACTACCTGACCCGCCTCCAGTATCTCGACACCAAGACCTACCTGGCCGAGGACATCATGACCAAGGTCGACCGGGCCAGCATGCTGTGCAGCCTGGAAACCCGGGCGCCGCTGCTCGATCACGAGTTTCTGGAGCTGGCGGCGCAGATCCCGGCGGATTTGAAGCTGAAAAACGGCACGACCAAGTACATTTTCAAGAAGTCCCTGGAAGGGATGCTGCCGGACAACATCCTCTACCGCAAAAAGATGGGTTTCGGGGTGCCGCTGGTGCACTGGTTCAAGGAGGACCTGGTCGATTACGCCCGGGATACGCTGTTCTCGGTCGAGGCCCGGCAGCGGGGATTTTTCAATATGCAGCAGATCGAAAAACTGCTCGATCAGCATCAAAAAGCCGGGCGCGACTTGAGCCCGCGCATCTGGGGGCTGCTCTTTTTCGAGCACTGGTGCCGCAACTGGACATGAACATCTTGACCTTCACAGCGCTCTTCCCCAACGGGCAGAATCCCGACTTTGGCATCTTCGTCAAAAATCGGCTGCAGGCGGTCGGCCGATTGCCTGATGTCCAGTGTCGGGTTGTCGCGCCGGTACCGTATTTCCCGCCGGTTAACATCTCGGCAAAATGGTACGCCTTTTCGCAAATTGCCAAATATGAGGTCATCGACGGTATCGAGATCCATCACCCGCGCTACCTGGTCACCCCCAAGGTCGGCATGACCTGCTATGGCCTGTCGATGTATTGGGGTGCGCTGAAGACGGTGAGAAAGCTGCATGCAACATATGCGCATCGATGTCATCGATGCGCATTTTGTCTTCCCGGACGGTTTTGCCGCGATCCTGCTCGGCCGCGCCCTCAACAAGCCGGTGGTGGTCTCGGCCCGCGGTTCCGATATCACCCTGGGCCTGAAGTTGCCATTGGTGAACCGGCTGATTGGCTGGACCTTGCAGCATGCTGCGCGGGTGATTGCGGTTTCGGCTTCGTTGAAAGAGTTGATGGTGGCCCATGGCACCGATCCGGACAAGGTCACGGTGATCCCCAATGGCGTCGACACCCAATTGTTCTATCCCCTCGACCAGGATGCCGCGCGGCACGCCCTGGGTTTGCCCGCGGACGCCAAGATCGTGCTGACGGTCTGTTCGCTGGTTGAATTGAAGGGGGTGGACCTGCTGATCGAGGCGGCCGCTTTGGTCCGGGCGCGCTATCCCGGCGCCTGCCGCATCCTGGTGGTGGGCAAAGGGCCGGAACGCGAGCGGCTGCAGCGGCAGATCGAGCAAGCCGGACTCGGCGATATGGTGCGCCTGGTCGGTACCGTACCCAACCGGGAACTGGTCAACTGGTACAACGCGGCGGATCTGTTTTTTCTGGGCAGCAGCAGGGAAGGGTGGCCGAACGTGGTCTGTGAAGCCCTGGCCTGCGGGACGCCGGTGGTTGCCACCAACGTCAGCGGCATTCCGGAGATCGTCGACCATGACGGTCTGGGCCTTCTGGTGGAACGGACCCCGGCCGCTTTTGCCGCAGGGATCCTGGCCGCTTTCGACACGTGCTGGGACCGGCAATTCATCCTGGAGCGCGGCCGCCGACGCAGTTGGGAGCAGGTCGCGCGGGAGGTTCACGCCGTCTTCGCTAAAGTGGTCGACGGATGAAACGCCTGCGGATCGTGCATATCCTTTATTCCTTCGGCATCGGTGGGTTGGAAAAAGGGGTCGCTACCCTGGTCCGCCATGCCTCGGCGGATATCGAGCACGTCATCATGTGCCTGGGCCGCTCCGGGGAGTCCAGTGCACTTGCTGCCCTCACGGCACGCGCATTGTCGAACTGGACAAGCCGGCCGGCAACTCGCTGCGCTTTCTGCGGCGCATGGCCACGGCGATCCGGGACGAGCACCCCGACATCGTCCATACCCGCAACTGGGGGGGGATGGATGGCATCATCGCCGCGCGCCTGGCCGGCTGCCGGAAGATCGTCCATGGCGAGCACGGCTGGGGGATGGAAGACCCGCAGGGGCAGAGTCGCAAGCGCATCCTGATCCGCCGCGCCCTGTCGTCTGCCGTCAGCGAATTCACCTGTGTCTCGCTGCAGATCAAGGCGTGGCTGGAAACCACCGTCCGGGTGCGCTGCCCGGTCACCCAGATCTACAACGGCGTGGAGTTCGATGCCTATCCCGAGCGGGACGGCGGTGGCCCGCTGCGCCGGGAGCTGGGCCTGCCGGCATCGGCCTTGCTGATCGGGGTGGTGAGTCGCCTCGATCCGATCAAGGACCATGCGGGGTTGATCGAAGCCTTCGCCAAAGTCAGGGCGAAATTCCCGGAGTGCCATCTGGTGGTCATCGGCGACGGCCCGGAACGGACGCATTTAACCGCGCTGAATGCCGAAGCGGTGCATTTCCTCGGCCTGCGCCGCGATGTGCCGGAGCTGCTGCGGGGGCTGGATCGTCTTCGCGCTGGCTTCGCTGAACGAAGGCATTCCCAATACGGTGCTGGAGGCGATGGCCTGCGGCCTGCCGGTGGTGGCCACGGCGGTCGGCGGCACGCCGGAATTAATCCGCGACGGTGACAACGGCTACCTGGTCGCGCCGCGCGACTACGCTGCCATGGCCGAGCGCCTGACGCGCTATCTGGGCGATGCAGAGCTGCGGCTATCCCACGGCCGGAGCAACCGGGAGTTGATCCGCGCACACTTTTCGACCGAGAGCATGGTCAGGGGCTATGAAGAGGTTTGGCGGCGGGTGGCCCATGGGTGAAAAATCGAAAACATTTCGGTGGCTGTCCGCTCTGTGGCGGTGGAGCAGAAACCTCCTGGCGGTGGTCGGTCTGGTCAGCCTGGTCGGCGGTGGTATCGTTGCGCTCAAGATTTATCGCAGCTCGTATCTGACCCCGCACCAGTTCGTCATCAAGGCCGCGCACAAACTCGGCATCAACTCACCCTTCGTGGAAAAGCTGCTGGCCCCCAAGCCGGATTTCCCTGATCAACCCCTGCAGGGCCGCTTTCTCAACCAGCGCCAGCCGCGCCTGCTCTTCCCCGGACCCGCCCCCCTCGAGCCGTTGCGCAAGCGCTACCGGAGTGATCCCGCCTTCAAGGGCACGGTCGACAATCTCGGCAAGCAAGCCAATCCGCTCTCCCGGGCCGTGGCCTGGGCCTGCTCCGGGGAGCGCTCCTTCCAGGAAGCGGGGTTGAACGCGCTGCGCGCCACGGCGTTCACCCAGCCCGGCGCGGAAGACGGCCAGTTCGGCAACGGCTGGCAGCTGGCGCTGGCCTACGATCTGCTGCGCAGCTCCAGCGCGCAGCGGCTCCCCGAGTTCGAAACGCGGCTGCAACGCTACGTGCGTGACCTGCTGGTCATCCTCGACGGCGATTCGGTCTCCCTCTGGCACGCCCGCTTTTCCCTGGCGTCCTGCGTTTGGATCGCGGCCACGGCCCTCGACAGCGACAACCAGGCCGCCCCGGAGCTGATCCGGCGGGCCCAGGCGCACTTCCTGGAGGCCGTGTCCGCCCTGGAGGTGAGCGAAGGCTGGCCCGAGGGCTACACCTACTGGATCAACAACCGCGCCTTCGTCTATACCCTCGCGGCGGCGGGACACCTGCACGCCATCGAGGAGCCGCAACTCAATGCGCGCATCCGCCGCACCGTGGAACGGCTCGGGGAATGGACCGTGCACGGCACCGAGCCCCGCGGGCGCTTCGTGCTGTTCGGCGACACCGGGCCGCGCAACGACCTGCAATACGATACCCAGCGGGTCATCGACCTGCTCTACCTGGTGACCGGCCAGCCGATTTACCGGCACTACTCGGAATATCTCTCCACGCGCTTCACCACGGAAACCTACGACCGTCCCCTGCGCTGGGGGATCCCGCTGTTGCAGGGGGCGGCGCGCGCGGCGGGGATGACCAGGCGCCCCGACCTCACCTTCCTGGCCGGGGCGCAGCCCCTGGCCGCCCTGTTCGGCAAGGATGGGTTGGGGCAGGCGTTCCTGCGCTCGGACTGGGGCGAGGACGCGACCTTCGTCTCCTACCAGGCCGGCCACAGCATGACCCACCACGGCCACTACCGGGCCGGCCACTTCACCTTCTACAAGCGCGAACCGCTGGCCATCAGCAGCGGCACCTACGGCGACTACTTCGCCCCCCATCGCCTCAACTACTACCTGCGCACCGTGGCGGGCAATTCGCTGCTGATCCTGCGTCCCGGGGAAAAGGTCCAGCCCAACAAGTTCTTCGACCTGAACGTGGCCGATGGCGGCCAGCGGGTCGTCATGCCGACCGGCAGTGCCGTGCTGGGAGTCGATGACTGGCGTGGCAATCTGGAGCAAGGCCGCCATTACGAGGGCGGGCAGATCACGGCTTTCGAAAACCGCGAACCGCTCTTCACCTATGTGGCCAGCGACCTGACCGGCGCCTACAACAGTACCCGCTACGACGACAACAATAAGGGCGGCAAGGTGTCGCGGGTGACGCGCGAGTTGTTGTATCTGCGTGGCGAGGATGCCCTGCTGATTTATGACCGGGTTGCGGCGACCGATGGCAAGTTTGTCAAAAAGTGGCTGCTGCATTCACTGCAGAAACCGCTGAGTGCCAGTGAACAGCTCCTGATCGGCAAAGCCGACAACGGCATTCTCGAAAGCACTGACGACCTGCTGACCATCCCCGGCAAATCGATGTCCCTGGCCGTGCGCAAATTTCTCCCCCGCGGCGGCGTGGTGCGCAAAGTCGGCGGACCTGACTATCGGTATTATGTCGAGGTCGATGGCGATGAAACAGCTCTCGACGGTCTCAACATGGCCCTGGGGGCCAATGAACAGCCGTGGTTCGACGCGGGGATGTGGCGTCTGGAAATCCAGCCGGATTCGGGGAGGAAAGACGACACGTTCCTGGTGCTTCTCAAGGCCGGCAAAGGGGCGGATGACTTCGCCCGCCGTGCCCGCCTGGTCGAGGCCGCGGCCGGGGAGGGGCTGGAAACCGCCGGCACGCTGGTGATGTTCGCCAAGGAGGGGAGGGCGGCCGGCTACGACTACCCGGCCAGTCCGGGGCAGCGCCGGCACATTCTGACCGGGCTTATTCCCAATAAAGCCTTTCTGGTGACGCACGACGAGCAGCGTTTCGACGTGACCAGTTCGGCCGAAGGGGTGGTTAATTTCGATTTGACGGTTAAACGTGCAGCGTCGGTGCAGTTGGTGCCGAAATAACTGCGCTGCGGCCAGGACTCAATGTTTCTGAGCGCACCTCAGTTGATGATCAACGACGTAGGGGCACGGCATGCCGTGCCCGGTTCGGGTGCGGTATCGGTCTTGGGCACGGCATGCCGTGCCCCTACGGTCGGCCGGTTAGGGGGAAGAATCAGATGCCTGATCATGACGAACTCCTCCATCGTCGATCGGCCCGCCTGCGGAATTTCGATTATACCGGCACCGGCGGTTATTTCGTGACGGTCTGCACCTGGCAGCGGGAATGCCTGTTCGGGGCGGTGGTCGATGGGGTGGTCAGGTTGAATGATTGCGGGGTGGTGGTGCGGGATGAATGGTTGCGGACGCCGATCCATCCGACCCAATGTTGTATTGGATGAATTCGTCGTGATGCCAAATCATTTCCACGCCATATTTTTCATCAATGACATCGAAATGCCGATGTAGGGGCGCACCGATGTGCGCCCGGATTGACGATGTGAATCGACCGGCACAACAGGGCGCACGTCGGTGCGCCCCTACGACGGCCATTGCCGGATCTGTCGGGTCAATTATCGCAGGTTTCAAATCCGCCGCGACCAAACGGATCAACCATGTGCGTGACCATGCCGGCAACCCGGTATGGCAACGCAATTATTATGAACATGTGATCCGCGACGACTCGGATCTTGCGGCAATCCGGCAATATGTTGCCGACAACCCGATGAAATGGGCGTTGGATGAAAATTTTTCGGTACATCGTTGACAACGTAGGGGCACGGCATGCCGTGCCCGGAATATGATTGTAGGGGCGCACCGCTGGGTGCCCGGATTTGACGATGTGGACGAACGGCCAAGGGCGCACGTCGGTGCGCCCCTACGGGAAACCTATGCGATTTCTTGTTCTGTGGACCGCGGCACTGATCCTCTTGATCCTCCTCACCGGCCCTGGCCCTCGAACCGGCCGAGGTGGCGGTGGTCGCCAACACGTTTGTGACCGGCAGCGTCGACCTGGCCCGCTACTACATGGAGAAGCGCGGCATCCCCAAGGAGAACCTGGTCCGCATCGATACCACCAACAAGGAGGCGTGTTCACGGGAGGACTACGACGAGGAGATCGCCGAACCGGTGCGCGAATTCCTGCGTGATCGGCAGGGCAGGGGGGCGATCCGCTGCCTGGTGACGGTCTTGGCGTCCCTCTGAAGGTTGGCTGCCCCCGCAGTGACCAGGGCGGAGAAGAAAGAGCTGGAACCTAAACAGCGAGGAACTGGCGGACCTGCAGCGAACAGTTGAAGACGCAGACGGAATCCGAAGGGGGACGAGGCCAAGCGTCTGCAGCAGCAGATCGCCGCTCTGGAGACGCAGATCAAGGCCATGGATAAGCATGACCAGGGCGCGGCGGTCGATTCGGAACTCGCCCTGGTGCTGGCTGGGACCTATCCCCTGAAGGGTTGGGTGGCCAACCCGTATTTTACCGGTTTTCAACAGCAGCAGCTGCCGCTCGGCAAGGACGAGGTGCTGATGGTCGCCCGCCTGGACGGGCCGTCGGAGAAGATCGTGCGGCGAATCATCGATGACAGCCTGGCGACCGAAGCGGTTGGCTTGAAGGGGACCGCCTATTTCGATGCCCGCTGGGCTAAACCGGATGCGCAGAAGAAACTTGAAGGCTACGCTTTTTACGACAACTCCCTGCATCTGGCCGCTGAGCGGATCAAGTCCAGCCGGAAGATGAAGGCGGTGGTCAACGACAAGGAGGCACTGTTCCAACCGGGGGAGGCCCCCGGCGCGGCACTCTATGCCGGCTGGTACAGCTTGGCACGCTACGTCGATGCCTTCGACTGGGCAGCCGGGGGCGGTCGGCTATCACATCGCCAGCAGGGAATGCGTACATTGCGTCCGGCAACGAGCCAGGGGTGGTGCAAGCGGATGCTTGAAGATGGCATAGCGGCGACGGTCGGACCGGTTGCCGAGCCTTACCTGCAGGCTTTTCCGGTGCCCGAAGTGTTTTTCAGCGTTCTGATCGATGGCTACTATACGCTGGCGGAGGCCTATTTTCTGAGCCTGCCGTACCTGTCCTGGCAGATGGTGCTGGTCGGCGATCCGCTGTACCGGCCGTTCAGGAATAAAGAGACGAGAGTCGAGAAACGAGAGTGATGCTCTTGCTTGACAATATGGTCTTTGCAAGAGAGAATATGCGCATCATGTGCGCATGGAGGATGAGATGAGTAACGCCGCACGCAAACAGGCTGCCAACCTGAGCATCCGCGCCGATCTGCTGCACCAGGCCAAGGCCCGCCACATCAACCTGTCGCAGACCCTGGAGGAACGCCTGGAGGAGATCCTGCGAGAACAGGACCAACAGGCCTGGCTGGAGGCCAACCGCCAGGCGATTGAAGATGCCAATCCGGTTTGTCGCCGTGCACGGCGTGTGGAGTGATGGGTTGAGGCGATTTCTGATGGCCCAGTTCGATATCTACCGCATATCTGTCCGTGGAGGAACTCGCGAGTATCCCGCTCGATCTGCAGGACGGATCTCTGGAAAACCTGGCGACTCAGCGTCGTCGTTCCTCTGGTCAAGAAAAGTGCCGATATGGTCGGCCAGACGATGCATAACCTTGAACCGACGCATCTGGGTGGGAAGTGAACCATATCTCTCTGTTGACGCACCTTTTGGCCGCGATCCCCGGCAACGTCCCTGGGCGAATTTGTCGGCAATCGGCCAAGGCACCTGCGCGCAGAGATCGTCGCCGGCAATCGATTTTTTGTTTACGGGGTTTAAAGCTGTGTATTTAATTCTGAGCGTGAAGCATTGCTCTTGGTTATGAAATATCACGGAGGTTTCCTTGAAAATCATCAACGTCGTCGGTGCCCGTCCCAACTTCATGAAGATGGCGCCGATCATCGAGGCGATGAACCGCCATCCGGGGCGGATCGAGCACTTGCTGGTCCATACCGGCCAACATTACGACCAGAAGATGAGCCAGGCGTTTTTCGACGATCTGGGGATGCCGGTCCCGGACATCGACCTCGGCATCGGCTCCGGTTCCCATGCGGAGCAGACCGGCCGGATCATGATCGCCTTCGAGAAGGTTTGCGAGGAGCACCGTCCGGAGCTGGTCGTGGTGGTCGGCGACGTCAACTCGACCATGGCCTGCACCATCACCGCCAAGAAGCTGGGGATCAAGGTCGCCCACGTCGAGGCCGGGCTGCGTTCGCGGGACATGAGCATGCCCGAGGAGATCAACCGGCTGTGCACCGACGTGCTCTGCGACTACCTGTTCACCACCGACCGCATCGCCGACCGCAATCTGGAGAGGGAAGGGGTGCCGCCGGAGCGGATCTTTTTCGTCGGCAACGTCATGATCGACACCCTGCTCAAGCACCGGGCAATGGCGGCGAAACTGGGGCTGCTCGCGCAATACGGGCTGCAGCGCGGCGGCTACGCCACCCTGACGCTGCATCGCCCCTCGAACGTCGATGATCCGGCGATCTTCGCAGGGATCATGCAGGCCATCACTGCGATCGCCCGGGAAATACCGATCATCTTCCCGATCCACCCCCGCACCCGCAAAACCCTGGAGAATTCACCTTTCACGTATTCACGATTCACAATTGATCCTTACGGAGCCCCTCGGCTACCTGGAGTTCCTGCATTTGAACATGAACGCCAAACTGGTCCTGACCGACAGTGGCGGGCTGCAGGAAGAGACCACCGTGCTCGGCGTCCCCTGCATCACCATGCGCGCCAATACCGAGCGGCCGATCACCTGCGAGGTCGGCACCAACGTGCTGGTCGGCAACGATCCGGCCGCGATCCTGGCGGCGGCCCGGCCGATCCTGGCCGGCGAAACCGTCAGCGGCCGGGTGCCGGAGTTGTGGGACGGCCACGCGGCGGAGCGGATTGTCGATATCTTGTTGAAATCAGCAGCCGAATCGAAAATTGACGCAGAGGCGCAAAGGCGCTGAGAACTGATTTAAGAGTTTTTATTTCCATTCAAAAGGAAATTTCATGGCAAGAGCGGCCGAAACGACCCTGACCGACATTCCGAAGCTCCATCTGCTGCTGCTGTTAGTGGCGATCGGGGTGGCCTATGCGACGATCATCCCCGGGATGGTCGACGACTGGTCCAACGACCCCAACTACTCCCACGGCTTCCTGGTCCCCCTGATCTCCGGGTACTTCCTCTGGCAGTCGTGGCCGGAACTGAAGCAGGTCACCCTCAAGCCGAGCAACGCCGGCCTGGCGGTGATTGTTGGCAGCCTGCTGCTGCTGGCTCTCGGCTACGTCGGGGTCGAGTATTTCACCATGCGCGCCTCCCTGGTCTTCCTGCTGGCCGGCATTGTCCTGTTCTGGTGTGGCTGGACGGTGCTGAGGCTAACCGCGCTGCCGATCGCCTTCCTGCTGTTCATGGTGCCGCTTCCCTACATCGTCTACGACGCGCTCGCCTTCCCGCTCAAGCTGTTCGTCACCAAATATTCGGTCATGTCGCTCAAATTGATGGGGGTCACGGTGGTGCGCGAGGGGAATATCATCATGTTCCCGCAGACCGTGTTCGAAGTGGCCGACGCCTGCAGCGGCCTGCGTTCGCTGGTGTCGCTGCTGGCCCTGGCCGTGACCATGGCTTTTCTGACCCAGCAGGGAACGGTCAAGCGCACGATTCTGATCATCTCCGCCCTGCCGATCGCCATTGCCACCAACATGTTCCGCGTCATCGCCACCGGGGTACTGGCCCAGTTCTACGGTGCCAAGGCTGCCGAGGGGTTTTTCCATGAATTCGCCGGGATGGCGGTGTTCGCCCTGGCCATGGTGCTGCTGATCGCGGTCAGCGTGCTGTTGAAAAGGATCGGCCGATGAAAGCCCACTGGCGTTACCTGACGGTCTATCTGCTGCTCGGCCTGGCGGCCCTGTTCGTGCACACTCATGCCAACAACGCGGTGCCGGTGGCCAGACCCCTTACCGAGATCCCCACGACTCTCGGCGATTGGCGGATGATCCGCCAGACCGAGTTCAGCCCCAAGGTGCTGGCCGGGCTGCGGCCCACCGATTACCTCTTTCGGGAGTACGTCGATGCGCAGGGGCGCAGCCTGTCCATGTATATCGGCTATCACGACGGCGGCCCGAACAGCGGCCCGATCCATTCGCCCAAGCACTGCCTGCCGGGCGGCGGCTGGACGGTCGTGGACGAGAAGACCCGGCCGCTGGAGGTCGCCGGGCGGCGCTTCGACGTGGTGCAGTCGGTCTATGCCAAGGGGGGCAATCAGGAGTTCTTCATCTACTGGTACCAGGTCAAGGGCAAGGTGCTGACCAACGAATACGCCCTGAAACTGGCCGAAATCAGCAACTCGATGCTGCATCGCCGCAAGGATTCGGCGTTCATCCGCATCTCGATCCCCGACGCCGATCGCATCAATGAGCCGGCCAAAGTGGCTGAAGATTTCATCGCCCGGGTGTTCCCGCACATCGCGGCGGCGCTGCCGATGTAACCGGGTTCAGGGAAATCGATGCTTGCCACCCTTCTTTCCATAATCGCGATCATCATGGCGTTGCTGGCGTTCGCCGCCGCGATCAGCCAGTCGCAGAAGGGTCTCAACCTGTGGAGCCTGTGCGCCTGCCTGCTGCTGCTCGCCCTGCTCGAGAGCTTCGACCTGCTCAGCCTCCAGTTGGCCGACACCCATGAATTCTACAAGATGGCGGCCTTGCTCAGCGAGGCGCTGCTCCCCTTGTGCTGGCTCGGTTATGCCGTCTCCCTGGCCGGCCGGGAGTCGTTCCGGGGGTTCTCCACTGTCCAGAAAACCCTGACCGGCGTGGCCGCCATCTTCCCGGGGCTGGTGCTGGCCCTCCACTATCAGGGGTTTTTCTTCTCCCCGGATTTCCTGGTGGAGAAGGTGCTTTTTCTGGAGGCGCCGGGGTATTACTTCTATCTCTGCCTCATGGCCTACCAGGTTGTGTTGCTTTACTACCTGGAACGCGGCCTCGTCACCTCCATACCCGTTGCACGCCGTCTCTTTCTCTATGAGGCCCTCGGCGCCATCCTGATTGTGGCCGTTTCGCTCCTGTACCACAGCCAGGCCCTGTTGTACCGGACCATTGATATGAGCCTGATGCCGGCCCGTTCCGTAGCGGTCATCGTCGGCGTGACCCTGATTGGCTATTCTCGGTTCAAGCGCGAGCGCGGAGCGCGCATGCAGGTCTCCCAGCACGTGGCGTTCCAGTCGGTGGCGGTGTTGATCGTCGGGTTGTACCTGCTGGTTTTGGGCGGAGTAGGGGAGGGGCTGCGCTATCTGGGGCTGCATGACCGCCGGCAGGTGTTTGCGATCATCGGTGTCATCATCGGCGCCGGCGTCCTGTTCCTGCTCTCTTCGGAAAAAAACCGCCGCAAGTGCAAGGTCTTCCTGTACAAGCATTTTTACCGGCACAAGTACGATTATCGCCAGGAGTGGCTGAAATTCACCGCGCGCATCTCTTCGGCCAAGAGCTTCGAAGCCATGCAGGCGGCAATCCTGGCCTTTTACTGCGAGACCTTTGCCAGGACCGGCGCCGTCATGTACCTTTACGACCGGGATGGCGACCGCTACCGACAGTGCTTGAGTTTGAGCCTGCGGCTCGACATCGATACGTTTCCGGCCAAATCTGCGCTGGTCAAGAGCATGATTGGTAAGGACTGGATTTACAGCACCTTAGATCAGCACGATCCAGAACTGGCCGATACCGATGTGCTGCTGCAACTGGGTAATGTCGAGCTTTGCGTGCCGCTCCGCTTCGAAGAGAGCCTCGAAGGCTTCATCTGCCTGGGGGCCGCGGTCGATAAGGGGGAAGTGCTGAATTTCGAGGATTACGACCTGATGCGGATCCTGGCCAGCCAGGCCACCTCGCCCCTGCTGAGCATGAAGCTGTCGGCCCAGCTCAGCTCGGCCCAGGAGATGGCGGCGATCGGCAAGGTTGCCACCTTCATCGTTCACGATCTGAAAAATCATGTGACCAATCTATCCCTGGTGTTGAGCAATGCCCGCGAATATATCAATGACCCCGATTTTCAGAAGGAGATGCTGGAATCCCTGAGCGAATCGCTGATTAAAATGAAGAACCTGACCCTGAGTTTGCAGAAAGTCAGGGACAACCGCATCCTCAAGGTGGTCGAATGCGATCTGCTGGAGGTGGCCCGTAGCGGGGTCTCTGCCGTAGGCCTGCCGGTGAACATTGTCCGGGGCAACTCGGTCACGGCGCACATCGATCGTGATGAGATCGAAAAGGTCGTCATCAATCTGCTCATCAATGCCAAGGAGTCGGGCTCGTCCGAAAGGGATCTGCTCCTGGAGGTCGGCCACGATGGCGAAGTGTATTTCACCGTGGCCGACAAAGGGTGCGGGATGGCCGAGGATTTCATCAAGAGCAGCCTGTTTCGCCCCTTCAAGACCACCAAGCAAAAGGGTTTCGGCGTCGGTCTGTATCAGTGCCGGCAGATTATCGAAGCCCACAAGGGCCGCATCGAAGTGCACAGCACCGTGGGGACGGGCACGACCTTCAGGATCTGTCTGCCGGGGGCCAGCGATAGTCTGGCAACTCCCTGAGGCAGCAAACCACGGCCGACGGCAACTTCACCTGTTTTCTAAGGCGAGAGTGGTAACCTATGGAAAAACTTCTGATTGTTGATGATGATTCCGGCATAAGAAGCCAGCTCAAGTGGGCGCTCTGCAAGAACTACCAGATCCTGCTGGCCGAAAATGCCAAGCAGGCCATGGAACTGTTCACCGAGCACCATCCGAGCGTGGTCAGTCTCGACCTCGGCCTGCCGCCGGATATCAACGGCGCCACTGAGGGGTTGCGGATTCTCACGGAAATCCTGGGCCAGGGAAAAAACACCAAGGTCATCGTCGTTTCCGGCAACGAGGACCGCAGGAATGCCCTGGAGGCGATCGACCTCGGGGCCTACGACTTCTGTCAAAAGCCGGTCGATGTCGACGAATTGCGCATCATCCTTGCCCGCGCCCTGCATGTCTCCGCCCTGGAAGACGAGAACGTCCGGCTCAAGAGCAAGCAGCCCGCCGACGCCGGGATGTACGGGATTTTCGGTCAATGTCCGCAGATGGAGGAGATCTTCGCCACCATCCGCAAGGTCGGTTCCGTCGATGTGCCGGTGCTGATCCTCGGCGAAAGCGGCACCGGCAAGGAGATGGTGGCCCGCGCCATCCATGACAGCAGTCTGCGCAAGAGAAAGGCCTTTATCCCCATCAATTGCGGGGCCATCCCGGAAAACCTCCTCGAAGCCGAGCTGTTCGGGCATGAAAAAGGCTCCTTTACCGGGGCGCATTCGCGGGTGCAGGGGAAGGTCGAATATGCTGATGGCGGCACGCTCTTTCTCGACGAAATCGGCGAGATGCCGGCGCTTCTGCAAGTCAAGCTGCTCAGGTTTCTCCAGGACAAGGTCATTCAACGGGTCGGCGGACGCGAAGATATCCATGTCGATGCGCGGATTGTGGCCGCGACCAACAGTGATATCGCCACCGCTATCACGGCCGGGAACTTCAGGGAGGACCTGTACTATCGGCTTGGCGTGATCTCGATCCATTTGCCGCCGCTCAAGGAGCGGGGCGATGATGTCCTGCTGCTGGCGAACCTCTTTTTGCGCCGCTACGCCAGCGAATTCAAGAAGCGGGTCCGCTGTTTCAGTGTAGCGGCCGTTGCCCAGTTGCTCGCCTATGAGTGGCCCGGCAATGTCCGTGAACTGGAAAACAAGGTCAAGAGGGCGGTGGTGATGAGCGAGACACAGACCATCGAGCCGGTCGATCTCGGTTTCAAGGTGAGCCTGGATGCGTCAGGAGGGCCGGGCATCGCAACGGCATGCCTGGTGCCTGACACCCTGGAGAACTACAATCTGAAGCACGCCAAGGCCATCGTGGAAAAGAATCTGCTCGCCAAAGCTCTCGACCAGGCGGAAGGCAACATCCTGCAGGCTGCCAAGGTCCTTGGCGTCAGTCGTCCGACCCTCTATGACCTGATGAAGAAACACGGCTTCTATGTCGAAGAACACTGAGCAGGGGCCGGCGTTCCGTCTCAACATAACGTCGCATAATATATATTATGTAAACTTTTATGGATGGTTTCCGCGGAAGCCCTAACGGAAAGCCCCCCGGCGATACAGGCGCCAGAAAACCACCAGGATCGCCAGCGGTGGCAGCCGTCTCAGCTTTGGACCGACCTCGACACGAACTCCGGAATGCCGCTCGATCTTCCAGAGGATATAATCAAGCCCGCCCTTGAAGGTCAGCGCGCCTTTCAGCAGTCGCAGGACCGAGAGAATCTTCCCCAGCAGCATTCTGATACGCCAGGCCACCATGTTCAGAAGACGAACCCGTGGAGGAATCTGGACCCGGTAGTCGTCGGCCCCGTCCGCCACGACCAAGGGAAAGGCTTCAAGGGCCGCGGAGGTCAATGCCCGGTAATATCCGGGGTCGGCATCGAACAAGCGTGCGGCCCCTTCCGGCTGTTCTGTGCGCAGCTCTGCGCGATAGCTGAAGGAAAGGCCCCGCGCCCACAAGTCACGCGCGGTAAAGGAAGCTTCCATCCGTGGCAGCGTGCGGGCGACGAAGGTCATGACGGCAGCGGTCAGGGCCTCATGAACCTGTCGGGCGGCAAATTCATCGCGGCTGTAGATTAAAGCGGTCTTCTGGGCGAACCGGCCCCACAGGTAGGAATGAAACCAGCGTGCTGTCCCCTCGCGGAAGTCAGCGACCGTGAGCACGGCATACTTGGCCCGCAGCAGCTGGCCCTGGAACGGCACTTCCAGGTAGAAGACGTTGGGTGGCAGGAGATTGTTGAGGAATGCCAGGGTGCGGCCATTGAATGCCGAACGATAGTCATCGACCAGCAGATACAGGTCGGCGAGCCCGTCGTATACATTGCCGGTCCGCAGGGATGAGCCGTAGAGCAGCACGGCGCGGACCGACTCGCCGTGGAGTGCGCGGGCGGCCTCGGCCAAGACGGCGAAACCGGGCGGCACATCTTGTGAGGAATGCACTCTGACCAGGGCCAGGACCTGCTCCGGGACGTTCATCCGTTCGGTGCTCTTCATGGCAGACAGTCCAACATCGCATCGTCAGCGCGGGCACAGGAACCAGGCTGGCCCTGCGGACGCTATGGTGACCGGCCCCTCCCCTGCTGCGTACAATTCGCCGTCGAGCGTGAAGTCTCCCGCCATGTCCAGTTGCACCTCCCGGACATTATGGCTGAAGTAGCCGTTTGCCGGGGTGGCATGACGGCTCTTCTGCCGTCGGAACAAGGAGGGCAGGACACTCAGCAAACGTCTGGGTTCGGCGCCAACGGCCGTGTAATGCAGGGGGCCGGCCTCTGCTCCCCAGTAGGGACGCAGGCCGAGGAACAGGCGCTCCAGGGTGCTGATGAGGATCAGGAGATCCGCCCGCTGCTCCGGAGGGCGACCATCGAGGCTGGTTGCCGACCGTACCGGCAAAATCTTTTTCCCGCCCCCGCAAACAACCGACAGCAACAGGCGCAGCATGGTGTACGCGGGCATCAACTCGCCCCGCCAGCCTCTGGCATTGTCCCTGGCGTGGAACAGCCTGATCCCCTGGCAGATGGCCCCGGCGCCGAAGAACATGCCGAACAGCGGGGCCTGGGGTGGCAACCTCTGAACCCGCAGCACCGGGCGCGGCCGGACGACAAGACTGGCATCGGTGGCTTGCGCCCAGGCGAGAATCCGCGGCAGGGCCGCCGCCGGCGATCCGCTGAAGCCGACATCCCTGGGGAGCATACTGGTGGTCCCGGCACAGAGCAGGGCCAGCAGCGGCGGCCGGGGGAAGCTCCCCGCGTTGCCGATCGCCGTCAACGCCGCATGCACCGTCCCGTCGCCGCCGTTGACGACGACCAGTTCGACCCCGTCTCCGGCGAAATCGGCCAGCGCCTTCGCCACCTCTTCCGGGGTGCAGGCTTCGCGCCGCAGGACGTCTGGCCATGCGGCAAGAACCTTGCGGATGGCCTGCCCCCCCCTTCGGTTGCCGCCGCTGCGCGGGTTGCTCAGCACCCCCACCCGCAGACGCCGCCCGCGGTCATAGCCATCCGCTCCGGACAACGGCCCATCCAGGAAAGGGTCAGGCATCCCCGCCGTTTCCAATTGTCGGCCGCCGGAAAAACCAGCGCTGGAACACGGTGAGCTCATGGTTCACCGGGTCGACATCGAGGAACCAGGAGCGCAGCGGCCCGGACCGCGCCCTGGATACGAACCCCATGATCAGGCGCAGCACCAGGAACACGCTCGACAGCGCTGTCCACAGGGCCACCAGCAGCAGACCGACGTCCGGGCGGCCGAAACAGAGGCACACAGTCAACAGCAGCAGGTTGGGATTGCGCCGGCCGGTAATCAGCCGAAAGCAGGAATCGACCGGCCGCCAGCAGAAGATCCCCGAAGATTCCAGGCACTGCTTGAAGACCCCCTCGACCGCCCGCCCCGCGACGTAGCCGCCCAGGATCAGCCAGAGCGCAAGGGGCATGGAGATGCCGGGGAGGCTCTTCAGGCTTAGCCACCAGGCCAGGTACCAGAGCGGCGGGAAGACCAGGTCGATGGCATGGTCGAAGAGGTGCCCGAAGGGGCTGTAGTTGATGGTGACCCGGGCCAACTTGCCGTCCACCGTGTCGAGGAACGTCATGATCCAGGCGGCGACCAGCCCCGGTGCGTAGTGCCCCTGGTAGAAGAGGTAAAGCGCCAGGGTCGACAGGATCAGGCTCAGGCTGGTCACAAGGTTCGGCACGATGCCGAAGCGGGCGCAAAAACGGGTGCCCCATTGGGCCGGCACCGGCCAGAGCCACTTGGTGACCAGATCCGTGACCCCCTTGTAGGAACCGTCGAAGAGATGGCTTTCCAGGCTCCGGCGGTTCTGTTCGGTGATCGGCAACAGGTAAGGCAGGTCGAACTTGCGCAACTCCTTGAGGTAGGCGGTCACCAGGGTGTCGGGCGTCTCCCGGCGCACCCCTCGCGGGTAATCGCCGCCGCCGTCACCCGCAAGGATGGCTTCCACCCGGTCGGCCAACTCTGCCGGGACGTGCGCGGCAACCGGCCGCCGCCTGGGGGTGACGGCCTCCAGGACAACCCCGGGATTGCTGATCATGTTATGGATGATCCGCTTGTCGTAGAGGAAGTCGCCGCGCAACAGCAGCACGGTGTCCCCTGCGGCGGTGACCGGGGCGCGCTCCTGAAGAGTGATCCCCCCGTGCTTGATGAGCACCCGCTCGAGCCGCTCGCGAGACGACAACCCCCACAGCCGGATGGGGCTTTCCTGGAAAATACGGACGTGAATTGCCATAGAAGTTAACTCGTGAAGAAAAGATTTCGGAAAAAGAGTGAGAAACTATATACTTTCGGCATGATGAAAGTAAAGACAGAGCCGGCACCTGCCGCCAGCGAGGCCACCGCGGGGCAACTGCCGCCGCCCGGCGGCGACAGCTTCTCCCTGGCCCACCTCTCCGACCTGCACCTGACCACGCTGGAGAACGCAAAGATCACGCAGCTGCTGAACAAGCGTCTGCTGGGATACTTCTCGTGGCGGCGCAAGCGGCGGATCGTCCATTCCCGCGCCATCGTCGATGCTCTGCTTGAAGACCTGCGTCTTACCCGCCCCGACCATGTGGCCGTGACCGGCGATCTGACGCATCTCGGTCTCCCCGAGGAATTTGCCGAGGCCGGAAGATGGCTCCATGTTTTGGGAACCCCGGATCAGGTCACCGTCATCCCGGGCAACCACGAAGCCTACACGGGCAGCGCCTGGAGCCGCTCCTGCGCCATGTGGGCCCCGTATCTTGCCTCTGACGACCCCAGTGGTGCCGGCGAAATCGATTTCTTCCCGAGCCTGCGGGTGCGCGGCCGGGTCGCCCTGATCGGTCTCTCCTCGGCAATGCCGAGCGCCCCATATTTCGCGATTGGCAGCCTTGGCGAAAAGCAGTTGGCCAGGCTGGGTCCCCTGCTGGAAGAGACGCGCCGGCAAGGACTTCTGCGGGTCCTGCTCATCCACCACCCTCCCGTCCCGGGCACTGCCAAATGGCGCAAGCGCCTGGTCGACAGCGCGGCTCTCCAAAAGGTTCTCGCCCGCCACGGGGCGGAACTGATCCTGCACGGGCACACCCACACCCCGACGCGTTCTGAAGTGCACACTCCCACCGGCAGCATCACGACCATCGGCGCGCCGTCCTCGTCGGAGCTGAACCCCTGGACGGGACGCTGCGCCAAGTACAACGTCTACCGGATGAGACAGGTCGGCCCGGGCTGGGAAATTACCAAGTTCATCCGCGGCTATTCGCCGGCCGAGGGCCGCTTCGTCGCCGAGCGGGAGACCACCCTCCGCATCCAGCGCGCCGATTGAAGACCAGCCATCCCCCCAGGTTATTGCAAAACGTCGCGAGGAAGGCCGGATGCAAGGCGCACGGAGCGCAGAACCTTCAGACCTGTCCGCAAGGATAGGCGAGGGGGCGAGCACCGCGCAACGCCGCAGGCGGCCTCCGCAGTAGTTTTGCTAGGGAACCCTGAGCAGGAACCACATCGACAGCAGCAGGATAATGGCCAGGGGGAGCAAGGTCGTGATCGCCGGATGGAGGCCGAGGAGCAGTCCTGTATAACCGAGAGCCTGGTCGAAGTAGTAATAGGAAATGCCGACGATCGCTCCGAAGGTGATCCTCCTCCCCTGATTGGCTTCGCGCACCGCCCCGAACACGAAGGGGAGTGAAAAGAGCAGCATCGCCGCCACCTTGAGCGGCAGTGTGGTCTTTTGCCATAAGGCCAGCACGAACTGGTCGACATTCTGCCCTCTCTCCCGCAGGGCCAGGGTGTATTGATAGAGCTTGTCGATGGAGAGCATGGCCGGGGTGATACTCAGAATCTTCGCCTGCCTGGCATTGAGGAACACCCCCAGCGGCAGAATGTCGACTTTCCGGTCGAAGCCCTGCCGGTCCGCAAAGGAGATCTGCCTGGCATCGTGGCCCGACCACTGCCCATCCCGGTCGATTTGCGCCTCGCGGGCGAGGACGCAGCCGGTCGGCTTCCCCTGCTCGTCGAATTCGTAAATACTCACATCGACCAGCCTGTCGCCATAAGGAAATGAACGCACGTTGACGAACCGGTTGCCGTCACGGGTCCAGAAGCCACCGGCCGGGAGGAGCGTGCCAGCCTCGGCCAGCGCGAGTTCGCGGTTGATCTTCGCCTGCTGCTCCAGTGGGGGAACGACATACTGGGCCAGCAGCAGCACACCCAGCATGATCGGCAGGCCGGCCCCCAGCAGCACCCGGGCGATCCGAAACACGGAAAAACCACAGGCCCTCATGGCCATCAGTTCGCTGCCGCTGGCAAGGGTCCCGAAGGCGACGATGCTCCCCAGCAGGGAACTCACGGCGGCCAGGCTCAGGGCCCGACCGGGGAGCGTGTAGGCGACGTACAGGAAGGCGTCCGGCAGCCGGTAGCTCCCCTTGCCGATATCGTCCAGCTGCCCGACCAGTTCCAGGATGGAGAAGAGGGCGAGCAGTATCAGCAAGACCAGCAGCCAGCCGAACGCCAGGCGGGCGACGATGTAGCGGTAAAGTAGCTTCATGGGTACCGGCAGGGAGCCTTCCCTGGAGCGTGTTGAACGGAGCCGGTCATCGGCTGGCCGCACTCATGCGCTTATAGAGGATGACCAGCAGAATGGCAAGCAGAGCCAGCGGCCACCAGACTCCCGGCCAGGAACCGACCCGTCCCTGTTCCACCCAGGTCTTCGCCACGGCCAGCATGTTGTAGTAAATCGCGAAAATGATCACGGCGACGAAGACCTTGGCATATTTTCCCTGCCGCGTCGCCGTCACCCCCAGCGGGATGCCGAGCAGCCCCAGCAACATGGTCGAAAACCCCGTGGAGTATCGCCATTGGAGCTCGGCCCGGTCGGCCGCGGCAGACGATGCCGCCAGGCTCTGCGTCGAGGCGGCCTTGCGCCGGTAGCCGATCGATTCGATCTGCTTGGTGACCAGCGGCAGGCGGTTATCCTGGAAACGCAGCAGGTTGATCTTCCCCTTCCCTTCCGTGAGTTCGTAATGGTAGCCGTTGCGCAGGACGATGCTCTTTTCCGCCGTCACCGGGTCGATTTCCTGCCAGCCCTCGCTGGCAAGTGTTATCTTGCGCACAGTTCCGTCGTATTGCTGGATAAAAATACCCTCCGCGCGCATCTGTGAGTCATCGATCGCCTCCAGGAAGACGACGTACTTCCTCTCGCCGATTTCATGAAAGCGGCCGGGTCTGAGCCGGGAGAAATCGAAGTTGGCTTCCGCATCGGCCTTCAGCCAATAGCTTCTTTCGTAGGCCCAGGGGCGCACGTAGAGTGAGAGTCCGGCAACCAGCACGGCAATAAGAACAGAGATGAGCAGGACCGAGCGGACCAGAGTGCCAGACCCAAGTCCGCAGGCCCGCATAGCGATAATCTCCGCATCGGCATGCATGCGGGCGAGGACCGTGATGACAGTGAAAAACAACGTCACCGGGACCAGCACTTCCAGTGCAATCAGCACCTTGAGGCCGACCAGGGCCAAAACGGTTCCCCCGGTCAGCAGTCCGTTGGCGGCGTCAGGGAGGAAGCGGGTCGCGGAATAACCGGCGAAAATGACGACCAGGATGGTACAGATGGTCACCAGCGGGGTCAGGATCTCGCGGTTCAGATAACGATTGATGAGCAAGTTCAGTCCCTGAGAAACAGCAATTTAGTTGACCGTCACCCGATAATATTATATGTCCTGCCCCTGCAGGATATACTCAACAACTGCAACGAGGGAAGGCCATCATGAAAGCCATCATCCTGAGTGCCGGCCAGGGGACGCGGCTCCTGCCGCTCACGGCCGAGATCCCCAAATGTGCCATCTCCATCCACGGCAAGACCGTGCTCGAGTGGCAGGTCGATGAACTGCTGAAGTCCGGCGTCGACGACATCGTGGTCGTGACCGGCTTCGCCACCGACAAGGTCGAACAGCTGCTGGCCCGCCGCTACCAGGGCCAGCCGGTGCGCACCATTTTCAACCCCTTCTTCAAGGTGTCGGACAACCTGGCGACCTGCTGGATCGTCCGCGGCGAAATGACCGAGGATTTCATCCTGATCAACGGCGACACGCTGTTCGACACCCCGGTTCTGAGAGCCCTGCTCGGTTCGAAGCCCCAGCCGATCACCGTCACCATCGACAAGAAAGCCGCCTACGACGAAGATGACATGAAGGTCCAGCTCGCTGGCGACCGGCTCACCAGGATCGGCAAGGACATCCCCCTCGACCGGGTCGATGCCGAATCGATCGGCATGCTCTTCTTCCGGGGCACCGGCGCCGCGCTGTTCCAGAAAACCATCGAGCAGGTGCTGAGGACGCCGGAAGGGCTCAAACGCTGGTATCTTTCCGTGATCAACGAACTGGCCCAGACCACGACAGTGGGAACCTGCTGCATAGAAGGATCGCCATGGGCCGAGCTCGACTTTCCGGCCGATCTGAAAAAGGTCGAGGAAGTCGTCAAGGGGATGGCCGAACGGGGTTGACGGCGTGCGCTGCGAAAATCTGGGTTTGTTATCAGGGAGCCCCGTCTGAAGCGCGGCTCCCTGATGTATTTTTGGTCAGGATCGACTCGACCAGCAGCCAATCCTCGACTTTGTCCACATCGACGGCCGCCTCCGCAAAGGGCATCCGGACAACCCCCGCCTGCAACTTCATCCTTCGCGACAACCTGGCCAAGGCCTGCTCCAGCGTCAGCCGCCCCAGCAGGTAGCGCAGCACGGCCATCATCCCCATGACCTTGATAATGCGCAGAGGTTTTTTGCGCTCCTTTTCCACCTGGCGCCAGAAATCGGCAGCCTGACGGGCCTGCGGCGTCAGGAATGCGAACAGGTTGCAACCGCAATAGCCACCGTCCCTGAGTTTCGTGACGGTGCGGCGCGACCCGGGAAAGGCCGCCGCGATCAACTCGTAACGAGCCACCCCGGCCACCACATCGCAGCCGCTGCGGCGTGCCTCGGCACAGAAGTGATCAACCATTGCCGCGGTCAGCAAGGCATGGTCGGCCGTGGTGACCAGCACCGGCACATCCTCCGGCAGCGACTGCAGTACGGTGAAGGCACTCGAGCTCGGCGTGGCCTGCGGGGCATGCCACCGAACCTGGCCGGAACTGACCAGACCATTGAGTTCCGCATTCTGCTCGACGGAGGCCATTGCCGGGCCGGCAAGAATCCGGACACCCACCTCCCGGGTCTCTGCCAGGGCATCGAGCACCCGCAGGACCATCGCCCGGCCGCCGGCCGGGGTCAACGCCTTGCAGCTCACGCCGGCAGCCTGGGCGACCGGATCGCTCAACTCGCGGTCGGCAGCCAGAACGACCACCGTAAAAGGTTGCTTCGAAGTCTTCATCCTGCTCACAGATCCTTCTGGTATATGCGATAGCGCTTGTATAGGGTGCTGCCAACCGAGTCGATGATTTTGCGCATCCCCTGGTTTTGTTCAAGGATCCACGACATATCCACTTCGGCAATGCCCTGCCGGCGGGCTTTTTCATGGAGCGGCGCAATCACCATCAGTGCCAGGGCCGCACCCAGCATGCTTCCCTGGTAGCGGCGCCGGACCCCCATCAGCGGGACACGCGCCGATTTGGCGCCGACGACTTTCAGCCGCCAGAGCAGTTTCAGCCAACCCAGAGGGAGCAGCCGGCCGTTCAAATCCCTGATCAGCGTGTTGACATCGGGGAACATGACCATCATGGCCGCCGGTTCGCCGTCCAATTCGGCAATCTGGACCGATTCGGCGTCCACCAGGAATTTGAGGTTTTTCCCCAGTTCCGCGAATTCCTCCGGCGTGAAGGGGATGTACCCCCAGTTTTCAGACCAGGCATCTGCAAAGATATCCCGGATGACTTCCAGTTCCTCGCCGAAGCGGTCACGCCGCATCGGCCGGACCCGGATGCGTCCGGCGAACCGGTTGGCAAGGGCCTCAAGGTGCCGGGGGGGAGACACCTCCGGCCGAGCCAGGTAGGCCAGCAGATCCTGCTCCTTGGCATAACCCTGCTCCTCGACGCGCGCCGCATAGTAGGGGAGAGCATGGCCCAGCATGATCGGCGGCGGCCGGTCGAAACCCTCGACCAGCAAACCGCACTCGTCGTTGATCGAGAGGCTGAAGGGGCCACGGCTTCGCCGCATTCCGCGCTGGCGCAGCCACTCTTCCGTGACCGTGAAGAGGGATCGGAAGGTTTCAGCATTGTCCTCCGCTTCCAGCATGCCAAAAAAACCGGTGGCGTCCTGGTAGCGCTGCAGATGCAGCTGATCGATCTGGGCACTGATGCGCCCTACCGCCCGCGTGCCGCGCAAGGCAATCCAGCCCTGGAATTCGGCATGCTTGAAATAGGGGTTCTTGGCGGAGAGGTGCCATTTGCGTTCGATGATCAACGGTGGCACCCAGCAGGGATCCCCCGCGTACAGCGACCAGGGCACTTCGATGAAGCTGCGCAGCAGGCGACGATCAGCGACGGGGACGATCCGCAGCGCCCCGTCACCGTAAATTTCGTCACCCGCCGGATTTTTCACTCGTCGGTTCACCTTCAGAGTTGACAACTGCCAAGTTCGACAGGTTGAATCATACTTGATCACCCGCGGGGATGTAAACTATTCGCGGCCCTGCCAGGATCCGGGAGAAAGTGGCCATTGCGAGAAGGATGCGACCGATGAATCCGACGATGAAGAAGTTCGGCTATCCGGACAGCCTGATCCGGGAATACGACCATTGGGTGGTGCTGCTGCGCCCCCAGCAGGTGACCCTCGGCGCCCTTGTGCTCGTCTGCAAGGACGAAGCAGAGGCGCTCTCCGCCATAAGCGCCGCAGCCTTTGCGGAGTTGAAGGAGATCACGACCGCCATTGAAGCAAACCTCGGTGATTGCTTTGCCTACGACAAGATCAACTATCTCATGCTGATGATGGTCGACCGCGACGTGCACTTCCACATCCTCCCCCGCTACGCCGGTCCACGCCTGTTCGACCAGATGGAATTCCACGACCCGGCCTGGCCGGGGCCACCGGAACTGAGCCGGGTCAACGCCACGGCGGGATCGCTGCAGCACTCCATCCGACAGCTGCTGCGGCAGGCCTTCGCTCGGCAGCGGCCAGTCCGTGTCGGCGGAGAGATCACACCATAACCATGGGCGTCTGCCGACTTGGCAACCCATCGCAGCCTTCCTGACTAACAGGAAAAATGGTGCAATTTCCCCACGCCGGCCGTTGCAACTGCGGCAAAAATGCCACACTGACTCGGCAGTAAATTCGCCAAGGCCACGGAGTAACGGCAGTTTTCGCAATGGCATAAATATTGCGTAATTACTGCCGCGACATGAACCCACTCGACCCGACACCGACCGACAGCCGGATTCCACTGCGAACCGCCGGCTTTGCCAGCCTGGCAGAGGCCTTGGATTATGCTGCCACAGGGGAAAGCGGCTTCAATTACTATGACCGGCGCGGCGAGCTCCTGGCGGTTCTTAGCTATGCCGAGCTGCGCAACGAGTCACGCAGGCTGGCGCAGCGTCTTCGTGGTCTGCAACTGGCACGGGGCGAGCGGATCGCCATGGTCGCGGAAACCGGCCCGGATTTCCCGCGTTTCTTCTTCGCCTGCCAGTATGCCGGCCTCACCCCGGTGCCGCTGCCGGCCTCGCTCCACCTGGGCGGGCACAAGGCCTATGTTGAACAGTTGCGGCGGCTGCTGGAACAAAGCCGGGCCGCCGTTGCCGTTGCTCCGCCGGAGTTCCTCCCCTTCCTGCTGGAAGCGGCAGCCGGGCTCGGGCTGAAGTTCGTCGGCCCGCCCGATGCCTTCGACCTGCTTCCCGAGCAGGCCACTGACCTGCTGCCGCTGCAGCCGGAAGAAACTGCCTACATCCAGTACACCTCGGGGAGCACGCGTTTCCCGCGCGGTGTCATGGTCAACGAGGCGGCCGTGATGCTCAACCTTGCCGGCATTACCAGGGACGGTCTCAAGGTTCGTCACGGCGACCGGTGCGTCTCCTGGCTCCCTTTCTACCATGACATGGGACTGGTCGGGTTTGTGCTGGCACCATTGGCTTCACAGCTTTCCGTCGACTACCTCGCGACCCGCGACTTCGCCATGCGGCCTCGCCTGTGGCTGAACATGATGACCAGGAATCGCGGCACCATCTCCTTCGGCCCGCCCTTCGGTTACGAACTGTGCGCACGGCGGATACGTGAGGAAGAAGTCGCAGCTTTCGACCTCGGTTCCTGGCGGGTTGCCGGCGTCGGGGCGGAACCGATCCGTGCCGAGATCCTGATTGCATTCGCGGAGAAACTGGCCCCCGCCGGTTTCGATCGCCGGGCCTTTGTCGCCAGCTACGGCATGGCCGAATGTTCGCTCGCCATCAGCTTTGCCCCGCTCGGCCAGGGAGTGACCATCGACGAGGTCGACGCGGAACACCTCTCCGAACACCATGCAGCCCGCTCCCTTGCCAGCATCTCCGCCTGGGGCGCGCAGGACCGGCGCAGCAAGAAACTGGTCAATTGCGGTATCCCCATCCCCGGGCACACGGTCGTGGTCCGCAACGATCAGGGACAGGATTTGCCGGAACGCCAGTGCGGCACCGTCTTTGTGCGCGGCCCCAGCGTCATGAGCGGATATTTTGGTGATCCTGCCGAAACGGCCAGAGTCCTTGCCGCCGATGGCTGGCTCAACACCGGGGATATTGGTTATCTCGACGGGGGGAGCCTGGTGATCACCGGCCGCGAGAAGGACATGATCATCATCAACGGCCGCAACATCTGGCCCCAGGACCTCGAATACCTTGCCGAGCAGCAGCCCGAGATCAGGTCCGGCGACGCCTCGGCGATCTCGGTGCCGGCCGGTGACGGTGCGGAGACTGCCGTCATGGTCGTTCAGTGCCGCGAGACAGACAAGGAGAAGCGCTGCGAACTGTCGGGCCGGATTTCCCGGATCATCCGCGAGGAACTTGGGATCGACTGCAGCATCGACCTCGTCTCCCCCCACACCCTCCCCCGGACTTCGTCAGGCAAGCTCTCCCGCGCCGGCACGCGCCGCGACTACCTCGAGCGGCAGGCAAAGCAGCGACCGGCCCGCACGGAGTCCTTGCCGGACCATCCGATCGTGCCCGTGAGTGGGCCGTACTGGCGCTTTGCCGTTGCCGGCTAAGGCGGCACATACCGCACCTGCAGACCGCGCATTCCCCCGGAACCATCCTTATCGTGACGACCATCGCACTGACCGGGGCAACCGGCTTCATCGGCAGGGTTCTGCTCGAGCATTTCATGGCAGCGGGATGCCAGGTCAGGGCCCTTTACCGACCTTCGTCCAGCCCCCGGCTCAGTCGTGACGGCTCGGTCCAGTGGCAGGCCGGCGCCCTGGATGACGCCGACAGCCTGCTCGCTCTCGTCGCTGGTGCCGATGCGGTCGTCCACTGCGCCGGCGCCGTGCGCGGCATCACCCTGGAGCAATTCAAGGAAGTCAACACCGATGGGGTAGCGCGGATGCTCGAGGCCGCCACGGCCAGGCAAGTCCCGCGCTTTCTCCTGATCTCCTCCCTCGCCGCCCGCGAACCCGACCTCTCCGCCTATGCCTTGAGCAAAAAACTGGGAGAAGACGTGCTTGCGGGATATGGCCACCGGATTGCCTGGGACATCCTGCGGCCGCCGGCGGTCTACGGTCCCGGCGACCGGGAAATGCGTCCCCTGCTGCAATGGATCAGGCGCGGCGTCGTGCCGGTCATCGGCGGGATGGACAATCGCTTCTCACTCCTTTACGCGGATGATCTGGCGACGGCGGCAAGCCGCTTGCTGAATGTGGGAAAAACCCCCAGCGGGCACTGTTTTGAGTTGCATGACGGCCATCCCGGTGGCTATACTTGGCGGCAAATTGCGGCTATGACCGCCCGGCTCAACGGCAGAGAGCCCCACTGCATCCAGATCCCCAAACGCCTGCTGCAGCTGCTCGGCTCGACGAATGCTTTCCTGGCCCGCCTGGTCGGCTACCGGCCGATGCTGAGCCCGGGCAAGGTCAGGGAACTCTTACATCCGGACTGGTCTTGCGACAATACCGCCATTGCCGGGGCGATTGGCTGGCAACCGCAAGTGCAATTTCCGGAGGGGATGAGGCGCCTGTTTTACTGAAGCGCCCAATCAATTATGACTGACCCAGGATATGACGAGGTGTTCCGGAAGGTCGCCGACCTGCTCCGGCAGCATGCCCCCCGGCCCGCGCCGATCAAGGAGGACACGGAATTGATCGACGACCTGGGTTTCGATTCGCTGAAGGTCATGGAGATGCTGAACGACGTCGAGGATCTCTTCGACATCACCTATCCGCTGAATACCGTTTCAGATTTGCGGACGGTCAAGGATTTCACCTTACAAATCCAACAGATACTTGGGAAGAAATAATGGGGCTTCTTGACAAACTCAACGCCGTCGCCGAGACCAGAAAATCACTGCTTCCCCCGGGGGTCGATCCCTTCAATGTCGTCACCGACGAGATTTATTCCTCCACGGAGGCTTCCATCGGCGGGCGCCGGGTGCTTCTGGCGGGAACCAACAACTACCTCGGCCTGACCTTCGACCAGCAGTGCATCGACGCCGGCCGGGAAGCTCTGTCCAGACTGGGGACCGGAACAACCGGCTCGCGCATGGCCAACGGCACCTTTGCCGGACACTGTGAGCTTGAAAAAGAGCTGGCCCAGTTTTACGGTTGCAGCAGCGCGATCGTCTTCTCGACAGGTTTTGTCACCAACCTTGGCGTCATCTCCACCCTGGCCGGGCCCGGCGACGTCATCGTTCTGGACGCCGACTCCCATGCCAGCATCTACGATGCCTGCAAGATGAGCGGCGCGGAAATGATCCGCTTTCGTCACAACAACCTGGAGGATCTTGAGAAGAAACTGCGGCGCCTGGGGCCGAAGGCGTCAAGAACCCTGCTTATCGTCGAAGGGATTTACAGCATGCTGGGGGACTGCGCCCCGCTTGCGGAGATTGCCGCCCTCAAGCGGAAGTACGGCACCTGGCTGATGGTCGACGAAGCGCACTCCATGGGCGTGCTGGGCGAGCGGGGGCGCGGACTGGCCGAAGCGGTCGGCGTCGAGGCGGATGTGGACTTCACCGTCGGTACCTTCAGCAAGAGCCTGGGGGCCATCGGGGGGTTCTGCGTCAGCAAGCATCCTGAACTGGACCTGGTCAGATACATCTGCCGCTCCTATGTCTTCACCGCATCGCCGTCACCTTCGACGATCGCTTCCGTGCGCCAGGCGTTGAAGCTCGTAGAAGCCAAACCGGAACTGCGCACCAAGCTCTGGGAAAATGCCACCCGACTGTACCAAGGGCTCAAGCAACTCGGTTACGACCTTGGGCCGGACCTCACTCCGATTGTCGCCATCCGGATTGCGACCAGAGAAAAGACTCTGCTCGCCTGGCAGGCGCTGCTCGATCGGGGCGTCTATGTCAATCTGGTGTTCCCGCCTGCCGCCCCTGCCGGAATGAGTTTGCTGCGTTGCAGTGTCAGTGCCGCCCATACGTCAGAGCAGATCGA
>CAVVUQ010000014.1:0-37850 GCA_963751525.1 uncultured delta proteobacterium | reverse complement strand
CGGGCGCCTGTTCGACGGCAGCGTGCGGACCCAGCTCGATCGCATGAAGGATCTTTTGTGCATGGTTCCGGTCAGTAGCGGATTATGAAAATCAGAGCGGAAGAGATCAGCAAGATCATCAGGCAGCAGATCGAGAACTTCGAGACCGCGAAGTCGGAGGTCAGCGAGACCGGCACGGTCATCACGGTCGGCGACGGCATCGCCCGCGTCTACGGCCTCGACAAGGCCATGGCCGGCGAGCTGCTCGAGTTCCCCGGAACGTCATGGGCATGGTCCTCAACCTCGAAGAGGACAACGTCGGCGTCGCCCTCCTCGGCGACGACGACGCACATCAAGGAAGGCGACACGGTCAAGCGCACCGGCCGCATCGTCGAGGTGCCGGTGGGCGAGGCGCTGATCGGCCGCGTGGTCGACGCGCTCGGCCAGCCGATCGACGGCAAGGGCCCGATCGGCACCGACACGCGCAGCCAGGTCGAGATCAAGGCGCCGGGCATCGTCGCGCGCCAGCCGGTGCAACGAGCCGCTGCAGACCGGCCTCAAGGCCATCGACGCGATGATCCCGATCGGCCGCGGCCAGCGCGAGCTGATCATCGGCGACCGCCAGACCGGCAAGACCGCCGTCGCGATCGACACGATCATCAACCAGAAGGGCAACGACGTCATCTGCATCTACGTCGCCATCGGCCAGAAGCGGTCCACGGTCGCCCAGGTGGTCGAGAAGCTGAGCGAGCACGGCGCGATGGACTACACCATCGTCGTCGCCGCCACGGCCTCCGATCCGGCGCCGCTGCAGTTCATCGCGCCCTACACCGGCTGCACCATGGGCGAGTACTTCCGCGACAACGGCAAGCCACGCCCTGATCATCTACGACGACCTCTCCAAGCAGGCCGTCGCCTACCGCCAGCTCTCGCTGCTGCTGCGCCGCCCGCCGGGACGCGAAGCGTATCCCGGCGACGTCTTCTACCTCCACTCCCGCCTGCTCGAGCGCGCCGCAAGCTGACCGACGAACGCGGGCGGCGGCTCGCTCACCGCGCTGCCGATCATCGAGACCCAGGCCGGCGACGTCTCGGCCTACATCCCGACCAACGTCATCTCGATCACCGACGGCCAGATCTTCCTCGAGACCGACCTGTTCTACTCCGGCGTCCGCCCGGCGATCAACGTCGGTATCTCGGTCTCCCGCGTCGGCGGCAACGCCCAGATCAAGGCGATGAAGCAGGTCGCCGGCACCCTGCGCCTCGACCTCGCCCAGTACCGCGAGCTGGCGGCCTTCGCCCAGTTCGGCTCCGACCTCGACAAGGCCACCCAGCGCAGCTGGCCCGCGGCGAGCGCCTGGTCGAGATCCTCAAGCAGGGCCAGTACCAGCCGCTGCCGGTCGAGAAGCAGGTCGTGATCATCTTCGCCGGCACCAACGGCTTCCTCGACGACTACCCGGTCGGCGTCGCTGCGGCGCTACGAGACGGAGCTGTTGGCCTTCATCGAGAACAGCCACGCCGGGATCTCCTGCCGAGATGCGCGAGAAGAAGGCCATCGACGACGACCTGCAAGGCCAAGATCGAGGCGGCCCTCGACGAGTTCAAGAGGGAAGTTCGCCGCATAAGCACGCCAGCGACAGGTAGCGAACCATGGCCAGTCTGCAAAGTCGATCAGGAAGCGCATCGCGTCGGTCAAGAGCACCCAGCAGATCACCAAGGCCATGAAGATGGTGTCGGCGGCGAAGCTGCGGCGGCCCAGGAGGCGATGGTGGCGGCGCGGCCGTACGCCACGAAGCTGGAGCGAGGTGCTTGCGCAGCCGGCTCGGCGCGAGGATCGAGCGACGCCCACCCGCTGCTGGCGCAGCGCGAAAGGAGCAACAGCCCTGATCGTGGTGGTCACCTCCGACCGCGGGCTGTGCGGCGGCTTCAACGCCAACCTGTCCAAGCCGCCGAGCGCATTCCGTGCCGAGCACGAGGGCCGCGAGCAGGTCGATCTGCTGCTGGTCGGCCGCAAGGGCCGCGACTTCTTCAGCAGCCGCCGGCGATGACATCTCCAAGAGTCTACGCGAATCTGCTCGGCGACCCGGTCAGGTCAGCAGCGCGGCGTCGCTGATCGGCCAGGAGCTGGTCGAAGCTGTTCGCCAGCGAGGAGTTCGACGCGGTCTACCTGGCTCTACAACGAGTTCCGGAGCGCCATGTCGCAGGATACCGACCGATCGAGCAGCTGCTGCCGCTCGCGCCGCGACGCCGCAGGACGGCGCCGGCGACGAGCACGGCCGACTACATCTACGAGCCGGCGCCACCGAGGTGCTCGGCCGACTGCTGCCGCAAGTACGTCGAGGTGCAGATCTTCCGCGCGCTCCTCGAGTCGGTGGCCTGCGAGCACGGCGCCCGCATGACGGCGATGGACACCGCCACCAAGAACGCCACGGAGATGATCGGCAAGCTCACGCTCCAGTACAACCGCGCCCGCCAGGCCGCCATCACCAAGGAGCTCATGGAGATCGTCGGCGGCGCCGAAGCGCTCAAATAGCTTTCGCAACTACGGAACAAGCTATCCGCCGGATCCGGGCGGGCAGAATGGAGGAACGGGTCATCATGAACAAAGGACGGATCGTCCAGGTCATCGGCCCCGTCGTCGACGTCGAGTTCGAGCCGGCCAGCTGCCCGCGATCTACAACGCGCTCAAGGTGACCAACCCGGCGATCGACGACCGGGAGTGGAACCTGGTGCTCGAGGTCGCGCAGCACCTCGGCGAGAACACCGTGCGCACCATCGCCATGGACTCCACCGACGGCCTGGTGCGCGGCATGGAGGTGCATCGACACCGGCGAGCCGATCATCATGCCGGTCGGCGCCGAGACCCTCGGCCGCATCATCAACGTCATCGGCGAGCCGGTCGACGAGCTGGGCCCGGTCGGGCAACGAGCTGGACTGCCCGATCCACCGCCCGGCCCCGGCCTTCGTCGACCAGTCGACCAAGGTCGAAGCCTTCGAGACCGGCATCAAGGTCGTCGACCTGCTCGCCCCCTACGCCCGCGGCGGCAAGATCGGCCTGTTCGGCGGCGCCGGCGTCGGCAAGACCGTGCTCATCATGGAGCTCATCAACAACATCGCCAAGCAGCACGGCGGCTTCTCGGTGTTCGCCGGCGTCGGCGAGCGCACCCGCGAGGGCAACGACCTCTGGCACGAGATGAAGGAGTCGGGCGTCATCGACAAGACCGCCCTGGTCTACGGCCAGATGAACGAGCCGCCGGGAGCCCGCGCCCGCGTCGCCCTCTCCGCCCTGACCGTGGCCGAGTACTTCCGCGACGAGGAAGGCCAGGACGTGCTCCTCTTCATCGACAACATCTTCCGCTTCACCCAGGCCGGCTCCGAGGTGTCGGCGCTCCTCGGCCGCATGCCGTCCGCCGTCGGCTACCAGCCGACCCTGGCGACCGAGATGGGCGAGCTGCAGGAGCGCATCACCTCGACCAACAAGGGCTCGATCACCTCGGTGCAGGCCATCTACGTGCCGGCCGACGACCTCACCGACCCGGCGCCGGCCACCGCCTTCGCCCACCTCGACGCGACCACGGTGCTCTCGCGCCAGATCGCCGAGCTCGGCATCTACCCGGCCGTCGATCCGCTCGACTCCACCTCGCCGCATCCTCGACCCGCAGGTCGTCGGCGAGGAGCACTACACAGTGCGCCCGCGACGTGCAGCGCGTCCTGCAGCGCTACAAGGAGCTGCAGGACATCATCGCCATCCTCGGCATGGACGAGCTCTCCGAGGAGGACAAGCTGATCGTGTCGCGCGCCCGCAAGATCCAGCGCTTCCTCTCCCAGCCGTTCTACGTGGCCGAGGCCTTCACCGGCACCCCGGGCAAGTACGTCGAGCTCGAGGACACCATCCGCGGCTTCAAGCGAGATCGTCGACGGCAAGTACGACGACCTCCCCGAGCAGGCCTTCTACATGGTCGGCACCATCGAGGAAGCCCTGGAAAAGGCCAAGAAGCTGGCCGCGTAATATCGATTTCGTAAGGGGCACCTCCTGCGGGTGCCCACGGGCAGGCACAAGACCTGTCCCTACCGAGGATAAACCATGGCTGAAAAGCTCAAACTGGAACTGGTGACCCCGTACCGGCAGGTGCTGTCGCAGGAGGTTGACGAGGTGACCGCGCCTGGAGCCCTCGGCGAGTTCGGCGTGCTCCCCGGCCATACCCCGCTGCTGACCACGCTCAAGATCGGCGAGTTGACCTACAAGCAGGGTCACGACGTGTTCCACGTGGCGGTCAACTGGGGGTACGTCGAGGTGGAAAACGACGTGGTCACGGTATTGGTGACGACTGCGGAGACGGCCGATCAGATCGACCTGGAACGTGCCCAAGCGGCCCTGGGTCGCGCCCAGGAGGCCCTCAAGAAACTCACCCCCGAGGACAAGGACTTCAAGATCATGGAAGCGGCCCTGGAGCGGGCTCTGATCCGCGTCCAGGTCGCCGGGCGGAAAACCTCGCACTAGAACATAGCAGGATAGATGTCTTGAATCAGGAAGGGCGGCCCAAGCGGGCCGCCCTTCCTGCCTTTGCGGTGAGCGGCGAGGGGGCAGATCAGCCCCGCTCCTTGATCAGTTTCGAGATCGCCCGGAACTGCTCGTGACGGGAATCCTTGAGCAGTTGGAACAGAGCGATCTCGGCGGTGACCACCAGCGCGCCGGCGCGAGCAGCGTTGCTGACCCCGGCGCGGAAATCGTCCTTGTTGCGTGAACAGATGGCATCGCGTACCAGGTGCACGTGGTAGCCGGCGGCGAGCAGGCCGAGCACCGTCTGGTAGACGCAGACGTGGGCCTCCATGCCGGTGACCAGGAGCTGGCGGCGCCCCAGCTGTTGCAGTGCGGCAAGAACGCCGGCTCGCCGCCGCAGCCGAACGAGGTCTTCTCGATCACGCCTTGCGCACAGGCGGCCGACAGCTCCGCAACCGTGTGGCCAATCCCCTTGGGGTATTGCTCGGTAGTCAGCACCGGGATGCCGAGCAGGCTGGCGGCTTCGACCAGCATGGCGGTGGTGGCGCGCATCCGCGCATAGACTTTGGGTGGCATGGCGGTGACCAGCTTGTCCTGGATGTCGATGACTAACAGGACGGTGTTCTCCTTGTCGAGCCAGAATTTGTCGAGATCGATGCTCATGGGGACAGCTCCTTTGTGCAGAGGTGGGTCAGGTTGGCCAGGGAGCGCTGCAACTCCATGGGATTGTGGGCTTCGAGCGTGCAGGACGGGGCGACCGGCATGGCGGCCAGGGTCCGGAAGAGCGGCGCATAATCGATAACCCCCTCACCGACCGGCAGGTGATCGTCGCTCTGGCCACGGTTGTCATGCAGGTGCAGGTGCAGCAGGTGCGGCGCAATTTTTGCCAACCACTGCTCCTGCGGGACTTCGCCAAAGAGGCGCCAGTGGCCGATGTCAAAGCAGTGGCCGAACCAGGGGGAGTCGAGGTGCTCAACCAGGGCGAGCAGGGTGTCGGGAGTCGCTTCGTAAATGTTTTCCAGCGCCAGGCGGCAGTCGCAGCGTGCAGCCAGGGTCACCAGCGGGGCCAGGGTGTCAGCCGCGTGCGCGGTCCAGGCCGCAGCCAGTTTCGGATAGCGCCAGCGGTCGTAACCGGGATGCACCACCATCAGGTGCGCGCCGAGCTGGTGGGCGGCCTGCAGGGACTGAGTCAAGCGCTGCCGGGTCACTTCCCGGACCAGCGGCTCCATGGCCCCGGGACTGAGGTCGAAGAACGGGGCATGGACTGTCGGCCGCCGGCCGCTGGTGGCGAGCTGCCTGGCAACCGCAGCAAGACGCTCGGGAGGCAGGTCATCGAGCTCCGGGCCCTTGAAAGCGATCTCCGGGGCCAGGCCCAGCTCGAGAATGCGTGCCAGGAACTCGCTGCAGCGCAGCCAGGGGAGATGGGCGTGGAGCCGCTCAGGAACCATGCGCCTGACCTTGGGCGATCTTTTCGAGTTGGGTGATGGAATGCCGTTCACCAAGGATGATCAGCACGCTGTGGGCATTGATGGCTGTCTGCGGCGGCGGATTGAAGAGCATGTGGCCGTCGGGCTGCTTGATGGCGACAATGATGATCCCCATGCTCTGGCGAATGCCGGCAGAGACCAGGGTCTGGCCGACCAGGGTGGAATCGGCAGCCACGTCGATCTCCTCGATCTGCAGGGCCAGGTTTTCGCGGGTGGTCGCCAGTTCGATAAAATCGACCACTGACGGGCGCAGGATGGCGTGGGCCATGCGCGCCGCACCGATGGTGTATGGGGAGATCACCTTCGAGGCGCCAGCGCGCATCAGCTTGACGTCCGCCCCCTCCTCGCCGGCCCGGGCCAGGATGAACAATCCCTGGTTGAGGCCGCGGGCGGTGAGGGTGATGTAAACGTTGTCGGTATCCGAGGTCACGGCGGTGATCAGGCCCCGGGCCCGCTCGATGCCGGCGGCCAGCAGGCTGTCATCGTCGGTGGCATTGCCCTGGACGAACAGGCAGCCCTCGCGGGTCAGCTTTTCGCAGAGGTGTGGACTCTTCTCAACCACCACAAACGGCACCGGCCGTGCCTGGAATTCCTTGCTGATCATCTGGCCGATGCGCCCGTAACCACAGATGATGTAGTGATCCTTGAGCTTGCTGATCGCCTTCTGCATTTTTCTCCTCCCGACCACCTGGCGAAATTGCCCTTCGACCATGAACTGGATCAGGCTGCCGAGAGAGTAGGCAATCACCCCGGTGCCGCCGATGATCAGCACAATGGTGAAGGCCTTGCCCTCCAGGGAAAGCTCGTGCACTTCCTTGAAGCCGACCGTCGCCAGGGTGATCACGGTCATGTACAGGGAGTCGAACAGCGGCCACCCTTCGATGACCGAATAGCCCAGCGATCCGCCCAGAAGCATCGATGTCAGAATGAACAATGCCAGGCGCAGCTGGCGAACCGGTTCCATGAGGCTCCCTTCAGCGGCTTCTCCGGATCATAGTCGGGGGAATGTGAAAATGCAAGAAGTTGGCGTGTTTAGCAGGCAGACGAGGAGAAGGCGCTTGACAACTATTGTATACTGTATACAATTGACCGGGATTTTCGAAAGGGGGAGCTGCAGTGCGCCGCAAGCCGATCGAACGACACCAGACCTTGCGCGAGAAGATTCTCAAACGATTCGCGATGCGATTTTGAAAGGGATCCTCAAGCCCGGCGAACGGGTTTCCGAGCCGGAACTGGCCGAGCGTTTCGGCATCAGCCGCACCCCGATCCGCGAGGCCTTCCGCCAACTGGAATCGGAAGGCTATCTGGAGGTGGTCCCGCGCAAGGGGGCGGTGGTGGCTTCCCTGTCCGAACGCGATGTGGTGGAGTTCTACTCCATTAAAAGCATCCTCGAGGGGCATGCCGCGCGGATTGCCGCCGAGCGCATGTCGGAACGCGATCTCGAGCGGCTCGAAGCCATCAACGCCAAGCTTGAACAGATTGCCACGGATGGTGACATCAAGGCGTTCTTCCGCGTGCACAACGAATTCCACGAACTGTTCATCAAGGCGTCCGGGAACGACAAGCTGGCTGAACTGATCAACCAGCTGGTGCTCAAATTCAACCGGCTGCGGCTCGCCTCGCTCGCCCAGCCCGGCCGCATGGATATCTCGGTGCAGGAACACCGCAAGATCATCGAGGCTTTCCGCAAGCACGATGGCGACAAGGCCGAAAACCTGGTGCGGCATACCGCCACCATCGGCGCCGAAGTGCTGATCCAGAACCTGGCCCAGGAACAGGGGCGCAAGGTTGCGGCGGTCATGCAGAGTGTCGATGTCTGAGCGCAGACTTGAGTAAAACTGCCAACCCGCCTGTAACGGCGGGTTTTTTCTTGTGTCTTTGCTGTAAACCGCCTCTCATGAGGGACCGGGCATCACCAGCACCGCCGCCCCCTCAAGGCTCCCGGCCCGCAATCGGGCCAGCGCCTCGTTGGCCTGGTCCAGGGGAAAGGGCTGCACTTCGGTGCGGACCGGCACCTGCGGGGCGAGCGCCAGGAACTCTTCGCCGTCGCGGCGGGTCAGGTTGGCGACCGAGCGTGATCGTGCGTTCTTCCCAGAGAATCGAATAGGGGAAGGATGGAATGTCGCTCATGTGGATGCCGCCGCAGACGACGGTGCCGCCCTTGCCGACGGCTCGCAGCGCTTGCGGGATTAATTCTCCTGCCGGGGCGAAGATGATCGCGGCATCGAGCTTGTGCGGCGGCAAGTCATTGGAACCGCCGGCCCATGTGGCGCCGAGACTTCTGGCGAACCGCTGGGCTGCGTCATCGCCAGGGCGGGTGAAGGCGTAGATTTCGCGCTGCCTGATATTTTGCCACCTGGGCGACGATATGTGCCGCGGCGCCGAAACCGTAGATGCCCAGCGTTCACCGTTGCCGGCCTTGCCTAGCTGCGATAACCGATGAGTCCGGCGCAGAGCAGCGGCGCGGCTTCGGCATCGCTGTAAGCATCGGGAATCGGAAAGCAGAAACGCTCGTCCGCAACCATGTACTCGGCGTAGCCGCCGTCGAGGGTGTAGCCGGTAAATCTGGCTGAGTCGCAGAGATTTTCGTGCCCATTGTGGCAGAACGAACAATTTCCGCAGGTCCAGCCGAGCCACGGGACACCGACGCGAGCGCCGACCTTGAAGCGGTCGACCCCGCCACCTAGTTCCGTGCACCGTGCCGACGACTTCATGGCCGGGGATCAGCGGCAGCTTAGGCTGAGTCAATTCACCGTCGATGATGTGCAGATCGGTGCGGCATACCGCGCAGGCGTGGACCCGGATCAGAAGTTGACCCGGGCCGGGACGCGGGGTCGCGATTTCCGTAAGCGCAGCGGCGTCCCGGGCGCCTCCAGCACCATGGCCCGCATCGTCGCCGGAACATCCATGTTGGTTCCTCCCCCGCTTTCCCTGTCCACCGTGGGCCGCAAGTCTTGCCTGCCGGCCATTCATTTCAAGAGGCCCTTAAGGTTTGGGATAAGGTCTCATCGGCTAAGGATATACGCGATCTCGCAACTTTGCAGCCGGAACGCCTGAAAGTGGTATTCCATAATACGGTGGTTCTGGTCCCTGTCCCGTGACTTTTGGGATGAGGAAACCTCCGCGGATTGCTGCAACCATGATCATGGATTATCGATCACCCGATATACCGTCCGGCCGTCGTATTCCACCTCCTGGAGGGCTAAATCATGATCGCATCTGTAGTAATCACCGATTGAACCTTTACTGGCAGATACGCAATCCGCCGGCAAGACTCCAACCAACGTCCCAGGGGGGAATAACTCCCTCGCGTTAGCCGGCGTCTGGAAAAGCGCCTGCGAAGAGTCGCCGGTATGCGGATAAAGGACTCCACCTTTGTTGTACATGTACTTGTCAGGGATCTCATCTATGGCGATAGCCTGGGACGCGACCATGCCAAGAAGTCCAGTACCAGCATGGCTGCGATGACAGCACTTGATCTCATGGAAGAACTCCTATCTTTTGAAAAGCTATTTGTCCCTTGCAGGATCAGACTCAGAACCGCCACTCGGCGTTCAGACTCACGATATGGAGGGCAATGTTCTCGTAAGTTCCGGAAACCCGCCCGGCCAGTGGGCCGCGGTCCACGTCCATGTCCAGGTCGCCGCCCCAGGCCAGCTCGTAGGCGGCGCCGAGGGTCACGTCCTTCGACCAGGCGTAGCGGGAGCCCAGGCCGAAGCGCCAGGTCTCGCCGACGGGGAGCGCGGGGCCCCGTTGGTCCTCGTCGAGCATGGAGCTGTCGTAGGCGATGCCGGCCGTCAGCAGCCACGGCTCGGCCACCCGGTACTGGGCGCCGAGGGCGGCATGCCAGGTGTCCTTGTAGTCGAGGTCGGTGGTCAGACTCGACGTTTGTGTCACTGAGCGACAACATCGACCTTGCCGAACTCCGACCAGTCCTGCCAGCCGAGGTTGGCCATCAGGGCCAGTCGGTCGTTGACCTCGTGATAGACGCTGAACATCACCGCCTGGGGCATGGTCATGCCGAGATCGATGGTTCGCGACCCGTCCAGCCGAGGTTGCCCGTCAGCATTGGCCGAGAGCCGCTGACTCGGCCTTGTCGGAGAAATCGAGATCCGCCGCCGAGAGGTAGGTCAGGCCGAGCCGCGTCCCCTTGCCGGCTCATACAGCACGCCGAGGTTGTACTGCACCGTCCAGTCCTCGTCTTCGAGTTTGAGCTCGCCATCCGGCCGTTCGCATCGAGACGACGTTGTTGACCGCCATCTTCTCGTCCAGGATGCCGTAGAGCACCGCCACTCCCGCCCCGACCGACCACTGATCATTGATCTTCCAGGCGATGGCCGGCTGGATGCCGGCCGCCTGCAGGGTCGCTTCCTGCACGTAGTAGCGGCCGACCCAGTCGTCCTGGTAGTCGAGGGCGAGGCCGAAGTAGCCGGCCATCGCCAAGCCGAGCGCCAGCCGGTCGTTGACCGGGTGGACGTAGAAGAGCCCGCCCGCCGGCATCCAGCCGTTGGTGTCGCCGCTTGCCGTCCGCCGCCCGGATCGCGGGGCGTTGGTGTTGCCGTCGGCGGAGAAGTCCATATGCAGGTACATCGGCTGCGCCCCCGCCAGCAGGGAGGGCTGTTTCAGCCGGGTCATCCCCGCCGGGTTGGTGAAGGCCGTCGCGGCGTCCTGGGCCCGGGCGGCATAGCCCGCCGCGGCCAGGCCGACGTCGGCGCTGCCGATTTCGTAGAGGTAGAGGCCGCCGGCCTGGGCGCTCCCCGCCGCCAGCAGCAACCCCACCAGTCCCAGCATGCCACTGCGCATAACTTTCGTCATCATGTCGGTTCCTTTCGCAAACCAGGATAGAAATTTTGCTCTTAACTCGCCATGCCCGCCATGATTTTGAAAAACGGCTCGCCGGAAATCCGCAGCAGGCCGACGAAGGGCTGGTCAAGCTCCAGGATCAGGAAAACGGCCCCCGTTACCGAAAGCGCCGTGACCAGCAAGGCCAGGCCGGTGGTCAGGTTGGTCGGCGAGACCACGCTGAAGCCGAGAAAGATGATCACCAGCCAGGAGACCACGATGACCAGCAGGGGCTGGGAAATCGAGGGGGTCGCATGGGCCGCCAGGAGTTCGCGCAGCTGGCCGATCTCGAGCGAAGTCGCCATGATCTGGCTCTTGAGGCTGCGCTGCGTCTTCATCGCGCGGCGCGAGCCGCTGAATGGCGCCGTAGAGGGCATTCCCCTCCTGGACATCGGGCGCCATCTTGACTGGTGCATCGTCCTGTTCCGGCCACAGCTGCGCAACGGATTCGTTCATGACCGCATGCAGCCGGGTGCGCACCTCCGCGGCTTCCGGTCCGTAGACCAGCAAAACCCGGTCGAGGAAGGCCACCTTGGCGGCCATCTGCGCCACATCATTGCGCGCGGCATCGAAGGAACCCTTGGCCGAACTGATCAGCAACCCCAGGAGCAGGGCCGCCATGGTCGCGACCAGGCCCATCGCCAGTTTCACCGCATCCCTGGAGTCCGCACTCAGGTGATCCTCGGGAAGAATGCGCCGCAGCGCCATGCCGAGCAGAACGGCCCCGAAGATACAAAGGAACACCACGAACGTTGTCGTTGTCGAATCCATCAAAGCTCCTTCAATCCGAACCCGCGCCGCGAATCAGCAGCGGCCCCTCGACCGCCTTCATCACCTCGGACACGGGCACGCCGTGCTCCAGCAGGGTGGTCATCGCCCGCAGGTACTTGCGGATGTGGCGGAAGAACTTGCTGTAGCCGGCGCAGAGATAGTGCAGCCCCGGCTCGCCGTAGTGGCTCTGCGCGAAGCGGTGCTTGGGACACCCCCCCTGGCAGGCCGCCAGCACCTCGCACTCCCGGCACCAGCGCGGCAGGGCGGTTTCCTTGCTCACGCCGAAACCGGCCTGCAGCGATGCTCGCGACCATGGCCGGCAGGTCGTCGGTCAGGACGTTGCCGAGCCGGTACTGCGGGTAGACGTAGTGGTCGCAGGCAAACAGGTCGCCGTTGTGCTCGATGACCAGCGAGCGGCCGCACTGTCTGGCATGGATGCAGACCGGCGAGGGGTTGCCGATCCAGGCGTTGAGCGCCCACTCGAAGTTCATGACGAAGACCGTGCCGACGTCCTTGCGCACCCACTCCTCGTAGATGGCGATGAGGAAGTCGCCGTACTCCTCCGGCAGCACCGTCCAGGGGGTGACCTCCGTGTTCGGCTCCTCCCGGTCGAGGGCGGCCGGGCCGGCCAGGTTCAGGCCGAGCGCCTGCTCGGCGGCCGCCGGCAGGCGCTCGATGATCGGGACGAACTGGATGAACTCGACCCCTTCCGTCCTTGAAGAAGCGGTAGACCTCCAGCGGCTGCCGCGCCGTCTCCCGGGCGACGCTGGCCATGACGTTGTACTCGACGCCATGCTTTTGCAGCAGCTTCAGCCCGCGCATGACCGCGTCGAAGCTGCCCTTGCCCCTGGCGGTCGCGGCGGTAGCGGTCGTGGATCTCGCGCGGCCCGTCGAGGCTGATCCCGACCATGAAGTCGTGCTGCTTTAAGGAAGCGGCACCAGTCGTCGTCGAGCAGGGTGCCGTTGGTCTGCAGCGAGTTGGTGATGGTCTTCGCCCCGGCGAAGGGCGCCTGCAGCTCGACCACCCGCCGGAAGAAATCGAGCCCCAGCAGGGTCGGCTCCCCCCCCTGCCAGACGAACTCCACCACCGGCGTCGGCTGGGCCGCGACGTAGCTGCCGATGAAGGCGGCCAGCACCTCGTCGGACATCCGGAAATCTTCGCCGGCGCCGTACAGCGCCTGTTTCTCCAGGTAGAAGCAGTAGGCGCAGTCCAGGTTGCACGCCGGGCCGATCGGCTTGGCGACGATGTGCAGGCCCGGCTCAGTCATTGCGGGGCATCGACCACACAGAAAACCGAGTCGTCATCGTCGCACGGCAGGTAATACACGCCACCTTCATCGACGTAGTAGGTTTGGTCGCCCACAACCAGGCGTCTCGCCGACGCGGGCAACACATTGTAACGGGTACCCACCGCGACATTCCCCCGGGGCCCCTCCACCGCGACGTTGCCCCGCGGGCCTTCAACGGCTTCGGCGCCCCGTGGACCTTCGACTGCTTCGCCGCCCCGCGGACCGGCAACGGCTCCCCCTCCCCGGGGCCCGGCTTGCGCATCCTCAGGAAACCGGGAAAGCCCGTGACCGCCCCGATGCACACCATCGCCAGTCACGAAAATACCTCGTCTCGATAGCATTCTCTCTCTCCCTCTAGTCGGACAACGCCTTCTTGCGTTGGCGGCATCGGCCTGTCCCTGCGCGGCAGCCGTTTTATCAGCCGGCTTCATCTCCTGCACTTCGATGGTGACCTTGGGGATCTTGCCGGTGAATTTCGACTTTGCTTCCGCCCCGATCGCCTCGACCACCGGCGTGCCGAGATCGATCCCCACGTCGGCCGTTTCGTCCGCCGAGAAGATGCCGGCCTGGGTATGTTCGATCCGCCCTTCCGCGACTTTCTCGCCGTTCACGAACAGGGTGCCGATGCCACCCTTGCCGAGGCCGCCGCCGTCATAGGCGAAGTCGAACTTGATCGTCGCCTTGCCGGGAGCCAGCGGCTTGGTGGCCGCCACCGAAGTCCGTTGCAGGCCGAGGAAGTTGTAGTCGTAGGCGGGGACGCCGTCCTTGACGTAGAGCGCCCAGCCGCCGAAGCGCCCGCCCTGCGCGAGGATGGTGCCGTTGGCACCGCCCGCCGGCACCTCGACCTCGGCGGTGATGGTCTTGGACTTGTTCTTCACGTTGATGAAAGACCTCTTCCATCATGCCGGTCATCCCCTCGGCCAGCGTCATCGAGGTGCGTCCGCCCATCAGGTCGGGACGGCCGACAAGGCGCGCGTTGAGACGCTCGAACACCCGGTCGTCGATGGGGAGCACGTGATGTTTTTCGGCCTCTTTCATGAAGAGCGCCTGCAGCTCCTTGAGTTTCTTCGGGTTCTTTGCGGCCAGGTCGGTGGCCAGACTGAAGTCGTTGCGCACATCGTACAGTTCCCAGACATCCTTCTCCAGGGGCTCGCGCAGCTCTCTCTCCCACGGCGCCTTGTGGATGGTGCGCGCATACCAGCCGTCGTGGTAGATGGCACGGTTGCCGGCGATTTCGAAATACTGGGTGGTGTGGCGATCCTTGGCCTTGGCATCGCCAAAGGTGTAGGCCATGCTCACCCCTTCCATCGGGATCTGCGGCGTGCCGTTCACCACCTTGGGCTCCGGCAGTCCGGCGGCCTGCAGGATGGTCGGCGCCACGTCGATGACATGGCTGAACTGGGTGCGGATCTCGTTCTTCGCCTTGATCCCCTTCGGCCAGGAGACCACCATGCCGTTGCGGGTACCACCGAAATCCGAGGCCACCTGCTTCATCCAGCCGAAGGGGGAATCAAAGGCCACGGCCCAGCCGGCGGCCATGTGCGGGTAGGTTTCCGGTCCGCCCCACTTGTCCATGACCTTCAGCATGTCCTCGACCTTCTCGGGTACCCCGTTGAAGTAGGTGTACTCGTTGAACATGCCGTTCTCGCCACCCTCGCCGCTGGCGCCGTTGTCGCCGGCGATGTAGAAGACCAGGGTGTTGTCGGCCTCGCCGGTCGCCGCGACGGCATCGAGCATCCGGCCGATTTCGTGATCGGTGAAATCGAGAAATGCGGCGAAGACTTCGGCCTGATGGGCAAACAGACGCTGCTCGTCAGCCGAGAGCTTGTCCCAATCCTTGATGGCCGGCGGCTTCGGGGCCAGCTTGGTCCCGGCCGGCACGATCCCCATCTGTGATCTGCCGGGCCAGCGTCTCCTCGCGCAGTTTGTCCCACCCCTGGTCGAACTTACCCTGCCACTTGGCGATCCACTCCTTGGGGACATGGTGCGGCGCGTGGGTGGCCCCGGGGGCGAAATAGACGAAGAACGGCTTATCGGGCGTTATCGCCTTCTGGTACTTGATCCAGGCCGACCGCCTTGTCGGTCATGTCGGTCAGGAAGTGGTAGTTCGGGTCGTTGGGCAGTTCGACCTGGGTGACGCCGTCATAGAGGTAGGGCGCCCACTGGTTGGTTTCGCCGCCGAGAAAGCCGTAGAACTTGTCGAAGCCCTGAGCGGGTCGGCCAGCGGTCGAAGGGACCGGAGACGCTGGTCTCCCAGGCGGCGGTTTCGTGCCACTTGCCGAAGGCGCCGGTGCTGTAGCCGTTGAGGCGCAGCATCTCCGCCACCGGGGCCGTGGCGTTGGGAATCTGGCCGGTGGCGCCCGGGAAGCCGGTCGCCATCTCGGTGACGAACGCCATGTTGACGGTGTGGTGGTTGCGGCCGGACTTGAGCGCGGCGCGGGTCGGCGAGGAGAGCGCGGTGGTGTGGAAATTGTTGTAGCGCAGGCCGTTCTGCGCCAGGCGCTCCAGCGTCGGCGTGGGGATCGGGCCGCCATAGGTGCCCGTGGCGCCGAAACCGAGGTCGTCGATCAGGACGATGACCACGTTCGGCGCACCGGCAGGCGCCTTGACCTCGAAGTGCGGCGGCATCTTGGCGTTGCGCGCATCGAGCTCGGTGTACAGCGGCCGTTTCGGCTCCTGGATCGGCAGGATGGTGCGGTCGGGTCCCGCCTGCGGGGCTGTGGTCGCGGCGCCGGCCGCGCCCAGGCTCCCCATGAGCATGACGCCTGCCGATGCGCAGACGGTCAACGGCGACAATTTCGTGTCTTTCATGACACCTCCCTTTCGTTCGCTGGTGATCAATGATCGAATGGAATGGTACCACTCTCCCACTGCATTGCAAATTCAACACGGCTGTATTCATCACCCTCTGAACAGCAACAACTCACTAATAATTTCGATAGTTTTATAACAACCGTATAAGAAGTTGCTTCATTGAAAATGCCGTTGGACTGCAAGGGTCATTTAGCGCTTTCTCGTAAATCCTGACCAGCAAGAAAACGGCCACCCGGATATCCAGGTGGCCGCTGTTTTCGGTGTCGTTTATCTGGCGTTCAATTAGACGCCGACATGTCGTCACAATTTGCATTTTCTTGGGCGGTGGTTAAGCTTTCCAAAGAGAACAGCCGCCCAGCACCTCAAGGAGCCTGCCATGACCGTCTTTCTTGAGACGACGATAGACAAGTTCACCTTCCGGGTGGATCCTGGGTGCCTCTTTTCCGAGGAAGGCGTCTGGGTCAGGCCCGACGAAGATGGGGTAAGACTGGGGCTTTCCGACTTCCTTCAGCAACGCAGCGGCGACATGGCTTTTGTCGAGATCAAGCCGCCAGGGACAATCCTGAAGTCCGGCGATGAGTTCGCCTCCATAGAGACGGTCAAGGCGATCGTGGCGTTGGCGTCGCCGGTCTCAGGCACAGTAACGCAGACCAACTCCCTGCTGGAGTCCAGGCCCGAGGTCATCAACGAAGACCCTTTCGGCGAGGGGTGGCTGTGCGAAGTCGCCTTAAGCAACTGGGATGAGGACCGGCAAAAACTTCTGCCAGCCGGCATTTACTTCGAGAAGATGAAGCAGGATGCCATAGAGGCTCAACAATCATGAGCACCCTCGAGCGCAAGGTCATGATCGTGCCGTGCAGCGGCATCGGCAAGACCTACGGAACGGTTAGCAGAATGACCGCCTACCGGGTAACCGAGGACGACCGACCGGAACAGACGCGACTCGTTCCGCTGGCCCTGCTGGTTATGGGCGATGCGGAGTACGGCCAGATGATCGCTGACTCCCCCGCCATAACGATCGACGGCTGCACGCTGGCCTGCGCGACCAAGATGGTGCAACTCAAGGGCGGCCAGGTGGCGAGGGAGTTCGCCGTACTGGAAGCCTTTCGTCGCCATCGAGATCTCAGGCCGCAGGGAATCGCGGAACTCAACGAAGATGGCGAGAAGCTGGTCGCAACTCTGGCGGAGGAGGTTGTGGTTGAGATCGATGCCTTGACGTCCAGGAGAGGAGACGAACATGGCTGAGTTCGTCCGCAAAAAGGTCGGGGTAATCGCCTGTTCCGGGGAGGAATTGCCGGAGGGGACCGTGACGCGACTGGCGGCACTGCGGGTGCTACACGAATTGCGCCCCCACGACACGGTGACTATCTGCCTGCCGCTGTTCCTGGCCGGCGGCGAAGGGGAAAGAAACTTCGCCAAGGAGTTTCCGACCATCGCCTTGGACGGGTGCGAGAAGCGCTGTGCCTTTCGTGGAACGGAACAATACTCCAGCAAACCATCCGCCGGCATCGTTGTAACCGAGTTGATCGCGCAGCATGGGCTGGAGTCTCCACACGGGGGCCGAAAACTGGATGCAGCTGGGATGCGGGCAGTTGATCGTGTGGCGCAGCTGGTCGCTGCAACAGTGGATGAACTGCAAGGCAGAAACGCCGGGTGATCGCATGAGTCAGACCGCAACCTACCATACGACCGTGACCTGGAAAGGCGGTCACTGGGGGCATATCACCATGGGCAACGGCCCCGAGATGGATTTTTCAGCACCACCCGATGCACATGGCCATACCGGGGTGCTCACCCCCGAAGACGCATTCGTCGCGGCCGCCAACACCTGCATTATGATGATGTTCATCTGGTCGGCGGAACGCTTCAAGCTCAACCTGCTCGCCTACAACTGCAAGGCCGAGGGCACCAAACGAATTGAACTGGATCGAACCGAAATCTTCTCCCACCTGAGGTTCTGGCCGAAGATCATGGTCGACGCCGGCAATGAAGCACCTGACGTGGTGCGCACCCGCACCGAGCGGGCTCTCCAGTCAGCGCGCAAGTACAGCCTGGTCGCCAACTCGGTCAAGGCAGAAATCATTGTTGATGCCCGGATTGAAGTCGTTTCAACGACCTGAACAACGCTTGGAAATGTTTCAGAGGTTGGATCACTCGCTGCTTGCAGGCCCAGCATCTCTATCCTGATCACTTCTCGTATTTCCTGCAATGCAAGAAAAGCCCTAATCCGAAGATCGAGGGCTTTTGTGTCTGATAGATGGTGAATTGCGCCAATGCATCACCGCGGCATCAGCGCGAACACACCCCAGCCCAGATATTCACGCGTGTAAGCGGCGTAGCGCTCGGGTTCCGAGGTCAGTTTGGCTCGAACATCTTTGGCGAACTCATCGTCGGAGTTGGCTTCAAGCCATCGGCGCATGGTAAGCCATTTGGCCGCCTCGTATCTGTCCCAGCCATCTTGGTCAGCCAGAACCATTTCAACGACGTCGTAGCCAAGGCGGCCGAACGACGCGAGAAGTTCTGGAAGCATGAGAAAGTCGGAGATTGAGTTGGCAAGACACTCCTTGGCAACATCTTCCGTCGGCGGCAACTGCCGCCAGTAGGGCTCGCCGATGAGGATGATCCCCCCGGCGCGCAGACTCCGCGCCAGAAGCTCGATAGTGCCGACAACTCCCCCGGCAATCCAAGTGGCACCGACACAGGCTGCCACACTGACTTTCTCATCAGAGACATAGCCGGCAGCATCGCCATGGATGAACTTGACTAGATCGGCGACGCCGAGTTCTACGGCACGGCGTTTCGCTTGCTCCGTGAACAACTGGCTCATGTCGATGCCGGTGCCGATGACGCCGTGATCGCGTGCCCAGGTGCACAGCATCTCCCCTGAACCGCTGCCGAGATCGAGTACTCGGGCCCCCGATTCCAGACGCAACGCAGCGCCGAGAATGGCGAGCTTTTCCGGTGTGATCGGGTTGTGGATGCGGTGAGCACTTTCGGTGATGTTGAAGATCCGCGGGATATCCACTGTGGAAAATTTCCTTACGGGTGTTAATAGATTCGGGCAGGGCCTAACCATTTGATAGTTCCGGGCGGATACGGTTTTTCCTATCTAGTTGCACCACATTACTATTTCCCACCTCTACTACCGCAGCAAAAGAATTCTCGATGGTCCAGAATAACCAGCGCGATTCCCCCGAGTATGGCCACGGACGCCAGTGCTAGGCGCAGGGTTATGGCCTCACCGAGGAAAGCAATACCACCGAATGCAGCTATCAACGGAACGCTGAGTTGGACTGTCGCAGCGGTGGTCGCTTTCAATTCAGGTAACGCGGTGTACCAGATGGCATATCCTATTCCAGAAGCGAGCACCCCGGAACAAATAGCATACCAGAACCCGGTAACATCCAGCGATGTGCCTTTATACATCAACACGCTCAACACTGCCGCCATAGGGACAGCACGCAGAAAATTCCCGGCGGTTGCCTTGGTGGGATCACCTGTGCCCTTCCCATACAAGGAATAGGCGCCCCATGCCGCCCCTGCACCTAACATCAACAGAGAAGCGAACAAGGGTGGGGCAGAAAGGCCTGGCAGCAACAGGCTGATAAGCCCCCCAAGGGCGAGAAAAAACCCGATAAATTGAAGTTTCCGCAAGCGCTCTCCACTCCGAAGGCCATACCCGACCATCGTAGCCTGAACCGCTCCAAAGAGTAGCAGTGCACCCGTTGCCGCGGTCAGGCTCACGTACGCATAAGAAAAGCCGGCTGCATAAATGAACAAGGCGAATGCCGACAACCACCTCCCTCCGACCAGAGGGCCGTGGCGTATCCGCGCGATCACCCAAAGCGCTGCGGCTCCCGATATTAATCGGATCGTTGTAAAGCTCGCAGCGTCTATGACGGTGTCTTTTAGCGCGATGCGGCACAAGATTGAATTGCCTGCAAATGCAACCATTGCCACCGACGTTAGTACGACTATTCGTACACTCGACATTTCAATCCTTCAGGCAGCGTCCAGAGAAGCCACCGCATGATTAAAGCTTAGCCGCCCATATGAGTGATTATTAGGCCTGATTTTTTTAAACATCAAATATATATTGCAAGCGTTCTAGTCAAGAAATGGCTCTGAAGAAGTTGCCGTGAGACTCAACGTCTTCTTCGCGATATTTTCATTGCCCCCTTGACCTGACTGCCACCCTTTCCCCAAGCAAGACAGCCACCCCGCTCTCGAGGTGGCCGCTGTTTTCGGTGTCGTAAATGTAGCGTTCCGTTAGACGCCGGTTTTTGCCTCAGGTAACGTGCAATCTGCCATCGAAGCATCGCGTCCACGTTGCGAATACTTTGCGATGGTGATTTTCACGATGTGGTAAAATTACCACCAAGAAAACCACAGAAAGGAAAACGGCTATGTCGGAGGTCATACACACATCACGGATCACCATCACAAGAGACCGAGGGCCTATCAGAATCGCTCATATAGAAGGTTTTTCTGAGCCGGTTTTCTACGGGATCCACGGAGGTATAAAGAATTTCTACAAAGTCGACCCGGTCGAAGAACATGCCGCCACTCTGGATCACATCGTTGGTGCTGTTGCTGCTTGAATGATGGGCACCTTCGCCAGCGTGCTGGCGACCAAGAAAATCAGAACTCACAGCGACCGCTTCCGTGCCAACGTCGAAGGGGACATCGAGAACGTCGCTGGCGTCCTCAAAATTACCGTGATACGAGTTCACTATAAGCTGAAGCTGAATCCTGAAGAAGAAGCCGATGCTCGGTGGGCCATGGAGAATTACATCGAGAAGTGTCCTGCAGCAATGAGCGTCACGGGGTGTATCCGAATTGAACATTCGCTGGATCGCAGTGCAGCATGAGCAAAATGCGCATTATATAACCCAAAAGCAAGCCTTCGAGTACCCAGAAATCCTGCCAAAGAAAACGGCCACCCGGTTCGCCAGGTGGCCGCTGTTTTTGGAGTCGTAAATGTGGCGTTCAGTCAGACGTCGGATTTTTCCTCATAAATCGTGATATTTTGGACAGCGGATACACTCACCCTTGCCAAGCAGTTGTGCTGCCTCGAGCAGCCCGGCCTTGACGATTAATTCCGCCGGGACGACCTCATGACTCTCGCCGGACACTTCCAAAGTCCGGCAGTTGCTTGGCCCGCAAACATCGCAGCACTCGCTCTGACCGGCTGTCGCATCGAGCCAATCCTCCGACAGTCGACCTCCGATCCAAATCTCGTTAGATTTCAAGGTGTCCTGTTTGAACTCATCCACCGATAGCTTGCCCATGTCCGACACAACCACAACCCCCATAGGAGCAAGCGCTTGCCTGAGGGTCACTACAGCCCTTTCGACCTCGTCACCCGTTGACCGGCAGCGCGGGCAGGTCTTACCGTCGGTCAGCAGACGTTTCCACTTGATCGTCAGCACGTTCGCTTGGTTCATGTCCAATTCACTTAGGTCACTCTCCAGGGGACCTCTGTTTTTTGCATCTAAACAAGACGTTCAGTGCTCATGGCGAGGCCTCTCACGGGAAAGGATTAATCCGTCAAGCGGTTGTCTCCCACTTGATGACTTCCACCGGGCAGACAAAATCACATGCTCCGCAATCGACGCAAATGTCCTTGTCAATCTTATGCGTGCCCCCTTGCTCACTGATGGCCACGACCGGGCAAACCTCGGCACACGCTCCGCAGTTAATACAACCGTCGACGATGTAGTGGGTTCCCATGGCTAGTACCTTTCTGAAAGAGGGGTTGAATGCGTTGCCACCCGAAGGGACAACCGGCAGGAGTTGATCGCCACCATGTCTATTGCAGATTGAGTCGCACAAAGTTCAGGGTGCCGCCAGCAAGCAGGTGCTGCCGTTCGCGGTTGGAAACTTCCAGCAGGGTGATGATCCGCCTCCCACCGATGACCACCGGGATTTCGGTGTCACCGGCTTCCAGGTGGCGGCGAATTTCCGGGAAGGTCACTTGATCGTCGAGCTGTATTGCTTCGTAGTCTTTCGGGTCCTTGAAAATGAGCGGTACTATTCCAAAGTTGCAAAGATTCGCCTTGTGAATGCGCGCAAAGCTCTTGGCAATCTTGACGCGCACCCCTAAATAACGCGGTGCCAAGGCGGCATGCTCGCGACTGGAACCTTGTCCGTAGTTGTCACCACCAATAACGACCGCATTGTGCAGGGTTTTGATTCGGCCGACGAACTCTGGATCAACCAGGTGAAAGACGTAGGCGCTGATTGCCTCGATATTGGAACGAAGGGGGAGAATTTCGCTACCGGCCGGCATGATGCCATCCGTGGAAATGTTGTCGCCGACTTTGATGGCTATTGTCGCCGCCAGGTTTTCCGGAAGCGAGTCAAACTCCGGGAAGGGCTTGATATTCGGCCCGCGTTCAATCTCGGTGTGGCGTAGTTCGTCACTCGGGAAGATGAAGGACCCTTCGTCGACCAGGTATTTTGCCGGGTCCTCAATGCGTGGATAGGCCATCTCTTGGCCGAGGTCCCGAGGATCGGTAATTGCTCCCTTGAGGGCGGCCGCCGCCCCGGTTTCGGGGGAACAGAGGTAAACCTGATCGTCCTTGGTGCCAGAACGCCCTGGGAAGTTGCGCGGGAAGGTGCGCAGACTGATCTGCCCGGTTCCCGGTGCCTGTCCCATGCCGATGCACCCCAGGCAGCCACTCTGGTGGATGCGCGCACCGGCCAGCAGCAAAGGCATCAATCCCCCCTGCTCAGCGACATTTTCGAGAACCTGGCGGCTGCCGGGATTGATGTGGAAGGAAACATTCGGATGAACGTGGCGCCCTTCGACAATCCGTGCCGTGACCATCAGGTCCCGGAACGACGAGTTGACGCTCGACCCGACGATGACCTGATCGACTCTGGTTCCGGCCACCTCGCGCACCGTCTTTACGTTTCCGGGCGACGAGGGGCAGGCGATGAGTGGTTCAACGCCGGCCAGGTCGATTTCGGCGTGCTCCTCGTAGTCACACCCGCTATCGGCGGACAACTCCCGCCAGGCATCGCCACGCCCCTGGGCCTCCAGATACTGGCGAGTGCGCGCGTCTGACGGGAAGATGCTACTGGTGGCGCCGAGTTCAGTGCCCATGTTGCCGATGGTTTCGCGATCGGTTGCGGAGAGAGTCAAAACCCCTGGACCATAATACTCAATGACCTTGCCGATGCACCCCTTGACATCATAACGGCGCAGCATCTCCAGAATGACATCCTTGGCGCTGACCCAATCGGCAAGCTGCCCGGTCAGTCTCACCCCGAAAACGATTGGAGATGGGAAGTAATAGGGATAGCCCGCCATCGCCAGGGCGACATCGAGTCCACCCGCGCCGATAGCCAGCATCGACACTCCGGCCGCCCCGGGAGTATGACTGTCGGCGCCAAGCATGGTCAGTCCAGGCCGACCGAAGCGTTCCATGTGGACCTGGTGGGAGATGCCGTTGCCGGGGCGGGAGAAGTGAATGCCAAAACGGGCCGAGGCGGTTTGCAGGTAGCGGTGGTCGTCTGCGTTTTTGAAGTCGGTTTGCAGCAGGTTGTGATCAACGTACTGGGCGGAAAGCTGCGCCCGGATACGATCCACCCCAAGCGCCTCGAACTCGAGCATGGCCATGGTACCAGTTGCGTCCTGCAACAGAGTGTGGTCGATACGAATACCTATCTCTGCTCCAGGGGCCAAACGACCTTCAACCAGATGCTCCTCAAGAATTCTCCGGGTGAGATTTTTCCCCATGGCGGAAACTCCTTCTGCGGAGATATCGGCACTTCATCACCGCCCCACACGTTGGCAACCGCCCTCCTGGAACTGGAAATCCCTAACTCCCGCTTCACTTCAGGTCATATCGCGCCCGAAGTTATGAAACTCGCCAAGATTGCTGAACTCCCCCCACGCCAGGTAATTATTGGGGGCATTGGCGAATTCATAGAGGGATTTAACTCCCTCCATATGCTGTTGCTCGTTCTGGGCAATCCTGACGATCAACTCCTTGACCTCAGGGTTCGCCTCGGTGTTCGCCGCTCGCCAGTACAGTTTCGTCAAGTCTCGCTCGGCGTCCAATGCCAGGCGATAAGCTGAGACATCGTCAGCCACCTGCAAATATTCCTCTTGGTGTCTTAGGCGCTCAAATACATTCATCCCCTCATCGAGGGTCTCTGTGTCGGGAATGTCACCTTGGAGGGCAAGCACCCGGTGGTGGTTCAGCAACGCCACCTCGTCTTCTGCCAATTTATGGAAGATTGCTCTGACGCCGACATTATCCGCACGCGCGGCCATCTCTTCATAAAAAAGCCGGGCGCTTTCATCTATTGTCTGTGCAAAGCTGAGGACTTTCATGATGGTCTCCTTTCCGGGGCAGGCTTGCAGCCCGCCAATTCAGCCCCCTACGGTTTCATCATAGCACACACTTAAATAACGACGACAATTCAGAGCATTAGCCACGGCCAAACAGACTGGCGTGCAACCGTCAACAGTTATTTCCGGCCGTCATGAAACACAAAAATCATGAGGCGGCCTTCCGACCGCCCCTTTGCACGCAGCACAAAGACCACCCCTGCCGGGTTCTGATCACCACGGCACAGACGGGTTGCACAGCAACTCAGATTGCTCCGCAACTCGGCCACAACTGCCGCAGACATAAGTGAGATGCTCCTTCACATCCTTGCACATCTCTCCACCAACAGGGGTCATGCTGCAATACACACCCCTCTCATTCATTCTATGCGGCTCACAAAGTTGCTCACGCAATTCTGTAATCACCCCACACTTTTCGCATTCGTAAACTTCTTTCATGGTGATTCCCTACCTTTCTTGGCGAAGCACATCCGCTGCTAACCGGATCCTCCGCCTGTGTCAATTATAGCACTTACCCATAATGGAAGTAGCCGATGGCGCGGCGCAGCCATCGTCTTATAGGTGCGATCACCGAAATCGCTCATAAGTGATACGCAATTTTCACAATTGATCAGATCCCCTGGTGGCTGAGAAGGCCGGTTAAGACATTGTCCAAAGGCTGCGGATAGGAACAGCGAACAGCCCGGCACCAAACGAAACCGTCATTTCACCATCGTAAAGGACCACCCCCGATGCAAACCGCTCACCGGATGCCTCCTTGAGTTTGCGCAATCCGCGGAAATCAGAGGTAGTCACCGTCGCGGAGGCTTTAACCTCGATGCCGGCAATGCGCTGTCCGCTCCCTTCCAGGACGATGTCGACCTCCACCCCATCCTTGTCGCGGAAATGATGAAAGCTGACGGGCGCTTCGTGCCAACTCGCATGTCGGCGTAGTTCCTGGTAGACGAAGGTCTCAACCATCTGCCCCAGCAGTTGGCGATCATTTACAAGTGCCGCGGCATCGACCCCCAGCAGGGCACAGGCCAGCCCCGTGTCTCCCAGATGCAGTTTGGGAGACTTGATCAACCGGCTCAGACGGTTGCTGTGCCAGGGGGACAATTCTTCCAGCAGGAACACCCGCGCCAACAAGGTGAGATAATCGCGTATCGTTGGCCGGCTCAACTGAAAGGGTGCAGCCAAGTCGGCCACATTGAGCAGTCGTGAGGTCTGTCCGGCGGCCAGCGTCAGCAATCTTGGTATGGAATCCAGCGCACTGACACGCGCCAGGTCGCGCACATCACGTTGCACCAGGGTCTCGACGTAATCGCGGTACCAGGTTGCCCGGCGTCGCGGCAAAGATCGCGCCAGTGCCGACGGGTAGCCACCGGCAACGATCCGTTCAACCAACTCTTTGCCAAGTCGTGCCTGGGGGGAACTCTTAAATCCCTTGCCGAAAAGAGCAGAGAGGAAGCCGGGCGGATGGGCCGCCAATTCGGCTTGCGCGAGGGGGTGCAAACGCAATATCTCCATGCGTCCCGCCAGCGAGTCCGCCAACTTTGGCAGCAGCAGGACATTGGCCGAACCGGTCAGGATGAAACGCCCTGGCCGGCGATTACGATCAACCGATGCCTTCAGAGTCGTGAACAGTTCCGGAACCCGCTGCACTTCATCCAACACCACCCTGTCCGGCAGGTCGGCGACAAAACCGACCGGATCGGCTTGAGCCGCCCCGCGCAGCACATCGTCATCGAAACTTACGTAGGCATAGCCCGCCGCGTCCCCCACCATGCGAGCCAGCGTGGTCTTGCCGCATTGACGGGGACCGTGCACCAGTACAACCGGAGTATCGGCCAAAGCCTCGGTTAAGCGAGGATGGACAAATCGAGTAAAGAGCTGAGCATCAATCATGCGGCTGATTGTAAATTAAGCTCCGGCCAAATGAAAGGATAATGTTCGGCTAAATGAAAGGTGCCGGGTTGAATATTGCTTGAAATTTCATAGTTCGAATCATCTCATAAGTCATGCTACAGAAATATGCTCAGGCCAGTAACCCAGCCCGGCCCAATTATTAAATCCCCTGCCAAACGATACGGCCACCAGGTTCTCCAGGTGGCCGCTGTTTTCAATGTCGTGAATATGGCGTTCAGTTAGACGCCGGAATTTTGCCTCGGAAGTCGTCACATTCAAGATACCTTCGCCTTCAGTTCATTGCACTGGGACAACGTGAAGAATCTCCTCCACCCTTGCGCCATCCAGAGTCTCCTCATCCTGCAGGGCAATTGCCAGGGCATCCAAACGAGGTCTGTTGTCACTCAGCAGCTTATCGGCAATCTCTTCTTCCTGGCGGATGATGGCGGTGATCTCCTGATCGATCTTCCAGGCCATGGCTTCGGAGAACCCCTTTTCCTCTGCCAGTTTGCGCCCTAGAAACGGGTGCTCTTCGCCACGGGTATAAGCCACCGGCCCAATCTTTTCGCTCATGCCCCACTGGCAGACCATTTTCTCGGCCAGATCGGTAACCATCTTCAGATCACTCTGGGCGCCCGTGGAGACCTCACCGAAAACCAGTCGCTCGGCGGCTCTCCCTGCCCAGGACTACACAGATGCGGTTTTTCAGAAAACTTCAGGGGGTAATAATAGCGGTCATCCTCCGGGATTTGCTGGGTGACCCCGAGCGCCATGCCATGGGGTATGATCGTTACCTTGTGGATCGGATCGGTACCCGGAAGCAGTTTGGCAACCAGAGTATGCCCAGCCTCATGGTAGGCGGTAATCCGTTTCTCAGTTTCGGAAATAACCATTTTCCGTTCGCCTCCCATCAGGAGCTTGTCTTTTGCCTGCTCCAGATGCGCCATGGTAACGGCTGCCGCGTTCTCCCGCGAAGCCAGAATGGCCGCCTCATTTACCAGATTTTCCAGATCGGCGCCAGTCATCCCGGGCGTCCCCTTGGCAATGGTGGTGAAGTCGATCCCTTCTGCCAGCGTGATTTTGCGCGTATGGACCTTGAGGATCTTTTCCCGGTCCCGCCAGTCGGGACGCTCGATCACCACATGGCGGTCGAAGCGGCCGGGACGCAGCAGTGCCGGATCCAGCACGTCGGGCCGGTTGGTTGCCGCCAACACAATCACCTCCTCGTGTCGGTCAAAACCGTCCATCTCGGAGAGGAGCTGGTTCAGAGTCTGCTCCCGCTCGTCATGGCCGCCGCCCAAGCCTGTGCCACGACTGCGGCCCGACAGCATCGATCTCGTCAATGAAGATTATGCTTGGCGCCCCTTTCTTGGCGTTGGCAAACAAGTCCCTGACCCGGCTGGCCCCGACCCCGACAAACATTTCGATGAACTGGGACGCAGATATGGAGAAGAAATTGACCCCGGCCTCGCCGGCTACCGCCCTTGCCAGCAGGGTCTTTCCTGTACCGGGAGGCCCGACCAGCAGGATCCCCTTCGGCACCTTGCCGCCTATGAGACGGAACTGCCCCGGGTCCTTCAGATAATCGACAATCTCCTTCAATTCCTGCTTACTGTTCTCCATGCCTGCAACATCGTCGAAGGTGACATCGACCTTCTCCCCGCTGCCGTACATCTTGGCTCCGGACTTGGCAAAGCTGCCAAACATTCCTCCCGGCCCCATCTGTTTACGGGCATTGCGGGAAATGTACCACCAGACACCTATGATCAACACCCAGGGGAGCACTGAAATGAGAAGTGAAATGAGCGGAGATGTTTCGGTGGAAACGGCAACGATCTCAACTTTGCGAGCGGTCAATTCGGATAGCAGCGCTGGATCAGCCGTTGCCGGCATGGTCGTGGTAAAGGCTCCCACTTCCCGAGTGACCTCTTTCCCTTGAACCGTTTCGGCCAACATGATTCTTCTTCAGGAATTCGCCGCTTACCACTACCCCCTTGAACCTGATCATTTTGCAGATTATTGCCGGCAAGTTCGCTCACGGAAGCGACTGTAGCTTATCTCCGCAGTCTCCACCTCATTACGCGCAGATAGCTGTAACCGATATTAAACAGCATTGCGGCCAATAACATGTACAACATCGTGCGCCAGACTGGCTGGTCCATGGATTATTCCTTGACAGAGAAGTTGTAACTTCCTTTAACAAGTGACGTAACGAAAGCTGTGCATCACTCCGTATCCGGACGACCAATCCGGATCGTTCCAGTTCTATCGCCGGTTCGCGTCGCCGTTGTTGGCGGTACGACAAGTGGCGGCACTCCGGCCAAGGCCGCAACACCGTGAGTGATTTGGTTGGCCCGTTGCTCCGGCAGAGAATAGGGAGTAAGGCGGTCTGCAAAAATCATCAAAGCAGAGTTCCTTCTATATGGAATTTTTTCAGTATAACAGGGAATAGATTTGGCATAGCGCTGTTAACGGAAACAGTCTTGGAAGTGTTCTGATGAAATTTACATGTCTTTACCCCTGGTCAATGAGAAACAGCTTTTATCAAAAATCAACGTAACGCCATTATGCTTTATCGGGTTTACGCTCAAGCTCAGCAATAACCTGGGCTCCTAGCAGCAGGATGACTGCAACAACCTCTATACTGAGAAGGGCCACCACCGTAACAGCGATGGACCCATAAATGACATTAACCATGGAGAGCACCGCGTAATACCAGATCAGCACCCGGCGAGTAACCTCCCATAAAACCGCGGCGGTTGTTCCACCGATGAGCGCGTGGCGAAACCTGACCCGCACCACGGGCATCACCAGATAGAAGGATGTGAGTATCAACACCTCGCCAACGATCCCCAGTAAATACAGTGCCACCCCAGTAGTGCCTCCAAGGTTCAAATGCCAGCCGAGAATTTCCAGATGCTTGCTTTCCAGTGTCTCGATTGCTCCCACAATAAACGACACCAGCACGATACCGAGACCCATCAAGAATATGTACACATAGGGAATAATCGCGGAGAGGATAAAATTGCGTCGTTGAATTTTGACCCGCTGAGCAAAGATCACCGACATGGCGTTTTCCAGCATGGAAAAAGCCAAGGAGCTGAAAAATAGCATGACGAAAAACCCAATGATACCAACTGCCTTGCGATGTTCAAGGAAGTCCTTCACCTGTTCAGTCAATGTTGCCGCATAGCCGGGGATCACCATTCCCATATACGTTGATAAGGTATCAATCAATTGCGGCTCTTCAATAAAATGCGTTAGCACAATGAGGGCAAGGATTGACATGGGCACAATTGACAACAGGGCATAAAAGGCAACGGCACCAGACAATAGTAACCCCTGATTGCGGTTGAACCCGCGCAACACCCGCAGCAGGAATTTGAAGAGACGAACCATGACCACCTGGCTACTCAGCGTTGCCACAGGATCTGTGCAGCCTCCAGGGGAACCGCAAGGCTTTTGCGGTACGGGATCACGCGCGCCGTATAGTCCGTGGCAGGTCGCGTCGCCGGGACGAGTGCGCCATAGACATAGCCATTTTCCGCGCCAATAAGTTTCGAGCCACGCGTCATCTCTTTGCGCACCGGATTGTCGCCGCGGACTCCTTCGGCGTATAGCTCAACCTGTACCGTATTCGGATCGAGTCCATTAAGGTAGACCTGGGTCTCGAATTTATGCTGATCCCCATCCATGCTTATCGTCGTTTCACCGAAACGCAGATTGCCCCACGCCCGTTCCAGCGTTTGCCGCCATGCCACTATCTGCTCCCCCAATTTTCCCTTGCCAGCCGCGCGCTCACGGTAGGTGGCAGCGGCAGGGAGGTAATAGTGCTCGGTGTACTGACGTACCGCCCGATTACTGGAATAGTGAGTCGTCAAGCACGCCATGCTCTCGCGTATGCGTGCCACCCAGGCAACCGGAATGCCACTTCGGTCGCGGCAGTAAAACTCGGGGATGACCTCTCGTTCAAGTATTGTGTAGAGCGCATTAGCTTCGACAGCATCCCAGACCGGGTCATTGTCGTGCTCTTTCCCATCCCCCAGCGCCCACCCCACCTCAGGCCTGTAGGCTTCCGCCCACCAACCGTCAAGCTCCGACAGGTTGAGCCCACCATTAACGAGCACCTTCATGCCACTGGTGCCGCACGCCTCCCAGGGTCGTCGTGGTGTGTTGATCCAGACATCCACCCCTTGCACAAGACGTTCAGTCATCAGCATGTCGTAGTCGCTTAGAAAGACCACATGCCTGCGGGCTTCGCTGCGCCGGATAAAGTGCACCCATTCCTGAATCATGGCCTGCCCCGCCTGATCGGCCGGATGGGCCTTACCGGCAATAATCAGTTGTACAGGGCGCTCTTGATCATTGAGAATGCGCAGAAGCCTTTCAGGGTCGTGCAACAGCAGGTTCGGTCTCTTGTAAGTCGCAAACCGCCGCGCAAACCCGAGCGTCAAAGTGTTGGCATCAAAAATATGCTGCGCGCTCGCGAGCTCCTCGGGGGCTGCCCCCGATGCGGCCAGTTGCTTGGACAACCGTTCGCGGACGTAGCCGACGAGAGACTTGCGGGCATTGGCGCGGAACTGCCAGAGTTTGTCGCCAGGAACGCAGCGAATCTGTCCCTCCAGATTTTCTGTGGTTCCCAGCCAGCGCTCTTTGCCACAGCTTTCATGCCAGAGACTATCGGCCTCGGACGAATCCCAACTCGGCATATGAACGCCATTGGTCACATATCCGACCGGCACCTCGATCTCCGGCCAGCGCGGAAAGAGGGTCTTAAAGATGCCCCGGCTCACCTCGCCGTGTAGACGGCTTACCCCGTTGATTGCACCGCTCCCCCGTATGGCCAGATACGCCATATTGAAGTCTTCCACAGGGTCGTCTGGATTGAGCCGGCCGAGGGCCAGCAAATTTTGGCCGGTGATGCCAAGGCGATTGCGGGCATAGTCACCGAGGTAATGTTCGATGATCAGCGAATCGAAACGGTCAACACCCGCGGCCACCGGTGTATGGGTAGTAAAGAGATTGCCTGTTCGGGTAACGGCCAGGGCGACTTCGAAAGGTTGGCCTGTCACTTCCATGAAGTTGCGCGCACGTTCCAGGACCGCTAAGGCCGCATGCCCTTCGTTCAGGTGACAAACGTCAGGCTCGATGCCGAGCACTTCGAGCAAACGCCAGCCGCCGATCCCGAGAACCATTTCCTGCCTCAGGCGCTGCTCCGACCCACCGCCGTAAAGCTCGCTGGTCACACCCCGGTAGGCAGGACAATTCGCCGGATCATTGCTGTCCAGAAGATACAGCATAACCCTCCCCACCTGGACCTGCCAGGCGCGCAACCAGAGCGAGTATCCTGGCAATACGACCTCCAGGCGTAACCACTCGCCATTCGCTTCACGCACCGGCATGACCGGTAACTGCCCGGGATCGTTGTAGGGGTAGAGGGCCTGCTGCGCGCCGTACCTATCGATTACCTGACGAAAATAGCCTTGCTGGTAGAGGAGTCCCACACCGACCACCGGCACGCCCAGATCACTTGCGGCTTTGAGCTGGTCGCCGGCCACATTGCCGAGCCCCCCGGAATAGATAGGAAGCGCTTCACTCAACATGAACTCCATGCAGAAATAGGCAATACAGGTCAATTTATTCTGCGGATGCCTCTGCTGAAACCAGGTAGGCATCTCTGTTTCATGGCGTTTATTTTCGACCAGGGAATTAACCTTCCTGCGAAAAACTGGATCGCCCAACGCTTGCTGGAGCCGGTCACGAGAGACGGTTTGAAGAACAACCCAGGGATTGTGTGTGAGGGCCCAGAGCTCCGGGTCGAGCTGTTCCCACAGTTCGTCGGCCGCGTGATTCCAAGACCAGCGAAGATCCAACGCGAGTTCTCCTAATAAATCAAACCCCTCGACCTCAGTTGGAAAGAACGTATAGATGGGACTGCTGATTTTTTAAGTTCGCTCATCCGTTTTCACCCTCAAATCGTTTCAAAGACTCTCAGCAAGCGACTCTTAAGGCAACAGACTGAAACAGCGAGTAAAACGAAAATCAGCCCTGTTATCCAAAGGTGGCCTTTGAGTCAGCCCAGGCTCCCCCTATCTTTGGCAATACGACTGGCCATGTTTTCGGAACTACTCCGATTTTGACACTCCTGATAATTATTTGTATCAGTCACCTCCATATTTGCAATCGGCAACATGAATACTCATGATGCGGCCGCGACGGTCTAGCAAATCGTCTCACTAAAAATCGTAGCGGCTGCCAACTGGCAAGGGAGGTTTTTCGAAAATCCTGCCAAATGATACGGCCACCCCGCTCTTCGAGGTGGCCGCTGTTTTCGGCGTCGTAAATAATGGCGTTCAGTTAGACGCCGGTTTTTGCCTCAGAAGTCGTGAGATATGATACTTGTTGAAAACTGCTTTGGGATACGTCCCACTTGACACCCGCTTGACAACCCACTTGACACCTTCTGTGCCTACAATCTATCCATAGGCTATGCTGCCCACAAATATCAACCTGCTTCAGAAGCCGCTTTTCACTGGTCAGGCGATTCATGACAGCGCGAGAACATCTCAACAAGAGTAAGACCTTCATAACTTGACAGCGAAAGCAAACACATGTCCCCCTCTTCTGCTTCTACAGGCCAGGAATCTTCTTTGTGTGGTTTTGAGTGGCTATTGGCAGCGTTGATGCGACGTGCTGTGCGCAAAGGCACATTGAGCGTCGACTACCCTTCCGGCAGCGACGGAAACCTACGGCGATGGGACCGCGCCACAGGCTACCATACGGCTGCAAGATAAACGGCGGTACGTGCCATCTACCTCGACCCAGCGCTTAAATTTGCAGAAATGTACATGGATGGGCGCATGGTTATTGAAGCAGACGAGCTTGATATCTTTCTGCAAATCGTCAAGTCCAACGGGGCCAAGAACTTTGTCACGGCGCCCGCGGTCGCCATTACCTTTTGGCGTATGCTTGAGCGCTTCTGGCGGCTGGCGGTGTTGCCCGTGAAACTGCACAACGCAATGTCGCACACCATTACGATCTCGACGAAAGGCTGTTTCGCCTCTTTCTGGATGATGACCTGCAATATTCCTGCGCCTATTTCAAGAACCCCGACGCAAGCCTCGAAGAAGCCCAAAAAGCCAAGAAATGTCATATCGCGGCAAAGCTGTTGCTCTATGAAGGTCAGCATGTCCTCGATATCGGTTGTGGCTGGGGGGGGATGGGGCTTTTTCTCGCACAAAATTTCAACGTAGCCGTAACCGGCGTAACCTTGTCCACCGAACAGCAACGGGTTGCACAGCAGCGCGCACATGCGCTCGGTCTGGATGACAGAGTCCGCTTCAAACTTTGTGATTACCGCGCCGTGGAGGGTACCTTCGATAGGTTGGTCTCAATTGGCATGTTCGAACATGTCGGTCCGCAGAATTTTCTGTCCTATTTTTCAACGGCCAAGTGCCGACGGCAAAGGATGACGGTGTATTTGTTCTCCATTCCATCGGGCGCGCCAAGCCGAATGCATCCGATCCGCCTTTTATTGAGGATATTTTTCCCAATGGCCATATCCCGGCCCTCTCGGAAACAGTACGCGAGATTGAGCGCAGTGGGCTTCTCGTCAAGGATATCGAGATCCTGACATATCATTATGCCGATACACTCAAGCATTGGCGCGCACGCTTTAATTCCAACCGCGCCAAAGTGCTTGAGCTTTATGATGAACGATTTTTCCGCATGCGGGATCTCTTGATTGCAACCTCAGAAGCCAGCTTCCGACACGGCAGACTTTTCAATTTCCAGATCCAAATCGTAAAGAAACAATCAACATCCAGACCGACTCGTGACTATATCAGCGAGGCGGAACAACGCTTCTTTAAGCATTGCCAGTAAGGATTACTAATTTCCCTGCGTCATGTGTCTCCCTGATTGTTTTGGGTAGCCTTTGGTATTGCGAATACTTCAGTTAGCCGGTCAACAAGTCCCGCAAGAAGTCGCGGAGATTGGTACTCCTGAGTAGTCCACGCCGGGTTGTGTACCGGCGTGTCTTCCGATACGCTTTCCCCAAACTGTCGATTTGTTCCAGGTCCATTTCGATCAGGGTCCGCGACCTCCCACTCGGCAGGGATTTGTCTTCACCCTCTTTCGGCACGGACAACAAAGCACCTGACAAAAAGGGTTCATAATGGAAGGCATCTGGTTCGAATTCTCCATCATTGTGTTGCTTATTCTTGGCAACGGCTTTTTTGCGGGGTCCGAACTGGCCATCGTGTCGGCCCGCCGCGGGCGAATGGCCCAGTTAGCCGCCGCAGGAGACAAACGTGCCCACCTGGTAGAGCAACTCCAGGCCGACCCGCATCGTTTTCTGGCCACGGTGCAGATCGGGGTTACGCTGGTCGGCACCATGGCCTCGGCGGTTGGTGGCGCTACCGCCGTGGAAGTTCTCAAGCCGCTGCTCCAGCAGGCGCCGTTGGCCTTCGTCCGCAATGCGGCGGAGCCGCTCGCTCTGTTCCTGGTGGTCGGCCTGATTGCTTATCTTTCCTTGATTCTCGGCGAACTGGTCCCCAAGGCCTTGGCGCTCGAACACACGGAACGCATGGCCCTCCGGGTCGCCCGGCCGATCAATTTCTTCTCCCGGATCGGCGGGCTGGCAGTGGCTTTCCTGACGCTGTCGAGCAAGGCCGTCCTGGCCCTGCTTGGTATCAAGAGCAAAGGGGAGCAGGCCTTTATCACCAAGGAAGAGATCCGCCACATGGTCGCCGAGAGCCTGGAGAGCGGCGAGGTTACCTCCGGCGAGCAGGAGCTTATCCACAATATCTTCGAATTTACCCATACCCAGGTGCGCGAGGTGATGGTGCCGCGCCAGAGGATCGTCGGCCTCGATATTAATCGCCCTCGGCAGGAGATTATCCAGACGGTATTAAATAACCAGTTCTCCCGCTATCCGGTCTACCGCGAGGATATCGAGAACGTTATCGGCTTCATTCACACCAAGGATCTGCTCGGCCAGGCGGTGACCAACCCGGAGGCGTCCTTTGACACCTTGATGCGCCCGACCTTCTTTGTTCCGGAAGCAAAGAAAGTCGACGTGCTGTTGCGTGAGATGCAGCAACGCCGTCTGCACATGGCCCTGGTCGTCGATGAATACGGCGCGTTGAGCGGGTTGGTCACCACCGAGGATTTGCTGGAGGAGCTGGTCGGGGAAATCGAGGACGAGCATGACGCCGGCGAACCGCGGCGGATCAAACGCCTGAGCAGCGGTGGCTATCTGGTCGATGCCCTGCTCTCCTTGAATGATGTGGAGGAACTGCTCGACATCAAATTTGACGAGGATCTCCCTTGCGACACCCTGGCTGGACTGATCCTGCACCTTCTGGGGCGCTTCCCCGAGGCCGGCGAGCGAGTGACCTGGCAGGACTATTGTTGACCTGTGTCGAGGTGACACCCACGACGATCCGGAGGGTGAAAATAGAAAAGTGCGAGAAGGAGTGACCGAAATCCCACATGGCAATGGCTTCCGTGTGTAAGTTTTACCGGGCAATTTGTCTCATCAATTGCGTCACTGAAGTCAGCCAGTAATCAGACCGCCCAAGGGCGTTTATCAAAACCCCTGGGCAATGAGAAAAATAAACATGAATATATAGATGGCCACCCCCGGCTCAACAGTGGTGCCTGGCCCCAGCCAATGAGTTAGACACCATCTGGAAGCTTCGACCGCATCATTTTCCTTCGATTCAACTTGCGCCCATCCACCACGAAGGTGCCGTCACCGATTGCGTGAATGGTTCGCTTCTCTTTTCGTGAACTATCGAAGTAAGCAGCGACGCCTTCGAGGACAACGATATTGTGCTTTTTGACGATATCGATCACTTTACATTCGATATTTGCCAGGCATTCCTTAATCAGGGGCGACCTGACATGCTTTCCCTTCACAGGAGTCAGTCCGAACTTCTCAAACTTATCCGTGTCGGCACCGGAACATGTTCCGACGCCAACGACCTGATCAATCAGGTCAACAGTCGGAATCGCAATTACGCATTCCCTGGATTTCCGAAGCGCGGCATAGGAATAGTTCCAGGGCCCGGTGGTTATGGCAAATAGCGGCGTAAAGTCCACCACCATGGTCCAGGAGATGGTCATGATGTTGTTCTTCTCGCCATCGTTCGTCGTGACGAGGACAACTGGTCCTGATTCCATCAGCGTGAATGCTTTGCTGATCTGCATCCTTTTCATCACCACAAAAGCCCTTCCGAGATGATCTGTTAGACGTTCTCATGCCGCACCGACAGCATGATCGTCGTATCGGGCGCGCCATACAGGAGCAGGTAGGTATCATCATCGAGTGTACCAGCAATTGTCTTCCCCCCAGGCCCCAGCTCAGGAGGCAAAATTCAGCGTTGTACAGATACCACGCGTGTGCGCCGGCCAAGGTCAGCGCTGAAAATGCTGGCAAGCGGAACCACTCGCCCAGCCCATCGGAGCCGATAGTCACCGTGGCATGGCCTCGCCTAGAGTGCGCACGGTCTCCAACGGGCGGTACCGGGTGCCGCACCATCTAAGCCATTCCTCTCCCTCACGCTCCTCGATCACCAGATCACTGAGTCCCCAGCCGTTGTCGATGGGAATCTTGAGACACATACGTGCGACATGATCACTCTCCTCGCGGATCCACGACCTGTACCAGGTCAAATCCCGCCAAGCGGAGTGACACGGCAAGGTACCCCTCCAGGTCTTGGACCTTTACCAGGCTGATCAGGGGCGGCTGCCGCCCCAGGGCCAGAAAGGCGCTGTAGGGTTCATTGGCCGTCAGCCAGCGTCTGCCGATGCGCGCCCGCCACCGGGCCGACAGTGGAGAAGCAGGGGAAGCTCATGGCCGACAGGGAGTTCCATGTCGTAGTGCCCCATCCCGCAGGGGAAACGGGCGGCCAGGTAGCGACATCCGGCAGCGACACATCCGCGGTATGCCCTGACCGGATTGCTGTCGGCCACGAGGTAACCGTCCGAGCGGAGCTTGAGGCCTTCGAGAGCAGGCAACCACTGATCGTCGATGTAATTCGCCAAGGTCATCGTGTGATCGGCACGGGCTTCCAGCCGATGAAGCCCATAGCTGCTGGCGTAGATGCCGGAGATCGCCTTCAGTCCCTCGGCGTTTCGGGATGGCCGGGAGCGTGGCCGGTTCCAGCGGCGTCGGTACACGGTCGATGCTCCCTCGCTCGGCTAAGGCGTGCAGCAGGATCCGCTCGGCCAGAGGGACGGCAATACTCCCGATGCCCATGTTGTTGGTGACTATACCACGGAGGCAAGGCGCTCGTCGGGGGCAACAATTAAGTAGCTGTGATAATGATCTGCATCACCCGCCTTGTGCCATCCCCGCACTCCCACCGCCGCCAGCCCTCCCTGTTGTACGCCATCCCAGCCCAGGCCGAAGTGGGCATGATGGGCCGTGAACGGGTTGAACGGCAGATTTGCGGTCTGGTCCCGACCCATCTCGGCCACAGCAGATGCAGAGAGGATGCGCCGGCTCCCCAGGCGGCCGCCATTGATGAACATCATCGCCACTTTTCCCAGATCGCTCGGTGTCGTGAAGAGCCCACTTGAATAGACATTGACATAGACTTGCGGGTCGGGCCGTCCCGTGTCATCCAGTCCGGGGGCAAAGCTGCCAGGCGCAAAGGGCTCTTGAGCGAAGCGACTGTGATTCATGCCCAGGGGTTTCAGGATTTCCTGCTCGACAAACGCGGTGTAAGGGTGCCCCGTGATTGTGGCGATCAGCAGTTCGACCAGCATGAAGCCGTCGCTGCCATACACCGCCATCTCTCCCGGCGTGTGCTTGAGGCGCTCGGTGGCCAGTGTGTCCTGGACCTGGGCGGCGTAGCCAGAGACCGGCACGACGGTAAGTACGTTGGGGAAATGGGTGCCGGGGAGCC
>CAVVUQ010000013.1:0-128951 GCA_963751525.1 uncultured delta proteobacterium | reverse complement strand
TTTGACTTCCGATTCACCCTTCAGGCACTTGCCCATGGCCAGTTCCTCCCAATCATTCAGTCTGCTCGGCCCTACGCAATTGTTAATTTTAGCATGAAGCTCGCTCGGGGACGGAGATAAAACCTCGGGAAAGCTCTGTGAAGCAGCAGCTGTTACGGAGAGACTCACGCCACGGTGTGGCGGATATCCTTCCCCTTGACCATGAAAATCACCATTTCGGCGACGTTGGTGGCGTGGTCGGCCACCCGCTCCAGGCATTTGGCGACGTAGTTGACCTTGATCGCTCGGCTGATGGTGGTCGGGTCGGACATCATGAAGACCAACAGCTCGCGCTGGATCTGGTCATTGAGCCCGTCGACGAAGGCGTCGTCCCTGCAGACCTTGAGGGCCAGTTCGGCATCGCCCTTGACGAAGGCATCGAGGGCCTCGCGCACCATGGTCGCGGCGGCCACCGCCATGCGCGGCAGGTCGATGTACGGTTTGAGCGGCGGTTCCTCGTTCAGCTCCTTGGCACGCTTGGCGATGTTGCGGCACTGGTCGCCGATCCGCTCCAGGTCGGTGACGATCTTCAGCGCCAGCGTCAGAAAGCGCAGGTCGCGCGCCGCCGGCTGGCGCAGGGCCAGCACCTGCAGGCACTTCTCGTCGATCATCACTTCCATGTGGTTGATGTGGTGATCGAAGGCGATCGTCTCCTCGGCCAGTGCCGAGTCGCGCTCGACCAGCGACTTCATGGCATTGGCGATCATGACCTCGACCTTGCCGCCCATCTCCAGCAGCTTCTCGCGGATTTCGTTCAGCTCCAGGTCGTACTGGCGGATGATGTGTTCACGTTCCATTATTGAAATCCTTTCGGGATATGGTGTCGGTGTAATTTCTATGTAGGAGCGTGTTTTATCACACCCAGGGCGCATTGAATTGCGAAATCATCACCCAAACCTTCCCGTAATGTAATCCTCCGTCTGCTTCTTGTCCGGCATGGTAAACAACTTCTTCGTCTGGTTGAACTCGATAACCTCGCCCATGTAGAGGAACGCGGTGTGATCGGAGACCCGCGCAGCCTGCTGCATGTTGTGGGTGACGATGAGGATCGCCACCTGCTCCTTGAGACTGAGCATCAGCTCCTCGATGCTGGCGGTGGCGATCGGATCGAGGGCCGAGGTCGGCTCGTCGAACAGGATCAGCTCCGGGTCGATGGCCAGGGCGCGGGCGATGCACAGGCGCTGCTGCTGCCCGCCGGAGAGGTTGCTCGCCAGCTCCTGCAGCCGGTCCTTGACCTCGTTCCACAGGGCCGCGCTGCGCAGCGCCTGCTCGACCTTGGCCTCCAACTCGTCGCGCCGGGTGATGCCGCGCACCTTTAGACCGTAGGCGACATTCTCGAAGATCGACTTCGGGAACGGGTTCGGCTTCTGGAAGACCATGCTGATGCGCATGCGCACCTCGATCGGGTCGACCTGCGGGGCGAGGATGTCGACGTTGTCCGGGTAGAGGACGATCTCCCCCTGGTAGCGGTTACCGGGGTAGAGGTCGTGCATGCGGTTGAAACAGCGCAAAAAGGTCGACTTGCCGCAGCCCGACGGGCCGATCAGGGCGGTGATCGAATGATCGATAGACCGGCAGCGAGATATCCTTCAGGGCATGGAACGCTGCCGTAGTGGAAATTGAGATTGCGCGCCTCGGCCTTGAGCGCGGCCGGTGGCCGGCTCGCTGCTGAGCCATATCGTCGAGCATGTTGGCGGCCAGTTCTACCATTTGATTTTCCTCCGGATACGGTAACGCAGCCAGATGGCCAGGGCATTCATGGCCAGGGTCATGACCAGCAGGACCACGCCGGCTGCGGCGGCGTTGAGCTGGAAGGCTTCCTCGGGGCGCGAGGTCCAGTTGAACATCTGGATCGGCATCACCGTGAATGGATCTTTGAGCCATTGCATCGACAGGAACGGGAACTCCCCGGTGACCGGCGGGGTGGGGAGAAAGGCGATGAAGGTCAGGGCGCCGATGGTGATGATCGGCGCGGTTTCGCCGATGGCGCGCGACAGGCCGATGATCACCCCGGTCATGATGCCGCCCGCCGAGTACGGGACGACGTGCTGGGAGACCATCTGCCAGCGGGTGGCGCCGAGGGCGTAGGCAGCCTCGCGGATGCCGCCGGGGACTGCGCGCAACGCTTCGCGGGTGGCGACGATGACGATCGGCAGGATCAGCAGCGCCAGGGTCAGCCCGGCGGAGAGGATGCTCTGGCCGAAGCCGAACTGGTAGACGAACAGCCCCAGCGCCAGCAGCCCGTAGATGATCGACGGCACCCCGGCCAGGTTCATCACATTGATTTCGATGATGGCGGTCAGCCAGTTCTTCGGTGCGTACTCCTCGAGATAGACGCCGGCCGCCACCCCCAGCGGGATGGCGCTGCAGGCGGTGACCAGCATGACCAGCAGCGAGCCGACCCAGGCCGAGAGAATGCCGGCCTTCTCGGCGATGCGCGACGGGAAGGAGGTGAAGAACTCCGGGGTCAGGCGCGGCGCGCCGGTGACCGCCAGTTGGGTGAACAGGCCGAGCAGGACCAGCAGGCCGATCAGCAGGGCAAGCAGGCCGATGATGGTGAACAACTGCTCGCGGAGGCGGTGGCGGGCGATCAGCTTGCGGAGGTCGGCAGTTGGAGCGGGAGTCATGATGGCAGTCCTTTTTTCAATACACTCTCCCGGAAGCGCTTTCGCAGCCAGTAGCCGAGAATGTTGAACACCAGGGTGAAGAGCATCAGCGTCAGCCCGGCGGCGAAGATGGTCTTGTAACCGAGGCTGTCGTGCGGCAGGTCGCCGAGGCAGACCTGGACGATGAAGGCACTGATGGTAGCAGCCGGCTCCAGCGGGTTCATGGTGAAGTTCGGCTGCATCCCGGCGGCGATGGCGACGATCATCGTCTCGCCGACCGCCCGCGAGATGCCGAGGATCCAGGCGGCGGCCAGCCCGGAGAAGGCGGCCGGCATCACCACGCGGAGAGCGGTCTGCAACCGGGTGGCGCCCATGGCGTAGGAACCCTCGCGCAGGTGCATCGGTACGGCGCGCATGGCGTCCTCGCTCACCGAGCTGACGTAGGGGATGATCATCACCCCCATGACCAGCCCGGCGGAGAGCATGTTGAAGCCGGGGAGGTCGGGGTAAAGCCTCTGCAGCAGCGGGGTTACCACCAGCAGGGCGAAATAGCCGAAGACCACGGTCGGCACCGCGCCGAGCAGCTCCAGGATCGGTTTGACCGTCTCGCGAAGACGGTACGAGGCGAACTCGCTCAGGTAGATGGCGATCACCGTCCCCAGAGGGATGGCGACCAGCAGCGCCACCGCCGTGGTGGTCGCGGTGCCGGCGATCAGCGTCATGATGCCGAAGTGGGCGTCGTCGAAGAGCGGCGTCCACTGCCGGTCGGTGAGAAATTCGCTCAGCGGCACCTCCTTAAAAAGCGGCAGCGACTTCCTTCACCAGGATAAAGACGATGGCGAAGGTGATGGCCACCGATGAGGCGGCGGCCAGAAAGAGCAGCACTTCGATAAAGCGTTCGCGGAGCTGCCGGCCGCGGCGACGCACCAGGCGGTGCCCGGGGGTGGGTGGTGCGTTTGCGTTAACTTCGTTTGCCATCATTTTCTCCGTTACCACTTCGAAGCTTCTTCATTCCCCGTATATGCCGAAGGGGGAGCGCCTTCCGGCGCCCCCCGCATGCGGGCTGCTTTCACTTGAAGCGTGATGCTTAAAGTTTCCCCTCGCGTTGCAGCAACTCCTCGACCGTCACCCCGACATCGGGTTCGCCGCCGAAGGCCGTGCCGAGCTTCTTCTTCGCAATGTGCTCTTTGGCGAGCTGGTAGGCCTTCTCCGGCAGCGGCACATACTTGACCGTCGGCACCAGCGCCGGCGCCTGGTTCAGGTAGAAGTCGACGAACTCCTTCACTTCCGGCTTGTCGAGCGACTTGGCGCTGACGTAGATGAAGACCGGGCGGGAGAGTGGCTGGTAGCTGCCATTCTTGACCGTCTCCGGGGAGGGGCTCACCGCCGGCTTGCCGCTTGCCGCCACCACCGGCACCGCCTTGAGCTTCTTGCTGTTCTCCGCGTAGTAGGCGTAGCCGAAGTAGCCGAGCGCCCCCTTGTCCATCGTCACCCCCTTGACCAGGACGTTGTCGTCCTCGCTGGCGGTGTAGTCGCCGCGGCTCGACTTGGCCTTGCCGACCACCGCCTCGGTGAAGTAGTCGAAGGTGCCGGAGTCGGCACCGGGGCCGAACAGCTTGAGTGCCTGGTCGGGCCAGGCCGGGTTGACCTGGTTCCATTTGGTCACGTTCTGCTGCGCGCCGGGCTCCCAGATCTTCTTCAGCTCATCGACGGTGATGCTCTTCAACCAGTCGTTCTGCGGGTTGACCACCACGGTCAGGGCGTCGTAGGCGACCGGCAGCTCGATGTACTGGATGCCGGCCTCGCGGCAGGCGTCCATCTCCTTCTTCAGGATCGGCCGGGAGGCACCGGAGATGTCGGTCTCGCCGCGGCAGAACTTCTTGAAGCCGCCGCCGGTGCCGGAGATGCCGACCGTCACGCGGATGGCGCCGCGTTTGGCGTTCTGGAACTCCTCGGCCACCGCTTCGGTGATCGGGAAGACGGTGCTGGAACCGTCGATCTTGACGATTTTCGGCTCGGCCTGGGCGATGCCGGTGACGAGCAGGAGGGCGGCCAGGGCCGGGGTAAGGGTTTTGCTGAGTCGCATCAGTGTGTTCCTTTCTCTCTTGGTTGTCATCTTTTCTCGCGATTGTTGCATACAGTTATAACGGCCATTGTTGCAGCCGTGTTACAGCCGGGGAAATCTTCGGTGAACATTTACAACTCCAGCTGCAGCCGACGCGGCGAAAAGCGCACGGTAATGACCCGCGTCACGGCCAGGGCCATGATCAGGGAGATCAGCATGGCGACCTGCTCCCAGGCCATCTCCCGATGCCAGAAGGCCATTGCCTCGGTGAGCACGGTGACCATGACCGTGTCGATGATGTAGGTGACCTTGACCCGGTGCTCGGTGAAGTAGGCCAGGGCAGTGCGCAAAATTTCGATCACCGCCAGCACGGTGAGCATATCGACCAGCAGCGGCTTGAAGGCGTGGTGAAACCCGTCGGTGATAATCAGGCGCAGATCGTAGAGGGTGTAGAGGCTGCCCGCCAGGACGGTGAGCAGGATGGCGACGATGAAGAGGAACAAAAGGGCCTGGGCCGAGGTTTCGAACCAGCGGGTCAGGCGCTGGTCGATGCGTTGTTCAAGAGTTTCGGTCGCCACGATCTTTCTCCGGTTTTTGGTGCAGCATGCCGGAGTGATGTGGCGGGGGCGTTACAGTGAGGAAAGAAGTGTGAAAATTTGCGGGTTAGCCGGGTAGGCACCCACGCCGTAACGTGAAGGCAAAGCACGCCCCCTGCCCCGGCACGCTCTCCACGCCGATCGCGCCGCCGTGGAGCTGGACGATGTGTTTGACGATCGCCAACCCCAGGCCGGTCCCCCCCTGGTCGCGGCTGCGCCCGGAATCGACCCGGTAGAAGCGCTCGAAGATGCGGGTCTGCTCGTGGAGCGGGATGCCCGGGCCGGAATCGCGGACGCTGACCTTGACCAGGTCGCCCTCGGCCGCGGCGGCGACCGTCACCCGGCCGCCGGGCGGTGAATATTTCACGGCATTGTCGAGGAGGTTGACCAGTACCTGCTCCAGTCGCTGCCGATCGGCCAGGACGGCGAGCGGCGGCACCGCGTCGATCTCGATGACGACTTCTCTGTCCGTCGCCTGCGGGTCGAGCAGGTGGCGGCAATGGGTGACCACCTCGGGGAGAGCCAGCGGGCGCAGCGCCAGCGCCGCCCCTCTGGCCTCCAGTTCCGAGAGGGTCAGCAGGTCGCCGATCAGGGCCGCCAGGCGCTCGGCATGGGCCTGGATGATGGCGGCGAAGCGCGCGACGAGTTCCGGGTCGGCGGCAGCCGCCGGCCAGCGTTTCGGCGTAGCCGCGGATCACCGTGACCGGGGTGCGCAGTTCGTGGGAGACGTTGGCCACGAAATCGCGGCGCACCCGCTCCAGCCGCTTGAGGTCGCTGATGTCGTGAAAGACCGCGACCACCCCGGCGGGACTGCCGGCCTCAAGCAGCGGAACCCAGTGGGTCAGCAGAGTGATCTCGATCGGGCGGGGAAGGACAATCTCGGCGACCTGCTCGGCGCGGCTCTCCTGTACGCGGCGGAAAGTCTCGAGCAAAGCCGGGTGCCGGCAGACATCGGCCAGAGGCCGGCCGGCGGGATCGCCGCCAATTTCAAACAATTCCCGGAATGCCGGGATTGACCAGGGTGACGGCGCCGGTCGGCAGTCGGTTACCAGCAGCCCTTCGCCCATGCCGCGCAGGATCGCGTCGAGCCGGTTGCGTTCGGCGGCCAATCGGGCCATTTCGCCTTCCAGGCGTCCGGCCATTTCGTTCATCACCCGGGCCAATTCGCCCAGTTCGTCGCGGCTGCGCACCGGCAGGCGGACGCTGAAATCGCCGGAGCCGAAGCGGGTCGCGCCGGCCGCCAGCGCATTGAGGGTGCGCGAGGTGACCCGGGAGAGGAGGTAGCTCAACACCAGCGAAAGGAGCACGGCCAGTAGCAGCGCCACGCCGAGGACCGTATGCAGGCTGGCACGGGCCTGGTCCACCGCCGAAAGCGGCAGTGCCAGGCGGACCACCAGCTTCTCGCCGGCAACCGTGCTCCCCTGCACCGCGACATAGAGCATCTGCGTGCGCACCGTGGTGGAGTAGCGAATGGCGCTGCCGAAACCGTCCTGCAGCGCCTCGCGCACCTCGGGTCGGTCACGGTGGTTCTCCAGAGCGGCCAGATTGGCGGCCGGCACTTCCGAGTCGCCGACCACTTCGCCGCTCGCGGCCATGATGGTCACCCGGGCGCGAATCCGCTCGCCGACCTGTGCGGCAACCACCGGGGCATCGGCGCGCAGGTCGCGGATTTCGCGGCCGGCCATCAGGGCGACCAGACCGGCCTCGCTGCGCAGGTTGTCGCGGATCCCGTCGACCAGTTGCCGCTCCAGGGTCGGGCGCAGATAGCCGTAGAGCGCGCCCACCACCAGCAGCAGCAGGAGCAGATAGGAACCCATCAGTTTCCAGCGGATGGCCAGTTTCATCCTTCCTCCAGCTTGTAGCCGAAACCGCGCAGGGTGCGGATCAACCCTCCGGCACTTCCCAGCTTGGTGCGCAGCCGGGTGATGTGGGTATCGACGGTGCGGGTATCGCCGGCGTAGTTGTACCCCCAGACATCCTGCAGCAGGCCGTCGCGGGTCTGCACCCGTCCGCGCCGTTCGGCCAGGGTCAGCAGCAGCTTGTATTCGAGGGTGGTCAGCTCGACCTCGCCGCCCTCCACGCGTGACCGGTGCCGCTCAGTATCGATGGTCAACGGGCCGATGTGCAGCGCTTGCCCGGCGACAGGGGCTGTCGCCGCCGCGGCGCAGCAGCGCCTTGACCCGCAGCACCACCTCCCGCACCGAGAACGGCTTGACCACGTAATCGTCGGCGCCGACCTCGAAGCCGACCACGCGGTCGATCTCCTCGCCGCGGGCCGTCAGCATCAGCACCGGCACGCCGGCCGTCGCCCGCTCCTGGCGCAGCCGGCGGCAGACCTCGGTGCCGAGCAGGCCGGGGAGCATCAGGTCGAGGATGACCAGGTCGGGAGGATGGGTGAGGGCCTCGGTCAAGCCGGCGGCGCCGTCGTGGGCCTGGGTGGTGGCGAAGCCGGCCTGCTGCAGGTTGAAGGCCAGCAGTTCGGCCAGGTCGCGTTCGTCTTCGATAATCAGAATCCGCTGCACCGTTCCCTCCCGGACATCAGTCTGGTGAACCTTTACCATCATATTGTTACATCCGTGTGTCGGCAGACGGCAACGAAAAACGCCCTGCAGCACGGGGCCACAGGGCGTAAGCAGCTCAAAGATCAAGGCCAGCTACATCCCCAAAAACGGGCTCAGCGTCACGTAGGTGATGAACGCCATGACCGCCGAGGCCGGGATGGTCAGAACCCAGGCCCAGAGGATGCGGTAGGCGACGTTCCAGTTGACCGCCGACATTCGCCTGGTGAGGCCGACGCCGAGGATGCTCGAGGTGATGACGTGGGTGGTGCTGACCGGCATGCCGATCGAGGCGGCGCTGAGGATGACCCCCGCGGCCGCCGTCTCGACGCAAAAGCCGTGCACCGGCTGGAGCTTGACGAAATCCTTGCCGAGGTCTTGATGATCCGCCACCCGCCGGCGGCGGTACCGAGGCCCATGGCTATGGCGCAGGAAAGCTTGACCCACAGTCGGCACCTCAAATACCGGGATCGCCCCGTAGCTGAGCAGCGCCAGAGTGATGATCCCCATCGACTTCTGGGCGTCGGCGGTGCCGTGGGAGAAGGCCATGAACGCGGCGGAGACTACCTGCAGGCGGCGGAAACCGACGTTAAGCGGTCCCGGCGCCTTGTTGCGGAAGACCCACAGCACGGCCAGCATGAAGAGAAAACCGATGACGGTGCCGACGATCGGCGACAGGACCAGGGCCAGGATGATCTTTTTCAGCCCGGCCCAGAGCAGCACCGCCGAGCCGGCATGGGCGACCGCCGCGCCGATCACCCCGCCGATCAGGGCATGCGATGAGGAGGAGGGGAGCCGCAGTACCAGGTGATCAGGTTCCAGATGATCGCCCCCATGACCCCGGCGAAGATCACCATCTGGGTGACGTCCTTGGCGTCGACGATCCCCTTGCCGATGGTCGCGGCCACCTTGGTGGAGACCATCGCCCCGGCGAAATTGAGGAACGCCGCCATGAAGATGGCGGCCTTGACCGACAGCGCCCGGGTCGACACGCAGGTGGCGATGGCGTTGGCGGTATCGTGGAAACCGTTGATGTAGTCGAAAGCCAGTGCCGCCGTGACCACCATGAACAGCAGCAGCAGGTTGGCATCAGGCATTTTTCACCACCACGCTTTCGAGGATGTTGGCGGCGTCCTCGCACTTGTCGGTGGCCCGTTCCAGCGTTTCGTAGATCTCTTTCCACTTGATCAGCTGGATCGGATCCTTCTCCTCGTCGAACAGCCGGCTGACCGCCTCGCGGCAGACCCGGTCGGCCTCGTTCTCCAGGGAATTGACCTCCATGCAGTACTCGGCGATCGGCTCGAGCTTGCCGCCGAGCAGGGCCACGGCCTTGTCGATGGCCTGGCACGACTTGAGGATCAGGAACGCCAGTTCCTTGGCCTCGGGAGTCGGCTTGTCGACGTTGTACATGACGATGCGCTGGGCCGAGGCGTCGATCAGGTCGAGGATGTCGTCCAGCGCCCCGGAGAGGGCGTAGATGTCCTCGCGGTCGAGGGGGGTGACGAAGCTCTTGTTGAGCTTCTTGATGATTTCGTGAGTCAGGTGGTCGGCCTTGTGCTCGACATCCTTGATCTTCTTCTGGCTGAGCTGCGGATCTTCAAAGTGATCCATCAGCTCCTTGAGCAGTTGCGCCCCTCGATGATGGTGGTGGTCATCTCCTTGAACATCACGAAAAACTTCTCGTCCTTGGGGATCAATCCGAACATGCTGCCTCCGCGTTCCGACGGGTGATGGTTACCAAAAGTAAATGCGTATTCATAGCACAGACGCTAACATCTTGTGAACATATTCCTAACAATTGCGGCGTGCCTTGGCACTTTCCGGCCAACCTGCTATAATCGCTTGGTTAATCAAAAGGAGCGGACGATGACCGACAATCCCCGGCAGCGGGTCGGGCTCTCCCCCGGCACCCTGCTGCACATCGGCGAACGGCGCCTGGATACGGCCCGGCTCGAACTGATCAGCTATACTCCGGAGCAGCTCGAACGCCAGGACGATCTCTCCGCCGACGCATGCCTGGAGAGTTGCCGCAGTCCGGGACTCCACTGGGTCAACCTGCTCGGCATCCACGATGTCCCGCTGGTCGAGCAGCTCGGCACCGGCTTCGGCCTGAACTCGCTGGCCCTCGAAGACCTGCTCAACACCGACCACCGGCCGAAGGTCGAGAATTTCGGCGACAGCCTGCTGGTCATCCTCAAGATCCTCAGCTTTGACGAAACGGGTGACCGCCTCGCCAGCGAGCAGGTGAGCATCGCCCTCACCGAAACGGCCGTGCTTTCCATCCAGGAGCAGCCCGGCGACGTGTTCGACGGGGTGCGCGAGCGCCTGCGCTCCCCGCGCGGCCGGCATCGGCAGCGGGGCGCCGATTACCTGGCCTATTCGCTGATCGACTCGGTGGTCGACAGCTACTTCCCGGTGCTCGAGCGTCTCGGCGAGATCCTGACCGACATCGAGGAAGAACTGGCTGACCGGCCGCAGCGCGCCACCCTGCAGCGCATTCACACCCTCAAACGCGACCTGATGATCGTGCGCAAGGCGGTCTGGCCCCTGCGCGAAGTGGTCTCCAGCCTGGAGCGCGAAGGGTCGGAACTGATCGACGAACGCACCATCCCGTTTCTGCGCGACCTCTACGAGCACCTGATCCAGATCATCGATACGGTCGAGATCTATCGGGATTCGGTCTCCGGCCTGCTCGACCTCTATCTCTCCAGCGTCAGCCAGCGCACCAACGAGATCATGAAGGTGCTCACCGTCATGGCCACCATCTTCATCCCGCTGACCTTCCTGGTCGGCGTCTACGGCATGAATTTCGACTACATGCCGGAACTGCGCTGGCAATGGGGCTACCCGGCCCTCTGGCTGGTGATGATCGCCTGCGTCGCCGGCATGCTGATCGCCTTCTGGAGAAAGAAGTGGTTATGACCATCCCCCTCGAGACTTCCCTGCGCGGGGTACGACTCCTGTGCCTGCCATGTTGCCTGCTCCTGGCTCTGCTATTGCCGCCAGCCGCATTTTCCAGGACGCCGTCGGACGTCACCCCGAAAACGCTGCCGGCCGAAAGCAGGTCCGCTCAGGAATCCCCAGAGGTCGAGCAAGTCGTGCCGATGTCGGCCATCCTGGCCATCGACGCGGCGGAGGCCGGCGAACTCCTCAACAAGTGGAACAACCAGGCGAAGATCTCCGCCCAGCTCGACAGCAACCAGCAGACGTTGATCACCATCGATCAGCGTATTGCCGGCTGGGGTCCGCTCGAGCAGTGGTCGGAAGGTCGCCTGCTCGGGGCCAAGCAACGGCTGACCGCGGTTCGCAACCAACTGCTCACCCAGCTCGAGCAACTGACCCTGGCGCTCAAAACCCACGAGGAATTGCAGCTCAAATGGACCGGCCGGCTGAGCTTCTGGGAGGGCTGGGAAAAATCGCTGCAGAGTGCCGGGATCAAGGTACCGACTGAAACGTTCATCAAGAACCGGGCCGTCATCCACGGCGTCCTCGACCGGGCGGCACAGGCCACCGCCAGCCATGAGGCTTTGCAGCAGCGGCTGGCTTCCCAGCAGGCCATCGTCGGCGCTTGGCTCACCCAGTTCGACAATGCCATCGCCAATCTGCGGGGGTCGATATTCGAGCGCAAGGCCCCACCGTTATTCAGCCGGGAATTCGCAACCCAGTTCAATCAGAGCCTGTGGGCGGGGCTGCGGGAGGACATCGTCAGCAGCCTGCGCATGCCGGACGATTTTGCCCTGCGCCAGGGGTGGGTCGCCGCCGTGCAGCTGATTACCGCCCTGGTCATCGCCTGGCAAATCTATCGCCGCAGCCGCGAGCCCGACCCGGTTCCCGAAGCCTTGCGGTTCTTTTTCCGACACCCGGTGGCGGGTGGCCTGTTCACCGCGCTGATCGGCGGCGGCCTCCTCTACGTTTCGCCGCCGCCGCTCTGGCAGTGGCTGATGCGGGTGCTCGCCACCCTGTCCGCGACCATCCTGATCTGTGCGATGCTCGAGCGTCCCCGCTTGCGCCGGGTGATCATGACCCTGGCTGTTCTTTACATCTGCGCAACGACCATCCGCATGATCGGCCTGGTGCAGCCGTTGCACCGCCTGTTCCTGGCAGGAGTCTGCGCCATTGCCGTGCCGCTGTGCCTGGCAGCGGCACGGCGCGAGCGCCGGCGCAACGATGGCCGCCTCAATCTGCTGGCCACGGCTTTCTATCTCGGCACCCTGGCTGGCACTGTCGGCCTGATCGCCCAGATCGGCGGCTATTCCAGCATGACCCCCTTCCTGGTCTACGGTTTCCTCGGCTCGACCTTTGTCTACCTCTTCGCCCGCATGGCGCTGCATCTTGGCAGTGGCGGCATCACTGCGCTGCTTGACAGCAGTGGCATTCGCGACCGGCGTTTCGTAAGGCGGCTCGGCTCGGCCACCGGAGCGCGCCTGAAGATGCTGATGCAGGTCATCGTCATCACCTATGCCTTCCTCTACCTGTCGGTGCATTGGGACTTCTACCTCACTCCGGGAGAGGCCTGGACCGGCCTCATGGCATTGTCTTTCAAGGTCGGCGAGCTGCAGATCTCCCTGGAGATCGTGGTGATGGTCGCTCTGGTTCTCTATCTGTCGATCATCATCTCCTGGATCATCCAGGCGCTGCTCGACGCCGAAATCATGACACCGCAGGGGCTGGAACACGGTGTCAAGTTCGCGGTCAAGACGCTGATCCACTACTCGTTGATCCTGGTCGGCTTTCTGGTCGCCATTTCGGTGGCCGGCGTTGACATGAGCAAGTTCGCCATCCTGGCCGGTGCCCTGGGGGTGGGCATCGGCTTCGGCCTGCAGAACATCGTCAACAACTTCATCAGCGGCCTGATCCTGCTCTTCGAACGACCCATCAAGATTGGCGACACGGTCACCATCGACGACCAGTGGGGGACGATCACCCGGATCGGCCTGCGCTCGACGGTGGTGGAAACCATCGACCGCGCCGAACTGATTGTTCCCAACTCGGAACTGGTGGCCCAAAAGGTCACCAACTGGACCTTCACCACTCATGTTTCGCGGGTCGTCATCACCGTGGGCGTGGCCTACGGAACCCCGTTGGAAAGCGTACTCGAGATTCTGCTCCGGGTTGCCAGGGAGCAAAGGGCGATCCTCGACGAGCCACCGCCATCGGCAATTTTCACCGGCTTTGGCGACAGTTCCATCAATTTCGAGCTGCGCGCCTGGATCGCCGACATCAACCAACGACCGTTTGTTCGCAGCGAACTCGGGCTGGCCATAGACCGGGAGTTCCGGGCCGCCGGAATCGTCATCCCCTTCCCGCAGCGCGACTTGCATTTGCATGGCGTTGTCCCTAATCTGCAGGACAGCCCACGCCAGGGCGGCCATAAAACCGCCAAGGTTCCCAAGGATTCCGCCGAATGAACTTTGCCGACCAGTTTCACGATGCCTGCGGCATGGGGCTCCTCACCCACCTGCGCTGCCAGCCGAGCCACCGGCTGCTGCAGGACGCCATCCGGGCCCTGACTCGCATGATGCACCGCGGTGCCATTGCCGCCGACGGCAAGACCGGCGACGGCTGCGGGCTGCTCTGCGCCATGCCGACCGGCTTCATGCGCCTGGTGGCCGGCGAACAGGGGATTTCCCTCCCCGAGAACTTCGCCGTGGCGACCCTGTTCCTGACCGACCCGCCAGCACAGCAGGAGCAGTTCACCGAGGCCTGCGCCCGCAACGACCTGCAGGTCGTGCTCTGCCGCGAGGTCCCTCTCGATACCGAAGTCCTCGGCGACTATGCCCTGGCGCGCCTGCCGAAGATCGTCCAGGCCTTCGTGGTGCCCAAGGAGCTCACCGCGACGCGGCGCTTCGACGCCCTGCTCTACCTGACCCGCAAGGAGCTCGAGCACGCCCTGCAGGACGACCCCGGTTTCTACGTGACGGCCTTTTCCCGCACCCTGCTCCCCTACAAGGGGCTGGTGATGCCGAAAAATCTGCGCCAGCTCTACCCCGACCTGCAGCGCGAGGAGTTCGCCACCCACCTGGTCCTCTTCCACCAGCGCTTCTCGACCAATACCCTGCCGCAGTGGCGGCTGGCCCAGCCGTTCCGCAACCTGGCCCACAACGGCGAGATCAACTCGATCCGCGCCAACCGCTTCAACGCCGCGGCCAAGGCCGCGGCCATGGCCAGCCCGGTCTTCACCGCGGCTGAACTGGAGCGGATTCTGCCGATTGTGCAGCCGGTGGGGAGCGACAGCGCCAGTCTCGACAACCTGTTCGAGTTCCTGTTGATCAACGGCGTCGACTTCTTCAAGGCGGTGCGCATGCTGATCCCGCCGGCCCGCCACAACGTGGCGCACATGCCGGCCAAGCTGCGCTCCTTCTACGAGTACACCTCGGCGGCCTGGGAGCCGTGGGACGGCCCCGCGGCCATCACCCTGACCAACGGCCGCTACGTCGGCTGCATCCTCGACCGCAACGGCCTGCGCCCGGCCAAGTATGTGATCACCACCGACGACCGCCTGCTGCTGACCAGCGAGTACGGCGTCCTTGGCGTCCCCCCCGAGCAGGTGCGCGAGCGCGGCCGCCTGCAGAGCGGCGAGATGATCGCTGCCGACCTGCAGACCGGCCAGATCTTCAGTTCCACCGACATCGACCGCTACCTGATGGATTCCCAGCCCTACAGCGAGTGGCTGACCGGGCGCACCTGGTACCTGATGGAGTTCATCGAGCACCAGTTCGACGATCTTGCCGACTACCGCTATGCCGACCTGCCGCTACTGCAGCGCTATCACCACGTCACCCACGAAACCGTGGAGTACGTGATCAAGCCGATGCTGCGCGAAGGCCGGGAACCGACCGGCTCCATGGGCGACGACACCCCGATGGCGGCGTTCTCGGCGGTGCAGCGCAACTTTGCCGACTTTTTCCGGCAGAAATTCGCCCAGGTCACCAATCCGCCCATCGACCCCTACCGCGAAAAGGTGGTGATGTCGGCCACCATCGGGGTCGGCGAAATCGGCAACCCGCTGGTGGAAACCCCCGATCGCGCCTGCCGCCTGAAGAATATTTCGCCGGTTCTCTCCCGCGATATCTTCGATGCCCTGCTCTCCTTTGGCGATCCCGAGAAACCGCGCTTCGAAGCCTGCTACCGGCACCGGACCTTCACCACCGGCTTTGGCCGCGACCTGCGCCAGGCTCTGGCGGAGTTGGGCGACAATGCGGTCCGGGCAGTCCGCATGGAGGGCGTGCGCGTAGTCATTCTCGATGATCGCGTTCTCAATCCGCAGACCCGCCTGATCCCGATGGCCATGGCCGTCGGCTACCTCAACCAGCGACTGCTCAAGGAACGCCAGCGGCACCTGGTGTCGCTGGTCGCGGTCAGCGGCGAGGTGATTGACCCGCACCAGGCCTGCGTGCTGCTCGGCTACGGGGCCCTGGCCATCTACCCCTGGCTGCTCTACGCCACCGGCCTGCAGCTGTGCGAACGCGAGCAACTGCCGCCCCGCGAGACGCGCCTGGCCCTGAAAAACCTCTACGAGGCGCTGACCAAGGGGATCCTCAAGGTGATGTCGAAAATGGGGATCAGCACGGTCTCCAGCTACCGCAACGCCGCCCTCTTCGACATCATCGGCCTGGCCGGGGAGGTCACGGCAAGCTGCTTCCCGGCATCGCCGGCGCTGATCCCCGGCCTCGGCTATGCCGGCATCGAGGCGCGCATCGACCGGGTGCACGCCGGAGTGTTCCGCAACAGCCACATGCAGCCGTTCTACCCGCTGGCCATCGGCAGCAGCGCGCGCGACAACCCCGGCGGCGAGTACCACGACTTCAATTCAATAATCATCACCACGTTGCATCATTTCGCGGCGACCTTGCAGCGCGATGACTACCTCAAGTTCCGTGCCCTGATCGATGGCCGCGGCGAGCGCTTCGTCCGCGACTTCTTCACCTGGAACAGCCCCCGGCCGCCGATTCCGCTCGCGGAGGTCGAACCGGTGGAAGCGATCACCCGGCGCTTCGATTCGGCGGCCATGTCGCTTGGCTCGATCTCCCCCGAGGCCCATGAGGCACTGGCCGAGGCCATGCACATCCTCGGCGGCCGCTCCAACAGCGGCGAGGGGGGGGAAGACCCGGCGCGGCTGAAGACCATCCGCAACAGCAAGATCAAACAGATTGCCTCGGGGCGCTTCGGCGTCACTCCGGCTTACCTGCGCAGCGCCGAGGAGATTCAGATCAAGATCGCCCAGGGGGCCAAGCCCGGTGAGGGGGGGCAGCTCCCCGGCGACAAGGTCACCCAGCTGATCGCCACCCTGCGCTTCACCATCCCCGGAGTGACGCTGATCTCGCCACCGCCGCACCACGACATCTATTCGATCGAGGATCTGGCCCAGTTGATCTTCGATCTCAAGCAGGTCAACCCGACAGCAAAGATCTCGGTCAAGCTGGTCTCCACCGCCGGGGTCGGCACCATCGCCGCCGGGGTGGCCAAGTGCTATGCCGACCGCATCGTCATCTCCGGCTGCGAGGGGGGAACCGGCGCGGCGCCGCAGAGCTCGATCCGCTACGCCGGCAACCCGTGGGAGCTGGGCCTGGCCGAGGTCCACCAGAGCCTCAAGGGCAACCACTTGCGTGAGCTGGTTGAACTGCAGACCGATGGCGGGCTGAAGATCGGTGCCGATGTGGTCAAGGCGGCGATGCTCGGCGCCGAGTATTACGGCTTCGGCACCACCCTGCTGGTCATCCTCGGCTGCAAGCTGCTGCGCGTCTGCCACCTCAACCGCTGCACGGTCGGCGTCGCCACCCAGGACCCGGCCCTGCGCGCCCACTTCGTCGGCACCGTCGAGAAGGTGGTCGCTTTTCTTCGCAACGTCGCCGAGGACGTTCGCGAAATCCTCGCCCAACTCGGCTGCCGTTCCCTCGACGAGGTCATCGGCCGCACCGATCTGCTCCAGGTCAGCACGACCGCGAATGCCGCCCCCTTCGACTTCACGACGGTGCTGTACCAGGTTGAGGGTCCGAACCTGCAACGCAAGCGCAACGACCCCTTCGACAAGAACGCCTTCGAGCGGGCGATCCTCGACGAGGTCATGCCGGTGATCCGCAACCCCCAGGAGGAGATTGTCGTCGAGCGCGAGATCAGCAACGTCAACCGCTCGGTGGGGGCTCTGGTCAGCGGCGAGATCGCCCGCTACTACGGCGACAACGGCCTCCCCAAGGAGGCGATCACCCTCAAGCTGACCGGGGTGGCCGGCCAGTCCCTCGGCGCCTTTTTGGCCCACGGCGTGAGCATCTTCCTCGACGGGGTGGCCAACGACTACGTCGGCAAGGGGATGAGCGCCGGGCGGATCATCGTCACCCCGCGCATTTACCGGGAAGGGGCGTCGGCCATCGGCAACACCTGCCTGTACGGCGCCACCGGCGGCAAGCTGTTCGCCGCGGGGATCGCCGGCGAGCGCTTCGCCGTGCGCAACTCAGGCGCCTTGGCGGTGGTCGAGGGGACCGGCGATCATGCCTGCGAATACATGACCGGCGGGACCGTGGTGATCCTCGGCGAAACCGGCATCAACTTCGGCGCCGGCATGACCGGCGGCGCGGCCTTCATCTACGACCGCCACAAGAGCTTCATCGACAACCTCAACACCGAGCTGGTCGCGGCCCGGCGCATCGACATCGACGACGACAACGAGGGGAAGCTCTACCTGAAGAAGATTCTGATCAGCTACCACAACCGCACGCGCAGCCCGAAAGCGCGCTTCCTTCTCGACAACTACCGCGAGGAACTGGCCTATTTCTGGATGGTCACCCCCAAGGATATGCGCGCGCCCTTGAACCCGAAGGAAGGGAACTGACCCCCCTGTCACGCCTAGCGTGACGTCCCCCCTGCTCCGCAAGGGGGATCTGCCGCCCCTGCGGAGCAGGGGAGGTGCCCGCAGGGCGGAGGGGTCCAAACACACCAGAGAGAACAGATATGCAGACTTTTGTCGAGACCAGTCGCGAGGAGCCGGCCAAGGAGGATGTCAGCCGGCGAATCCATACCTTCGAGGAGATCTATCGCTTCTTCTCGGATCGCAAGGTGGCGCGCCAGGCCGAACGCTGCGTGCAGTGCGGCGACCCGTTCTGCACCACCATCGGCTGCCCGCTACAGAACTATATTCCGCAGTGGCTGGAGGCAATCGCCGAGAGGGACCTGGAGAAGGCCTTCCTGCTCAGCAACGAGAGTTCGCCGTTCCCCGAGATCCTCGGCCGCATCTGCCCGCACAACCGCCTGTGCGAGGGCGCCTGCACCCTCGAGGACGGCTACGGTGCCATCAGCATCGGCCCGATCGAGGCGTCGATCACCGACCTGGCGCTCAAAGCCGGCTACACCCTCCCCTTCCCCGGCGTCACCACCGGCAAGAAGGTGGCGGTGATCGGCTCCGGCCCGGCGGGGATGAGTTGCGCCCACTTCCTGCTGCGCGCCGGCATCGGCATCGAGATGTTCGAGCGCGACGACCTGCCCGGCGGCCTGCTCGCCTACGGCATCCCCGGCTTCAAACTCGACAAGCGTACCGTGACCCATCGTTTCGAAATCATGCAGGCCGCCGGACTGAAGCTTCACCTCGACACCGAGGTCGGCCAGGAACTGCCCTTTGCCAAACTGGTCGACCAGTACGACGCGGTGTTCGTCGGCGTCGGCGCCACCAACGGCAAGCGCGCCGGCATCCCCAACGAGGACCACGAGCACTGCTTCCTGGCCATGGAATTCCTTACCAACGTGCAGCGGCGGCTGGGCGACCGTGTCTGGATGGAGCGCTTCGGCGTCCTCGGCAAGCGGGTGGTGGTGATCGGCGGCGGTGACACCGCCATGGACTGCGTGCGCACCGCGGTCCGCGAGGGGGCGCAGAGCGTGACCTGCCTCTACCGGCGCGATGCGGCCAACATGCCGGGGAGCCACAAGGAGTATCACAATGCCGTCGAGGAGGGGGTGACTTTCCTCTTCCAGGCTGCTCCCCAACATTTGGTGGTCAATGAGCACGGGATACTGGTCGGCGTCGATGCCATCCGCACGGTGCTCGGCGAACCCGACAGCAGCGGCCGCCAGCGGGTCGAGGAACTCCCCGGCAGCGAACATTGCGTCCCCGCCGACGTGGTGATCATGGCCCTGGGCTTCGACGTCGCCGGCCTGCCGTGGCTGGCCGAGGAAGGGATCAAGCTGGGCCGCTGGGGCGAACTGCTGATCGACCCAAGCACCGGCCGCACCTCGCATCCGAAGGTCTATGCCGGCGGCGACTGCCAGCGCGGCGCCGACCTGGTGGTGACCGCCGCCGCCGACGGCCGGCGTGCGGCCATGGCCATCATGGAACAGTTGCTGGGCTGACGGAGCGATCATGGGTGACGTCTGGCTGGCCCTCGGGCTGACTCTCTTTGCCGGCCTGGCGACCGGCATCGGCAGCATCATTGCCTTCACCGCCAAGCGCACCAACTACCGGTTTCTCTCCGTCTCCACCGGTTTCTCGGCCGGCGTCATGCTCTACGTGTCGTTCGTCGAGATCTTTTTCAAGGGGAGCACGGCCCTGGTGGCCGCCTATGGCGACCGTCTCGGCCACTGGGTCAACGTCGCTTCGTTTTTCGGCGGCATCCTGCTGATCGGCCTGATCGACAACCTCATCCCCTCCGCCGAGAACCCCCACGAGACCCACTCCGAGGCCGAGACCGCGCCACTGCGCGACGCCTCCGCCCCCTTCCCCACCCCGGAGCAGGCCCGCCGGGCCACCGATACCAACGTCCACGATCACGGGGTGAACAAGGAAAAGCTCATGCGCATGGGGCTCTTCACCGCCCTGGCCATCGGCATCCACAACTTCCCCGAGGGGCTGGCGACCTTCCTCGCCGCCCTGCACGACCCGACCCTCGGCATCGCCATCGCCGTCGCCGTGGCGCTGCACAACATCCCCGAGGGGATCAGCGTCTCGGTGCCGATCTTCTACGCCACCGGCAACCGCAGGAAGGCCTTCACCTACTCCTTTCTCAGCGGCCTGGCCGAACCGATCGGCGCCGGCATCGCCTACCTGGCAATCCGCTTCTTCCTTGGCGGCACCACCGAGGTCATCCCCCCGCAGGTCATGGGGGTGATGTTCGGCGCCGTAGCCGGGATCATGGTCTACATCAGCCTCGACGAACTGCTCCCCACCAGCCGCGCCTACGGCAAGGGCCATGACAGCCTGTTCGGCCTGATCGGCGGCATGCTGGTGATGGCGTTGAGTTTGCTGCTGATGCGCTGAGGTTACCGGAGGTTGCGGGAGCAAGTTCGGGTGGCGGGCGAAATAAACAGCATCGGAATCACGCTACATTCCTGAAGAGGAGGGCAGCATGGGGAAAATCGAAGGCCTGATCCTGAAAATCGCCCTGGGGGTGTTTGCGGCGACCAATTTCGTAGTCTGCATCATCACCATCGACCTGCGGGTGCTGATCCCCTTGAACATCCTGGTGGCGGTCATATTCATCGTGGTTTATTGCTTCATCGCGTCCAATATTTCCGGACTGTCCAGGGATCTGGGGATTTCCAGGCGGGAAGCCGGCAAGCTGGTCGGCGACTATTTTTCCTATTACAAAAACGTGGAGCGGATCTCCATCGACGAATATCTAAAAAGAACGTCCCAGGCTGAATGAGGGCACGGGCCGGCTGGCAGGAATGGCTGCCGGCAGGCGAACCGGTCGGCGTGGCTCACCCGGCTTCGCGCGGCGGCCGGGGGAGAAACCAGGTGCCGAGCAGGGCGGCACCATTGATCGCCGCGGCAACATAATAGGGGAAACTGAAGGTGCCGGCGCGCTCCGCCATCACCCCGGCGGCGCCGGGGCCGATGGTCTGGCCAATGGCGAAGCAGAAGGTGATGATCGAAAAGGCCGCCGCCGCCCGGGCGGTGCCGAGGTAATCCCCCACCGCCGCCGCCATGATCGCCGGCACGGCGAAGACCGCCAGCCCGTAGAGCGCCACCGAGCCGAACAGGGCCAGCGTGCCGAGCTTCGAGGCCACCAGCAGGTAGGCCGCCCCCTGCACGGCAAAAGCCAGCATCAGCCCGCCGCGCCGCCCCAGGCGATCCGAAAGAACCCCGAAGCCGACCCCCGAGAAGAGGCAGAAGAAGCCGGTCCACGACCAGAACGAGCCGGCCGCGGCCTCGGCATAGTGGTACTCGTCGACCATGGTGGCGACGATGAAGGTGCCGTAGACCATGTAGGTCAGGCCGAACAGCAGGTAGAGCCCCCCCAGGTGCAGGAGAATACCGGAAGCGCGGTACGGCCCGCGGGTCTCGGCCGGATCGTAGGCGACCGCCTGCGGCCGGCCGAACGGCTCCAGCCCGACCTCCGCCGGGTCGTTGCGCAGCAGCAGGCCGACCACCCCCCCGAGGACCACACACGCCGTCCCGAGCGTCAGCCAGCCCATCCGCCACCCCTGTCCGCCGAAGGTCGCGTTCAGCCACGGCACCAGGAACCCGGTGAGGATGATGGCCGTGCCGTTGCCCATGATCATCATCCCCGCCGCCTGGCCGCGCCGCTCGCGCCGGAACCAGCGCGACACCAGCGCCATGATCGGGATGTTGGCGAAGCCGCCACCCATGCCGATGAGCGTGTAGAGCGCCCCCAGCAGCCGGTAGTCGGAGCTTTGGCTGATCACCAGCAGACACAAACCGATGACCAGCAGGCTGCCGGTGACCAGCTTGCGCGCCGACACGTAGCGCAGCGCCAGCGGCGCCAGGCCCACTGCCACCAGGTAGCCGGCGAAGTTGCCGGTGCTCAGAAAACCCATGGCGTCGATGGACAGGCCGAGGCCGTCGCGCATCGCCGGCAGGAGCATGCCGAAGGCGAAGCGCGCCAGGCCGAAGCAGGAGAAGATGGTCAGCGCCCCGGCAAGGACGATGACCCAGGCGTAGTGGAAGGGCTTGGTCGGCGTCATGGAGGGGTCATCTTATCCGTGAGGACGATTTTCGCAAGGGGAATCTGTCGGCAGCCGCAGCAGGTACACGGTGATCCCCAGGCCGATAAGCAGCAGCCCGGTTTTCACGATGACCGGCGCGGGGGTGAGAATCACGGTGAGTGGGATTGACAGCCAGACCAGAACGATGGCCGTCACCCTGGCGCGGCGCGGTATCCCCTTGCCACCCAGATAGCCGTTTACCAGCGGACCGAGGTGGCGATGGTCAAGCAGCCAGCGGTAGCAGCGCTGTGAACCGCGGGCGAAGCAGGCCGCCGCCAGGAGCAGCAGGGGAACGGTCGGCAGCAGGGGGAGGAAGATGCCAAGCACGGCAAGGGCCGTGCTGACCCACCCCGCGGCGATCAGCAGGATACGCAACCCGCGGTGGTTGGCCAGTTTCGGCGTCGGCTCCCGCGCCGGCAGGCCGGCATTGTCAGCTTCGCCCATGGCTCTCCAGATACGCTTCCAACCGCACCTTGCGCCGGGTGTTCTCGGAACTCATGTACCTGACGCTGCCGAACACCGGCCGGGCCGGCCCCCAGGGGCGGTCGTGGCGGCCAAGGCACCAGAGGATGCCGGTGCCCGAATTCGGGTCGCGGCCGTCGAGGGCGTAGCGGTCGTTGAGCTCGAGCATCGCCGCCAGCGCCGCCTCGGGGGTCGGACTCCACTCGAGGATCTTCTTCCCCCAGAGCATGCGCAGGTAGTTGTGGATCGTCCCGTCAACCAGCAACTGGCGCTGGGCGGCGTTCCACAGCGGGTCGTGAGTGGCCGCTGCACGCAACTCGTCGAGGGAGTAGCAGTAGCGGCGCGGATCGAAGGCGTGGCCGGCAAGGGTTCGCTGCGCCCAGTCGGGGAGACTGGTCATCGCCAGGAAATCCTCGCGATGGGCGGCGTTGTTGAAGCCGAGATCCCGCCAGGTCACCAGCTGATCGAGGAACGCTTCGGCACTTGCGGACATCCCCCACCACCCCTCGCGCCGGCCGTTGGCCAGCGGTGACAGGTCCGGCGGCACCCACCCCTCGCGCTCGGCCACGGCGCGAAAGATCTCATGGGCGCCGATATGGCCGAAATGCAGATAGGGAGAAAGGCCGCTGGAAGCATCGAGATCAGGGTGATTGCGCTCCTCGACGTAACCAGCCAGCTTGCCGGTAACGAACTGTTTCAGCCGGTCAGCGGCCGTGTCCTGGCCGCCCATGGTCGTGGTTGCCGGTAAGCCGTGATCAATCGGCAGGGCTTGCAGCAGTTCGGGGACGCCGTAGAGGAGCAACGGGTCCACGGCCGGCCAGCGCTCGACGATCGTCGCCGGCAGCGGGGTCGGCGGGATCAGTGGCAGCCGGGCCAACGGGTCGTCAACCGGCGCTTCGGCCAGATGTCGCGGCAGCTCCTTCTGCAGGAAGCGGCGGAAGGCGTAGGCAGTGGGATAGGGGTGGTCGGCGGCGCCCAGCGGCAGCAGGCCGTTGCCATCGACCGCCACCAGGCGCACCGGCAGCGCCAAACCGGCAGCGGCGACCATGCGCGGCAGGAAAAAAGCCGGGAAGTCGTCGGTCACCACCAGGCAGGCGCGCTCGGCCAACGCCGCCAGCAGCCCCTTGCCGGCGCCGGGGGCCGGCTCGACGTAAGGGTGGTAGACGACCGGCCGGCCGGCCAGGGCCCGGGCATTGGCGGCCATGCCGTCGAGCACGAAGCGGTGCAGACGGTCGGAGGCGTAGGGGTAATCGCAGCGCAGCGCCTCGAGGATCACCAGCGGCCGGCCGAGACGGGCCGCCTCACTGGCGGCGTGCTGCAGGGCGAAATTGCTGCGCGTGCGTCGGGCGGCGATCATCCAGTAGAGGACGAATTCCCCGTCGCGTTGCAACGGGCGCTGATTGACGGCACGCAGGCGCAGGGCAGGGATGGGCATGGCATATTCCCTAGTTGGTCTGAGGCGATACTCTGCTACACTATACTATGTCTGAACCCACGAGGAGAGGGGAGTAGAGAGTGAGGCGGCAGCGATTTCTCTCCTCACCCCTCTCGCCTCACTCCTCACGGGTCAATCATGGAGACCAGCGATGACAGACAAGATCCGCATCGGCATCAGCAGCTGCCTGCTCGGGGAGATGGTCCGCTACGATGGCGGGCACCAGCTCGACCGCTACCTGCGCGATACCCTTGGCGCTTGGTTCGAGTACGTGCCGGTCTGCCCGGAGGTGGAACTGGGGCTGCCGACGCCGCGCGAAACGCTGCGCCAGGTCGAGGGGGATGACGGCGTGCACCTGGTTTTCTCCCGCTCTGGCGGCGATATCACCGAGGCCATGCAGGCCTGGGCGGCAAAGCGCGTGGTCGAGCTGGAACGCGAGGAATTGTGCGGCTTCATCTTCAAGGCCAAGTCGCCGTCGAGCGGCATGGAACGGGTCAAGGTCTACGACCGCAACGGCGTCCCGGCCAAGAAGGGGGTGGGATTCTTCGCCCGCGCCTTCATGACGCACTTTCCGCATCTGCCGGTCGAGGAGGACGGGCGGATGCACGATCCCGTTCTTCGCGAGAATTTCATCGAGTGCGTCTTCGTCTTCAAGCGCTGGCGGGATTTTCTGGCCGGCGGTGCGAATGCCGGCGCCCTGGTCGACTTCCACACCCGCCACAAGCTGCTCCTGCTCAGCCACAGCCCGGAGTTGTACCGGGAGATGGGCAAACTGGTGGCGCAGGCGGGGAGCCTGCCCGTCGATTCGCTCAGCGCCAGTTACCTGGAACTGCTGACCAAGGCCATGCGCCTGCACCCCACGGTGCGCAAACACGTCAACGTGCTGCAGCACCTGCTCGGCTACTTCAAGCGGCAGCTGAGCGCCGACGAGAAACAGGAGGCTCTGGAACTGATTGATCTTTACCGTCAGGGGAGCGTCCCGCTGATCGTGCCGGTCACCCTGATCAACCATTACGTCCGCAAGTACGGCGAGGCCTATCTCGGCCGTCAGCACTACCTTCAGCCGCACCCGATCGAGCTGCAGTTGCGCAACCATGCCTGACGAATTGACCCTGCCAGTGATGAACCGGGACGATTCGCGTCCGATTGCGGTGCTCGGTGCCACCGGCTACATCGGTGCCCGCCTGGTTCCGCGCCTCCTCGCCGCCGGCTGGCGGGTGCGGGCCATCGGCCGCAACCCGGCCAAACTGGCCGGCCGGCCGTGGGCGGCCGATCCCCAGGTCGAGATTGTCCCCGGCGACGTGCTGGAGCGCGGCAGCTTGGAACAGGCCCTGCGTGGCTGCCAGGCAGCCTTCTACCTGGTGCACTCCATGAATCCGCAGTCTGCCGACTTCGCCGCCACCGACCGCCTTGGAGCGGAGAACATGGTGACCGCCGCCGCCGCTGCCGGCGTCGGGCGGATCATCTATCTCGGCGGCCTGGGCGACGACGCCCCGCAACTCAGCCATCATCTGCGTTCGCGCCACGAGGTCGCCGCAATCCTGCAGCGCGGCAGCGTGCCGGTGACGACCTTCCGGGCGGCGATGATCATCGGCTCGGGGAGCGCCTCCTTCGAGATCATGCGCTACCTGGTCGAGCGACTGCCGGTGATGGTCACCCCGCGCTGGATCGACACCCCCTGTCAGCCGATTGCCGTCAAAAATGTCCTGCATTACCTGGTGGCCTGCCTCGACTGCCCGGGGACGGTCGGCGGGGACTTCGATATCGGCACCGAAGAGGTGACCAACTACCGCCAGCTGATGTGCATCTACGCCGAGGAAGCCCGTCTGCCGCGGCGCTGGGTCATTCCGGTGCCGGTGCTGACTCCGCGCCTCTCCTCCTACTGGATTCACCTGGTCACGCCGGTGCCGGCCAGCCTGGCCCGCCCGCTCGCCGAGGGGCTGCGCAACCCGGTGCTCTGCCACAACAGCGAGATTCGCGAACTGCTCCCGCAGCCGCTGCTCAGCTGCCGGATGGCGATGCGCCTGGCGCTGGAAACGCAGCGCCTGCAACAGGTGGAGAGTTCCTGGATGGATGCCGGGCGAGTGCCGCCGGTGGAGTGGAGTACCGGCGACGATCCGGAGTGGGCCGGCGGCACCGTGTTCAGCGATGACCGCCGCTTGCTGGTGGCGGCCCCGGCCGGGCAGTGCTGGCCGGCCGTGGTCGGCATCGGCGGCAAGACCGGCTGGTACTACGGTGATGTTCTCTGGCAACTGCGCGGGGCCATCGACCGGCTGTTCGGCGGGCCCGGTCTCGGCCGCGGCCGGCGCGACCCGCAGACGGTCCAGACTGGCGACGCCCTGGACTTCTGGCGGGTGCTGGCGGCGGAACCGGGGCACCGTCTGAAGCTGGCGGCGGAGATGAAGCTGCCGGGGGAAGCGGTCCTGGAACTGCTGCTCACCGAATGCGCCGACGGCACCACCGAAATCCGCCAGAGCGCCCGCTTCAAGCCGCGCGGGCTGTTGGGGCTGCTCTACTGGTACAGCGTCCTGCCTTTCCACAACCTGGTCTTCGCCGGCATGCTGCGCGGCATCGCCCGGGCCGCCGGTGGGCGCATCCTGGCCGGCCCCGAACGGCTGGCCCGGCGCCAGGGGGCCCCATGACCGCCCGGCTACGCCGCCTGGAGTGCCGTCAGATCCTGTCGCTGACGCCTGCGGCGGCCTGGGAATTCTTCTCGCGGCCGGACAACCTGGCGCGGATCACCCCGCCCGATCTCGGCTTCGAGGTCACCTCACCCCTGCCGGAGCGGATGTACGCAGGGATGATCGTCAGCTACCGGGTTTCACCCTTTGCCGGACTGCGCGTCCCCTGGGTTACCGAAATCACCCACGTCCGCGAGCCTGAGTTCTTCGTCGACGAGCAGCGCAGCGGCCCGTACCGCTTCTGGCACCATCAGCATCATTTCCGGGCGGTCGCCAATGGGGTGGAGATGACTGACCTGGCCCACTACCAGCTGCCGTTCGGGGCTGTCGGCGACCTGCTGGCCGGCGGCCTGGTCGAGCGGCGTGTAACGGCGATCTTTGCCTGGCGGCGTAAGGTTCTGACGGAACTGTTCGGCACAGGGGAGACTGGCAGATGATGGGACGCTTCAGAAGTTGCCGCTGGATCAGCGTAGTTGCCGGCTTCATTGCCATGCTCGCCGGCTGCGCGCCGTCGGGGCCCGGGCTGCCGCCGCTGACCACCGTCGCCCAGGTCGACCTGCCACGCTACATGGGCACCTGGTACGAGATCGCCAGCTATCCGCACCCCTTCCAGAAAGGCTGCGTGGCCAGCCGCGCCGACTACGAACTGCTGGCCGACGGCAAGGTCAAGGTGGTCAACCAGTGCCGCGAGGAACGCCTGGACGGGCCGCTCAAGAGCGTGACGGGAAGCGCCCGCGTCGTCGATGTCACCACCAATGCCCGGCTCGAAGTCAGCTTCTTCCGGCCGTTCTGGGGGGACTACTGGATCATCGACCTCGACCCCGGCTACCGCTGGGCCGTGGTCGGCCATCCGAGCCGCAACTACCTGTGGATCCTCAGCCGCACCCCGACCCTGGACGAAGCCGTCTACCAGCAGTTGCTGGCCGGGTTGCCCACGAAAGGTTACGACCAAGCACGCCTGCGGCGCACGCTCCAGCCGCAGTAGCCATGGTCAGTCACCGCTTCGGAACAGTAAACGTCCTCGTCCGATGGCGTCGATGCCGCGCGCCTGCCGGAAGCGCAGCCTGACCACGATCATGATCACCCACAACCCCGAACTGGCCGCCCGCGCCCGGCGGACCGTGCACATCCGCGACGGCGCGGTCCATCCCGTGAACGACAAGGGCCACCTCGCATCCGGGTGGCCCGTTGTTCCTCGTTGATTCTGCGCGCGTCCTTCGTTGCAGTGACATCCTGTCAGCGGCAGTGTCCTTGCAGGTTGAGGTTGTCGGCGCCGTCGCCGAGCCAGTGCGGCTCGGGGAGCTGGACCGGCTGGCAGACGTTGGTCGGGGCGTCAGCCATGGTCCCGCAGCTGCCGCACTTGTACTGTGCCGGGCCGGGATGGCACGTCGCCGCATTCCTGCGGGCATCCTCATCCAGCGTACACAGCAGGGTGTTGTTCCGGTCAATGTCACCGCAGAATGTATTTAGATCCGTTTTCATGGCAAGATCCTTTCTTGGGCCTGTCTGGTCTTATTATTACCAATAAGGTAATATTTCGCAAGGGGCTGGCAACGGCTTTTCCCCTCTGCAGATCTCCAGTGCGGGGTAGAAACGAATCATGACGAGTCAATCCGTTCCCGGCATAGCCACTGCCCTGCGCCTCACGGCCTGGCTGCTCGCAGTCCTGATCCTCTCCGGCTGTGGCAACAGCTATTACCGCGGTCCGGTTTCGGCCCACTTCGACGGCCAGACCTTCGACAACCCCTGGGCGCCGATGCCCGACCGCTTCGGGGCCTTCCTCAAGTGGCGCATGACGGCCGAGCGCGGCCCGTGGCCAAAATCCGTAGCGGTAACTTCCGCAATGCCGCCTGCAAAGGTTGACGGCGACACCCTCCGGGTGACCTATGTCGGGCACGCCACCGTGCTGCTGCAAACCCAGGGGCTGAACATCCTCACCGATCCGATCTGGTCGGAGCGGGCCAGCCCCTTAAGCTTTGCCGGCCCGAAGCGGGTCGCCCCCCCCGGTATCCGCTTCGAAGATCTTCCCCCCATCGACGTGGTGCTGGTGAGCCACAATCACTACGACCACCTGGACCTGCCGACTCTCGAGCGCCTGTTCAGGGCGTTCAACCCGCTGGTGCTGACCCCGCTCGGCAACGATGTCACCATGCTCGGGATCATCCCCGGCATGCGGGTCAAGGCGCTGGATTGGGGGGAGAGTTTCGAGCTGAACCACAAGGTACGCTTTACCCTCGAACCGATGCAGCACTGGTCGGCCCGCGGCCTTTTCGACCGGCGCGAAGCCCTGTGGGGTGCGTTCGTGATCGAGGCCCCGGGTGGCCCGATCTATTTCCTGGCGGATGCCGGCTATGCGAAAAACCTCTCCGAGGCGTTCGTGGCCAGGTACGGAACCCCCCGGCTCAGCCTGCTGCCGGTGGGGGCTTACGAGCCGCGGTGGTTCATGCAGTACGCCCACATGAACCCCGCCGAGGCGGTCCAGACCTACCTCGACCTACGGCAGGGCTATGCCATGGGGACCCAGCACGAAGTCTTCGCCATGGCCGACGAAGCCTATGCCGCTCCGCGCCAGGCCCTGGCCGAAGCCCTGCAGGCCAAGGGGGTCGACCGGGAGCGGTTTCTGCTCCCCGAGGTTGGCGGCTGGTTCACGGTGCCGCCGCGCTGATCGTCAGGCGGGCATCTTCCGGCGGCCGGATGGATCAACGGACGGGCTGGTTCCAAAGATAAGATCCTTCAATCCCCAGGATCACGACCCAGACCAGGATGCTGATCCCTGCAGCGGCTGCGGCAACATCCTTGATGATGCCGATTTTCGGGTTTTCGTTCGGTTCGAGGAAGTCGCACAAGGCCTCGATGGTCGTGTTGAACATTTCCGCAACCAGCATGAAACCGGTTGCAGTGAAAACCAGGCCGAAATCCAGCCACTGCCGGTAGTAAAAACAACCGGCCAGCATCAATGCCGACAGCACGAGCTTGTAGGCGACCGCAAAATCGTGCAGGACCGCGTAGCGCAATCCGGAGAACGCGACGCGAACCTTGCGGAGCGGGTGAAATCCCGGCTGACCGGTCTCGAGAAACTTGTTCCGCATCAGTCCTTTTCCCTTGCCCGCCCGGCATTACCCATCTCCGGCTTGATTGCGCGCTTCCTTCTCGGCTTTCATGGCTCCCCGGCACCCACCCCTGCAGCGCTTCCTCTGCCGCCGCCTCCTTTGGCAGTCCCCGCGTCTTGTACACCGAGTAGAGCATGGAACCGCCGATCAGGGCGGCGGTGATCAGCAGCGCCACTTCGGTCGGGACCACCTTGGCGCCGAAGAAAGCGTTCAGCAGCATCTTGCCACCGACCACCATCAGCACCAGTGACAGCCCGTACTTGAGGTAGTGGAAGCGGTGGATGATGCCGGCCAGGGCGAAGTACAGGGCGCGCAGGCCGAGGATGGCGAAGACGTTGGAGGTGTAGACAATGAACGGATCGGTGGTGATGGCGAAGATCGCCGGGATCGAATCGACGGCAAAGACCAGGTCGGAGACTTCCACCAGGATCAGCACCAGCATCAGCGGGGTCATGTACAGCAGCCCGTCGCGGCGCACGAAGAAGCGGTTGCCTTCGAAATCCTCCGTGACCCGGAAGCGCCGGCGCAAAAAGAGCACGACCCGGTTGTTTTGCAGGTCGGGCTTGGCGTTGATGGTGATCAGCATCTTGATCCCGGTCAAGACCAGGAAGGCGCCGAACAGGTAGAGGACCCAGTGGAACGCCTGGATGACGGCCGCGCCGATCAGGATCATGGCGGCGCGCATCACCAGGGCGCCGAGGATCCCCCAGAAGAGCACGCGATGCTGATACTGGGTGGGGACGGCGAAGAAACTGAAGATCAGCACGAAGACGAAGATATTGTCGACGCTTAAGGTCTTCTCGATCAGGTAGCCGGTAAAGAACTGGAAGCCGGCTTCCGCCCCCATGAAATGGTAGACCCCGGCGCCAAAGATCAGGGCGAGGACGAAGTAGCCGAGGCTCAGCAGCAGCGCCTCGCGAATCCCCACCGCGTGATCCTTGCGGTGCAGGATGCCAAGGTCGAGAGCCAGCAGGACCAGGACGAACAGGTTGAAGCCGAGCCACATCCAGAGGGTATCCATGCGATAATCTCCTTCGGCAGAGTTTAGCCGATCAATGTCAACTTGCCAGTTTCGGCATAAATCGATAGCGTCGCGAATTTAGCGATCAGAAGCCGCCGCGCGCCAGTGCTTCGAGCCGGGCGATCCGCTCCTCCATCGGCGGATGGGTGGAGAAGAGCTTCAGCAGGCTTCCCCCGGTCAGCGGGTTGACGATGAACATATGAGCGGAAGCCGGTCTGGCCTCGTGCATCGGGATGGCGTGTGATGCCGCGTGCAGTTTGCGCAGGGCGTTGGCCAGGGCCAGCGGCCGGCCGCAGATGCGCGCTCCGGTCTCGTCGGCCAGGTACTCGCGCGAGCGGGAGACCGCCATCTGGATGAGCATGGCCGCCAGCGGGGCGATGATCGCCATCGCCAGCGAGCCGATCAGGCCGCCGGCGCCTTCCTCGTCGTCACTGCGCCCGGACCCGAGGATCGCCCCCCACTGCAGCATGCTGCCGAGCATGGCGATCGCCCCGGCGAAGGTGGCGGCGATGGTGCCGACCAGGATGTCGCGGTTCTGCACGTGGGCCAGTTCGTGGGCCATTACCCCCTCCAGTTCGTCGGGGGAGAGAACGCGCAGGATCCCTTCCGTGGCGGCAACGGCCGCATGGTTGGGATTGCGACCGGTGGCAAAGGCGTTGGGGCTCTCCGACGGGATGATGTAGACCCGCGGCATCGGCAGGCCGGCCTGGGTCGCCAGGCGCCGGACCATGCCGTAGAAGGCCGGGTGGTCGTGCTCGCCGACCTCCCGGGCCCCGTACATCTTCAGGACGATCTTGTCCGAGAACCAGTAGGAGAAGAAGTTCATGGCCAGGGCCAGGGCAAAGGCGAAGAACATGCCGGCCTGGCCGCCGATGGCGCTCCCCATCAACACCATCAGCACGGTGAGGAGGGAGAGCAGCAGGGTGGTTTTGAGTCTGTTGAGCATGGTGACCTCCGACGATCGTGGTTATTATCGCCGGGGGTAATGGAAAAGACCTTTACCCCCGGCATGGTTGCCCTGGATAAAGGTCTTGTTGGCAGGTTGCTGCCCCGGCTCCGGGCCTTGCGGCCGTAGTGACGAAACCGGGTCGGCCATGTCTCCGGCCGATAACTACTCCCCTTTACATTCTGCAGCGTAGCAAATCATTGCAGCCGGTGTCAATAACCGTCTGTCTGGCGGGGAGCATGGGGAGAGTTTTCGCGCGGCAATTGCCTGCGGATCTCCTCGATCCTGCGCCGGTTCAGACCCAGGTCCGAGTAGCCGACGCGCGAGGCGGAGCGCAGGTGGATAAGCCGGCGTTCCCGGTCCAGCAGGAATTCGGCGTCATCGATGAAAAAGGTGGTGCGCAACTCCACCCGCAGATAGGTGCCGGTACTGTCGATCACGGTCGCGTCCGGACGCCGCCTGACGATCTCGATGAGCCTGGCAAAGGCAGCCTCCGGATCGCCACCGGTGGCAAACGGCTCAATCCGGTGCCGCTCGTCGCCGGCCTGGCTGGAAACGCAGTTGGGCGAATCCGGACACGCGGCCAGGGTGCCGTTGATCACCCCCAGATTGGCCGGCCGCTCGCCCGCGCAGGCACTCACCAGCAACAGTGCGCAGAGTATCATAACGACGCTCATCTTCATCTGTACGCCTCCCTTGCAGGTCCTGACCGGCGGCGACGCCAAATCGAAGGGATGCCTCGATCCCGTCCAGAAACCTCTTGCCGAAGACTATAGCAGAAGGGCAGCCAACGTCATCTGTTCCGGCGCGTACCCGGTTGCAATCGGGTACGCGGCTGTTAGACTCACAGTGATGAATTCTTTCCCGTTCAAACCCTTGCCGGCCACCCTTCTGCTGCTCTTTGCCCTGTCATTTGCCCCGTTGCCTGGCCGGGCGATGACGGTCGAAGGGGTCAGCTTCGCGCAGGAGGCGAGGATCGGCGATGCCACGGTGCCGCTGCGCAATGCCGCGCTGCTGCGCTACCTGTTCGTCCTCAAGGCCTACGTCGCGGCGCTCTATCTACCCGCGGACGTCCCTGCGGAACGGGCGCTTGCCGATGTCCCCAAGCGGCTGGAGATCAGCTACCTGGTCGCCATCCGCGGCGAGGATTTCGACAAGGGGGCCGCCCCGGTCCTCAGGCGCAACCTGTCACCCGCCGAACTGGAGCGGCTGCAGCAACGGCTGGATCGGCTCAACGCCGCCTATCGCGACGTACAGCCCGGCGATCGTTACGCGCTGAGCTATCATCCCGGCCTTGGCACGGAGCTGAGCCTCAACGGCACCCCGCTGGTGACGATCGAAGGAGCGGATTTCGCGGCGGCCTATTTCGGCGTGTGGCTGGGGCGGGAGCCGATCGATGAAGGCCTTAAAAAGTCGCTGCTGAAAGGACCGGACCCACGATGAAACCTTGCCTGGCGCTGCTTTGCCTGGGGATGATCGCGGTGATGGGGCTGCTGGCATGGGCGGCCATCCAGCATCAGGACATGATCACCGCCAACCGCCTGCTCTGGCCCGATCCCTGGTACCGGGTCCTCCTGGTCGACGCTTACTGCGGGTTCCTGTGGTTCTGGCTGTGGGTCGCATGGCGGGAGTCAGTCGGTGCTGCGCGGCGCCGTCTGGTTCGTGCTGATCATGGGGTTGGGGAATCTGGCCACGGCGGGCTATCTCCTGTGGCAGTTGCGCCGCTGGCAACCCGAGCAGGGGGTGTCCGGACTGCTGCTCGGCCGCCGGGGAGGGTGATGCTCTATGGACTGGCGCGATGAGTACGGTCGGACCCTGCACGAACTCTGTCTTGGCCAGCCGCTGGCGGTGCTGGCCACGGCCTGCGGATCGGCCCCCTATGCCAGCCTGGTGGCGATCGCCATGACCCCGGATCTGCACCGACTCTATTTCGCGACCCCCCGCGCCACCCGCAAGGCGGCCAACCTCGCCGGCAACCGGCAGGTGGCCCTCCTGATCGACAACCGCAGCAACTGTCTGACCGACTTCACCCGGGGGGCGGCGGCGACCATCCTCGGCAGCGCCGAAGAGTTGCACGGTGCGGGGCGCGCGTCCGGCCTTGACTGCTTCCTGGGGCGGCATCCGCATCTTGCCGAGTTCACCGCCTCTCCGGGAACCGCCCTGTTCATGGTGACAGTGACCCGCATCTCCCTGGTCACCCGCTTCCAGCAGGTCATGGACTACGACCTGTCGTGATGACAAAAAGCAGGGCGCTCTGCATCGATCTGGGTGAGTTGACCGAGGCCGACCTTGCGCTGGCCGGCGGCAAGGCGGTGGCCCTCGGCAGGCTGGCCCGGGGCGGGCTGCCGGTCCCCGGCGGGCTGTGTGTCACGACTTGCGCCTACGACCGCTATCTGGACGAGACCGGCCTGCGCCAGCGGCTGCCGCTGCTGCTCGAACGCAAGGCTTTCAGCGAGATGCGCTGGGAGGAGCTCTGGGACCTCGGCCTGCGCGTGCGCAACCTGTTCCTGGTCACGCCCCTGCCCGAGGCACTGGCGGGCGAACTGTCGGCCGTGCTGGCCGGTCGTTTGGCCGGGGTGCCGGTCACGGTCCGCTCGTCGGCCCCGGCCGAGGATTCGGCAACGGCTTCCTTTGCCGGACTGCACGACTCCTTTGTCAATGTGCTGGGGCTGCCGGCGATCCTCGACCGGCTGCGCCTGGTCTGGGCGTCACTCTGGTCGGACCGGGCCCTGCTCTACCGCCAGGAGCTGAATCTCGACCCGGCAACCAGTGCCATGGCCGTGATCGTCCAGGAACTGGTCGTCGGGGAGTGTTCCGGGGTGGCCTTCGGCCGCTGTCCCGGGCGTGAGCAGCTGGCGGTCATCGAGGCGGTCTGGGGACTCAACCAGGGGCTGGTCGATGGCGATGTCGCTCCCGACCGGCTGTTGCTGGATCGCCGCAACGGGACGGTCGTCGAAACGGAAGCCCCGCGGCGCGAACGGGCCTGCCGGCCGGCCAGCGACGGCGTGGCCCTGCTGCCGCTCACCCCGGAAGAGCAGCTTTCCCCGCCGCTGACCGGGAACGAGGCGCTCCGGGTCTGGGGGGTGATGCAGCAGGCAGAAGCTCTGTTCGGAGCACCCCAGGACCTGGAGTGGACGCTGCGCGGCGGGATGCTCTTCGTCCTGCAGTCCCGCCCCATCACCACGGGCGCAGAGTCCGGGGAGGGGGGCGAACGGGGCTGGTATCTGAGCCTGCACCGCAGTTTTGCCGCCCTCAAGGAGCTGCGCCGGGTCATCGAAGAGGAGTGGCTCCCGGCCATGAGCGTCCAGGCCGAGCACTTCAAGACACTCGACCTGGCGAGTCTCGGTGATGAGGAACTGGCCGCGACCATTGGCGAGCGCCGCGAGGCCCTGGCCGCTGCCGAGGCGAGCTACCGGGAACTGTGTATCCCGATGGCTCACGGCATCCGCCTGTTCGGCGAGGTTTACAACGACCGGCTGCGCCCGTCCGATCCCTTTGCCTTCCTGCAACTGCTCTCCGGGGACAGCGGTTTGCTGGCCGTGCAGCGCAACCGCGCCCTGGCGGAACTGGCCGGGATGCTTAAGGACGATCCGGGCCAGTTGGCGCGTCTGCGCCGGGGCGAGGCACCAACCGGCGCCCTGGCCGCTGCGCTGGCCGATTTTGCCGGGCGTTTCGGCGAGTTGTCCCGGGTGGTCGGCGATGACCGCCCCGGTTCTGCCGGGCTGCTGACGCTTTTGCTGGAGATGACCGCCCGTCCGGTTACGGGCGGACCGTCCCGTCAGCCCGCCGATGAAGCGACCTTCCTGGCCGCCTTCGCATCGAGCGAGCAGGGCTATGCCCGGGAGCTGCTGGAACTCGGGCGCGCGAGCTTCCGGCTGCGCGACAACGACAACCTGGCCATCGGCCGGTTGACCGCCTGCCTGCAGGCCGCCCGGGCCGAGGCCGCCGCCCGCCTCGCGGTCCGTAGCGTACCGGCACTGGCCGACCTGGTCGAAACCGCTCAGGAACGGGTGCCCCGCCGGATCTCTCCACCGGTCTCGGGGAAAGCCGGCGCGCCGTGGCCGGAATGCGCCTGCGCGCCCGCCAGCTGGTCGGGCAGCCGGCCGGGCCCGGCCTGGGCCGGGGGGTGGCCAGGGTCATCCGCCAGCCGGCCGACCTGGCGGCGTTCCGGGCCGGCGAGATCCTGGTCTGCGACGCGGTCGATCCGAACATGACTTTCGTCGTGCCGCTGGCCGCCGGCATCGTCGAACGGCGCGGCGGCATGCTGATCCACGGCGCGATCATCGCCCGCGAGTACGGGCTCCCCTGTGTCACCGGAGTCCCCGAGGCCGTGACCCTGATCGCAACCGGCGACCGCCTCACCGTTGACGGTTTCCTGGGGTTGGTTACAATTTCCAGTGGACCTCGATCGGGCGGAGCGCCATGAGCGAACTCTTCTTCATCACCACCGGCGCCATCCTGGTCTACATGACCGGGTGGTTCCTTGCCGCCCAGCTCAAGGGGCGCAACGATATCGCCGATGTCGCCTGGGGGCTGGGCTTCATCGTGGCCGCCGCCGTGTCGCTCCTCGCCGCCGGGCTCTACCCCCCGCGGGGGGTGCTGGTCTCGGCGCTGGTCCTGGTCTGGGGGGTGCGCCTGGCGGTGCACATCCACGCCCGCAACCGCGGCCGCGGCGAGGACCGGCGCTACCGGCAGTGGCGCGAGGAGTGGGGACGCTGGTTCGTCGTGCGTTCCTTCTTCCAGGTGTTCATCCTGCAGGGGCTGCTGCTGGTGCTGGTGGCGGTTCCGGTCATTTACGCCAACGGCTCGGCGTCCGTGCCGTTCGGGTTGCTCGATCTTGCCGGCATGCTGGTCTGGCTGACCGGCTTCGCTTTCGAGGCGCTTGGCGACTGGCAGCTGCTTCGGTTTCTGCGTGATCCGGCCAAAAAGGGGCAACTGATGACCACCGGCCTGTGGCGGTACACCCGCCATCCCAACTACTTCGGCGAGGTCACCCTGTGGTGGGGAGTGTGGCTGATCGTCCTCTCCGTCCCCGGCGGCTGGCTGACCGTCATCGGGCCGCTGACCATCACCCTGCTGATTCTCAAGGTCTCCGGCATCCCGATGCTGGAGCAAGGTTACGCGGGGCGCGCCGACTTCGCGGATTACAAGCGCCGGACCAGCGCGTTTTTCCCGCTGCCGCCCCGCAAGCAGGGGGGCGCGTCATGAAGATCGCCGTGATCGGCGGCGGCATCTCGGGGCTGGCGACCGCTCACCTGCTCTGTGGCGAGCACGACATCACCCTGTTCGAGGCCAACGACTACCTCGGCGGGCACACCCATACCGTCGATGTCACTCTGGCCGGCGGCAACTGGGCGGTGGATACGGGCTTTATCGTCTTCAACGAGCGCACCTACCCGAACTTCATCCGCCTGCTCGACCGCCTGGGGGTGCCGTCGCAGCCGAGCATCATGAGCTTCTCGGTGACCGACGAGCGGAGCGGCCTGCAGTACTGCGCGACCAATCTCGACACCCTTTTTGCCCAGCGGCGCAACCTGCTGAATCCCGGCTTCTGGCGGCTGCTGCTGGAAATTTTCCGCTTCAACCGCCGGTCGCGGGAGCTTTATGCCGGCGATGACCTCGCCCTGACCATCGGCGACTATCTCAAGAGCCACGGCTATTCGCGGGCGTTCATCGAGCAGTTCGTGGTCCCCATGGGGAGCGCCATCTGGTCGGCCGACCCGGAGCGCTTCCTGGACTTCCCGGCGACGGCCTTCGTCACCTTTTTCACCAATCACGGCATCCTCAACGTGATCGACCAGCCCCGCTGGCGGGTGGTCAGCGGCGGTTCGCGGCAGTACGTGGAGCCGCTGGTCCGCCCCTTCCGCGACCGGGTGCGCCTCTCTGCTCCCGTGGCCCGGGTCGACCGTCACCCCGACCGGGTCGAGGTCACGGTGCGTGGGGGCGTCGCGCAGAGCTTCGACCAGGTCGTGATCGCCTGCCACAGCGACCAGGCCCTGGCGATGCTGGCAAAGCCTTCCCCGCTGGAGCGTGAGCTGCTCGGTGCCATCCCCTACCAGGGCAATGAGGTGCTCCTGCATACCGATGAGGCGCAGTTGCCGTCGTTGCCGAAGGCCCGGGCCAGTTGGAACAGCCGCATCCCGCGGCAGCCGCGCCCGGCGCCTTCGCTGACCTACTGGATGAACCGGCTGCAGTCGCTGCAGGCGCCCGTGGAGTTCTGCGTGACGCTCAATGCGGCCGATGAAATCGCTGCCGACAAGGTGCTGTTCCGCACCACCTACGAGCATCCGGTCTACTCGGCGGCCGCTTTTGCCGCCCAGCGCCGCCGCGAGGAGCTCAACGGGGTCAACCGCACCTGGTACTGCGGCGCCTACTGGGGGTACGGCTTCCACGAGGACGGTCTCAACAGCGCCCTGGCGGTATGCCGCCGCTTCGGCAGGTCGCTATGAGCGCGCCGGCACTCATGCAGAGCGCCCTGTACCACGGCTGGGTCGGCCACTGCCGCACCGCTCCGGTCCGCAACGCGTTCCGCTACCGGCTGTTCTTCCTCTACCTTGACCTGGACGAGCTCGACACGGTCTTTGCCGATCGCTGGTTCTGGTCGGTCGAACGGCGTAACTGGGCGAGCTTCCGCCGGACCGACCACCTCAGGCGCCCCGGCCCGCTGCAGCAGGCCGCCCGGGACGAGGTCCAAAGGCAGCTCGGTTTCCGGCCGACCGGGCCGGTCCGGCTCCTGACCCACCTGCGCTATCTCGGCTACTGTTTCAACCCGATCAGCATCTACTACTGTTTCGGCCCTGACGGCACACAACTCGAAGCGATCCTCACCGAGGTCCACAACACCCCCTGGGGAGAGGAATACCTGCGGGCCGTCGATACCCGCGGCGCCACCGATGCCGATGGCCATTACCGGTATCAGGACGCCAAAGAGTTCCACGTTTCGCCGTTCATGCCGATGGATATCGATTACCAGTGGTTTTTCTCGGCGCCGGGGGAATCGCTCAGGGCGCGGATGGACAGCTACCGACAGGGCGGGCCGATCTTCTCGGCGTGGTTCGGCCTGCAGCGCAGGGTCTTGAACGGTGCCAGCCTCGCCAGGGCCCTGTTGCACTGGCCGTGCATGACCGGCAAGGTGGTCGCGGCCATTTATTGGCAGGCGTTGCGTCTCAAGGGGAAAGGGCTTGCTTTTTGCCCTCATCCGGAACAGATGCAGATCAAAAACGGGAGTTATCATCGATGAGCAGTGACGAGCAGATTCTCAGTCAGGTGGTCCTGGATGCGGCATCGGAAAGGGTGGCGATCTTCGACCGCCTGGCCCGGCGCCTGGTCCTGCGGTCGCTGGCCGCGATTGCCCACGGTCGACTGGTGGTCATCGAGGGGCGCAGGAAAATGGTTTTCGGCGCAGGCCGCGATGGTCTGGCCGCCACGCTCCGTGTTCACTCACTGTCCTTTTACCGGCGCATTGCCCTGGGCGGGACGATCGGCGCTGGTGAAGCCTACATGGACGGGCTCTGGTCCTGTGATGATCTGCCGACGCTGATCCGCATCATGGTGCGCAACCGAGAGCTTCAGGACCGCCTCGAGGGCGGATTGGCCAAGCTGTCCGGGGTGGTCCAGCGTCTGCGCCACTTTCTGAGAGACAACACGCTCAGTGGCAGCCGGCGCAATATCGCCGCCCACTACGATCTGGGCAACGACTTCTACCGGCTGTTCCTCGATCCGACCATGGCCTATTCCTGCGGCGTATTCGAACGCGAAGACAGCACGCTGCACGAGGCGTCGCTGGCCAAGTTCGACCGCATCTGCCGAAAAACCGGGCTCTCTGCCGGAATGAACCTGGTGGAGATCGGCACCGGCTGGGGCGGCTTTGCCCTGCACGCCGCCCGGAACTACGGCTGCCGGGTCACCACCACGACCATTTCGCGTCAGCAGCATGACTACGCGGCCGCACAGATCGCTGCCGCCGGGCTTGCCGACCGGATCACGCTGCTGCAGAAGGATTACCGCGAACTGCAGGGGCAGTTCGACCGGCTGGTCTCGATCGAGATGATCGAGGCGGTCGGGCACCGCCATCTGCCGAACTTTTTCGAGAGTTGTGCCCGATTGCTGAAACCCGACGGGGTGGCCCTGTTCCAGGCGATCACCGTCCCTGACCGGGTCTATCCGCGCTACTGCAGGACGCCGGACTTCATCAACCGCTATATCTTCCCCGGCGGCTGCTGCCCGTCGCTGGCCGCCATGAGTGCCGCGGCTGCGGCTGCGACCGATCTGACTCTGATCGATCTCGAGGACCTCACGCCGCATTACGTGCTGACGCTGCAGCACTGGCGGCGGGCTTTCCACGAGCGCCTCGACGCGGTGCGCGCCCTGGGCTTTGATGAGCGCTTCATCCGCCTGTGGGATTACTACCTGGCCTACTGTACGGGAGGGTTCAGCGAACACTTCACCGGCTTGCTGCAGTTGCTCTATGCCAGGCCCGGCTACCGGTTCGAGGCGTCGGCCGCGGGGGCCAGGAGTTGAAATGGCCAGGATGCTGCTGAATGCCGCTCTGTTCCAGGCAGCGTGGTTCGCGGCGGTGCTCGGGGCCGCCTATGAAAGAGCCTGGCTCGGCCCCCTCGTTCTGCTGCCGGTGCTGGCGGTCAATCTGATGATGGCATCGGACCGCAGGGGCGAGCTGCAGCTATGGGCCGCTGCCGGTGTTCTCGGTTTGCTGTTTGATACGGCCCTGGTTGCCGCCGGGGTGTTTGCCCCCAAGCGCGAGCTCTTCGCGCATCCCTTCAGCCCGCCATGGATGATCGGTCTGTGGCTGAATTTCGCCGCCACCCTCAACCAGTCTCTCGGCTGGCTGCACGGGCGGCCCCTGCTGGCCGCATTGTTCGGTGCGATCGGCGGTCCGCTGGCTTATTACGGCGGGGCGAGGCTGGGTGCCACCGAAACCCTCCCGGGGATAGAGGGGATGGTGCTTCTTGCCATCGGCTGGGGTGTCATGACCCCGCTGTTGTTCAGGCTGGCAACCATCCTAAGGAGATGAACATGCTGCACGAACTGAAAGTCTTTCTGGCCGTTCTGCCGGTTTTTCTGCTGCTCGACTATCTCTGGCTCGGCCGGCTGATGCAGGGCTTCTACCTGCGGGAACTGGGTGACCTGGCCCGGCGCGAGGGCGCGGTCATCAAACCGCGGCTGCTGGCCGCTGCCGGAGTCTACCTGGCCTTGCCCGGGGGGATCGTGCTCTTCGCACTCCCCCGGGTCGATCCCTTGAATCCCGTATGGTCGGCACTTGGCTGGGGATTTCTTTACGGGGTCACCGTCTACGCCGTGTACGACCTGACCAACCGGGCGACCCTGCGCCACTGGCCGGTCCGAATGGCCGCGGTGGATATCTGCTGGGGAGGCGTTCTGTGCGCGACGGTGACGCTGGCCGCTGAATTCATCGGCAGGTCCCTGCGGTGAGAAGCTGGCTTTTCGCTCTGTTGCTGCTGCTGGTTTTCGGGGCGGAAGCACTTCCGGGGCAGGTCTATCAGTGCCCCCCGACACCTCCGGATGCCGACGGTCCGTTCTATCGGCCTAATGCTCCGGTGCGCAACATTATCGGCAGCGGCTATGGGTTAACCGGCGTGGTCAAGTCGGCGGTCGATTGCACCAGGATCGGCAACGCCAAAATCGAGATCTGGATGGCAGGCCCTGATGGGGTCTATGGCGACGCCTGGCGGGCTACGCTTTTTTCGCGGACCAATGGCCGCTACTACTTTTCCAGCCACTTTCCCGGACCTTATGGTAGCCGACCGCCGCACATCCACCTGATTGCCAACGCCCCCGGTTTCCAGGAGTTGATTACCCAGCACTACATGCAGCCGGGTCAACAGGGCGCGGTATTCGACCTGGTACTGATCCCCCGCGAATGATTCAGGTGCAGGAACGCCGCGCACGAATCAGCCGCATTTCAGGTTGTGCTCCCGGTGCGTTGAAATCTCCGGCATTGAAACTGCTGCCCCCTGGGCTGTCAACGGCTTTTTGGCCGGTTCGGCTTGACAAACCCCCATCCGCTTGCTGTACTGCGCACTTAAACGTCGTTCTGCCGACCCCAACCGCCCCAAGGAGGAACCGATGAAGTACCTGCGTCTGCTCCTGATCGTCACCGCCGCCCTGTTGCTGGCCCTCCCCGCCCTCGCCGCCGATACCATCAAAATCGGCTTCAACATCGAAATGACCGGCGACATCCCCAAGGTCGGCGAAGCGTCGAAGTTCGCCGCGGAACTGCTTAAAAGCGAGATCAACGGCAAGGGCGGCCTGCAGGTCGGCGCCAAGAAGTACCAGCTCGACTTCGTCTACGAGGACAACGAGGCCAAGGCCGAATCGGCGGTCACCGCCATGCTCAAGCTGATCGAGAAGGACCAGGTGCTGGCGGTGGTCGGCCCCAACTCGAGCAAGCAGGCGATCCCCGCCGGCCAGGTGGCCGACGACAACAAGACCGTCATGGTCAGCCCCTGGTCGACCAACCCCGACACCACCAAGGACCGCCCGTGGGTCTACCGCGCCGCCTTCCTCGACCCGTTCCAGGGGCCGGTGGCGGTCAACTTCGCCGTCGAGCAGTTCAAGGCCAAGAGCGCCGCGGTTCTCTACGACCTCTCCAACGACTACTCCAAGGGGCTGGCCGAGATCTTCCGCGATGAGTTCGAGAAGAAGATGGGGAAGGGGAGCGTCAAGGCCTTCGAGAGCCACGGCACCAAGGACCAGGACTTCTCGGCGCAGCTGACCAAGATCATCGCCGCCAAGCCCGACTTCATCTTCGTGCCGGACAACTACAACCAGGTGGCGCTGATCGTCAAGCAGGCCCACCAGCTTGGCTGGAAGAAGCCGTTCATGGGCTCCGATGCCTGGGGCTCGGCGGAGTTGATGACCCTGTGCGGCGACGACTGCAAGGGGCTGTTCTTCTCCACCCACTACGCCGCGGCCGGCGCCAAAGGCGCCACCAAGGAGTTCATCGACCGCTACAAAGCCAAGTACGGCTACACCCCCGACGACGTCGCCGCCCTGACCTGGGACGCCACCCGCATCGTCCTGCAGGCGATCCAGGAAGCCGGCGCCCTGACCGGCAAGCTGCAGCAGGATCGCGGTGCGATCCGCAAGGCCATGGACGGGATCAAGAGCTTCGCCGGGATCACCGGCGACATGAAGTTCGACGCCCAGGGCGACCCGATCAAGTGCGCCGTGGTGGTGAAGATCAGCGATAAGGGGGAGTTCGAATTCGCCAAGTCGGTCTGCCCGTAACAGGCCGCTGAAAAACTACTGCGGAGGCCGCCTGCGGCGTTGCGCGGTGCTCGCCCCCTCGCCTATCCTCACGGATATGTCTCGGGTTCTGCGCTCCGTGCGCCTTGCATCCGGCCTTCCTCATGACGTTTTTCAACGGCCTGGCCAATTCAAACTAGGCTGATCAAAAGCCCTCAGGTGCAAGGCGCCCGCCGGCTGAGAAGCGAGGCGTACCTTGATGGTACGTCGCAGCGACGAAGCCAAGGGCAACGCCGCAGATGGGGGCTTTTCATCGGCCAATAGCAGTCACGGAACGCGATGTTAGCGAGTCTTCTGCAAAATTTGATCAACGCCCTGCAGTGGGGCAGCTTCTATGCCCTGATTGCGTTGGGCTATACCCTGGTCTACGGGGTGCTGACGCTGATCAACTTCGCCCACGGCGACGTGTTCATGGTCGGGGCGTATATCGCCTTCTTCGTCGCCACCTTCCTGCTGGCTGCCGCCGGGCTGCCGGGCTGGGCGGCGCTGGCCCTGACCATCCCCCTGACCATGCTGCTGACCTCCCTGGTCGGCGTTTCCCTGGAGCGGATCGCCTACCGGCCGCTGCGCCGCAAGGGAGCCGACCGCCTCTACGTGGTGATCACCGCCCTGATGTGCGGGCTGATCCTCGAGCACGCCAACCTGGCAGTCTTCGGCGCCAGCCGCAAGGCCTTCCCGACGCTGGTCGACGAGCAGGTCTACACCGTCGGCGACGTCAGCTTCACCAATCTCAAGATCGCGGTCATCATCACCGCCGTGCTTTCCTTCGCCCTGTTGCACTGGATCGTCACCCGCACCCGGGTCGGCATGGCGATGCGCGCCATCGCCTGTGACAAGTTTGCCGTGCCGCTGATGGGGATCCCCATCGACACCGTCATCGTCGCCACCTTCGCCCTCGGTTCCGGGATGGCCGGGCTGGCCGGGCTGCTCTTCGCCATGTCCTACCCGATCCTGGAGCCGTACATGGGGGCGCTGATCGGCTGGAAGGCCTTCATCGCCGCGGTGGTCGGCGGCATCGGCGACATTCGCGGGGCGTTCCTCGGCGGCTTCCTGCTCGGCGCCGTGGAGATCATGGTGGTCGCCTTCTTCCCCTCGACCTTCCGCGACCTGATTGCCTTCTCCGTGCTGATGCTGATCCTAGTGTGGAAACCGACCGGGCTGTTCGGCGTGGCGAAGACGACCAAGATATAAGTTGATTTCAGCACCCATTAACGCAAAGACGCAAAGAGGAAAAACAAGTCGCAGAGTTTCAGAAATCTTCTGATTGCAGCACTTGATCATTCTTTGTGTCTTTCTTTTACCTTTGTATCTTTGCGTTAGTTTTTTTGCGCTCAAGAAATTCATTTTATTAGTAAGTATCTGAATCAACTATGCTTCGAAACTACTCCATCCCCCTGACTCTGGCGTTGCTCGGCGGCGTGCTGGTCTACGCCGCAAAAGCGGAGTGGCTGAGTCTTTACGCCCTCTCGGTGCTGATGTTCATGGGGGTCAACGTGATCCTCGCCACCAGCCTCAACCTGGTGAATGGCTACATGGGGGAGTTCTCCTGCGGCCACGCCGGCTTCATGTGCGTCGGCGCCTACGTCGCCTCGATCCTCGGCGTGCTGCTCTTTAGCGGCCACAAGGCCTTCGGCCCGGCCTGGCTCGCCCCGGAACTGGCGTTGTGGGGTTTCCCGCTGCTGATCCTGGCCGGCGGCATCGCCGCCGCCCTGGCCGGGCTGGCGGTCGCCATCCCCTCCTACCGGACCCGCGGCGACTACCTGGCGATCATCACCCTGGCGGCCAATTACATCATCATCAGTTTGATCGAGAACATCGAGCTGATCGGCGGCTCGCGTGGCTTCATGGGGATGAAGAAGATCGTCAACGGCATGGAGGAGACGCTGGCGCTGCCGTGGCTGCCGCTATGGGTGCTGGCCTTCACCGTCTTTTCCGTCTGGCTGCTGCGCCGCTACGTCTCCTCGACCTTTGGCAAGGGGGTCACGGCGATCAGCCAGGACGAGGTGGCCGCCGAGATCATGAGCGTCGACACCGACAAGATCAAGACCGTCACCTTCATGCTCTCCTCGGGGCTGGCGGGGGTCGCCGGGGCGCTGTTCGCCTTCATCGTCGGCTACGTCAACCCCGGCTCCTTCACCATCCTCAAGTCGACCGAGGTGCTGGTCATGGTCTACCTCGGCGGCATGGGCTCCCTCTCCGGCTCGGTACTGGCGGCAATCCTCTTCACCCTGCTGCTCGAGAGTTTCCGCTTCGTCATCCCCTGGCTCAACGACCTGGTCCACCAGTTCAACCTGGTGTCGGCCGGCTATGAAGTCAGCCAGGTCTGGAAGTGGGTGATGATCCCCCTGCTGCTGATTATCATCATGCAGTTCCGTCCCGAGGGACTGATGGGCAACCGCGAACTCGGCGATCTGTTCCCGAAGCTGAAGCGGTTTTACCGGTTTAAGTAGTGTTGATCATGTAGGGGCGCAATTCATTGCGCCCTGGGCGTGATAAATCACGCCCCTACAACAATCTGATAGGCAAACAGGTGCAACCTCAGTCTCAACCTCAACCTGCCGTCCCGGTCCTCGAGATCACCGGGCTGACCCAGCACTTCGGCGGGCTGCGCGCCGTCTCCGACTTCAACGTGCGCCTCGGCCCCAACGAACTGGTCGGCCTGATCGGCCCCAACGGCGCCGGCAAGACCACGGTGTTCAACCTGGTCAGCGGCTTCTACCAGCCGAGTTCGGGGAGCATCCGCATCGGTGGCGTCGACACCGCGAGGCTCAAACCGCACCGGATCACCGCCCTGGGAGCGGCGCGCACCTTCCAGAACATCCGCCTGTGGAACGACATGACGGTCCTCGACAACATCCGCGTCGCCCGCCACGGCACTCTCGGCTACGGCTTCTTCCACGCCGTCGCCCGCAGTCGCATTTACCGGGAACGTGAGCTTGAGATCGAGCGCGAGGCACGTGAGTTGCTGGAGGTCTTCCAACTCGACCGCCACGCCGATGACCTGCCGAAGAACCTCCCCTACGGTACCCAGCGCAAGCTGGAGATCGCCCGGGCCCTGGCGGAGAAGCCGCGACTGCTGTTGCTCGACGAGCCGGCCGCCGGGCTGAACTCGGCCGACATCCAGGAGCTGATCCGTCTGGTGCGCTGGATCCACGCCAATTTCGATGTGACCATCTGGATGATCGAGCACCACATGGACGTGATGATGGAGCTGTGCGAGCGGATCAAGGTGATCGACTTCGGCGAGACCATCGCCGAAGGGACGCCGGCGGAGATCCGCAACCACCCCGCCGTGATCACCGCCTACCTGGGGGACGAAACCATTTGATGCTCCTCGAGGTCGAAAATCTGGCCGTCAAGTACGGCAACATCCAGGCGCTCCGCGGCATCAGTTTCCATGTGCGCGAGGGGGAGATCGTCACCCTGATCGGCGCCAATGGCGCCGGCAAGACCACCACCCTCTACAGCATCGCCCGGCTGCAGCCCCCCGAGGCGCCGCGAGTCATCGCCGGCGACATCCGCCTGCGCGGACACTCGCTCCTCGACACCCGCCCCGACCAGGTCGTGAGCAAACTGCAGTTGGCGCTGGTCCCGGAGGGACGGCGCATCTTCGGCACCCTCACCGTCGAGGAGAACCTGCAGCTCGCCACCTACGCCCGTGCCAGGGGGGCTGATCTCGCCCGCGATTTCCAGCGGGTCTTCGATCTCTTCCCGCGCTTGGCCGAACGCCGCAAGCAGCGCAGCGAGTCGCTCTCCGGCGGCGAACAGCAGATGCTCGCCGTCGGCCGGGCACTGATGACCGGCTGCCGCTTCCTGCTCCTCGACGAGCCGTCCATGGGGCTGGCGCCGGTCCTCAAGTACGAACTGTTCCGTACTCTCAAGCGCCTCAACGAGGAGGGACTGACCCTGCTGCTGGTCGAACAGAACGCCAGCCTCGCCCTCCATCTCGCCCACCGCGGCTACGTCCTCGACACCGGTAAAATCGTCGCCAGCGGCACCGGCCCCGAACTGCTCGGCAATCCTGAAGTCAAGAAAGCCTACCTCGGCGGCTGAGACAACCCCGTTGTCCCACGCTATACTTCCCTGGGACCGGACGGCTGCTGCCACCCTGCCGTTTGGCCGGCTTGCAATAATTCAATTTATAATATATATTTGAATTCGAATTTTTCAGCCCCCCGGCTGCGGAGGAACTTATGTCCAGATATCTCATCGTCGGTGGCGTGGCTGCCGGCATGTCGGCGGCGGCCCGCCTGCGGCGGCTCGACGAGACTGCCGAGATTATCGTCTTCGAGCGCGGCGAGTACATCTCCTACGCCAACTGCGGCCTGCCGTACTACGTCGGCGCCGTGATCCGCGAGCGGGACAGTCTCCTGCTGCAGACGCCGCACGCATTCAGGGAGCGCTTCAATGTCGAGGTGCGTGTGCGCAGCGAGGTGCTGGCCGTCGACCCGCCCCGCAGGGTGGTGCGGGTGCGCGACCTGGAGAGCGGCCGGGAATATGAAGAGCACTACGACAAGCTGCTTCTGGCGCCCGGCGGTTCGCCGGTCAAACCGCCGATCCCGGGATCCGACCACCCCGCGGTGCACACCCTGTGGACGGTCCCCGACACCGACCGGATCCGCGCGCTGGTCGACGAGGGGCAGGTAAAGACCGCCCTGGTGGTCGGCGCCGGTTTCATCGGCCTGGAGATGGCCGAAAACCTCCATGCCCGCGGTGTGCGGGTGGTCGTCGTCGAACTGGCGAAACAGGCGCTGGCCCCCCTCGATTTCGAGATGGCGGCCATCGTCCACCGGGAGCTTCACCAGAAAGGGATCGAGCTGCGCCTGGAGGAGAGCGTCGCCGCCTTCGAGGCCGCCCCCGGCGGTGGGCTCACGGCCCGCCTGGCCGGCGGCGACACGGTCGCTGCCGACCTGGTCCTGCTCTCCATCGGCGTGCGGCCGAATACCGCCTTCCTCAACGGTTCCGGCATCCGGCTCGGGGCGCGCGGGCACATCGTCGTCGACCCTGCCTTGAGCACCAGCGTGGCCGACATCTTTGCCGCCGGCGACGCCATCGAGGTGATCCAGCCGCTCACCGGCAAGCCCACCGCCATCCCTCTGGCCGGGCCGGCCAACAAGCAGGGACGGATCGCCGCCGGCAACCTGGCGGGAATCCTGCCGCGCACCTACGACGGCACTTTCGGCACCGCCATTGCCAAGATCTGCGACCTCGACGTGGCGATGACCGGCGCCACCGAAAAGTTCTGCCGGGCCGAGGGGATCGCCTGCCGGTCGGTGATCATCCACCCCAACGACCACGCCGGCTACTACCCCGGCGCCACCGCCCTCGCCCTCAAGCTGGTCTTCTCCCCCGCGACCCGCAAGGTACTCGGCGCCCAGGCCGTCGGCTACAGTGGCGTCGACAAGCGCATCGACGTGATCGCCACGGCCATCATGGCCGGCATGACCGTCGATGACCTGACCGAAATCGAGCACGCCTACGCTCCCCCCTACTCGTCGGCCAAGGACCCGGTCAACATGGCCGGCTTCGTGGCGCAGAACCATCTCGACGGACTGGTCCGGTCGATCAGCTGGGACGAACTGCCGGCGGCCGACCCGGCCGCGCATACCCTGCTCGACGTACGCACCCGCGACGAGTTCGCCGCCGGTACGATCCCCGGCGCACTCAACATCCCGATCGACGAATTGCGCAATCGCCTGGATGAACTCCCCGCCGACAGGCCGGTGATCATCTTCTGCCGGGTCGGCCAGCGCGGCTACCTTGCCGCCCGCATCCTCATGGCCAACGGCCATAGCGACTGCGCCAACCTTTCCGGCGGCTACGTAACCTGGCGGCAGGCGGCCGCACCGGAGGTCCCCATTGCGGAATCCACCCCTCACCTTGCCGATGGAGAACTCGCCATGACCGAGCAGCAGAGCAAGTCGGCCGCGATCATCACCGTCGATGCCTGCGGACTGCAGTGCCCCGGGCCGATCATGCGCCTCAAGCAGGAGATGGAGCGACTGAACGTGGGCGAGGCGCTGGCCATCACCGCCAGCGACCCCGGTTTCTACAGCGACGCGCCGGCCTGGGCCCGCGCCACCGGCCACATTGTGCGCGAGATCGGCAGCAACAGGGGGCTGGTCACGGCGGTCATCGAAAAGGGGGACGGCGCGGTGAAGGCGGCGGCAGGCGGCAACGACAAGACCATCGTGGTCTTCTCCGGCGATCTCGACAAGGTCATCGCCAGCTTCGTCATCGCCAACGGCGCCCTGGCCATGGGACGCAAGGTGACCATGTTCTTCACCTTCTGGGGTCTCAACGCCCTGCGCCGTCCCGAAACGGTGCCGGGTCTGGGCAAGAACCTGATCGAAGCGGCCTTCGGCTGGATGATGCCGCGCGGCAGCCGCAAGCTGTCGCTGTCGCGGATGAGCATGGGCGGCATCGGCGGTCGCCTGATCCGCGGCATCATGCGCAGCAAGCAGGTGCCGGCCCTGGAGGAGATGATGGCGCTGGCGATCCGCAGCGGCGCCAGCCTGGTGGCCTGCCAGATGTCGATGGAGCTGATGGGGATTCGCCGGGAGGAACTGATCGACGGCATCCAGGTCGGCGGGGTGGCCGCCTATCTGGAGGCCTCAGAGCATGCCGACAACAACCTGTTCATCTGAGCCGGCAAACGTTCGAGGCAGATCCGTCGCCAGCCAACTTGCAGGGGTCGGTTCGGCAGAAGTTGCGCTCAACCCTGACCTTCAGATAGTATGGCACATATGATGTTCCGGCGTATCCTTCATCTCCCGCTCGCTTGCCTGCTGGCCCTCAGCTTGCTGACCAATCCGGTCAGCGCCTTCGGTTACGTGTGGTGCCTCGGCGATGATGGCCATGCCGTTGTGGAAACCGCCATGGCCGGCGACTGCAAAGTGGATTGCGACGCCCCCTTTTCAGCCAATGCCCCTCTCCTTTCGGTGGATGCCGACGATGATGGTTGCGGCCCTTGCCTCGATGTTTCGACCTCGCACCAATATCGCACCCCGAACAACCGGGGTGACCAAACCCTCATCACCTCCCTTGTCGCAGCCGCTCCGGTTATTGTCGCCGCTTACATCCCGTTACCGGCGCTGTCCCTGAACAGAAATCTTTTTACAGACCCACCCCCGCGCATACCTGATCTAATCCTGCATCACCGCACCACCGTCCTGCTGATTTAATTCCCGCTGCACACCACTTCGTTCCGGACATCCCGTGATGCCCGGTTGTCAGTATTTCTGCGTCCGCAGGGCGCATTCAACAACCAATCAGGAGATCTATCGATGTTGCTGCGACTCATCCCGATCGCGGTGCTGTGCGCCTTGACAGGTCTCGGCGTCGTTACCACACCGGCAACCGCGGTTGCCGAAACGGCTGCACTCTCGACGAAAAAGAACCCTCTGACCCTGGAGGAAGCTCTGGCGCGCACCCTCCGCACCAGTCCCGACCTGATCGTCGCCACTGAGGAACTGCGTACGCTTGAGGCCGAGGCCCTGGTAGCCAGCCGTCTGCCTAACCCCGAGTTGACGGTCACCCTGGAAAATGTCGCCGGCGATGGAGCCTACCGGGATACCGATGCCGCGGAACTGACCATCGAACTGAGCCAGCCGATTGAACTGGGCGGCAAGCGGCGGCTGCGGCGCGAAGCCGCCGAGTTTGGCCGGCAGTTGGCTGCCAATGGCCAGACGCTGGCCAACACCGAGGTGCTGGCCACGACGCGCCAGAGGTTCATCGCCGTGCTTGCCGCCCAGGAAAAACTCGCTCTGGCGAAAGAGCAGGCGGAGCTGGCCGAGAAATCCCTGACAGCGGCCGAGGAACGGATCAAGGCCGGCAAGTCGCCGGAGATCGATCGCCTGCGCCTGCAAGGCGAGACCAGCCTGGCCGGCTTGACCATGACCCAGGCCGAACGAGCCTTGGTCACAGCTCGCCAGGCACTGGCTGCCAGCTGGGGAGAAGCTCAGCCTGACTTTGACCAGGTCGCTGGCGACCTGAGTCTCCTCCCTGCCGCTGCTGAACTGAGCGAGGTCGAAGCCACCCTGGAACAAGCCCCTGCTGCCGCCAATCGGCAGATCGCCACGGAGCTGCAACGGGTCGAACTGGAGCAGGCCAAGGCCCGCCGGATCCCCGACCCGAGCCTGACAGTCGGCTGGCGACAGTTCGAGGAGAGCAACGAGGACGCCTGGCTGTTCGGCATCTCCTTCCCCCTGCCGCTGTTCAATCAAGGGGAGCACGAGGTGGCCGCGGCCGGCAGTCGCTTCAATAGCGCCAAGGCCCGTGAAGTCAGTGCCCGCAACCAGGCGCGTTCCACGCTGCGAGCCGCCTGGCAGGCGCTGGCCGATGCCCGGGCCGAAGCCGAGATGCTTGCCAGCCAGGTTGTACCGGCCGTTGCGGAAGGATTCGCCGCCGCCGAGTTCGGCTATCGGGCCGGCAAGTTCGGGTTGCTTGAATTGCTCGATGCCCAGCGCACCCTGTTCGAGGCTCGTCAGCGGCAACTCGATGCTCAGACCGCTTCACACCTGGCGGCCATCGAATTGCAACGCCTGCTCGGTCGCGAAGCGACGGCGGTCGCCACCAACCAACCATCTTCCCTGTGAGGTTTCGATCATGTTCTCGTCACGCAATATCATTACCCTGGTTTTATTGATTGCCGTCGCTGCCCTTGGCTGGGTCGGTGGCTCCCGCTTCACGACTGGGGGAGCCACCGATGCTCCGGGTCACGCAGCGGGAAAACCCTCCGCGCAGGCCGATGCCCATGAGGAAAAGGCCGAAAAGGGCCACGAGGGCCACAACCACGGCGCGGAGAAGGATGGCCACGGCAAGCCGGCCGACTCGGGGGAAATCTGCGCCGAACATCGCATGCCGGAAGCTGTTGACGTGCTGTGCAACCCCGGGCTCATGACCACCCTGCTTCCCGGCGAGGGGGTGAAGATGCGCCTCGCCACGCCGGAAGCGGCCAAGCGCGCCGGAATCGTCATCGCCCCCGCACAGAGCGCCAGCCTGGCGACCGGTGCCGCTGTCCCGGCCCAGGTCACCTACAACCGCAGCCGCCTGGCCGAAGTCATGGCCCTCTCCGGCGGGGTGGTGCGGCGGATCGCCGCCGAGCCGGGGCAGCGCGTCGGCAAGGGCACCCTCCTGGCCGAGGTCGCCTCGCCGGGCGCGGCGATTGCGCGCGGCGACTACCAGGCGGCCCTGGGTCGGCTGGAGCTGGCCGAGGCCAACGTCAAGCGCGAGCAGGAGCTGGTGGCCAAGGGGGTCAGTGCCCGCATGGAGCTGGAGCAGGCCCAGGCCGAACGGCAGGCAGCCAAAGCCACGGTCGAGCAGTTGCGCGAGCAGTTGAGCGCGTTCGGTGCCGGCACCTCGGGCAGCGGCACCTCCCTGGCCTTGCGCTCGCCACTGGCCGGCACGGTGGTGGCGCGCAACGCCGTGGCCGGGCAGACGCTTTCCCCCGAGACGCCGCTCTTCACCGTGGCTGACCTCTCCAGCATGTGGCTGGAGTTGCAGGTCAGCGCCGACCAGCTGAGCATCGCCAAGGTCGGCGCGGCCGTCGAGGCGGAGATTGACGGCCTGCCCGGCCAACGCTTCCCCGGCAAGATCGTCCAGGTGGCTGCCGGACTCGACGAGCGCACCCGCCTTTTGAAGGTGGTGGCGGAGGTGGCCAACCCCGACGGGCTGCTCAAGGACGGTTCCTTCGGTCAGGCCCGCCTGGTGGCGGCGAAACCCGCCGAAGCCGGGGCCGATCATGGCGAAGACCGGCACGATGGGCACGCTCACGGCAAAAAAGCCGACCTCGATGACCTCTTTGCCAAAGACGAACACGCTGGCCACAAGGACGAGAAAGACGATGGCCACGGCCACGCTGAACAGCCTGGCGCGAATACTCACGGGCCTGCCGGGGCCGTTGCCGTTCCGGCCGCCGCCGTGCAGTCGATCGACGGCAAGGCCTACGTCTTTGTCGCCCTGGAGGAAGATCTGTTCGAGCTGCGCCGGGTCGAAGCCGGCCCGCGCCGGGCAAGCGAGGTGGTGATCACCGCCGGACTGAGCCCCGGGGAGAAGGTCGCCGCCAGCCAGGGCTTCGCCCTGAAATCAGAGCTGCTGAAATCCAGACTTGGCGCCTCGTGCGCCGATCATTGAGGGGGTGATCATGTTCGAACGCTTGATCGACTTTTCCCTCAAGAACCGCCTGCTGGTGGTGCTGCTGTTCGTCATCACCTGTGCTGTGGGCGGTTGGACCCTGGCGCGGCTGCCGGTCGATGCCTTCCCCGACACCACCCCGGTGCAGGTGCAGATCAACACCGTCGCCCCGGCGCTGGGGCCGGAAGAAATCGAAAAACAGCTGACCATGCCGGTCGAACTGGCAGTTTCGGGCCTGCCGAATCTGGTCAGCGTCCGCTCCGTGTCCAAGTTCGGCCTGTCGCAGGTGGTGGCGACCTTCAGCGACGATATGCCAATCTACGATTCGCGCCAGCTGGTCATGGAGCGCCTGGCCGCCGTGGAGTTGCCGGAAGGGATCGAGCGCCCGGAACTCGGGCCGATCTCCACCGGGCTGGGCGAGGTCTTCCACTACGTGCTGCGCTCCGATAATCCCAAGCGCACCCTCGATGAACTGCGCACCCTGCACGACTGGGTGGTCAAGCCGGAACTGCGCAAGGTGGCCGGCGTCGCCGAAATCAACTCCTGGGGCGGCCTGGAGCGCCAGTACCACGTCATTGTCGCCCCGGAACGGCTGATCAAGTACGGCCTGACCCTGGGCGAGGTGAGCACGGCTTTGCAGGAGAACAACGCCAACGTCGGCGGCGGCCAGGTGATCGCTTCCGGCCAGGCGCTGCTGGTCCACGGTATCGGCCGGGTCAGCAACCTCGAGCAGGTCGGCAACATCGTGGTCACCGCCCATGCCGGGGCGCCGGTGCGCATCCGCGATGTCGCCGAGGTGCGCATCGGTCACGAACTGCGGCGCGGCGCGGTCTCCTACCAGGGGCAGGGCGAGGTGGTCATGGGCCTGGGGTTCATGCTCATGGGCGAGAACAGCCGTGACGTGACCACCGCCCTGAAGGCCCGCCTCGACACGGTGCGCAAGGCGTTGCCTGAAGATGTCATCATCGAAGCGGTTTACGACCGCACCGAACTGGTCGATCAGGTCATCGATACGGTCGAGCACAACCTGGTGGCCGGCGCGATCCTGGTCATCGCCATCCTCTTTCTGCTGCTCGGTAACGTTCGCGCCGGGCTGCTGGTCGCTTCGGCTATCCCGGTATCAATGCTCTTTGCCGGGCTGGGGATGTGGCAGATGGGGATCGCTGCCAGCCTCCTCTCCCTGGGGGCGATGGACTTCGGCATCCTGGTCGATGGCTCGGTGGTCATGACCGAGGCCAATCTGCGCCGGCTCACCGAACGTCAGTTGCAGCTCGGCCGTGAGCTGACCCCCGCCGAACGGATGAGCGCCATTGTCTCGTCGAGCCGCGAGGTGGTCCGGCCGATCGCCTTCGGCATGGGAATCATCGTGCTGGTCTTCATCCCGGTGCTGACCTTGCAAGGGATCGAGGGGAAGATGTTCCGGCCGATGGCCTGGACCTTCATCTTCGCCCTGGTCGGGGCCCTGCTGGTGGCAGTGTTCCTCTCGCCAATCCTCTCCTTCCAGTTTCTGCCAAAACGTTTCAGTGAGCACGAAGGCCGGGCCGAAGGCTGGCTCAAGCGCATCTATCTGCCGGCCCTGACCTGGGTGCTGCGACAGCGGACCCTGACCCTCGGCATTGCCGCAGCGTTGGTGCTGATGACCGGCATGGTGGCCTTGCGACTGGGCGGCGAATTCCTGCCGCGCATGGGCGAAGGGTCGATTGTCGCCAGCGTGGTGCGCCTGGCGGGCGTGTCCATCGAGGAGTCGGTGGCCTACAACACCAAGCTGGAAGCGCTGGTCAAGGAGAAGTTCCCTGATGAAGTTCGCCATGTCTGGAGCCGCCTGGGGAGTGCCGAAGTCGCCACCGACCCGATGGGGACGGAACTGACCGACATCTTCATGACCCTGCACCCACGTGATCGGTGGACCAAGGCCAATACCCAGACGGAACTGGCCGCCGCTATCCAGGCGGAGATGGCCGGGCTTCCCGGTATCCGCATCGTCTTTACCCAGCCGATCGAACTGCGCGTCAACGAAATGCTCTCCGGCATTCGCGGTGACGTTGGCATCAAGATCTACGGCGAGGACTTCGAACAACTGGTCAAGCTCGGCGAGCAGGTCGAGCAGATCATCCGCAAGGTACCCGGCACCGGCGAAGTCTCCGCCGAGCAGATCACCGGCCAGCCGACCCTCCAGGTCAAGGTCGACCAGGACCGGTTGGCCCGCTACGGCGTGCCTGCCCACGATGTTCTCGAGATGATCGAGGCGGTGGGGACGCCACGGGTCGGCGAGGTCTTCGAGGGGGAGCGCTCCTTCCCGCTGGTGCTGCGCCTCCCCGACGCCCAGCGCGAGGATCCAGCGGCCCTGGCCGGCACCCTGATCCCGACCCGCACCGGCGCCATCCTGCCGCTGCGGGCGCTGGCCGACATCACCGAGGAGCAGCGCCCCTCGACCATCAACCGCGAGTGGGGACGCCGGCTGCTCAAGGTATCAATCAGCGTCCCCGAGCGCGATGTGGCCTCCTTTGTCGACGAGGCGCGCGGCGTGCTCGGCCGCGACCTGAAGCTGCCGCCGGGCTATTTCGTCGAATGGGGTGGGCAGTTCGAGAATCTGGAGCGCTCGCAGAAGCGCCTGGCGCTGGTGGTACCGCTGACCCTGCTGCTGATCTTCGTGCTCCTCTGGTTCAGCCTCAAGAAGTTGCGTGACGTGTTGATCATCTACACCGGCATCCCGCTGGCGGCGGTCGGCGGGGTCTTCGCCCTGTGGTTGCGTGGCATCCCCTTCAGCGTCAGCGCCGCCGTTGGCTTTATCGCTCTGGCCGGCATCGCTGTGCTCAACGGCCAGGTGATGATTGCCGCCATCCGCACCTACCTTGACGAGGGCCTGCCACTGGTCGAAGCAGTGATCGACGGTGCCAAGCAGCGTCTGCTGCCGGTGGTCGCCACCGCCGTGGTCGATGCTGCCGGCTTCCTGCCGATGGCGCTCTCCAGTGGCGTTGGCGCCGAGGTGCAGCGACCCCTGGCAACGGTGGTCATCGGCGGGGTGCTGACTTCGACGGTGTTGACCCTGCTGGTGCTGCCGACGCTGTATGTGGTGGTGGGAAAACGCGCTGGCAGCGCCTAGGCGCCTGCACTTGAAACGTGTTATCAATAACCATGGATACGACTGATCAATCGGCGGGTTCTGCCCTGCCGCCGAACCCGCGCGACCGCCTGCTGGCTCGCGCCCGCCTGCTGGCCGGCCTCACCATCGGCTACAACCTTGTCGAGGGGATCGTTTCCATCGCCCTGGGCGGCGCCGACGAGACGCTGGCCCTGTTCGGCTTCGGCGTCGACTCCTTCATCGAGGTCATCTCGGCAATCGGCGTCTGGCACATGCTCCGCCGCATCCGCGACAACCGGGGGGAGAGTCGCGACGCCTTCGAACAGCGGGCCCTGCGCATCACCGGCGGGGCCTTCTATGCTCTGACCGCCGGGCTGGTGCTGATGGCCGTCCTCAACCTGGTGCAGCAGCACCGGCCGGAGACGACCCTGTGGGGGATCGTCGTCGCCCTGGTGTCCATGTCGTTCATGTGGCTGCTGATCCACCACAAGACCCGGGTCGGCACGGCCCTGAACTCCCCGGCGATCCTCGCCGATGCCGCCTGCTCCAAGGCCTGCCTCTACCTTTCGGTGGTGCTGCTTCTGGCCAGCGCCGGCTTCGAACTGACCGGCATCGGCAGCCTCGATGCCATCGGCGCCCTGCTGATCGCCTGGTTCTCCTGGAAGGAAGGCCGGGAGGCCTTCGCCAAGGCCCGTGGGCTGGAGTGCAGCTGCTCCTGCAGTTGCGGATAAACTGGGGGACGGCGGACGGGACGGGGGCTTCCCCTGGAGGTCAGGCGCGCCGGGAGGGAGTTCGCCGGCCTACGCTTTCCAGCGGAACCGGTTCTGGCCGCCGATGCGGATGTTGAGCAGGACGATCGGCTCGCTTGCTGCGTCGGGGATCCAGTAGAGGACCAGGAAGGTTCTGGCACCGGCATCGAGAACGTACTCCCTGACGGTGACGGTTCTGTCGCCGACCGTGCGCCGGCGCGCCGGGGCGACCTCTTCAAAGGCGGCCAGATTTTCCAGCATGGCCCGGTAGCTTGCGTGGAGGCGTTCCACGAAGCGCACCGCGCCCCGTTCGGCATAGTCGTCGAGAAATTCGCCAAGATGCCTGGCGAAGAGCGGCGTCGCCACAACGGCACGGCGGGGTTGGCTCATTCGACGGCTTGCCCGGCGACATGGCTGGCCCGTTGCAGGGCCTTGACGAAGGAAGCATCGAGGGTTTCAGCGGTAACGCAGGCCCCGGTCAGCTGATATTCCTCCCACGCCGCCAGCGCCTCGGCCTCGAACCGGGCATCCGCTTCGGCCGCCTCGATGGCTGGCGTACCCACCGCTTCGAGTACCGCCGCCATCGGCCGGCCCAGCCGCCGAGCCAGCCGCTCCAGATGCTCGGCGAACTCGTCGCTCACCCGCAAGTTCAGTTGCCTGCTCATACCCGCACCTCCTGATGAGTTATGCTAGCACTTGCTAGCACTGGCGTCAACAGGGGTTTCCGGATGGCAGTGTTACCCCCTCGCCGAAAACCAGTGTCGGCACCTCCACCAGCACCCCGAACACGCAGGTCAGCGCCACCCGGACGGTCAGGTACTTGTCGAAGAAGCTCATCCGCTTGGTGGTCATCGGTTTTCCTCGGCTGGCAGGAGCCTTGACGGCCGGCACCGGCGCACGCCTCGACATCCCGGTCTTCGCCAGCGGGCTCGATCCGGCCGGGCTGCTACGGGAGATCGATTGACTCGGCTGATACACCCGCCGAAATGGGATTGAACCCCGGCCCGTTTCATGCTAGAAAATGCAGGCTTGAAAGCCAGACGCCGCCTTAGCTCAGATGGTAGAGCAATTGATTCGTAATCAATAGGTCGCCGGTTCGATTCCGGCAGGCGGCTCCAGGAACCGCAAGGGGGCAGCGATCACTCGCTGCCCCCTTTGTCCACCCGCAATCTCCCGGCCGCACGGCGGCATCACCGAGGCTGACATGGCCAAACCCTGGATCACTCTCGACCGCGTCGCCACCATTGATGGCCCACTGGAACTGCGCCAGCGCGGCGAGCGCGACTTCCTCATCACCCTCGGCGGACTGGTGCTGATGAACAGCCTGGCCAACCGTTCCGAAATCGTCCTCGGCCAGCGCGGCTGCCAGCATCTGCGGCACCACGCCGCGGCGCGGGTGCTGGTCGGCGGGCTGGGGATGGGCTGCACCCTGCGGGCGGTGCTCGACACGCTGCCGGCCGACGCCGTGGTGGTGGTGGCCGAACTCAACCCGGTGGTCGTCGATTGGTGCCGCGGGCCGCTGGCCGGCCTCACCGGTGGCGCCCTGAACGACCCGCGGGTGCGCGTCGAGATCACCGATGTCGCCGCCCTGGTTGGCAATACCGCGGCCGGAGTCTTCGACGCAGTGATCTTCGACCTCTACCGCGGGCCGCACTTCCACACCGACGCACAGAAGGACCCGCTCTACGGCAGCCGGGCCATCGCCAAAGTCCGCCGGGCGCTCAAGCCCGCCGGGGTGTTTGCGGTCTGGGGGGAAAATCCTGACGAGGGGTTCGGGCAACGCCTGCGCGCGGCGGGCTTCGCTGTCACCACCGAACGCCCCGGCCGGGGTGGCCTGCGCCACGCGGTCTTCCTGGCGAAAGCCCAGGCCTGACCACCCGGATCGATGCCGTAACGACCTAGCCTTTCGGGAAGTGCCGCAGCAGGTGCAGGCGGATGCCGGCGGTGAAGTCGGCTTCGCGGTCGCCGAGGTAGACCAGCGACGAGCCGATTTCGGCGGCGACGATTGCCGCCCGGTACTTGGCCGGCAGGCGCGTCAGCCGCCGGCGGAAGCGCGGTTCCTCGCGCAGCATGGCCGGCAGGTGGGCGAGCAGGGCCCGGCGGTAGGGCTCGCGCAGGGGCAATTCCGGGTTTTCCAGAAAATATCGGAACAGCCGGGCGTAGTGGGCATTGATTTCACCGCTCAGGGCATCGGAGATTTCGGTGCACAGCCGCTCCGGCTGTTCGCGGCGGCGCTTGAGGATCAGCCGCGCTTCGTCGCCGGCCCGTTTTTCGAGGATGGCCAGCACGTCGCGCACATAGCGCTCCTTGTGGGCGAGAAACTCGGCGTCGGAGAGCAGCAGGTTGGCGATGATCTCGTAGGAGGAGGAGATCACCCCGCACTTGTTGGCCGAGGCGTCGCGCATGATCAGCACCCCCTTGCGCTGCAGCTCAAGGCGCGCCTCGGGGGTCAGGAACGAATTGGCCCCCTCAACGATGGCACGCGCCGACGGGGTGCCGTCCGGGAGGAGAAAGCGCTGCCAGGTGTCACGGTCAATCGTCTCCGGGCGGCCCCCGGCCGGGAGGAACAGGTCGGCCGGCACGCTGAACACCAACTCACCGTATTCCCTGGCGAATTCATCGCTGGACAGCCACTCCTCGCTGACCCCATCGACCGTCCTGGTCAACCGCCGGTACAGCGTCTTCAGCCCGTCCTGCCGGCTGCCGCTGCGCAGCAGCAGCATGCCGCCGGGGTGCAGTGCCTGCGGGTCGAAGGCGTCAAGATCGGCCTTGAGCACAATCCGCCGCAGCGCGTCATGGTCCGCCCCGGCCGGGTCGGTCAGGGCGGCGGTGCCGTCGAGGATCAGCACGAACCGCACCTGCGGCGCCCGGTCGAGCAGCAGGCGCAAGGCGTTGCCGGCCACGTCGCCGTTCGGCCCGCCGGTCAGCTTGACGCGCAGCGGGTCGCGTCTAAGGTCGATCCCCAACTCCCGCATGACAATCTCGGCAAAGGTCACCACCCCGGTGGAGGTCACCCCGTACTCCTTGTGGTTGATCCCCACCTCCTTGCTCGACATGATCCCGGCGCCAAGCAGGTAGCCGCGGCGCCGCGCCAGCCGGGCAATCGCCTCGATCATCACGTCGTGCATGTTCTCGTCCGGGCCAAGCTCGATCGCCTCATCCTCGCGGTAGTAGTCGACCACCGCCGGGTGGCTGGCCACCCCATGTTCCGTCACGAAGATGTCGAGGAATGCGCTGGTGATCCCGTACTGCAGCTTGTAGAGACGGATCGTCTCGAGGGTCTCACGGTCCTGCCCCCGCGACAGGTCGGTGGCATCGAGCACCACCACCATCTTCGAACCGCCCTCGTAAATGTCCTTGTTCTTGGCATGCTGGGTATGGGCGAGGACGAAATTCTCGCGGAACAGGGTATCGGCGCTGGTGATCAAATCGTCCTGGCTGCGGGCGATGACCGTACGCCACCCTCCCCGGGCGATCTCCGAGAAGCCGATGTGATAACCGAAGCCGACCCGGCTGAAGAAGAAGGTGACCCGGAACGGTACGGCGGCCGGCAGGTCGGCGGTGAATTCCGGGCCGAGGGCGGCAAGATAGGCCGGGTCGAGTCGGAAGGCCAGGGCCTGCAGTCCGAAAACGAAGGCGTTGGTTTTCAGGGTGTGGCTAATGAAAAGCAGGGCGCAGCGGAAGATGTTGCGGCGCACCTCGTCGAGGTGCCGGCGGCCGGTGTTGTAGTTGGCCACCGCCTCTGCCGCTGCGGCCAGGGCCGTGGTGCAGTCCGTTTCACGATCGGCACGTTCGGGGTCGAACCGGCAGCGGAACAGTTCGACCAACTGCAGGGCGATCTGCGGATTGGCGTGGAAAGCGGCGCGGACTTCCTCGAGATCGTAGCGGTCGGGCTGGCTGTGTGCCAGGGTGGTGTGGCAGAAGGCGATGAAGGCATTGACCAGTGCAGCCTCGGCACCGCTCATCAGGCCGGCAGTGACGAATTCACGGTAGCTTTGCGAGGTGGTGGCGAGCAACTGCGTGTTGCACAGCTCTTCGCCCAACTGCCTGCGCAGGGGCGACTCCGGGTCAAGGGTCTGACCGTCGCGGCAGCGCACGTAGAAATTGGCCAGGAAGTAGGGGTGAATACCACTGCTGACGGTCAGGCAGTAGGCGCGGGTGACCCCCAGGTTGAGCCGGTGGAAGATCTCCATGACCTGCACCAGGAAGTCCTGCTGGGGCGGATTGCCAACCGCAAAGCTGACGCGGGTCTCCTCCGGGTTATCGGGGAGCCGCTCCAGGTCGAGGTAGCAACCACCCTGGCGCTGCGCCTCGCGAAACAGGTGCAGGGTCTGGGCAATCCGCCGCGGCGGGGAGATGCGCACGTAGTTCTCGTTGTTGATCCAGAGGATGTTCAGCAACGGATCAAGCTTGTCGCGCTCGAAGGCGGGGAAGTACCGGCGCACGGCCCGGACGACCCGCTTGCGCACGGCGGCCGGCACCTCGACATCGTAATTGCTGGAGATGGCCTCATCGCTTTTGCGGTTGAACTCGAAACGCTGGATCTCCAGTTGCTGCTCCAACCCGGGAATCCGGTCGTCGGAGTGGGCGAACATGGCATAGGAGATCTCCCGCTCCGCCACGTTGCGTAAAGTCAGCGTTTCGTAGAGCGAACCGGGGAGATTGGCCGTGGCCAGGATCAGGGCATCGGGACGGTCGGCCAGGATCAGCCGCCGGTTGAAGCGCAGGGTGCCGAGCTCGCGCTCGAGAATCGCCAGCGCCGCCGGCTCGTCTCGCATGGCGACAAAGAAATACGGGTTCATCTGTGCCCGCAACCAGTCGCGGTTACCAGCGCGCTCGTCCCTGACGGCCGGTCGTTCAGCTGTCGCTCGACTCATGGTCCCTTCCCTTCCGCGAACAGTTCAGTCAGCTCAGCTGCTGCCTAACATCTTCGTCGCTCCCGGGCCGATGTCAACCGCCGGGTAAACAAAACGGGACCGGCGGAGTATCCGCGGTCCCGCAGCAAATCGGCTGGCCCTGCCGAACTAGTTGTCGGTGGGATCAAAGAACCAGATCGACTGCTTCTTGTGCCAGCCGCGCGCCCACATGCAACTTTCGTAGCTGACCCGCTCGCGGCTCATATCGACCGCCCGCGACGCACCGCCGGTTACGACTTGGCACTCCTGATCGTCGGCATAGAAATCCGCGCGCCGCTTGGTGTCATGCTCCCAGCGGGCAGCGCACCCGGCCAGTAGCAGCAGGGCCAGCAACAAGACCAGTTTGTTCATGTGGCCACCTTTTCGCTCGTAAAATAATTAAGTCCGTTGCCACGACAACGACTGGTTTGGCAAGATTAACATCGACTCAACTTTCCTCCAAGATTTTTCTTGACAGCTACCCCTCTGCTTGGTCAGAATTGCACTTGCTTCATAAATATTCACTAATTGAAAAGGAGAGAAAGATGAAAAAGCTGTTCGTTGCCCTGATGCTGCTGGCCTTCGCCACCAGCGCCACCCTGGCCATCGCCGCCGACTCGGTCACCTACGAGAACAAGCAGGGGAAAGTCACCTTCAATCACAAGGGCCACAGTGACAAGATGAAGTGCGATGCCTGCCACAAGGAGGCAAAACCGGCCAAGATCGCGGTGGGCAAAGACGCCGCCCACGGCGCCGTCTGCAAGGACTGCCACAAGGCGAAAAACGCCCCGACCAAGTGCGGCGACTGCCACAAGAAGTAATTGCTGGATCTGACGGCTGTCGGCACGCGGGGCCTCCCATCGGGGGGCCCCGCTTTTCATCCTAATTGATGACGAATTTTCTCTCCATTGCAGCGCGCCAAAGGTATGTTACAATTCCCTCGGTTTTACTTTCCGGAAGGAGACGGCATCATGGGGACGCAGCCCGAAAGGAACCTCGCAGCGACCTGCCAGCCCTGCAACCGCGCTGTCTGCGCCACCTGTGCGCGTCCCCGCGCCCACTTCAAGATGGTCGGCGAAAACCACTCAACCCAAGGAGCGAGAAGATGGCCAAACTGAACGAGGTCTACAAGTGCAACCTGTGCGGCAACATCGTCGAAGTCCTGCATGCCGGCGCCGGCGTGCTGGTCTGCTGCAACGAGCGGATGGCCCTGCTGGCCGAGAACACCGTCGAGGCCTCCAAGGAGAAGCATGTGCCGGTGATCGAGGTCGGCGCGACCAGCATCACCGTCAAGGTCGGCAGCGTGGCGCACCCGATGGAGGCGGCGCACTACATTGAGTGGATCGAACTGATTGCCGACGGCAAGGTCTACCGCCAGCAGCTCCAGCCGGGGCAGGCGCCCGAGGCGACCTTCCCGGTGATTGCCAAGCAGGTGACCGCCCGCGAGTACTGCAACCTGCACGGACACTGGGCGGCGAGCAACTAGCTGGCGGCAACCGATACCGAACGGGGACACTTCCCGCAAGGAAGTGTCCCCGTCAAAGAACTGCCATGACCGACCTTCGCCACGAATGGGACCACCGCATCAAGGACTGGCCGACCATCCGCAAGATCGCCCACGATCTGGGGCTGGCCAGCGAGGGACACCACTTCTACTGCCCCGGCTGCCAGCCGCTCAAAACCGGCACGCCGGAGCTGGCGATCGGTGCCGGGCACTTCGAGTGCTTCCGCTGCGGCGCCCGCGGCGATGTGGTCGGCCTGGTCAAACTGGCCCGCAAGTGCGACCTCGAAGCAGCCATTGCCTGGCTGGAAGCCGAAACCGGCCAGCCGCCGGCCTGACCGTTTTCCGGCGAAAACGTGAAATGGGGACAGAATTGAATTCTGTCCCCATTTCCCTTTCCCAGCCCCTCACGGGGCTCCGGCACCAATCAGACAAATTCGAGCAGCTCGACCTCGAAGTGCAGAACCTTCCCCGCCAAGGGGTGGTTGGCGTCGAGCTGCACGGTCGTTTCGGTCAGCCCGGCGATGCGGACCTCGAAGGCCGCGCCATTTTCCATCCGCACCTCGAGGAAGTTCCCCACCGCCAGCTGATGATCGTCGGGGATCATGCGGCGCTCGACTTCCGCCACCATCTCCGGCAGATGGACGCCGTAACCATCCTCGGGGGCCACTTCCACCGTGCGCCGTTCCCCCACCAGCAGGCCGGTGACCGCCGCGTCAAAACCGGCGATTACTTCCCCACCGCCGACGGTGAACTCCAGGGGCTCGTGCCCATCGGAACTGTCGAACACCGTGCCGTCGGCGAACCGTCCGACGTAGGTGACGCGCACCCGGTCGCCATCCTGCGCCTGCTTCTGCGCACCGGCCGTCATGATCTCACTCCATCTTGGCCGCGGCCGACAGCATTTCGATCTCGAAGATCAGTACCGCATTCGGGCCGATCGCCGGCGGCGCACCCTCATCGCCGTAGGCCAGCGCCGCGGGGATGAACAGCTGCCACTTGGCCCCTTCCTTCATCAGGGTCAGCGCCTCGGTCCACCCCGGGATCACGCCACCAACCGGCAGGATCAGCGGCTCCTTGCGCTCATAAGAGCTGTCGAACTCGGTGCCGTCCAGCAAGGTGCCGCGGTAATGCACGCTGACCACGCTTTCCGCCTTCGGCTGCGCCCCCGTCCCTTCCTTGAGGACCTTGTACTGCAGGCCGCTGTCACGCACCACGACTCCCTGTTCCTTGGCATTCTTGGCGAGGAACGCCTCGCCTTCTGCCTTGTTTTTGGCCGCCAAGGCCTTCTGCTTGGCCTCCTGCTTGGCGATCATCCCCTCGCGGAAGCTCTTGACCTCGGCCAGCATCTGCTCGTCGGTCAGGCGCGGCTTTTCCTTGCCAAGTCCATCGCGAACCCCGGCCATCAGGGCCGCGGTGTCGACCTCGACCCCCTGGCTGACAAAATCGCGGCCGATATTCAGGCCGATGGTGTAGCTGATGCGCTGCTTGGCATCGTCCAGCTTGACAGCAGCTTCCTCGGCGGTGCAGCCGACGGCGATGGTCACCATCAGGAAGGTTGCGCCGATGACATTCAGGGTTTTGCTCATGGAAGATCCTTTCATGGGGGAAATGACTGGCGCACAAGATACTCTCCGGCAGGGCGGGAGTCAATTGTTGACGCAGAGACGCGATACGAGAAACGTGAAAAAGCTTTTTCGCATCTCTCGCTTCCCGCTTCTCGTTCAAATCAATCACTTTGCAACTTTTCCAAAAAAACTGATCAAAATCTTGTTGAACGCCTCCGGCTGCTCGAGGTTGGCCATGTGCCCGGCATTGGCGATGATGTGCAACTCGGCGTCAGGGAGCCCGGCGGCCAGTGCTTCGGCGTGGATCGGCGGGATGGCGACATCCACCGCCGCCCCGACCACCAGCGCCGGCACAGCCAGGGTCGGCAGCAGGGCCAGGTAATCCTTGCGGTCGCGCATGGCCAGCAGCCCGCCGACCACCCCTTCCGGCGAAGTCGCGTCCATCCACCGCCGCACCTCGGCAACCAGCTCCGGCCGGCGCTGCGCGATCCCCGGCGCAAAGAGCAGCTGTTCGAAAGCCGCCGGCACCGCCACCAGGTCGCCGCTGCGCACCGCGCCGGCCAGGTCGCCGCGCCGCACCTTGCCGGCGGCATCGTCGGCAGCCGCGCGGGTGACCAGATAAAGGGCCGCACAGAGCCGCTGCGGGTAGCGCTCCGCCAGGTTGAGCAGCACGTACCCCCCCATCGACATGCCGCCGACCACGGCTTTTTCGATACCCAGGTGATCGAGAAGTGCGATGATCGCATCAGCATAACTCTCCATCGATACCGGGCCGACCAGGGGCTCGGACTCACCGAAACCCGGCAGATCGGGGGTGATGACCCGATAGCCGGCTTTTGTCAAGGCCTCCACCTGCGGCCGCCACATCTGCCGACAGAGGGGAAAACCGTGGATCAGAACAACCGGAAGACCTTTGCCAACATCATCGAAAACCAGCTTCATGAGTGCTCCTTGGACGACTGACGGTGATGTCATCAATTGCTTTGAGCTTTGACGACCGGTCACCATCATACCGCAAACTCACCGGAGCCAAAAGTCAACTCTCCGCGCTGGGGGAAAAAGCCTGGCAAGGAGAACGGATAGTCATTGCCAAAGCCGGCAAACCGGCTCGGAAAATCGCGGGGAGGGGCAAGAGAAAGGGGGGACGTTGGATAACAGGGACGGCCCCCTGCGGGGACGGTCCCTATTCCAGAAAGCCGAATTTTTTCATGCGGTAGCGGAAGGCGTCGATACCGAGGTTGAGCTTTTTGGCGGCCTTGGACTGGTTCCCATCGGAGGTCTCCAGCGACTGGCGGATCAGCTCGCGCTCGACATCCTCGATATCGATCCCCTCGGGGGGGATGCGCAGGTTGAGGGGGCTGCCGCCGCCGGCCTCGCCGGCGCGGGAGACCAGTTCGCGCGGCAGGTGCTCGAGCATGAGAACCTCCTCGCTCTCGAGGATGATGGCGCGCTCGATGATGTTGCGCAGCTCCCGGACGTTCCCCGGCCAGGCGTACTCCTCGAGGAACTTGCGGGCCATCTTGGAGACCCCGGTGACGCTCTTGCCGAACTCGCGGTTGAAGTGGCCGATGAAGAACTCGACCAGCGGCATGATGTCGTCGCGCCGTTCGCGCAGGGGGGCGAGATAAATGGGGATGACCTGCAGGCGGTAGTAGAGGTCGTTGCGGAACTCCTTGGCCTCGACCTTTTTGAGCAGATCCTGGTTGGTGGCGGAGACGATGCGCACATCGATAGGGATTTCCTTGGTGCCGCCGACCCGGCGGAAGGCGCGCTCCTCGAGGACGCGCAGGAGCTTGGCCTGCATCCCCATCTCCATGTCGCCGATCTCGTCGAGGAAGATGGTGCCGCCGTCGGCGGTCTCGAACAGCCCCTTCTTCTGCACCTTGGCGTCGGTGAAGGCACCCTTTTCGTGGCCGAGCAGCTCGCTCTCCAGCAGGGTGGCGGGGACCGCGGCGCAGTTGATGGCCATGAACGGCTTGTCGTGGCGGGCGCTTTCGTAGTGGATCGCCTTGGCGATCAACTCCTTGCCGGTACCGCTTTCACCCTGGATGAGGACGGTGCTGGCATCGCTCTTGGCGACTTTGCGCACCATCTCCAGAACCTGATTCATGTAACGGCTCTTGCCGATGATGTGGTCGATGCCATACTTGCCACTCTGAGCCGAGCGGAGGTGGGCGACCTCCTTGCGCAGGTAGTGGGTCTCCAGCGCCTTGCGGACGATGATCGCCAATTCGTCGAGATTGAACGGCTTGTTGATGTAGTCGTGGGCGCCCATGCGCATTGCCTTGACGGCAGTTTCCAGCACGCCGAGGGCCGTGACCATGATGACGATCAGCTCCTCATCGAGCTCCTTGGCGCGGGAGAGCACCTCCAGTCCATCCATGCCGGGAAGCTGGATGTCGAGGAGCATCAGGTCGGGGGTCTCTTCCTGCAGTTGGCGCAGGGCTTCCTCACCGGACGCCGCGGTCTGCACCTCGTAGCCCTGCTTGCGCAGCGACTGCTCCAGGGACCAGCGGATCAGATGTTCGTCGTCGACAACCAGGATTTTGGCTTTGCGCATTGGTACTCCTTCAGATGCGTGAGGCGTGACCGGTGATGCGTAAATCGTAATCCGTAGGGGCACGACATGCCGTGCCCCTACTCCTCAAGTAGCTCTTTCACCGGCAGCTCAATGGTCACCCGCGTCCCCTCGCCAGGGCGGCTGGCCACCCGGATTACCCCACCCTGCTGCTCCATGAGCTGGCGGCAGATCGCCAAACCAAGGCCGGTCCCCTGGGTTTTGGTGGTGTAGAAGGGGAGGAAAACCCGGCCCAGGTCGTCGGGGGAGATGCCGGGACCGGAGTCGCCGACTACCACCCTGACAACCGGCTTGCCGTCCGGGGATTCGAGATCGGTCTGGATCAGCAGGGTGCCGCCGTCTTTCATCGCCTGGATGGCATTGATGATGACGTTGAAAAAAACCTGCTGCAGCTGTTTTTCGTCAACCCAAACCGGCGGCAGGTTGCGGGTCAATTCCTGGACCTGGTGGACGTTGCGCGCCTCGGGGTGCTGAGCGACGAAAAAGAGGGTCTTTTTCAACAGGGCGTTGGTGTCGACCCAGGAAAATGAAGGCTTCCCGGGCTTGCCGAAATAGAGCAGATCGGTCGCGGCCTTGTCGAGTCGGGTGATCTGCTCGAGCACCTTGGCGACCACTTCGCGGCGCGGGTCGTCGTCCGGGAAATCGCTGGCGAGCACGCTGATCGCCCCGCTGATGGCAGCCAGCGGGTTCTTGATCTCGTGGGCGATGCCGGCCGACATCTCGCCGACTGAGGCGAGCCGGTCGACCCGCTCCATCTGCTGGTAATGGCAGCTCTGCAGCTCCGCCTGGGCCTGACTGAGCTTGTCGACCATGGCGTTGAAGCTCCTCATGAGCTGGCCGACCTCGTCGTCGTGCACGGGTTCGAGCCGGGCCGAGAGGTCGCCGGCTTCGACCAGGGCCATCTTGTCGGCAATGTTGCGCAGGGGGCTGCGCACGAAGCGCTGGAAGATCAGCAGGATACCGACGGTGAGCAGGCCGATCATAACCAGCATGGAGACGCCGAAGAAGCGCGACGAGTCATACATCTGCTGCTTCGGGGCCTTCAGTGAAAAGTCGACATTGAGGATCCCGAGCACCTTGCGCCCGCGCCCGTGGCAGGGGGTGCAGCGGGACTCCGACCAGATCGGCTTGATGACACCGAGGGTGTCGCCGGACGGACTGGTGAAGATCGCGTGGCTTTCTCCGCGCATGTAGATCGCCAGCTCGTGGGGGTTGACCCGCCGGCCGAGCTCTTGCGGATTGGACGATTTTAGAATCCGCCCTTCTATGTTGAAGATGCGCGCTGCCGCCAAATGTGTACCGGCTCCGACGGTTTCGAGAATGGTCTGGACGTCACGGGTGTTACCGACGCTCATCGAGCTGGCGATCGAGCGTTCGATGACCACCAGAATCAACTCGGCGGTCTCCCGGCTGGAGCTGGTGAACTGCTGATGCTCGCGGCGGATGTGCAACAGGGTGACGGCACCGAGAGCCCCGGTGAACAGCAGCAGGGAGAGGATCAGGATCCGGCCGGTGAGGGTTTTGAAGAACATCGGCTCAGAATACAGGCTAAAGGTAAAAGGTAAAAGGTAAAAAAAGGTTCAAAAACTTAGACCTATGGATTATGAGCGGGTGGCTTGGGAGTGCCCGGAGCCTTTTGCTTTGAGCCTTGCACCTGGGTTTGGGCCTTTTTTGCCGGGACGAAGACGAATTCCCACTCGCGGTAGGAGCTTTTGCCTTCGAATTCCTCCAGCCCGCCGGGAAAGCCCGTCTGCTGGAACGGGGCAAGTTCACTGGTGCTGCGGACGCCCGAGATGCGGCCGCCCTGGTCCTTGATCAGTTCCCACTCTTTGCCGGTCATCGGGTCGTTGTAGAGACGGCGCAGATGGCGAATCACGGCGGGAGAGCGAGGGTCGCGCAGCAGATCCTCCAGCTTGGACGGAAACGCCCCCTGGGCTCCCTGCCTGAACCCGTAGTAGCTGGCCAAGGCCTGACGGTATTGCTGGCCGCGCCAGAGGAGTTCGGCCTCGCGCTCGCGCTGCAGCAATGCGCCGAGCGATTGGCCGGCCAGGCCGGCGGCGAGGCCGAGGAGGACGACCAAGACCAGCACGGTCAACAACGCCGTACCATTTTGGCCAACAAATCGATCGTGTTTTCGTAGGAGCAAGGCAAGCCTCGCCCCTACAAAAAACCACACCCGTATTGGTCGCGTTGGGGCGGACGGCGTCCGCCCCGGGCACATGCCATGCGCTCCTACGGCAACCGGTGTTCCGGGCGATGCATGCATCGCCCCTACTTATCCTTCCCCATCAGGTAGGAGAGAATGATTTCGTCGAGGCTGGTTTCGCCGCTGGTCGGTTTGGCGGCCGGCGGCGGGGTTGCCGCGGGTGGCGCCGCTCCCACGGGTGTAGGCGCGGCGGGTGGCCGGGGCGGGACTGCGGCGGCGACCGGCGGGGCGGCCGGATGAGGAGCCGCCGGGGGCGAAGCCGCAACCGGGGGACGCACGGGGGGAACTGCCGGAGGTGGCACGGCCGCGGTGACAACCGGGGAAGGGGCCGGGGCGCCCCGGGCATGGCGGTCGATGACGTCGTCGAATTCGCCGTTTTTCAGGCTGCGCAGCATCCCCTTGTGCTGATCCTTCATCAACTCCCCAACCACCTGGTCGAGGTTGTCGACCCGGGCGATGTCGGCGTAGGAGGTCTTGCGGGAGGCGAGGATGGTGCCGCCGCAATAGAGGAGGGTGACGATGGCCGGACTCTTGCGGCCGCTATCCTCGGTCTGGATGTGGTAGACGACGCCTTTATAGGTAAAATTGTGATTGAAGCCGACAACCATGCTCTTACCCTGGGGTGGCCGATGAAAAACGCCCATCTGCGGCGTTACCCTGGCCCTCGTCGCTGCGGCGTACCATCAAGGTACGCCTCACTTCTCGGTCGGCGGGTGCCTTGCACCTGGGCATTTTTGATCGGCCTGGCTGGAACGGGTCTCACGTAAGGCGCTGTCGGCAACAATTTGCCAGCAACATTCGATTATTAGCACAAAATTGCGGTCGGCGACAAGGGCGCTGCTCCCGACCCTTGGCTCTGCGTCCCGCCTAAGAGGGACAGTCCCCGTTCGGGGACAGTCCCTGCCCTCCTGCCCCCAGCAATCTTTTGATCTTGGCTACCGCTTCGAGGGCGTCGCGGGCGTAGAGGTCGGCGCCGATGCGCGCGGCGTACTCCTCGGTCACCACCGCGCCGCCGACCATGGTGAAGGTCTTGATCCCGGCGGTGCGCAGTTGCTCGAGGACCACGTCCATCTGCTGGATGGTGGTGGTCATCAGCGCCGACAGGCCGACGGCGTCGACCTTGTGCTGCCGGGCGGCCTCGAGGATGCGCGCGGCCGGGACGTTTTTGCCGAGGTCGATGACCTCGAAGCCGTGGTTCTCGAGGAGGGTGCAGACGATATTCTTGCCGATGTCGTGGATGTCCCCCTCGACGGTGGCCATAAGGATTTTGCCGAGGCTGGGACCGGTTTCGCCGGCCATGGCCGCCTTGAGGCGATTGAATGCGGCCTGCATGGTCTCGGCGGAGCGCATGACCTGGGGGAGGAAGACGCGCCCGGCGCCGAAGCGGCGGCCGACTTCCTCGAGCCCCGGCAGCAGCCCTTCGTTGCTGACCGCCAGGGCCGCCAGTCCTTCGGCCAGCGCTTCGTCGACCAGCGCCACCACCCCTTCGGCGTCGCCGGCGACCACGGCGGCCGCGAGGCGCTCGCGGATGGCGGCGACCGCAGCGCCGCCGGGCGGCGCGGCCGGCTCGGGGGCACCCTGGGCGGCATAGTGGGCGATGTATCCCTCGGCACGCGGATCCTGGCCGAGGAGGAGGACGCCGGCGCGCCAGGCGTCCATCATACGGGCGTCCTTGGGGTTGACGATGGCCGCCTTGAGTCCAGCTTCCAGCGCCATGGCGAAGAAGGCCGCCGAGAGCACCGGGCGGGCGGGAAGGCCGAAGGAGATGTTGCTGACGCCGAGGACCGTGCCCAGGCCGAGCTCATCCCGCACCAGGCGCAGGGCGCGCAGCGTTTCGCGGGCACCCTCCGGCTCGGCGGAGACGGTCAGGGTCAGGCAGTCGATCAGCACGTCCTCCGCCGGCAGACCGGACGCCAGGGCGGCAGCGCGGATGGTGCGGGCGACCTCGACGCGCCCTTCGGCGGTGGCGGGGATCCCCTGCTCGTCGAGGGCCAGGCCGATAACCGCGGCACCGTAGCGACGGGCCAGGGGGAGGACGCGGTCGAGGCTCTTGCGCTCACCGCTGACCGAGTTGATCAGCACCTTGCCGTCGGCGGCCTGCAGGCCGCGCTCAAGGGCTGCCGGGTCGGAGCTGTCGAGGACCAGCGGGGCCATGACCGCGCCGGTCACGGCGAAGACCGCCCGCTCCAGGGCCGCCGGCTCATCGACACCGGGGGCGCCGCAGTTGACGTCGAGCAGGTGAGCGCCGGCGGCGGCCTGCTCCTGGGCCTCGCGGCGGATGTAGGCGGTCTTGCCGTTCCGCAGTTCCTCGGTGTAGCCCTTCTTGCCGGTCGGGTTGATGCGCTCGCCGATCAGGGCGCAGGGGGCGTTGCCGCCGAGGGGCACCACCGCACTGCGGCTGGAGAGAAAGCCGTGCCGGGGGGGCGGGGTCCACCCCTGCGGCCGGCCGGCCAGGGCGGCGCGGATGGCGCGGATATGCGTCGGGGTGGTGCCGCAGCAGCCGCCGATGATGCGCACGCCGATGGCGATGAGGCGGTCATGGAAGGCGGTCATCTCCTCGGGAGTGCCGGGGAAGACGGTGCAGCCGTCGATCAACTGCGGCAGCCCGGCGTTGGCCTGCGCGATCAGCGGCTTTGGTGTGACAGCACGCATCCGTTCGAGGACGGCGTAGATGCCATCGATGCCGAGGCCGCAGTTGGAACCGAGGATGTCGACGCCGAGGGCGTCGAGGGTCACCGCCGCGGCTTCGGGAGGGGTGCCGAGCACGGTGCGGCCGGCGTCGTCAAAGGTCAGTTGGGCGATGATCGGCAGGGTGCAGACATCGCGGCAGGCGATGATCCCGGCGCGCAGTTCGCGGATGTCGAGAAAGGTCTCGAAGGTGATCAGGTCGGCGCCGGCGGCGGCCAGGGCGCCGATCTGCCCGGCGAAGATGTCGACCATTTCCTGGAAGCCGGCGTCGCCGACCGGTTCCAGAAAACGCCCGGTCGGCCCCACCGCGCCGGCGACGAAGCCGCCGGGAGCGCAAGCGCTGCGGGCCAGTTCGACGCCGCGCCGGTTGAGCTCAAACACCTCGCCGGCCAACCCGTAGTGGTCGAGTTTGGGGCGATTGCCGCCGAAGGTGTTGGTGACGATGAGGTCGGCGCCAGCCTCGGCATATTCACGGTGAATCCCGGCGACCACGGCGGGGGCGGTGCGGTTCATCAGTTCCGGGCAACCGCCGGCGGGGAGGCCGCGCTCCTGAAGGAGGGTGCCCATGGCCCCGTCGAGCACCAGGACCCGGCTGCCGAGGGCAGTGAGGAACGGGTTCACTTGGGACTCCCTGCGGCTGCGGCCGGAGGTGCGGCGGGAGTGGCGAGCACCCAACCGAAATCGGCGCTGACCGGCTGGCGCAGGTCGACATGCCCCTTGAGGGTTTCGACGGCGGTGCCATCGATCAGAATGCGAACTTGACGCAGTTGCGGGAAGTTCGCCGCCACCGTGTCGGCCAGGGCATACACGGTAAGCAGTTCACCGAGGCTGCCGCCGGGGTGGCTGTCGATCAGAGCCCGGTCGAAATCGACCTGCAGTTCGCCGCCGTTCGCCGTGACCCCGCGCAGGGTGCATTGCGCCGGGAAGACCGGCGCCAAGTCGCCGACCGGGCCGTCGAGCAGGGCCTGCACCGTGGCCTTCAGGCAGTCCGCCTCGACCAGGCAGTCGGCGATCTCGCGTCCCTCGGCCACCAGCCCGGCACCGTCGGGGGCGGCGAAGTAGAGGGTGATGGTGCGGAGCTGGCGCTTGGCCTCGGCAGGAGGTGGCGGCGGAGCCGGGGCAACCAGGAAGTACCGCACCAGCAGGCCGCCGAAGACCAGCAGGATCAGCAGGAAAACCCAGGGGAGCAAACGGTCGTGGCGCGGCGGGCGGGCGTAACGGGAGTCGGTCATCGGGTCAGTCCAGAGTGACAGTGGTGACGCCGGCCAGCGGGGCGCCAAGGAAGGCGCCGCCGACCCGCTCGAAACGTTCGGCGACGTCGGTCACGAAATAGCGTGGCGGACCGGGCGGCGGACCACGGCGGACGAGTCCCTGCGCAACCAGCAAGGCGGCCACGGTCTTGGCGGTCTCCTCGGCGGAATCGATCAGTTGCACCCCCGGGCCGGCGACGTCCTGCAGGACGCGCTTGAGCAGCGGGTAATGGGTGCAGCCGAGCACCAGGGTGTCGATCCCCTGACGGAGCAGCGGCGCCAGGTATTCGGCGGCGGCCAGGCGGGCGACCGGATGCTCGGCCCAGCCCTCTTCGGCCAGCGGCACGAACAGCGGACACGGCGCGGCGCAGACCTCGATCTGCGGATTGCCGGCGCACAGGGCCCGCTCGTAGGCACCGCTGCGAACCGTTCCTTCCGTGCCGATCACGCCGATCCGGCCGCTGCGGGTCACCTCGAGGGCGCGCCGGGCCCCCGGCTCGATCACCCCGACCACCGGCAGGCGGTGAATCGCGGCGAGGTCGTCGAGGGCCACCGCCGAAGCGGTGTTGCACGCGACCACCAGCAGCTTGACTCGTTGGCCGATAAGGAAGCGGGCCGCCTCGCGGGCATAACGGCCGACCGTCGGCGGGCTCTTGGTACCATAGGGAACCCGGGCGGTGTCGCCCAGGTAGACCAGTTCCTCGTGGGGCAACTGCCGGCGCAACTCGCGCAGCACGGTCAAGCCGCCGACCCCGGAATCGAATATGCCGATGGCGCGCTCAGGCACCTTCAAAACCCTTTCACAACAACCTCACTCCTCACCCCTCACGTAACTTCAGGCCGATTACTCTAGTGCCGGGGCGGGCGGAAAGTCAAGGTGAGCGGCAACGCTCTTTGCTCCTGCCATCAAAACCTGTTATGGTTACCAATCAAGCGGCGATTTCCGGAGGGAAACGCATGAATTCTACCTCGTTCACGGATCTTCTGCAGCGCTTCGAGACCGACCGGGTGATTGCCTTCCTGCAGACTCTCGACCTGCAGGAGTTGATTCAAAACCCCTACTTTCTCGGCGGCACCGGCGCGTTGGCGATTATTGCGCTGCTGATGCGCTGGCGGCTGCTGCTGGTGACCATCCTGAGCATCAGCGGGTTCGTCTGGCTGCTCTCCTATACGCTGGCCCATGATACCTCCCTGGAGGGGGGGATGACCAACAGCACTCTGATCGTCTTTGTCTTCGGCGGCGCGGTCATCGTCTTTCTGGCCATCTATTTTCTGTTCATTCGCGGCGATTAAAACCGCCCGACTGCTCCCCCGACGAGGGTCCCATGGCTTTTTCCTTCAAGAAACGCGACCTGATCCTGATTGCCGTCGCCATCCTGATCCTGGCGTTCCTCTGGCAGGCTCCCCCCGAATCGACCAGCCGCGTCCCCTACGACGACACTCACCGCCGGTTCCACGACCTGGTCAAGAGCGACGGCAAAAAGGCGGCGGAGAAGTTCTGCGAAGAGTGCCACAACGACAAGGGAGTCCCCTTCCCCCCGGGACATCCCCCGAAGTCGCGCTGTCTGTTCTGCCATAAGCTGGCGAGTCCTTAAGCCTTTTTGCTATCCTGTCAAACGACAAACCCCGACCAAACGGTCGGGGTTTGATGTTTGGTGTCCATTTGACGCAGAGGCGCCGAGGCGCAGAGAAATGCCAGAGGCTTATTATCTGGTTTGATTCCACCTTTATCAGCAGCCGTTGCTTTCGCCCTGATGTTCCTTGATTCTCTCAGCGTCGCCGCGCCTCTGCGTCAATGTTATCCGCCCCTGACGACCACCTTATCCGCATATTCCCTGGCAATCCCGGCCAGTTCTTCAAGCTTCGCGACGGGATGGGGGGTTAACTCCCGCCAGGCGGGGTCGAGGGCCGGCGCGGGGTGGTACTGCTGCAGCACCCAGAGGGGAGCACCCCGGATCAAAGCGCCCAGTTCGTGGATCGCCAGGTCATCGACGATGCCGGGGACGCAGGTGGTGCGGAACTCCACGGCCACCGATGCCGCCAGCGCCAGGCGGATGCTGGCCACCAGGGCGGCAGGGTCGACCGGCCCCGGGTGCAGTTCGCGGTAGCGGTGCGGAGCGGCCTTGAGATCGATGGCCAGGTAGTCGACCAGCTGCCGGGCGAGCAGGGCGGTCAGCACGTCAGGGCGCAGGCCGTTGGTATCGAGCTTGACCGCCAGGCCCAGCGCCTTGACCGCGGGCAGCCAGTCGGCCAGATTTGGGTCGAGGGTTGGTTCGCCGCCGGAGATCACCACTCCATCAATGAACGGGCGGCGGGCGGCAAGGTCGACCAGCAGCTCCTCCCGGTCGAGATCGGGGCAGGCCTCGGGCTCGAGGACCAGGGCCGGATTATGACAAAAGGGGCAGGTCAAATTGCACCCGCCCCAGAAGATCAGGGAAGCGACCCGCCCGGGGAAGTCGAGGAGGCTGGTCCCCTGAAAACCTTTAATGGACATACATCCCTTTGACCGATGAAAAACGCCCATCTGCGGCGTTGCCCTTGATCTCGTCGCTGCGACGTACCATTAAGGTACGCCTCACTCCTCGATCCGCGGGCGCCTTGCACCTGGGCATTTTTGATCGGTCTTATGTTCCTCTAAAACCAAGCCCGGAAATCAGCCTACTTCGTTTCGACCAGGTACTCGCGACGCTCCTTGAATTCTTCCTTCTTGCCCTTGTTCCACTGCTGGACGGGGCGGAAAAAGCCACAGACGCGGGAATAGACTTCGGTTTTTTCCACGCATTTGACAGACATTCGAAAATCTCCTTTCGTATTTTGGCAGGGGCAATTCATGAATCGCCCCTACGCATCACGCCGCCTGGTCTTGGTGATGATGGGGGCAGGCAAAGTGTTCGCCCGGGATGTAGCCATGCACCGGGCAGATGGTGAAAGTCGGGCTGATGGTGAAGTACGGCAGGTGGAAATTCTCGGCGATGCGCCGCACCATCAGCCGGGCACTTTTCCAGTCCTCGAGCCGCTCGCCGAGGAAGCCGTGGAACACGGTGCCGCCGGTATACAGGGTCTGCAGGCCGTCCTGGTGGCTGAGGGCCTCGAAGATGTCGTCGGTGGCGCCGACCGGCAGCTGGGTGGAGTTGGTGTAATACGGCTGGTCGGTACCGGCGGTGATGATGTCGGGATAGCGCGATTTGTCAGCGCGGGCCAGGCGGAAACTGGTCCCTTCGGCGGGGGTCGCCTCCAGATTGAAGAGATGGCCGGTCTCTTCCTGGTAGCGCTCGAGCTGGCTACGCATGAACTGCAGGGTGCGCACCGCCAGACTCTTCCCCTCGCCGGTGTCGACCCCTTGACCGATCAGATTGAGCAGCGCCTCGTTCATGCCGAGCAAGCCGATGGTGGAGAAGTGGTTGTCCCAGTAGCGGCCACTGCGCTCGCGAATACCGGCGAGATAGAAGCGGCTGTAGGGGTAGAGGCCGTCGTCGGTGAGACGCTCGAGCTGCTTGCGCTTGATCTCCAGCGACTCGGCGGCCATCTGCATCAGTTCGGCCAGGCGGGCGTGGAAGGCCTCGATGCTGCCGGCCTGATAGGCGGCCCGCGGCAGGTTGAGGGTGACCACGCCGATGGAGCCGGTCAGCGGGTTGGAGCCGAACAGCCCGCCACCACGCCGCCGCAGTTCCCGGTTGTCGAGGCGCAGGCGACAGCACATGGAGCGGGCGTCCTCGGGATCCATGTCGGAGTTGATGAAGTTGCTGAAATAGGGGATGCCGTATTTGGCGGTCATCTCCCAGACCGGTTGGAAGCGCGGGCTCTCCCAATCGAGCTCCCGGGTGATGTTGACGGTCGGGATCGGGAAGGAGAAGATCCGCCCCGAGGCGTCGCCGGCCATCATCACCTCGCAGAAGGCCCGGTTGAACAGGTCCATCTCGTCCTGGAACTCGCCGTAGGTCTGCTCCATCGGCTTGCCGCCGACGATCACCGCCTCGCCGCTCATCCCTTTAGGCGGGGTGAGGTCGAGAGTGATGTTGGTGAACGGGGTCTGGAAGCCGACGCGGGTCGGCACGTTCATGTTGAAGACGAACTCCTGCATCGCCTGGCGGACCTCCCGGTAGGTGAGACCGTCGTAGCGGATGAAGGGGGCGAGCAGGGTGTCGAAGTTGGCGAAGGCCTGGGCGCCGGCCGCCTCCCCCTGCAGGGTGTAGAAGAAGTTGACCACCTGGCCCAGGGCCGTGCGGAAGTGCTTGGCCGGGGCGCTCTCGATCTTGCCGTAGGCGCCGGCGAAACCCTTGAGGAGGAGGTCGCGCAGGTCCCAGCCGCAGCAGTAGACCGACAGCATGCCCAGGTCGTGGAGATGGAAATCCCCCTCGCGGTGGGCTTCGGCGATATAGCGCGGATAGATCTTGTTGAGCCAGTAGTTGCTGGTGACGTTGGCGGCGATGTGGTTGTTGAGCCCCTGCAGCGAGTAGCCCATGTTGGCGTTCTCGTTGACCCGCCAGTCCTCCTGGGTCAGGTAGGAATCGATGGAATCGATCGCTTCCTTGATGAAGGTCTGAGTTTCGCGGAGGGCGGCATGCTGCTGGCGGTAGAGGATGAAGGCCTTGGCAGTCTTGGCATGGCCGTTTTCGATCAGGATCTTTTCGGTCAGGTCCTGGACGTTCTCGACGGTGGGGATGCGGCCATCCTTGTAGATGACCTCGAGAATCCCCACCACCTGGCGGGAGATGGCCGCCGCCTGCTGCATGTCGCTGCCGCCAACGGCCCGCACCGCCTTCTCGATGGCGGCGGCGATCTTGCGCTCTTCAAACGGCGCCAGCCGCCCGTCCCGCTTGCGAATAAACTCCAGCATCCCAGCCTCCAGGCAGCTCAACATGACATGAACACGGATATAACACCTTTTCAGGTGGTAGCGTCAAGGGAAAAACACAAGATATTGATTCAAAAAAAGCCAGGCAGCACAACATGTTGTGCACCAGTCGGTGGGAAAGTTGTGGATGGTTGCGGGAGAACCCCGCGAAATGGTCAGGATTCTTGACCGTTACCGGTTGCCATGCTACACAGGCGTTACCTTTGCACAGGAGGCCCGGTAAGGATGACCGACCTCGCCCGTTTCGGCGTTTCCATCGACCAGCGCCTGCTGGAACGCTTCGACCAGTTGATCGCCGCCAAGGGGTATGTGAACCGCTCCGAGGCGATCCGCGATCTGATCCGCAACACGCTGGTGGAAGAGCAGATCAGCCGCGACCAGAGCACCGCCACGGTCGGCACCGTGACCCTGGTCTACGACCACCACACCCGCGACCTGACCGATAAGCTCACTGAACACCAGCACTCCCACCACGAAGCGATCATCTCTGCCCTGCACGTCCATCTCGACGCCCATCACTGCCTGGAAGTGGTGGTGGTGCGCGGCTCGGCCGCGGAAGTCAAGCGGCTGGCGGATGAGTTGATCGGGACCAAGGGGGTTAAGCACGGCAAGCTGGTGCTGACCACGGCGGCGCCAGAGATGGCCTGAGTCCTCCCCTCCTCCCGGCTAAACCCGAAATCAGAACCCACGGGGGCTGCGCCCCCGGACCCCGCCCGACCCTTTGCTCGCCCAAAGGGTCGGCTCCCAAAGGGCGTTTAGTCCCCTGCCGCCTTGCCCTGCTCCGCAGGGAAACCTCCGCCGAACAGATGAATGTCGGCCGGACAAAAACTCGCTGCGCTCAAACAGTTTGTCCGGCTGATCGTCATTCATCCATCCGGCTTCGGCTGCGGCGGCACGGGAACGGTTGGCCATTGGCGGGCAAAGTTTCACTCGGCGCGAGAGCGCTAAAGAGTTGACCCCGTGTGCTCCCGCCGGAGCGGAGTGGACTTTTCGCGAAACAGCCGGACAAACTGTCTGAGGGGACGCAAGTCCCCGAGTTTTTGTCCGGCCGCGAAACGTCTGCACAGCGCAGGGAACCTGCCGTTAGGCAGGCGGGAGCTTCGGGGCGCCGGGGGTCCCGGGGGCTCGGCGACAGGCCCCCGGGTCGCCGTCCGGGGGCGAGACCCCGGAGCAAAGACGGGGCAAGACGAGCTGCTTGTCGCATTCAAGATAAGGCGGGGTGCGGGGCAGCAGGCCCCGCGACTCGCGAGGGTCAAGGTGGGCGGGACCGGCCAGAAGCATATTTGTAACGCCGCAGATGGGCGTTTTTCATCAGTCTTTCACGGCGGTGATCACAAAGACCGGGTTGTGTGCCTCAAACAGCTTGTAGTCGGTCAGCGGCCGGGTGCGGGCGATGTTGACGGTGACCACTTCCAGCTGGTAGCCGGCGTTCTCGAAGAACTCGGAGGCGGCGGTCAGGGTGTCGAGGGTCACGGCATTGATCACCACCCGGCCGGCGGCCGGCAGGCGGGTGTCGATCGCCTTGAGGATCTCCCAGAGGTTCCCCCCCGAACCACCGATGAAGACCCGGTCTGGGTCGGGGAGGCCGTCGAAGCACCCCGGTGCCTCGCCAGCCACCACGTTGATGCGGCGCGACTGGAACTTGCCGAGGTTCTCCTTGAGGAAGGCCAGGCATTGCGGGTTGCGCTCGATGGCATAGACCTCGCCGTTGGCGAGCAGGCGGTCGGCCTCGATGCTGACCGAACCGGAGCCGGCACCGACATCCCAGAGGATCATGTCGTGATGCAGGCGCAGCTTGGCGAGGCTGACGGCGCGCACTTCCTCCTTGGTGATCAGCTTCTTGACCGTGGCGAAATCCTCGTCGGCAGCGCCCAGGATCGGGGCCGAACCTTCGCCGCCACTCTCGTACTCCTTGATCAGGATCAGGACATTGAGCGGCGCCGCCTGAATCTCCAGCAGGCCGCGGACATCGGTGCGCACGATCCGTTCCTGGTCACTGCCGAGGTTTTCGCACAACCAGGCGGAGTAACCGTCGCGGCCGCGCGCGATCAGTTCGCGGGCGATGGCCGCCGGGTTGTGCTGTTCGTCGGTGAGGACGGCCGCCTTGTCGTTGGCGACGATGCGGTCGACCGCTTCCCTGAGGCCGCGGCCGTGGGTGGAGACGAACACCGCATCGTCCCACGGCACCCGGACCTTGGCGAAGGCGTACTGCACCGAGCTGACGTTGGGCAGGAACTCGAGGTCGGTGCCCGGCAGGTTGCGCAGCAGATGGCGGCCGATGCCGAAAAAGAGCGGATCGCCGGAGGCGAGCACCACCCGGTTGCCGGGGTGGCTCTTCAGGCGCTCGACCACCGTGCCGAGGTTGCTGCCGACCACCAGTTTCTCACCGGCAAACTCGGGAAAGAGCGCCAACTGACGCTCGCCGCCGATCAGCAGGTCGGCCTGGCGAATCAGCTCCAGGGCCCGCCGGCCGAACTCCTCGTGTCCCTTGACCCCTGCTCCGATCACGTAGATCTTGCTCATGGCTTCCTCGCTTTAGAACAGTTCGCCGAAGGTCACGGCGGGTTCACCGGCATAGCCGGCCAGCAGCACCCCGCAGCGCGCCCCGGGGGCCCATTCCTGCAGACGATCGATGACCCGCGCCGCGACCAGCGCCACCAGCGGATGGTGCGGACCCAGTTCCAGGTACAGCTCGCGGGCGGTGTGCGCCTACTCTAGCCGCTTGATCGGCACAGCGTCAAGGCCGGCGCTGCGCGCCCAGCCGGCCAGGGTGGCCAGGTCGAGGGCCACCACCGCAGCATGTCGGCGATGGCATAAAGGGCCTGGTTGGCTGCGGCCACGCGCGAACCGTGGCCCATGAGCAGTATGGCGGTGGTCATCTCTATGGTCCTTTCAACGGCTCAGACTGCCTGGATCAGCACATAGGGGGTGACGATCAGCATCCGGAACGGTTTCCCCAGCTCCCGCTCCCAGGCCGTCAGTTCCTCCACACCCGGCTTGCGCAGCTGACCGGCGGCGATCCAGCCGGCCACCGCCGTGGCACGATCCGTGGCGACGGAGCAGGCAACTTCCACCAGATCCAGCTCCGGGGCGACCAGGATCACGCTGTCGCGGCGCAGCTGGGTGCGCAACGCCCGCCAGTCGACGGTGTCCAGCTCCTCCTGCAGTTGCTTGCGAAGATCGTCCATGCTTCACCTTCACGAAGGGGGCCCTTACTGGGACAGCCCCTTTCGGGATCAGGGGACCAGGGTCACCCTCCGCCAGCCGCGGACCGAGTTGATCAGCCAGAACCGCCGAGCGGCGAACAATTCCTGCCGAGTGACCACTTCCTCGACCAGGAGGCCGCGCGCCAGCAGTTCCTGGCGCAACGTTCCCGGCAGCAGGCCGCTGTTTAAGGGCGGGGTCACCAGGCGGCCGGCCTTATCGATCACCAGATTGTAAACCGTCCCCTCGGTCACCTCGCCGCGTTGGTTATGGAAGAGGACGTCGAGACAGCCAGGGTGCCGCTCCAGCGCCCCGTCGTACCACGGGCGCCAGGTGGTTTTGTGGTAAAGCAGCGGCTCGGCGCTGTCGATCGGTTCCGCCGCGAACTCGACCCGGCCCGCCGCCGGCGCATAGCCCCGCAAAGGCAGTGGCTCCGCCGAGATCGTGGCAGTTCCGTCGATGGCTAACAGCAGGCGAACCTTGTAACGGCCTGCCCCGCGCGGGACCGCCACCCGCAGTTGCCGCCGCAACGCCTCGACATCGCAGGCAAAGCCCAGCTCCGCGGCCGAGGCCGTCAACCGCCGCAGGTGCCGGTCCAAAAGCACGTAGCCCCGCCCCTCCTCCCAGAGCAGGGTCTCGACCAGTTGCAGCGGCTCGGCACCACGGGTGAGAAACATCGCCTTGTCGAGGCATTCCCGGTATTCGGTGTCGGCATCGGCATCCGCGGTCACCCCGCTGCCGATGCCGAGTTCGCCGGTACCACGGGCCAGGTCGAGGACGGCGGTCCGGATGGCCACGCTGAAGATCGCTTCACCCGGCGAGACGAAACCGAGGGCCCCGCAGTAGGGACCGCGCGGCCCCTCCTCCAGCTCGCGAATGATCGCCATGCTGCGCCGCTTCGGCGCCCCGGTCACCGACCCGCAGGGAAACAGCGCGCGGAAGATGGCGGCCAGGCCGGTGCCCTCCCGCAACCGGGCGGTCACCGTTGAGGTCATCTGGTGCAGTGTCGGGTAACTTTCCGCCGCGAACAGTTCGGGAACTGCCACGCTGCCGGTCACCGCGACCCGCCCCAGGTCGTTGCGTACCAGATCGACGATCATCAGGTTTTCGGCGCGCTCCTTGGGAGAGGCGGCCAGCCGTTCACGCTGCCGGCGGTCGTCCGCCGCATCGATACCGCGCGGCGCAGTCCCCTTCATCGGCCGCATGACGATCTCGTCCCCGCGCCGGGCGAAGAACAGCTCTGGCGAGGCCGAGGCAATCGCCAGGTCGCCAAGGTCGAGCCAGGCGCAGAACGCCGCCGGCTGGGCCGCGCACAGGCGCCGGTAGAGGGCAAACGGCTCGCCATGGAAGCGGAAGTGCTGGCGGAAGGTCAGGTTGACCTGGTAGCTGTCGCCGGCGGCGATGTATTCCTTGACGGCCCGGAATGCTGCCGCGTAAGCCGCCGCGTCCCAGGCAGGAGGGGACAATCCCAGCCGGCAGCCACCGGAGGCCGTGGTCGGCCCGGGTGCGACCGCGACTCGCTCGGCAAAGATTCCGAACCAGGCCAGCGGCAACGTCCCCCGGGGATGGGTTGGCAAGGCCGGGTCGAGGGCGGGCGCCGCTTCAAAGCTTATAAACCCGGCCGCATGCCGACCGGCGGCCACCGCCGCTTCAACCTCGGCCAGGAGCGGCAGTACCTCCTCCGGCGCCGTCGCCACCAACACCCGCTCCAGGCCTTCGAAGCGGAATGAGCGCCCCTCCGGCCCAGGGAGAAACGATTCGAGCAGGGCGACCGGGCGGCCGCTCACCGTGTCTGATCCCACCACGGACGGTCGTGGGGGCAATTCATGAATTGCCCCCACAGCGACGGCATGTCGCGACGAAATTCTCAGCCACCGCCGGATTCGATGCAAAATGCAGGTGGACATACGAACCTGCGGGCAGAAGCGCTCTCCGGCGCGCAGGCAGCGGCATGGTGGCCAGGGTCGATGAAATCCGGACCGACCTTGAAGGGCGCCACCTTAAACCCCCGGCGCTGCAGCGCGCCGAGCAGGCCGAGGGTGACCGAACCCTTGCCGCTGCCGCTGGCCGGCGCGGCGACGATCAGCGGACGCACAGCTGCTCCGGCAGGTGGTCAGCGTTCACCAGCCGCACCGTGCGGAAGCCGTTGGCGAAGTAGTCGATCACGTTCAGGCAGGCGTAGTCCTGCTCCAGGCAGAACGCCCGGTCGAGGGGGGCGCCAACGGCGTCGAGCAGGATGATGCGGTTGACGCCGCCGTGGGCGACCAGAGCCACGTTCTGGCCGGGGTGGGCCGCCAGCAGCCGGGCCAGTTCAGCGCGCACCCGCAGCGCGGCGTCAAGGAAGCTCTCCCCGCCGGGAATCCGGTAGTGGGCAATATCATCGAGGCGAGCCTGCCATGCCGTCGGGTAGCGGCACTTCAATTCGTCCCAGGTGAGCCCCTCCCAATCGCCGGCGTGGATTTCGCGCACCCCCTCGCGGTAAACGACGGCCAGACCGCGAGGGGCGGCCAAAAGTTCGGCACCGTAACAACAGCGATCGAGGTCGCTGCTCCAGACCGCGTCCAGCGGCACCCCGGCCAGCCGAGCCGCCACCTGGTCGAGTTGCCGGCGGCCGTGGCCGGTGAGCGGGACATTTTTCTGGCCGTTGTAGCGTTTCGCCTCATGACCTTCGACCTGGCCGTGGCGGATCAGAAACAGGCGCGTGCGTTCCATCGATTCACCCCTTGACTATAACCAGCACCAGCAACAGTGCCAGCACCTCCAGCAGCTCGACCGCCGCACCGAGCACGTCGCCGGTAATCCCGCCCAGCTGCCCCTTAAACCAGAGGGGATGGAGCGCTGTCAACGACCGGTTCGACTCGGCTGCGGCCTTTACCCTGCCTGCATCGCCGCTTCAATCCGTTCCCAGATTTCATCACGCCCCTGACGGGTCACCGCGGAAAAGGGGGTAAACAACTCCCGGTCCAGGCCGGTGACGCGGGCAATGCCGTTGAGCTGCCGGGCCAGTTCATTGCGGCTGAGCTTGTCGACCTTGGTCACCACCGGGATGGTGGGGCGCCCGGCCTCCTCGAGCCAGTCGAGGAATTCCAGATCCTCATCGCTCGGCTCGCGGCGGGCATCCAGCAGCCAGACCACGGCTTTGAGATTGGCGCGTCCGCCGAGATAGCCGCGCACCATCGGTTGCCAGCCTTCGCGCACGGCGCGCGGCGCCTTGGCGAAACCGTAGCCGGGGAGGTCGACAAAGTGAAGCGCGTCATCGACCGCGAAAAAATTGAGCATCTGCGTGCGCCCGGGGGTGGAGGAGGTGCGCACCAGTCCCTTGCGGTTGAGCAGGATGTTGATCAGGCTGCTCTTACCGACATTGCTGCGCCCGGCAAAGGCGATTTCCGGCCAGGTTGAAGCCGGGCAGGAGGCCACGGTGGGGGCGCTGGTGACGAAGCAGGCACTCTGGACGATCATGACAGGCCACTTCCTTTCCCGGGGGCTACCCGCCGCCGGACTCTTGGACCAATGCTAGCACATGCCGCCGTTGGCCCCAAGCGGTTCAAAGAACTGCATGAAATCGCAACGGGGAGGGGATAATGCGTTGATTTTTTTAAAAGCTTTTATCCAAAGGGCGGTTAATGGCGGGTTCCCCGCTGATTTTAGTTCATTACCGCATTGTCTCTATTGCCAGAAGGAGTGCCGTGACATGGGAGTTCGCCTGTGGATGCGCCTGTTTGCCACAACCCTGCTGGTTCTCTCGATTCAGGCGGGGACGGCGCTTGCTGACCAGTCCCGCCCTGGACGTCCCGCCCTTTTCTTTGCGGCCTCATTGCGTACGCCGTCGGTGTGCGCTAATATAACACATGCGAAAACCATTCTCTTGATGAGGAGTAAATCATGTTCAGCAAAAAGCTGCTCGACGCCATGAATGAACAGATGAAGAACGAATTCGCCTCGGCCTACCTGTACCTGGCCATGGCCGGCTACTACCAGTCCGAGGATCTCCTCGGCTTCGCCAACTGGATGCGGGTGCAGGCCCTCGAGGAACTGACCCACGGCGAGAAGTTCTTCCACTTTATCTGCGACGCCGCCGGCCGCACCGAGCTGCGCGCCATCGACGCCCCGCAAAACGCCTACAAATCACCGCTCGACTGTTTTAAGGCGGGGCTCAAACACGAGAACTTCGTCACTGCCAGCATCAACAACCTGGTGACCCTGGCCCGCAAGGACAACAACCACGCCACCGAAATCTTCCTGCAGTGGTTCGTCACCGAGCAGGTCGAAGAGGAAGCCAACTTCAGCCTGATCCTCAAAAAACTCGAGCGGATCGGCGACGACGGCGCCGCCCTGTTGCGGATTGATGAGGAACTGGCCCAGCGTGTCTTCATTCCCCCCACGGCTGCCGCCGGCTAACCCGACAACAAGGAGGTTTTTTCATGTTCACGCAGGTTGACGTCAAGGAGGCCGTGCGGCGCTCCATCCAGACGGAAAAAAACGCCATGGATTTCTACGCCCGTGGCGCAGCGCAAATAAAGAATGCTGACGCCCGCAAGGTCTTCGAGCTGCTGGCGCGCGAAGAGCGCGAGCACGCGCACTGGTTTCACAATGTCTACTCCGGGGACGACATCCCCGACCTGGAAGCCTTCCTGAATTCCGGGCCGGCGGTCGATTCCGACTGGCTGAAGGATCTGGAGAAGGTCGGGTTCGCCAATCTCGACGAGCGCAAGGCCATGGAACTGGCCATGGAGAAAGAGAAGAAGCTCGCCGCGCACCTGCGCGAGTTGGCGGCAAAGATCGAGAGCCCCGAGGTGCGGACGGTGTTCGAACAGAATGCCCGCTCCACCGACAATCACTACCAGTTGATCGAATCGGAGTATGCCCGGCTGATGGGGATGGTGCACGAGACTGACATCGACACCTTCGTCCGCGAATAACTTCCGCAGCACCTGTGAAAAGGCAATGGGGACAGAATTTAATTCTGTCCCCATTGCCTTTTGCCAGAAACAACAAGCACCGCCTTGACGACCATCAGTCCGGGTGTTGGTAGGGATCCCCGCCGGGAAGAGTCGCTCCGCCGCCACGCAGGAACTCGGCGATCTGGTCGGCCGGCAACGGCCGGCTGAACAGGTCGCCCTGCATTTCGTCGCACTGCCGGTCCTTGAGCATGTTGAACTGGCCGGCGGTCTCGACCCCTTCGGCGATCACCTTGAGGTTCAGGCTGTTGCCCATGGCGATGATGGCCGTGGTGATCGCCGCATCGGTCGAGTTGACCTCGATGTCGCGGACGAAGGTCCGGTCGATCTTCAGGGTATTGATCGAGAAGCGCTTGAGGTGGGCCAGCGACGAATAGCCGGTACCGAAATCGTCGATCGAGATATGGATGCCGAGCTCACGCAACTGGGAAAGGATGCCGACGGCGAATTCCGGGTTCTGCATGATGACCGTTTCGGTGATTTCGAACTCCAGATACTCACCGGCCAGGCCGGTTTCCGCCAGGATGTGCTGCACCGACTCGACCAGGTTGCGCTGCTGCAGTTGGAAACCGCTCAGGTTGACCGCCACGCGCACCTTGGGCAGCCCCTGCTCCTGCCACTCGCGGTTCTGCCGGCAGGTCTTGCGGATCACCCACTCGCCGATCGGGATGATCATCCCGGTCTCCTCGGCCAGCGAGATGAAGTCGGCCGGGGAGAGCACCCCATTTCCGGGTGCTCCCAGCGGATCAGTGCCTCGAGGGCGGTGATCCGGCCAGCTTTCGGCATCGATCTTCGGCTGGTAGACGATCCGGAACTCCTCGCGTTCGACCGCCTTGCGCAGACCGCGCTCCAGAACCATGCCGCCGCTCGGAATCGAGATCCATGGCCCGGTCATAGAGCTGGTAGTTGTTGCGGCCCAGCGATTTGGCCTGGTACATCGCCACATCGGCGCGCTTGATCAGCAGGTCGGCATCTTCCCCATGCATCGGGAAGAGACTGACGCCCGATGCTGGTGGTGATGAACAGCTCGTGGCACAACCAGTCAAATTCTGCGGGGTTGACTCCCAGACCTCCCGGCCGTCGGCAGCATGACCCCTTACCCCTGATTGCTGACACCTCACGGTGAGAAGCAAGCCGGTTGTGTTTTTACCGGAAGGGCGCTATTCTCAAAGTCACTCTCACCTCAGGAGCACCAACATGTTCGGACTGGGCACCACGGAACTGATCGTCATCCTGATCCTCGTGCTGATCATCTTCGGCGCCGGTAAACTGCCACAGGTCGGCAAGTCGCTTGGCGAGGGGCTGCGCAACTTCAAGGACGGTGTGAAAGACGGCAGCGACGGGAAAAACAAGGACGACAAGGATCACCTCGACACTCAGAGCAAGAGCTGATCAAACCGACACCTGCAGCGGCATGAATCACAAGGCCGCCCCGAACCGGGGCGGCCTTTGCTTTTGCCACGTCCGACCGGGCGGATCAGGCGTTCTGCGGCACGATGGTGATCACCACCCGCCGATTCAGCTGCTTGCCAGCCGCCGTATTGTTATCGGCCACCGGCTGGGTTTCGCCGAAGCCCAGGGTGGTGATGCGCGCAGCAGCCACCCCCTGAGCCACCAGGGCATTGCGCACGTTCTCGGCGCGGCGCACGGAAAGATCCTGGTTTGCGGCTTCCGAGCCGTCGCCGTCGGTATGGCCGGCGACCGTGATCCGGGTTTCGGGATACTTGGTCAGTACTTGGGAAACCCGGTTGATCTCCTGGTAGGCTCCTGGCTTGAGGGCCGCCGAACCGGTATCGAAGAGCATGTCGGACTTGAAGGTCACCGCCAGGACGTCGGCATCGCGGCGGATGCTGGCACTGTCACTGGCCGCGAACTGCTGCTGGAGGGCTGCCTCCTGGTTTTCCATGTAGCGGCCGATGCCGGCGCCGGCCAAGCCGCCAACCACCGCGCCGATGCCGGCACCAAGCAGGGTGCCCTTGGTATCGCCGCCGATTGCCTGCCCCAATCCGGCGCCAGCCGCCGCCCCGATGCCGGTGCCGTAAACCGCCCCCTGCTGGGTCTTGGTCATCGGCTGGGCACAGCCCGCAGCCACCAGCGCACACAGGGCCAACACCGCCGTAAATTTGCTGAGTTTCATCTTATGCCTCCTCGTTAATCATTTGATGCCGCCCGCGAGGGCGGTCGGAAAATCGTGGGACAATTCTGCCATACTCCTGGGAAACCACAAGCTGCATGTCTCCCGGAAAATCCCGACCGAGGCTTGCCATCCCCTGACCGGCATGCTAGTTTTCTGGCTTGCCCCTTGGACGCACCGCCCGTTGAGAGGTTTACAGAACGCATGAAAATTTCCGGTAGCGAAGTGGCGCATGTCGCCCGCCTGGCCCGCCTGGCCCTCAGCGATGCGGAACTCGACGCCCTGACCGGCGACATGGATGCCATTCTCGGTTATGTCGACCAACTCAACGGCCTGGACACGGCGGGGATCACTCCGACCGCCCACGCGGTACCGATGGCCAACGCCTTCCGGGACGACGAAGTGCACCCGTCGTTCACCCCGGAGCAAGCCTTGACCAACGCCCCCCAACCCGACCCGGCCGGCTTCCGCGTGCCGCGGGTCATCGAGTAGGGGGCCCGACCGGCATGTCTCTGTTTAATCTGACCCTGAGCGAATTGCGGGCCGGTCTCGACCGCCGCGATTTTTCCTCTGCTGAGGCCACGCGCGCCTGCCTGGAGCGGATTGCCGCCACCGATCCGCAACTCAATGCCTTCATCACCGTCTGCGGCGAATCGGCGCTGGCCGAGGCCGGGGCCGCCGACCGGCGCCTGGCCGACGGCGAGGCCGCACCGTTGACCGGCATCCCGCTGGCGATGAAGGACATCTTCAACACCTGCGGGGTACCCACCACCTGCGCCTCGAAGATCCTCGCCAACTACGTCGCCCCCTACGACGCCACCGCCTTCGCCCGCCTCAAGCGGCAGGGGGCGGTGCTGCTCGGCAAGGTCAACATGGACGAGTTTGCCATGGGCAGTTCCAACGAGAACAGCGCCTATGGACCCGTGCGCAACCCGTGGCATACCGCCTGCGTACCGGGCGGCTCGTCGGGGGGGAGCGCCGCCTGCGTGGCCGCGCGCCAGGCGCCCGCCGCGCTCGGCACCGACACCGGCGGTTCGATCCGCCAGCCGGCATCCCACTGCGGGGTGGTCGGCCTGAAACCGACCTACGGCCGGGTGTCGCGCTTTGGTGTGATCGCCTACGCTTCGTCCCTCGACCAGGTCGGGCCGATAACCCGCGACGTGCGCGACTGCGCCCTGCTGCTGCAGGCCATCGCCGGTCACGATCCTCTCGATTCGACCTCGGTCGACACCCCGGTGCCGGACTACGCCGCCGCCCTGCAACCCGATCTCAAGGGGGTGCGCATTGGCCTGCCGAAGGAGTATTTCGGCGCGGGGCTCGACAAGGATGTGCGCACGGCGGTGGAGCAGGCGGTTGCCACCTGCCGGAGCCTCGGCGCCGATATGGTCGAGGTCAGCCTGCCACATACCGAGTACGCGGTGGCCTGTTACTACCTGATCGCCACCGCCGAGGCCTCCAGCAACCTGGCCCGCTACGACGGCGTGCGCTTCGGTCACCGCACGGCGACGGCGGGTAACCTGATCGAGACCTTCAGCCGCAGCCGCGACGAAGGGTTCGGCCCTGAAGTGAAGCGGCGTATCATGCTCGGCACCTATGCCCTGTCGTCTGGCTATTATGATGCCTACTACCTCAAGGCGCAGAAGGTGCGCACCCTGATCCGCCAGGACTTCCTCGCCGCCTTCGCAAAGGTCGACATGCTGCTCGGTCCCGTGGCGCCGACCCCGGCGTTCCGCATTGGCGAGAAGACCGCCGACCCGCTGCAGATGTACCTGTCGGACATCTTCACGATTCCCGGTAAACCTGGCCGGCACCTGCGCCATGAGCCTGCCCTGCGGCTTCTCCGGCGCCGGGCTGCCGATCGGGGTGCAGCTGATCGGCAAGCCGTTCGCGGAGGCCGAGATCCTGCGCGCGGCCTACGCCTTCGAGCAGGCCACGGAGTGGCATAAGCAAAAACCGTCAATTTAGTCATTGGTCATCTGTCATTTGTCATTGGTTTTGCGAGTGACCATGGACAAATGACCAATGACCAGCGCCTCATAACGAGCCCATTATGAAATATGAAGTCGTCATCGGCCTGGAAGTCCACGTCCAGCTGACCACCAAAACCAAGATTTTCTGCGGCTGTTCCACCGCCTTCGGCCAGACGCCCAATTCGCAGACCTGCCCGGTCTGCCTCGCCCTCCCCGGCGCCCTGCCGGTACTCAACCGGCAGGCGGTGGAGTACGCCATCCGCACCGGGCTGGCGACCAACTGCACCATCGCGGCGCAGTCGGTCTTCGCCCGCAAGAACTACTTCTACCCGGATCTCCCCAAGGGCTACCAGATCTCCCAGTACGAACTGCCGACCTGCCAGCGCGGCTGGCTGGACATCGAGGGGGAGTGGGGGAGCAAGCGGATCGGCATCACCCGCATCCACATGGAGGAAGACGCCGGCAAGCTGGTGCACGGCGAACTGCCCGGGAGCAGCCAGAGCTCCTTCGTCGACCTGAACCGGGCCGGCACACCGTTGCTCGAGGTGGTCTCGGAGCCGGACCTGCGCTCGGCTGACGAGGCCGTGGCCTACCTGAAGAAGCTCCACCAGATCGTGGTCTACCTCGGCGTGTGCGACGGCAACCTCGAGGAGGGGAGCTTCCGCTGCGACGCCAACGTCTCCCTGCGCCCGGTCGGCCGGGAGCAGCTCGGCACCCGCGCCGAGATCAAGAACGTCAACTCCTTCCGCTTCGTCAAGCAGGCGATCGAGCATGAGATCGAGCGCCAGGCCGAGCTGCTCGATGCCGGCGGCAAGGTGGTGCAGGAAACCCGCCTGTACGATCCCCAGACCGGCATGACCCGCTCCATGCGCGGCAAGGAGGAAGCCCACGACTACCGCTACTTCCCCGACCCCGACCTGGTGCCGCTGGTGATCGATGCCCAGTGGATCGAAGCCGAGCGCGCGCTGCTGCCGGAGCTCCCCGACGCCCGTCGCCGGCGCTACCAGGATGAGTTGGGCCTGAACAGCTACGATGCCGAGGTGCTGACCGCCGAGCGCTCCATGGCCGAGTACTTCGAGGCCTGCGTGGCACTGCTTCCCGGTCAGGCCAAGGGGATCGCCAACTGGGTGATGGGGGAACTGGCCCGCAAGCTCAACGATGGCGGGATAACGATTGCCGAGAGCCCGGTGACGCCGGCGCTGCTGGTCGACCTGCTCAAGCTGGTCGACGCCGGGACGATCTCCGGCAAGATCGCCAAGACCGTGTTCGACGCCATGTGGGCCACCGGCCATGAACCGGCCCGCATCGTCAAGGAGCAGGGACTGGTGCAGGTCTCCGACACGGGTGCCATCGAGCCGATCATCGATGCGATCATCGCCGCCAATCCGGACCAGGTCGAGGAGTACCGCGGCGGCAAGGAGAAGGTCTTCGGCTTCTTTGTCGGGCAGGTGATGAAGGCCAGCAAGGGAAAGGCCAATCCGGCGCTGGTGAATGAACTGCTGAAGAGGAAGCTGGGGGGATGACGAGGCTTCTAATCACATGAAGCCGTTCATCCGGGCAATCCTCTTCGTCCTCGTCATGACCCCCGGCGCGTTGGCACTGGACCTTCACCAGCAACAGGAGATCGTCAATGCGCATAACAAATGGCGAGCCGCGGTCGGGGTTCCGGGCCTCAACTGGTCGGACCGCCTGGCCGCTCTGGCATCGGCTTGGGCGAACCGGCTGAAGGAGCAGAACGCCTGCTCGGCGCGGCATAATCCGGATAATCAAACATACCGGATCGGTGAAAATATCTTCTGGGCCAGCCCGATAATGAAATCGAATGGCGCAAGAGAACCGCAACAGATCCAGCCGGGTACCGTCGTTGGTACGTGGGCCGGCGAGATCGCGGACTTCAATTACGCGACAAACTCATGTGCCAGCGGCAAGATCTGCGGACATTACACCCAGGTGGTGTGGAAAGACTCCAGAGAAGTCGGCTGCGGATATGCCGCATGCCATGATGGTGCCCAGGTATGGGTTTGCAACTACGCCCCTGCCGGCAACTTCGTTTCGCAGAAGCCTTACTGAGATTCACGGCGACCGTCGGATAGCACCCCTCCCCCATGATCTCAATCCCATTCTTCACCATCGCCGACGCCGCGGCCGCCATCATCCGCGCGCCGCTGGCCACGCCGTTCAGGATCGCCACCGGCCAGCACGACGAACTGGCCAACGTCTTTCTCCGGCTGCGGACCGCTGACGGCCTCTGCGGTTACGGCGAGGCGGCGGTTGCGCCTCACATCACCGGCGAAACCGTAGCACAGACCCTGGCCAACCTGCAGACCGCCGCCACCTCCTTGCAAGGGCGCACCATTGACGACCCCAAGCAGGTCTGCCGCGCGTTCGCCCCGGCCTTTGCCGGCAACCGTGCCGGGCTGGCGGCCCTGGAAATGGCCCTGCTGGACCTCGCCGCCCGCGTGCGCGGGATCCCCTTCTACAAGCTGTTCGCGCCGGCGGCGGGCCACGTGCCACGGCTCACGTTCGCCACCGACATCACCATCGTCATCGGCACCCTCGCCGAGGCCCGCACCGTGGCGCAGCAGTTTGCAGCCCAGGGGTTCACGGTGTTCAAGATCAAGATCGGCCGGGATGAGGAACTGGACCTGGAGCGCATCCGGGTGGTACGGGCGATCGCCCCCGACAGCCAGCTGATCCTCGATGCCAACATGGCCTTCGACACCATGCGGATGCTGGCGTTCCTCGAACAACTCGACCGCTGCGGCATGCGGCCGGCGCTGCTCGAGCAACCCGTGCCGAAGCATGACTGGGACGGGCTGACGGCGCTCACTATGGCGCTGGAGGGGAGCGGCACGCTGGTCTGCGCCGACGAGAGCGTCGGCTCCCTGGCCGCAGCCAAACGGGCGATCGACGACAGGGCGGTCAGCGCCATCAACGTCAAGACCATGAAGAGCGGCTTCCTGGAAGGGGCGGCGATCGCCCGCCTCGCAGCCGCCCACGGCCTTCCCGTGATGCTCGGCGCCATGATGGAGAGCGCCCTGTCGATCACCGCCTCGGCTCACCTCGCCGCCGGCTTGGGCTGCTGCGACTTCATCGACCTGGACACCACCTTCTTCCTCAAGGGGGAGATGGCCCGCTCGCCGGTCCTTGACGACAGCGGCCGCTTCGACCTGCACCGGGCCGGTCCCGGCATCGGCGTGGAGCCGCCCTTCCCGTGATCACCCACCCCCTGCTCATCGTCCTGACTCTGGCCGCCATCGAGGCCCTGGTGCTGTGGCTCTCCCGCCACGGACGGACCAGGCGCTATTTCGAGTTTTTCCCCGCGGTCTTCTGGATCTATTTCCTGCCGATGCTGGCCGCGACCTGCGGGCTGCTCACCGCGCAAAGCCCGGTATACGGCCTGATCACCACGTATCTGCTGCCGGCCAGCCTGGTGCTGCTCCTGCTGCCGGTCGATATCCGGGCGATCCTGCGGCTGGGGCCCAAGGCCCTGGCGATCTTCTTCATCGGCGCCGCCGGGATGATGGCCGGCGCCGTCCTGGCGTTCGCCCTGGTCAAGCCGCTGGTCGGCCAGGAGTTCTGGTCGGGGTTCGGGGCGCTGGCCGCCTCCTGGACCGGCGGCAGCGCCAACATGATCGCCGTCAAGGAGGCCCTGGCGGTGCCCGATGCGGTCTTCGCGCCGATGGTGATCGTCGATACGGTGGTGCCGTACCTGTGGATGGGGATTCTGATCGCCATGGTCGGACTGCAAGGCGCCTTCGACCGCTGGAATCGCGCCGACCGCACGATCCTCGACCACCTCGGCGAGCATGCGGCCGCCCATGTGGCCACCCATGGCGGCCGTCGGGCCTGGGGGGGATCGTGCTCGCTCTGCTGGTGGCCGGTGCAGGAAGCGGCACGGCTCACCTGCTCGCCCGGGAGCTGCCGCAGATCAAGGACGTGGTCAGCAGCTACACCTGGACAATCCTGATCGTGACCCTGCTCGGCATCGGCCTGTCCCTGTCGCCGGCCCGCAACCTGGAGCGCTCCGGCGCCACCCGCACCGGCTACGACCTGCTTTACTTCGTGCTGACGGCCATCGGCGCCAAGGCCTCGGTGGCCAGCATCAGCTCGGCCCTGGTGCTGGTCGCCGCCGGACTGCTGATCCTGGTGGTGCATGTCGTTTTCCTGCTGGTCGGCGCCCGACTGTTGCGGGCACCGATGTTCCTCCTTGCGGCGACCAGCCAGGCCTGTATCGGCGGGGTCGCTTCGGCGCCGGTGGTGGCCGAGGTCTATCATCCGGGGTTGGCCTCCGTCGGCCTGCTGCTGGCCATCCTCGGCAATATCGTCGGCACCTGGCTGGGGATCGTCTGCGCGCAGCTGTGCCGGCTGTTGTGAACCGACCTGCCCCGCAATTCCTTTACACAATCCTGTCAAGTTGATAAGTTCAATTTTTTGAAGATCACTTCATATTTGAGGTTACAAGGTCATGGCCAGTTGCGATTTCTTTCCCGATGCTGACGGCATCCGCCCCTACCGCTACCAGGACGGTGTGTTGCACCTGCTCGACCAGCGCCGGTTGCCGACCGAGGAGGTGTGGCTGGAGTACCGCGACTACCAGGGGGTCGCCGAGGCGATCCGCACCATGGTGGTGCGCGGCGCGCCGGCCATCGGCATCGCCGCCGCCTTCGGCGCCTGGTTCGGCGCCCGCGACATCCGGGCCGAGGATTTCGCCGGTTTCTGGCAGGAGTTCGAGCAGCTCTGCGCGGTGCTGGCCGCCACCCGGCCGACGGCGGTCAACCTGTGCTGGGCCCTGGAGCGGATGAAGAGCCTGGTGCGCGCCAATGCCAGCCAGCCTCCCGTCAACCTGAAAATCGCCCTCGAGTACGAGGCCCTGGCCATCGCCGAGGAGGATCTGCGCCTCAACCGGGCCATGGGCCGCCACGGCGAGCCGTTGCTGGCCGACGGCGCGCGCATCCTCACCCACTGCAACGCCGGCGCCCTGGCCACCGGCGGCTACGGCACGGCCCTCGGCGTGATCCGCGCGGCGATCGCCGCCGGCAAGAAGATCAGCGTTCTATGCCGACGAGACCCGCCCCTGGCTGCAGGGGGCGCGGCTGACCGCCTGGGAGCTGCAGCGCGACGGCATCCCGGTCACCCTGATCTGCGACAACATGGCCGGCTGGCTGATGGCCAAGGGGGAGATCGACGGCGTGATCGTCGGCGCCGACCGCATCGCCGCCAACGGCGACACCGCCAACAAGATCGGCACCTACAGCGTGGCGGTGCTGGCCAGGGAGCACGGCATCCCCTTCTACGTCGCCGCGCCGACCTCGACCATCGACCTGTCCCTGGCCGACGGCGCGCTGATCCCCATCGAGGAGCGCGACGCGCGCGAGGTGACCCACGTCGGCGAGCGGCGCCTGGCCCCCGAGGGCGATCGCGGTGCGCAACCCGGCCTTCGATGTCACCCCGGCACGGCTGATCAGCGCCATCATCACCGAGCACGGGTTGGCCCGCGGCGACTTCCGCACGCGTTTGGCCGAGCTGGTGGCCAAAGGCCGCTGAATGGCCGGAATGGCCCCGCAGAGCTGGATCCCGTGGCTGCGCGACCGCGAGCGGGATGCCCTGGCCCGAGCCTTACTGGCCGCAGGCTTTGCCGACGGCGCCAAAACCGCCGCCAACCTGATGCTCCTGGACGAGCAGCTGCTCGCCCCCGAACTGGTTGTCACCCTGGTCGACGAGTCCCTGGCCACCGCCGATCCCGACCTCGCCCTCAACAATCTCGAACGGCTCTTCTGGGTCGCCCCCGCCGACACGATCAAGGCTCTGCTGACAGCGGGGCCCGAACGCCGACAGCTGCTCACCATCCTCGGTGCCTCCCCTTTTCTCACCAGCCTGCTCTGCCGGCGGCCCGGCCAGCTCGCCGAACTGTTCGGCCCGGGCGGATTGACCGCCGCCAAGGGCGAGGCCACCATGCTGACAGAGCTGGAACGGCTGATCCCCGCCGACAGCAGCTTTGAACTGCTGCAGCGCGAGTTGCGGCAGTTCAAGGCCCGCGAGATCCTGCGCATCGGCAGCCGCGACCTGTGCGGCCTGGCCACCCTGGAAGAGTTGACCGCCGAGCTCTCCGCCCTGGCGGCGGCAACCCTGCAGCGGGCCTGCACGATCGGCAACGCCCTGCTGCGCAGCGAATACGGCGCGCCGCTGCTCGAAACCGCAGAGGAAGCCACCCCGCACCAAGCTGAGTTCACCGTGTTCGGCATGGGCAAGTTCGGCGGCAATGAGCTTAACTTCTCCTCCGACATCGACCTGATCTACTTCTATACCTCCGACCGCGGTGAGACCGCCGGCATCGCCGGCCCAACCGGAGAGGTGCGCAACCGCATCTCGCTGCACCGCTATTTCGTGAAGCTCTCGGAGCTGGTGACCAAGGCGATCAGCCAGGTGACCGGGGACGGTTTCGTCTTCCGCGTCGACCTGCGTCTGCGCCCGGAGGGGGACAGCGGCGAGATGGCCAACTCCCTGGCTGCGGCCGAGACCTACTACGAAAGCTGGGGCCAGAGTTGGGAGCGCTCGGCGATGCTCAAGGCCCGCCCGGTGGCCGGCTCCCTCGCCCTCGGCGAGCACCTGCTGCAACGCCTCGAACCATTCATCTACCGGCGCCACCTCGACTACGCCATGGTCGAGGACATCAAGATCATGAAGCAGAAGATCGACCGCAGCCTGACCCGCGAGCGCGAGGGGGCCCTGAACCTCAAGCTCGGCAAGGGGGGGATCCGCGAGATCGAGTTCTTCATTCAGGCCCTGCAGCTGATCTACGCCGGCAAGAAGCCGCGCCTGCGCGAGCGCAACTCCCTCAAAGCCCTGGAACTGCTCTGCGGCGAGGGGTTGATCAAGCCCGTCGAGCGCGACCAACTGGGGGAGGCCTACCGCTTCCTGCGCTCCGTCGAGCATCGCATCCAGGTGGTGCAGGAACGCCAGACCCACAATCTGCCGACCAGCCCCGAGGAACTGCGCAGCCTGGCCCGCCGTTGCGGCTTCCGCGACGCTGCCGAATTCGGCAAGGTTCTCAAAGCCCACCGGGAACGCGTGGCCCAGACCTTCCGCGATCTTTTCTACACCAGTGAGGAGGAACTCCCTGCCCAGGTCAGCCCGGAAGTCGCCCTGCTCTTCGACCCGGCCGCTGACCCCGACCTGTGCAAAGATATTCTCGAAGAGAAGGGATTCCGCAACCCGGATGCGGCCTACGACAGCCTGCTGGTGATCCGCGCCGGCGGCGCCGGCGGCCATCTCACCGAGCGGGCCCGGCGGCTCCTCGATCGCATCGCGCCGTTGATGATGCAGGAGGTGTTGCGCGCCCCCGACCCGCCGATGGCGCTGAACAATCTCGAACTGTTCCTGTCCGCCTGCCGGCGGGCGCGGGGCACCTTCTACGCCCTGCTCGCCGAGAACAGCGAGATCATCAAGCTGATCATCTCGCTGTTCGCGACCAGCCAGTTCCTGTCGCGCAGTTTCATCCAGCATCCGGAAATCCTCGACTCGCTGGTCTCGCGGGCTCATGCCGCGGAATCCCGCGACGCCTCAGCGATGAATGGCCGGCTCACGGCTCAGCTCGCCGAGGCCCGGCATTACGAGGATAAACTCGAGGTGCTGCGCCGCTTCCGCAACGAGGAATTCCTGCGCATCGCCCTCGACGACCTCTATGGCCACACCCCGCAGGGGAGCACCACGCGCCAGCTGTCGGTCCTGGCCGACGCCTGCCTGACCCAGGCGCTGGCCGTGGCCCGCGCCGAGTTGATCCCGCGCTTCGGCCTGCCGTTCTGCCGGGATGATGCGGGGGTCGAGCACGAGGCGGCCTTTGCCATCGTCGGCATGGGCAAGCTCGGCGGCATGGAACTCAACTACCACTCCGACCTCGATATCATCTTCATCTACGAGGGGGACGGCGAAACCCGGCCGGCAGCGGGGAGCGACCCCGACCGCTTCCGGCCGCAGAGCAACCCGGAGTACTTCGCCAAGCTGGCGCAGCGGATCATTTCGGTGCTGACACTGATGACCCGCGAAGGCACTGTCTACCAGATCGACGCCCGGCTGCGCCCCTCCGGCAACAAGGGGCCGTTGGTCACCTCGCTGCCGGCCTATGAAACCTATCACCAGGAGACAGCCGCCCCCTGGGAGCGCCAGGCACTGATCAAGGCGCGGGTGGTCACCGGCACGCCAGCCCTGACCGAGCGGATTACCGCACTCAACGCACGGATCGTCTACGAGCGGCCGCTGCCGGAAAACCTTGCTGCGGAAATCTACCGGTTGCGCCAGCGGATGGAAAAGGAGATCGCCCGCGAAGGCGAGGGTGTCCTCAACATCAAGACCGGGCGGGGCGGCATGGTCGATGTGGAATTTCTGGTCCAGTACCTGCAGCTGAAACATGGCGGGGAACACCCGAGAGTGCGCGTCCCGAACACGCTCGAGGCGCTGCATACGCTCAAACAGGAGGGATTGCTTCCGGGCGACGATTATGACGTCCTGACCAGCGGCTACAAGTTTCTCCGCCGCCTCGAGAACAAGCTGCGCCTGGTACACGACCAATCGATCAGCGAACTGTCGGCCGACCCCGGCTACCTGGCCAAGTTGGCCAGGCACCTGGGCTATCCCGACCGGCCGCGCCGCGCGGAGCAGGTGTTTCTCGACGAGTACCAGCAGGTCACCCTGGGAATCCGTGAGGTCTTCGACCGTCATCTCGCTCCCGGCAACGACGACCAGAACCCGTGAGTGAAACGCCGCCGAAACGCATTCTGATCGTCGACGATGACCCCAGCATCTGCCGGTTCATCAGCGAGTCGCTGCGCCTGCGCGGCTACGAGGTGCTGAGCTTCACCAGCGCCGAACCGGCCCTGGCGGCCCTCGCCGCAACCCCATGCGACCTTGCCCTGCTTGACATCCTCCTCCCCGGCACCAGTGGCCTGCAGCTCTGCCGGCAACTGCGCCAGACCCAGGCCACCAGCAATCTGCCGATCATCATGATGACCGCCTTCTACAAGCAGGCCGATCACATCCGTGAGGCCCGCGAGCAGTATGGCGCCACCGACTACCTGCTCAAACCGTTTTCGCTCAAGATCCTGCACGATAAGATCGCCGAGCTGCTCGGCGCACCGGCGGCGGCCGCCAGCGAAGAGCGCCTCAGCGTCGAGGGGCTGCTGACCACCACGCCGCTGCCGCGCATCCTGCACAATCTCTACAGCCTGCGCACCACCGGCCTGTTGCACCTCGAGCGCGGCGACATCAAGAAGGTCGTCTACATCAAGAACGGCTACCCGATTTTCGTCCGCTCCAACCTGATCCGCGAGTTTCTCGGCCAGATGCTGGTGCGCAGCGGGGTCCTCGGCGCCGCGGATCTGGAACGCTGCATGGCGATCGCCAAAGAGAGCGGCCGGCAGATCGGCACGGTCCTGATCGAAGCCGACCTGCTCTCCCCCCACGATCTCAACGACGTGCTGAAACGGCAGGTCGCCGAGAAGCTGCTCGACATCTTCGCCTGGCCGGAAGGGAACTATCGCTTCATCCAGGCGCGCGAATTCAAGGAGGGGATTACCCACATCGACCTGTCGCCGGCCAACCTGATCCTCCAGGGGCTGCGCGACCACGCCCCGCGCAACCAGGTCGAGAAGCTGCTTGAGCCCTATCTCGACTGCTATCTCTTTCCGGCGGAAAATCCACTCTACCGTTTTCAGGAGATCCAGCTCTCGCCGGTTGAACAGCGCATCATCGAGCAATGCCACGGCGCCGTTACACCGCGCGATTTGCTCAAGCGCCACCAGCTCTCCCGCCGCGACATCGAGCCGCTGCTAGCCGCCCTGCTGATCACCGGCACCCTCGAAGCCCGCATCGAGCCGGCTGCCGGCCAGGGGCCTGCCTGCGACGAGAGCGCGGACAGCCGGACGCGCCGCGAGGATTTTCTCAAGGAATATGCCTGGATGATGCAGCAGGATTATTTCACCCTGCTCGGTGTGAGCGAATCCGAACCACGCGACCAGGTTCGCAAATCCTTTTACGGTCTGGTCAAGAAGTATCAACCCGACCGGTTTTTCGAACAGGACCTTTCCCCGACCTGCGCGACAAGATCAACGCCCTCTTGCAGCGCATCAGTGATGCCCATGAAACGTTGATCGAGCCGGCGCGCAGGGCCCGCTACCTCAACGACCTCAAGGGGAAGAAACCGGCCCGGCCGAGTGTCGAGAATATCCTGCTGGCGGAAACCGCCTTTCAAAAGGGGCTGATCCTGCTGCGCGTCAAGAAATACGCCGAAGCGCTCGAGCAGTTCGACGTAGCCGTCCAACTCGGCAGCAACGAACCGGAATACCTGACCTACCAAGCCTGGACCGCCTATAAGCTCAACCCCGGCGACCCGCCCCGCGCCGAGCGCTCCCGGCAGATCCTGCTGCGCGCGGTCGACCTGAACCCGCGCCTGGCACTGGCCCACCTCTACCTCGGCTACATCAGCAAGAGCGCAGGGAACGAAAAGGAGGCGCAGCGGCGCTTCGAGCAGGCCATCCAGTACAATCCCGACTGCACCGAGGCCCTGCGTGAATTGCGGCTGATGAACATGCGTCGCGAAAAGCAGGACAAGAAAGGGGCTGCTCGATCTGTTCCGCAAGTAGCCAACAACCCCTTGCCGTAAAAACCAATGCCCCGGACTGCGTCCGGGGCATTGGTTTTTTAGCGGATTGGTGAGGCAGGCCGATAGTCAGTCGGCCAGATCCGCCCACGGGTTCGGTACCAGGTTGAGCCAGCTCAGCCCCGGATCGTTCTCGGCAATGCCGGCCCGTTCACAGGCCCGCTTAACGAAGGTTCGTTCGATAAAGTGGCACAGCGCCAGGCGCAGGACCGGCCGGAGCGGCCGGAAGAGCAGTCCCGCCTGGGGATGTTTCCGTCCGGAACCGTCACCGGCGGGAATCTCGTAGATCACCTCGGCAGTCAAGCGCAGTGGATAGCCGTCAAGCTTGAAGTCGAGCTGCAGCGACTCCCCCCTCGGCAACTGGGCCGGACAGGAAATCCGGGCCCCACGGTCGGAAACCGACAGCAGCCGGCCCACCAGCCAGACGCCGCGGACGTGCAGATCGACCGGCTGCTCGAGGGGCAGGCGAATATGGCGGCGGGGCTGCGGGAAAAACAGCTTTTCCAGATAATGATAGAGCTCGGTCAGGGAAAGCGGCACTTCGAGATGGGGTTCCGCCGCCAGGGGCATCGGCGTGAGCCAGACCACCCGACGGCCGTCCTGCGGTGCAGCCAGACCGCGCTCGACCAGCACCACATCGCTGCTGTCCGCATCCGCGCCCGCACCAAGCTGCCAGCTTTCGAGGACCGCTTCCAGCAGCCGGCCGAAGGTCCGATTCCGGGTCATCACCGTCACTTGGCCGCCGGATCCCGGCCGCGCCCGCTCAAGCAACATGCACATCCCCGCGCAGGCCACGTCCCGGCCGAAAAAATTCTGTGTCGTGAGCGGTCATGGCGATACCTCGGCCCCAGGCTGCTCGCTGCGGGACACACAGGGATCGAGCAGGTGCCGCGGCTGCACGTTGCGCAGAGCCCGCAGCAGGCTGCTCTTCAGGTGGGGGATCTCCCCCTCGAGTTCCCGCACCAACCGTTTCATGCGCTTGCGCTGCGGGTCGGCCCGGCCGCAGACCGGGCAGGCACAGCAGATCACCGGAAAAGCATTGCGCCGGGCGAATTCGATGATATCCGATTCCGCCACGTAAACCAACGGACGAATCACCGTATGCCGGCCGTTGTCGGCCAGCAACCGGGGGCTCATCGCCTTCAGGGCGCCGACATAGAACTGGTTGAGCAGCAGGGTTTCGACAAAATCGTCGAGATGATGGCCCAGAGCGAGCTTGTTGCAGCCGAGCCGGTCGGCCAGGGTGTAGAGCACCCCGCGCCGCAGCCGGGCGCAGAAGGAGCAGTAGGAGGAGCCGGGGCGGCGCTTCTCCTCGATGATCCGATAACAGTCGGTTGACTCCAGGTGATGATCAAAACCGTGCTCGGCAAGATGCGCGGCCAGCAGTTCCTTGCGGTAGCCGGGGAACCCGGCGTCGACGTTGACCGCCACCAACTCATAGCGCACCGGCGAGCGCCGGCGCAGCGCCTCGAGGATGTGCAGCAGGGTGTAGGAATCCTTGCCGCCGGAGACCGCCACGGCGATCCGGTCGCCGGCCTCAATCAGGTTGAAATCGCCGACCGCCCGGCCGACCTGCTTCTTGATTTTCCGGTACAGCGCATCCTGGATCGGCAAAGCTGACCTCCGCACTCCGCGTTTCGCGCGGCCCGTCATTTAACCGGATTCGTCGAGAAAAAGCAATCGGGGATGCGATCGAATTCGGAGCGGGTGTGGCTGGAAGCCGGTCAGGCGACGGTCTTGCGGAAGCGGTAGACGGCAATGGCCAGGATGCTGCCGCCCAGCACCGCGAGCACGGCAACCTGGGGCCAGAGCACGTCAATCCCGACCCCCTTGAGGAAGATGCCGCGGATGATGACCAGGTAGTGGCGCAGGGGGTTCAGCCAGGTCAGGTACTGGATGCTCTCCGGCATGTTCTCGACCGGGAAGGCAAAACCGGAGAGGAGCATGGCCGGGAACATGAACATGAAGGCGCTCATCATCGCCTGCTGCTGGGAGCGGCTGATCGTCGAGATGAACAGACCGAAACCGAGCGTGCTCAGCAGGTAGACCCCGGTGGCCCCCCCCAGCAGCAGGAGGTTGCCGTGGATCGGGATGTCGAACCAGAAGACGGCCAGGGTGGTCACCATGGTGACGTTGAGGTAGCCGACCAGGGCGAAGGGGAGCATCTTGCCGACGATGAATTCCCAGCGTCGGATCGGGGTGACGATGATCTGCTCCATGGTGCCGATCTCCTTCTCGCGCACCACCGACATGGCCGACAGCATCATGGTCACGATCAGCACCATCTGCGCCATGACCCCCGGCACATAGTAGTTGCGGCTTTCCAGGTTCTCGTTGAACCAGGTCCGGCTCTGCAGTTCCAGCTGCGCCGGTTGCCAGGCCGCCCCACGCCGGCGCACCTCGCGGTCGACCAGCAGTTGGTCGCTGAAGCGGCCGACAATCTTCACGGCATGGGAGAGAACGATGCGCGCCGTGTTCGGATCGCTGCCATCGACGATGACCTGCACCGGCGCGGTGCGCCCGGCGCGGATGGCGGCGGCAAAGCCGTGGTTGATCTGCACGGCGACCTTGACCCGGCCGTGGTCGATCAGGTCGCGAATCTCAGCGGCCGAAGCGACCCGCGCGACGATGTCGAAGTAGCCGGACTGCTGCAGCCGGGCGGCCAGTTCCCGGCTCGGCACGCTGTTGTCGAGGTCGTAAACCGCGGTGGCGATGTTTTTGACGTCGGTATTGACCGCGTAACCGAAGATGATGATCTGCACCAGCGGCACCACCAGGATGACGAAGCGCATCTTCGGGTCGCGCAGGATCTGCGTGAACTCCTTGATCAGCATGGTTTTGAGGCGTTCGAACATATTTTAAAACCTCAACCGATCTTTTTCCTGAACTTGCGCATGGCCGCCAGCAGGAATGCCGCGCCGAACAGGGCGAGGAACAGCGCCTCCCCCCACAGCACGGCCAACCCCACCCCCTTGAGATAAATCCCGCGCAGCACGGTAACGAAGTAGCGGGCCGGGATGACATGGGTAATCACCTGCAGCAGCCCCGGCATGTTCTCGATTGGGAAGACGAAGCCGGAGAGGAGAAAGGCCGGCAGCAGCGTGGCCACCATGGCGAACTGGCTGGCCACGAACTGGCTCTTGCCGGCGATGCTGATCAGGATCCCCAGGCTCAGCGCCACGACCAGGAAGAGCAGCGCCAGGATCAGCAGCAGCGGCCAGTCGCCGCGAAACGGCACATGGAAGACGAAACGCCCGACCAGCAGCGACAGGATCAGGTCGAAAACCCCGATGCAGAAGTAGGGGGCCAGCTTGCCGATGATCAGTTCCGGCCCGGTCAGCGGCGTGGCGATCAACTGCTCCATGGTGCCGCTCTCCCACTCCCGCGCCACCGTCAGCGAGGTGAGCAGGGCGGCGATGACCATCATGATCACCGCAATCAGCCCCGGCACGATGGCGTTGCGCGACAGCATGTCGGCATTGAACCAGACCCGCGGCTCCACCGCCAGCGGCGGGCGCAGGGTCTGGCCGCCGCGACGCTGGAGTTCCTCCAAGCGGATTTCGCGGGCGTAGCCGGCAAAGATGAATTCGGCGTAGCCCAAGGCAATGGTGGCAGTATTCGAGTCACTGCCGTCGACCAGCAGCTGCACCGCAACCGGTCGGCCGGTCTGGAGGTCGCGGGCGAAGCCGGTCGGCACCACCAGGGCCAGCAGGGCCCGGCGCCCGTCGATGGCCTCCTCGATGGTCCGGTAGTCGTCAGCCATCCCGGCCAGGGCGAAATAGCGCGAAGCCGTGAAGCGGGCGACGAACTCGCGGCTCTCCGGGGTGGCGCTCTGGTCCCAGACCACCAGCGGCACGCGATCGACATCGAGGGTCAGGGCATAGCCGAACATGAACAGCAGCAGCATCGGGATCGCCAGCCCCATGATCAGGCTGCGCGGATCGCGCCGCACGTGCAGGAACTCCTTGCGCGCCACCGCCCTGACCCGCTGCAGCTTCATCGCGCCACCGCCGTAACCGGCGCCGTCTGCCGGTCCCGCGCCTCGATCAGCGAGACGAACACATCCTCCAGCGACGGCACGATCCGTTCCGGCCGGCCGGCCGCGAGCCCGGCGGCCGCGAGACGCTCGGCGATCAGGGGGATCGTCGCCGCAGCGCAGTCGGTCACCGCATGCAGCCCGCGGCCGAACAGGGCCGCGTAGCGCACGCCGGGAAGGGTGTCGACAATGGCCAGTGCCGCCTGTGGCTGATCACAGGCGATCTCGATGACCTCCTCGGTCATCGCCCCCTTCAACTCTGCGGGGGTACCGAGAGCGATCAGCTCGCCGCGGTAGATCAGGCCGAGCCGGTCGCAGTACTCGGCCTCGTCCATGTAGTGGGTGGTGACGAACACCGTCACCCCGGCATCGGCCAGCTGGTAGATCAGGGCCCAGAAGCTGCGCCGGCTCAAGGGGTCGACCCCGGCGGTCGGTTCGTCGAGGAAGATGATCGGCGGCTCGTGGAGGATCGCGCAGCCCAGGGCCAGGCGCTGCTTCCAGCCGCCGGCGAGGGTGGCGGTGAGCGACCGGCGGTGCCCGTCCAGGCCGGCCATGGCGATCACCCAGTTCTTGCGCTCCTGCCGCAGCGCCGCCGGGAGCTTGTAGATCCCGGCATAGAAATCGATGTTCTCCTCGACGGTCAGATCCTCGTAGAGGGAGAACTTCTGGCTCATGTAGCCGATCCGCTCCTTGATCCGCTCCGGCTCGGCGACGATGTCGAAACCGGCCACCGAACCGCTGCCGGCGCTGGGCGCCAGCAGGCCGCAGAGCATGCGGATGGTGGTCGATTTGCCGGCGCCGTTCGGTCCGAGGAAGCCGAAGATCTCCCCGCGCCGTACGGCCAGGTTGAGGCGGTTCACGGCGACGAAGTCGCCGAAGCGCCTTTCCAGGTCGCGCAGGGTGACGGCGAATTGCGGGTCAGTGCCGGTCATCACCCCACCCCTGCCTGCCGGTTGCCGAGCACGGCGATGAACACGTCCTCGAGGGACGGCTCCACCGGGCGCAGGCCAAGCAGTTCGATCCCGGCGGCCTGCAGCACCTGGCGGGCGGCCTGCTCCGCAGCGGCGGGCGCCGCGCTGACCAGGTGCACCCGGTCGCCGAACAGGTCGACCTGAACATCCGGCAGCCGCTCGCGCAGCAGGCGGGCGGCCAGGCGCGACCGGCGCGTATGCAGCTCCAGTACCACCCCGGGCATCAGGGTGCGCAGCCGGGCCGGGGTATCGCAGGCGACCAGCCGCCCCTGATGGAGCAGACCGACCCGGTGGCAGCGGTCGGCCTCGTCCAGGTAGGCGGTGGTGACCACGATGGTGACCCCTTCCTGCAGCAACTGGTAGAGGATCCGCCAGAAATCGCGGCGCGACACCGGATCGACGCCGTTGGTCGGTTCGTCGAGAAAGAGGATGCGTGGGGTATGGATCAGGGCGCAGGCCAGCCCCAGCTTCTGCTTCATGCCGCCGGAGAGGTTCCCCGCCTGGCGCTGCCGGAAGGGGGCCAGGTTGCTGAAGGCCAGCAGTCGCTCGACCCGCTCGGCACGTCCCCTCACCGGCACTTCGTAGAGGTCGGCGTAGAAGTCGAGGTTCTCCAGCACCGTCAGGTCGGGATAGAGCCCGAAGCGCTGGCTCATGTAGCCGATGTCGGGCTTGATCGCCTCGGCCTCGCGCACGGTGTGGCGGCCGAGAACCCGAGCCTCGCCCGCGCTCGGCTCGAGGATCGCCGCAAGCATCCGCAGGGTCGTGGTCTTCCCCGCCCCGTCCGGACCGATCAAACCGAACAGCTCTCCCGCGGCCACGGTGAAGGAGAGATCAGCGACGGCGGCAACCCCGTCGAAGTTCCTGGTCAGGCGGTCGGCCGTGATGATGTCCATGGCAAAGGCAGGAGTCAGAAATCGGAAGTCGGAATGAAGGACATATTACGGTCGACCTAGTTGCCGGAAACATCGAGTTCGGCGTCGGCGGGCATCCCCGGCTTCAGTTCCTGGTCGGGGTTGGGGAGGGTGATCTTGATGCGGTAGACGAGCTTGACCCGTTCCTTCTCGGTCTGCACGTTCTTCGGAGTGAACTCGGCCTCCTGGGCGATGAAGGTGACCGTGCCGCGGTAGCTCTTGCCCGGATAGCTGTCGGTGACCAGCCGTGCCGACTGACCCAGTCTCGACCCGGCCGAGGTCGGTTTCGCCGATGTAGGCGCGCAGCCATACCGGGTCGAGGACGCCGAGGGTCACCACCGGCGTACCGGCAGCGACGAACTCGCCGGGCTCGACGTTCTCGGCCAGCACCACGCCGTCCATCGGCGCGGCCAGGGTCGCATAGCCGAGCCGGGTCCGGGCCAGAGCCAGGGCCTCTTCCGCCTGCTGCAGCCGTGCCCGGGCCTGGTCGACCTGCTCCGGGCGGTAGCCCTTGCTGAGCATGCCCAACCGTTCCCTGGCCTCGCGGGTGCGCCCCTGGGCCACCTCGAAGGTGGTGCGGGCCGCTTCGGCCTCGCGCGCCGTCACCAGCCCCTGTTCAAACAACGCCTGCTGCCGATGCCAGTCGCTCTCGGCCCGGGACAATTCGGCACTGGCCTGGGCATGGGCGGCGCGGACCTGGGCCACCTCTTCGGCCCGGTAACCGGCGGTCATCTCGGCCAGAAGGGCCCGGGCGTTGGCAGCCTCGGCCTGGCGCAGGGCCACCTCGTGCTCCAGGTCGGCGCTCTCCAGGCGGGCCACCACGGCCCCGCGAGCGACCCGCTCACCTTCCCGGACCAGCCGTTCGCGCACGTGCCCGGGGATGCGGAAACTGACTTCGGCGTCGGTCACCTCGATATTCCCGGACAGCTGCAATCGCCCCGGTCGTTCGCCCGAGGTCGGAACCAGGCGATACAGCAGAACCAGGCCGACGGCGACAGCCAGCAGGACCAGCACCACGGTGACACGACGGGAACGGTTCATTCGGCATCTCCTCGGGCCGGCCGCGACGGACACGCCGGCTCATGCTGCTCCATCCCCGCCGCAATGAAACCGGTCAGCATCTCGACCAGTTCCTCGGTCGGCACCTCGGTCGTCACCCCCGGCGGGACCTGGCGGAACTTGTCGGCCATGCGCAACGTATGGGCCATGGTGCCGAGCGCAAAGAACAGCCGCCAGAAAACCGCCTGCCCGGTCAATTGCGGCAGCGCCCGGGCCAGGCGGCCGAAGAGCTGTTCGAGCAGCCCCTGCATCTGAGCCAGAAATACGCTGCGCACGCTTTCGTCCGGCTCGACCATCGCCCGGCCCACCAGGGTAATGAACTGCCGGCCACCCGCGCTGGCATCGCGCAGCTCGAGCGTCGGCTCGAGAAAGGTGCGAAGGATGTCGCCGGGCCCGGCTGCTTCCGGCAAAGCCGCCAGACGCGCCTGCCGTTCGGCGTTGAGCGGCGTGAGCCGGCGGGCGATGACCGCTTCGAGGAGTGCCTGCTTGGAGCCGAAATGGTAGTGCACCGCCGCCAGGTTGGCCTTGGCGGCGCGGGTCACGGCACGCAGCGAGGTCGGGTGGTAGCCGCGCGCGGCGAACAGCATCTCGGCGGCATCGAGAATGTTCCGCTTGGTATCGGCACGCCGGCCCGACTTGCCATGGCGGTTTGCGGCGAGTCTTTTCATACAGATGATTTAAACGCCCGTTTGATTGTTTGTCAAGCGCAGGCCAGGTGAATTCCCGCCGGAACCGGTTGCAGGGGGAGATCTTTATGTTACCTTTTAATGCAAACTTCCGCTTCCGGAGGGACTGATGCGTCGCTGGATCCGCATCCTGTTTGCCACTGTTACCCTGGTGCTGCTGATGACCGCCGCGGCGGCCCTGTTCGGCCCGGGGCTGTTGCGCGACCGCGCCCGGGAATGGGTGCGGACCGAGACCGGCCGCTCCCTGGAGATCGGCAAGGTCAGCGTCAACCTGCTGGCGATGAGCGTCGAGATTCGCGACGTGACCCTGACGGAGACCGACCAGACCACCCCCTTCGTCGCCTGGCAGCGGCTGTACGTGGCCCTTAGTCCACGCTCCCTCTGGCACCGGGCTCCGGTCATCCGCGAAGTGGAACTGGATCAGCCGGCGCTGCGCATCGAGCGCCGCCCGGACGGACGCTTCAACTTCAGCGACCTGCTTGAGCGCAAGGCGACCGGGACGGCTCAACCGGCAGAAACCGCTGAGCCGGCACGCTTCTCCCTGAACAACCTGACCGTCCACGGCGGCAGGATCGAGATCATCGACCGCACTCTGGCCACACCGGCCACCCACCGGGTCGAGGCGCTGGAGCTGGCCGTGCCGTTCGTCGGCAACCTCTCCTACCTGGCCGACCGATACGTGCAGCCGCTGCTGCAGGCGCGGGTCAACGGCACCCCCCTGGAGTTGAAGGGCGAGCTCAAACCCTTCGCCGACACCCGGGAATACACGCTCAAGCTCAAGCTCGACGGCATCGACCTCCCCTACTATCTCGGCTACCTGCCCAATGCCCTGCCGATCTCGGTCAAGAGCGGCCGTCTCGACGTCGACCTCGACCTCGTCTACCGTGCCTCGGCAACCAGCAAACCGCTCCTGGAACTGGCCGGCCGCGCCAGCCTGACCACCCTCAGCCTGGCCGAACCGGGTGGCCGGCCGCTCTTCTTCCTGCCGCTGCTGGAGGCGCGCCTGGCGCCGTCGTACCCCCTGGAGCAGCAGTTTCACCTGGCCGCCCTGTCTATCAAGAATCCGCAGGTCTGGGTGAAGCGCAACCCGGCCGGGGAGTGGAACGTCGCCCGGTTCGGCAAAAAGGCGCCGCACCCGGAGCAAGCGCCGGCCGCAACCAACCACAAGCCGTCGCCCCTGCAATTGCGCATCGACCAGCTGCGCCTGCAGGACGGCCGGCTGGAGTTGCGGGACCAACTCCCCGCAGGCGGCTTCGCCACGATGCTCAAGGGGATCAATCTCGACCTTGACGGCTTCACCCTGGCCGAGGGGACACCGTTCAAGCTGGCCCTCGACCTGACCAGCGAGCGGCAGGAGCAGCTCGCCGTCAAAGGCCAGCTCACCGTAAAGCCCTTCGCCCTCGACCTGGCCATGGATGCCAAGGGGCTGCCGCTGGCCGCCTACCAGCCGTACTACCGGGAGCAGGCCAGCGCGGTCATCGGCGGTACGCTGGATGCCCGCACCCGGCTGCAGAGCACCTCGGAACAGCCGTTGCTGCTCAAGGACATCAACCTGGAAATTCGCAATCACGAAGCGCCCCTCAGCAACGGCGAGGGGCTCAAGGTGGCGCGCGCCACCCTGCAGGGGGGGAGCTTCGACCTGACCGCCAACCGCTTCACAGCGGACGAGGTAACCTTCGCCGGGGCTTCGGCACGCTTTTCCCGGGACAAGGAGGGCCGCTGGTCGTTCCTTGACCGCAACTATCCGCTGCTGACCAAGCTGGCCGAACCGGCAGGCACTCCCCCGGCGCAACCGTTGCAAACTGGTGAAAAGCCGTTTTCCTGGCGGATCGGCCGGATTGCGCTGGCCGACGCACAGCTGGCGGTGCGCGACGAGCTGCCGGCCGAGCCGGCACAATTTACCGTCACCGGCCTCGGCATGACGTTCCGCGACCTGGCGGCCCCGGAGAAGGTCCCGGGGAACTTCGAGCTGCAGGGCAATTTCCAGAAGAAGGGGACGTTCCAGGCGAGTGGCACGGTGACCCCGGCCGGCCCGCAGATCGATGCTGCGGTACAGCTGCGGCGCATCCCGCTGGTCAGCTTCGCCCCCTATTTTGGCGACCGGGTCCGGCTGGTGCTGGTCGACGGCACCCTCGACGCCCGCCTGAAGGCCAACATCGCGAAATCCGGGGCGGGCTGGCAGGGACGGGTGACCGGCGACCTGGGGGTCGGCCGCTTCTACTGCCTGGACGCGGCCCACCGCGAAGATCTGCTGCGTTGGGAGCGGCTGCAGATCAGCGGCATCGACGCCCGCCTCGACCCGCCGGCCGTGAAGATCGCCGCCGTCGCCCTCAACGATTACTACGCCCGCGTCCTGCTCGACGAGCAGGCGCGTCTCAACTTCAGCGAGATTTTCGCAGGGCCGCCGGCCGCGACGGAAGCGCAGCCCGCCGCCAGCACCACCGAGGCACCGGCAGCCGCAGCCCCGTCCCGCAAACCGGAGATCCGCATCGGCAAAATCACGCTGCAGGGGGGAAAGGTCAACTTCACCGACCGCCACCTGAAGCGGCCGTTCACCGCCGAGATGCTGCAGCTCGGCGGCCGCATCGAGGGGCTGAGCTCGGTGCCTGGCTCCCGCGCCGAGGTCGATCTGCGCGGCCGGCTGCGCAACGAATCGCCGTTGTCCATCGCCGGCACTCTCAACCCGCTGGCCGCCCCGCTCTTCGTCGACCTTAAACTGGACTTCAACGACATCGAACTCAGCCCGCTCTCCCCCTATTCGGGGACCTACATCGGCTACCTGATCGAACGCGGCAAACTCAACGTCACCCTCGCCTACCTGGTGGAGGACGGCAAGCTGACCTCTTCCAACCAGCTGTTCATCGACCAGTTCACCTTCGGCGACAAGGTCGAGAGCGACAAGGCCACCAGCCTGCCGGTGCGTCTGGCGGTGGCCCTGCTCAAGGACCGCAAGGGGGAGATCCACCTCGACATCCCGGTGTCGGGGAGTATCGACGACCCGCAGTTCAGCGTGTGGGGGATCGTCTGGCAAGTCATCAAGAACCTGCTGGTCAAGGCGGTCACCTCGCCGCTCGCCCTGCTCGGCGCCCTGGCCGGCGGCGGCGAGGACTTCAGCGCCATCGTCTTCCCCGCCGGCTCAATGCAGTTGACCGTGGCGGAGCAGGCCAAGCTGGCGAAGATCGCCGCGGCCTTGCGCGACAAGCCGGAGCTCAAGATCGAGGTCAAAGGGTACGTCGACCCCGAACAGGATCCGGAGGGCTACCGTCTGGAGCTGCTGCAGGCGAAGCTCCGCCGCGAGAAGCTCATCGACCTGCGCCGCAAACTGGGCGATGCCGCCCCGGCCGATGCCGACGCCGTGGCAGTGACGAAGGAGGAGTATCCGGAGTACCTGTGGCGGATTTACAAGGACGCGGACTTCCCCAAGCCGCGCAGCCTGGTGGGAATGGTCAAGCACCTCCCCGATGCGGAGTTGGAGAAACTGCTGCTGACCAACACCAAAATCGGCACCGAGGAGCTGACCGCCCTGGCCCAGGGGCGGGCCGGGGCGGTGGCGAATTCCCTGACCGGGCCCGGCGGCATCCCCCGCGAACGGGTCTTCCTCGCGGCCACGGAGATCACCGCCAAGCCGGCCACCGAGGGGATCAGCCGCAGCCGGGTCGAATTCGGCATGGCGGTGAAGTAGGTTTTCGTGAGGGGTGAGGTGAGGCGATGGGCGAAGCTTGGCTGGAAACGCACTTTGCGTTATCTTTAGGGAGTTATTTGCAGACACATCCGCCAAGGAGCCCCCGCCCATGAAAAAACTGCTCTTCCTGATCGTCGCCGCCGGCCTGGTCTACCTCAACTACACCAACCCGCCGCGCCAGGACCACGAAGCGTTGCTGCTGACCGAGTTGCGCAAGAGCGGGCCGGTCTCCGAGGAGCAGTTCGCCCAGGCGATGAAGGCTGTCGATTTCAGCAACTTCATGGTCTGCTCGGCGACCAAGACCTCCGAGGACAGCAAGCTCATTACCTTCGGCTACCTGAAGGAAACCAAGGTGATGAACGACAAGTGGCTCAAGGATACCGTCCAGAAATTGCAGGCCCGGCAGGGCTACTGAGGGTCCCGCCATGGCTGATGCCCCGCGCCGACTCCAGTTCGCCAGCGACAATTACGCCGGCATCTGTCCCGAGGCTTGGGAGGCGCTGAACGAGGCCAGGGACGGCTTTTCGGTCAGCTACGGCGACGACCCGTGGACAACCAGGGCCTGCGATGCCTTGCGCGACTTCTTTGAGACCGACTGCGAGGTCTTTTTCGTTTTCACCGGCACCGCCGCCAACTCCCTCGCCCTGGCCGCGCTCTGCCACTCCTACCACAGTGTCATCTGCCACGAGACCGCCCACGTCGAGACCGACGAGTGCGGCGCCAGCGAATTCTTCTCCAACGGCACCAAGCTGCTCACCGTCGGCGGCCCGCACGGCAAGGTCGACCCATTGGCGGTCGAGCATACGGTCAGCAAGCGCAGCGACATCCATTACCCGAAACCGAAGGTGCTGACCATCACCCAGCCGACCGAGCTCGGCACCCTCTACACCCCGGCCGAGATTGACCGCGCTCCACGGCCTGACCCGACGCCTGGGGCTGAAGCTGCACGTCGACGGGGCGCGCTTCGCCAACGCCGTGGCGGCCCTGGACGTCGCCCCGAAGGAGCTGACCTGGCGGGCCGGCGTCGATGTCCTCACCCTCGGCGGGGCCAAGAGCGGCCTGCCGATCGGCGAGGCGGTGGTGTTCTTCGACAAAAGACTGGCCTACGAGTTCGACTACCGCTGCAAGCAGGCCGGCCAGCTGGCCTCGAAGATGCGCTTCCTCTCCGCCCCTTGGGTCGGCCTGCTCAAGGATGGCGCGCTGCTCCGCCATGCCGCCCATGCCAACAGCTGCGCCGGCCAGCTGGCCGCGGCGCTGACCGCCGCCCCCGGCGTGACCCTGGTCCACCCGGTGGAGGCCAACGCCGTCTTCGTCCAGCTCCCCGCAGCCGCCATCACGGCCCTGCGCGAGCTGGGCTGGGTGTTCTACACCTTCATCGGCTCCGGCCACTGCCGCTTCATGTGCTCCTGGGCGACGACCGCCGGCGACATCGCGACTCTGGCCGACGATGTACACTCCGTCATGGGGAGCTGCCGCTGACCGAACTTGCGCCATGAGCCCTCCTGCACTCTCACTGCCCCGTATCCGCCAGGCCCTGGCCGCGCACCGTCCGAGCGTGCTGGCTGCCGACCGGCCGCACGCCGCCGTGGCCCTGCTGCTGGCCGAGGCGATGCCAGCTCCCGAGGCGCTGTTCATCGTGCGCTCCCGTCATGAGCGCGACCCCTGGTCGGGCGACATCGGCTTCCCCGGCGGGCGGGTGGCCGCCGACGATGGCGACCCGCGCCGGACCGCCGAGCGCGAAAGCTCCGAGGAACTGGCCCTCGACCTGACGGCCACCGACTGCCTCGGCCGCCTCGACGATCTTTACGGCGCCACCCTGCCGATCCTGGTCTCCTGCTTCGTCTACGCCGCTCCCCGGCGCCCGCACCTGGTCCCCAACCACGAGGTCGAAGCCACCTTCTGGATCCCCCTCGACCGGCTGTGCGACCCGGTACGCCATCGCCTGGACCGCTTCGACTACCGCGGCCGCCCGACCACCCAGCCGGTCGCCGACCTGCTCGGTCCCGGCGCCCCGCTGTTGTGGGGAATCACCTACCGGCTGCTGCGTAATTTTTTCGGCATTCTCGATCTCCCCTTCGGGCGGACGGTCCCGGACACCGCTTGCCCTCCCCCGGATCCGCGCTAGAATGGTAGCGGCGAGCGGGCAATGACTGCCCAGAGAGGAGCGGACATGGGCGAACGGCGGTTCCGGCGGGTCCCTTTCGAGGCGGAGATGCAGCTGGCGGTCGACAACCGCAGCTGGAACTGCCGCCTCCTCGATATCGCCCTCAAGGGGGTCCTGCTGGAGAGTTCGATGCCTTTGGCCCCGGCCATTGGCACCGTGGCCAGCCTGTCCCTCCCCCTCCCCGGCTCGACGATTGTTCTCGCCTTCGACGCGGAACTCATCCACCGCGAAGAGAACCGTCTCGGCTTCAAGTTCCTGCATGAGGATCTGGAAACCCTGACCCATCTGCGCACCCTGCTCGAACTCAACACCGGCGACCCCGAGGGCGTGCGCAGCGAAATGCTGGCCTGGCTCAAGGGCTAGGGGTCAAAGTTTTCCTCACCCCCAAGATGCTGTGGAGGCGGCCAACAGGCCGCCTCTTCAATTTCCTGTTGACAGACCCCGGTAACAGGCGTATATCGCAACGAAACAGAGGGTGTTTCAGGTCCCGGACCCCGATTGGCCCCAGCGCGCGTTGACCCCTTCAAAGCCTACCGCCGCCTGGCCCGGGAAACCGAACTCCCCCTGGCGGTCCCGGCGTGGGATCATGGCAGCAATGGCGCTTACAGGCTTTGACTCGACCAGGGGTTGACCAACATGCATATCGCCTTCGTCTTCAATCTGAAGGATGATCCGGCTTGCGTCGAGGACGCGGCCGAGCCTCCTTCGGACCCTCCCTCCGAACCTCCCGGGTCACTCCCCGACGACCGCTACGCCGAGTGGGACGACATCCACACGGTGCGGGCCGTCGAGCGGGCGCTGGCCTCGCGTCACCAGGTGACCCTGGTGGAGGCCGATCTCGACGCGTTCGAGAGCTTACGCCGCCTGCGCGGCCAGGCCGACCTGGTCTTCAACGTTGCCGAAGGACTGCACGGCGCCAGCCGCGAAGGACAGATCCCGGCGCTTCTCGACCTGCTCCAGATCCCCTACACCGGCAGCGACCCGTTGACCCTCGGCCTGTGCCTCGACAAGCGGCGCAGCAAGGAGATCCTCAGCTACAACCGCGTTCCCACCCCGCGTTTCTGGATCGTCGCCACCCTCGGCGAGATCCCCCGCCGGCTGAGCTACCCGCTGATGGTCAAGCCAACCCTGGAAGGGTCGAGCAAAGGGGTCACCGACCGCTCACTGGTCCACAACTCCGTCGAACTGCGCCGCCAGGTCGCCTGGGTGCTGGAGAACTACCGGCAGCCGGCGCTGATCGAGGAATTCCTCCCCGGTCGCGAGTTCACCGTGGCCATGCTCGGCAACGGGCCGGGGCTGCGCGCCCTGCCGATCGTCGAGATCAACTTCGCCGCCCTGCCGGACGGGGCCAGCCCGATCTACTCCTATGAGGCTAAATGGGTGTGGGACCGCGAGGAGGATCCTTTGCCGATTTTCACCTGCCCGGCCAACCTTGACGCCGCCTTGCAGAGGGGAATCGAAACGGTCTGCCGACAGGCCTTTACTGCGCTGGGCTGCCGCGACTGGTGCCGCATCGACGTGCGCCTCGACGCCCATGGCCACCCCCAGGTCATCGAACTCAACCCGCTCCCCGGCATTCTGCCGCGTCCGGAACAGAACAGCTGCTTCCCGAAGGCGGCGCGCGCGGCCGGCATGAGCTACGACGCACTGCTCCTCGCCGTGGTCGACGCCGCCGCCAGTCGGCTCGGCCTCGCCGGAGAAGCAGCATGAAGATCGCCGTCTGCCACAACCTGGCCGCCCCGGTCCCGGTCCGCGGCGAAACCCACGACCGGGTGGCCGAACAGGGCTCTGCCGAGGAGGCCGCGGAGGTGGCCGCAACCCTGGCCAGCCTCGGCCACCACCCGGTGATCGTCCCCTTCGGCGCCGATCCGGCCGTTTTCCTGGAACAGCTGAACGCCACCGGCGCGGAGCTGATCTTCAATCTCTGCGAGGGGTTGTGGGGGGACAGTCATCTGGAACTGCACGCCGCGGCACTCCTCGAACTCACCGGCCTGCCGGTGACCGGCTCCGGTCCCCTGACCCTCGGCCTGACTCAGGACAAGCTGCGCACCAAGGAGCTGCTCCTGGCCAACGGCCTCACCACCCCCCGCTACCTGCTGGCCCCCTATGGCCGGCCGCTGGCGGCGGAACCGGGGCTGCGCTACCCGCTGATCGTCAAGCCGCGCAGCGAGGACGCTTCCCATGGGATCACCGATGCCAGCGTGGTCGACGACCTGCCGGCCCTGCAGGCGCAGATTGCCTACGTGCACCGCAGCTATCGCCAGGACGCGCTGGTCGAGGAGTTCATCGACGGGCGGGAGATCAACGTGGCGATCCTCGGCAACGGCGCGGAGGCGACGGTGCTCCCCCTCTCCGAGATTCGCTTCGACCGGTCGCAGATTCGGCCGATCGTCAGCTACGCCGGCAAGTGGCTGGAGGGCACGCCGGGCTGGGTGGGGACCACGCCGTCCTGCCCGGCGGAACTGACGGAGGCCGAGGCTGCAGCGACCCGCGCGGTCGCGCTGGCGGCGTTCCGGATCATGGGCTGCCGTGACTACGCCCGGGTCGATACCCGCCTGCGCGACGGCATCCCCTGGATCCTGGAAGTCAACGCCAACCCGGACATCTCCGCGGGCGTCGGCCTGGCCCGCAGCGCCGGCGCGGCCGGCTTCACCTACCCGGCCCTGATCGGGCACATCATCGACGCGGCCCGGCGCCGCACGGAGAAACCGCATGCTGCGTGAACTGCGAGCCAACGACCTCCCCGCACTGGAGCGAATCCTGGCGGCCACCGACGCCTTCACCCCGGCCGAGGTGGCGGTCGCCATGGAACTGCTGGAGATCGTCATCAACGACCCGGAGCAACATGACTACGAGGTGGCGGTCGCCGAGTCCGGGGGGAAGGTGGCCGGCTACGTGCTGTTCGGCCCGGTCGCGGCGACCGTGGGGAGCTTCGACCTGTACTGGATCGCCGTCGACCCGGCCGCCCAGGGAAGCGGGGTCGGCCAGCGTCTGATGGAGCATGTCGAGGCGCAGGCCCGCCAGCGCGGCGGGCGGATGGTCTGCCTGGAGACCTCCTCGCAGGGCGGCTACAGCCGCACCCGCAGCTTTTATGAACGGGCTGGGTACATCCTGGAATCGTGCATCCGCGACTTCTACAAGCCGAACGACGACCGGCTCACCTATGTCAAGCGTTTCTGACCACCCACAAGGGAGGATCAAGACAACCGCCATGGAACCCTGGCAAAAGCTCTTGCAGTCCAGCATTACCCGGCCGGCGCAGATCACCCCGCGCTTCGGCATCGATCCCGCACCGCTCGATGCCGTCGCCGCGCAGTACCCGATGCGCATCACCGCCTACTACCAGTCGCTGATCCGTGAGGTCAACGACCCGATCTGGCGGCAGGCGATTCCCGACGAGGCCGAACTGCGCGCCAGCGTCTGTTTCACCGACCCCCTCGACGAGGACAACCAGAGCCCGGTGGCCAACCTGGTCCACCGCTACCCGGACCGCGTCCTCTTCATGGTCTGCGCCGAGTGCGCCATGTACTGCCGCTTCTGCACCCGCAAACGCAAGGTCGGCGGCGACAACATGGTGATCAACGCCGACACGATCGCCCAGGGGCTCGACTACATCCGCCGGCACAGCGGAATCCGCGACGTGATCCTCTCCGGCGGCGATCCGCTGCTGCTCGCCGACGACAAGCTCGACGCCATCCTCACCGCGCTGCGCGCCATCCCCCACGTCGAGATCATCCGCATCGGCAGCCGCGTCCCCGTGGTCCTGCCGCAGCGCATCACCGCGGGGCTGGTCCGGGTGCTGCGCAAGCATCACCCGCTCTACCTGAACACCCACTTCAACCACCCGGACGAGATTACCGACATCTCGGCCAGGGCCTGCGCGCGCCTGGCCGATACCGGCATCCCGCTGGGCAACCAGACCGTGCTGCTGCGCGGGGTCAACGACGACCCGGCGGTGATGAAGCGCCTGATGCACCAGCTGCTGACCATCCGTGTGCGCCCCTACTATCTCTACCAGGCCGACATGGTGCAGGGGACCGACCACTTCCGCACCAGCGTCGCCGAAGGACTGGCCATTGTCCGCGCCCTGCGCGGCCACACCTCGGGGCTGGCGGTGCCGGCCTACGTTATCGACGCCCCCGGCGGCGGCGGCAAGATCCCGCTGCTCCCCGACTATCTGCAGAGCCTGGGCGAAGACGAGGTGCTGCTCAAGAACTATCGCGGCGAGCTCTACAGCTACCGCAACGTCCCGCCGGCAGCGCCGGCCGAGGAGCGGCGGCAGGCGGTCAACAGCGAAGGCGGCTGAGACGGATTCACGATGCGGAATCAGCAATGGGGACAGAATAAATTCTGTCCCCATTTGTCTGTGCATTATTAATCCCAACGAAATTTAAGAACGACTTGTTGCATGATTTATGAGATACGCAAAGACCGGCCTCGCAGCCAGTCTTTTTAATGGTGATATAAGCGATGGCTAACGGTGTTTCTGAGGAAACTCCCAAACGTAATAATTATTGTTTCATGCTATTTAACTTCGCTTCATATTCATTTGCCCGTTGTCTCGCCTCATCAATTTGGGTTTTTGTCATTAATTCTTCGGCTTTTCGCATATTGTCAATTGCCAGCTTGTCACCTTTTGCGACAGCAACAATCAACCAGGCATAGCCCTCGACGAAACTCTGTTGAATCCCTCTGCCATTAAAATACATGGATGCAAGATTGGATTGCGCCAAAGGCACTCCCTGCTCAGCAGCCAACCTGAACCACCTCACAGCTTCCTTGTCATCCTGCGGTACGCCACTTCCGTAAAAATACATAAATCCAAGCTGAGTTTGTGCCAAAGCAAATCCTTGGTCAGCTGCCAGGCGATACCACTTGACCGCTTCCTTGGCATCCTGCGGCACGCCAGTCCCATTCAGATAATTTGAGCCGAGATTGAGTTGGGCTGATGCCGACCCTCGCTCAGCTGCCAGGCGATGCCACTTGACAGCTTCACTGTCACTTTGTGGTACGCCGCGACCGACATGATACATACTGCCAAGACTATCTTGTGCTGAAACCCATCCTTGATCAGCCGACAATCTAATCCACCTGACGGCTTCCCTGTCGTCTTGAGGCACTCCTCGCCCCTCATAATACATCGAGCCAAGACGCTCCTGAGCCTCCATCAGCCCCTGGTCGGCCGCTAACCGAAACCACTTGACCGCCTCTTTGTCGTCTTGGGGCACACCATAACCATTTAAGAACATAATGCCCAGGTTGTTCTGACCTTGTGCATCGCCCTGCTCAGCTGCCGCTCTGTACCACTTCACGGCTACTTGGTAATCTTGTGGAACGCCTCTGCCCTTGGCATACATAACACCAAGGTTGGTTTTGGCCATTCTATTGTCTTGCTCGGCTGCCAAGCGATACCATTTCAACGCCTCTTTGTAATCTTGGGGCACGCCTTGCCCATTTTCGTACATAGATCCAAGATTATACTGAGCCAGGCCTTCTCCTTGTTCGGCAGCCAATCGATACCACTTTGCGGCCTCTTTATCGTCCTGAGATACTCCCTTCCCGGCATAATACATCCTGGCGAGACTGAGTTGGGCATCAGAATAACTCTGAGTTGACGCTAAACTGTACAGCCTTACTGCCTCTTTGTAGTCCTGCGTTACCCCCTGGCCATTTTCATACATGTAGCCAAGGTCGCGCTGGGCCTGCGCCAACCCTTGATCAGCGGCCAACTTGAACCACTTCACGGCTTCCTTGTCATCCTGTGACACGCCATTGCCCTCGTAAGACCTTAACCCGAGATGGTATTGAGCCAATGCAATTCCCTGTTCAGCTGCCAGCCTAAACAACTTCACAGCTTCCGTGTAATTCTGTGGCACACCCTGTCCAAAAAGATACCTTAGGCCAAGGTTATATTTTGCCATTGGCAGCCCTTGATCTGCCGCTGACCGGAGCCATTTCACGGCTTCTGTGTAGTCCTGAGGCACACCCTGTCCCAAGACATACATGAGCCCGAGATTAGATTGGGCCTCAGCATAGTCTTGATCAGCGGCCATCCTGTACCACTTTGCGGCTTCCTTATTGTCTTGTGGCACACCTTGGCCATTGGCACACATGAAACCAATCCTGGTTTGGGCCGGAGGATATCCTTGGCCCGCTGCAAGTTTGGTCCACTTCATTGCTTCTTGGTAGTCTTGTATTACACCAAGACCTTTATAATACATATTTCCTAAGTCGAATTGGGCCAAAGCTAGCCCTTGCTCAGCCGCCAACCGATACCATTTGACTGCTTCCTGATAGTCCTTCGGCACTCCTTGGCCATCTTCATGCAGTTCGCCCAAGTTATGTTGAGCTTCAGCGACCCCCTGCTCGGCTGCCAAGCGATACCATTTCACAGCCTCTAAGTAATCTATGGGCATTCCTTGGCCATGTTGATACATAATACCAAGATAAAATTGAGCCAAAGCAAAACCTTGATTGGCTGCCAAACCGAACCACTTTTTAGCCTCTTGGAAATCCTGTGAGACTCCTTGGCCTTGGCCATACAAAAGGGCAAGATTGAATTGGGCTTTGTCCTTACCCTGCTCCGCCGCCATGCGATACCATTTCGCTGCTTCCTGATAGTCCTGTGGTACACCGTACCCGTCGTTGTACAAAACACCCATGTTATATTGGGCATCTACATTCCCCTGATCAGCTGCCGAATTGAACCATTTCACGGCTTCCGCGTAGTCCTGAGGCACACCTTCCCCCAAGACATACATGAGCCCGAGACTGTATTGGGAAATTGTATCCCCCTGTTCGGCTGCTAATCTTAGCCATTTAACAGCTATTGTGTCGTCCTTCGAGACACCTCTTCCTTTCGAATACATAAGGCCAAGCTTGCCCTGGGCCGCAGCAAATCCATGTTCAGCGGCCAACCTGTACCACTTCACAGCTTCAGTGTCGTCTTGTGCTACACCTTTCCCCTCGGAATACGATAGGCCGATTAACAATTCTGCTTCAGCAACCTCTTGTGCAGCTGCCAACTTGAACCACTTCATGGCTTCCTGGTCATTCTGGGGAACCCCTTGCCCTAACAGATAAAGCTTGCCGAGATTTAATTGTGCTTGCGCATTTTCTTGTTCAGCTGCCAATTTGTACCATTTTGCAGCTTCTACATAGTCTTGGGAGACACCTAGCCCCAAAGCATACAAGGAGCCGAGGTTAGTTTGAGCTATTGGATTCCCAAGTTTGGCCTCAATTAGAGCAAGCTCTGCTGCTCTTGCGTAGTTTTTTTCGTAAAATGCTTGTCTTGCCTCATCCATTGTTGAGGCCGCCGATGAAATACCATATGAGCTAAACACTATTAACAGCAAAGCAAATAAACTAATCATGCTCTGCATAAACGCCCCCTCTGACTGTTTGAAGTTAGGTTGGAAATTGAAAAGCCACCCTTGGTATCCAAAGGTGGCTTGTGTGTCTCCTTATATTCCCCCGGCAATCCGACTGTCCTGCAACCAGAACCGATCCGATCTTGCCACCCCCAACAGAGATACTTTTATCAAACACCTCGACAATTAGCAAAGGAGAATGGTTCTGGGAAGATGCCGGTCGGAACCGTCTCGTAAGTTGCGCCGCAGAAATCTGTCCAAGCTGGTGAAACCTTCATGGCGATTATCAAATCCCCTGGTGGCTGAGAAGGCCGGTTAAGGCATTGTCCAAAGGCTGCGGAGAGGAACAGCGAACAGTCCGGGACCAAACGAAACCGTCATTTCACCATCGTAAAGAACCACCCCCGAGGCAAACCGTTCACCGGATGCCTCCTTGAGTTTGCGCAATCCGCGGAAATCCGACGCAGTCACCGTCGCGGAAGCTTTAACCTCGATGCCGGCAATGCGCTGCCCGCTCCCTTCCAGAACGATGTCGACCTCCACCCCATCCTTGTCGCGGAAATGATGAAAGCTGACGGGCGCTTCGTGCCAACTCGCATGTCGGCGTAGTTCCTGGTAGACGAAAGTCTCAACCATCTGCCCCAGCAGTTGGCGATCATTTACAAGTGCCGCGGCATCGACTCCCAGCAGGGCACAGGCCAGCCCCGTGTCTCCCAGATGCAGTTTAGGAGTCTTGATCAACCGGCTCAGACGGTTGCTGTGCCAGGGGGGCAATTCTTCCAGCAGGAACACCCGCGCCAGCAAGGTGAGATAATCGCGGATCGTTGGCCGGCTCAACTGAAAGGGTGCAGCCAAGTCGGCCACATTGAGCAGTCGTGAGGTCTGTCCGGCGGCCAGCGTCAGCAATCTTGGTATGGAATCCAGCGCACTGACACGCGCCAGGTCGCGCACATCACGTTGCACCAGGGTCTCGACGTAATCGCGGTACCAGGTTGCCCGGCGGCGCGGCAAAGATCGCGCCAGTGCCGACGGGTAGCCACCGGCAACGATCCGTTCAACCAACTCTTTGCCAAGCCGTGCCTGGGGGGAACTCTTGAATCCCTTGCTGAAAAGAGCAGAGAGGAAGCCGGGAGGATGGGCCGCCAATTCGGCTTGCGCGAGGGGGTGCAAACGCAATATCTCCATGCGTCCCGCCAGCGAGTCCGCCAACCTTGGCAGCAGCAGGATATTGGCCGAACCGGTCAGGATGAAACGCCCTGGCCGGCGATTACGATCAACCGATGCCTTCAGAGTCGTGAATAGTTCCGGAACCCGCTGTACTTCATCCAACACCACCCTGTCCGGCAGGTCGGCGACAAAACCGACCGGATCGGCTTGAGCCGCCCCGCGCAGCACATCGTCATCGAAACTTACGTAGGCATAGCCCGCCGCGTCCCCCACCATGCGGGCCAGCGTGGTCTTGCCGCATTGACGGGGACCGTGCACCAGTACAACCGGAGTATCGGCCAAAGCCTCGGTTAAGCGAGGATGGACAAATCGAGTAAAGAGCTGAGTATCAATCATGCGGCTGATTGTAAATTAAGGAGCGGCCGAATGAAAGGATAATGTTCGACTATATGAAAGGTGCTGGGATGAATATAGCTTGAAATTTCATAATCCGAATCATCTCATAAGTCGTGCTACAGAAATACGCTCAGGCCAGTAACCCCGCCCGGCCCGATTATTAAAACCCCTGACCAACGATAAATGGCCACCTTGGCATCGATCCAGGTGGCCATCGTTTTTCGTGTCATATTTATAGCGTTCAGTTAGACGCCGGTTTTTGCCTCAGAAGTCGTGAATAACAAGTACGGCTCTACACCTGAATAAGTGGGGAGCCGATTCATTCCATTATCTTTCTATGGCTCGAATTGCATCTGCTCGCTGCTTGCACTGCGCAGCTTTATCAAATTGCTTCGTCGCAGAATAAAGTAAAGCGAGGTTGTTCGGTGTTTAGCTACCTTAGGATGGTTTGGTCCGAGCGCTTCCTCGCAAATAGTCAGTGAACGACTGAAGAGTGGTTCGGCTTTTTCATATTGCCCTTGGGAATAGTACATAAACGCAAGGTTGTTAAGAGTAACGCCAACCAGATGATGAGTCAAACCAGTGTTTTCTCGCGGATAGCCAGCGAGCGCTTATAAAGGGGTTCGGCCAGTCGTTTTGCGTTCCAGGAAATCATATAAAGATGCAAGGCTATTCAGCGCATAGGCTACATCTGGGTGATCTTGGCCAAAAACATTTTCGCTAATAGCCAGCGAGCGCTTGTAAAGGGGTTCTGCAAGCGCATATTTGCCTTGGTACACATACACATGTCCGAGGTTGTTCAGAGTTGCGGCCACCTCTTGGCTTGTCGGAGCCGAATTCCCGCTCAGAAATAGCAAGCGATCGTTTAAATAGTCGTTCAGCCAGTGCGTATTGTCGTTGATCAGAGTACAGTAGTGCGAAATTACTTAAGGCTTTAGCCACCTCCGGGTGTCCCTGGCCAAGTGTTTTTTCAAATATTTTCAGCGAGCGCTTATAGAGTGGTTCGGCCTGCGAATATTTTCCTTGCATGCGAAATAACTCTGCCAAATTGTCCAAGATTATTGCCACGTTGGCGTGCTCCTGACCAAAAATCTTTTCGTCAACAACCAGCGAGCGTTTGTAGAGGGGTTTGGCTGTGCATGTTCGGACCTTAATCAATGATCTGCAAGATGCTTGAAGATGCGCGATAGGTGGATGCTCAAGCCCAAAGCCTTCTCAGATTTGCACTAGTACCATTAATGTCTGCTTGTGCATACTGCCCTGGGCTGTGTATGTGACCGCCAACATGTCCATATGTGTAGTCACAACGAGGTGGTCTTGGCCAAGAACCGGCTTGTATATTTCCAGTGATATATGATTAAAAACGGTTCAGCTTGAGTGTATTTCCTCTGATCGTAGTATAATAGAGCGAGGCTGCTAATGTTTGTAGCCACAGCGGGGTGATTTTGGCCGAAGGACTTCTCGCATATTGCTAGCGAACGCACAAATGATGACTTGAGAATACTTTTTTGTTTATAATAAATCGTAGCTAGTATATTAAAACTATCAGCCAGACCATAGTTTTCCTGCGCAAGCGCCTTTTCATAGATTGTTATGGCGCGGTTGCAGAGTGGTTCAGCTAGGGCATATTGGTTTTTCAAGAGATAAATAAAAGCAAGATTATTGAGGCATATCGCTACATCAGGATGTTCAGGACCGACAGCTGTTTGTGCAACATCCAAAGCCCTCTTAGCCACAATAAGTGCTTGATCGTAGTTTCCTGACACTGCGTATTCTGCTCGTTCCTGATAGAGTGAGGCCCATTCGCTCCCCGCGTCTCGAGCAAAACCAACGTGCGTGTTATCCAATAAAAGGATTAAGAATAAAAAAGTTAGCAAAATTATTTTTATATGTGACCTACATGCTCTCTCCATAACTCCCCCGGCAACCAGATCGCCCTAAAACAAAAATTTTCTCGATTTGTCATTTCCTGAAGGTTAAGCATATCAGGCAGATAGTGTTTTTCAACAATCACCGAGGGCACTCTCACAACTATCGGCGTTTAATAAATTGATTTGCTGAAAACGGCCATTAACCACTTCGCACGTCACGGCGGGTGTCAAGGTAGTTGTCGCCTCAATCTCGTTATGCCGCTTCGGAACAAAGGTCCTCTTCGGGGGCCTTTTTCCGTTCGGGGTTGAGTCGAACCGTTTCGACCGGTTCCCAGTTACGTGTCTGCCGGGTCCAACGACAGGGGTTCCTCTGTCGGGCCTGCTCGTAAACCTCTTTCCGCTGGTTCAGCTTGGCGGCTTCGCGCCCATAATGCCGATCATCCGGCGTCACGAAGCGGATCTCGCTATGCTGATGCTCCGTGTTGTACCAGTGGACGAACGCATCGACCCATCGCTGGGCTTCGTATTCCGAGGCAAACGGGCGGGAAGGATACTCCGGCCGATACTTCAAGGTGCGGAACAATGACTCCGAGAACGGGTTGTCATTGCTGACGCCAGGGCGACTGAACGATGGCACCACACCGAGGCGCTGCAAGGTGACCAGCATGGTGGAGCCTTTCATCGGGCCACCATTGTCGGAGTGCAGGACCAAGCCCTTCGGATCGACCTTGTGGCGGTGGAACGCTTCGACGAACAGCAGCGCACTGTTTTGACCGCATTCCTTGGAGAAGACGTGGCGCCCATGATCTTGCGGCTCCAGACATCCAGAATCAGGTAGAGATAGAAGAACCGCCCGGCAACCGTGGTCTTCAAGTAGGTGATGTCCCAAGACCACACCTGGCAGGGACCGGTCGCCACTTTCTCACGAGGGCGGCGGTGCGTGGCCGGTCGGCAGCGTTCCCGATGCGCCAGTTGGCTCTCCTGTCGCAGCGTCCGGTAAAAGGTCGATTCCGACGCAACGTAGCGGCCTTCATCGGCCAGGCGCGGCACGATCTGCTTGGGAGACAGCTCCCGGTACTGTGGCGAGTTGGCGATGGCCAGGACGTCCTGCCGCTCTGCCGGCGTCAGCTTGTTCGCCGGTGTGGTCAAAGGACCACGGCGACCATCGCCGCCATCCCCCTGTTGAGCCCACCGCTGGAGGGTGCGGGCGGTCAGCCCCAGCATCTGCGCGGCCGGCTTCACTCTGGCCCCCCGGCACACGGCTTCATCGACCAGTTCGAGAGCCTGTTGCCGCGCTACTGGTCGTGTCGTCGTCCTCGCCCCCCCAAATCTCCTGTGCTTTTTTTTTGAGAACCAGCAAGGCGGCGGTTTCCGCCAACGCCTTCTCCTTGCGCCGAAGCTCCTTCTCCAACTCCTGGATCCGTTTGGTCTCGGCCCGTTTCGCCGTCTTCGGTTCCAGACCAACGAGCATCTGGTCCCGCCATTGCTGAAGCTGGGCCTCATGCAAACCCCGGCTCCGTAAAAACACACCAAACTCTTCCTCTGAAAGCGAGGCCGCTTCTAAAACAGCCGCCAGTTTCTCTTCGGCACTCCAGTCCTGTGGTCGCTTCATATTGGTCAGCCTCTGCATGGATTCAGTAAAGGTCGGCGGCTCGACGTTAACGGCGATCTCCAGCGTATCAGCTTCACTCACCCATCGGTAGAGGGAGGCGCGGGAGACACCGATCTCATCGGCCAGGGACTGCGCGGCGGGACGCTGAGGATCCGTCATCTTCTGGATCATCAACGCTCGGAATGCCTTGGAATACATACGCCTCCTCACTGCCCCCAATCGTGATGATTTTGAGTTCAGCTAGAGGCGACAACTATCCTGACACAGGGGGGCATTCTCAATGTCTGCCCAATAAGACGGCCACCCAGATCTCTGGGTGGCCGCTGTGGCAGTTGCTGTAATATGGAGCGTACTTTTGGGATGTCGGTGTCTGCCCCGTGCTCCCTGCAACATAAAATGTCCAGCCGCGGCAGTTAATCTTTTTTCACCCCCGAGCCTGTTGCCTTAGCGCCAGATCGAGCAGGACCAGCGCGGCCATGGTCTCGACAATCGGCACCGCGCGCGGCACCACGCACGGATCGTGGCGGCCCTTGGCGGCCAGTTCCACCGGGTTGCCGTTGAGGTCGACGGTCTGCTGCGGCTGGCCGATGGTCGCCACCGGCTTGAAGGCCACCCGGAAGAGCAGCGGCTCGCCGCTGGAGATGCCGCCGAGCACCCCGCCGGCATGGTTGGTCAGGGTGCCGAGCCGCTCCCCTTTTTTCACGAACGGATCGTTGTGCTGGGAACCGCGCAGCCGGGTGCCGGCAAAGCCGGAGCCGATCTCGAACCCCTTGGTGGCCGGCAGCGACAGCATCGCCTGGGCGAGCTTGGCCTCGAGCTTGTCGAAGACCGGCTCCCCCCAGCCGGCCGGGACGTTGCGGCAGACGCAGCTGACCACCCCGCCGACCGAATCTTTGGCGTCGCGCACCTCGCGCACCAGCGCGGTCATCCGTTCGGCGGCGGCCGGATCGGGACAGCGCACCGGGTTGGCATCGACCTGCGCGCGGGAGATCCGGTCGCTATCGACCGCGGCCGCCTCGACTTCGCCCACGCTGCTGACCCAGGCGACGATCTCCACCCCCCAGCGCTCGCGCAGTACCTTCTCGGCGATCGCCCCCGCCGCCACCCGGCCGATCGTCTCGCGGGCGCTGGAACGGCCGCCGCCGCTGCTGGCATGCAGACCGTACTTGACCTGGTAGGTGTAGTCGGCATGCGACGGCCGCGGCACGATATTCATCTCGCCGTAATCGCTCGGGCGCTGGTCCTGGTTGTGCACCAGCAGACCGATCGGTGTGCCGAGGGTACGGCCGTGCTCGACCCCGGAGAGGATCGCCACCCGGTCCGCCTCCTGGCGCGGCGTGGTCAGATCCGACTGCCCCGGCCGGCGACGGTCGAGCTGCACCTGGATATCGGCCTCGCACAATTCGAGATTCGGCGGGCAGCCGTCGACCACCGCGCCGACGCCGACGCCGTGCGACTCGCCGAAGGTGGCCACGCGAAACAAGGTACCGAAGGAACTGGACATCAGCGAACTCCTGCGGAAAATTGGCCCATTATAGCAATGCAGCATGAAAAAAGGGGACAGAATTGAATCCCGTCCCCTCTTCTATCTTCAGGATGATCAAAAATGCCCAGGTGCAAGGCGCTCGAAAGTCGAGGCGCGAGGCGTACCCAATGGTACGCCGCAGCAACGAGACTGAGGGCAACGCCGCAGATGGGCGTTTTTCATCGGCCGCCTACACGATTTCGCGCAGCGTAATGGAGAAAGTCAGATCCTCCCCCGCCAGCGGATGGTTCGAGTCGAAGGTGATGCTTTCGTCATCCACCTCGGTTACGGTGACGCCGAAAGCCTCATCGTCATCGCCGGTCAGCACCAGTTCCTCGCCG
>CAVVUQ010000012.1:240000-345102 GCA_963751525.1 uncultured delta proteobacterium | reverse complement strand
GTGGAAATTGCCTTCGCACCGCTCAACCGTGCCCAGGCAGCCGCGACGGTGGCTTCGATCGAGGCCATGAACCTGGCCAAGACACCCATCGGTGCTACCCTCGCTGCCGTGGCTGACGATCTTGCCGCACAGCCCGGACCGCACGTGGTGATCCTGCTGACCGATGGTGAGGAGACCTGTGGTGGTGACCCGGCAGCGGTCATCCAGTCCATGGTCGACAGCGGGATCGATGTGCGGGTTAACATCGTGGGCCTTGCCATCGATGAGCTGATGCTGCGCGAGACCTTTCAGCAGTGGGCCAGGATCGGACACGGTCAGTACCTGGATGCGAAGAATTCGCAGGAGTTGCTCAGCGGCCTGACCCAGGCCATTGAGCAATCCTATGAGGTGCAGGACGCCAGTGGCGCGGTAGTGGCCAGCGGCACCATCAATGGTCCTGGGATCGAGTTGCCGGAAGGCAGCTACACGGTCCACACCGCAACGCGGGAAAATGCGTTGAAAGCAGTCGTGAAAGCCGCTGAAACCACCGTCCTTGACCTGACCGGAGAATAGCCTCGCGGCGCCAGTCCCATTACTGGCCAAGGGGCGCACCTCGCAAATTAGGCCAGCGCCATGAAAAAAGATGGTGAAGTTGAGTTTTTTACCGGGGTCTGCGTGGCGCGGGACTGCGAAATTGACAGGGGCTGGCTTCTGCGGGTTCGCTGTTGCCACCTGGCTTTTGCTGATGCAGCAGATGCCAAGAGATGCGCGCATGGGGTCAAAGTCGTTGCAGTCGACCTGGGTAATAGGCAAGGCAAAAATTCAATGGACTAAATGCAAGGTTATGTTAGCATCCCGTTAATTTGTGTGTTCCAGAACAAAAATATTCATCTATCGGTCATCTTGAGGGAAATACCATGACGTCCAGGTTTCAAAACAGACAGCTATTAACGGTTTTTGCCGTGTTGCTTCTCGTTGGTTTTGTCCCGGCTGTGCGCGCAGCGCTGGTCACGTCCGCCGACCAGTTGTCAAATGTTACGGTCATTGATTTCAGTGAGTTCAGCGGCGATTTCCTGTTTACCGCCGGCCCCGTCCAGATCGGTAACCCGGTCGGCCGTAACATCGAGTGGTTCTCCACGTATGAGCGTTCCGTTATCGGCAACGGCGGCTATGGTTTAAACGCAAATGGAAACTGGACCTCGGCACGGCAGGGGTACACGGGCCTCAACACCGAATCTGGTGCGATGACCTACCGGTTCAACGATGCGCCGGTTTCGGGTGTGGGTGGTTTCGTCAACTATGCAACCGAAGAAGGCCAGGCCATCATCGAAGTGCTGGACCAGAATGGCGTCGTGCTGGAGTCTTATGACGTGACTGATTCCGCGCCAATTTCCACACCCGGCGCAAACGATGCAGGCGCGTTCCTGGGCATCTGGCGGCCCCAGGCCGATATCTACGCGCTGCGGTTGAGCAATGCGTATGACGTGCTGGACGACCTGACTTTTACGAGCGCCCCCGCGGTACCGGTGCCTACATTGTCCACATGGGCCATGCTGCTTTTGGCGGGCTTGCTGGGAATGCTCGCCGTATTGCGCAGACGTGCCTGACCACGGCTTGCGGACATCCTTCCAGGGGCCACTCCGGTGGCCCTTTTTGAGCTGCGCCAGGCATGACGCGCAGCGTCTTGACAGGCATTGTGGGGCGCATGCCTGCACAGACCGGACCTGCACAGGCTAGACAGTCAGCGCGTTTCAAATGTTGCCGGGCATTTGCTGGCGGAAACAATCCATTCCAGGCGGTCGACCCGTGCCATCGGTGGTCCGTGTTTCAGCCATTCCGCCATTCGGTCCAGCGCGGCCTTTTCGCCGCAAGCCAGGACCTGTAACGAGCCATCCGCCATGTTCTGCGCATAGCCGGTAATGCCGAGCGGGCCGGGCTTTCGCGGCGCGTCGACTCCCGGAACAAAACGCCCTGCACCCGGCCCTCGATGAGAAACAGCCTGCATTCCCTGGTCAACAACTTTTCTTCTTGCTGGTATACAGCCTTTTTGGGTTCGGTTTGTTTCATGGGTCACACCTCGTATACATTCTGTACTGTCATCGTAAAATACGCCGCTGAACTTTGGCGATCAAACCTCACAGAGGCGGCATGCGGTTCCAGGCGTCGAGCGCGGCGATCTTGTAGGCCTCGGCCAGCGTCGGATAGTTGAAGGTGTTTTCGACGAAATAGTCGAGCGTGCCGCTCGAGATTGAGCACCGCCTGGCCGATGTGGATCAGTTCGGTCGCGCCTTCGCCGACGATGTGCACGCCCAGCAGGCGGCGGGTCTCGAGCGCGAAGATCATCTTCATGAATGCCGTGATTGCAGGCCCATGATGTGGCCGCGCGAGGTCTCGCGGAAGCGGGCGATGCCGCACTTCGTAAGGGATGCCGCTTGCTCGCGCACCTGCTCCTCGGTCATGCCGACGGTGGAGATTTCCGGCACCGAATAGATGCCATAGGGGAAAAATTCCGGCGGCGGCGGCACGGCGCGCCGAAGGCGTGGCAGGCGGCGATGCGGCCCTGCTCCATCGAGGTCGAGGCCAGGCTCGGGAAAGCCGATGACGTCGCCGGCGGCGTAGATGTGCGGCACGGCGGTCTGGAAGGTCGTCGGGTCGACGCTTAGCCGGCCGCGCTCGTCCGGCGATCGAGGCCGCACGCTGTCGAGGCTCGAGGTCGGTCGGTGGCGCCGATCGCGGCCCGGCGGCGAACAGCACCATGTCGGCGCGCATGCTGCCGGCCGTCGTCGCAGCGTGACGAGGCAGTGCTGCAGCCCTCGGCGGTGACTCGACGTGACCACTTGCGCCGAAGCGCAGGGTGCACGCCGCGGTCGCGCAGGTCGTGGATGAATTCGTCGACCATCTCGCGGTCGATGAAATCGAGCATGCTGGTGCGCGGCTCGACCACCGTCACCGGCACGTCGAGCGCGCGAGAAGATCGTGGCGTATTCGATGCCGATGACGCCGGCGCCGACCACGGTCAGGCTGCGCGGCAGATGCGGGTGAGTTCGAGGATCTCGTCGCTGTCGACGACGTGCTCGCCGTCGAAGGGATGTGCGCGGGCCGATAGGGCCGGTGCCGACGGCGATCAGGACGCGTTCGCCGGTGTCGATGGTCGTGACGCTCGTCATCGTCGGTGGTGACCTCGATGCGGTGCGGATCGAGGAAGTCGGCCGCGCCCTGCGACGGTGTCGCACGCCGTTGCGGGCGAACTGGTGCTCCAGCACCTCGACCTCGTGGTCGAGCGTCATGTGCAGGCGCATGCGCAGGTCCTTCGCCGGCGATGTCCTGCTTGACGCGGTAGGCGCGGCCGTAGAAGCCGCGCTCGCGCCAGCCGGAGAGGTTGAGCACGGTCTCGCGCAGGGTCTTGGACGGGATGGTGCCGGTGTGGACCGAGACGCCGCCGACGCGGCGGCCGCTTCTCGACCACCAGCACGCGCTTGCCCAGCTTGGCGGCCTGGATCGCGCCGCGCGGCGTCCGGCGGGCCCGCTGCCGATGACGATCAGATCGTATTTTGCCATAGCCTGTTGCCCCTGGTTATTGCTGTTGACCCAGCAAACGCAGGCTGAGTGTGTCATTGATCAGGAACAAATTCCACCGGGCTAAGGTTTGTGGATGCTCATACCATTCATCACGGCAGCGGCATCGCCGGAAGTGACGGTGGCGATTGATAATTTTTCCTCGACCTCTGCAACCGCCACACGGGCGTATTCCGTCATGCTCTCATCGAGCACTTCACCGGTATCCGGGTCGCGCATCACTTCGACCTCGCCGACCACAAATTCCTGGCCGACAGCCACGCCCTCACGTGTGCCGCGATTGATATAGATCCTGTCGCCCTTGACCAGCACGACCGAGCCAGTCCAGGGCAGGTTGGGCAATTGTTCCAGCATGAAGGCGACGGCTTCCGCGCAGGCATCCTGTACGGCCAGCCCGACGTTATCTATTTTATCGCCGCCAAATGCCGTGCCCCAATCTCCCGCGGCATAGCCGACATCCATGGCCGAACGTTTATGCGTGCCGACGACGCTGCTGGAGGCCACAACCTGTCCGGTGCTGGTATCGACGATGTAAAAGGTGGCATTCACCTCACCTTTGCCACCGCCGCCGCCGATGTTGAGACCCTTGAAGTCAAGCCGCCGCCGGCGCTCTTGGTGGTGTCCTGCACATGCGTTATCACCCCCTTGACGATCAACTGCGCAGGCGTCATCTGGCCGGTTTCCGGAGCTTTGTCACCCTGGGCAGTCCGACCGGAGGCGGCGAAATCCTGTTCTTCCATCGCGACCTCGCGCATATCTGTCTGACCGAGCACGATGAATTTTCCGGTCTGGTTGAGCATGTCGGTAAGCACCGTATCCCACGCATCGCCAAGGTTCCACTGGCCGGCCCAGCCGGAGCGGTTCTCGAAGTTCGCCACGGTGATTGAATAACGCAGACCACCGGTACTTTCCACAACCGGCTCTTCGGCAACCGGCTCTTCGGATTGCACCGGCAATACCATGCCAATGAGCGTCATCCAGACAAAAAATCGCAACATTCCTTTCATGATCAATCCCCTCCTGGAACAAAAATTATGCGGTTACTGTTTTCAAAAAAACCTGCTGCGCAGAACACAATTTACGCCGGTTTTTTTCTACTCCTTCAAATTGCCTGCAGTCGGCGCGAATTTGGGCCTGATGATTTCTTCGACCTTCGCATTCACGCTTAACTGCGTGTAACCGATCGACGTGTGGATGGCGGCGCCAACCGCCCTGCCATCGAGCATGTCGCTCGTCTCGACACTGAGCCTGGCCTGATACTCCGTGTCGGAGCGACCCATGTAGTAGAGTTCACGCTGACCACTGTAATCGGCCCGGATGAACCGAGGTAACGCGCATGCGGGCGCAGGAGTTCCTCGATGGCGCCGCCACCATTTTCCAACAGGCCGGCAACGCCCGGTACCGCTGTGCCATCCAGGACCGCGATGCTGTGACGTTCGAGTATCTGCCGGATATAGTCTGAGGCGGCGTCGGCTAAAAGGCGGTCGCCGATGCTGACCAGTGCCACACCCGTTCCGATGGTGCCTCACGCGGGCTGCGCGCCGAATCGTTGCCGGCGCGATCACTGGCAGGGGCCGTTCGCGGTTCATCGCGAACGGGTTTGCTCAGGCCTGCGTTGTGCGGGCATGGTTTGATCGGGCGACGGTCTGGTGTCCTGTTCAGCAGCGGCCGGGGATACCGCCGCCGTTGCGGGGTTGTAATCGGTTTCACGGGTAACTTCTGGTATTACCTCGACCGTATTTTGCGGGCTGTCGGTCTGTGCATAATCCCGGGGTTCCGGTATCTCCCCGGCAGTGCTTTCCCCGATGGAGGTTTCTCCGGTATCCAGGTTCGCGCCAGTGTTGGTCTGCGCTTCGACCAAATTTTCTCCGCTGGTCGGGTTCAATCCGGTCTCAGTCTGCGCTGCAACCGGCTTGTCCACCGTCGCTGGCGGCGCGGCCTGATCGCCTGCTGTTGCAACGGCTCCGTCGCAGCGGGATGCTCTTCACCGGTCACCAGCTCACTTGTCCCGGTACCACCGGGGTCCGCAACAACACCGGTGGTTTCAGAGGTGGTTGCCACGGGATCGCCGGCAGGATCTGCTGAGCCGAAATACCAGGCCGCATAACTGGCAGCCGCCAGCAGGAACACGCTGATGATCGCGATCATCGCAACACGGGACTTGCTGTCTGCGTTTTTGCAGGTGCCGGCAGTGACTTTGTCCGCGCCAGATTGTGCACTGTCCATCAGCACCGTCGCCGTGTCGTTGATGCCGGGTGATGTTACGGTGGCAGCGCTTGCCGTGATGACGGGGTTCAAATGGGAAGTCGTCGAACCGACGCTGGCAAGCCAGTTTTGCAGGTCGGCGATCAGGGTGGGACAGTCCCGGTAGCGGTCGTCAGGCTTCTTGGCCATCATCTTTTTCAGAATGCGGCGCAACGTATCCGGGACCTCGGGTCTGAGTTCAGCAACGTCTTTTGGCTCGACCTCGATGATCTGACGCAACAGCGCCAGGGTGAATCGGCGTTCAGGGGGTGACCCCGGTGAGCATTTCATAGAGCGTCACACCTAGCGAGTAAATATCCGTGCGCTGGTCGATGCCCTCGCCTAGGCATTGCTCGGGCGAGAGCTAATCCGGTGTACCCATGAACATACCGGTTGCCGTCAGACGCGTGTTGCCGGCGGCCAGCAGGGCCAGTCCAAAATCGGCGATCTTCACCAGTCCATGTTCGTCCAGCAATAGGTTTGCGGGTTTGATATCGCGGTGCAGAATGCCTTTGGCGTGCGCGGCGCCGAGTCCGGAGGCGGTCTGCAGAATCAGGCGAGCCGCCGCAACCGGCGCCATCGGGCCCTGCTGCTTGACGATCTGCAGAATGGAGCTTCCCTCGACATACTCCATGGCGAAGTAATGTTTCCCGTTGAATTCATCGATCGCATACACCTTGACAATGTTGGGGTGGTTGAGAGCGGCGGCGCTGCGTGCCTCGCGCTTGAAGCGTTCGACGAAGTTTTCATCCTCGGACAGGTGCTTGCCGAGCACCTTGAGTGCAACGAAGCGGTTAAGGCTTTCTTCATGGGCTTTATAAACAACACCCATGCCACCACGCCCTAATTCGGAGACGATTGAATAGTGACCGATGCGACCTTCCATAGACGTTTCCTGTTCAAGTTCCATCTGATCTGACTGCCAAGCCCTTAGCGCCCGACGTTTGGTGTCTTAAGTTTAATCCGCAATCGCTTTAATTGCATTCTGGAGACGGCAGCTCAGCATCGCCAGACAAATCTGCTGCATGCCGATGGTTTGCCTGGCTTTCGGTTTGCCACCCCGCAGTATTTTTCCGGTCTCATTAGCCGCACACCCTTGTTGTAAAATACCCCGATGAAATTTGGAATTGACCGTCTGCTGGAAGAACCCGGGCTGCGCAAGTCATTGCAGGGACGCCGGGTTGCTTTGCTGGCCCATCCCGCTTCGGTTACCCGCAACCTGGTGCACAGCATGGATGCACTGGCCGGGTTGGATGATATCGACCTGACCGCCGCCTTTGGACCACAGCACGGTTTGCGGGGTGATAAACAGGACAACATGATCGAGTCGGCGGACTTCCTGGATCCGGTTCACGGCATCCCGGTCTTCAGTCTTTATGGTGAGGTGCGTCGCCCCACCGCTGACATGATGGGGCGTTTCGACGTGTTGCTGGTGGACCTGCAGGATCTCGGCTGCCGCATTTACACGTTTATCACGACGCTGAGATACGTACTGGAAGCGGCGGCCAGCTACAACAAGCGGGTGATCGTGCTGGACCGGCCCAATCCCGCCGGCCGCCCCGTGGAAGGATTGCTGTTGCGTCCCGGCTGGGAGAGCTTTGTCGGGGCCGGTCCGATGCCGATGCGGCACGGCCTGACCTTGGGCGAAATGGGCCACTGGTTTGTCCGCACCCTGAAGCTGGACGTGGAATATGAGGTTATAGGCATGCAGGGCTGGCAACCGGACGCCGCGCCAGGTCATGGCTGGCCGTTGCGGGAACGCAGTTGGGTCAACCCCAGCCCCAACGCCGCCAACCTCTCCATGGCGCGTTGCTACGCCGGCACGGTGATGCTGGAAGGTACGACGCTATCCGAAGGGCGTGGCACCACGCGTCCGCTGGAGTTGTTTGGCGCGCCCGATATCGACACCCGCAAACTGCTCGCGGCCATGGCGCAGATCGCACCCCAATGGATGCAGGGTTGCCGCCTGCGTGAATGCTGGTTTGAGCCGACCTTTCATAAACACGTGGGTAAGCTCTGCGCCGGGGTGCAGATCCATGTTGACGACAGCGCTTACGAGCACCAGGCGTTTCGCCCGTGGCGCCTGCTGGCGCTGGTCTTCAAGGCGCTGCGCCGGATCCAGCCCGGCTACGACCTGTGGCGTGATTTCCCCTATGAATACGAACACCGGCAACTGGCCATCGACCTGATCAACGGCAGTGACCTGTTGCGTCTGTGGGTGGATGACGACAATGCCACGCCGGCAGACCTCGAGAAGATGGCCTGTGAGGATGAACTTTTATGGAAAGACGAGTGTTCCGCCGTGTTGGCTTATCCCGGATAAACAGGCCGGTTGATTTAATCGCATTCAATGGAAAGCGATTAAATCAACCTGACCCCCTAATCGGGGTCTTCCTGGCAGCCGCGATCCTTGTTATCAGCGCCCTTGTGAGCGGTTGCTCATATATTTCACCCGATCCGGCCCTGACCGGACTGCCCGATCATTCCGCCACCGGGCTGTCTGCATCCCCGACAGCCGAAACGGTACGCCAGGCCCTCGGCGCACCCTGGCTTGCCAGCGCGGCCTGGGGTGTGGAAGTTTACCGGGATGCCGGGTCCAGACCGAGGTACCCATGGCCATCATCATTCCCACCGGCCGTCTGCAGGACGATATCTATCGCTACACGCTGGTCGCCTATGCTGCCGACCGCACCGCGCGGGCAACTGCTTCCGGCATCCATCGCAAACCATCCAAATGGCGGATGACCCAGCCCATCGAACGCAAGGACCTGGCGCTGTTTCTGCAAGCGGGCGATTTCACCTTTGCGGCCGGATGGGAGGACCGGCACGAAACACTGATGATTTCACCTGCCGCCCGCGATACCTTCCTGGCTGGGGCCGGCAAGTCTTCCCAGGCCACGCTCATCGTCGGTTGCGGTCTGCAGCTGTGCCCGGCAAAGCTCTCGATCGATGGGGGCCCGACCTTGCCCATTCCCTACCGGCTGGATCCGGCGATACCCGGCGGCAACGCCCCGCTGATCAACGGCAACGCGGCAGATTCTGCTATTCCGCTGCAGTCGTCTGACGCTTTTCCGGTGCGCGACACCGTCGCCGCCATGCGGGTGTCGCCAGGATCACACACGCTCAAGAGCTGGGGCGGACGCTGGCAATACGGGAATCTGGGCGGACTCATCAGCGGCAGCGGCGCCGTTGCATTTACCGCGGCAGCCGGCCAGGTCATTTTCGTTGTGCTTGAGGTTTCGGCCGCTGAATTCAGTTGGGCGGGGGGCGCAAAGGACATACGCTGGGACATCACGACCCAGTCGCTCATGCCGGCATTCTTCCGCGAACGGCCGATGATCATTTACCGGGGTGACCGCTGGCTGATCGAGCCTGAATGACCAGGGCAATCAAAGAATGTCATTTTTGATTTGCTTCATTTTCAATGATTAGCAATTATTGAAAAAGACGGCAAATCCTTGTGCCACGTAAACGCTGAATCGATCAAAGTTTCATTTGCTCAGTGAAGCCCCGCGAAAGTTACCTGTCGCGGGGCTTTATTCAGGGCCCCGGCCTTTGCCTGTTTACATAAAGCGTCGCAATGTAACAATTCCTATGCTCAGCGAAAGCAGGGTCAGAATCGTTAACCCGAATCGGTCGAGGGCAGGAACCGGTTGTTGCGCAACAGCCGTTCCAAAGGCCACAATGTCGTGAAGTTGAGCGGTCGAATCCGTTATCAGCTGTGACACTCCGGTCTGCGGGTTGATAGCCCACAAAGATGTGTTACCCGGGGCGTCTTGCTCAAAGCTCGCGTACAGCAGGCCGTTATCCGGATTCCAAACCAGACCATTGGCGCCATCCTCATTGGGAAACTCGCCACTGAGTGCCAAAGTCGAATCAATCAACCCCGTGGCTTTATCCAGGATGTAAAGGTTGCCGATATCGGGATGATTCCAACCAGGCGACAGCCAGAGATTTCCGGCCCCGTCAACCGCCAGCCCACCCTGTATATTGCTTTCGCCGAACGGCCGCCCCACAGCTGTGGCCACCGCGGTCGTGGTATCAATGGTTACAATCAGACCGCCCGAAAGTCCGTCACAAACGTGACTTCTGCCGTTGGCTGTCATCCCGTAAAGAATGCCATTTCCCATGGCAAGGTCTCCGATAGCGCATGCCCCGCCTCCAGACAGGATCACGTCGCCAATGGTGTTCGCGACTTGTCCGGTGACAGGGTTTATCGTAACGAGTTGAGCAGCACCATCCACGGCGAGGGCAGCGTAAATCGTAAAACCATCAGAAGCCAAACCGGCCACGCCACCGCCACTAATATTGGCGACGCCGATAATGCTCACCTGTCCGGTTGTCAGATCGACTCTGGAGAATGCGCCGGGATTGCTTTCGTCGCCCCCACTGCCGGCATGACCAGCATAAAATACCGTTTGTGCCGAAACGGCAATCGAAAATGCCAAAGTCGAAACAAACACCAAAATAACCTTAAGCTGTTTCATCATCACTGCTCCTCACTCTCTTCCTGTTTAGTCTAATAACTTATAAATTCCGACTACTGTTTGGGAATTCGCATAATCTACGAAAAAAATTGGTTCCCCGCAGCGCAGTGTAACGTATGAGACCAGCAAAGGCATGCTCAGACCGTACTTTTCGAATGTAACCGAGCTATCAGAACACTCGCAAGCTAAACGCAATGCAGGAGCCAGACAACTTAATGTACGACCAGGTAAGACATTAAACTTTGCAACACCAGTCGGGCGATGTAACCAATGTGCTGCCTCAACCGTTTGAGATCACACTGATTATGTGGATCGCCAAATTCGTGACGGAAATCAGGCGCCGCCGTGTGTTTTGAATGGTGGCGTGGTATATCGTCGCAAGCTGGGTTCTCATACAGGTGGCAAGTGAGGCGCTTCCTGCACTCGCGCTCGACGAGAGGTTTATCAAGTACTTCTGGCTTGTTGCCATAGGCGGTTTTCCTATCGCTGTGATCTAAGGACATCCGCTGGGACATCACGACCCAACCACTCATGCCGGCATTCTTTCGCGACCGGCCGATGATCATTTACCGGGGTGACCGCTGGCTGATCGAGCCTGAATTTTAATTGCCGGTCTCGGCTAGCAAGCGGTTACAGGATTCGTGCAGAGCGTAACGACGTGATTAACCGGAGCCGGCCAACAGGAGGCATTTGCATACATGAACAGATAAAGAGGGGAGCCTGAAACCCCCTTGCAGGTTCATGCAGGCAGACTGTACTGTCCTGCCCGCAGATGAAACGCGTCAGCTGGTCGCATCCTGTTGATCTGGAACAAATTGATTTTGACAATCCTGAGCACGCGGTGGCATCATTGAAACTGTGGTGTTGATGGAAATGTCCACCATGGATGGTCCTCGGGAGATCATCATGAATATCAAATGGCGTTTCACGCTGCCTGTCCTGGTGGCGTTTCTATGTCTGGTAAGTTCTGCTCCGATATTTGCGGCCAAGCCGGTAAAGGCACAATCGCCAACAATTGTCAGCATCACGCATGATTACGATGCGGGGCAACTTACCATTGTTGGTAAGCATCTTGCCCAAGCTGGCATACCACCAACAGTGATATTGAATGGCGACCTGGTGCTGGTGGTCGATGGATCTTACAGCCCTTCTCTGGTTATGGCCGCAGTGCCCGAAGGATTTGCTTTTCCGGGTCCTGGCGATTATGAATTGCTTTTCGACTCCAATGTAAAAAAGACAATTCCAGTCAGGATGTCGTTGACGCTGGGTGCGGTCGGTCCACGGGGTGCTGATGGCGCTAATGGTATCAATGGTGTTGATGGCGCCACTGGGCCACAAGGACCACAAGGATCGCAAGGGGAACAAGGACTGCAAGGGGAACAAGGACCGCAAGGGGAGCAAGGACCTGAAGCGGACACCTGCGATCTGGAAAACAGGATCAAGCTTGTCATGCCGGAGTTCGAGGTTTCAGACGCATGCGGTGGCGGATGCAATGTCCCTGAAATCTGTGATGATGGGATCGACAATGATTGCGATGGTTATATTGACGGCGACGACTACGATTGTTCAGTCTGTGTTCCCATGCCTGAAATCTGTGATGACGGGATCGACAATGATTGCGATAGCTACGTCGACGGCGACGATTACGATTGTTCCGTCTGTGTACCCATGCCTGAAATCTGTGATGACGGGATCGACAATGATTGCGATGGTTATATTGACGGCGACGACTACGATTGTTCCGTCTGTGTTCCTGTTCCTGAAATCTGTGATGACGGGATCGACAATGATTGTGATGGCTACGTCGACGGCGACGATTACGATTGTTCCGGTTGAGGTCACGACTTCCCGGGCAATGGTGCAGACCCGGATTGCGACGGGATCGGGTGGGTGCGGAATTTATCCGTGTTAAAACACCTCCTGCTGGCGCTTGTTCCAGGCGTTGTCACTGCGGTTCCGATCACGCTGGATTATGTCAGCGACAGCTATCCTGGACCGTTTACTGAACTGACCGTCGCAGTGGTCTATTGCCTGCTGTTTGGCGGGTTTGTGATGGTGCCTTTTATCACCTCACGATCCGGCATCATTGCGAGAGCTTGCGTGCTCATCGTCATGGTGCCGGTGGTTTATTACCTCGTCGCCCTGCTCGTGTCATTCACAGGGTCAGTTACAAATGACTGGTCGATCGGCGAGTTCGCGAGCCTGCTGGTAATTGTCGTGGCCGTCTTCGTTTTCAACCTCCTCAACGCGGTCCTGCTGGCGAGCGTCGCGCCGCTGCGCATCGACAGGGAGTTCTGGGGATTTGTCGGGCTGACGGGTGCGTTGACCGGCGTGCTGTGCGCGGTCCTGTTCCACTATTATTTTTGCCTGTTCTGGTGCGATTGGACGGCACTGCTGATGGGCGTACCCTTGTTCATCTGGCCATTATTGTTCAGTGCTTTGCTATACCAGTGGAGGAAACAACGCCCTGTCCATTACAATGGTCTGCGTGATTGAGTTGACTGCGGCCAAAACCGTGCATCGGCCATGAGCGTTGCGGCAAGATTGCGCGACAGTCGCGCACAAATCAGACAGGAGGAGTGGGTAAATGAACAAGTGCCTGAATATCGCGATCGCCGCCGTGCTGGTGGGATGTGTGCAGGGCTGCACTTGGGTTAAGACCACGCCGGTAGGTGAATCGGTGCGCGTGGTGTCTGCGGAGGCGGTCAAAAACTGCCAGCGCAAGAGCAAGGTGATAGTCAGTCTGAAGAGCCGTGTGGCCGGTGTCGAGCGCAGCCCGACCAAGGTCGCCAACGAGCTGGCGACGCTGGCGCGTAACGAAGGCGGGCGCCTGGGCGGCGATACCGTGGCGGCCGAGTCCGGCATTTCCGAGGGTAGCCAGGAATTCGGCGTTTACGTCTGCAGGTAGGCCTTGGCAGATGCCGGCCCGGGCCCGGGTTTACAACTGGGAATCCACCGGTAACAGACCGATAAATCCGACCTTGAAGCGTTGCCAGAAGGTGGTTTGCGGTTCTGTCCGGTAACGTATCTCCTCGACCATCCCGGTTTCGATCCATACCAGTTCGCTGCTGCCGTGCGGCTTAGCCGGGTTTTTGGCTTCGAGTACCAGGGAATAACATTGCGGGGCCAGGCTGGCTGTAAAGCGTTTCTCGAGGTCGCGTGCCAGTTGGGGGTTTTCGATCAGGAGTCCGATCTCCGTGTTTAAATTGACCGAGCGGGGATCGAGGTTCATCGAACCGATGAAAACCCGCTGCCGGTCAATGATGAACGTCTTGGCGTGCAGGCTGGCGGCGGATGAACCGGTGATGGACAATTTGCCGGCGGCTTCGCTGCCTGCGGCAAGACTCCGGTTCAACTCGAACAATTCAACGCCGCCCTCGAGCAGCTTCCGCCGCCATTTCTTGTAGCCGGCATGCACCGCGCGGATGTCGGTCGAGGCCAGCGAGTTTGTAACGACGCGGACGCGCGCGCCGCGCTGGGCGGCCGCGACCAGCGCCGCGGTGCCCGTCTTGCCCGGTATGAAATAGGGTGAAATGATCAACAGTTCCGTATGCGTCCTGCCCAGCAGGTTGCCCAGTTGCCTGAGCACGACCTCGGAGTCGTTGCGACGCTGCATTTTTTCCGGCGCGTCATGCAGCGCCACGATGTTGCCCCAATAAAGCTGCAGGTCGCGTGACTGCAATTGCAGGCCCAATGGCGTCAAACGCATCGCTTCGTACAAGGCTGCGCTGGTTTCAGCGACGCTGGTTCTCAGCGCCTCGCGGGTTGCTGCGGCCTGCTCCCGGTTGACGGGCTCCGGGTGAAAGGCGCTGACCGGAATGCTCGAGGGGCTGTTCCAGAACAGGTCGAAACTGTCCGACACCTGGCCGGCGACGGGGCCGATGGCCAGCACATCCAGGTCGGCGAAATTGACCAATTCGTGCAGGGCGAAGTACTCGTCGCCGATGTTTCTGCCGCCGACCACGGTCACGGTGCTGTCGGCGGTCATGGACTTGTTGTGCATGCGGTGATTGATTCGCCGCGCGTCGGTGACGATACCCATGGTCCTTGCGTCACGCGAGGCGATCGGGTTGAACAGCGAGACGCTGAAGTTCGGCAGCGAATCGAGCCAGACGAATACATCGTCATTGGCCATGCCTACGCCGATATCGTCGAGCAGCAGGCGCACCCGCACGCCGCGGTCCGCGGCATCGAGCAATTCCCTGAGCAACAGGCGGCCGGATTCATCCGCATGCCAGATGTAATACTGCACATCCAGCGATTTGTCGGCTGCCCGGGCCAGCGCCACGCGGGCGGCAAGCGCCTCCATGCCCTGGCCCAGCGGGTAGGCCCCGCTTTGCCCCGGGTGGTTGGCAGCAACGGCAGCGAAAGCATTGGCCAGCCGCGTACCGCCGGCATCCAGTTTGTAGCTTTCCTCGCGCGGATAGTTTTCGGGGAGGCTCGCGCAACTGGCGAGCAGCAGGCTGCAGAGAAAGGCCGGCAAGGCGGCGCTGAGAGCACGAAGTTTATTCAAGGTTGACTCCCACAAGGACCGCGATTTTTCGAATGCCGTCAGTCTGCCCAAACCCCGCTGTCCCTGCAAGCCCAGTGATTAGCTGAGCCCGGATTCCCGGGCCGCGGCAATCGCTGAAGGCCCAAAATAATCGCAAGAACGGCTTGCTATTGTGGTAAAAATAATGTAACAATATGTTTATTAAGTATTTTTTTACCTGCATCCAGGTCATCCCCCAAAGGAGAGAATTTATCCCCATAGCCCAAGGCGATTGTATCTATCATCCCCACCACGGTATCGGCAAGGTGCAATCCATCAGCAGCAGAAGCTTTTCTGGTGAAAACGATACCCGATTTGCAGAAATCTTTTTCGGGCGTGAATGCATCACGTTGTTGGTTCGTGAAGACAGTCTCGACAACATCATCCGCGCCCCGATGAGCCTCTCCCTGGCAAAAAATCTTCTGCACCACATGAAAAACTGGAAAACCAAGGTCAGCGATCAGTGGAAAACCCGGGCCAACACCCATCAGGCCATGATGGAAGAAGGTGATCCACGTGCCTGCGCCGAAGTATACAAAGACTTGAGGGTGCTCGAACAGGATAACGCCTTGAGCACAACCGACCGCAAACACCTTAAACGCTGCAAGAGTATCCTTTCCGAAGAACTGGCCATTGCCCTCGGCCAGACCCAGGTCGAGGCACTCGATCAAATGACGCAGGCCACTCAGGTTTAGTTTACAACGGACAGGACCGGAAGTTTTCCAAAGGCACTGTCCGACGCTTCGTTCTGAAACCCCAAACAACTCAGCACATTCGGCTTTATGGGCTTGTGTCGTTGCGGGTATCCTGGCTTCGGACCCATCTTTTGAAGTTTGAAATTGTCCTGGGTTTAATGGCAGCAGATAAAAGAAGGGGTTCGATCCCCTGTATTTGGCGGGAAATCGAACCCCTCAGCAGGAAGGGTCTATTGGTTGCTGGGTTGGTGTTGACGGCCTGATGAACATCACCGGGTACGTACTTTGAAGAAACTGAAATTGAGAAACCCTTGAAGGTCCGTTCTGCGTCGGCGGCATTGCCGTCTTGCCAGCTTATCGGGTGGTGTGAAGCTGTCTGCATTGGCTGCAGGACCGTGGCCTGGAACCGTGGTAACGGGCGTGGCCGGTTCTATGTATCCTGTCATATCCCGGTACATATCACGTAATCTATTCATTAACATTTGCTTATCTCCTTGGCGGATCAATTTTTACCGTCTTGTCAAAAAAGTGTAATAATCTTTTAAATGAAAAATATTAGATAAACCTATATATACTCTATCTTTCAGTTGACAATGGTAGTGATAAGACACGATACTGACCAACGTTTTTTAGTACTTTCAAGATAAGTTTTTCTTAATCATTATGGCTACAATCCCACTCAATGCGTTACGCACTTTCGAAGCCGTGGCAAACCACATGAGTTTTGTCAGGGCAGCGCAAGCGTTGCACGTGACCCCAGCCGCCGTGAGCACCCAGATCCGCGCGCTGGAACAACGGCTCAACCAGTCGCTGTTTCATCGTCATGGGCGCCAGATTTCGCTGACCGAGGCCGGACGCAAGCTACTGCCCGGTGTGCAGCGGGGCCTGGCTGAGATGCGCCGCGCGCTGGAGGCGATAAGCCACGATCACCTGGAAGGCGTGCTTAACCTCAGCATGATGCCTTCGTTCCTGCAAAAATGGCTGATGCCGCGCCTGCCCGGGTTTTACAGCACAAACCCCGAGATCGATCTGAGGATTAACGTGGACAACGCCCTGGTGAATTTCTACCAGAGCGACATGAACGCTGCGGTTCGCCTTGGTAGCGGTCATTGGGCCGGACTTAAATCCGTCAAACTGATGGATGACTGGATCCTTCCGGTTTGCAGCCGCCGGCTGCTCAAGAAAATCGGCCCTATTCATTCGATCGAAGCGCTACAGAAGCATGACCTGTTGTTTGCGCCGGGCAAGGTCTGGGACCCGTGGTTCCGTGAATTCGGGGAAAGCAGCCGCGACAGCCGCTGGAACCTGCTGAACGACTCGATCAGCATCCTGATGGCGGCGGAGCAGGGCGAGGGCATCGCACTGACCCGCTGGTCGCTGGCCGCGCGTGAGTTAGAGGCGCGCCGCCTGGTGCGGCCCATCGACACCTTGGTCAAGGCCGACTGGTCCCACTATTTCGTGGCGCCCCCGCACTATTTTGATCTGCCGAAGGTGGCCGCGTTCCGCGACTGGCTGCTCGATCACTGCCAGCGTTTTGCGCCGCCGGTTTGAGCGGGTTTCGGTTCGATTGCCAGGGTACTGCATACTCCGCGCAGAGCGGAATTACGCATTACGCGCAACTCTTCAGGCGAGCGCGGCGTTAACAATTTCGCGCGCTTCGGCCTGGATCTGCCTGAGATGCTCCTCACCTTTGAAACTTTCGGCGTAGATCTTGTAGAGGTCCTCCGTGCCCGACGGGCGCGCGGCGAACCAGCCGTTCGCGGTGCAGACCTTGAGGCCGCCGATGGCCGCACCGTTGGCGGGGGCATGTGTCAGCTTGGCGGTGATCGTCTCGCCCGCCAAGGTTTCAACTTTCACCTGTTCCGCTGAGAGGGTGGCCAGCCTGGCCTTTTGTTCGCGGCTGGCCGGCGCATCGACGCGCTGGTAGACCGGCTTGCCGAACCTGGCGACGAGGTCCTGGTAATGCTCGCCCGGATCCTTGCCGGTGACGGCGAGGATTTCACAGGCCAGCAGGCTGAGGATGATGCCATCCTTGTCGGTCGTCCAGACCGTGCCGTCCTTGCGCAGGAACGTGGCGCCGGCGGATTCTTCCCCGCCGAAGCCATAGGAACCATCGAGCAGTCCGCTGACAAACCACTTGAAGCCAACCGGAACTTCCTGCAAATCGCGCTTGAGGTCGGCGGCGACACGGTCGATCATCGATGAACTGACCAGCGTTTTGCCGATGGCCGCATCCGCCCTCCAACCCTTGCGGTGGCTGAACAGGTAGTTGATCGCGACGGCGAGATAGTGGTTCGGGTTCAGCAGACCGGCTGATTTCGTGACGATACCGTGGCGGTCATAGTCGGGGTCATTGCCAAAGGCGATGTCGAATTCGTCCTTGAGGGCGACCAGGCTGGCCATCGCGTAGGGTGAGGAGCAGTCCATGCGCACCTTGCCGTCGTGGTCGACGCTCATGAAGCCGAAGGTGTAATCGACGCTGTCGTTGCGGATGGTCAGGTCCAGCCCGTATTTCTCTGCTATCGGTTGCCAGTAGCGCAAACCGGAACCACCCATGGCGTCGGCGCAAATTTTGAGCTTTGCATTCCTGATGGCCTGCATGTCGATCACGTTGGCGAGGTCTTCGACATACGGGGTGATAAAGTCGTAGCGCACGGTCGTTTGGGCTGCCAGGGCGTCCGGGTAGTAAAGGCCGTCGACTTCCTCGTTGTTATTTGCCAGCAGTTCGTTGGCGCGCCCGGCGATCCATCCGGTGGCATCGCTGTCGGCCGGTCCGCCGTTCGGCGGGTTGTATTTGAAACCGCCGTTGTCGGGCGGGTTGTGCGAGGGCGTTATGACGACACCGTCGGCCAGTCCACTGGTCCTGCCTTTATTGTAGGAAAGGATGGCGTGCGAGATGACCGGTGTAGGTGTGTAGCCACCCTCGTGGTCAATCATCACGGTCACGCCATTGGCCGCAAATACCTGCAGTGCGGTCTTTTCGGCAGGCGTGGAAAGCGCATGTGTGTCCTTGCCCATAAAAAGCGGCCCGTCGATACCCTGTGCCGCACGGTATTCACAGATCGCCTGGGCGATCGCGATGATGTGGTCTTCGTTAAAGCTGTTTTTCAGGGAGGTGCCGCGATGACCGGAGGTTCCGAAAACGACTTTTTGATCCGGGTCGGATACGTCGGGAGTTGCCTGGTAATAGAGGCTGATCAGCTCGGCGACGTCGATCAGCTTATCCTTTGCTACGGGCTTTCCCGCAGCGGGATGAATGGCCATGGATTTCCTCCTGTAACAGGTGTCCTTCGAGTCGAGTGGATTTTAACATGCGCTCCATTGGCCTGACCGGTCAATTTACAGGTGCTTTTGCCGCGGTCTTGTTACAATCATCCACAACGATTACCCCGACTCAAATACCACCATGAACCAACTCGCACAGCTACAGCAATACACCACCCTGGTCGCCGATACCGGTGATATCGAGTCGATCAGGCGTTATCAGCCGCAAGACGCGACCACCAACCCGTCACTGTTATTGAAGGCGGTCGGCCTGCCGCACTATGCACCGCTTTTGCAGCAGGCGCGGAAACATGCCGACACCCTGGGCGGCGACTCGCAGACCCGGCTGGATAATGCAACCGACCAACTGGCGGTGCTGATCGGGCGGGAGATCCTCAATATCGTCCCCGGACGGGTTTCCACCGAGGTCGACGCCAGGCTCTCGTTCGACCGGCAGGCGAGCATCGAGCGGGCCAGGAAACTGATCGGTCTGTACGAGCAAAACGGCATCGGCCGCGAGCGCATTCTGATCAAGCTGGCTTCGACCTGGGAAGGCATCCAGGCCGCGGCCGTTCTGGAAAAGGAGGGCATCAATTGCAACCTGACCCTGCTGTTCAGTTTCGCCCAGGCCCAGGCCTGCGCCGATGCCGGCGTGTTCCTGATCTCGCCGTTTGTCGGCCGGATCTTCGACTGGTATAAAAAATTCGACGGCGTGGCTGCCTACGCGCTGGCCGATGACCCCGGCGTGCGTTCGGTGCAACGTATTTACGCCTATTACAAGACGCATGGCTTCAACACCGTGGTGATGGGCGCGAGCTTTCGCAACGCCGACCAGATACGCCAGTTGGCGGGTTGTGACCGCCTGACCATCAGCCCGGGCCTGATGCAGGAACTGGCGGAAAGTTCTGCGCCGCTGGATAGAATTCTCGAGCCGTCATCCACGTCACCTGCGGATGCCAAAACACATCTCAGCGAAGCCGCCTTCCGCTGGGGGCACAACGAAGATGCGATGGCTACCGAAAAACTGGCGGAAGGCATACGCCTGTTCGCGCTGGACCAGGTCAGGCTGGAGGATGTTTTAAAAGCCTGAGTGGATTTCGTGACTTCTCAAGGGAGTTTCGCTGGTTGGAACAGCACCTGCGCCGATGCGCGACAGCCCGCTCGCCTTGCATCAACAGGGCTGACCTTCAAGATTTCGAGTTCGGGTTAATTGCGGTCCCTGATTGGTAGTTTTTAGGGGGCTGTTGAAAAACGGTAAACAATACGCGTCGAATATGTCTCTCCCGGGCGCAGGACGGTTGAAGGAAAAGCGGCCTTGTTCGGGGAGTCCGGGAAGTGCTGTGGCTCCAGGCAGAATCCGCTCCTGGACGGGTATGTTCTGCCCTTGCCGTGCAGGGTTCCGTTCAAAAAGTTGCCCGAGTAAAACTGCACACCCGGTGCATTCGTCAACACTTCCAAAACACGGCCGGAATCAGGCTCGCTGACCCTGGCGGCCAGCACCAGTTCGTCGCTGGTTTTGTGTTTCAGGACAAAATTATGGTCGTAGCCATGACCCAGTATCAGTTGTTCATCGTTGGCCAGGATATCCTGCCCGATGGGTTTGGCCTGGCGGAAATCGAACGGTGTGCCATCGACGGGCCGAAGTTCACCGGTCGGGATCAGGCTTTTGTCCACCGGCGTGATGCAGTTTGCATGGATCATCAGTTCATGTCCGAGAATGTCCCCCGAACCTGCCAGGTTGAAGTAACTGTGCTGGGTCATGTTGACGATCGTAGGCTTGTCCGAGGTAGCGCTGAAACGCGTGTCCAGTTCGTTGTCGTTGGTCAGCTCGCAGGTGACGCGGGTGTCCAGTTTTCCCGGATAACCCTGGTCCCCGTCCGGACTGACAAGAGTCAGGACGACACCGGCGCTGTTTTCCGTCACGAACGGTTGCATGTCCCAGTGCTTCTTGTCAAACCCCTGCACGCCGCCGTGCAGGTGGTGTTCTCGTTCGTTGTTGTTGAAGTTGGAAGGTGATTCCGTCGAGCGTAAACCTGGCGTTCGCGATGCGGTTGCAGTAGCGGCCGATCAGGGCGCCGAAATAGGGGTGGGAAGATAAATAAGCATCAAGCGTGTCCAGGCCCAGGACGATATCACCCATGCGGCCCCGGGCATCAGGTGTCAGCATGCGGGTAATGATGCCGCCATAACTGATGATGTCCAGTTCGACGCCCCTGGCGTTGCGCAAGGTTGCCAGTGTCACTTCAACGTCATCGGGCAGCTTGCCGTAACGGTGCAATTCAACGCTGGGAAGGTCGTTCTTGTCCTGGTTCATTTGCTGAATTCCTGGCTGGGACGTTGGCGATGTTTACTCTGCAAGAGCCGTTAAATCAAAGGCCAGCAACAGAACCCCGGTCAACAGGCGCGGTGACAATACGAAATCTATGGGTCACGGTACTAGTCCCGGAATTCGGAATGAAGACGCCTCAGTAACGCGACGTCAACCTGCCGGGTGTTGCCTGCATACCCGGCCAGGACTTTGAACTCCTGTCCTGGTTGGCCCAGGTGGTCCAGCACGATGGCCGCACCGCGGAAATCCTGGTCACGCGTTGCGTCGTTGACGGTGATTACAGTCGTCAGGCCCGCCGCCCTGGCTGCAACCAGCCCGGCTTCGGTATCCTCGATGACCAGGCATTCCCCTGCGGTCAATCCCAGCTTTTCGAGTGTGTAGAGGTATATATCCGGCGCCGGCTTCTTGTTCGCAACGATATCACCGCAGGCGATGACATCGAACCATCCCGGGCCGTCCTCGCCGAGCGACATTTTTATCAACAGGATGGCGTTTTCGAGTGTCGTGGTACTGGCAATGGCCAGCTTCAGGCCTGCTGTGCGTGCTTCCTGCAACAGGCGCTCGACGCCAGGTCGCAGCGGTAGCGCGCCCGACTTCAACAGCGCCAGGTAATGCGCCGTTTTCAGCTTATGCAGTCTGCATGGCGGACGACCGCTGTTCCCAATCCGGATCCTCGATACCGACAACTCCGGTCGGAGTGGGGCCGGTGTTCGCGCTTCGCTGCATGACCGAACCAAGGAACCGGTACCACCCTTCCTCGGCGCCCGTGACACTGTCCGTGCCGGTGCATGGTGGAACGGGACATGGCAGCCGTTGCAGCCGGTCAGCTCCGTTGCCAGCGTCTGGTGGCAGGTGGCGCAGGGGTTGGCGGCGATATCACCACCGGGGGCGAGGGTCGCACCGCCGAGGCGGGTATCCTGATCGGAAATGCCGTGGACGTTGTGGCCGAACTGATCCCCCCCTTGGGAAGCCCAGTAAAATTGCCGCCGGCAAGGACCGAAGACGATGAACCGTTCGGAGGGTAGGTCGGTTCGACCATGTTGAAAACGATGGGGACGCGCGTCATGCCCATGGTGGCGATGGTTTCGGAGCCAGGATCGGAATGGCAACCGACGCAGTCGGTTTTCAACAGTTTGTTGAAAGGCGCCTCGGTGCGTACCTGCTGCCCGCTTTTGTCGCGAGTGAAGGCGACCGCCGCCCCTGCTGGCTGTTGTGCATAGTATGGCAGTCGGAGCACAACCCCTTGACCGCCCCATGACACAGGGCGGGCAGCACTATGACGACGAACAGGCTGCCCCAGTATGCCGACCCGCCGCGCTTCATTATGTCTCCTTCCTAGCGGGAGAATACCTCCACGCGCCCGTTCCCTTCGTCCACCACGCAGAGATTCCCCCACGGGTCAAAACGGACCTCCCTGGGGAAATACAGCTGCCCGGGCCCTGGCCCAGCTCCAGAAACATGTATTGGAGGAGGCCGTCCCGGCTGAAAACGACAACCTTGTCCTGGTGCCGGTCCAGAATATAGAACGATCCCGAGGCCTCCACGGCCAGCGAAACCGGAAAATCGATCTGCCTTGCAGAGAGATGGTCTCGGCGATCTTGCCGTCAGGCTGGAACCGGTAAAGTTTCTTGCCCAAGGTCTCCAGCGCCCAGAGCGAGTCGCCGACCAGGGCGAAATCGGCGAAACCGTCGAGCAGTCGGCGCAGCCAAAGCGCTGTTCGACGGCCAGGTCGGCGTTCAGGCGCAGCACCTGGCCGCTGGCCCGGTCGAGGACATAAAGCTTCCCTCCCGCAAGGCGATCCGGTCGGGGAACACCTGGCGGTCACCGTCCTTGAGCGTATGCGGCTTGACCTCTTGGCCGCGACATCGATGAGGGTCAGGCTGTTGCGCCCTTTTTCCACAACCCACAGCTGGCCGTTGTCGAGGCGCACCATGTCGAAGGGCGCCTTGAGCCGGTCATCGGCGCTGAAGGCGCGCAGCATCTTGCCGTCACGGCCGAGGAGACCAGCGGTTGCGGCCGGTGTCGACCGCATAATAGCGTTGGTCGCCGTGTCGAAGGCGACGGCCGACGGCATGTACATGACATCGCCGGGGGTCTCGATGCGGAGGCTCATCTGCCACTTCCAGGGAGCCTCGGCGGCCGGCGCAGCCACCGGCAAACAACCAACACGCGATCATAACGAGCAGCACTCATGGTTACGCATAGTCATCTCGATCATGGCTAGTTCAACTTTCTCCCTGGTGCCGATCAAATATCACGGTGGCACTGCACGCATAGGTCCTTGTGCCCATCATAGCGCAAGGTGGCTTTCGTATTCACTTCCCTTGGTGCTGATGGCAGCTGGCGCAGGTCATCATCTGGACAGGTCCGCGGATCGAAGACCTTCTCGCCGATCGGGATGGGAAAATTGCGCATGCTGGCGCATGACAAGCGGCAGCAGACCTGATTGATCGGGGCCTTCGTCATGTCCGGGATAATTGGAGCCATGGGGCACATGGCAATCCGTGCAGGCATCCGTCGTCTTGTGCTTGAACTGCGGCCGCTCGTAACGCTGGAACGTGTCCGGTGGCAGGTGCCGCAGACATACGCTCCTTCCCCTTGAGCAGGCGCTTATCATCGCCGGCATGCGGGGAGTGGCAGGCCATGCAGCCGTTTTTCCCGTAACGCACCAGAGTGATTGTGCGACGACGCCATCTGCTCGCCGACATCGTCGTGGCAGCCGAGGCAGGTATCGATGCCGACCGGAACCCCCTTGCCGACATGGCAGTCCTTGCAGCCGGCCGCGTAGGGCTCATGCAGGACATTACGGATCAAGCCGCGGTTCTCGCTGCCGTGGGGGCTGTGGCAGGATCCGCAGTTCTTCACCTCGGCAGGGTAACCGGGATGCTTCTGCTGCACCGACTGCGGAGAGTGACAGCTCAGGCAGAGCTTATCGGCCTCCTTGACCAGCAGGGCGGGATTGGACGACTGGTGCGCCATGATGGCACGCGGAACACTGCCCCTGGGCATAGGGCGCATGGGTGATACTTGAACTGTTTGGGCAGACCGGTGTGGCAGGAGAGGCAGACCTCCGCGGCGCGCCTTGAGCAGACCGGCTGATCCGCGGCGTGGGGATCGTGGCACGCCAGGCATTGCCCTTCCCGAACCGGCCGGTGCACCACCGCCTGCTGCGGACTCCTCGGCCATGCTTCGGTGACAGTATAGCACAGCTTGGGAACCGCGCGCTGGAGCAAGCCCTTGTAGCGCGCGACATGGGGGCTGTGACAGGTAGCGCATTGCCCCGGCCGACCGGCTCATGCTTGACCCGCTTCTGGAAAGCGGCGCGGTCGTGACAGGAGAAACAGTCAACGGCGGCCAGGCTGCCCGGCGCAGCCAGCATAAGAACAGCGCAGAAATCAAGCCAAGTCGAAGCGAGAAACGTAAAAGCATTTATTGGGCCCTCCCTTTGTGGCAAGGAGTGCAGCTGCCGGGAGTCGCGGGTTGAACGGACCGTGGCTCACGGGGTAGAGCAGGTTCTTCTGCGGCCCGCCATGCGGGTCGTGGCAGGAAACACACGGTGCCGGACCCGGCTTGATCTGCTGGTGGGCGGCGAGGAAAGCCGGGGTGCCCTGTCATGGCACTGCGCACAGAGGGGTCCGACGGCTTCCCGGGTCAGGGCCGCATGGTTGGAGCCATGGGCGGCATGGCAGGTGGTGCAGCTCTTCCGCGGCCGGGGAGTGCTTCACCCCCTTCTTCCAGAACTTGGCGATCTCGCCGTGGCAGCCCAGGCAGAGGGCCGGCTGGCCTTTCTTCAGGAAACCGGCATGCGGCGAACCATGGCCGCTGTGGCAGGCGTTGCACTCCAGCTTGGCCACCGGGCTGTGCCGCACCTTGTTCTGGTGATCGTCGCTTCGGAGCCGGCATGGCAGGAGAAGCACAGCCGGCCCGGCTGCTCCTTGATGAGCTTGGCATGGTCGGTGCCATGCGGGCCGTGACAATCCAGGCAGTCGCCCGCGGCAAAGGGCGCATGGACGTGGCCCCCCGCCATTTTCGCGGCCAGTTCCTTGTGGCAGGTCAGGCAGAGTTCGCCCTTGGCCGTGCTCTTCGTGAGCAGGCCACGCTGTTCGCCGCCATGGGGGGTGTGGCAGGCGCTGCACTCCCCCCGGCCGAACGGCTTGTGCGTGCTGAACCGGAACATCTCCACCCGGGTTTTCTGGTGACAGGCCAAGCAGAGGGTCTCCTGGGGCTTGGCCAGCAGCTTCTTTCAAGGCAGAGTCGTGGGGGGTATGGCAATCGGCGCAGCGGCCGTCCCTGGCGGGCGGGTGGGCCTGCGGCCGGTCGGCATAGGCCTGGCGGTCGTGGCAGGAGAAGCAGAGCGCCGGGGGCTGCCCTTGAGCAACGCCTTGCCGGTCGACTTGTGGCCCAGGTGGCAGTCCAGGCAGCTGCCCTGCTTCGACCGGTGCATGCACGCTGCCGCCCTGGCGATGCTCCCGGCGTGGCATTCCAGGCAGACCTTGTGGGCGCCACGGCGAGCATGCCGGCATAGTCGCTGCCATGGACGGCATGACAGGACTGGCAGTCGCCGTCCTTGACCGGCATGTGCTGGGCCGTGGTCTTGACGTCGGCATGACAGGAAGACACAGCCCGCCCGGAACCTTTTTCACGGTGATGGCCGTGCCCTTGACCTGATGACATTCGTTGCAGTCACCGCTCTTGACGGGCGCGTGGATCACCTCCTTGAGCAAGCCCTTTTGATTGGCACTGTGCTGCGCATGGCAGTCGAGGCAATGGGTGGTGACCGGGTAATCCTGGTGGGCCGCCACGAACTTGCCGGCACCGGTCGCATGGCAGGAGGCGCACAGCGCGTCGGGGGCCTTGCTCAACAGCCCCGTCTGGTCCGCCATGTGCGGGTCGTGGCAGGTCTGGCAGCCCTTGCTGCAGCGGCGCATGGACATTGGCCTTGGTAAATTGCTTGCGGTCATGGCAGGCAAAGCAGCTTTCGTCATGGCCGGCCTTGAGCAGTTGCGGGAACGGCGAGTTGTGCATCTCGTGGCAACGGCCGCAATCGCCCTCCTTGACCGGCTGGTGCACCGCTTTCTTGGCGCCGACGTCCCGGAACGCGGGGTGGCAGGTCAGGCAGAGGAGCGGCGGCTTCTGGCGTTCGATGACGCCGCCGACCAACCCGTGGGGGAGATGACAGGCTTCGCAGTCGGCCTTTTTCACCGGGTCGTGGACGTTGCCGGTCTGGTACTTGGCCACCAGGTCCGGATGGCATTGGGCGCAGGTCTGCTTGGCCTTCGTGGGTGGCGGGGGCCGGCGCGCAGCTCACGGCCAGAGCCACGATCCCCAGGATCAGCAGGCCGATCCCTGGAATGACGAAAGTGTTCTCGCGATTTCATTTGGCCTCTCCGAGTTCCTTCTGTATCAGTCTGCCAGGCCGATTGATTGATCTTCGATCCGCGAACGGGACTTCAATTGATCGAGGTATGCCTGGCGCTTCTGCCTGCAGTTTTTCCTCTTCAAGCTTGGTGCGGATGCTGCCGGCAACCGTCTCCAGGGGGATCGGCCTGGCCGGGGTGCGCTCGACCAGTTGCAGGATGAAACGTGCCCTCGCGAGTGAAGGGCTTGCTCGTTTCGCCCTTGGCCAGCGTGTCGACCACCTTCTGCACTGCCGGATCCAGATGATTGTAGGGGAAGTCCTGAGGATTGACGTTCTGCTTGGTATGCTCGAGAACGGCCTTCGTCAAAGCTCTTGCCGGTGAGAACGTCCTCCCAGATCCGGTCGACGACCCGTCATCATCTTCGACGATGACGATCCTCACCAGTTCCGGCTGCGAATACCGGTCAGATTCGCCTGATAGTAACTTTCGACGTCGGCCTCGGTCACCTCCGCCTCGGGAGCCAGCATACGCTCTTCAACCGCCCTGGTCAGCCGGTGGTTGACATTGAACTGGTACTCCCACTTGAAGGGTTCCCGCTCCTCGTAGTGGCGGTCCAGGGACTCCCAGTTGGTCAGGTTCTGGCCGATGATGCCCACCCAGGATCTTGTCCTTGAGTTCGTCCTCCCGGGCCTTGTCCATGTCGTGGCTGCATCCGGAACGACTGGTCCTTGCGCACGATGGCGATGAACTCCTTCTCCGAGATGTTCTGCCGGTTGGTGGTGACGAGCGGCGCATCGGTGTAGGCATCATCCGCAGCAGTGAGGGGAGCGCGGCCAGGCGCTCCTCATCGACTTTCACCTCGAATTTGCGGCGCAGCCGGTCGATCAGCGTCCTGGTTCAGCGACCACTTCCTGCTCCTTCCAGAGTTTGTCCTTGATCCGGCCGCGCAGCTTGGCAAAATCCTCGTCGCTGCCGCCTCCTGCTCCTTCAGGCGATAAATCACGAACAGGTCGTCGAACGGCACCGGCGCGGTGGTCTGGCCGACCGCCAGTTGCCTGAAGGTCTTGGCCCACTCCGGGTCGACCCCGGACGGCCGCCGCCAGTCCTCGCGGGTGGCGACCGGCCCCTCGGCGACGCTGCGCTTGAGCAGTTCGTCGATCGTCACGGTGCCGTCGGCCAACTGCTGGCCGGCCGCCTTGGCCGCCGCCTCATCCTTGAACTCCAGGCGCTGCAGCAGCCAGAGCGGGGTATACAGCTCCTGGTATTTGGCGCGCATCTCGGCATCGCTGACCTTGACCTTGTCGTTGACCTCCTCCTTCTGCAGCAGCAGCAGCGATCTGACCTGCAGAAAAATCCGGGTCTTGCGCTGGAAGGCCGGATCGCTGGCCAGCTCCATGCGCTCCCCCTCACGCGCGAGCAGCAGCCAATCGATATAGGGATCAAGCGTTTTGGGGAGGGCACTGTCGGGGTCTTTCCAGAATTGCCACCAGCGCTTGAAATCGTCCGTAGCTGTACGCGGTATCGTCAATGGTGACCAGGGGCTTGTCCCACCACCAGCAGAAGGCCGGGGGGGCGCACAGGGTCGACAGAGAGGCAAACAGGACCATCAGAATTGGGAGGCAGCGTCGCATTGGGTCAATCCTTTGTCGAACCAGAGAGTGATGATTTCTTCCGAAACCTGCCGGCAGAGGCCGGCAATAGAATGAATGAGGCCGAAGTGCATGGCCTGTCTGGTAATCGGTGCCCTGGCGGCGGTTATAGGTGCTCCACAGGGTATCGGCGGTTCGTCCGTCAACGATGTCGACGCGCATAGCCAGCAGCGGATTGGTGCTGTCATGTTGCAAGGGCGTTTCCCGCATCTCCACGACATGGCCGACCAGCAGCAGCGGACGTTGAGACGGCTGGCCAGCAGCTGCAACTGTTCCGGCGAGGGCTGCTCCCCGGGGAAAATCCGCAGTTGCTGATAGATTTTCCTGACATCCCCTTCCTGGGCCAGCCAGGCGTTCGACTGGGCGGCCAGTTGCGCGGCAAACACCTTGTAGACGATCAGATCGGCGGACGGGTAATCGCTGTCGCTGGTAAAGGGGAGGACCGCCATCCGGCAGGACGCATCGACCGGCAGCGGCCGCATGCGCTGCAACAGCGGGAAACGCGGGCCACACCCGCCAACGCATGCGGCAATCAGCCCGAGCAGCAGAACCAGGCCGAGAACCCGTCGGGGTCCGGGGCACCACCCAGCCCATCCGGGAAACGTACGGGGCCGGCAGGGTCGCCCCCTGCGCTTTGCCAGACTCAGAATTCATTCACCCAGGTTTCCGTGGCCGACTTGCCGGCCTTCTTCCTTTTCCTTGCCGGTTGCCGGCGGCGGGAAGAAGTCCTTGATCTGTTGACGGGCCTTGTTGCCCATGCTGTCCCGGGTCTCCAGAACGCCTTCAATCCTTTGCTCCCGTTCGCCGGCTGGCAATTCGACGTTGATCTGTGGCGGCAATTCCTGGCCCTCCACGCTCTTCAACAAGCGGCCTTCCTCGGACCACACTTCGAGCCGCCAGAAGGCGAGAGGCACTTTATCCTCGCGCTGCAGGCCAACCACCATCTCCTGGCCCTGCTTCTCGGCGGACACCGTGACCTCGGCCGTCGACGAATCGAACTCGAACTCGCGCGAGGCGCTCGCCGTGTTGCCGGCCCGTCCCAGACCTCGAAAATGGCCCGGTAGGTGCCTTCTGCCGCTACGAGTTGCGACGAATTCATCACCGCCGCCGGCCCAGGTGAGTCGCGCCGGGATATTGCCCGCTGTCCTCCTGCATGATCGCGACCCGGTCGCTCATGTCCTTGACGGTGATGCGCCAGCGGGCGATGGGCTTGCGGACCACCAGTCGCGGCACGAAGATGACCGCACTGCGGAAGACCGGTGGATCTCCCGGCACGGTCTCCCCCTTCAGGCCCAGACTCCACCAGCGGCGGGACCCCGTCAACCAGATAGGAACCGAGCGGCAGGGCTTCGGTTCGGCCGTATTGCGGCCACTCGAGGACCAGGTTCACCGGAAAGCGGCCATCCTCCTCGCCGGCGATCCAGGTCGCCTCGTAGGTGTTGTTGGCGGCAAGGAGCCGCGGCGTAGACCTGCTTGTCGGCGCCGAAGAACACTCGCGGGGCCCGCCCTTCGCTCCAAACGTTGCGCAGACGGACCGCGGCATGGATCTCGGTGCCGGGCCTGACGACCTTGGGGCCCAGCACGATGGCGTCGATGGTTGTGCTGCCCTGCTGCTCGCGGTTGACCAGATCAGCGGGCCAGTGGGCGATCAAATCGTCGGCGAGCAGGACCTGCAGATCCGCCACGGAACCGACTTCGCCGATGGCGAGCGGGCGGCGCAGATCCGCGACTGCTGAGCGCTTTGGCATAGGACCAGACGACGCGCGCGTCAAAGGTGCGGACCAGACTCAAGGTGAGCCCCAAGGACAACACCCGCTCCTCCTTTTGCTGGACGACCGCCCGAGGAGAACGAAGGGTGCACCCAACTCCTCCTGAGCCTGCTTGAGCTGGTAGGTCTCCAACTGCCCGGCCAAGCGAATCCGGTTGTACGCCATGAAGGCAATGACGGTCTTTTGCGGGGCGATCACGGTGCCCTGCTCCGCCAGCCGGCCGGACAGATAGGTGGTCAGGGGCAGGTCGATGCCGTTGGGCCCCTGGCTGAGGCTCAGCAAGGGAAACACCGCCACCGGCGCGGCGGCTGCCATCGCCATCGTCGGCAGCGCGATGCACAGCAGGATCAGGGCAAGCTTTCTCAATATTCCCAAAAGCGGCAACATGCTGTGGTCGCGCCTAGCGGCCGGCCCGGGGCCGACCAGGCAAAGGACGGGTTCCCGGCACCCTGCCTGGGCTCATGCCCGCGGTGTCGCCAGCTTCCCCATGGTGGCCAACAGGGTCCGGATGAGCTCCAGGGTACACCCGGAACGGGTCCTTGTAACCGACGCCGAAAAGCCGTCCCCAAAGCGAGTAGCCGGTCCCCCGCCCGCTGGCCTGCCAGAGCACCAGACCGCTTTCGCTGTCGACGAGACGCAAGGACATGGTGAGATCGGGGTAGGCCGAATTGCCGATGCGGCTCTCACCGTAACTGTCTATGGATCCCATCAGGAAGGCCTGTACCTTGAGACGCTGCCCCAGACGGCGCAGCAGGGAGGCATCGAGCGGCGTCCCCGGGTCGATGGCTTCGGCGAGGAGCACGCTGTCCACCTGCCCCTTTTCGACCACCTCGAACAGACCGGAGGCCAGCATCTCGGTCATCAACGATCTCGCGGCAGCGCCCCGAGGCATGCGGGTCCGGCGAGTGATTGTCCAGGGGGAGAACAGCCACCGTCTTGACGTAATCGAGGGCGACCTCCTGCGCATGAAGGCATCCAGGTCGCTCCGTTTGGCGCAGGCGACCAGGGAAAACAGCGAACAACTAGGGTCAGGGCAACGGTCATTCGGGCAAGTCTTGACACGGAAGTCTCTTGGGGTTCGGGTGGAAATCACCTTAAGTCAGGCGGTCTTTTCGAATTCACGTTTTTTATTAATAGCATAAGCCATACCAGAAATCAACCGCGCAAAAGCCGGCGCGCATGTGAATTCCCAGTGATAATGCGGTTTTTTCCCACGATTTCACCGGATGCCGCTCACCCGCAGCGGCCTGACCGCAGTTGCCCGCGCCACGACTTACCGGCGACCGGTCCCGGTCAGATATTCAGCAGCAGCTTGATGTTAACGTTCCAGGCATTCTGGTCCTCCTGCATGAAATAGCGGGCCTGGGACTGCAGGCTAAAGATCTGGCTGATATCCCAACTGCCGAACACCGAAGTCATTGGTATCCGTGTTGGCATGCAGTGGCGATAGATGAATTCAGCCGGGCTCCTGAGTGCGCACCAGGGCCAGATCGAGCTTGAAATCGATCCGCTCGGGAGCGTCGCCGGTCCACGGCTTCCCCGGGCGACCAGGCGCATGTACAGCAGGTCGGAGGGCCGATAGTTGATATTGACTGCGGTTTCCTGGGTGGTGTTCGCGTCGGGCTCGAACGACTCCACGTAGTCGTGCCCGATATCGACGGTCAGCTGGCGGTTGAGCCTGGCGTTCAGGAAGAGGCGAGAGAACAGATTCTCGCGGTTCTCCTGAGTGCCATCGGTTTCTTCGAGCTCGCCCGTCAAGTAATTCACAAAGAAATTGGCGTTGAGCTCAGGGAAGATGATGGCCGTGGCATTGAGGGAGTAGTTGTCGTTGGTCTGGGTCTTCCGGGACCCTTCATAGCTTTCCGTGCGAATGGCGCCGAGCGTGACGTTGAGGGTCGACAGGGGTCGCAGCGGCACGGTGACCGTATAGCTGCGATCCTTCTGGGTCTCCGCGTCATCGTAATCCTGCCGGGTCTCCGAATAGCCCAGGACCAGGCTCGCGTAGGGCGACGGGGTCCAGTTCAGGTCGGTATGCACCGCCAGGTTGGTGTAATCGTCCGCGTTGAGCAGGTTGAGCGTGGAGGAGAACACCAGGAAAGACAGGATCTGGTACGACAGGGTGAGATCGGTGGTGTAGAAGGTGCTCACCGTCGATTCCGACGCGGAGATGAGCCGGACGGCTGCCAGACTGGTGATGTGGACGGGATCGTCGTCCCGGTTGATGAGCACCACCTTGAGGTAGTCGTAGCGGTTGGCCGGGAAACGAAGACCGGCGGTTTCGAGAGCGGGGACGTCGATCTCGAAAAACTGGGCGAGCGGGTTCCGGTCGCTGAGGGTTGCCACCGCGTCACCAAAGCCGGGCACCGGTTCCCAGTCATCGTTGTCGATGCTGACATACAGCGCCCACTGCAGGTTGGCCGGGTCGACATTGTTCGCCGTATCCAGGTCGATCGCCACCTGGACCCGGTTCACCTGCTGGGCCCATCCTCGGCAAAGACCGGGGAGAAACCCAGCTGGCCGATATTGTCACCGCTGGTGTCTAGCACGGTGATGCCGGTGATCGGAAACGGCGTGGTGTTCAGGTCGAACGATGGTCGACGAACGCCGGGGACCCCGGATAGGTGTCGGCGACGCCGAAGGTCGCCACGGAGACGGCCACCTCGATCGGTTCGCCCCCGCCGACCTGATAGTCGGTGTTGTTGTGGTTGAACGTTTCGATCAGCTTGAGCGAAAGCCGGTTGTTCCAGAAGGTGCCGCCGGTTTCCAGGCGCGCGAAATGCGAGGTCTCGTCGACCTGGTTGTCGTTGAAGCGGTCCTCGGACTGCCGGCCGGTGTAGCCGTAGAACAGGTCGAGCCACGGCAGGGACCAGGTCACCTCCGTCCCGTAGACCATCTCGAACAAATCGATATCCTGTTCGTCGCTGTTGCTGCCGGTCTCGTTGTAGTACAGCTTCGCCCCCGGCCAGTACTCGCGCTGCCAGCCGTTGCTCAGGGAGGCTTCCCAGGTGTAGGTATCGATTGTGGCGGCGGACGGATAGCGGGTCTGTGTGTAGGTGCCGTTCCAGGCGGCCACGAAGATGTCGTTGCTCAGGGTAAAATCCGCCGTCGGCGTGATCGTCTCGTTGTAGCCCAGATCCGTGGTCTGGTTGCGGTTATAGGTGAGATTGACATCCGCGGTGATGGCATCGGTCGGCTCGAGGGTGAAGCCGGTGGTGAGGTTGTAGCGCTGTATCCAGCGGTTCTGGGTCTCCACGGCGTCGCCGCCTCTGGCCTGGTACTCCCAGGAGGCGTTGATGCCCAGGGCGCAGGCCGGGGCGGCCCAACCCAGGGCACCGGCCAGAAACAGGGCGCAAATCGACAGCGCGGCGGCCGGACGCCGGCGCCGCCGGCCGGGCCGGCCAGGGATCGCGCACGCAGGGCAGACATGACAGGCTTCCAAGGATCCATCACACTCGCGACCTGAGTTCTGGCAGCTGGCAACCACCCGCCCACTCACCCCGTTCCGGCAGCCGCGGGGGGGAGGCAAGGGCCTTGACGGCAGACCGGCGCCGTCCAGCAAGTCATTGATATTAGCCCGCGTTTAACCGCTGCGGCAACAAAAAAAACCGAGATGAGGAGTTCCTTCCCCACTTCGGCCGACGGGTCGATCCTCCCCCCGTTGTCACGACGCTACCGGGTCTGGCCCGAGGGACGCTGCTGGAGTGCCACCCCCTACAAAGAAATCCGGTGCCGGGGGGGTACCCCCGGCACCGGACATCAACGGGTCAGGATCGACCCACATGCATTAAAGGTGTTACGGCGTGCCGGTGTCCTTGGTGGTGTGGCAGGCGAAGCAGCCGGTGGTGTTGGTGCCGCCGCCGGCGACCATGTCGGCGTAGTCGAAGCGCAGCATGCCGGCGTTGTCGCTGCCGTGGGCCACGTGGCAGGAGAGGCACATCACCAGGTCGTGGCCGCCACCCGGGGTCACGACCGAGCTGTCGCCGCGGTCAGGCTGGTGCGGGCGACCGGAGCGGTCAGGTCATAGGTGGTGTACGCAGCGTACTCGGTCTTGTTCGGCAGCGCATAGTCGGTCGGGTGACGGACGAAGTTGCCGGCCGCGTCGTTCTGCAGGTGGAAGGTGCCGTGGCAGGTGGAGCAGAAGCCGCTCATGCTGTTGCTCGGGGCTGGTCATGAACGCGGACAGGGTGGAGCCGTGGCCGTTCTCATGGCAGTTCTCGCAGCCCAGGGCGGCTACGAACGGGTCGACCGTTCACGCCAGTAGTACTCGTTGTGGTCGGTGGCGGTCACAGTGTACTGCCAGTCGGCGTCTTCCATACCGTAGAGGTCCGATCAGGAAGCGGTAGCTGTCGGCGACGTCGAGCGCGGCGCCGGCGACCGGTAGCCGTCGATCTGGCCGTCAACGTTGTAGTGGTGGGCGCCGGTCATGGCGGACAGGCCCTGCAGCTTGGTGTTGGTGCCGTTGCCGTCGATGTTCATCGCGGTCAAGCGGTTACGGATGCCGTGGCAGCCGTCGTTGCCGGCGCAGGTGAAGGTGGTGTCGGAACGGCGACGTTGGCGGTGTGCATCGAGCTCATGGTCGCGCCACGGCCCATGCCCGGAGGACCGGTCAGGGTCGCGTCGGCGGAGAGGATGTCGACCACGTTGTGGCCTTTGCGGTCGTCGGCGCCGGCGCCTTTGGTGCCGTCGATGTAGGCGAAGTTACCGCCGGCGAGGTCGCCGGTCGCGTCGGTGTGATACACCTGGGGAATCGCCGAGCCGTTGATGTCGGCGATCTCGTCGGCGCCGTCGGAAGCGTGGCAGGCGATGCAGTCCAAGATCAGCAGGTCGGGGATCGGGGTCTGGCTCGGGCCAGCCATCGGTCACTGGGCCATCGGCGCGCCGGCCTCGCTGTTGTGCATGGTGTGGCAGTCGACGCACTGCGCCGTTGAGGCCGGCGGCGAAGGCAGGGGCCGCCATGACAACCAGCGCGGCGGCGAGAACAATACTCTTCTTCATTTTACTTTCCTCCATCTTGGGGTTTGGTGTTGCTTATCAGAACTCAGTGTTGCGCCAATTTTCCTAATTTGTCTACCTGTTCGTTCAGAGCCTTTTGTCGGGATCCTTCACCTCCTTTGCCATTGGTTTTCGTTTAGCTGTGAAAACTGGCCGGCGAGGTGCCGGTCTTCTTTTGCCTTATTTGGCTAGCAACACCCGTGCCAAATCCTCACTCCTGCCTGAGAATCGCCAAAGCATTGGCTTTCCGGATGGGGAAATCGTTCAGCAAAAGCGTGCTGGCCAGAGTTTCTAAGGGATTTCACAGAATCGAAGCCGTCTTCTCACGGTTATCTCACGGACCCCGCCGCGCGCGGCGGCTTCCCCCCCATCTCCCACCTTCAGGCAAATTGCGGTGGCCGGTCTGGCGATATGACCGGGGCAGGGTGCGGCATATCACGGGGAGGGGCTGGGGGCTCGGGGCAATTACAGCGTGATCGCGGCGTCCCGGCAGCCGGCCTCGAGCTTGTCGAGCCACTCCGGGCCGCCTTCGGCCAGGGCTTCGCGGGCGAGCAGCAGGTCGCCGGGGCGGTCGGCCTTGAGCAGCTCGATGAGCTGGCGGGCCTGGTGGAGATCCTTGGCTTTCTTGGCGGCCGCCGATACGTCGCGCTCCTGCGAGACGATCAGCTTGTGCAGGGCGTAGCGGGCGGGGTTGGGGATGTTGACCAGGCACGGGCACCGCCGCCATCATGACCGCGGGAACGGGATCGGCAATCAGGTAATCGAGATACTTCAGCGGCTGGGCGGCGGCATTGAGGCGGCGCAGAAGACCGGCGCGGTCCTCCCCTTTTCGCTGAGGGGGTCAGCAGATCGATGCGCAGAACGTTGCGGCCGCGGATGGCATGAGGAGGTCGACGGACTCCGTGGTGACAGCCTCGGGACCGGGAAAAATCCCATCTGCAGACGTCAAGGACCGCGGGGACGTCCGCCTCAGGTCGGTGGCGACCGCCAGTCGGTTTGAGGTTGGCCGTCCGGCGGCAGGTCGATGTCGCTGCGTCGGTTCGCAACGCCTGCTCCCACTCGACGCCGAGTTGCAGGCCAATCACGATGGAACGCCACCGTACCGACCAGCACCCCGCCAACCCGGAACACCCCGCTGTCGGCAAGCGACGGATAATCCGGGCCATGTCCGGCAGGATCGGTCTCTGGACCCCGCCGGCCATCACTTGGGCGGCCAGGCGCTGCAGCATCAGCTCGTCGACTGCACGTTCCCGGCCCCGGACTGCCGCTCCTCGATCAGGCGACGACCTCTTCGCTGTCCGGGAGTCTGCCTGCCAAGATAAATCTGCCGGTTGCGACCGCCGGCTCAGGGTGGCACTGAAAGTAGTGATAGTTCCGGCCGCCAGACCGTCTTGGCGACAAAATCGCCGGGGAGGGAAGCAACCCCGCGCATGGCTTCGAAAGTCCAGTGCTCGCGCAGGTCCGCGCACAACACCAGGGTCTCCCCGCCAATTCGCTGCATCTGGTGCCTCCAATTTATACTCAATATTATTTTATTTGAGTATAATGGCGGATGAACGGCGGGGTTGTCAAGGAGGCATGTAGGGGCGCGATTGATCGCGCCCAGAGGGAAGCAGCCTCGAAACGGGCGCAATGAATTGCGCCCCTACGCCTCCGGAATGGCGTTTTCCGGATTACGATTTGCGGCTCAGAGATGCGGAGGGCGGGCGGTTCGTGAACCGCCCCTACTGTAGTTTGAGGTGGGCGCGGACGAGCTGTTCGCTCTTGCGGACGGTGACCAGGCTGACCGGGAGGATCAGGGCCTTCTGCGGATTCTCCAGCTGCACCAGGATGAAGCCTTCCTCGTAGAGCGACACGTGGTGGATCCGCCCGTAATTGCGCCGCACGAAGCTGTCGACCTGCCACCAGCTGACGAAGGTGTCCTTCTCGAGCAGCGCCTTGATCTGCGGACCGTGCTCGGGGTGAAAATAGTACTGGTCGAACATCTCCTTGGTGACCCGGTAAGACGGGGTGACAATCAGGGCGTTGTCGCTGAAGCTCCTGGCCCCCTTCATCTCCGGCGCCCCCTTGGCCGCGGAATACAGCTGGGTGATGGTGTACTGCGGCGGGGCGGCGGATGCGGGGGTGGCATGGGTTATGAGAACGAGAAGGAGAAAGAATCGTGAGTTGCATGGGCGCAATGAATTGCGCCCCTACGAAATTCCAAACCGGTTTTGCGTTGTTAATCATCGAGAACATCCCAGGTTCGGTGTAGGGGCGCGATTCATCGCGCCCAAGGTTGTTCAGCGTCGCCAAATTCGGGCGCAATGAATTGCGCCCCTACGAGTTTCCAAACCATTTTTGCGTTGTCAATCATCATGAATATCCAAGGTTAAATGTAGGGGCGCGATTCATCGCGCCCAAGGTTGTTTCAGCGTCATCAAGTTCGGGCGCAATGAATCGCGCCCAGGTTTGCCGGATTGTCGCGGTCCAGGTCCCATTTGCCGGGATTATTGACGATGTATTCCCGAGCCCGCGCCAATTCGCCATCGTCGCGGAGAACTCGTTCGTAGAAATTGCGTTGCCAAACGGGGGTGCCGGGGGTGCCGCGCAGTCTGTTGACAGCATGGGTGCAACGTGCCTTGAAAACACGGACCAAATTGCCGATGGTAGGGGCGCGATTCATCGCGCCCTGGGTAGCGAACGGGGTGGCATCAACACCGGGCGCAATGAATTGCGCCCCTACGGAATCCAAAATCAATATGCCATGAAAATGGTTTGGCATTAACACCCATTCGTCAATGATCACATTTGGGTATTGCGAGGCCAGTCCCTGCCAGGCATCCACCACCACCTGCCCGACGCGGTTCAACCGCATTTCCCCATCGACAATGTCCCCGAACAGGCATTCCCGGCTGTGTGTGCAAAGGGTCAGGAAGTAGGCGCCTGACCGGGAATAATCGTAGCCCTGCAGGCGGATCGTGCGGCGGTGGTGGATGTCGGGGGCGTAGATCATGGTGGCAGTCTTGCGTAGGGGCGCGATTCATCGCGCCCAGGGTTGTTTCAGAGCAGCATTCGGAGGGGATCGGCAAAATGTCGGTCAATCTAGCAGAAAACCGGTGAAGGGACCAAGGAAACATTCAAAAACCAAACCGTAAAATATCGCGACGACCCTCAGTTATGCGGATTTTCGTCGGGGCGCATGTACATCCCGGCGCAGTGCGCTACAATCGTACGACGAAAACCAAAAGGGAGCCACAATGATCGACCTGCCTGCCGCGGGCGACCACCCTGCACGGCTTCTGCATCACCGACCGCACTCCGCTCCCCGAACTGAACGCCACCCTGGTCCGCGCCCGCCATGAGCGGACCGGCGCGCGGCTGTGCCACCTGGGCTGCGCCGACCCCAACAACGTCTTCGCCGTGGCCTTCCGCACCCCCCCCGCCGATTCCACCGGCGTGGCGCACATCCTCGAGCACACGGTGCTGTGCGGCTCGCAGCGCTACCCGGTGCGCGACCCGTTCTTCGCCATGCTCAAGCGCAGCCTCAACACCTTCATGAACGCCATGACCGCCTCCGACTGGACCTGCTACCCGGTGGCGAGCATGAACCGCAAGGATTTCTACAACCTGATGGGGATCTACCTCGACGCGGTGTTCTTCCCGTTGCTGCGCGCGCAGGATTTCCGCCAGGAGGGGCATCGCCTGGAATTCGCCGATCCGGCCGACCCGGCCACGCCGCTGCAGCTCAAGGGGGTGGTCTTCAACGAGATGAAGGGGGCAATGGCCGATCCCAGTTCGCTGCTCGGCCGATGCCTGAACCGGGCGCTGTTCCCGACCACCTGCTACGGCCACAACTCCGGCGGGGAACCCCGGGAGATCCCCGACCTGACCTGGGAGCAGCTGCGCGCCTTCCACGCCGACTACTACCACCCCGGCAACAGCTGGTTTTTCACCTACGGCGACCTGCCGTTGGCCGACCATCTGCAGCGGATCGATGAACTTGCCCTGCGCCGTTTCGAGCCGCGGCAGATCGCCAGCGCCATCCCCGCTGAGGTGCGCTTTGCCGCGCCGCGCCGGGACGAGGCGACCTTCCCGTTGAGCGCCCAGGACGACCCGGCCGGGCGCAGCATGGTGCAGCTTGCCTGGCTGACCTGCCCGATCGAGGACACCTTCGAGCGGGCCGCCCTCGGCATCCTGGCCGGGCTGCTGCTCGGCGACCCCGCCGCCCCGCTTTACCAGGCGCTGCTCGACAGCCGGCTCGGCCAGAACCTGACCCCCGGCACCGGCTACCACGACGATTACCGCGACACGGTCTTCGCCGTCGGCCTGCAGGGGACGGAGCCGGAGCAGGTCGAGGCGGTCGAGCAACTGGTGCTGACCACCCTGGAGCGGGTGGCCGGCGAGGGGTTCCCGGCGGAGCGGGTCGAAGCGGCCCTGCACCAGTACGAGTTTTCCAGCCGCGAGGTGACCGGCGACCAGTACCCCTACGGGCTGAGCCTGCTGATGCGCTTCCTCGGCCCCTGGCTGCACGCCGACGACCCGCTCCCCCCCTGCAGCTCGACCGGAACCTTGCGGCCCTGCGCCGGGCAGCGGCGGATCCCGGCTTCTTCCCGGGGCTGATCCGTCGCCACCTGCTCGGCAACCCGCACCGGGTCACCCTGCTGCTGCGCCCCGACCCGGAGCACGCCGGGCGCGAGGAGGCAGAGCTGGCGGCCCGGATCGACAGCGCGGCCAGCCAGCTGAACGAGACCGCCCGCCAGCGGCTGGTGGACGAGGCCGCGGCGCTGCAGCAGAGCCAGGAGGCCCCCGACGATACCAGTTGCCTGCCAACCCTGCAGCTGGCCGACATCGATCCGGCCGAAGCACACATCGATCCGGCGCCCCCGCCGGCCGGCGGCGACGGGGCCCTCTGGTTCGACCAGCCGACCAACGGCATCACCTACCTCTCCCTGCAGTTCGACATCGCCGCCGTGCCGGAAGAACTGCGTCCCTGGCTGCCGCTCTTCTGTGCCCTGCTGCCGCAGATCGGCGCGGCCGGCCAGGACTACCTGGCCATCGCCCGGCGCATCACCGCAGTGACCGGCGGCATCCGCCTCGGCACCAACCTGCTCGAGGACCCGGCGGATCTCGACCGGGTGCGGGCGGTGATCGACCTGCGGGCCAAGGCCCTCGACCCCCGCCAGGGGGCACTGACCGCGCTGCTGGCCGACCTGCTGACCGCCCCGGACTTCACTGATCTCGAGCGCCTGCGCACGGTCATCGGCCAGGTGCGGGTCACCCTGGAGAACTCGATCCCCGGCTCCGGGCACTCCTACGCCGCCCGCGCCGCCGCCGCCGCCCTGACGCCGGCCGCCCGCCGGCGCGAGGAATGGTCCGGGATGAGCCAGGTCCGCCTGATCCAGGGCGCGGCCGCCCTCGACGATCGCGGGTTGGCCGAACTGGGGGGGCAGTTCCGGGCCATTGCCGCCGGCCTGCTGACGGCCGACCGGGTGGCCGCCGCCGTCACCGCGCAAGGCAGCGCGCACGCCAGCATGGCCGGGCCGCTGGCCGGGCTGCTCGCCGCCCTGCCGGCCGGCGCCGGCACCGTCGCCGCCCTCCCCGAACGCGCGGCCGCGCCGGCCACGGCCATCGCCTGGAACGTCAACGTGCCGCTCGCCTACGTGGCCCGGGTGTTCCGCACCGTCCCCTACGGGCATGCCGACGCCGCGCCGCTGCTGCTGCTGGCCAAGCTGCTGCGCGCCAACTTCCTGCACCGCGAGATCCGCGAAAAGGGCGGGGCCTACGGCGGCATGGCCGGCTACAACGCCGACGGCGGCCTGCTCTCGCTCCTCTCCTACCGCGACCCGCACCTGCTGCGCACCCTCGACGTCTACCGCCAGGCGGTGGAGTGGGCCTGCCGCGGCGAGTTCAGCGACGAGATGCTGCGCGAGGCGGTCCTCGCCGCCTTCGGCGAACTCGACCGCCCCCTGTCGCCGGGCGGCCGCGGCCACCGCGAATTCCTCTGCCGGCAGCAGGGGCTCACCGTGCCGATGCGCCAGGGGTTGCGCGACGGCCTGCTCGCCGCCACCCGCAAGGCGCTGACCGATGCGGCGCAGCGCTACCTGCTCGACGGCTACGATGGCAGTGCCGTGGGGGTGCTGGCGGGCGAGGCGTTGCTGGAGAGTGCGCGGGAGGAGCTGGAGAAGGTCGGAACGCGGTTCGAGCGGTTGTAGGAATTAATTCAGCGGGCAGATAAACGCTCTCCCTTTTCACCCCCTGCATCCAGTCCATCGATTGCAGTGATGGCTCCCGCAGCAGCCTTTGCAACTTTCCCCGGCATATTGTTGTTTACAGGGCCCGTTGGCATTTGCTAACAGTAACCATCGCAACCGCACCATGGTCTGCACATCGCCAGAACACAAAGCCACTGCATTGCCGGAGCGTTATTTAATGCGCCCCCGCGGCGGTCGGCAGGTCATGTCATGTCAAAAAGTGATCCGATAGCTTCGGTGAACCCCCTCCTCGCCCTGCTGAAGCGGGAAATACCCTGGATTGCGGTCGTCCTCGCCGGCGCCATCGCCCCCCTGCTGATGGTTCTGGCCACGGGGCATACGCTCGCCTGGCGAGATACGTCGCGTCTGCTCGCGCCCATGCGCAGCCTCGTCGTCGAGGCACTGCGCAACTTTCAACTGCCTCTGTGGAACCCTTATGAAGCCTTGGGGATACCACTGTTCGCCCAGGTCATGCACGGGGTTCTGCATCCCTGGTCATTGTTTGCCGCCGCTTTCACCCGGGACGGCACGGATCTGCTGATCGTGCTCCATGTGGCAACGGGCGCGGTCGGTGCCGGCGCGCTGGCGCGGACCCTGGGAGCCTCCCGGAGCGGCGCCGTGGTCGCCGGGCTTGGCTATGGTCTTTCCGGTTATCTGTTGAGCATGAGCTCGAACATTACGTTTCTCGCCGGTGCCGGCAGCGCTCCCTGGGCTGTTGCGGGGCTTCGATATGCAGCCACCGGCGGCGCGGCGCGCATCGTACCCGGGGCGATTGGCACGGCCGTGCTGCACTTTGCCGGAGACCCGCAATGGACTATGGTCTCGGCCCTGCTCGGGACGTTGCTTGCCTGGGAAGCCTGCGGCTGGCGAGGTCTGGCCAAAGCAGCGGCGGCCGTGGCGACGGGCACCGCGCTGGCAGGCATTCAACTGGTGCCCGCCTGGGAGTTTCTCAAGCATTCGACCCGCAGCGAAGGGCTGTCGCTGCAGGATCGCGCCCAGTGGGCCTTTCTTCCCGCGCGACTGGCAGAGCTCTTTGTCCCAGGGTTCATGAATGGACAAATCGGCCCGACCGCGGCTCCCGTTTTCAAAGCGCTCGGCGGCGGCAACCGGTTTTCGCTACCTTTCGTACCGAGCGTTTTCATCGGCCTGCCGGTTCTGGCCATGGCCTTCGCGGGACTGAAGGCGGGGCGCACCGCCCGGCTGCTGGGAGGGGCGGCCGGTTTTTCTCTCTGGCTTTCTCTGGGTCACCTTGCCGGCGCCGACAGCGCACTCGGCTGGGTTCCGGTCTGGGGACAGTTCCGGTTCGCCGAGAAACTGATCGGGCCTTTCACGCTCTGCATCGCCCTGCTGGCAGCCCTCGGCCTGGAAGCGTTCGTTTCCAGGGTGCGCTCCAAGCCGCGTCCCTTCCTGATTGCAGCCGCGGGGGCGATACTCCTCGCCGCTCTTTCGGCAGGGCTGGCCAGGACCGCCCCCCGACGGGCACCCTTCCCGCCGAGGTCTGGGCACTTCTGGGAGAACGCTTCGCAGTGGGGTTCCTGCTGGCGGCTCTGGGACTGGCGGCCATCGGCTGCAGCGCAAGGCTTCGGGAGCAACAGCCGCCGCCCGCCTTGTGCGGCATGACAAAACTGTTGCTGGCAACAGTGCTGGCAACCGGACTCTGCGGCTCCGTGGCGGCGCTCCACGCCGGAGATCCGCAATCCCGGGCACGACAGCCGCTGGGGGAACTTCACAAGACCGAGCCGGTGCCACGGATCATGACACCGATAAACGTGGTCGACTGCCCGACGGAAGAATGCAGGGATCTGGATGGTCTCGATGGCGTGCAAGCCATCGAATCCCGAACCGGGATGCCACCTTATGCCATCCCGTCGCGAGTCGACAACTTTTCCACGTACACCGGGCTTATCCCCCAGCGACTGAACGATCTGATGATCGAGCTGACCGCCCTCGACGAAGCCAAGTTCATCGCCTACCGCCGCCTGCTTTCCCTGACCCATGTGGTGTTGCCGCCAACCATCCCCCCTTCCAGAGAGCACATCGTACAAGCAGCCACCCAGGGAGGACGATTGCTCAGCGTCGATCCGCGCTGGCAACTTACGGTGATTGCGGTACCCCACCGGCCATGGGCAAGCTTTGCAGAACACGTCGTCACGGTAGCCGGCGAGCCCGAGGCCAGAAGTGCCGTTGCCCGGCTGGCCTACGCAGGAGACGATGCGGTGGTGTTGCTCGGCCCGCCTCCCGCAGCCCTTTCCCGCGGGGTGGTGCACTCTATCGAGCGCTCTCCGGCAACCGTCAAAATCCTGGCCGAAACGCCCGGGGAAGGGTTGCTGGTCGTCGCCGACGCTTTCTGGGAAGGATGGAAAGCCACGATCGATGGCCAGCCGGTGGAGATCCAGCTTGCCGACGGCTTGCTGCGCGCAGTGCGATGGCCGGCCGGACGCCACCTGCTGGAGATGCGTTATGATCCGGTCGAGGTGCGGGTCGGAGCGATGCTCAGCGGCATCGCCGTTCTGCTGTTGTCCGGCATCATCCTTGCGGAGACGTTGCGGAAGCGGCGCACGAACTGAGATTCACCCGCGCCCCTCGTCAAGTTCCAAGTGTCTTCCATGCAGGGCCCGAATTATGCTGCGTTGCCTGAAAATCAAAGGGATTGCCTTGTTGGCCCTGGCTCTACTGCCAGGCTGCCTCGCTGCGCCTGACGCCTCCCCCGAGGGAATACGAGCCGTCATCGTGCCCATGGAGCATCCCGCCGAGGCGAGTCCGGCCATGAAATTCTTTGCGTGGGATGATTTCTGGTCTGGCGGCGGCAAGGCCTTCCAGGCCGATTACCAGCAATTCAACCATTCCGTCGCCGTGCGCTTCGCCCCCGGAACACGGCCAGCAGATACGGAAGATCGCATTTACTGGTCAAAAAAACCGCTGACAGCTGCCAACTACCTGACGGATGGGACCTGGTCGCAGACCGTCACGGGAACGGCAGCAACGACCCTGACCATTGCCGATCTGCCTCCTGACCGCGACATTTACCTGCTGGCAGTACGCTACAATGCTGATGGCCCGGTCTACGCGCCCATGGCAACTTGCACGGAAATGGTGCGAACCACGCGCAAGTTGACGGCAACCCCGCCACATCTCGACATCGAGTTGACAACCACTGGAGAGGAGTTCAGCGACTGGTTCGAGCGGCAACCGACCATCAGCATGCTGACCAACGAGATTTCCGGTCTGGCCGGAGGCGGTTTCCAGGTGGCTCACAGGCCAACCTCCGCAGCGCTTTCCGGCGGGGTCTTTCACGGCAAGAAGGTGCTGGCCCCGGACTACGATTGGGCTGTCGAGTTCACCTTCTCGTTTGCCGACGACAACAACGCGAAACCCAAGTACGTGACGTTCGGCGCGGCATCCGGGACTCAGGCCCTGGTCTCCATCTCGGCACGGGATGCCCACAGCCCTTACCCGACGACCAATCCGAATGTCCCCGCCGGGTTCACCATCACCGACCCAGGCCTTTACGATCTTGTGCCGTACTGCACGCAATACAACTATCTCATGCCTGGCTCTGATCCGACGACGCAGTGGTGGCCGCGCGGAACCGGTCCCGAATGGCAGCGGGCGCCGGGCGTACCGGCCACCATCAGGTTCGAGTATGCCGCTGCCGAAAAAATCGTAAGGATATATCACGACAGGACCCTGATCTACACCCTTTCTCCGACACAGGGCACTTCGCCAGATGAACCGAAACGCTACCCCGCTAACCATCATTACGGGTTCGGGATCACACCGCAGTTCCTGTTCGAGGACCTGATCGATACGTCCTCCGCGATCAACCTTCACAACGTCAGACTCGAGTCGGCCTGTCCCGATTACTACGCCGAATGGACCCCTGGTTACGGACATTCCGGGTACGGGCATTATGTGGTTCCCGCGAAATACGATGGGGCGCTGGGGGTCAACATCGACGATCCCGACCACACCCTCCACAACCTGGCCTTTTACATGCCATATGCCACGGCTGACAAGGAATGGTGGTGGCCCGCGTCCCGCTTTTCGACCAGGCTCCACATGGGTTATACCGCGCCTTACGACAGGACGGCACAGGAAGCCGCCCATCCCGATGCCTACAAAGGGCTGGCGTACCCTTACTGGACGGCGCGAACCGGCTATGTCGCCGGGGTGCGCACGGCCCAAACGCCACCGATCGAGGTGCCGGCCGGCACCAAACCGACTCATGTCGTCTTCAGGGGCGATCCAGCAGCATGGAACGCTGCGGGCGAGGCTGCTCGATCAGGATGGCAAGGCGCTGACCGACTGGCAAACCGTGAATAAAACCATAGGCGCAGCAAAGATCGCAATCGCTGGGAAATCCGCTGAGGAGGCAACTCGTGTCCGGTGTGAGTTCGAGGTCGATTACGACGGGACAAGCTGCATCAGCCAACATGCAAAATTTTTGAATTTAAAATACAAGAGCGCGAATGCAGACGTCATTTATCCCTATCCGCTATTGAATACGACATACACCAAGATGGATAATGTTGTCCCCGATTCACCCTCGTTATTCGTGGGCTATGGAGTTTATTTTTCGAACAAGTCTGGCGACGGAACAACAGCCGCGCAATCTCCCAAAGACGGAACCTTGGCAACCAGATAAGACCGAAGGCGCCTTTATCGATCTTCAGCGCGGCTTTGCCCGCCGCGTCGCCGGGGCGCTCCACGGGTCGTCCGGCCAGGGGTGTTTCGGGTAGCGCCCTTTCATCTCCTTTTTCACCTCCGGATAGACCGTATCCCAGAAGCTGCGCAGGTCCCGGGTCACCGCCAGCGGCCGGCCGGCCGGCGATGCGCGGGGTCTCGGCCAGGCCGAACAGTTCCTGCAGTTTGGCCGCCAGCACCGGGATCTCGCCGGCGGCATAGTCGAGACGGTCGAGCTCACATGCTACTCGTCCTCTCGCCGGTCCTTGGTGAAGGGGTAGTCGTAGGCCTCGGTGTGAGTTTGAGGATTACGACGACACTGGGAGATGGTCTTACTTTTGTGTTGGGGCTGATACTCAAGCGCTTCAGTACGAGGGAAAAAAGCGATTCCGAATGACTACCTGAAATATTTGGCTCTGTTAGTGAATTTTGTGCACAGTTAGACAAAGGAGGATTTGTGCCAAGTAGAATGGGTTATTTGTCGCATAAAGTTGCTTTTACGCCAAATAAGGCGCATTGTGTCGTAAAAAACATATCTACGACATATAAGGTGGGCCATGCCGAAGACGGTTGCCGAGCAGGAAATTAACCAGATAGAACGCCAGGTGGTTGCGTTTCCCGATGGCGTCGGGATTGCCAAACTCGAAGCGGCTTTGGCGGCGGAGGGGCTTGTTATCAACCGTCGGTCGTTGCTGCGGCGATTGAACCTGTTGATCGAGAGCGGGCGCATCGGTGCCAGCGGGGTGCTCAAGGGGAGGATCTATCGTCCCCTCGTGGCGGTGTCTACCGAGGCTGCGGGCGCTGAAGCGCCGATTCCCCTATCGACTGATGGCAGCTTGATTCGGCGCGCCGTGAATCAGCCGATCCAGAGCCGCGAGCCGGTCGGTTATCGCCGTGATTTTCTCCTCTCCTATCCGCAGTCTGGGCCCTATCTTGACCGCACCGTTCGCGAACACCTCCATCTCATCGGCCGGGCACATCAGGGAACGCTCCCGGCCGGCACCTTTGCTAGACAGGTACTGGGTCGTTTGTTGATCGATCTGTCGTGGGCGTCGAGTCATCTGGAGGGAAATACTTATTCGCTCCTCGAAACCGAGCGGCTGATCGCATTCGGTCAGGTTGCCGAAGGGAAGGACGCCCTCGAAACCCAGATGATCCTCAACCACAAACAGGCCATCGAGTTTATGGTCGAGGCGGTCGACGATGTCGGCTTCAACAGCTATACTGTTCTCAACCTGCACGCCATTCTCTCCGACAACCTTCTCGCCAATCCCGCCACGTGTGGCCGTATTCGCCAGATTCCCGTGGGGATCGGCGGAACGGTCTACACGCCGCTGGCCACCCCGCAGTTACTGGAGGAGTATTTCCAGCGTTGCCTCGCCATTGCCGCCGCCATCGACGATCCCTTTGAGCAGTCGTTCTTTGCCCTGACGCATCTCTCTTACCTGCAAGCTTTCGAGGATGTCAACAAGCGGGTGGCACGGCTGTGCGCAAACCTCCCGTTGATCAAAGGCAACCTTTGTCCGTTGTCGTTTATCGACGTACCCAAACAACTCTACGTCGAGGGTCTGCTCGGGGTATACGAGTTCAACAAGGTCGAACTTCTGCGCGACATCTACGTGTGGGGGTACGAGCGCTCGGTCAAGCGCTATATGGCACAACGAGAGGAGTTGGGGGAGCCGGACCCGTTCCGGCTGCGCTACCGCAGCGCTTTGATGGAGGTGGTTGCGACAGTGGTTCGGCAGGGGCTTGTTGACGCAGTTCCTTTCGTTGAGACATGGGCGGCAGATCAGCTTCCCGAGGCTGACCGGCAACGCTTTCTTGACTTGGCACGAGCCGAATTGGACAGCTTGCATGCGGGGAACTTTGCCCGTTACCGCATCCGGCCGGCGGAGTTCGTGGCTTGGCAGGAGAAGAAAAAACCGTCATGAATCGAGGGAAGTAACGTTTACACGAGCCATACCCGCATCGGACTCTGGACGTTAGGCGGGAACAATCGGCACCCACCGTCTCTGTCGGGAGACCAGGGCGCCATGGGTTAAGAGTTTTCCTGATTAGAACTGATCTTCCGCTGTTTCCCTCTCCCCGGGGGAGAGGGTGCCCGAAGGGCGGGTGAGGAGGCGATTTCTCAGCCTTTCCCGGTGTAGAAGCAAAATATTGTTGACACATTGTAGATACATTACTACGATAGAGCTATCTTCCAGCCAAGGAGGCGCCTATGTTTGCAAAAGTTCAGAAGTGGGGAAACAGTCTGGCTCTTCGGCTCCCGAAAGCCTTGACTGATGAGGCCGACGTTCGTCTTGATTTACCAGTGGAAATCACTGTTCGCGACCACACGATCATGATAAAGCCGGTGCGAGAAAAGGGGAAATATGACCTTGATGAACTGCTGGATGGGGTGAAACCAACCAATCTTCATGGGGAGACTGATTTCGGTGGCCCGGTCGGCAAGGAGGTCTGGTAAATGAACTACGTTCCGAGCCGGGGAGATGTGGTGTGGTTACAGTTTGATCCGCAGGCAGGACATGAGCAGGCCGGCCACCGGCTAGCGTTGGTGCTGTCGCCCCAAAAGTACAACAAGCTCACCAGTTTAATGCTCTGCTGCCCCCTGACAACCACTATCAAAGGGTACCCTTTTGAGGTGTCAACAAAAGTCGGAGGTAAGCTTGGCGTTGCCTTGGCGGACCAGATAAAGAGCCTTGATTGGCGCGCCCGCAAGGCGAAAAAGGCAGGGACAGTCGATCAGGCGATTCTCGACGAGGTCCTCGCCAAAATTGAAACGTTATTGGCGTAGGTGGTGACATGAGGATTGATGACGACGTAATTGCGGTCGTCCAGGGTAATGAAATCGTGCCTGCCGACCTGCCAATATACAGACAAGGTGATGATGGCGAGCAGAAGGCCCAAGGTTATTTTCAAACGCATTGCGCTATTCCCGACTTCATCGTTGCTTCGATCTGTGTAGGGGCGACGCATGCGTCGCCCTGGGCAAGGCATGCCTTGCCCCTACATTCAACCGGCCAAATTACACAGGGGAAAGATCCATGCCAGAAATTGCTGCTGTATCGGCAGATAACCGGCGAGCATCGGCTCTTGTCGGTGATCTTTTCCCATGAAAACGGTTCAAGCCCGTAGGGGCGTGATTTCATCGCGCCCGGGCACACGTCAGTTCGCGCCAGGGCGCAATGAATTGCGCCCCTACGATAAACTAGCGCGGCTTGGTCCGCCGCGTCGCCGGGGCGCTCCACGGGTCGTCCGGCCAGGGGTGTTTCGGGTAGCGCCCTTTCATCTCCTTTTTCACCTCCGGATAGACCGTATTCCAGAAGCTGCGCAGGTCCCGGGTCACCGCCAGCGGCCGGCCGGCCGGCGAGAGCAGGTGGATCAGCACCGCCACCCGGCCGCCGGCGATGCGCGGCGTGTCGGCCAGACCGAACAGCTCCTGCAGCTTGGCCGCCAGCACCGGGATCTCGCCGGCGGCATAGTCGAGGCGCATGCGCGACCCGCTCGGCACCGTCCAGCCGCTCCGGCGCCAGGCGCTCCAGTTCCCGCCCCCTGCCGCCGAGCCAGCCCTGCAGGATCGCCAGGAGGTCCAGGCGAGCCAGGTCGCTGCGACTGCGCACTGCCCCCAGCCAGGGCGCCAGCCACTCATCGAGGGTTGCCAGCAGGGCTGCGTCGCTGACATCAGGCCACCCCTCGGCAGGGCAGCGCCCGGTGCAGAAAGGCCAACCGCGCCCGCTACTGCAGCGGCCTCCGCCGGCCACGCCAGGGCGGCCAGCCCCTCGCGGCGCAGCAGGGCCAGCAGCAGCGGCAGCGCCTCTTCGGCGCGTCACCGCCGCCGGCCGTTCCTGCACGACCACGGCGCCGATGGCCCGCACCTCGCGGCCGGTCACCCGCCCTGCCGCCTCGTCCCAGGCCACCTCCCGCCGCCAGCCGAGTTGTCCGGCAAATCGCTCCTCCAGATCGGCCCGCGCAAGGCTCCCGGCCAGCACGATCTCCGCCTCGCCTCCCGGCGTACCGCGCAATTCGGCCGCCACCAGGAATTCCGGGCGCGGCACGGCGCTGCGCGCACCGAGCCGGGCGCCGCGGCCGTTGGCCAGCAGATAGCGCTCGCCGCCGGGGTCACGGCGCACCCCGATGCGGTCGGGGAAGGCCACGGCCAGCAGGCGGTTGACGGTGGCGGCTTCCGGCAAATCCGTGTCCGCCCCAGCTTCGAATCGCTTCCGCCAGAAGGCGGCCGCGCGGCGCACGGCCGCCAGCCGCCCCGGTTCGCCGCGACCGCGGCGCAACATCTCCAACCGCTCGCGCACATCGCTGGGCGAAGGATGCAACGGCCGCCAATCGGCGGCGCACAGGTCGCGTTCGCCAAGCAGGGCAACCAGGTCACAGCCGAGGGGAAGCTGGCCGTGGTCACGCGCGGCCAGCAGCAGGACACCCAGCCGGGGATGCAGCGGCAATCCGGCAACCTCGCCACCGAGAGCAGTCAGGCGCTGGCGGTCGAGCACGCCGAGCAGATGCAGCAGTTCGCGGGCGCCATGCAGAGCGCCGGCCGGCGGCGGGTCGAGCCACGCCAGGTCATTGGCATCGGCCACCCCCCAGCGCGCCAGATCCAGGGCCAGCGGCGCGAGATCAGCCTGGCGGATCTCCGGCGGCGAAGCCGGGAGCAGGGCGCCGTGGGTCCCCTCGCTCCACAGTCGGTAGCAGACGCCGGGACCCAGGCGACCGGCGCGACCGGCGCGCTGCTCGGCGCTGGCTTTTGAAATGCGCGCCAACTCCAGCCGGGTGGTGCCGGCGACCGCATCGAAGCGCGGGCGGCGCTCGAAGCCGCTGTCGACCACCGTGCCGACCCCCTCGATGGTCAGGCTGGTCTCGGCGATGTTGGTGGCGAGCACCACGCGCCGCCGTGCCCCCGGCAGCAGGGCCCGCTCCTGGTCGCCAAAAGGGAGGTCTCCGTAGAGCGGGCGGATATCGATCCCGTCCGGGCTGCCGAGCTCCCGGGCACAGCGGGCGATTTCGCCGGCGCCGGGGAGAAAGACCAGCAGGTCGCCGGGGGTTTCGCGCAGGGCGCGATGCACCCCGGCCCTGACCGTATCGACCAGCTGTCCCTCCGGATCGCGCGGCAGATAGTCGACTGTCACCGGATAACTTCGCCCGCTGCAGCGGATCACCGGCGCTCCGCCGAGCAGGGCGGCGACCGGTTCGGCCGCCAGGGTCGCGGACATCACCAGCAGGCGCAGTTCCGGGCGCAGCCCGCGCTGGGCGTCGCGGCACAGGGCCAGGGCCAGGTCGGCATTGAGGCTGCGCTCGTGGAATTCGTCAAGGATCACCAGGCCGACGCCGGCCAGTTCCGGGTCGGCCTGCAGGCGGCGGGTGAGGATCCCCTCGGTGACCACCTCCAGCCGGGTCTGTTTCGAACCGCAACGTTCAAAGCGGATGGTGTAGCCGACCGTGCCGCCGGCCGCTTCGCCAAGGAGGCCGGCCATGTAGCGGGCGGCGTTGGTCGCCGCCAGCCGGCGCGGCTCGAGCAGCACGATCCCCTGGCCGTCCAGCCAGGGGGCATCGAGCAGGGCCAGCGGCACGCGGGTGGTCTTGCCCGAGCCGGGGGGGGCGACCAGCACGGCGCTGCCGTGCGCCGCCAGCGCCGCGGACAGCTCGGGGAGGATGGTTTCGACCGGAAGTGAGGAGGGCACCCGTGACATGGCGGGCATTGTGCCACAGCGCCGCCGCGAACCCAAGGGGACGAGTCAGATCACCGGTTGTTTGCGGGGAAAGCGGATGCGCATCGTGGTGCCGATCCCCGGTGCACTGTCGATGGCAATCTGGCCGCGATGGGCTTCGACCAGGTATTTGACGATGGTCATCCCCAGGCCGGTGCCGGGGATCGCCGCATTGGAGATATTGGCCCGGTAGAACTTGTCGAAAATATGTTCGACCTGCTTCGCCGTCATGCCGATCCCCCGATCGGCGACGGTCAGCTCGCAGCAGTCCTGCCCGGGGACCAGGCAAACCCGGATCGTACCGCCCTGCGGCGAATACTTGATGGCATTGCTGAGCAGATTCTCGATCACCTGCATGAGGGCGAAGCGATCCCCCTCGATGACGCTCCCCTCTTCCGGGCAGTCGAGTTCGATCAGATGCTGACCGCAGATCTCCTCCTGGAGCAAGGCTGCCTCCCGGCAGAGCAGATCAAGCCGGCAGGGCTCGAAAATCAGCTTCAGCCCGGCGCCGGACTCGATCCGGCTGACATCGAGCAGGTCGTTGACGATGTGCGCAAGATGTTCGGCACGACCCATGATCAACGTCAAATACTCGTGCAGCTTGTCCCGGGTCTGCTCCGGGTTGCTGAGTATCAGGTCGGCATAACCGATGATCGTCGCCAGGGGGGTGCGCAATTCGTGCGCAGCCGTCGACACGAATTCGCTCTTCATCTGCTCCAACCGGCGGGCTTCGGTCACATCATGATAGGCCATGACGACGTGGGTGATCTGGCCATCGTTGTCGAAGATCGGTCCGGCGATGACGTCGAAAAACCGGTCGCGCAGCCGCCTCCCCTGGATACTGGCCTCCCGGCGGCTCTGCATGGCCTGCAGGAACACGCACTGCTCCGGGGCCGGCTCTTCTCCGCAGAGAATCAGGTTGCAGCACTGACCGGTCACATCCCCGTTCTGGTCGAGGAGCAGCCGGGACGCCTGCTGGTTGAACGACACAACCCGCCGCTGCGGGTCGACGACCAGCAGGGCCGACCCGACCGTGTCGAAGATCGCCCGGATCTCATTGTGCGCTACCTGCAGCTGGCGGTTGGTGTCGCGCAGGTTTTCCAGCACGTGCCGGAAGGTGTCGGCGACAATGCCGATCGGATCGAAGGTCAGCAGGCTCTGTTCATCGAGCTCTTCCGGGCGCAGGGTGCGCGTGCCGACGACATCGAGCAGGTCGTTGACCTTGGCACGGATATAATCAAAAGCCTTATGGTTGAGCTCCTGCAGCCGCTGGTTTTCTGCACGCAGTTGCTCGAGTTCGGCGCTGTCGGCGGGTACGGCGCGACGGGTCACGGCTGTCCCTCCGGGCGTTCGATGACAACCCTGTAATGACCTGCAAGCTTGTCGACTTTGGCGGACAGTCCCATGTTCTTCACGGCTTCCGGGATGGTGCCGGTGGCATCGCGGCTGTCGAGGAGGACCACCAGGCAGGCCCGCCCGGCGAGCATTGCGGCATGATGCCGGTTGATTTCGCGCAGGGTGAAGAGGAGGCAGGAGGGGCAGACCTGGCCGCGGATGTCGAGTTCAATGGTTTCGGGCTTCATCTTCTCAGCCTCCGCATCAATTTGCGTTCAAACGCAGCAGCAGTCGTCCCCCCAGCCAGGCACCGGGGATTATCCCGGCGAGGAACAGCAGGCTCTGCATGGTCAGCAGCGGCAGGCCGCCGAGCAGGTGCCAGACGTTGCAGCCGGGGGTCATGCGCGACCCCAGCGCCATGACCACGCCGCCGGCGAACACCATGCCGGCCTGGCGCCAGGAGAGTCGCCAGCGGGGGTGGAATTCGCCAAGGCTCACCGCCGAAATCGCCGCGCCGAGGACCACCCCGGCGATCAGCGGGAGCTGGATCAAGGCCACCACATCGAGGACCGGCCCGCCGCCACCGGTCAGCTGTGGCCCGCCATGAGGCAGCGTGTAGCAAATCGGCTGGGCGACAAAGTAGGCAACCCGGGCGACATGACCGGGAGCGACCAGCCCTTCGAGAAACGCCGCCGCCTTGGCGTATGAAGTGGTCACCCCCATCGGCATGCCGGTGCCCAACACCGACAGCAGGCCGAGGCCGGCCAGCACCAGGGCCGTCACCCACGACGGCAGGCTGCCTTCGGCCTGGGACGCGTCACGCCACAGCCCCTGCCGCCGCCACTGCCAACAGCACCATCCCCCCGGCAGCGCCAATCCCACCACCCACCACCCCGGCGCCAGGCCGGTCAACTGGGGGAGCGTGACCGCCCGGTCGTGCCAGGCGCTGGCCTGCGCCAGCTGGCTCCAGAACGGGTGGATTTCGGCATAGAGCGCGCTGCCGGCCAGCAGGCCGAGGATAGCGAGACCGGCGGGCAGGCTGCCGCCGCCCAGCTTGTAGAGGACACCGACCACGCACCCGCCGGCGAGCACCATGCCGATGCCGAACAGGCAGCCGCCGATCAGGTTGACTGCAGCCGGCGGAGCGAACCAGGGGAACGGATAGTAAGGGAGCAGGCCCGCGGCGCGGGCGAGTTCGAACAGCACGGCGCTGGCCGTTACCAGCAGCACCAGGGCGCGCAGCCGCCGGAAATCACGGAACAGGAACAGGTCGCGAAACGCCCCGGCCAGACAGAAATCCGAACGGTGCATGCAGAAACCCGCCGCCAGCCCTACGGCCAGCGAGGTTGCCAAAGCAATCAGGGTGCCTGTTTCCAAGGGGTGGCACTCCTTCCCGGTCACCGTTGATTATCGCCCACTATAGCAGAGTCAGCCCCTGCCAACAGGGCAAAAACACACCACCAGCGTGATTTTTCCGGTCGGCGGGCAAACCTCCCGGGAGGGGATGAAATCAGCGGAGGAATCGCCGGAAGCGCTCGACGGCAACCGGAATCCGGGGATCCGGCAGGTTGCCGAAGGCCAGCCGCAGATAGGGCTCCATCCCTGGCCCGAAGGCTTCGCCGGGGAGGCAGATCAGGTCCGCGTCCATGGCCAGGCGGCGTGCCGCCGCCCAGCCGGAGAGCTCCGGCCACGGATGGCGCACCCAGGCGAAGAAGGCGCCGCTGGCAACCCGGCGGAACGGATTGCCGGGAGCGTCGAACAGCGCCACGAAACGATCGTGACGACGCTGCATCATGGCGGCATTGGCCATCACCCAGGGGTCGAGGTGTGCGCAACCGAAGGCGATGGCATGCTGGGTCAGCCGCGGCTGACAGACCGCCATGGTGTCCTGGACCTTCAGCGCCTGATGGATGACGGCTGGACCGGCGATCAGCGCCCCGGCGCGATAACCGGTCAGGGCGAAGGTCTTGCCGAAGGAGGCGATCTGGATGAAGTGCTCCTGCCACCCCGGCTCGGCAAAGAGAAGATGCGGCGCCCCGGGGGGGAGGAAGGCGTTGTAGGTTTCGTCGAGGAGCAGCACGATGTCGCGGCGGCGGGCCAGGGCGAACAGCTCGGCGATGATGGCGGGCGGGATGACCGCCCCGGTCGGGTTGCTCGGCGTGACCAGCAGCAGGGCGCGGGTGCGCGGGGTGATCAGGGCCTCGATCACCGCCGGGTCGGGGAGGCCGCCGCGCCCTTCGTCGAAGGGTGCATAGACCGGGGTGATCCCCAGCACGCCAAGGGCCATCGGGTGGTCGAAATACGCCGGCAGTTGCACGATCACCTCGTCGCCGGCGCGGCACAGCGTCAGCAGGGCCAGCCAGAACGCCTGGCTGGCGCCGATGGTCAGGCACACTTCGTCGGCGCCGGGGCCGCGGCCGTAGCGGCGGCCGAGCCAGGCCGCGACTGCGGCGCGCACCTCGAAGAGCCCCTCGTCCGGGGAGTAGCGCGCGGTTTGCGGGTCGTCGAGCAAGGGCCGGAGATGATCGATCAGTGTCGGGGCCGGGGCGTAGTCGGGAATCGCCTGGCAGAGATCGACCAGCGGCCGTTCCGGTGGAAAGCTTCGGCCGGCGATCCACTCTTTCACCGCACTGATCGGCGGGAAGGGGACAGGTTCGATGTTGGGGGAAAATTTCATTAATAGACCGAAACCTTGAGCCGCGAGGCGAGAAGCGAGAATCGCGAATAAACATTCATGCAAGGCATTTTCTCGCCTCTCGTTTCTCGTTTCTAGCCTCTTCTGATAATTTCCACCAGCAGCTCCGCCACCGTCACCATATCGTCCACCGCCACGCTCTCCTTGGGGGAGTGGACGTCGCGCATGCCGGTGGCGAGGATGATCGTGGCGATGCCGTGGGCATTGAAGATGTTGGCGTCCGACCCGCCGCCGCCGAGCTTGACCGTCAGTTCCTGGCCGGCGGCCCGCGCCGCGTCCCGTGCCAGGCGCACCACCGGCGCGTCTTCGGCCACCGCCATGCGCGGGTAGTCGGGCTGAATGTCGATCTGCAGGTGCGGCTTGACCATTTCGCCGCCGATGACGCAGGCCATCTTTTCGGCGGCCCGCTCGAAGCAGGCGACCATGTGCGCGGTCTGGGCCGCCAGCTTGCCGGGATCGTGGCTGCGCGCCTCCCCTTCGAGGAAGACCCGGCCCGGCATGATGTTGCACGCCACCCCCCCTTCGATTTTGCCGAAGTTGGCAGTGGTTTCATGATCGATCCGCCCCAGCCGCATCTCCGCCAGTGCCAAGGCGGCGGTCTGGATCGCCGAGAGACCCTGTTCGGGAGCCACCCCGGCGTGGGCTTCGCGCCCAAGGATTTCAACCCGGATGCGGTTGGCCGCCGGCGCCCGCAGCACCATGTGACCCATGCCGGTGGTGTCGAGGGCGAAACCATGGCGGGCGCGCAGCAGGCTGAAGTCGAGGTGCTTGGCGCCGACCAGGCCGATCTCCTCGGCGATGGTCGCCACCACCTCCAGCGGCCCGCGCGGGATCGCCTGCTCGCGCATCACCTCGAGCGCCTCGATCAGTTCGGCGATCCCGGCCTTGTCGTCGGCGCCGAGAATGGTCCCCGAAGCGCTGGTGAAGACGCCGTCGATGAGCACCGGCACCACCTCCCCGCCGGGTTCGACGGTGTCCATGTGCACCGACAGCAGCAGCGGGTCGCCGTCCTTGCCGGCGGCAGGGAAGAACGCGATCAGGTTGCCGATCTCCCCGCCGGTGGCCTGGTCGGCCCGGTCGAAGAGGATCTCGGCGCCGAGCGCTGCCAGGCGCTCGGCGAGATAGCGGGCGACGGCCCCCTCGCGCAGCGGCGGACTGGTAATCGCAGCCAGGCGGGCGAATTCATCGGACAGACGTTGCCGGTTGATCATCTGCATCCCTCCGTGACAGGAGTTTTTGCCACCGTTCCACACAATTATCTTAGTAGCCCATCGCGGCCCTTCTGGCAAGGGAAACGACGCGGCGCAGGCGGTCAATCGTCTGGACAATCCGGCGGACGCCCTGCTAGGATGGAAATCTTGCCGATGGCCGCAAAGAGCCCGGACGATTATTGCCGACAGGACGCTTCCGCGTGGATTTCGACTTTCAGCACCCTCAGCAGATCGTCCCCGACCCACCGCCCCGCTCCCGGCGCAAGCTGTGGCTCGGCGCAGCAGCGATTGCCGTTGGCATCCTGCTGCTGACCGGACCGGACCTTTACCGGGTGCTGAATCCACCACCGCCGCCACCACCGCCGGCCGTCGCGGAAATTCGCCAGAGGGTGGTCGAAGGGTCGATCCTTCCCGGTGAGACGCTCACCACCCTGTTCAATCGTTTCCTCCCGGCCCAGGATGTCTACGGCCTGGTCGAAAAGGTGCGTCCGCACTTCAAGCCGAAAGACCTCTGCGCCGGGCAACCCTTCCAGGTCTGCGTCACCGGCGACCGGTTCGACCGCTTCGAATACGACATCAATCGCGACGAACAGTTGATCATCGATCGGCAGGGGAGCAGCTACAGCGTCAAGCGAGTGGCTATTCCCTTCGAAATCAGAACCGAGCGGGTGCGCGGCGTCATCAGTTCCAGCCTGTTCGAAACAGTCAACAGCATCGGCGAGGAGGACAGCCTGGCGCTGCTGATCGCCGACATCTTCGCCTACGACATCGACTTCATTCTCGATATCCGCGAGGGCGATTCGTTCCAGGCCCTGGTCGAGAAACGCTACCGTGACGGTAAACCGGCCGGCTACGGCCGCCTGCTGGCCGCCGAGTTCACCAACCAGGGGCAAACCTACCAGGCGATCCGCTTCCGGGACGGCAGTCGGCCGGAAGCCTGGTACGCCCCCGATGGCCAGAGCCGCCGCCAGCAGTTTCTGCGGGCGCCGCTCGAGTTCAGCCGGATCTCCTCGGGCTTCACCATGCGCCGCTTCCACCCGATCGCTCAGACCTGGCGCGCCCACCCGGCCATCGACTACGCCGCCCCCACCGGCACGCCGATCCGCAGCGTCGGCGACGGCGTCGTGATTGCCAAAGCCACCTCGGGGGGGAATGGCAACTATGTCAAAATCCGTCACAACAACGGCTACGAGACCATATACCTGCACATGAGCCGGCACGGCAAAATTCGCCAGGGGGGACGCGTCGCCCAGGGGCAGGTGATCGGCTACGTGGGGAGCACCGGGCTGGCCACCGGCCCGCACCTGTGCTACCGGATGACCCGCAACGGCGCGCCGATCAACCCCAACAAGGTGCGCAGCATCGCCGCGGAACCGATCTCAAAGGCGAACCTGCCGTCATTCAGGGCCCAGACGGCCAGCGTGCTGGCCCAGTTGGCGGGCCGCACCACCCAGATGGCCGGTGACATTGAACGGCCGGCCACCCCGCAAACCAACTGACGACTGTAGAGAGGACGTTATGGCCCTGAGACTCGGCGAACTGCTGGTCAATGAAAAGCTGATCACCCGGGCGCAGCTGGAGGAGGCGCTCCAGGCCCAGGTGATCTTCGGCGGCAAGCTCGGCACCATCATGATCGAGATGGGACTGCTCAGCGAGAAAGCCCTGACCGGCGCCCTCAAGCAGCTGCTCGGCTTTCCCTGTGTCCAGCCCGAGGATATGCAACACATCCCGGGGAGCGTCATCGCCCTGATCAGCCAGGAGCTTGCCGAAAAGCACAAGGTCGTCCCCCTGGCGGTCGCCGGGCGCAAGCTGACCCTGGCCATGCCCGACCCCAGGGACATCAAGGCCATCGACGAAATCTCCTTCCGAACCGGCTACATCATCCTGCCGGTGCTCGCTCTCGAAGTGCGCCTGTATTACGCCCTCGAGCGTTACTACGGCATCAAGCGGCCGCTGCGCTACATCGCGCCGCCCAAGAGTGTCCGTGATGAACTCGACCAGCTCCAGATCGTCAAGGGGACCGACAGTGCCAAACCAGCTCACGAGGAGGATTACCTCGGCGCCCCCGGTTCCGAACATATTTTTGCCACGGCGAAGGAGACCATCACGGCGCTCCCGCGCGTGGCACCGCCGGTTGCGACGCTCCCGGTCGAGGTGGCGCCGGTCGAAGAACTCGAAGAGATCGAGGAGATCGAGGAGATCGGCGTCACTCTCGAGGATATGGCCAGGCGCCTGGTGGCGGCCGGCAACCGCGACGATGTGGCGGATGCCCTGATCGAATACCTCGGTGCCCGTTACGCGCGGGCGGTCCTGTTCATGGTGGTCGCCGGACAGGTGACCGGCTGGCGCGCGATGAAAAACCATCAGCCGATTCCGGCCATCGACCAGTTCCAGTTGCCGTTGAGCGAGCCGTCGGTGCTCAGGACCGCGGTGGAGAGCAACAGCTTCTTCCTCGGCCCGGTATCACCAAGCGGCGCCAACCTGGCCCTGACGACCCTGCTCGGCAAGCCGGCGCCGACCACGGCCGTGCTGTTGCCGCTCGCCATGCTCGGCCGCGTGGTCGGGCTGGTCTATGTCGACGATCCGGCGGTGAACATGCCCGAGGCGGTACCCAACCTGCAGAAGGTCACCGGCAAGGCGCTGCTCGCCTTCGAACTGCTCATCCTGCACAATAAGATTCTCCGGACCTGACCCCGGCGGTCCATGAATTACCTTGTCCACCTCTACCTCTCCGGCCCCGACCCGGAGTTGCGGCTGGGGGGGCTGATGGGGGATTTCGTCAAAGGGCCGCTCGATGACCGCTACCCGCCCGGCATCGTCGCCGGTCTGCGCCTGCACCGCACCATCGACAGCCTGGCTGCCACCAGCCCGCACTGCCGCGCCAGCCGCCGGCGCCTGCACCCGCGCTTCGGCCATACCCGCGCGGTGCTGGTCGACATCTTTTACGACCACTTCCTTGCCGTTCACTGGGACACATTCCAGCCGCAACCCCTCGCCGCCTTCGCCGCCGATACCTACCGCTTGCTGCACCACCATCGCGATCTGCTCCCCGAGGGGCTGGCCCGCATCGCCCCGCGCATGGCCGCGCACGACTGGCTGACCTCCTATCGCGACCGCGCTTCGGTCAAGATCGCCCTGGAACGGATCGCCACACGCCTGAGCCGGCCGACGGCACTGGGCGAGGGGGTGGTGGAACTGGAGCGTTGCGGGGAGGAACTGCTGGGGGATTTTCGGGGGTTCATGGCGGAGACAGGGGCAACGGTTAACAATATTCTCCGCGATAATCCGGCACCTGGACGAACCAGTCGGGGTAGCGGCGGGCCTTCGCCAGCGCGGCCTCGGCCTGGGCGATGATCCGCTCGCGGTCCTTCGGGTAACTGCCGGCAAGGTGCAGGATGTTGGAAACGTGGTTGGAACGCAGGATGGTGTGGCGAGGGTTGAGCCAGGTCACGATCGCCAGAGCCTCTTCGATGATCTGGCCATTGCTGAGCGGCTTGATCAGGCGGAAGTAGTCGTCGTTGTGGCGGTGGAACATGGTCAGCAGCGAAAAGTACTCGGGGGAGAGAGTGTTGATCCACCCTGCCGTGGCGGCGGCGTGCTCGGCACTGCGTTCCCGCCCGGCCAGGCCGAGAATGGCGGTGACCGACAGCTTCATCCCCGCGGCTTGCGCCTTCTGGCACAGCGACAGCATCGCTGCCGGTGTGAATCCCTTGACCGCCAGTTCCAACGTCGCTACGTCGCCGCTCTCCAACCCGAAATAGAGGATACGCAGCTTGCGGTTGCGCAACTCACCCAGTTCCTCGACCGACTTGGTGGTCAGGCTGTTGGGCGAAGCATAGGCGCCGACCCGGGTCAGCCGCGGGAAGGTCGCCGCGAGGTGATCGAGGATCGCGACCAGTCCCACCTGCGGGTAGACCAGCCCGTCGCCGTCGCCGAGGAAGACCCGCTGGACGAGGTCGCGGTGGGCTGCCGGCACGCTGTCGATGTCGCGCAGCACCTCGTCGACCGGGCGGACGCGAAAGTGCTTGGTCTTGTACATGCCGCAAAAGCGGCAGTGGTTCTGGGAACAGCCGATGGTCGGCTGCAGGATCAGGGAACCGGCCTCGGATGGCGGCCGGAACACCGGCTCGAAATAGGGAAAGTAATCCATGGGGGTCAGCGGGGTCGCAAACTAGCCTTCTGTTTTCGTTGAAGATACATCCCCCAAATGGGGACAAAGATATTTTCAAACTGCGGATGCGACCCTACCCTCGTTGACATGACAGGCAAATGCATATAATGATGTCATTATGACTTTATATATTGCCATCATTCGGGGAGGGTCGGAGCCATGGAAATGACGGGGATCCTGGTCGACACCAACATCTATGTCGCCTTCAAGCGCAACCAGCAAAGGGCCGTGGACCTGCTGCGTCGGGCTGAATACATCGGCATCAGCACCATCGTTCTCGGTGAACTGCTGGCCGGGTTCCGCTGTGGCACTCGGGAGAAGGAAAACCGGGACGAACTTGAACTGTTTCTGGATGCGCCACGGGTGAACATTCTCTCCGTGGACGAAACGACCGCCGAGTTCTATGCCGGGGTGTATCGCACGCTCCGTCAGAAAGGTCGGCCGATTCCGACCAACGACCTGTGGCTGGCGGCCAGCGCCATGCGGCACGGACTTGCCCTGGCCACCCAGGACGAGCATTTCTCCCAGATCGACGGCCTGCTGCTGGTCCCCCTCTGACAACGAAGGAGTCAATCCATGGCCACCATGACCCTGCGAGGACTTGACGAGAAAACCGCGACCGCGCTCAAGGACAAGGCCCACCGCGAAGGGACCAGCGTGAACTCTCTGACCCTGCGCCTGCTGAAGCAATCCCTCGGGCTGGAGAAGCCCCCGCGCACCACCACTCATCATGACCTCGACCGGCTGGCCGGCACCTGGAATGCGGCGGACGCCGACGAATTCTCCAAGGCGACCGCGGCATTCGCAACGGTTGACGAGGGCCTCTGGAAGTAGTCCGCCAGCAGATACCGCGCCACGCTGTCTTCAAGCCGGGCACAGAGAGGACGGTTATTGAATTCCCCTTCTATTACGGCAAGATAGCCGCCAATTTCGGTCGACCTCGTTTTGGTTGGCGTTGCTCGATTGCCTACAGATGGATCGCTTCCGCAAAGCCATCACGACCAATGCATCCCCCTCCCGTCCGCGCTCGAAACTCTTCATCCTCCTTGGGGCGGCCGCTACAGACATACTCCCGATAGGCCGCCCTGCGCTGTTCCGGATCGTTGCCCAGCGTCGCATAAATTTCGTGAATATCAGTAATGGCGACATGTCCACCTGCCGCATATGCTCCGTAGCTGCTCCAGGGATAATCCGCTGGATTGTTGACCATGCCGCAGCGGAGCGGGTTACGCTCGATGTAACGACCAGATTACAGATGATAGGCATCCTGTTCGACAATGAAGCTTTGAAGCGGTCCTGCCAGAGGTGGCCGACGCGCCGGTATCTTTTGTGTGCCTGGAAGGTGTAAGCCAGTTGCAGCCCCTGCATGGTCCGGGAGAGCGGGCATCCTTCGCCGGGTTCCATCAGCAGATGAACGTGATTGGGCATCAGCACCCGCAAGCAGAGCTGGAACGAACATCTTTCAGCGGATCGGCCACTCCGTTTCGTACCCAGCCGGGAAGAAGTTCTCCCTGGTCCGGTTGAAATATCCATACTGCAGTTTGGGGAACGTCGCCTTCAGCTCCCTGAGCAGCGCCACCATGCCGATGCCGCGCCCCGTAACGCCAAGGGTGCCGAGATAGAGGGTCGGATCGAGGCTCAGGTTGCGCATCTGCACCAGGTCGATGCCGATCTCATCGATTAGCGCCTTGAAGGCGTCGACCTCCTCGCGCCGGTCGTTCACCCCGGGGAAGACCAGGTAGTTGACCATGGTGAACAGCCCCTGGCGCTTTGCCCGCCGCAGTGATTCGACCACATCGGCAAAGGTGTAGCCGTGCTGGCGGTAGTAGGCATCGTAGCGGTTCGCCAGCACCGAGTTGAGCGAGACCCGGATCGAGTCGATACCAGCCCCGGCCAAGGCGTCGACGGCATCGGGAAGGCTGGCGTTGCTGTTGAAGTTGATCGTCCCCCGCGCCGTGGCCTGGCGCATCACCCTGACCGCCGCACCGACCGTGTCGGCCTGCAGGATTGGATCCCCCTCGCACCCCTGCCCGAAAGAGACGATGGCGTTCTCGGCCTCGACCAGGTGCGGCACCGCCACCTCGCACAGTTCCGCGACCGTCGGCACGAAGGTCAACCGCTCCTGGCTGGCCGGACAGCAGTCCGACTCCTGCAGGGAGATGCACCCCACGCAGCGCGCGTTGCACGCCGGCGACACCGGCAGCGGCGCCTCCCAGCGACGCAGGAACAGGTTCTTGGCGGCAAAGCAGTGGTAGTCGATGGCACAGCGCGCCAGCTGCTCAAGCAGCCGGTTGTCGGGGGAGGCGGCGAGGCGCGTTCTGACCAGCGGGTCGAGCTCACGGTCGTCGAAATGCTCGGGGCGCCACTGCAGGTTGCGGTCGACCTGCACCGCGGCGGCGTAAAAACGCTGCCTCCTCGACGCACCAACCGACGGCGGTGTACGACCAAAGCGGCAATGTGCCGCACTGGCGGGCATAGTCGGCGGCGGGCAGCAGGGTGCGGGTGAAGCCGGGGGTGAGGAAGGTCGAAACCGCCTGAATGCGCCCGCCCCCCCAGCGCTTCGGCAGGCGATCGACGGTGGTCGCCTTGCCGTTGTGCGGGTCGAAGCCGACCGGCGGCGCGCCGGGAATGGTGAAGAGCCGGCTTCCCGCGGGGAGCGGGATCAGCTCCTCTGTCCGCGGCCGCACCACAGTGCTGCCGCTCATCCCGGCCAGCAGCAGTTCGGGGTGCTCGAAGACCTCGCCTTTGTCGTCGGCGACGACGGCCAGAAAAGTTTTTTTCATTTTTCGAACGCTAACACAAACTCGCGAATCGGACAATTTCCCATTTGTATTCGCATTCGGCTGCGTCTAAAGCGGGGGTCTCGACGCCGCACGGCGCCTGACTCTTTCCGGCAAGAGCAGCGAACGCCCTTCGCCTGCGGCGGGCATGGCAGCTCGACCGGTCGGCAGCTTCGCCCGTCAGTTCCACCGGCACACCGGTCCAGCCGGCCCCACCGCTAGCGGGGCCATCCACTGGGGCCCCGCGACGTCCTGCCGGCGACAGCATCTTGCGAACACGGGACATTCAGCAGTCTGCACGCGCTATGAACTGCGTTTTCAAAGACCGCCCCGTTAATTGCTGTCCGTTGCGCCCGGCAACGCGGGGCCGGTTTCTGCCGGCAATACTCCGACAATTTCCTTTGCACTCCCTCGCCGCTTCGCTATCCTTTGCAGATGCGCACGATCCTCGCCACCCTGCACAGCAAGTACATCCACGCCTCCCTCGCCCTCCCCTCCCTGGCCGCGTTCTGCGGCACGGCGTGCGGCGAGCTGGTGATCCGCGAATTCACTGTCCACGAGCCGCGCGAAGCGATCCTCGCCGCCCTGCTCGCCGAACAGCCGGACGTGGTGGCCTTCTCCGTCTACCTCTGGAACCGCCGTGAAACCTTCGACCTCATCGACGCCCTGGCGGCTGCCTGCCCAGGCATCCGTCTGGTGGTCGGCGGTCCCGAAGTCTCCTTCGATGACCCGGAACTGTTCGCCCGCCACCCCGGCCTGACCGCCCTGGTGCGCGGCGAGGGGGAACTGCCGCTCAAAGCCCTGCTCTCCGCCTGGGCTGTTGGAGAGGAACCCGCCACCATCCCGCGCCTCGCCCGGCGCCGCGGCCAGGTTGCGACGGAGGGTCCGGAAGGCCCGCCACTGCGTGAGCTCGACGCCATCCCCTCCCCCTTCCAGGCCAATCTGGTCGCCCTCGACCGGGGGCTGGTCTACCTTGAAACCAGCCGCGGCTGCCCGTTCCGCTGTGCCTTCTGCCTGAGCGCCCGCGACAACCAGCTCCGCACCTTCTCCCGGCCACGGGTCTTTGCCGACCTGCAGTGGCTGATGGAGCGCGAGGTGCCGCAGGTCAAGCTGGTCGACCGCACCTTCAACGCCGACCCGGCGCGGGCCCGCGAAATCTTCCGTTTCATCCTGGCGCACAACCGCAGCAGCCGCTTCCACTTCGAGATCGCCGCCCATCTGCTCGACGACGAGACCCTCGCCCTGCTCGACACCGCCCCCCCCGGCATCTTCCAATTCGAGATCGGCGTGCAGTCGACCCTGGAAACCGCCCTGCGCGCCGTCGACCGGCCACTGGCGCTGGAACGGCTGGAGGCGACCGTGCACCGACTCAAGACGGCGGGCCGCATTCGTCTGCACCTCGACCTGGTCGCCGGCCTCCCCGGCGAGGGGTACGCCGACTTCCTCGCCTCCATGGACCGCGTGGCGACGTTGGCCCCCGATCACCTGCAGGTCGAACCGGTCAAGCTCCTGCCGGGAACGCCCTTGCGCGACCAGGCTCTGGAACTCGGCCTGCGTTTCGATCCCAACCCACCCTATACCGTGCTCGCCACCCCGGAGCTGAGCTTCGCGGAACTGGAGCGGCTGCGCACCATCAGCCGACTGCTTGACCTGACCTACAACGCCGGCTGCTTTCCGACCTTCCTGGCCGTCCTTGCGACAGTCGGCAGTTCGTTGGCCCATGGTCTGGAGCGGCTGGCCATAGATCTCGCCGCCCACGCCTGGCTGCGCTACCCCTTGGGGCGCGAAGGGCTGTTCCTGCGTCTGGCCGAAGCGGTTGGCCGGCAATGGACCGGTGCGCCGGCAGAACAGCTGCGTGATGCGCTGGCCTTCGACCTGGCCAGGTGCGAACGGATCGTCCCGGAGCGGGCGCCGGCTCTGTTCGATACGGCAATGTTCCCCGCCGAGACGAGCTGGGCACGCGAAGAGGTCCGCCACGCGACCGCCGCCCTGCACGGCCAGGGGATCAAATTGCAGCACTTTGCCGCGGCCTTCCGGAGACTGCCGAACACAACCGGGCGCACCGTGTGCCTGTTCCTCTACCGCATCCGCAGCGGGGAAGGGTTGGCCGTGGAGGAACGGTGGTTCGCTACGACGAAAGAAGCTATTCCGCCGCTTCCCGCCTGACGATCAGTCCCCCTACGTAGCGGGGGTCGAGAGCAGCCGTATCGACCGCGCAGAACTCCTCCTCCCACAGGTCGAAACAGAAATCTCCGAAGCTGCCGGCCCCGGCCTCCAGGGACTCCAACCAGGCCAGCGTCAGGGCCCGCAACTCCGGGTCGACTTTTCCGCCACGGCTGACCTGCGCATGCAACCCGGCCAACTCCGCCGGCGCCAGCGGCTGCGGGGCGAAGGGCCGTTCCAGCAGCCGGTTGGCCAGCGCCGTGAGGAAGATCGTGGAGAGCACCAGTTCGCTGCCGCTCTCGGGGTGACAATCGGCCAGTTCCCAGGCGTTCGGCGCCGGCAGCGGGAAAGGGAAGTGCTCCGCGAACAGCCGGCGCTGCACCTCCAGCCGGTCGAGCCACTCCTCGACCAGGCGCACCTCGCGCAGACTGGCGAACGGCTGCATCCCGCCCCGTTCCGGGCGCACCACCACCTCGGGGAACTGCGGGCGCCGCTGCAGCAACGGGGTGAGCATGGACCGGTACACCCGGTCCAGATAGGGGCCGATCACCGAGCCCTGCAGCGCCCGGGCCCGCCGCTGCAGGCGCAGGGTCAGGCTGAAGCCAAGGCGGAACAGCTGCTCGGCGTAAGTTCCGCGCAGGCAGTGCCCGGCACGCTCGCCGTCACTGCCGACCAGGTGTTCGAGGGCCAGGTTGAGGGTGACGAAGACCCGTTCCGTCGCTTCCCTGATCTGGTCGAGCTCGCCGAGATCGACCCGTTCCGCCACCAGCACCTTGTTGACCAGGCAGGCCAGCTCCCAGGAGGTCTCGGCATCGATGCCGTCCGCCAGGACCGCGGCCAGCACCCCGCCCGGGCGCGCCAGCTGCAGGACCGCCCCCGGCGCGGCGCCGGTCCCGCTGCCGCCGAAGGGAAGCTTGCGCTCCGCGCCGGCCACGAACGTTTCCGGGTCGAGCCAGGCGTACACCTCGGGGGCGGTTTCCGGCTCCGGGAAGCCTTGGTCGAGGAGCCTGCCGACCCGCAGCTGCAGGACGCTTTCCTCGAGCAGACTCTCCCCCTCGGAGCGGACCGCTTCGAGCAGGTAGCGGCAAAACCCGGGGGCATGGCAGAAGAGGATCTCGATGATGGCGCCGAACAGCTTGGCCCCCTCATCGTCGCCATAATCGAGCACATAGCCGCATTCGCGCCGCCGGTTCTCGGCAAGGTGGGCTTCATCCCCCATCTCCTCCGGACCGGAGTGAATGTGCACCTCGCGGAACAACAGCAGGACCAGGAGTTCGAAGTCCATCTGCTGGAGGATGGCGGCGACCCTCGACGCCTCCCCGTCCAGCAGCACCGCCAGCCAGGCGCGCGCCTTGCGGGCATCGAAGCGGTCGCCATCCCAGCAGTCGAAATCGAAAAAGGCGGTCCACTGCTCCGGGGTCGCCATGTTCAGCAGTTCGGGGATCTGATCCGCCCCGAGTTCACGGGCCATCAGGAAGAGATCCTGGGGAGGGAGCAGTGCCAGCAGTTCCTCGCCAGCGGCGGCGTCGAGCAACAGGTCCAGCTTCTTGCGGGCACTGGCAAGGCGGAGGATATCAAGCTGCGCAGGCCGGGCAAGAGCGGAAAACTCTTTTGTCGTCAGCGATTTCCTGGGGGGAGTCGACATCGGTATACCTCCTCGAACGGAGAGGCAATGTAATGCGCGGACCTCCTGCGGTCAAGTTCCCGCTCAGGCGGCCTGCGGTGCAGCCCGGAGGAAACGGACAGATGTTCGAAGCGCAGCAAGTTTCTGTCCGGCCCGGAGGGCTGTGCCGCAGGCCGCTTTCCTGATGGAGAAGGCTTGCGAGTGGTGCCCGACGAAGCTTCCTTGCGCTGACGAAAACTTGCTGCGCTTCGGACATTCGCCAGCTTGGCGGAATCTCCGTCAGGCACCACTTAGGTTGGGACTGTTTGACGAAAAAAGGCCGCTCCGAATGGAGCGGCCTTTGGGCAGCTTGCCAAAAGCTGTTTACTTAGCCTTTTCCGGCTGCTTGGCACAACAGGGCGAGTCACAGCCACCCGCCCCCATGCCGTGGGCGCAGCCCGTCTTGCCGGCCTTCGGGTAGGCTCTCAGTTCCTTGCCGCAACTGCACTTGGTCGGGTCGGCCTGATCCGGGGCGCATTTGCACCCGTCCCCGCAGGCGCAGACGTAGACCTTGTCGGCGTCTTCCTTGACGACCTGCTTCTCGATCATCGGCTTGCCGCAGGGGCACGCGCCGGGCTTCTCGGCCATCATGTTGCAGCCGCAGGCCGGACCGCAGCCGCAGATGTAGACGTTCTTGACGGCATCGCCGGCCTTCATGTGATGGTCGGCCGTCGCCGGCACGGTCCAGAGCAAGGCCAGCGTGAACAGGACCATGAGCGCGCATTGGATGATCAGGGACTTTTTCTGCATTGTCGGACTCCTTGACAGGTTGGAATGGGTCCGCATAGTAATCACTAAACCTTTCCCGCGCAAGGGGAAACATGTCAAGATATGATATCATTTCCCACAAGACGCTGCTCTCGAGGGATGCCTATGCCGAAGCGGATGCTTGTGTCGCAACTGTTCCCCGGGATTTTGCTGTTGGCACTGCTGCTTCCCCATGCAGCTTTTGCCCTCGACCTGGCCGCCCTGGTCCGCGACGTCGAGCAACAGTACCACGGCGCCTCCTCCCATGCCCTGACCACCATGCAGGTGCGCACCGCCAACTGGGAGCGCACCCTGGAGATGGAGGACTGGTCCCTGGGGCGTGACTTCTTCCTGGTGCGGATTCTCGAGCCGGCCAAGGAGCGCGGCGTGGCGACCCTCAAACGCGACCGCGAGGTGTGGAACTACCTGCCCAAGGTCGACCGCACCATCAAGGTGCCGCCGTCGATGATGGGCGGCAGCTGGATGGGGAGCCACATCACCAACGACGACCTGGTCAAGGCCAGCCACGTCGACCAGGACTACAGCTTCCGCCTCCTCGAGGAGGGGCCCAATCACTGGCTGATCGAGTGCCTGCCGCGCCCCGAGGCCGCCGTGGTCTGGGGGAAGATCGTCTACCGCCTGCGCAAGGAGCCGCGCGTCCCCGAGCAGATCGACTACTTTGATGAGGAGCAGCGGCGGGTGCGCGAGATCCGCTTCGATGACGTGCGCAAGCTCGGCGACCGCACCGTGCCGCTGAAGCTGACCGTCACCCCTCTGGACAAGCCCGGTGAGCAGACCGTGCTGCACTACCGCGAGCTGGCTTTCGGCGTCCCCATCGACCAGGGCTTCTTCAACCTGCGCTCGCTGCAGAAACCGTAAAACGTGCTGACCTCCCTGGCCTTTCGCAACCTCTGGCGCAACCGCCGCCGCACCCTGCTGACCCTCTCGGCCATGTTTGTCTCGGCGGCCCTGCTGATCCTCGCCCTCGGCGTCTTTTCGGGGATGATCGACGACATGCTCGCCACCACCACCCGCCAGTACCACGGCCACCTGGTCGTCGCCACCCCGGCCTATCACGACCATCGCGGCCTCCACGCCCACCTGCCGCAAAGCACCGCCGACCTGCCGGCCCTCGCCAATGCGCCGGGCCTGCTTGGCCACACCCCGCGCCTGCGCGCCTTCGGCCTCCTGTCGGTGGCCGCCAGCAGCCAGCCGGTCGAGATCCTCGGCATCGACCCGGTGCGCGAACCGCAGGTGACCTCCCTGCACCGGCAGCTGACGGCCGGCCGCTACCTGCGCCCGGAGGAGACCGGCACGGTGGTGCTCGGCAGCACCCTCGCCCGCAAGCTCGGCGCCACGGTCGGCAGCACGGTGGTGGTCGTCACCCAGGCGGCCGACGGCTCCATCGGCAACGATCTGCTCACCGTCTGCGGCATCTTCGCCACCGGCAACAACCGCCTCGACGACCGTCTGGCTCTGACTCCCCTGCCGTGGCTGCAGCAGCTGCTGGTCCTCGACGGCCGCATCCACGAGGTGACCATGGCCATCGCCGACCCCCTCGCCGCCTTCGCCCTGGCCGACCGGCTCAACACCGAACTGTCGGACACGATCCGGGCCCGCGACTGGGGCGACCTCCTCCCCGAGATGCGCGAGGCGATCGCCTCCTTCGACGTCAGCCGCATGATCGTGGTCGGCATCCTCTACTTCGCCACCGGGCTGGGGATCCTCAACACCTGCTTCATGTCGGTCATGGAGCGCACCCGCGAATTCGGCCTGCTTCTCGCCTCTGGCATGCGCCCGTGGGGGATCCGCCGGCTGGTGCTGCTGGAGACCCTCTTCCTGGCCGTGTTCGGCAGCACCCTCGGGCTGCTCGGCGGGGTGTTGCTCACCTGGTACATGCAGGCGGTGGGGATCGATCTCTCCGCCGTCATCACCCCGGTCACCTACGCCGGCGGCACCATCCTGCCGCGCCTGCGCGCGGTCTTCGACCCGGCCAATTTCGCGATTCCCGCCGTGTTGCTGATCGCCGTCGCCCTGGTGGCCGGCTTCCTCCCCGCCAACCGCGCCGCCCGCCTCGACCCGGTGGCGGCGCTGCGGGAGGAGTAAGCCAGTGCTGAGTGCTGAGCGACGAGCGATGAGTGAACCCCCTTGCGGCATTGGTGTTGATTTTACTCATCGCTCAGCACTCATCGCTAATCGCTGTGCCTCATACTCATCGCTCAGCACTCATCGCTCAGCACTGCCTTTACTCATCGCTCAGCACTGCACTCAGGGGCAAAGCCCATGAGTGCGCTTGCCTACGCCTGGCGCAGCCTCTGGCGCAACCGCCGCCGCACCCTGATCACTCTGGCGGCCATCGCCCTGAGCATCATGTTGGTGCAGGCCTTCCACAACCTGTCGGTCGGCGTCTACGCCCAGATGGTCGATGACGGCGTGCGCGCCGGCTCCGGGCATCTGGGCGTCTACCGCGATGGCTACCTGGACGGCCGCGAGGAGGCCCTGAGCTTCACGCCGGGCGACCTGGCGGGGCGGGTGCGGGCCATCCCCGGCGTGAGCCGGGTGCTCCCCCGCCTCTACCTGCCGGCCCTGGCCCAGTCGAGCTATGATAGCCGCGGCATCCTGCTGGTCGGCGTGGAGCCGGCCGCCGAGCGCGCCGTCAACCCGTTCCTCAAGGAGCTGCCGGCGGATGCCATGCTGCGCGACCTCGACGGCCGCGACGCGGTCATCGGCAAACGCCTGCTCGACGACCTCAAGCTCGCCGTCGGCCGCAAGCTGGTGGTCACCGCCCAGCACCGTGACGGCACCCTGCACAGCGAGCTGCTGCGCGTGCGCGGCGTGGTTGCCACCGGCATCACCGACGTCGACGGCTCCCTGCTGATGGTCGGGCGCGAGCGCGCCGCCCTGCTGACCGGGATGTCGGGGGAGGTCCACGAACTGGCGATCGTTCTCGACCGGGCAGCCGATGAAACGCGCATCCTTGCGGCCCTCACCACCCTGCTGGCCGGCCGCCGCGAACTGCAGGCAGTATCTTGGGAACAGGCCATGCCCAACCTGGCCAACGCCATCAAGCTCGACTACGCCAGCCAGAAGTTCATCTTCGTCATCATCCTGCTGATCGTGACGATCGGCGTAGTCAACACCCTGCTGATGTCGGTCATGGAGCGGCTGCGCGAGTTCGGCGTGGTCCTTGCCCTGGGCAGCTCCCCGGCCCGGCTGCGCCGCCTGGTGCTGCTCGAAGCCCTGCTCCTGGGGTTGGTGGCGGCCGTGGCCGGCTGCGTGCTCGGCGCCCTGGCCACCTGGTATCTGATCGAGGTAGGGATCGACCTCAAGGATTTCCTCCCCGAGACGCTGGAGTTCGGCGGGGTGGTCTTCGATCCGGTGCTGCGCGCCGCCTGGGATTTCGCGTGGATGGCCAGGATCGCCCTGTACGTGGTAGGATTGACGCTGCTCGCCGCCCTCTACCCCGCCATCAAGGCCGGGCGCATCACGCCGGTGGAGGCGATGAGACACCATTAAATCCGCTGAAGCGAGAGACGAGATACGCGAATTGGCCCTTCTCGTTTCTCGCCTCTCGCCTCCCGTTTCTCGTTTCTCGCTTCTCGTTCGAGGCTTTTATGCCCCTGATCACCCTCGCCAACGTGGCAAAAATTTACCGCCACGGCAATCTCGCGGTGCCGGCGCTGAGCGATTTTTCCCTGGCCATTGAGCCCGGCGAATTCACCGTGCTCGCCGGCCCGTCCGGAAGCGGCAAGACCACCGTGCTCAACCTGGTGGGCGGCCTCGACCGGCCGACCGCCGGCACGGTGACGGTCGGCACTCTCGAGATTGGCGGCGCTCCTGCAGCCATCCTGGCCGACTACCGCCTGCGCCGGGTCGGCTTCATCTTCCAGTCCTACAACCTGATCCCGGTGCTGACCGCCGCCGAAAACGCCGAATTCACCTTGATGCTGCAGGGGGTGGCGCGCCCGGAGCGCCGCCGCCGCGTGACCGAGCTCTTCAGTGAGTTGGGGATCACCGGCCTGGAGGAGCGCCGCCCGAGCGACCTTTCCGGCGGGCAGCAGCAGCGCGTGGCTATCGCCCGGGCGCTGGCCGCCGCCCCCGCCGTGGTCCTCGCTGACGAGCCGACCGCCAACCTCGATTCACGCACCGCCGAGGAGCTGCTCGACCTGATGCGCGACCTCAACGCCCGGCGCGGCGTGACCTTCCTCTTCAGTTCCCACGACGACCGGGTCATCGGCCGGGCCCGGCGCGTCGTCCGCCTGGAGGACGGCGGGCTGGTCGCCGACACCCTGCACGAGCGATGAGGCCACCCCGCCTCGCCATGCTGCTGGCCACCCTGCTTATCGCGGCCGCCCTGCCGGCCGCCGCGGCGGAGAACGCCTGGCAGTGGGGTGGCTCCCTGCGTTCCCTGAATTTGGGCGGCACCGCAGCCCCCGCCGACCTCTTCCCGTCCTACCGCCTCTCGAGCACCCGGCTGCGGCTCGAAACCACCTGGCAGGGTCTTTCCGGGTGGCAGCTGGAAGCGGCGGCCGACCACCAGCTGCTCGGTACCGATCCGGCCGGAGCCATCCCCCTGCCGAGGGACGGCGTCAACCGCCGCTTCGATCTCGACCATACCTGGCAGCACGGCGACAGCTGGGCCAGCCGCCTGCAGATCGACCGGCTCGCCCTGACCCGCACCACCGGACGCCTCGACATGGCCGTCGGCCGCCAGGCGATCGGCTTCGGGCGCATCGTCATCGCCTCCCCCCTCGACATCATCGCCCCCTTCCCGCCGGAAGCGCTCGACACCGACGTGCGCCCGGGGGTCGATGCCCTGCGCGTCACCACTCACTACGGCCTCGACGGCCAGCTCGGCGCGGTCGCCGTCCTCGGCGACGTCTCCCGGCACGACAGCTACCTCGCCACCTGGGCCGACAATTACGCCGGTCTCGATCTCCTCGCCATGGTTGGCCTGTTGCGCGAACGGCCGATGCTCGGCCTCGGGATGGCCGGCAGCCTCGGCTCCCTGGGGCTCAAGGGGGAAGCCGCCGTTTACAAGGGGGAACGGGTCGACGAGCCCGGCGGTGACCTGCACGAGCAGATGCTGATCGCCGCCGTCGAAAGCTGGTACCGCTTTGACAACGGCCTGACCGTGATCGCCCAGTACCTGCACAACGGCGCCGGTGCCGGTGACCCGGCCGACTACCCTCTAGCCGCGCGCTCCGCCCCGATCCAGGAGGGGTTGACTTCTCTGCTCGGCCGGGACTACCTGCTGGCCGCACCGAGCGTTGATCTGCACCCGCTGGTCACCCTCAACGGCCTGCTGATCTGGAACCTGGCCGACGATTCCTGGCTGCTCCGCCCCACCCTGGCCGTCAACCTCGCCGACAACCTCAGCCTCGAGCTGTTCTGGACCCACCCGCAGGGCACCTCCCCCCGCCAGAGGGCCGCGCCGTACCCGCCCGAAATCCGCAGCGAGTTTGGCAACCAGGGAGACAGCGGTGGCTTCTTCGTCAAATGGTTCTTCTGAGAGCCTGCCATTGCGCGCCAAGGACTGGCCGCTTTTTCGATCAGTTTATACTCATCCCTCAGCACTCATCGCTCATCGCTGCCTTTACGCGTTTCCCCCAATACCCGCACCTTGCAGGCAATCGCCTCCCGGTGTGAAAGACGCAGCAAGGTAGCGAGTTGGCGGGCGATGGAGTCCTCGAACTTGTCGAGGGTGCCGTCGGCGTAGATCAGCCGCCAGATTCCCTCCATGATCGCGAGCTTTTCCTCCGTGGAGAAGTGGGCGTTGATCTCGCGGGCGAACTGGAACAGGTCGGTGCTGCTGCGCTGGTGATGGCGGGCGAAGTCGACCAGTTCGGCTATGGCGTCGGCCGGGAGATTGAACATCCCGCCCAGCAGGTCGTGCACGATCCGCGCCTCGACCGCCTGGTATTGCCCGTCGCTTTGGGCCACCTCCAGCAGCAGCGCACAGGTCGCCACCTGCACCCGGGTAAAACGCTCGCCGGCACTGGCCGACTGGTCGTTCCGCAGTAGACTGAGGATCTTGTTGAGCATTGCATACCTTTCGTTTTCTAAGCGATGAGCGATGAGTGCCGAGCGATGAGTAACACCAAAACCAAAGTCGAAGAGACTTTACTCATCGCTCATCGCTCATCGCTCAGCACTTCATTCACATCTGCCGCGCCAGCACGATCCCCAGCCACGCCGCCAGCAGGCAGAGGACGACGTTGAGCAGCACATTAAAAAGGGCGGCGCCGACGCTGCCGTTCTCCAGCAGGCGCACGGTTTCGTAGGAGAAGGTCGAGAAAGTGGTGAAGCCGCCGAGGAAGCCGACCGCCAGGCCGATGCGCAGGTTGCCGGCCAGCAGCGGGTGATGCAGGTCGCCCCCCATCAGCAGGCCGATCGCCAGGGAGCCGAGGACATTGACCGCCAGCGTCCCGAAGGGGATCGGCACGGCGACGAAGGCATGCACCCAACTGGAGAAAAAATAGCGGGCCAGACACCCGAGGGCGCCGAAGAGACCGACGTAAAGGGTCTGCATCGGTGGATCAGAAATGCTTGTGCATGACGGCGTCGAGGTCCGTGCCGCAGGCCGGGCAGTGGATCTTCGGCTTCTCGCTACTCGCGGTCGTGGTGCAACCGGCGGCCAGCAGCAAAAGTGAAATCATGAACAACGAGAGGATTCGCATGGCAACTCCTTTGGGCCTTTGGCAAGCGTCAATAGCAGTTTTGTTTGTCATTCCGACCAGCGGGAGGAATCTTGCTTCTGAATGCAAGCGCCAACGTCCCTTCTTGCGGTCGGGACGACAACTCAAGTTTATTATCAGCGCGTAAAACCAGGCTGTCAACCAAAGACGCCACAGGGCCCTTGCCAACTGACATGCAATTTGGTATATCTATTAGCACTCAGAATGCGAGAGTGCCAAAAGCCCGATATCACGGAGGATTGCCAGATGAGTCAGACGTACCTACCGGTTGTCGGCGACGGTTTCGAACACTACATGGCCCAGGTCAACCGCTTCGAGCTGCTTACCGCTGAAGATGAATACGCCCTGGCGGTGCGCCTGCAGCGGGACGGCGACCTCGAAGCCGCCCACCGCCTGGTCTGCGCCAACTTGCGCTTCGTCGTCAAGGTGGCCATGGAATACCGCGGCTACGGGCTGCGCCTCCCCGACCTGGTGCAGGAAGGGAACATCGGCCTGATGCAGGCGGTGCGTAAATTCGACCCCGAGCGCGGGCTGCGCCTGATCACCTACGCGGTCTGGTGGATCCGTGCCACCATCCAGAGTTACATCATGAGGAGCTGGTCGCTGGTCAAGATCGGCACCACCCAGGCCCAGAAAAAGCTCTTCTATAAACTGGCGCAGACCCGCAAGGCCCTGCGCGACCTCACCGGGAGCGATTCGCTGGCCGGCGTGGCCGACCAGCTCGAGGTCAGTGAAGCGGCCGTCGAGGAGATGGCTCAGCGCCTCGGCCAGCGCGACCTCTCCCTCGACGTCGAGGTGAACGAAGGGGACGGCTACACCCTGCTCGATATCCTTCCCGATCGGCGCGCCAACCAGGAGACCACCCTGATCAGCCGCGAGGAGCGCCGCCTGCTTGGCGAACGCACCCAGGCAGCCCTGGCGGCCCTCCCCGACCGCGAACGGCAGATCATCGAGCAGCGTATCCTCGGTGAGACGCCCCGCACCCTGCAGGAGATTGCCGACGAATTCGGCATCAGCCGCGAACGCGTGCGCCAGCTCGAGCAGAATGCCCTGCGCCGGCTGAAGGCGGCGCTGGCGGAGGCGGCGTAGGGGTGCACGGCGTGCGCCCCTGGAACGCGCTCAACCTGTCGATCCGGGCGCACGGCCGTGCGCCCCTACATGAAATCCGCAGACTCGGCCTCCCCCTCGTCGACTGTGCTAATCCACATTGACATTTGCAGCAGCTTGTCGTTATCTGCTCGATCATCCGGAAACGTAATTCATCCCCGAGGGACGACATGCGCCACCTTCTTCTCCCCACCGCCCTTGCCAGCCTGTTGCTGGTCGCCGCCTGCGCCCCAAAGACCGTGGTACCGCCGGCCAAGCAGGCCAGCGTCTACTTCCAGGAGGGGGAATCGTTCTTCGAGCAGGGACTCTACCAGGATGCCATCGCTTCATGGGGAAAGGTTCGCGACAGCTACTACTCGCCGGAGCTCAACATCCTGGCCGAGCTGAAGATCGCCGAGGCCCATTTTCTTGACGAACAGTACATCGAGGCAGCCGCCGCCTACGAGGCGTTTCTCGAGAGCCACCCGGATCACGTCAAGGTTCCCGACGTGCTCTTTCAGGTCGGGCTCTGCTACATCTACCAGATGGCCGACAAGGACCAGGACCAGAGCGTGACCCGGCACGCGCTCGGCGCCTTCGAGACGCTGCGCCAGCGTTACCCGCAGGACCGCCGCATGGAGGAGATCAACATCTACATCGACCGCTGCCTCAACCAACTGGCCGCCAACGAGGTGCTCATAGGGGAATACTACCTGAAGGCCGGACAGTACCAGGCGGCGATCAGTCGCCTGCAGGGGGCGCTCAAGAGATACCCCAACTACTACGACCGCGCCGAAGCCTACTACCTCCTGGGGCAGGCCTACCTGCTCGTCGGCGACAAGGCCAAGGCCAGCGAAGCCTTCAATGTCCTGTTCCGCCAGTTCCCCTACAGCGAGTACATCCTCGCTTCCCAGAAGTTCATCGACAAGAATTACTGAAGTGCGGCTCCCGATGCGCCCCGGCGCATTGGACCAGCATAATTCCGCTTGACTTGCCCCCTGCGTCATAATATAAAAGTCGAACGTTTATAACGGGATTTTATCAGCCCCGCCAAGCACTTGGCTTGACATCGCAACATCCCGGAATGGCTTGCATATCGCCTTCATAAGAGGCATTTCATCCCTGCCGTTCAGGCAGGGTCGGGTTGGTTGTTTCACGGATCGTCCCACTCTCGGGACCATACCGAAAAATCCTATAGGAGGAGAGAGATGTCAGAATTCGGTACACTGGAAAGCCGTGTTCGTCGCAAGTCGCTGCTCAGCAAGGTCTGCAAGGCCGAGGATACCATCAAGTTCTTCAGCGCCGGCCAGGACCTCATGTGGTCGGGCTTCACCCCGGCCGGCTACCCCAAGGTGGTGCCCATCGCCCTGGCCAACCACGTCGAGGCCAACAACCTGCAGGGCAAGATGAAGTTCAACCTGTTCATCGGCGCCTCCGTCGGGGCCGAGACCGAGGACCGCTGGGCGACCCTCGACATGATCGACCGCCGCTGGCCCTACCAGACCGGCAAGAACATCGCCGCCGGGATCAACGCCGGCCGCATCCGCATGGGCGACAAGCACCTCGGCCACTTCGCCCAGGACATCAGCTACGGCTTCTACACCGGCAACGGCCGCTACGACATCGGCATCATCGAAGTCTCGGCGATCACCGAGGACTGCGGCCTGGCGCTGACCACCTCCTGCGGCATCGTCGCCGAAGCCATCAACCTCTGCGACAAGATCATCATCGAGGTCAACACCGGACAGCCCTCCTTCGAGGGGATGCACGACATCCACATGCAGCAGAAACCGCCCCGCCGCGCGCCGTTCCTGATCACCGCCGCCGACACCCGCATCGGCACCCCGTACGTGCCGTGCGACCCGGACAAGATCATCGCCATCGTCGAGTCGAAACTCCGCGACAAAGGGCGCGCCTTCACCGAGATGGACGACACCTCGGACGCCATCGCCGGCCACATCATGGAGTTCTTCGCCCATGAGATCAAGGCGGGCCGTCTCCCCGAGAATCTGCTGCCGCTGCAGTCGGGCGTCGGCTCCATCGCCAACGCCGTCATCGGTGGCCTGGCCAAGGGGCCGTTCCGCAACCTGTCGGTCTACACCGAAGTTCTGCAGGACACCATGCTCGACTTCTTCGACGGCGGCAACCTGCTCTGCGCCTCGTCCTGCTCGCTGTCACTGTCGGAAACCCCGGGCTTCCCGCGCTTCTTCGACAACTGGGAACGTTATTTCAAAAACATCACGCTGCGCCCGCTGTCGATCTCCAATGCTCCCGAGCCGATCCGCCGCCTGGGTTGCATCGCCATGAACACCCCGGTCGAGATCGACATGTACGCCCACGCCAACTCGACCCTGGTCGGCGGCACCCGCATGATCAACGGCCTCGGCGGCTCCGGCGACTTCCTGCGCAACGGCTACCTGAAGATCATGCACACCCCGTCGAGCCGGCCGAGCAAGACCGACCCGAACGGCATCTCCTGCGTGGTGCCGCACTGCTCGCACATCGACCATACCGAGCATGACCTGGACTGCGTGGTGACCGAGCAGGGGCTGGCCGACCTCCGCGGCCTCTGCCCGCGCGACCGCGCCCTCAAGATCATCGAGAAGTGCGCCCATCCGGACTACAAACCGATCCTCACCGAATACTACAATATGGCCCTGAAAGAGACCCTGGCCAAAGGGATCGGCCACGAGCCGCAACTGTGGGATCGCGCCTTCAAGATGCACCTCAACCTGGCGCAGAACGGCACCATGAAGGTCAAGAACTGGGACGTCAAACTCGACCTCTGCGAGTAAGCGGAACGTCCCGATCGCTTCAGCAAAAGCCCCGCCGGCAACGGCGGGGCTTTTGCTTTGCGCCTGGCGACTGGATGGCGGGGCTGTTCGGGTTTGGTCGCCGCCCCCGCCGGGACTGCAGAAAACCCGGCACACTTCGTGCTGAAAAATTCTTACCTATCGACTCTTCCTTTTTTTCAGCTTTCCGGACAACCGGCGAGAGGCGAGAGGCGAGAGGCGAGAGGCGAGAGGCGAGAGGCGAGAGGCGAGAACAGGCAAAAGCGGTATAAACTGATTGTCAAAGGGTTTTCACGCTTCGCGTTTCGCGCAGCCGGCAAAAAGGGCGACCCCGGATGGGGCCGCCCTTTTTGCCGGCGATCTGAATTCTTAAAGCTTGCCGGCCTTGTTCTTCAGGTAGTCCGCCACCCCGGCGGCATTCGGCTTCATCCCCTCGTCCCCCTTGTTCCAGCCGGCCGGACAGACCTCGCCGTACTTCTCGGTGAACTGCAGGGCGTCGACCATGCGCAGCATCTCGTCGACGTTGCGCCCCAGCGGCAGGTCGTTGACCACCTGGTGGCGGACCTTGCCGTCCTTGTCGATCAGGAACGAGCCGCGGTAGGCCACGCCGGCCTGCTCGAACTCGACATCGTAGGCCTTGCAGATCTCGTGCTTGATGTCGGCCACCAGCGGATAGGTGACGGCGCCGATTCCCCCCTCTTCCACCGGGGTGTTGCGCCAGGCGATGTGGGTGAACTGCGAGTCGATCGAGCAGCCGACCACCTGCACGTCACGCGCCTCGAACTCCTTGATCCGCTTGCTGAAAGCAATCAGCTCGGTAGGACAGACAAAGGTGAAGTCGAGGGGGTAGAAGAACAGGACCACATACTGCCCTCGGTAATCGGAAAGCTGGAAATCAGCCTTGATCGAGCCGTCGGGCATGACGGCAGTAGCGGTGAAATCGGGAGCCATTTTGCCAACCAACACACTCATGAGACATCTCCTTTCGCTATGGAAGGTTACGGAATGGATACAGTGTGCCGATATTTTAGCGGGTGATTTCGTGCTGTCAAGATATTTATGACTGATTTGGTAATATTTTTAACGGCGAGATTTGTGGGTCCGTTATTTTTTCCTGCTCCTTGGATGCGCCTTGTCGTAGACCGCCATGAGCTGATCAACACTGACCTGAGTATAGCGCTGGGTGGTGGAGAGGGAGGCGTGGCCGAGCAACTCCTGGATGGCACGCAGGTCGGCCCCGCCGTCGAGCAGGTGGGTGGCGAAGGAGTGGCGCAGGGCGTGCGGCGAGATGTCCTTCAGCACTCCGGCCTTGAGCAGCCGGGTTTTGAGATGGCGCTGGACGCTGCGCGGGGTGAGCCGGCCGCCGCGGTGGTTGGTAAAGAGCGGCTGATCGTCGCCCGCCGTGCCGCGCGCCTCGAGATAGGCAACCAGCGCCGCGTGGGCCTTGGCCCCGACCGGAACGATCCGCTCCTTGCGCCCCTTGCCGAGCACCCGCACCAGGTTTTCGCGCAGGTCGAGCCCACCGACATCCAGGCCGGTCAGTTCGCTGACCCGCAGACCGCTGGAGTAGAGCAGTTCGAGGAACGCCCGGTCGCGCAGGGCCAGGGTGGTGGCCCCGTGGCCGCGCTCCATCAGGGCTGTCGGCCTCGTCGACCGACAGCGTCTTGGGGAGATAGCGGCTGCGCTTGGGGGTCGCCACCGCTGCGGCCGGGTTGGCCGACAAAACGCCCTCGCGGACCAGGTAGCGAAAGAAACTGCGCAGGGCGGAAAGCTTGCGGGCGATGGAGGTACGCTGATTGCGCTTGTGCAACTCGGCCAGGTAGCGACGCAGCAGCAGGTGGTCGATGCGCGGCAACAGCGCCGTGTCGGCACCGCCGTGGTTGACGAGAAATTCGCGGAATTCGGCGAGGTCGCGCAGATAGGCGGCACAAGTGTGCGGCGAGACGTTGCGCTCGACGACGAGGTGCTGCTGGAAGCGGTCGATCCATTCCTGCATCGTGGAACCATAGCATAGTCAGCCGCTCCCCGAAAGCTGTCGGTTGACCGCCCCCGGCGCATGCGCTAACGTCACGCTATGACGGTGCTCCTCGGTCTCATCGCCATTGCGTTGGCCGCGCTGGCGGTCCTGCTCGCCCTGTCTGCCGGGCTGTTCGCCCTGTCAGTGGTGCTCAGCTACAGCATCGCCTGGTTCGAGCGGGTCAATGGCGACCCCGCCATGGCCGGGCAGCGCCACCATGCCCTCGCCGCAAGACTGCTTTTGAGCGAGTACGCCTGCCTGCTGCTGACCCTGCTGCTCCGCCCCTTTGGCTGGCTGCCGACCCGCATTCCCGCCGGGCCTTGCCGCCGCCCACCGGTCATCCTTCTGCACGGCCTGTTCATGAACCGCAGCTGCCTGTTCGCGCTGAGGTGGCGATTGCGCGCCGCCGGCTTCGATCGCGTGATCAGCATCAACACCCCCCAATGGCATGAACTGGAAACGCTGGTCGGCAGGGTGGCCCAGGCCGTAGCGCAGACGCGCACGGCGACCGGTGCCGCCAGGGTGCACCTGGTCGGCCATTCCATGGGTGGCATTCTGGCCCGCTGCTACCTGCAACAGCATGGCGGCGCACAGAATGTGGCGACCTGCGTGACCCTCGGCTCGCCGCACCGAGGGACGAAACTCGCCCCCTTCGCCGTGTCCAGGCTGGGGCGTGCCCTGCTCCCTGGCTCGGCGCTGCTGGCGCGGCTGAATGCCGCACCGCTGCCGGACCAGGTCGCCTTCACTGCCATCTACAGCCGTCATGACAACATGATCGTGCCGATGGAAAACGCCGGCCTCGACGGCGCCGACAATGTCGAGCTGGCGGGGATGGGGCACACCGCCATGTTGTTCTCGTCAGGGGCGGCGAGGGCGGTGGTGAGGGCACTGGACAAGCCCTCGTGAGTCGTGATCCGCGACCCGTGAATTTTGGCAACCGGTTACTCCCGTATCATGGGGCACATTTCACGTTTCACTTTCACGTTTCACGGAGCCCCTATGACCACCATCACCATTGACAGCCACCAGCGCGTCGAACTGATCGATATTACCGATCAGGTCCGCACGGCCATCCGCGCCAGCAGCATGAGCGAGGGGCTCGCCGTGGTCTACACCCCGCACACCACCGCCGCCGTGACCATCAACGAAAACGCCGACCCCGACGTAACCCGCGACCTGGTCATGGCCCTGAACAAGCTGGTGCCGCATGACGATAACTACCGGCACGCCGAGGGGAACAGCGCAGCCCACGTCCAGAGCAGCCTGGTCGGGGCGAGCGAGACGCTGATTGTTCAGGGCGGCGCGCCACTGCTCGGCACTTGGCAAGGCGTGTACTTCTGCGAGTTCGACGGCCCGCGCCGCCGGCAGGTGCATGTCAAGGTCATCGGCGCATGATGCTCCCCGTCTCGATCCAGGCACTGGCCGACTACCACCCCGAACGGGTGCGGACCGCCCTGGAGCAGATCCTTGCGCCCCTTGGCGGGATGGCGACTTTCGTCCGACCCGGGCAGAAGGTATTGATCAAGCCGAACCTGCTGGCCGGCAAGCCGCCGGAGAAGGCGGTGACCACCCACCCGGAGATCGTCCGCCAGGTGATTCTGCTGGCGCAAGGAGCCGGTGGCATCGTCAGCGTCGGCGATTCGCCGGGGATCGGCAGCCCGGAGAGCGTGGCGCGCAAATGCGGGATCCTGCAGGTGGTGGAGGCGACCGGCGCGCGCTTCGCGCCGTTTATCGAATCGGTGCCGATCAGCGTCCACGAAGGGACGTTCCACCAACTGGAGGTCGCCCGCGAGGTGCTCGACGCCGAGGTGATCATCAACCTCCCCAAGCTCAAGACCCACCAGATGATGGGCTTTACCGGCGCGGTCAAGAACATGTTCGGCGCCGTGGTCGGCATGCGCAAAGTTCGCCTGCACCTGCAGGCCGGCGCTGATCCGGCGTTCTTCGCCCTGATGCTGCTGGAACTGGCCGAGCGCTTCCCCCCCGCTCTGTCGATCATGGACGCGGTGGTCGGCATGGAGGGGAACGGCCCGGGGAGCGGCGACCCGGTCCAGATCGGCGCCCTGCTCGCTTCGCCGCATGCGCTGGCGCTGGACACCGCGGCCACGGCCCTGGTGGGCTTGAGCGAGCGGCAGGTCTGGACCCAGCGGGTGGCCAGGGAGAGCGGCCGCCCGGGGAGCCGCCTGGAGGACGTGACCGTCATCGGGCCACCGCTGGCCGGCCTGCGCCCCAAACAGTTCCGACCGGCACCAAGCATGGATATCGGCTTCGGCCTGCCGGCGCCGCTCAAGCGCACGCTACGCAACGCCCTCACCGCCCGCCCGGCGATCGCAGCGAACTGCGTGCGCTGCGGCGACTGCGTCCGTCACTGCCCGCCGCACGCCATGACCCTTGATGAGCGCGGCGTATCGATTGATTACCATCAATGTATCCGCTGCTTCTGCTGCCAGGAGCTCTGCCCCCACGGCGCCATCCTCACCCGCCAGGGCACCCTGCTGCGCGTTGCGGCGTTCCTTGGCCAGAGGCGCTGACAAACCCTGATCATCGGCTATACTCGGAGCAATTCACGAGGAGGCCGACATGAACCAAAGGCTGTTCTTGCTCCCCCTGCTGCTCGGCCTGCTGCTCACCGGCTGCGCCGCCCTGCGGCCGGAGCCACCGGAGGTCCAGCTTGCCGGGTTCACCATCAGCGACCTGTCGCTGAGCCACGCCAACTTCCTGGCCACCCTGAGCGTGTACAACCCCAACAGCACACCGCTCGACATCGAGGGCCTCGAATTCGCGCTGTTCCTTGACGACCTTCGCGTCGCCAAGGGAAAATCCGCGAAGACCTTCAGTATCCCCGCCGAGCAGACCGGCAGCACGGCCCTGCGCCTATCGACCAGCTTCATCGACCTGTTCCGGCTTTCACAGAAGCTCAGGAACCTCGACAAGCTGCCGTTCCGCATTGCCGGCGAAGTCCAGGTCGGCGGCCCCGGCTTTCTCTGGACGACCGTGCCGATTGAAAGCGAAGGGACCATCCCCCTGGCCGGGGCCCTCGACCAACTGCTTTCCACGCCGGAAGAATTCTGGCGCCAGCCGGACCGGCTCTTGCCGAAAGGCGCTGACGAGCCCAACCCCCTACAACCTACCGGGAGGTGAGCATGTTTATCCATCGCAGACACTTTGTAACCATCGCCACAGCCACCGCCGCGTACCTTGCACTGCTTCTGCCGCTGCCGGCGAACGCCCAGACCGACTGGATGAAAATGGGCAAGGACGCCCTCGGCTCCGCGGCCAAGGGCCAGACGACGGCAACGGCGACCAACTCCACCCAGATCGCCGCCGGCCTCAAGGAGGCGCTGCGCGTCGGCAGCGACACGGTGGTCGGCCAACTGGGCAAGACCGACGGCTTCAACACCGACCCGGCCATCCACATCCCCTTGCCGAAAAGCTTCAAGAGCGTGCAGTCGACCCTCAAATCGCTCGGCAAGTCAGCTCTGCTCGACGACCTGGAACTGAAGCTGAATCGGGCGGCAGAGCAGGCGACACCGAAAGCCAAGGCCCTGTTCCTGTCGGCCATTGAAGGGATGACGCTGGATGACGTAATGGGCATCTATAACGGCCCGCAGGATGCCGCGACCCGCTATTTCCAGGAGAAGATGTCGCCGCAGTTGGCGGTGGAGATGAAACCGATCGTCGACCAGGCCTTGGCCCAGGCCGGCGCGGTGCAGGCCTACGACAACGTCATGGGCCAGTACAAGACCGTCCCCTTCGTCCCGGATGTCAAGGCCGACCTGAGCGGTTACGTGGTCGACCAGGGGATGAACGGCATCTTCCACTACCTGGCCCAGGAGGAGGCAGCCATCCGCCAGAATCCGGCCAAGCGGACCACGGAATTGCTCAAGACCGTATTCGGGAAATAGCGGTGAACGCTCTTGCGAGCAAGGCCCCGGAAGCTTGAGCTTCCGGGGCCTTGCTATTCATCGGCGAGATAACGGGAGGGCGCCTATTCCTCGTAAACCAGCACACGAATCAGACCGCAGGTGTTCCCCTCTTCGCATGTGGTGCTGTCGCTCACCGAGATCACGCGCTTGATGCCGTGCTCGTCGATAAACCGGTTGACCCGTTCGTCCAACTCACCCAGTTCGCGCTGAGCCCTGAACGGCTGCAGCGGCTCACCAAACGTCTTGACCTTGATCATCACGCACCTCCTGGCGTTGCCGGACAACGCTTGTTCAAACCTGCACGACTTCCTTCACGCCCGGGATCTTCTCCTTGAGCGTACGCTCGATCCCCATTTTCAGCGTGACGGTTGCCATCGGGCAGCTGCCGCAGGCGCCCTTGAGCCGAACGCTGACAATGCCATCGTCGGTCACATCGACCAGTTCCACATCACCGCCGTCAGCCTGCAGGGCCGGGCGAACCAGCTGGAGCACTTCCTGAACCTGTTCCTTCATTGCCATCTCCTCTCTGCTCTGTTGAATGCGTTCAGTATAACGCCGGAAGTCGCGGAGGGCAAATCCCGGCAGGAAAATTCAAGCGCTAAAGACCGGCAAACGGGATGGCAGAAACCGGCCGGGCACAAAGCAACCCTGGCTGCCCCACCCCTTTCCCCTGCACCAGCACCTTGAAAGTCTCCCCCATCCCCTGCTCCGGAACGATCAGGTTCTTCAGGGTCAGGCGCAGGGCCCGTGCCTCGCGCTCGTCGCTGCATTGTGCCTGCAGCCGGAGCAGTTCCTCGAAAAAACCGAGCCCGAGCAAAAAGCGGTACTGCTCGCCGAACCATAGGGTCCTCAACCCGGCCTCTTCACCGGCCTGCTGCAGGGCGGTGAAATCGACATGGGCGGTGATGTCCTTCTCGCCGACGGCCGAGTAGGGATCGTCGTCGGCCTGATGTTGCCGGTAGCAGAGCAGCGTTCCCTCGCGGCGGTGCAGGGCATAGAGTTCCGCCGCCGGGTAGCCGTAGTCGATGGTGAGGACGAAACCGCGCCCGATGCGGCCGGCCACCTCCCGCATCCAGACCGGCGCCGCCAGGTTGATCTCGGCCCGGTTGCCCTCCACCGGCGCGATACCAAGCCAGCGTAAATGCTCTTCCAGAGCCGGGCTCGACGGGTCATGCAGCGCCTCAACAAAGCCATCAGCCGACCCGTTGGTTACGAACACTTCGCGCAACTGCCCGGCATGCTTTTCGACAACGTGCACAGGAAAGGCATCGACCAGTTCATTGGAGAGGAAGCAACCGCTCCCGACCTGCCACACGTCTGCCGCGCACCAGGCAACCCGCGCGGCATGGGCGACCAGCGTCCTGGCCTGGCGGGCCCGGCTGGCCGGGCCGACCTCGACCAGCGTATAGGTCAGCCGGGCGTAAAGGTCGGGGGCTTCGCTCGCCAGCGTATCAAGGATATCGAGGGCCAGATGCCCCTCGCCGCCGCCCTGTTCGACCACCTCGAAGGTTGCGTCGCCAAGCAGTGCGGCCATCTGCATCAGTTGCCGGGCCACCAGCCGGCCGAACACGGCATGGACGCTGGTGGAGGTGAAGAAATCGCCGGCCTTGCCGATCCGCTCGCGCGGGGTCATATAGTAGCCGTGCTGCGGATGGTAGAGGCAGGCCGCCATGAACTCGGCGAAGGGCAGAGGCCCGCCAGCGGCGATGCGCTCGCGCAGTTCGCCCGCAAGAGGATTGAGGTTGCCGGGAAGGGAGCTCATGGCGCGGCAGTCTAGCGCAGTCGGCAGCAACTCACAAGCGCAACCTGCATCACGTTGATACGGGGGGGAAGTGCCCGCGCAAACCGGCCGGGTCGTTGGTGAACAGCCCGGCGATGCCCATCCGCGCCAGGCCGCGGGCCAAGCCGGGATCATCGACGGTCCAGGCATATACTGGCAGTTGCAGCCGCCGGCAGGCGGCCAGCAGGGGCCGGCTGACCAGATCGGCGCGGGGATGGAAGGCACAGACCCGCAGGGCCTCGGCCCGGACCAGGGCACGCCGCCAGCTGCCGCCGTCGTGCAGCAGCGCCAGCGGCAGGTCGGGGGCGGTGCGGCGCAGTTGCGTCAGCACCCCGTAGTCGAAGGAGGAGACCACCGCGTCAACCTGAGGAAAGTGGCGGAGCAGGTCGAAAACCGCGACCCCCGCCCGGGCGTCCTTGATCTCCACGTTCAGGCGCAGTTGCCCAGCCAACAAGCACAGTGCAGCTTCGAGAGTCGGCACCGACTCGCCGACATACTCCCCGGCAAACCGGGCACCGGCATCGAGCTCTCCCAGGGCCGCCGCTGTGAACCCGGCCACCGGCCCACCCCCGTCAGTGGTCCGCTCGAGCGTGTCGTCATGGATCACCACCGGCACGCGGTCCGCCGAGAGGTGCACATCCAGTTCGATGCCGTCGGCACCGACCTCGAGGGCCCGCCGAAACGCCGCCAGGGTATTCTCCGGAGCTTCCGCCGACGCCCCCCGATGAGCATAGAGAAACAGTTTATTCATCGGTTCACTCAGCACTCAGCACTGGTTCTAAGGCCCCTGCAGGACCGGATAGCCACGCTGCGCCCACGCATAGATTCCACCTTCAAGGTTGTAGACCTCCGGGTAGCCGCGCCGTGCCAGGAAGCTGAAAACCTGGGCGCTGCGCGAGCCGACCGCGCAATAGACCAGAACCGGCCGGTCGCGGGGAACCTCGGCAAGCCTGCGTTCAATCTGGCTGATGGGGATCAGGTGGGCGCCGGCAAGGTACGCCTGCCGGTACTCCTCGGGGGTGCGCACGTCAAGCAGATAGAGATTCTGGCGCTGCTTCAGCAGGGCGAAGGCATCCTGGGGCGCGATGTTCCTGGCCACTGCGGCGACGGCTAAGGTGGCACCGACGAGCAGGGTGGCGAGGCTCAGGGCGATCATCAGTCTACGCATGGAATACCCTTTTTCAAAAATATATTTACCGTCTTCATCATATTCTATTTTTCATATACATACCACCTGAAAAAATTTGTCATCCCCGGTGAAAAATGCCATCATGACGCTCCGTTGTGCACGATTTCCCGGGTCCTGGAGGTGGGTGGATGGACCGCAATCTGGCTCTCGAACTGGTACGCGTCACCGAAGCGGCCGCACTTGGCGTGCGGGCGCTGGGTCGGCAAGGGCGACAAACACGCGGCGGACCGGGCCGCCACCGAAGCGATGCGCCGCAGCCTGGAGTCGATCGAGATCAACGGCACCGTGGTCATCGGCGAAGGTGAAATGGACGAAGCGCCGATGCTCTATATCGGCGAGAAGGTCGGTTCCGGCAATGGCCAGGCGGTCGACATCGCCGTCGACCCGCTGGAAGGGACCAGCATCTGCGCCAAAGGGCTGAGCGGCGCCATCGCCACCATTGCCCTGGCGCCGCGCGGCGGCTTTCTGCACGCCCCGGACATGTACATGGAAAAGATCGCCGTCGGCCCCAGCGCCAAGGGGGCCATCGACATCAACCTGCCGGCGGCGGAAAATCTCCGGCGGGTGGCCGCCGCCAAAGGGTGCCGCATCGAGGATCTGACCGTGGTCATCCTCGACCGGCCGCGCCACGACCGGATGGTCGGCGAGATCCGCAAGGCCGGCGCCCGTATCCACCTGATCAGCGACGGCGACGTGGCACCGGCCATCGCGGCCGCAGTCGAGGACAGCGGCATCGACCTGCTGATGGGGATCGGCGGCGCACCGGAAGGGGTGCTGGCAGCGGCGGCCCTGCAGTGCCTGGGCGGCGACATGCAGGGACGGCTGGTTTTCATGAACAACGAAGAGCGCGACCGGGCCCGCGGCATGGGGATCACCGATTTCGACCGGGTCTACCTCGGCAGTGAGATGGCCCGCGGCGACGTGGTCTTTGCCGCCACCGGGGTCACCAGCGGCGACCTGCTCAAGGGGGTGCGTTATTTCGCCGGCGGCGCGCAAACCCATTCGATCGTCATGCGCTCCAAAACCCGCACGGTCAGGTTCATCGAAGCGCGCCACTGCTTCAATTCCAAGCCAAACAACTGAGGCTGACGCAGCCGGCTCCCTTTGCGCTTGCCAGACAGAGCTGCAAACTTGGTAATATCCCTTGGCTTTTGACCGAAATACCGAGAGGATCCTGCATGGCCATCATTACCATTTCCCGCCAGATGGGGAGCGGCGGCATCCCGATCGCTCAGAAGGTTGCCGAGAAGCTCGGCTACACCCTGGTGGACGGCGACGCCATCCTGGCAGTCGCCGAGCAGTACGGGCTACTCCGGGAATCGCTGGAGATGGCCGACGAGAAGCCCCCGCGCTTCAGTCGAGAAGCTCGACAACAAGCACGAAACTCGCCCTGCACCTGATCGAGCTGATCATCCTCGAATATGCGCTCAAGGGAAATGTCATCATCTACGGGCGCGGCGGGCAGGATCTGCTCGAAGGGATCAACAGCGTGCTGCGCGTCCGGGTCATCGCCCCCTTCGAGGATCGGGTCGAGCGCTGGGCCGAACGCGAATGGCTCGACCCGGACCGGGCCCGCATGCTGGTCCGCAAGAGCGACCAGCAGCGCGCCGGTTTCATCAAATACTATTTCGATCGCGACTGGGATGATCCCCTTGGCTACGATCTGGTGATCAACACCGCAGCGCCTCTCCGAGGAGACGGCTGTCCGCCTGATCTGCGATGCCATCAAGGATCGCCATCTGGTGGAGAGCAAGGTCGCCGTACAAAAAGCTTCTGGCCGACCTGGTCCTGCGCAAACGCATCGAAATCGCCATCATCTTCGGCCGGACAGCCTCGAGCATGTCCTCCTTGAAATCACCGTTTCCGGCGGGCAGGCGACGCTTGGCCGGCCAACTGCATTCGGAAGCCGTGCGGCAGCGGGCGGTCGCTCTGGCGCGGAGCAACCGTCGGCGTGACCGGAGTCATCGACAAAGTGCGGGTCATCAACTACCGATCGCAAACCACGCGACCACTGAGAGTCACCTGCCACTCTTTTCGGGAGCCGGCCGCTGGCCGGCTCCTTGGCATTTTCACACGCCCCCGGCGGCTTGTCTGCCCATCCGCTTCATGCTACGATGACCTCGCTTTTTCAGGGGTTTCCGACCTCTTTGACCACTTCACCAAGGAGTTGCAGCACCAATGGCTGGACATAGCAAATGGGCCAACATCAAGCACCGCAAGGGCGCCCAGGACGCCAAGCGCGGTAAGGTCTTCACCAAGCTGATCAAGGAGATCACCGTTGCCGCCCGCATCGGCGGCGGCGACCCGGACAGCAATGCCCGCCTGCGGGCGGCCATCGACAAGGCCCGCCAGGCCAACATGCCGCGCGACAACGTCGACCGGGCCGTCAAGAAGGGACTCGGCGACCTCGATGGCGTCAATTACGAAGAGGGGACCTTCGAAGGGTACGGCCCGAGCGGCGTGGCGGTTATCGTCGAATTCATGACCGACAACCGTACCCGCACCGTGGCCGATGTGCGCCATACGTTTGCCAAGTACGGTGGCAACCTTGGTGTGAGCGGATCGGTGGCCTTCCTCTTCGAGCGCAAGGGGCTCCTCTCGTTCCCGCTGGCGGTCGACTTCGAGAAGCTCTTCGAGGCGGCCCTGGAAGCCGGCGCCGAGGACGTCAAGGATGAGGGCGATTCCTTTGAAGTGATCACCGACCCGGCCACCTTCATGGAAGTGCGCGATGCGCTGGTCGCGGCCGGCCTGGAATTCGAGACCGCCGAGGTGACCATGCTGCCGCAGACCCAGGTGCAACTGGCCGGCAAGCAGGCCGAGTCGATGCTCAAGCTGATGGACAAGCTTGAGGACAACGATGATGTTCAGAACGTTTACGCCAACTTCGACATTGCCGACGACGAATTGGAAAAACTGGATGTCTGACGCCCCGCGCCCATGAGAATATTGGGCATCGATCCGGGTAGCCGGACCACCGGCTACGGGCTCATCGAGACGCAGGGAAACCGCCTGTGCCACATCGACAACGGCATCATCGCCATGCGGGCGACTGCAACCCTGGCCGATCGGCTCAAGACCATCTATGACGGGGTGGTGCGCATCATTGGCGAATTCGCCCCCGAAGCGGTGGCGGTCGAGCAGGTGTTTTTCGCCAAGAACCCGCACGCCGCCCTGGTGCTTGGCCATGCCCGCGGCGCGGCCATGCTCGCTGCCGTCAACGCTGGACTGCTGGTCCACGAATACAGCGCCCTCCAGGTCAAAAGCGCCGTGGTTGGCTACGGACGGGCCGGCAAACCGCAGGTGCAGCAGATGGTCAAGGCGCTACTCAACCTCCCCGAAATCGCCCAGGAGGACGCCGCCGACGCCCTCGGCGTGGCGATCTGTCACGCCCACAGCCGCACCCTCAACCAGGCCCTCAACCTTACCGGACGCCGCTAATGCCTTTGTTCTACTCAGCACTCAGCACTCATCGCTCAGCACTGCCTCTATGATCGCCCTGCTTCGCGGCGAACTCGCCTACAAATCGGTCGACCACGTTATCATCGACACCGGCGGGGTCGGCTACCGGCTGTTCATCCCCCTGTCGACCTTCTACGCCCTGCCCGATGCCGGCGAGGTGCGCCTGCTGGTGCATACCCATGTGCGCGAAGACGCCCTGCTGCTGTTCGGCTTTTTCACCACCGCCGAGAAGGAGATGTTCGCCACCCTGATTGGCATCTCCGGGATCGGCCCCAAACTGGCGCTGAATGTCCTGTCACACATCCCGGTAGGGGACCTGCAGATCGCAGTCCTGGCCGGCGACATCAAGCGGCTCTCCGCTCTGCCGGGGATCGGCAGGAAAACCGCCGAACGCCTGATCCTGGAACTCAAGGACAAGATCGGCCAGTTCGCCAGTCCATCAACCGGCCAGGCGGCGACCCCGCAACCCGGCCGCGCCCCGGCGGATCCGCTCACCGACGTGCTTTCCGCCCTGGTCAATCTCGGCTACAAGGAGGCCCAGGCCCGCAAGGTCCTGGAAACCATGGAAGTCACTGCGGAGGCCTCCATGGAGGCGATCCTCAAGGGCGCCCTCAAGGTTCTGGCCCGCTGATGCCTTTACTTCGCACTACATCGCTCATCGCTCGGCACTGGTTCGTATGACTGATCGCCTGATCACTTCCCAGCCGACCGGTGAAGACCGGACCTTCGAGCTCTCCCTGCGGCCCCGCGCCCTCACCGAGTATGTCGGCCAGGGGAAGATCAAGGAGAACCTCAAGGTTTTCATCGGCGCCGCCCGCAACCGCAGCGAGGCCCTCGATCACGTGCTGTTCTACGGCCCGCCGGGACTCGGCAAGACCACCCTGGCCCACATCATCGCCAATGAAATGGGGGTCGGCATCAAGAGCACCTCGGGGCCGGTGATCGAACGGCCGGGCGACCTGGCGGCCGTGCTGACCAATCTCGAAGCCGGCGACGTGCTGTTCATCGACGAGATTCACCGCCTCTCGCCGGTTGTCGAGGAAATCCTCTATCCGGCCATGGAGGACTACCAGCTCGACATCATGATCGGCCAGGGGCCGTCGGCCCGCACCATCAAGCTGGACATCCCACGTTTCACCCTGGTCGGCGCCACCACCCGGGCCGGCCTGCTCTCTTCGCCGCTGCGCGATCGCTTCGGCGTCATCTGCCGTCTGGAGTTTTATGCCAGCGACGATCTCGCCACCATCGTGCGCCGCAGCGCGGGGATTCTCGGCGTCCCCATCGATGATGCCGGAGCCTTCGAGATTGCCCGCCGTAGCCGCGGCACGCCGCGCATCGCCAATCGCCTGCTGCGCCGGGTACGGGACTTCGCCCAGGTTGAAGGTGACGGCCGGGTGACCAGGGAACTGGCCGACATGGCCCTGCTGCGTCTGGAGGTTGATCGCGAAGGGTTCGACCAGATGGATCGCACCCTGCTGCTGACCATCATCGACAAGTTCGGCGGCGGGCCGGTCGGGCTTGACACCCTGGCCGCAGCGATCGGCGAAGAGAAGGATACCATCGAGGACGTCATCGAGCCGTTCCTGATCCAGCAGGGATTTCTCAACCGCACGCCCCGAGGGCGCGTGGCCACGGCAGCGGCTTGCGAGCACCTGGGCCGGCGCGGTGGCAGCACCGGTTCGGCCCCGCTGTTTACCTGAGCCCGTAACGGCTACCCACGGCCGCCACTTCACCCGGCTGCACTGTTCCCCATGACCGATGACTTCCTGCCAAAATTCCGCCGGCAGTTGTTCGACTGGCTGCAAATCAGACTTGCCGACGGTCGTCTGCCGTTCCGGCGCGTGGAGGAGCAGCCCCTGGTCATGACCGGGGAGCGGCTGGCCACCCCCGATCTGGTGCTCTGGATCAACCGGGACAGCCTGCTGGCCGGGGCGACGATTTTGACCCCGGCCCACGTCGATCCGGTCGTGCTGCAGGATGCTTGCGCCGTGGCCGGCAGCCTCGGCCTGCGGCAGTTCGTCACCTGGGAGGCCCGCGCGGTCAATATATGGGAGACCGGCGCGCCGCTGCCGACCCTGGTGAAAAGCTGGCCCATGCCAGCGGCCGAGGTGATCAGCGCCGCCGACTTCACCGGAGTTTTCGAACAGCTCCTCCAGGAACTGAAGGGACTGGCCGTCGATGCCGGCCTGCCGGCCGAGCAGCTCCCCGCGGCATACTTCGCCAATCTCTGCCGGCAAGTTTTGCATGACATTAAACCCGTCCTGCAGGAATCCGCCAGGATGGCGGCGGCCGCCGGGCAAACCGACGCCCGCACCGAGCAATCCGCCCGCAGCAAGGGATGGTTGACCCTCTGGCGGCTGCTGGCGCTGCTCCGCTTTGACCGCATGCCGACCGGGATCAGGCCGGAACGCTTTGAGCGGGCCATCGGCTACGCGCTTGCCGACCTGGATCAGGAACTGCTTCCGCAGCTTGCGCCGGCTCATGACGAACCGCCGCTGCCGGAAAGCGCGGCCGTGCGTTTTCACCATCTGGCCGGCCGCCTGGCACAACTGGGCTGGCAGCGAGCGCCACACCGGGCCCTGGCCTCCCAGCAGTTACTCTGCGCCGAAGCTGCCCGTGAAAACCGGATTGAAACCGGGGCCATGGATCCTCCCCCCGGCCGCCATGACCTGCTGGTCAACCACCTGCCGCCGCAACCCCTGGCCGGGGCAACCCTGGTCGCGGCCTGGCCCGTGCTGGCCGGCCTGGCCTTGACCGCAACCTCCCGGCCGGCCCACATGGCACAGCGGGTCGCAGCCCTGCCTGCCGATTGCAAGCCGCGGCGGATCATCGCCGCACTTGACGATTCCCAGCCGCCGTCGCCGACGGAGCGCCGGGAACGGCTGGCGGCCCTGCGCCAACCGTGGCCGTACCGCCGGTTCCGGCTGGCGGCCACCACGCCGGCATGGCTTTGGGACGCCCTGCACCTGGCGGGGATGGCCGATCCGGAAGGGACTTTACAACTGACCCTGCCGGCCAGCTGGACACAGGCCCCGGGCGCGGAATTGCTCTGGAAATCACTGGTCGAACGGCTCGCCCTGACCGAACTGCATCTGCATGCTGATGGACATCAGCTGTTGACATTGACCGGACATGCGCAGGCGAGTGATACCATGGAGGTTCGCCACCCCGACGGCGCGCAGCGCCGGTTGCCGGCCCTGTTCGACGACGCCCCCCTGGCCACAGTGGCCGCCCTGGCCCTGCCGGTTGCCGCAACGCCGCCACCCCCCCAGTGCCGACCGCGGCCGGCACTGGCCGACAAGATTGCGGCCAGGGTGTTCCTTGACGGGCTGCCTAACTTCCCGGGACACTACCTGCGACGCATTGACCTCCCCCCCTTGCGCAGCTACCAGCTCCCCGGACCGCTCAAGACGGATTCCTGTTTTTTCGATCGCGTCCGACTCACAGGTCCGGGCGGCGTAGTCGTGGAGGCCGACCATCCGGTGGAGGCCGAAGCCCTGTTGCTGGCTTCGCGCGACGGCCGGGCAGAGGTCGCCCTCCCTGCCGACCCCGACGTGACGGCCAGCCTGCTCGCCGCCTACCGCAGCGACTTGCAGCAGCTGTGGCAGGCACTCCTCGACGAGTGCCGGCGGCATCACCCCGCACAGCGCCGCGCCTTGTCCCTGGCCCGGAGGCTCTGGCGGGAGCGTCAACTGCCGGAGGTGGAGAGAGACTGAAGAGGCTAGGACTGGTTTTTTTTCGTCATCCGATATACACTTGAAAGATATCGCAATGAACATCCTTATGCACATCTGCTGCGCGAACTGCGCCATTTACCCGGAGCGCCTGCTGCGCGAAGCCCACCACGCGGTGACCGGCTTCTTCTACAATCCCAATATCCACCCCTATCAGGAATATAGCCGACGGCTGGACACGGTGCGGGAGTATGCAGCGACCGCCGAACTGCCGCTGGTCGTCATCGACGAGTACGGGCTGGAAGACTTTTTGGCCCAAGTTGCCCAGGATCCGGCCGGACGTTGCGCCTACTGCTACCAGTCACGCCTGCGGCGCGCCGCCGAATACGCCGCCGGCAACGGTTACGATGCCTTCACCAGCAGCCTGCTCTACTCGCGCTACCAGAATCACACCCTGATCCGCCAGTTCGGCGAGGAACTTGCCAAACTATACGGCATCCCTTTCCTCTATCAGGATTTCCGCAGCGGCTGGCAGGAAGGGATTCGCGCCTCGAAGGCGCTGGGGCTCTATCGCCAGCAGTACTGCGGCTGCATCTATTCCGAAAAGGATCGCTACCACCCGCGCAGCACGAACTGAGTTCCCTCCGGGCACACGCCCCATCATTCTCGACCCCATCCTGGCCCTCTCGGCAAGCTGCGGTGACGGCTTGCAACTGCCGTCATTGTCAACTTGCCATTGCAACCGCGGCCGCATCTGTTACTATGATGCAAAGTTCATTCATTTCCAGACCTTACCAATGGAAACGGAGGCCGCCATGACCAATCTGCTGGAGAAGACCCTGTTGACCGCCCTGGGCGCAGCAACCCTCAGCCAGAAAAAAGCCGAGGAACTCATCCAGGAATTGCGGCAGAAGTTCAATGTCAGCGAGGAGGAAGGCAAGGCGTTCCTGAGCAAGCTCCAGGATATGGCCAAACAGAACCAGGAGAAGCTCGAGAACCTGGCCCAGGAGGAGGTTAAAAAGGCCTGTGGCCGCCTGGGGGTCGTCACCCAGGACGAACTTGACAAGCTGAAGAAAAAAGTCGCCCTGCTCGAGAAAAAGCTCAAGGAGCAGCAGGCCGGCTGACGCATAAGCAGCGCCCATGCTCCCCTTCCTCAGCTTCAATCGCAACCTGCGCACCATCAGGCGCTACCGGGCCATCCTCGGCGTTCTGATCAAGTACGGCTTCGGCCATTTTGTCGAACAGCTCAACATCGACTACTACCTTGAAGCCGGCAAGCGGTTCGTCACCCGCCGGGCCGAGAAGGACCTGCACCGGCTCAACCAGCCGCAGCGGCTGCGCATGGCCATGGAGGAACTTGGTCCGACCTTCGTCAAGCTCGGCCAACTCCTTTCCACCCGCCCGGATGTCCTGCCGCGGGCCTACACCGACGAATTCCGCAAACTGCAGGACGAGGTGCCCGCCCTCCCGGTCGAGGAGATCAAACGCCAGATCGAGCGCCAACTCGGGCGACCGATCGAAGAGATCTGCCTGGAGTTCTCTCTCGAGGCGATCGCCGCGGCCTCCATTGCCCAGGTTCATCGTGCGCGCCTGCGCAACGGTGATGAGGTGGCCTTCAAGGTGCGCCGGCCCGGTATCACCCGTACGGTTGAAACCGATATCGACATTTTGATGGGACTGGCCCACCTGGTCGAGCAGCATGTTCCGGCCGTAGCGAACTACGATCCGGTCGGCTTGGTCAAGGAGTTCCGCCGCACCATCCGCCGGGAGATGGACTTCAACCGCGAGGGGCATACCATCGAACGGTTTGCCGCCAACTTTGCGGGTGATCCGACCGTCTACGTGCCCAAGGTCTACTGGGAGCACTCAGGCGAAACGGTCCTGACCATGGAATACATCGCGGGGATCAAGGTCACCGAGTTCAAGGAGCTGACCGACCGCGGCTTCGATCTCAAGGAACTGGCGCAACGCGGCGCCAAGAGCTTCCTCAAGCAGGTTCTCGAGCACGGCATTTTTCACGGTGATCCTCACCCGGGGAACATTTTCGTCCTCCCCGACCATGTCATCTGCATGCTCGACTACGGCATGGTCGGCCGCCTGAGCCCCGAACTGAAGCAGCAGCTGATCGATCTGCTCGAAGCCCTGCTGCATCGCGACGTCGAGCGGATCATTTCCCAGCTGCTCTACTCCGGGGAGTTGACCGACGACGCCGACCTCAAGAGCCTGCGCCGCGATCTGCATGAATTCATCGAGGACTATTACGACATTCTGCTGCAGGATCTGCGGGTGGGGCGCCTGCTCACCGACTTCATCGAAATCCTGACCCAGCACCGCATCCGCTTCCCGGCCGACTTCATGCTGCTGGGCAAAGCGTTGATCACCATGGAAGGATTGGGGCGCCAGCTCGACCCGGAATTCAATATGATTGACCACATGCGGCCCTACGTTGAGCAACTGGTGCGCGAGCGCTTCAGTGCCGGGGGCCTCTCCCGCGAGGCCTTGCGCGTCGCCCATGCCTACGGCTCCCTGGTCAAGAACCTGCCGCGCGACATCAAGGAGTTTCTCAACCGGCTCAACCGCAACCAGTTCAAGATTGACCTTGAGCATCGCGGCTTGGACCGGTTGGTCACGGATCTCGACCGCTCCAGCAACCGGATTGCCTTTGCCGTGGTGATCGGCTCCCTGATTGTCGGCTCATCACTGATCATGCAGACCAACAAAGGACCGCTGATGTTCGGCTTCCCGATTCTCGGCTTCCTTGGCTATTCGGTTGCCGGGCTGCTCGGCCTCTGGCTGGCCGTCGGCATCCTCCGCTCCGGCCGCCTCTAGCCGTCCAGCTCGTAACATTTTGTCACGGCCCGCCAGAAGAGGTGTGGCCGACATGCCACACCCCGTGGCCCCCACACCTCGCCCCGCCCCCGCCCAAACGGACAATCAATATAAAAATCAAACAATATCAATATGTTACATAAAAAACAATCCGGCAGGAAACTTGCATAACTGTACAGTCCTAGAAAATTGAGGTGTTTCAAGAAAGCGTCCTGATCATGATCTGCCAGTGTACCATTGACAAAACTGTAACGATTGCCGGCATCGGCCTGCATACGGGCACACCCATCAACATGACCCTGCGGTCCCGCCGAAGCGGGAACCGGCATCGTTTTTCATCGCCTGCTTGGATCGCAGACGGTCAGCATTGCCGCGCGCTCGGAGAATGTGGTCGATACCCGCCTGGCCACGGTCCTTGGCCGGGGCGAGGTCCACATCTCAACTGTCGAGCATCTGCTGGCGGCCATATCCGCCTACGGCATCGACAATCTGCATATCGACATCGACGGGCCGGAAGTCCCGGTCATGGACGGTAGCGCCGCACCCTTTGCCTCCCTGCTCGAGGCGGCTGGGCTGCGTAAGCTTTCGAAGAGCCGCGTCTATCTGGCGATCCGCCAACCGGTCACGGTCGCCGACGGGGAAAAACGGGTGAACGTCATCCCCTCGCGGTTCTTCCGGATGACCTACGATATCGCCTTCGAGCATCCGTGCATCGCCTCGCAGCAGCGCTCGGTCAAGGTGACGGCGGAGAGCTTCCGCCGCGAACTGGCCCCGGCCCGCACCTTCGGCTTCCTGCGCGACGTTGAGCGGCTCAAGGCGGCCGGCCTGGCCCGCGGCGGCTCCCTGGAGAACGCCATCGTGGTCGATGACGAGCGGATTCTCAACCCGGAAGGCTTGCGTTTCCCCGACGAATTCGTCCGTCACAAGATCCTTGATGCCGTGGGGGATCTCAGCCTGGTGGGCTACCCGATTCTCGGGCACGTGCGCGCCCACAAGGCCGGACACGCCATCAACCATCAACTGGTCGAGAAGATTCTGCGCAAATCCCCATTGCTGGCAATTGATCGAATTCTCTGAAGAGAACCTGCTGGAAGCTCTACAGATACACCTGCCAAGCTTCTCCCCGGAGCTGGCTCTTTCCAGAGCCTGACCTTCAACCTGCACCGAACACCAGGGGCAGCCTTTCGGCTGCCCCTTCTGCTTGGTGATGTACCTTGCAAAGCCCACCCATTCCCCCTAGAATGGCCTTACCTGTGTGATCGCCCAATGACCCCCGACACTCCCAAGAAGGAATCGCCATTGCCAATCGCCGAGTCACGCAAACGGCGCAGGGAGTGGTTTGTCGTCATTGTCCTGTTCACACTGGTGTTCCTCTCCCTGCGCTATCAGACCAAGCTATTCAGCCTCACCACGGAAATCCCCTTGTCGGGCAACATCCTGGTTCTGGCGCTGATCAACGTCAACCTCCTGTTGATCATCATCTGCCTGTTTCTGGTTTTCCGGAACATCTTCAAGCTCTGGATGGAACGGCGCGGCGCCATCCCGGGCGCCAGGCTGCGCAGCAAGCTGGTCCTGGCCTTTGTCGCGCTCTCCCTGGTGCCAACCCTGTTGCTCTTCCTGGTTTCCGCCGGCCTGATTACCAGTTCCATCGAAAACTGGTTCAATCGCCAGATCGAAGAGGCCATCGAGGAATCGCTGGAAGTTGCCCAGACCTACTACAAGAACTCTGCCAGCAACGCCCTCTACTATGCCGAGCAGATCTCCCAGATCGTCAAGGACCAGAAGCTCCTCAACGAGGAGAACCTGCCCGCTCTTACCACGCTGATCCACCAGAAGCAGCGCGAGTACAACCTCGGCGTCGTCGAGGTCTTCTCTGCGACCAATGAAGAGCTGGTGCGCGCCCTCAACCCCCAGGTCCCCCCCGCCGAATTCACCGATCCCGGCTCGGACAGTATCCGCGAGGCCCTGCAGGGGAACCGCTTTACCCGCATCAGCCCGATCGGCAAGGCCGACCTGATCCGCGGCATCGTCCCGGTCTACTCCAACTGGAATTCGACCGATGTGGTCGGTGTGGTGGTGGTCAACTACTACGTTCCCTATTCGCTGGTCAACAAGATGAAGGAGATCAATCTCTCCTTCGAACAGTACCGCAACACCAAGCTGCTCAAGGGCCGGATCCAGACCGGCTACGTGCTCTCCCTGCTGCTGATTGCGCTGGTGATTGTGTTTCTGGCCACCTGGGCCGGCTTCTACCTGGCCAGGGGGATCACCGATCCGATCAAGGAACTGGCGGAGGCGACCAACAAGGTCGCCGAAGGGGATCTCGACGTCACCATCAGTCGCGCCAGCAATGACGAGATCGGCAGCCTGGTCAGCTCCTTCAACAAAATGACTTCAGACCTGCGGCAGGGACAACAGACCATCCGCCAGGCAAACCTTGACTTGCAGAGTTCCAACCTGGAACTGGAGGAGCGGCGGCGCTACATGGAAACGGTGCTCGCCAACGTGACCGCCGGCGTCATCTCCATCAACAGCCAGGGGATTATCACCACCATCAACAAGTTCGCTGAAAAGATCCTGCGGCTGAAAACCGACGCGATCGTCGGCCGGAATTTCCTGGAAGTGCTCGGCCCTGAGCAACTGCCGGTGGTCCGTGACCTGCTGCGCGATCTGCTCGGCTCGGGGAAGGACGCCATCAAACGTCAGGTCAACTTCGACCTGGCCGACAGCCGACTGACGCTGCTGGTCAATGTGACCGCCCTCAAGGACGACAATCAGGAGTTCATGGGGACCGTGGTCGTGTTCGACGACCTGACCGAGTTGTTCAAGGCCCAGCGCATGGCCGCCTGGCGCGAAGTGGCCAAGCGGATTGCCCACGAAATCAAGAACCCGCTGACGCCGATCCAGCTCTCCGCCCAGCGCCTGCGCCGCCGCTACCAGGGGAGCTTCCGCGAAGACGACACCGTCTTTGACGAATGCACCGGGATGATCATCAAGCAGGTCGAGGAGCTGAAAACCCTGGTCAACGAATTTTCCAGTTTTGCCCGCATGCCGGCCAGCAACCCGACCGAAAACAATCTTAATGAAGTTGTCGCCGAAGCACTGGTCCTCTTTCAGGAAGGGCATCGCGACGTACAGTTCCATTTCCAACCCGATGAGACCTTGCCGAAATTCAGTCTCGATCGCGAGCAGATCAAACGGGTGGTCATCAATCTCCTTGACAATGCCGTTGCCGCCGTCGGCCCGGGCGGCGCCATCGAACTGGCTACCAGCTACAGCAAAACGCTGCAACTGGCCACCCTGACGGTCAACGACAACGGCTGCGGGATCCCCGACCACGACAAGCCTCGTCTTTTCGAACCTTATTTTTCGACCAAGAAAAGTGGAACAGGGTTGGGTCTGGCTATCGTTTCCACCATCATTGCCGATCACAACGGCTACATCAGGGTGCGCGACAACGAACCGCGCGGCACCCGTTTCATTGTCGAACTCCCGGTCAATGGCGAAGCCAGAAACGGGTGATCAGCCAACCACCGGCGGCGAGGGTGCATGTACAATATACTGATTGTCGATGACGAGCAGAGTATCCGCGACAGCTTGACCGGGATTCTCCTGGACGAGGGCTTTACCCCGCTGACGGCAGCCACCGGCGAGGAAGCCCTGGCCCGGCTGCGCGATGAGAAACCGGACCTCATCCTGCTCGATATCTGGATGCCCGGCATGGACGGGTTGGAGACTCTGGCGCGGATCCGCGATTTTCATCCTGAACAGCTGGTTCTCATGATGAGCGGCCACGGCAACATCGAAACGGCGGTCAGGGCCACCAAACTGGGGGCTCACGACTTCATCGAAAAGCCCCTGTCGCTGGAGAAACTGCTGCTCAGCATTCAGAATGCGCTGAAGCTCAGCCGCCTGGTCGAGGAAAACCGTGAGCTGAAGGCGCAGATTGCCAAAGAGTATGAAATGATCGGCGGCAGCCCGGCCATCAACGAGCTGAAAAGACAGATCGAGATCGTCGCGCCAACCTCGGGCTGGGCACTGATCACCGGCGAAAACGGCACCGGCAAGGAACTGGTGGCCCGGGCGATACACACCCTGTCCCTGCGCGGCGACAAGCCATTCGTCGAAGTTAACTGCGCGGCCATCCCCGAGGATCTCATCGAATCCGAGCTGTTCGGCCATGAGAAAGGGGCGTTTACCGGGGCCACCGCTCAGCGCCGGGGAAAGTTCGACCTGGCCAACGAGGGCACCTTGTTCCTCGATGAAATCGGCGACATGAGTCTGAAAACCCAGGCCAAGGTGCTGCGCATCCTGCAGGAGCGCAAGTTCGAGCGGGTTGGCGGTAACCGGACCATCGAGGTTGACGTCCGGGTCGTTGCCGCGACCAACAAGGACCTGTCGAATCAAATGGCGGCCGGACAGTTTCGGGAGGACCTCTACTACCGCCTGAACGTCATCCCCTTCCATGTCCCGCCACTGCGGGAGCGACGGGAAGACATTCCGCTGCTGGCCAATCATTTCCTGGCCCATTTCTGCTGTAAGGAGGGGCGGGAAATCAAGAACCTCGACAGTGCAGCGACCGAGGCATTGATGCGCTACCCCTGGCCAGGCAATGTCCGCGAATTGAAAAACCTGATCGAGCGGCTGGTCATCATGGTACCGACCAAGGTCATCACCCCCGCCCAGCTGCCGCTGCCCACCATGCAACCACTTCCGACCGACGGCGACGGCCAGGAAACGCAGGAAAGCCTGTTGGCCGTCGATACGTTCCGCGAAGCCCGCGAAGAATTCGAAAAGGAGTTCCTGCTGCGCAAACTGGAGGAGAACGACTGGAACGTCTCACGAACCGCGGAAGCCATTGAAATGGAGCGTTCCAACCTGCATCGTAAGATTCGCGGCTACGGTATCGAGGTCAGAAAATAGGGGTTGAGGACTGAAATGGCAGGGGCTTGAGACTTCAAAGCGGAAGTGCACTTAAAGGAAAAGCCCGCCTCTTACGAGGCGGGCTTTTTGAATAATTTCGGCGGCGTCCTACTTTCCCACATAGTCACCCATGCAGTATCATTGGCGCTGTAGGGCTTAACTTCTGTGTTCGAGATGGGAACAGGTGTGACCCCTACGCTATAGCCACCGAAAAGTGAAAGAGCGTCTGACAATTGCCAGGACCAGATTGATTGCAGGCGGGGCTGAGCGCTGGAAGGGAGGGGGGAGGGGATCCTCCCCCCATCTTCACGTAAACTTTTTATGGTCAAGCCTCACGGTCGATTAGTACCGGTTAGCTGAGCATGTTACCATGCTTACACCGCCGGCCTATCAACGTCGTAGTCTTCGACGGACCTTCAGGGGATTGCTCCCGGGGAGATCTAGTCTTGAGGGGGGCTTCCCGCTTAGATGCTTTCAGCGGTTATCCTTTCCGAACGTAGCTACCCTGCGAATGCCCCTGGCGGGACAACAGGTACACTAGAGGTTCGTCCATCCCGGTCCTCTCGTACTAAGGACAGATCCTCTCAAATCTCCTACGCCCACGGCAGATAGGGACCAAACTGTCTCACGACGTTTTAAACCCAGCTCGCGTACCGCTTTAATTGGCGAACAGCCAAACCCTTGGGACCGACTTCAGCCCCAGGATGCGATGAGCCGACATCGAGGTGCCAAACCTCCCCGTCGATGTGAACTCTTGGGGGAGATAAGCCTGTTATCCCCGGAGTACCTTTTATCCGTTGAGCGACGGCCCTTCCATACAGAACCGCCGGATCACTAAGACCTGCTTTCGCACCTGCTCGACGTGTTTGTCTCGCAGTCAAGCTCCCTTATGCCTTTGCACTCTACGGCTGGTTTCCAATCAGCCTGAGGGAACCTTCGCGCGCCTCCGTTACACTTTGGGAGGCGACCGCCCCAGTCAAACTACCCACCAGGCAGTGTCCCCAACCCGGATCACGGGTTTAGGTTAGACAACCAGAAGAACAAGGGTGGTATTTCAAGGACGACTCCACCGAGACTAGCGTCCCAGCTTCAAAGTCTCCCACCTATCCTACACATGCTGTCCCGATTGTCACTGCCAAGCTGTAGTAAAGGTTCACGGGGTCTTTCCGTCTTGCCGCGGGTACTCGGCATCTTCACCGAGAATTCAATTTCACTGAGTCCCTGGTTGAGACAGTGCGGAAGTCGTTACGCCATTCGTGCAGGTCGGAACTTACCCGACAAGGAATTTCGCTACCTTAGGACCGTTATAGTTACGGCCGCCGTTTACCGGGGCTTCGGTTCACTGCTTCGCTTGCGCTGACAGCTCCCCTTAACCTTCCGGCACCGGGCAGGCGTCACACCCTATACGTCCTCTTACGAGTTTGCAGAGTGCTGTGTTTTTAGTAAACAGTCGCTACCGCCATTTCTCTGCGACCCCCTTCGGCTTCACGAGCGTATCGCTACACCTGATGAGGGCACACCTTCTCCCGAAGTTACGGTGTCATTTTGCCGAGTTCCTTAACCAGAGTTCTCTCAACGCCTTAGCATATTCTGCTCGCCCACCTGAGTCGGTTTACGGTACGGTCACCTGATGTCTGAAGCTTAGAGGCTTTTCTTGGAAGCATGGGATCGACAACTTTGTGGGCCTAAGGCCCTCGTCATCACGCCTCGGCGTTGAATGGAGCAGCGGATTTGCCTACCGCTCCCGCCTACACGCTTAAACCGGAAATCCAATAACCGGCTTGCCTACCCTTCTCCGTCCCCCCATCGCAACACCAGGTGGTACAGGAATATTGACCTGTTTCCCATCAACTACGCCTTTCGGCCTCGCCTTAGGGACCGACTAACCCTCCGCAGATTACCTTTACGGAGGAAACCTTGGGCTTACGGCGTACGGGTTTCTCACCCGTATTTTCGTTACTCATGTCAGCATAAGCTCTTGTGGTTCCTCCAGCCGTCCTCACGGTCGACCTTCAGCGGTTGCCACAATGCTCCCCTACCGCTCGCACCTTGAGGTGCGAACCCGCAGCTTCGGTGATGTGCTTGAGCCCCGTTACATTTTCGGCGCAGACCCATTTGACCAGTGAGCTATTACGCTTTCTTTAAAGGGTGGCTGCTTCTAAGCCAACCTCCTGGTTGTCTGTACAGTTCCACATCCTTTTCCACTTAGCACATACTTAGGGACCTTAGCTGGCGATCTGGGCTGTTTCCCTTTCGACTACGGATCTTATCACCCGCAGTCTGACTCCCGTGTAGACGTTGTCGGCATTCGGAGTTTGATTAGGTTTAGTAATCTGGTAGGACCCTTAGCCCATTCAGTGCTCTACCTCCGACACGATTCACACGAGGCTATACCTAAATATATTTCGGGGAGAACCAGCTATTTCCGAGTTTGATTAGCCTTTCACTCCTATCCACAG
>CAVVUQ010000012.1:0-235000 GCA_963751525.1 uncultured delta proteobacterium | reverse complement strand
CACCCGCCCCTCCAGGTTGATCACCGCCACCGGCACATCGGCACTGGTAAGGAAGACCCCCCAGCCCTTGCCCGGCAGCCCCGGTGGGTAGTTGGCCGGCCGCAGCAGGCGCCGCTCCTGCTCCAGGATCGGGAGCGAATCCTTCTTGTCCCAAATGTGGTTGCCGGAGGTCAGAACGTCGACCCCCATGCCGAACAGTTCGTCGACCACGTCAGGGGTCACGCCGAAGCCCGCGGCGGCGTTTTCGGCATTGACCACCACCAGATCGATCAGATGACGGTCGACCAGGGACGTCAGGTGGCGTTCCAGCATCTGCCGGCCGGGACGGCCGACAATGTCGCCGACGAAAAGAATCTTCAATGTCAAACTCCAGAATCTGTTGAATTGTTGAATTGGCGCCTATGGCGCCGTTGAACGGCCCGCGGCCCTGTTGAATCGTTGAATCGAATCAACAATTCAACAGTTCAACGCGCGCAGCACATTCAACGGTTTTCCTATCTGGCGAATTCGACGGCGCGCGTTTCGCGGATGACGTTAACCTTGATCTGACCGGGGTAGGTCATCTCGTTTTCGATCCGCTTGGCGATATCGCGGGCCAGCACGTGCGACTGGTCGTCGGAGACGTCGTCGCTGGAGACCATGACGCGGATCTCGCGGCCGGCCTGGATGGCGAAGCAGGAGGTGACACCGCCGAAGGAAGTGCCGATCTTCTCGAGATCCTGCAGACGCTTGACGTAGGTCTCGAGCATCTCGCGCCGGGCCCCCGGCCGGGCCCCGGAAAGCGCGTCGGCCGCCTGCACCAGGTTGGCCAGGATGCTGTCGGGCTTCTCCTCCTCGTGGTGCGCGGCGATGGCATGGACGATCTGGGGATTCTCCCCATACTTGCGGGCGAGGTCGGCGCCGATCGTGGCATGCGACCCCTCGACCTCGTGATCGACGGCCTTGCCAAGATCGTGCAGCAACCCCGCGCGCTTGGCCTGCTTGGCGTTGAGGCCAAGCTCGTCGGCCATGATGCCGCACAGGAAGGCGACCTCAAGGGAGTGCTGCAGAACGTTCTGCCCGTAGGAGGTCCGGTACCTGAGCCGACCGATCAGCTTGACGATCTCCGGGTGGATGCCGTGTACGCCGACATCGAAGGTCGCCTGCTCACCGGCCTCGCGGACGGCATTCTCCACATCCTGCTCGGCTTTCTTGACCACCTCTTCGATGCGCGACGGGTGGATGCGGCCGTCGGCGATCAGGCGCTCCAGCGAGAGCCTGGCCACTTCACGGCGCACCGGGTTGAAGCCGGAGATGATCACGGCTTCGGGGGTGTCGTCGATGATCAGGTCGATGCCGGTGGCCGCCTCGATGGCACGGATGTTACGCCCCTCGCGGCCGATAATCCGCCCCTTCATCTCGTCGTTCGGCAGCGGCACGGCACTGACGGTTTTCTCCGCCACGTAGTCACCGGCATACCGCTGGATGGCCAAGGCCAGGATGTTCTTCGCCTTCTTGTCGGCGATTTCCCTGGCCTCATCCTCGATCTGCTTGATGCGCCGGGCGGCATCGTGGCGCGCTTCGCTCTCCATCGCCGCCATCAATTGCTGCTTGGCCTCCTCGGCTGACAGACCGGCAATCTGTTCAAGCTTGCCACGCTGTTCGGCAATCAGACGGTCGATCTCGGCGTTGCGTTCCTGCAGCAGGCGGTCGCGTTCACTCAACTGCTGGTCGCGGCGCTGCAACTCCTGCTCCCGAACATCAACCTGCTCGATTTTGCGATCGAGGTTCTCCTCCTTCTGCACCAACCGCTTTTCCTGCCCCTGCAGCTCGTTGCGTCGTTCGCGGACCTCGTTTTCCCATTCGTCCTTGGCCTGGAACACCACGTCCTTGGCCTGGATTTCAGCTTCCTTGCGGATCGTCTCGGCTTCCTTGCGGATCGCTTCTGCTTCCTTGCGGGCATTTTCCAGATGGCGGCCTGCATCGCGCTCGGCATCGGCCAGTTTCGATTCCGATGACTTGCGGCGCAGCACGGCGCCGACCAGGCCGCCACCAATCAGGCAGGCGGCGGCAATCAGCAACACAACCGGTATAGTCAACATTCTGCACCTCCTCGGCGGGAATGATTAAGGCCTTGCCAGCGGCTAACTGGCAAAGCGGAGTAACCGCTGATCGGTCACCAACTGGGTGAGCCGGCAATCGTGGGCGGCAGCGGGAAGCTGCTCGACCACCTGGAATTCGTAGGCGAAACCGACCCGCTCCAGAGCGGGGCAAGCGCTCACAAGGAGCCGGTCGTAATAGCCCTTGCCATAACCCAGACGATGGCCCGCCAGGTCGAAGCCAACCCCCGGAACCACGAGAACATCGAGGTCTTCGAGGGCGATTACCCGCTGGCCGGGCGGCTCGGGGATGCCAAAGGCGCCGGGCGCCAGTTCGTCGTGGCCGGAAACCTCCACAAACTGCAGGCCCTCCGCCGTCACCCGGGGATAGGCCAGCCGCTTGCCATCGGCAAGACAACGGCGGGCCACCAGTTCGGTCTGCACTTCATTCAGGACCGGGCTGTACAACCCGAGGCACCCGGCCCGACGATAATCCTCACCCGCAAGGAACCGGGCCTGGATTAACCCGCTCAGACACAGGCAGGTCTCTGCCGAACATTGGCGACGCGCAGCCAGCAGCTTTTCCCGGATGGGGCGTTTGGGCATAGAGACCCCGCGAGCCTGGGATCTCCGGACGGAGGGCTTTCGGACAGAAGGCGGGCGAGACGGAGAGCATCGGCGCGTCAGGGCGCCGACGAATCAACCCCCGGAACCGGCAACAACACGCGGTGACGACTCCCTTGACAGGAGGAGCGATCGATCCGGCCGGCGACAAAAAAACCAGGGAACCATTGATAAACTCCGTCTTTGAACAGTTGCAAAACACCCCTGCGGGGCGCTGAAACCATCTGCCGATCTATCTAAAAAATCTCCGTTCAGAGATCTGTTGACTGTGACAATCCTTCCGGAAGCCGAAAAATCAAGGGTTTTCCAGGGCCTTTTCGATCCGCCCCACCATCTGTCGCAGACGCTCCGTCGCCTCCGGCGGCAACCCTTCCGAACCACCCCCCTGAAGATAACGCGCCGAAACATTGAGCAAGGCCAGCACCGCCGCCTGCAGCGAATCGGCAACCCGGCCGGAATTGGTTATCTCCTGAATCTGTCCTTCGACGAACTCGGCGATCCGCTGGACCTGCTCGGGAGGGAAATCGCTGCGCAGGTGAAACTGCTGCCCGAGAATCGAGACCTGCAGACTCTGCTTCACGCCCCCCGTCCCTCCAGCCTGTCGAGCTTGGCAAGCAGTTCGCCCAATTCGGCATGAACCCGGTTGCGATCGATCAACAGGCGGTCGCGCTCCCCAACCAGTTCCCGGTTATCGCGCAGGAACCCGGCCCGTTCGCTCAACAGGCGTTCCACCAGTTCTTCCAGGCGGACGATCAACTCCACGCTCACGGCCGATCCCTTTTCCATTGATTTTAGAATTATTCAAAAACCAGAAAAAAGTCAAGCAAGTTCACTCGTTCTGTAACAATGCCGCGACAAACTCATGCGGATCGAACGGCCGCAGATCGACGATGCCCTCGCCGATGCCGATGTAACGCACCGCCAAGCCAAGCTCCGCCGCGATCGCCACCACGATCCCCCCCTTGGCCGTACCGTCCAGCTTGGTGAGAACGATCCCGGTCGTTTCGACCGCTGAGCGGAAGATGCGGGCCTGCGCCAGGGCATTCTGCCCGGTGGTGGCGTCGAGGACCAGCCAGGTCTCGTGGGGAGCGCCGGGGATCTCGCGGGCCAGCACCCGGCGCACCTTCTTCAGCTCCTCCATCAGGTTGACCTTGGTGTGCAGGCGACCGGCGGTGTCAAGCAGCAGCACATCGGCGCCGCGGGCCACGGCCGCCCGGGCCGCATCGAAAGCCACGGCACCGGGATCGGCCCCCTCGGCGTGACGGATCACCTCCGCGCCAGCCCGTTCACCCCAGACCTGCAACTGCTCGGCAGCAGCGGCACGGAAGGTGTCGCCGGCGCCGATGATCACCTTTTGCCCTTGGCCTTTTAGCTGGGCTGCCAGCTTGCCGATGGTCGTGGTCTTGCCAACGCCGTTGACACCGACCAACATGACGACGCAGGGCCGCTCCGCCGGCAACTGCCAGGGGGAGGCAACCTGGAGACGCCTGGCGATTTCCTCGGCCATGATCTCCCGCAGGCGGCGGGGATCGGGATCACGCTCGGTCTTCAGCCGCCGTCGCAGGGCGGTCAGCAGCTCCTGGGTCACCAGCATGCCGAAATCGGCGCCGATGAGAATTTCTTCGAGGGACTCGAGAAAGTCCTCGTCGATGCGGGGATGCCCCTGCAGCAGCGCCTCCACCCGGCCGAACAAGGACTCCCTGGTTTTGGCCAACCCTTCGCGCAGCCGTCCGAACAGACCACCGACCATCTCAGCTCTCCTCCCGTGACGGCGACGGCATTGCCGACTCTTCGCCGGCGTGATCCGGCGCGGCCCTCCGCCCGGCAGCACCGCGCCGCCGCAGCAGGGTGGCCAGTCCCGCGATCAGGACCAAAGTCAGGGCGCCAAAGGCGATGGACAAACCGAGCAGGGACGTCATGGCCGCGCCGTTCAGGCGATCTCCTGCATCAGCGCCTGCGCACAGCGGCGCGCCTCGAACAGAGCCCGGCCAAGGGAATCGGAACGGTCGAGCACCAGCACCAGAAAATAGTCGTTGGTCACCGGCAGCACCAGCATCTGCGCCCGGGTGGTGGTAATGACAATCTCGCTCAGCCGGTCGTCACCCAGCCGCGCGACCACCTCGCGCATGTTGTGCAGGATGACCCCCTTGTGCGCGCCGATGATCTTCAGGTCGTAGTCGTCCATCAGCCCGACCTGGTCGACCGCCTCCCCCTCCCAGTCGGCGATGATCGCGCCTTGCGCCCCGGGGATGCTGGCGATGAGCTGGCCGAGCAAGACCTTGAAGGACATCTTCAGCCCACCTCGCTCATGCGCACCGAAACCAGCTTGGACACCCCCGGCTCCTCCATGGTGATGCCGTAGAGGTTGTCGGCGATTTCCATGGTCCGCTTGTTGTGGGTGATGATGATGAACTGCGACAGGACGCACATCTCCGCGACCAGCTCGTTGAAACGGCCGATGTTGGCGTCGTCCAGCGGCGCGTCGACCTCGTCGAGCAGGCAGAAGGGCGACGGCTTGATCAGGAAGATGGCAAAGATCAGCGCCACCGCCGTGAGCGCTTTCTCGCCGCCGGAGAGGAGCGAGACGTTCTGCAGCTTCTTCCCCGGCGGCTGGGCGACGATCTCGATGCCGGTCTCCAGCAGGTCCTCTTCGTCGGTCAGCCGCAGCTCGGCCTGGCCGCCGCTGAAGAGCCGCGGGAAGACTTCGCGAAAGCGGCTGTTGACCTGGTCGAAGGTTTCGCGGAAGCGCCGACGGGTGGTGCGATTGATCTTGGTAATGGCCGTCTGCAATCCGTCGAGGGAGCGCTGCAGGTCGTCGTGCTGCGCGGCCAGGAACGCATGCCGCTCCTCCATCTCGCGATATTCGTCGATAGCGGTCAGGTTCACTTCGCCGATTTCGTCGATTTTCCGCCGCAACGCTCCACGGCGTTCGGCGGCGGCGGACTGGTCGAATGCCAGTTCAAGCAAGCCGCCGGTCTGCTCATCGGCCAGGTCGATGCGGTAGCGTTCCTGGAAATTCTGCCGCAAATGTTCGCGTTCCAGTTCCAACTCGCGGCTGGCCAACTGACGGGCCGCGAACTCATCCCGGGCGCGCCCGGCGCGGGTACGTAACTCCTTGAGCGTCGCTTCCCGTTGCTCGATCGCCTGCCGGGTTTCCTCGAAGTGTGCGCGTAGCCGGCCCAGCTCCGCCTCCTCGGCACGGCGCGCCGTCAGCAACCCCTCCAACTCCAGGCGCAGCTGCTGGACTTCGCCACGCAGCCCTGCCTGGCGTTCCCCGGCGGCCGTGAACTCGCGGGAGAGCCCCGCGCGGCGCGCCGCCAGTTCCTCGGCCAGACGCTGCAAACGCTCCCCGTTGGCCCGGCTGTGCTCCTCGCGCTCCTGCAGGCCGGCCAGCAACACCTTGCGGTTGGTCACCAGCTGGCGCACGGTTTCCAGCTGCGCGCGCGACTCCTGGGCCGCCGCCTGCAACCCAGCCAACCCGGCTTCCTGGACCGTGCGCTCGCGCTCGCCTTCGACCCGACTGACCTCAGCTTCCTGGCGGGAGCGCAGCAGGCTCTCCTCTTCCTCGTGAAGCTGGTCCTCCTCGAAGCTGAGGACCTCGATGCGCTCCTGGAGGCGCTGCGCTTCCTGCTCCAGCCCCGCTTGGTCCTTCTGGTGATCGAGCAGGCGGATCTCCTGCTGGTGCAAGGCCGCCTCGGCCCCGCGCAGCCCCTCTTCAGCGGCCAGCGCGTCACGGCGCACCTGCTCGCGCCGTGCCTGCAGGTCACCGACATCTTTCTCGGCACGGCGCACCTGGGCTGCCAGCTCCTTCATCTCGCGCTTTTTGTGCAGCAGCCCCTGGTCGAGGGCCCGTCTGCCGCCCCCGGTCAATTCGCCAAGGTGGGTCAGCACATCACCTTCGGGGGTGACCAGGGTCACTCCGACCGGCAGCCCAGCCTGCAGATACGGCGAGAGCTCGTCGACCAGGTACATGCCGCCCAGCAGGTCGCGCACCAGGGTGCCCGTTTCGGCCCGCGGCGTCACCAGGCCAGCCAGCGCCCGGCCAGCCGCGAAGGGCGGCGCCTGCTGGCGCTGGAATTCCGGCAACAGGAAGGTGCAGCGCCCTTCGCCCTGCCGCAGAAAGTCGAGGGCCGCCCGGGCATCCGTGGCTGAACCGGCCAGCAGCGCCTGCAGCCGCTCGCCGAGGGCGGCCTCCAAGGCCACCTCGTGTTCGGCGGTCACCTCAAGGGCGTCGGCCAGGATGCCGCGAACCCGGCCGCGCTGGGCCGCGTCGGCCATCAAGGTGCGGACCCCGCGGCCATAACCGTCCAGGTTGCGCTCCAGTTGTTCCAGCGATTCCAGCCGGGAGCGCTGGCGGCTGAGCTCTTCCCGTCTGACCAGCAACAGGTTTTCTGCCTCCTCGGTCTGCTGCCGCAGGCGACTCAGCTCCTGTTGGAATCCGCTGCGCCCGGCGTGCAGCTGCTGCTGATTGCCCTTGAGGCCGGCCAGATGTTCAGCCATCTCCACGGACCGGGCCTGATTGCCCTCGAACTGCTCGCGCACGGCAACGGCATCCTGGCGGTTGCGCTGGGTCAGGTCGGCCAGGGTCTGCAGGCGCCGCGCGGCCTCATCCTGCTGGCCGGAGAGGCGGGTGAGCTGGGTGAGCAGATGATAGAGCCGGTTGCGGGCCGCCTCGAGTTGCTGCTCGAGGGCCGTTTCCCGGGAGGCCAGCTCGGCCAGGCGTAACTCGGCCTCGGCCAGCAGCGCGGCTTCGCGCTCCAGGTCGCCCAGCCGGTCAAGCTTGCCGGCCTCGAGGGCGGCCGCTTCCTCGACGGCCGTACCCAGGCGGGTGGCGACATCCGCCTGTTCAGCGGTCAGGCGCTGTCGTTCCCGTTCGAGGGTTTCGATTTCGCGGCCGGACAGTTCCAGCCGCCCCTCGAGCTTCTGCAGGTCGCTGCCCAGACGGAAGACCTTTTCCTGGGCGGCAGCCGTCTGCCGTTCCCGGTCGACATGATCAAGGCGCACCTGGTCGAGTTCCAACTCGGCACGCGCCACCTCGCCATCAAGGGCGGAAACTTCGCTCCCCTGGGACTGCAGCGAGGTACCGAGCGCGCCGGTGCGGTGATCGAAATCCGCATACTGGCGGAGGGCGAACTGCAGTTCGATGCCGCGCAACTCCTCGCGGTATTCGCGGAACCGCTCGGCGCGCTGGGCCTGACGCTTGAGGCTGGTCATCTGCCGGCGGACCTCGGTGATGATATCGCCGAGCCGCAGCAGGTTCTGCCGGGTCGCCTCGATCTTGCGCAAGGCTGCCTTCTTGCGCGACTTGAACTTGGTGACCCCCGCGGCCTCCTCGATGATCGCCCGCCGTTCTTCGGGTTTGGAATTGATGATCAGGCCGATCTTCCCCTGCTCGATAATCGAGTAGGCCTTGGTCCCGACCCCGGTATCCATGAACAGTTCAGTGATATCGAGAAGCCGGCACGGCGTGCGGTTGAGCAGGTAGTCGCTGTCGCCGTTGCGGAACAGGCGGCGGGTGACCTGAATCTCGGCATAGTCGCGTAGCGACGGCGGCGCCAGCCCGGCCGCATTGTCGAGGACCAGGGAGACTTCCGCCATCCCCAGCGGCCGCCGGCTTTCGCTGCCGCCGAAGATCACATCCTCCATCATCCGGCCGCGCAGGTTGCGGGCGCTCTGCTCCCCCATCACCCAGCGGATTGCGTCGACGACGTTGCTCTTGCCGCAGCCGTTGGGACCGACGATCGCCGTCACCCCGGTATCGAACGTCAGCGTGGTCCGCTCGAGGAATGACTTGAAGCCGGTGATTTCGATGCGCTTGATTCTCATGGGGGTACGCTGGGGAGCCGCCTGCATTAATTTGCCCGGTGCCGGCCGGACAGATGACCGCGCATGTTAGCAAGCCGATCCCCCGACTGTAAAGACGCTTGCACACCGTCCGGAAAAGATTGCCGGATGCGCCCCGAGCGACTATGCTTGGCAATCATGTGGCAATGGCGGATTAGCGACTTCGAGGGGGGCCATCTACTGGCGGACGCCCTGGCCTTGCGGGTGCCGGCCGCGCCCACGGCCTTCGTGCATCTGCTCATCCGCAAGGGGCGGATCCGCTACGGCGACCAGCCGCTTGCTGCGGACTGCCAGGTCACCAGCGGCATGCTCCTCGATGTCCGCTCCAGCACCCGCCTCGCGGAACTGGCCGGGCTGGGCGGCATTCCTCCCGAGGAACTGCTGTTCGAGGACCAGCATGCCCTGGTGGTCTACAAGCCGGCCGGGCTGGCGGCGCATCGGGCTGTCGGCCATGAAGACGACAACCTGGTGGCGCGGGTGACGCGCTTCGTCGCCCTGCGCCACGCCCCCTACCGGGTGGCGCCGGTCCACCGCCTGGATATCGGCACCTCCGGACCGGTCCTGTTCGGCAAGGGCCACCGGGCAACCGGCCAGTACGGCCGGCTGCTGATGGCCGGGCGGATCAGCAAACGGTACCTGGCCGTGGTGGCCGGCAGGACCCAGGCGCTGGGCGAGCTGTCCACTCCGGTCCCCGAGGGCGACCTGCTGAAGCCCGCACTCACCCGCTACCGCTGCCTGTCGGCGGCCGGCCGCTTCTGTCTGCTCGAGCTTGACCTGGTCACCGGGCGGACGCACCAGGCCCGGCGCCAGCTGGCCGAGGCCGGCTGGCCGATCGTCGGCGACCGGCGCTACGGCGGGCCGGACTGGCCGGGGCTCGACCATCCGTTCCTGCACAGCCACCGGCTGCGCTTCCCCGCCCTGGACACGGCAGCATTCCACGAGGTGGTCTGCCCCCTGCCGGCGCCGTTGGCGGGGATCCTCGCCGGCACCGGGCTGATTTTGCCGTGGCCCCTCGCCGGCAGCGAGGAAAATACTGCGGCATGCTGAAAGACCGTCTATAATGTTCGTTGACTTCGACTAACCCGGACCGCTATGACCCTTTTCCGATCCTTGTCCCGTCCCTGGGGGTACACAGCCCTGAAGGTGGCGGCGGTCTATATTATTGCCGCCGGCCTGTGGATCGTTTTTTCCGACCACCTGCTGGCAGCTCTGGGCCAGTCTGCCAGCGAACTATCCTACTGGCAGACGGTCAAGGGATGGTTCTTTGTCCTGGCCACCGGCGGGCTGCTGTTCGTGTACCTGAACCGCTGTCTGCGCCGGCAGCACGAAGCCTTCACCGAGCTGACGCTCCTGTTCGATTCGACCCCGGCCGTGGTCTATGTCGCCGACATGCAGAGCCATGAGCTGCTCTTCGTCAACCGCTTCGCCCGCGAGCAGTTCGGCGACCAGTGGCAGAAGCGGAAATGCTACGACTACCTGCAGCAGGGGCAGCAGCAACCGTGCGATTTCTGCACGAACCAGCAACTGCTGCGCGCTGGGCAACCCGGCCCACCGGTCAGCTGGGAGTTCCGCAACACCAAGAACGGCCGCTGGTACCAGTGCCTGGACAAGGCCGTACGCTGGCCCGACGGGCGCCTGGTCAGAATGGAAATCGCCCTGGACATCACCGAACGCAAGGAACTGGAACGCACCAAGGAGGAGTTGCTGGCGACCGTCAGCCACGAGATGCGCACGCCCCTCACGGCGATTGCCGGCTTTTCGGAACTGCTCCTCGACGAGCCGACGCTGACCGAACCGGTGCGTCGGCATGTCGAGACCATCTTCTTGGAATCCGGGAAGATGCAGGAACTGGTCCAGACGTTCCTCGAGGTTCGCCGGCTGAAAACCGACCAGGCCCGCATCGACTACCAGCCGCTTGCGGCCAAAGAATTGCTTGAACTCGCCAGCAACAACAACAGCGAATGCACCGGTCGGCATCGTCTGAGCACCGATTGCGCCGGAGACTTGACCGTGTACGGCAACCGCCGGGAGCTGCTTCAGGTGTTCAGACAGCTGACCGCCAACGCCTGCCGTTTTTCTCCGGAGGGCGGTGAAATCTTTTTGCAGGGGCGGGCGGCGGGCAACTTCATCGAGATCACCTTTGCCGATCAGGGGATCGGCATTCCGGCTGAGGAGCAGGAGCGGATCTTCGAGCCGTTCCATCGACTCGACATCGGCGACCGGCGGCGGGTCCGCGGCATCGGCCTGGGGCTGGCCATGGTTCGCGAGATCGTCGCCCTGCACGGTGGCACCATCCGGGTGGACAGCACCCCGGGGGCGGGAAGCCGCTTCGTGGTGACCCTGCCCACCCCCGCGCCAGAGCCGGCGGTCAGGCGCGAGGGGCCATAGGAATACGCAATGAATCCGGACAATCCGATACGTCGTCATCCGTTCCTGTGGCTGGCCGGCCTGCTGCTCACCGCGGTGGTCCTCTGGATCGGCTACTTCCTGGCAACGTTCGATCTGAACCAGTACCGTGAACAGGTGGCCAGTGAGCTCGGCACCCGGCTGCAGATGCCGGTCCGGCTCGGTGCAGCACATCTCGAGCTGCGCGAAGCAGGGGTTGCCTTCAGCTTCAACGACCTGCAAATCGGCACGGAGCAGACCGCGGCAGAACTATATGCCCGGAAAATCTGGCTGCAACTGGCGTGGCACGGTCTGTTGCTCAAAAAACCGATCCTTACCGAGGTGGCCCTCGACGCGCCACGACTGCGGATTGCGCCAGCAACCGCGGCAGCGCCAACCGAACCGGCACCGCCAGCCAGCTTCGACCTCGAGATACTGCGCGACCTAAAGGTCAACCGGCTGGAGGTCCGGCAAGGGAGCTTGGATCTCTCCTGGCTCGACCAGGCCGGGAAGTCCCGCACCCTCGCGGTGGGCAATCTAAACCTCGAAGTTGCCGACCTCGGCCTGGGCCGCACCGTGGCCTTCCATGCCGGTGGCACCCTGCTCCGGCATTCCGAGCAGGCGCGCCTGGCGATCACGGGGAGTGTCGCCCTGCCAGTGGCAGGCAGCTGGCGCGACGCCACCTGGGATCTCGCCCTGGAAGCCAAAACCCTCGAGGCGGCCCGGCTCGCCGGCCTTCTGCCGGAGCACACCGGCATCAGCGCCGAGGGGCAGTTCGACCTCACCATCCACCTGCAAGGAGCGCTCGCCGATAACGTGACTGCCCAAGCGGAACTGAGTGGCAGACAGCTGCACATCCGTCCCGGGCCCGCCTACCAGAAGGCAATGCCGCTCAAACACCTGCAACTGGCCGGAAACTGGCGGCACGACGACGGCACCCACCGACTCCGGCAACTGGCGGTTCAGCTCGACGAACTGCGCCTGGCCGGTGAGCTTTCCCTAAAATCAAGCGACAGCGGCCATCAACTCAACGGGCAACTGAGCAACTGCACCCTGCCCCTTGACACCTTGCGTCACTGGGTGCCCCCGGCCGTGCAGGCGGCCAATCCCCTGTTCTTCCGACGGCTCCCTGGTGGTCTGTTGGCCCTGAACCACGCCAGGTTCCGGGCGGAAATCCCTGCCGACCCGCAGGGATTCAGCAACCTGGTGTTCGACGAACTGCAGGGTGAGGCCAAAGCCTTGAGCTGGGATCTCGGCGGAGAGCGCAAGGCTGAACTCAATTCCCTGGGCTTCCGCCTGAACAACAACCGCTGGCAGCTCGAGGGAGGCACCGGAACGATCGCCGGTTTGCCGGCCACCCTATCCGCCTCGGCCTTTCAGCAAAACGACGGCCAGCTGCAATTTTCGATCGACCTTGCGATCAGCGGGCCAGCGGGGCAGTTCGTTGCACTCCAGTCGCAACCGCTCCCGGCGGAACTGGCCTTAACCGGCGACCTGTCGTTCAAAGGGCACCTGGCCGGGACCCCCTCACAGTACAACTTTGATGTGCATGCCGACCTGGCCCAACTGGCGGCCGGCTACGGCGAGCACCTGCACCTGTCGGCAAATCCCGGCAACCACTTGTCCGTCCACGGGCTGGGAACTCCCTCCGCCCTCACCATCGAGCAGGGAACCCTGGCGCTTGCCCCCCTTACCGGGCGCCTGACCGGCACCGTGGACTGGACCGAAACACCGGTTGCCAACCTCTCGGCCCGTGTCGAGCTGGCCGACCTGACCAGCGCCTACGAGTATGTCCCGGCCATCGCCAGACTTCAGCTGCAAGGCGGCTTGGCTGCTGACATTGCGGCAAGCGGCCCGTTAACCGGCACAAAACCGGAATTCACCCTCGACTTGGTGAATGTCGGGGTTCCGACTCACGGCATCGTGGCGGACATTAGCCAGCTCAACGGCCGCTTGCTGCTGGAAGGAAAAGGGTTCCGCAGCGAGAAACTGACCGGACAGATCGGCAAGTCGCCGGTCAACCTCAGGGCCAAAGTGGCGGACTTCGCTGCGCCGCGCCTGGAACTCGAAGTTCAGGCAGCATCAGTACGGGCCGATGAACTGATCTTTCGTTCTGACCGGAGTTTCCTTCGGGATATTGACGGCCGACTGATCTTTGATCGCGACGGCTTGCAATTCGCTCCGGTGAAGGTGAGCCTCGACGGCGGCACCCGGGCAGTTGTCAGCGGCAGCGTCAGGAATTTCGACGCTCCGCAGGTCGAACTCGGCATTACCGGCGAGCATGCCAACGTCAGCGAAATCATCGGCCTGTGGACCGACGAGTCCCCGGCCGCCGAGGCCCGACGCAAGAGCCGTCATGCCGCTGCAACCGGCCAGCCGCTGCCGCCGATCCGCATCGAGGTCGATGCCAGGAGCGGCGACCTCTACGGCATGAAGTTTACCAATGCCACGGCGATTATCGTACCGACCACCGAACGGCTGCTGATCCACCCCCTCGATTTCAACGTCGGCGAAGGTTACTGCACGACCCAGGTTCTGGTCGATCACTCGGGCAAACACACCGTCCTGCGCACCTCCGGGCACGTCGAGAATGTCGATGCCTACGCAATCGTCAATGAACTGCTCGAACGCAAGAGCATCATGCGCGGCAAGCTGCGCGGGGATTTTTACCTGCAGGGGGAACTGGGGGAAGGGCGTTTTCTGCCAACCTCTTTCGGCAATGTCAATGCCATCGTGCGCGACGGGGTCATGCGCCACTCGCCGGTGCTGAGCACGGTCTTCTCCCTGCTTAACGTGTCGCAGCTGTTTTCCTTCAAGCTGCCGGACGTCAATCGCGAAGGGGTACCGTTCACCCGGCTTGCCGCCGAACTGGCCATCGACAAGGGGGTCGCAAGCTCCAACCTGATCGTGATCGACAGCGAGGCCATGAACATGTCCTACGTCGGACATTACGACATGGTCAAAGACAATCTCGACCTGCTGGTGGTGGTCAAGCCACTGGGGACGGTCGACAAGGTGGTGACCCGGCTGCCGATTGCCGGCTGGATTCTGGGCGGGGACGAAAAGGCCCTGATCACCGCCCAGTTCAGGGTGACCGGCTCGGGCTCCGATCCGGACATCGAAGCAATCCCGATCAGCGCCATGTCCAAAGGGGTGCTGGGCCTTTTCCAGCGGGCTCTCAGCCTGCCGTTGAAGTTGATCGACGATCCGGCGATCCTCTGGGGTGGTGGGGGTAAGAAGCAGTGACTGGGGACTGGGGGCTGGTGAATAACCCGTCAAAAGCTCAAGGCTTTTCGCCGACGTAGATGACGGCAATGCCGCCGGTCAGGTCGATGTGGCGCAGGGCGGTGAGGCCGGCCGCGGCCATCATGGCGAGAAAGGTCTGGCGGTCCGGGAACCCCTGCACCGACTCCGGCAGGTACTGGTAGGCGCTGCGCCGTGACAGCAGCCCGCCGAGACGCGGCAATAGCTGGTGGAAATAGAAGAGGTAGACCGAGCGAAACAGCCAGCTGCGGGGGGTGGCGAATTCGAGGATCACCACCCGCCCACCCGGCTTGAGCACCCGCGTCATCTCGCGCAACCCGCGTTCTCGGTCGACGACGTTGCGGATGCCGAAGGCAATGGTGACACCGTCGAAAGTGCCGTCGGGATGGGGCAGGGCTTCACAGGGGGCATTGACCAGTTCAATGCGGCCGCGATGGGGTGAAGACGCAACCTTCTCAAGGCCGCGCACCAGCATCCCCTGGGTGAAGTCGGCCCCGATGATGCGCACCGACGGGGCGGTTTGCCGGGCGATTTCCAGGGCCACATCGCCGGTGCCGGTGGCCACGTCGAGGACCCGGCCATCAGGCGGTATTGCTAGTTGGCGCACTGCCACCCGCCGCCAGCGCCGGTCGACACCGAAGGACAACAAGCGGTTCAGCAGGTCATAGCGCGGCGCGATCTCGTCGAACATCTGCCGGATTGCCCGCCCTTTTGCAGTCAGATTGGCCATGCTTCTCCCCGGCCCGGGATCACCCGGACGCCGGGTTTATGTAGCACGAGGGTTCCGATGCTGTCAGCCAAAAAACGCGGCCGCTTACCCTGGACGCCACCGCCATGCAGCCATTGATCGTGACCGCAGCCATCATCCACCACGAGGGACGGGTGCTGGTCACGCAGCGGCCGCCGACGGCACGGCACGGCGGGCTGTGGGAGTTTCCCGGCGGCAAACTCGAAGCGGACGAAACCCCGGCCGCCGCCCTGCAGCGTGAACTAACTCGAGGAGCTCGACCTGCCGGTCGCGGTGGGGGACATCTTCGACGTCATCTATCACCGCTATGACTGGGGGGCAGTCCTGATCCTGGCCTACCAATGTATCCCGATTCACACCAGGGTGCGCAACCTGCAGGTCGCCGACCACCGCTGGCTGCTCCCCGAGGAATTGACCGACCTGCCGTTCCTGCCGGCCGACCAGCCGCTGATCGATCGGCTGCGCTATCGCAGCCACTGGGCGATGCGGCTGCTCGACGCCGTCCGCGCGGAGCAGACCCATGACGGACTGGCCGCTATCCGTCGGGAGCTGCTGGGCGTGGCAAACAGCTTGCTCGCTGCAGGCCGGGACACCGCCAGCGTCATGTCGACGCTTTCCCTCGTCCACCGCGGCATCATCCAACGCGTCTTCGCTTTGTGCCTTGAGCAGCGGATCAGCAACGGCGCGCCGCCCCCCGCCGTGGGCTACTGTTTCCTGATCCTCGGCAGCGGTGGCCGGGGCGAGATGCTGCTCAGCCCCGACCAGGATCATGCCCTGCTCTACGAGGACGTGCCGGACGAGCAACTGGTCGAGGCGGAGGCGTTCTTCGCTCCGCTGGCCGGCGAGGTGGTCACGGCGCTGCAGCAGGTCGGTTATCCGGCCTGCGAAGGCCAGGTGATGGCCGACAACCCGCAGTGGCGCGGCCGGCTGGGCGACTGGCGGAACCGGATTCGCACCTGGATCGACAACGCCGAACCACAGCAGATACGCAACTCGTCGATCTTTTTCGACTTTGCCCCGCTGAATGGCGATGCCGCGCTGGCGGCCGACCTGCGCCGGATCGTCCGTGCGGAGGTCATCGACCAGACCGGGTTCCTCTACCAGATGATGGCCCTCGATCTCCGTTACAAGGTGCCGCTCGGGCTGCTCGGCCGCTTTATTCTCGACAAAAGCGGCGAGCATGCGGGCGAACTGTCGCTCAAACTTGGCGGGAGCATCTACATCGTCGACTGCATCAGAATCTTCGCCCTCGAAAAGGGGGTGGAGGAGGGCAGCACCCTGGGGCGGCTGAGCGCCCTGGTCGAATGCAACGTGTTTTCGGCGGACACGGTCGAGCACATTCGCGCCGCCTTCGAGGCACTGACCTTCCTGCGCCTCCGCCGCGAACTCGCCCTGCTGGCATCCGGCCTTCCCCCCAGCCACTATCTCGACCCGAACACCTTGTGCAAAACCGAGCAGGAGCTGCTGCGCGAGGCGTTCCAGGCGGTCAGTAAGCTGCAGGATTCGACCAAACGTTACTTTTCCAGGACGCCCTTTTAAAATAAGCGACGATGCGATGAGTAACAACATCAAACCCTGCCCCTGGAGTCACTCATCGCTCATCGTCCGGCACTCAGCACTGATTGTCGAACCTGGGGAAGCATGATATTTTTAGGTACTTTCGGTGGAGGGCCAGACTGATGATGCGGATATTTTTCGGCACCCAGAACGACACGGCAGGCTTGTTCATGCGTCTCACCCTCGGCTTGGTGATGCTGCCGCACGGATTGCAGAAAGTCTTCGGCCTGTTCGGCGGGGCCGGCCTGCAGGCGACCATGAACATCTTCACCACCAAGTTGGGACTGCCGGCACCGGTGGCGGTACTGGTGATCCTCGCCGAATCGGCCGGGGCGTTGGGGCTGATCGTCGGCTTCTGCACCCGTCTGTGCGCCCTCGGCATTGCCATGGTCATGGGCGGCGCGATCTTTTTCGTGCATGGCCAGCACGGCTTCTTCATGAACTGGTTCGGCCAGCAAACCGGCGAGGGCTTCGAGTACCACCTGCTGGCCATCGGCCTGGCCCTGGCCCTGGTCATCCACGGCGGCGGCAAATGGTCCTTCGATCAGCGGATTGCGCGCTGAACTGCACTTCGCCCCAAACCGCAACGGCCGGCTCCATGGAGCCGGCCGTTGCGGTTACCGCCCAGTAAATTTTGCCGGGCGCTTTTCAACGAAGGCCTTCAAGCCTTCGCGGGCATCCTCCGTGGCAAAACAGAGGGCAAACAGGTCGGCCTCGTAGCGGGACGCCCGGGCGAAATCCATCTCCAGGCCGTTCTCGATGGCGTCCTTGGCGATGCGGATCGCCGAGGCACTCTTGTCGATCATTTTCGCTGCCACCGCCCTGGCCTCGGCCAGCAGTTGGTCGGCCGGCACCACCCGGTTGACCAGGCCGATCCGCCAGGCCTCGCGGGCGTCGATCATCTCCCCGGTGAAAATCAGCTCCTTGGCCCGCCCCTTGCCGACCAGCCGCGCCAGCCGCTGGGTACCGGCGAAACCGGGGATGATGCCGAGCTTGACCTCCGGCTGGCCGAGCTTCGCCGTTTCGGCGGCAATGCGCAGATCGCAGGCCATGACCAGCTCGCAGCCGGCGCCGAGAGCATAGCCGTTGACCACGGCGATCACCGGCTTGGGAAAGCCCTCGATCCGGGCGTAGACCCGCTGGGCCAGCAGCGCGAACTCCCGGGCCCCCTCGACACCGAGGCTGTCGAGGTAGCGGATGTCGCCGCCGGCCACGAAGGCCTTCTCGCCGGCTCCGGTCAGGAGTACCACGCGCACGGCGTCATCGGCCTCCAGTTCCCCCAGCAGCGTCTCGAGCTCCAGATAGGCCGCCACGGTCAGGGCATTGAGGACCTTGGGGTTGTTGATGGTAATCAGGGCGATGCCGTCGCTTTTTTCCAGCAGCAGGGTTCCTTCGGACATAGTTTTCTCCTTGGCATTGATTGACCGGCAGGTGTTCAGCATACCGCACACCGGTTGGAAGTGCGACCACCGGCATAAAAAAGGCCTCCGCATTAAAGCGGAAGCCTTTCCGAACAAAAAACACTTAAGGCCGATCAAAAATGCCCAGGTGCAAGGCGCCCGAAGCCTGAGGAGCGAGGCGTACCCAAAGGTACGTCGCAGCGACGAAAGCGAGGGCAACGCCGCAGATGGGCGTTTTTCATCGGCCGCCTAGAATTGCTCGCCTTCCCACATCTTCGGGTCGAACTGAATGGCCTTGTTGCGGCCGCTATCCTTGGCCTTGTACAAGGCCACGTCCGCATACTTGATGCACTGCCAGAAGCCTTCGCTGTCGTTGCGGGAACTCGCTCACCCCGAGGCTCAGGGTCTTTTTCAGGGTGCCGCTGGGGATCTTGAACTTGTTCTCGTCGAAGCTCTTGCGGATCTTCTCGGCGACGAGATGGCATCGCCCGGGTTGATATCGGTAAGCAGGATGAAGAACTCCTCGCCACCGAAACGCAGCACGATATCGGCCTCGCGCACCCCCTTCAGGATCAGCTGCGCCGTATCCTTGAGGACGTATCGCCGACATCGTGACCGTGCTGGTCATTGACCTGCTTGAAGTAATCGAGGTCGCACATGATCATGCCGAGGCACTTCTTGCGGCGCAGCGTCCCCGAGATGATGTGGTTGGCATGGTCCTGCAGGAAGCGCCGGTTGTACAGGCCGGTCAGCGGATCCTTGAGCGCCGATTCGCGCAGGGTGTTCATCAGGCGCTTGGCTTCGATCACCGACAGCGACTGTTTGAGGTAGGCCTCGGCCTTGAAGATCTTCTCGCGGAGCACCTCGGCCCTGGCCTGATCGCCCTGCGGATCGTCGAAGAGGAACTGCACCACGCCGCCGGCGCGGCCGGCGATCATCATCGGGATGCAGATATGCACCTTGCCGGTTTCCGGCTTGAACTGCTTGCAGACATCGAGGTAGGCCAGCGAGGAGATTTCGTGCCCGGTTTTCTTGGCCCGGCACAGTTCGCAGTGGGTGAAAATGTCGACGTTGCAGGCGAGTTCCCTGATATCCAGCGCCATCGGTAGACCGGCGCCATGTCGCGCTGGTTTTCGTTGACCTCGTAGATCACGAAATCCTCGATCCCGAGCTCACGGCGGAAGACCTCGCCGAGGCGGGTGTACACGTCCTCCAGCGTCGTATCCTCCTCGATCACCTTCTTGAACATGGTCATCGAGTAGACCGTGTCCATCAGGCCGTTGAATTCCTGCGAGAGCTGGCCGATCTCATCGCGCGAGGTGATCTGGATCTTGTTGGTCAGATCGACGTCGCCGGTGCCGACCGAGTGGATCTGCTCGATGATCTCCTCGATCGGCCTGGCCAGCGCCTGGGAGATCCAGCGCGTGAAGATACCCAGCAGGATGATGGCCACCAGCAGCACGGCGATAATGGTCAGCACGGTGACCCGGATGATCTCCGAGATCGTGTCGGCCGACTCGTGGTAGAGCTCCGAGAGCTTGGAAGAGAAGTTGCTGGACAGCTGGCTGGCAGTGTGAATCCGCTCATCCAATTCGTCGAACTTGCCAACCAGCACGCTCGCCGTTTTCCGCGGTCCCGTCCAGCACCTGCAGCTTGTGCTGGTAAAAAGCGCTGTAGGACTGGTCGATCTTGTCGAGCAGGGTATTCAGTTCGCGCACATAGGCAACCCCTTCCGGGATTGCCGGTCAGCGACGTGGTATGCAGGGTCTCCAGCAGCTTGCCGGAGTCGTGCGAGTAATCGTTGACCTCGCCGCCCACGGCCAGGGCCGTGGTGAATTCACGCACATCGCGCAGCCGCTTGCTGGAGAGGTCCTGCAGGCGCGTCACCGTCACCTTTTCGTTGGCCTTGACGATGTTGGACGCATCGATGGTCATCGCCTGGAGGTTGCGGATGATCTTCTGCACCACCTTGTCCTGGGGGACGGCGTGGTTGACGATCTGGTTGTAGCGGACGCTGATCCCCCACATGCCGACCACCGTGAGGCCGGCCATGACCACGAACCAGAAGAGCACGCCGATGCCGAACAGATGGAACTTCTTCTTGATCGGCAGGTCGATGAAGGTGATCAGGCGGACCAGACGGCAGGCAACGGTTTTGCAGTCATCCATGACAGCCTCGGCAGGAAGAGGATGAAACAGCTCTTATAATCGGATATTTCTATCAAGGATATCGGCGGGGTGTTAAGAAAAACGGCCCGCGTTGACAAGAACGCGGACCGTCACGTCATGGAGCTGTCGCGGGAGGGTCAGAGCAGCGCCTTCACCGCATCCAGGGCCGCGTTATAATCCGGCTCGCTGGTGACCTCGGGGACGATCTGCAGGTAGCTGATCCGGTCGCTGGCATCAATGACCAGAACCGCGCGGGCCGCCAGCTTCAACTCCTTGATCAGCAGACCATAATTCAGCACGAAGGCACGGTCCTGGTAGTCGGAGAGGGTCTGCACCCGGTCGATTCCGGCGTTGCCGCACCAGCGCTTCTGCGCGAAGGGGAGATCGAGGCTGACGGCATAGACCACCACGTTGCCCGGCAGCTTCGCCGCATCCTGGTTGAAGGTGCGGGTCATGGTGTCGCAGACCGGGGTGTCCAGCGACGGGACCACGGTGATCAGCCGGATCTTGCCGGCGCTGCTGGCCAGGGTCACGGCCTGGAGGGCGTTGTCGACCACGCGAAAATCCGGCGCGGTATCGCCGGCCTTGATCGGCTGACCGACCAGGGTCATCGGGTTTCCCTTGAACGTGATAACACCTTGTCTTTCCTGAGTCATGAGCAGTTCTCCAATCGAAGGATAGGTTAAGTCGCTGGGAGCCGCACCGCAATGTGGGCCAGCCTGTCTAGTGAACCACGGCGGCAGACAATGTCAAGCCGCCCGGCTGCTTCCCGGAAACGACAGGCCAACAGACTGTTAAAAAATCGTCGTGAGGCGGCCTCCCCTGCAGATTTTCAACAGCCTGCCATGCCGCAGCGCCGGCAGCCGGGATGACAGATTGAACCGACGACACCTGCCTTGGCAGCCAGATATTCGCACCAGAGATAGTCGCGCCGCACCCCCTGCGCAATGATCTCCCAGGGGAACAACTCGTCCTGCCGGCGCTCCCGGTGAAGATAGAATGCGGGATCGAGGCCGACTTGCCGGCAGGCTGCCTTGAGCCCGAGGCCTGCGGCCAGCAGCGGCAGGAGCCGGCCGCAGCGCCGATCGCCGCGGGCCAGCAAACCCTGCAACTCGGCGCTGCGCAGCGACTCGCACTGCAGGTCGACATTGGCCAGCGGGCGGATCATCTTCTGCAACAGGCGGTACTTCATTTCGAGGCGATTGAGCGGCTCCATCGGCGCCCATTGCAGAGGCGTCGACGGCTTGGGGACAAACGGGTTGACCGACAGGGTCAGCCGGCCCAGCTTGCCGCGTGCCTTGCCGACCACTGCCCAGACCTGCCTGATATGCCCGGTCAGGGTGCCGATCGCCTGTACATCTTCGTCATCTTCGCCTGGCAGCCCGATCATGAAGTACAGCTTGAGGTTGGGCATCCCGCCTTCGGCCACCAGCCGAACCGCGGCCAGGATCTGCGCCTCGTCGACCCCCTTGTTGACCACGTCACGCATCCGTTGGCTGCCGGCCTCGGGCGCCAGGGCCAGCGTCTTGTGGCCGGAGCGGACCAGCATGGCCACCTGCTGCGGGGTGATGGCGTCTATCCGCACACTCGACACCGACACCTCGCCACCGGCATCCTGCACGGCCGCACCGATCTCGGCCAGTCCGTCGTAGTCGCTGACCGCGGCGGCGACCATGCCGACTTTTCCCGGTCCGCTTTCTCCCCCTAGCAGTTCCTGCCGGAGAAAGCCGGCCGAGTGCTCGCGGAACGGCCGGTAGATGAAGCCGGCCGCGCAGAAGCGGCAGGCGCGCGGGCAGCCGCGCGACAGCTCGACCAGCTGCATGCTGCCGAATTCGGTGTCGGGCGTGGCCACGCAGGTGCGCGCCTGGAAATCATCGAGCCGCGCCAGCCACTGGCGTTCGACCCGCTCCGGCGCGCCCACGACCGGGGTCATGGCCCGCAGGGCACCGGCCTCATCATAGTCGACCCGGTACAGGGACGGCACGTAGATACCGGGCTGGCGGGCCAGGGCCGCGAGCAGTTCACCCCGGTCCTGGCCGCCGGCTCGATGCAACGCATCGAGCAGCGGGGCGAGGAGCACCTCGGCCTCGCCCACGGCGAACAGGTCCATGATTTCGGCCAGCGGCTCGGGGTTGAGGAAGGCGCAGACCCCACCGCACAGCACCAGTGGGTGACGGGCGTCGCGCTCCTCCCGCCAGAGCGGCAGGTGGGCCAGTTCGAAGAGGACCGGCAGATTGAGGTAGTCGTTCTCGAAGGAGATGGAGAAGGCGATCAGGTCGAAGTCGGCCAGCGGGCGCTGGGTCTCGATGGACACCAGCGGGAAGCCGGTGCGCCGGTGTTCGGTCAGGTCCTCGGGATCGGGGAGGAAAAACCGTTCGCAGAGCGTATCCGGACGGGCATTGAGCAACTGGTAGACGGCCTGCACGCCGAGGTTGCTCATCCCCTGGTGATAGCTGTTGGGGTAGACCAGCGCCACCGAGAGGCGTCCCCCCCAGGGATTCGCGGCGAGGCCGGTTTCGGCGGCCAGACGCTGACGGTATTTGTCGAGGAGACGGTGGGACATTGCAGGGTCAGTGTAGCCGGAAACTCGCCGAATGAAAAGGATCGACGGGAAGCTCCAGAAAGCAAAAAGGACCGCCCGGATAGGCGGTCCATAACACGCTGATCAAGACAAAGATTGTCGGAGGAATCAGTCCACCCTCCTCCGCAGGAACGCCGGGATGTCGTAAGATTCCTCGCCTTCGGCCAAACCGGTGCGCGCAGCACGGGCGGACTTGCCTCCTTCGCGGTGGCGGATATAGGCCGGCACGTCCATGTCACCCTGGCTGACCGGTCCGCTACCGGCAATGGCGGCCAGAGTCGGCCGGGTCGTTTCCCGGACCGCCTGGCGGCGCTTGTCGAACGAGTCGCCAAAGCCGGTGGCGATGGCCGTGACCTTGATCCGCTCGCCCAGCGACTCGTCGATCACCAGGCCGATGAAGATGTTGGCGTCCTCGTCGCTGACCTTCTCGTGGATGATCCGGGAGACTTCCTGGAAGTCGTCCATGGTCATGCTCGAGGAACCGGCGACGTTGACCAGTACCCCCTTGGCGCCGGTGATATCGATATCCTCGAGGAGCGGGCTGCAGATCGCCTGGCGGGCGGCGTCGATGGCGCGGTTCTCCCCCTCGCCGACGCCGATCCCCATCATCCCCATGCCGCGCTCGCTCATCGCTCGCTTGACGTCAGCGAAGTCGACGTTGATCAGGCCGTGATTGGTGATCAGATCGGAGATTCCCTGCACCGCCTGGCGCAGCACGTCGTCGGCCGGTTTGAAGGCGGCGAGGATGCCGGTGCTCTTGCCGGCCAGGCCGCTGAGCCGGTCGTTGGGGATCAGGATCAGCGAATCGACCACCTTTTTCAGTTCCTCGACACCGTGATCGGCCTGCTTCTGGCGCCGGCTCCCCTCGAAGGAGAACGGCTTGGTGGCGATAGCCACGGTCAGGGCACCAACTTCCCGGGCCACATCGGCAATCACCGGCGCGGCGCCGGTCCCGGTGCCGCCGCCCAGACCGGTGGCGATAAACACCATGTCCGCACCCTGCAGCAATTCGGCCAGCCGGCCACGGTCTTCCTCGGCCGCCTCGCGCCCGACCTCCGGGTTGGCACCGGCGCCGAGCCCCTTGGTCAGCCGGCCGCCGAGTTGCACCCGCACCGGCGCCTTGCTGGCCTTGAGCGCCTGGGCATCGGTGTTGGCGACGATGAATTCGACCCCTTCTACGTTGGCGGCAATCATGGCGTTGACGGCATTGCTTCCCCCACCGCCGACGCCGACCACCTTGATGCGCGCCACCTGCTCCATACTGTCGTCGAATTCGAACATCGCCGTTCCTCCGCCCGGAGTTTTATCAACTGTTCCGCAGCGCCGGGAACCGACGCTGCGGATGACTCGAGACACAATATATTGTGGCAGGCCCTACGTCAAGACGCTATATGCGCAAATTTTCCGCCTTGCCGAAAAACCTCGACAGGCTGATAGGTTATCTAGAAAAACTCGCCGAACCACTCCTTCATGCGCCGCACGACCTTGTCGAAGACGTTTTCCTGGCCGATGGCGAAGTTCTTGCTCTGCAGGTTGCGGCTGCCGTACTTGACCAGGCCGACGCCGGTCGCGTAGATCGGCGAATTGACCACGTCAGCCAGCCCGCCGATCCCCTGCGGCACGCCGCGGCGGACCGGCAGGTTGAAGATCTGCTCGGCCAGTTCCGGCATCCCCGGCAGGATCGCCGAGCCGCCGGTCAAGACCAGCCCGGAGCTGATGCGGTTCTCGTAGCCGCTCTTGATCAGTTCGCGATTGACCAGGGTGAAGATCTCCTCGACACGCGGCTCGAGGATCTCGGCCAACAGTTGGCGCGACAACACCCGCGGCTCGCGGCCGCCCACCGACGGCACCTCGATGGTCTCGTCCTTGCCGACCATGGAGGTCAGGCAGCACCCCCATTTCTGCTTGATCCGCTCCGCTTCCTGGGACGGGGTGCGCAGGCCGACGGCGATGTCGTTGGTCAGGTGATTGCCGCCCAGGGAGAGCACCGACGTGTGCTTGATCGCGCCATCGACGAAGATGGCGATGTCGGTGGTGCCGCCGCCGATGTCGACCAGCGCCACGCCGAGCTCCTTTTCGTCCGTGGTCAGCACCGCTTCCGCCGAAGCCAGCTGCTCAAGGACGATGTCGCCGACCGCCACCCCCGCCTTGTTGCAGCTTTTGATGATGTTCTGGGCGCTGGCCACCGCGCCGGTAACGATGTGCACCCGCACCTCCAGGCGCACGCCGTTCATCCCCAGCGGCTCCTTGATGCCATCCTGGTCGTCGACGATGAACTCCTGCGGGAGAATGTGGATGACCTCGCGATCCATGGGGATGGCGATGGCCTTGGCCGCGTCGATGACCCGGCGCACGTCCTCGGCGGTCACCTCGCGGCTCTTGATGGCGATCACCCCCTGGGAGTTGATCCCGTTGATGTGTCCGCCGGCGATCCCGGCGAAAACCGAGTTGATCTCGCAGCCGGCCATCAACTCGGCTTCCTGGATCGCCTTGCGGATGGCGGTCACCGTGCTTTCGATGTTGATGACCACCCCCTTGCGCATGCCGCGCGACGGGCTGGTACCGATACCAACGATGTCCAGGCCGCCTTCGCCCATGGTGCCGACGATGGCGCAGATCTTGGTCGTGCCGATATCCAGGCCGACGATCAGGTTTTCACCCTTTTTACTCATGACACTCCCTTTCTTCCCTGCTTTTCGTTGCGGCCGGCGGCGTACTTCGGGTCCACCTTGACGATGACCCGGTCGGCAACATTCAGATCAATATATTGGAGCGCGGTCAGGCGCGGCTCCAGGTCGCTAAAGATTTTTTCAAGCCGATCGAGCTTGCTGGCGAAATCGTCCTGTCCGAACAGGATCGGCACGCCATGCTGACGGGTGTGTACCACCAGCCCGTCCTGCAGATCAATCTGGATTTCGGACACGGCGGCAAGATTGAACAATTGTCGCCCTTCCAGTTCGCCGACCAGCGCCAGCGCCTGGCGCAGCCAAGCCTGGCCATCGGCCGGGCGATCGAGCAGGAACTGGCGGTCGATCCCAGTGATGATCGGATAGTCGAGCCGGTCGCCGCTGTCAAGGAGCTTGAAGACCTCGCCAGCAGCATTGACGTAGTACAGGTAGTCGAGCTGGATCACCGCCCGCGGCTGGTGCTCGGTCACCGTGATCACCACCTCATCCGGCAGCGAACGGACCACCTCGGCCCGAGCGATCCACGGGTTCTCCTCGATCTTGCGCCCGATCGCGGCCAGGTCGAGGTTGAAGATGCTGGCACCGATGCGCACTTCGGACGCCCCGGCGATCTCCTGCTCGTCGACCCGCGACTGGGCGATGACCCGCACGTTGCGCACCGTGAAGTAATCGGATTCACGCAGCAGTTGGACGCCGAGCATGGCACCGGCCACGGCCAGGGTGGCACCACCGGCGAAGAGCGAAACCCGCAGCAGCCGGTGGAACAGCTTGCGCCAGTCGCGCGGCTGCTTCTCCTGCTTGCGCTTGTTCAACTTGACCTTCGGCGGCTTGTGCCCCTTCAGGTTATGCTTGAAGTCGTACATGGCGCGCCCCTGCGCAGAGCTACTTGTTCAGACCGGCATCCGCGAGGATGCGCAGCACCAGTTCATCGAAGGGAATCCCGGCCGCGCCGGCGGCCTTCGGCAGCAGGCTGGTCTCGGTCATCCCGGGAATGGTATTGACCTCGAGGCAGAACAACTCCTCGCCGCGTACCATGAAGTCGACCCGCGCCGCACCGCGGCAGCCGAGGGCTTGGCAGGCGGCCACCGCCTCGGCCTGCAGCCGGGCATACACGGCGGCCGGCAGCGGCGCCGGAAGCAGATATTCGGTCTGCCCCGGCGTGTACTTCGACTGGTAGTCGTAAAACCCTCCCTTGGGCACCACCTGGACGACCGGTAAGGGCTGCTCGCCCAAAACACCGACGGTGACTTCCGCGCCGGCGATAAACTCCTCGACCAGCACCAAATCGTCGTGGCGCAACGCTTCCTCGAGGCCGGCCTGCAAACTTTCTGCGTCGCGGACGATGCTGACCCCGATGGTCGACCCTTCCCGGGCGGGCTTGGCCACCAGTGGATAAGCCTGGCGGGCGGCGACAAAGGCCACCTGGTCATTGTCCTTGCGGTACACCGCGAAGGCGGGGGTCGCCACCCCATGATGCATCAAAATCTGCTTGGTGACCAGCTTGTTCATCGCCACGCTGGAAGCGAGGACACCGCTGCCAGTATAGGGAATTTGCAACAGCTCCAAAAGCCCCTGTACGGTGCCGTCCTCGCCGTAGCGCCCGTGCAGGGCGATGAAGGCGATCTGCACCCCCGCTTCCTGCAAGCGCAGCGGCAGGTCGCGACCGGCATCGATGGCCACGGCATCCAGCCCCCGCCCCTGCAGAGCCCGCAACACCGCGTTGCCGGTCCGCAGGGAAACCTCGCGTTCCGCCGAAAGACCGCCCATCAATACGGCGATCCGTTTTCCCCGCCATGGCTCCAGCATGCTCATGTTCCCCCACTAACGCGGCGAGCCGTTACCGGCACGCCGACGATTTTGACTTCCGGCTCGAGGGCGATGCCGGTTTCCCGGCGGACATCCGTGCGAATTGCCTCGATCAGCGCCTCGATGTCGGCGGCCGAGGCATTGGCAGAGCTGACGATGAAGTTGGCATGCCGCTCGGCCACCCGCGCGCCGCCGATGCCGCGCCCCCGCCAGCCGCAACCGGCTACCAGCTCCCAGGCCTTGTGACCCGGCGGATTTTTGAACACCGAGCCGGCACTTGGCCCGCCCACGGCGTGCGCCTGGCGACGGTGGGCCAGGCGCTCGGTGTAGGTGGCGCCTAGCAGTTCCGGGTCGTCGCTTGCCAGGCGCAGGCGGACGGCGGTGACGATTTCGTCTGCGGCGATCGCCGAGCGCCGGTAATCGAAGGCAAGCAGCGCGGCCGGCCGCCAGACAAAGGTCTCACCGGCCAGCACCTCGACTTCTTCGACCACACTGCCGAAATCCTGGCCGCCGGCGCCGGCGTTCATCAGCACCGCGCCGCCGACGGTGCCGGGAATCCCGGCCAACTCCTCCAACCCGGCCAGGCCGGCGCTGACCAACTGCTTGACCAGGGCATTGAGGCGAACCCCGGCGGCCGCTTCGACCAGACCGTCCGCGCCGATGCGCACGGCGCTGAACTCTTGCAGATCGATCACCACCCCGGGGAAGCCGCCGTCGCGCACCAGCAGGTTGCTGCCACCGCCGAGGACCAGCCAAGGGCACCCGGCCGCATTGAGCAGGCGCACCGCCTTGACCAGGTCGACGTGGTTGGCCGGCCGGAACAGGGCGGCGGCCGGGCCGCCGACCTGCCAGGAGGTATGGCGCCACAGTGGCTCGTCGCGGAGCAGTTTGCCCCGGCAACGCCGCATCAGTTCGTCAAGCAGCGCCGGATCCACCTGTGCCCTGCTCCTTAAGTCCGGCGAGAAACTCCTCGCCAACCTGCCAGACATTGCCGGCGCCGAGAGTGATCACCATGTCGCCGGGCTGGACCGCCTCGCGCAGATGCGCCAGCACCGCCGGGCGGTCGGCGGCATAGATGCACGACCGGTGCCCGTGCCCGCTGATCCCGGCGGCCAGATCGGCGGCCGCCACCCCGGGAATCGGGTCCTCGCCGGCGGCGTAGACGTCCATGACCACCAGGTGGTCGGCCTGGTAGAAAGCGGTGACGAAGTCTTCGAACAGCGCCTTGGTGCGGCTGTAGCGGTGCGGCTGAAAGACCGTCACCACCCGTTTTTGCCAGCCGGCGCGGGCGGCGGCCAGGGTGGCCTTGATCTCGGCCGGGTGATGGCCATAGTCATCGACCACCATGATGCCGTTGCTCTCCCCTTTGATCTGGAAGCGCCGCCCCACCCCGCCGAAGTCCTTGAAGCCGTCGGCGATCGCCGCGAAGGAGAGGTCGAGCTCCATGCCGACGGCCACGGCGGCCAGGGCGTTGAGCACGTTGTGCCGTCCCGGCATGCGGAAACCGAGGCGGCCCAGGCTTTTGCCGCGATAGTGGACGGTGAAGGCCGTGCGGTCGGCCGCATGCTCGATGGCCGATGCGGAAAAATCCGCCTGGCTGTTGATCCCGTAGGTGGTCATGCGCTTGCGCACCCGTGGCAGCAGCGACTGGATGTTCGGATCGTCGAGACAGAGGACCGCCAGGCCGTAGAACGGCACCTTGTTGATGAAATCGACGAAGGTTTCGCGGATCTGATCGAGGTCGCGATAGTAGTCGAGATGGTCGGCATCGATATTGGTGACCACGGCAATGGTCGGCGACAGCTTGAGGAACGAGCCATCGGATTCGTCGGCCTCGGCGACCAGGAACTGCCCCTGGCCGAGCTTGGCGTTGGACTCGAACAGGTCGAGCCGCCCGCCGATGACCACGGTCGGATCGATGCCGCCATGGGTCAGGATCGTCGCCACCATGCTGGTGGTGGTGGTCTTGCCGTGGGTGCCGGCGATGGCGATGCCGTATTTCATGCGCATCAGTTCGGCCAGCATTTCGGCACGCGGGATCACCGGAATCAGCCGGCGGTGGGCTTCGAGCACCTCGGGGTTGTCGGCGCGCACGGCCGTCGAGGTGACCACCACGTCGACGTCGGCAAGGTTTTCCCGCCGGTGCCCGTAGGTGATCGTCCCGCCGAGTTCACTCAGGCGCCGGGTGATCTCGCTCTCCTTCAGATCGGAGCCGGATACCTGGTAGCCGAGATTGAGCAGCACTTCGGCGATACCGCTCATACCGATGCCGCCGATGCCGATGAAATGGATTTTGCGGATCTTGCCGAACATGTCGATACTCCTCAGGGACCCAAGGCCACGGCCCGGCACTCGTCCAACAACCGGCCGGCGGCGCCGCACTGGGCCAGGCTGCGAGCGGTTGCGCTCATGCTGGCAAGCCGGGGCCGGTCAGCGAGCAGGCCGTCGATCAGGATGCCGAGTGTCTCTGGTTTCAGTTCGCGCTCCTCAATCATGATCGCCGCCCCCCGTGAAGCCAGCGTCGCGGCGTTGGTCGCCTGGTGGTTGCTGGCGGCAAAGGGGTAAGGGATCAACACCGCCGGCCGGCCGCAGGCCGTCAGCTCGGCGAGGGTGGTCGCCCCGGCCCGGCAGACCACCAGGCTGCTGCGGGCGTAGGCGGTTGCCATGTCGGTTATGAACGGCACCACCTCCGCCTCCACCCATCCCGCCGACCGGTACCCCTCGCGCACTGGCTCGACTTCCTTGGCGCCGGCCTGATGGATGATCTGCAGGGTGCCGCGCCAGCGCTCCAGCTGTGGTAGAGCTGCGACCAGCGCGCGGTTGATGGCCCGGGCGCCGTGACTGCCGCCGAAAACCAGTAGCAGCGGCGGGCCCTCCGGTAGCGGCGGACAGCTTTCCATGGCGGCGCGCACCGGGTTGCCGGTCACCACCACCGGAGTGCGCCGGAACGCCTGGCCGGCCTCGGCGAACGACAGGCAGATGCGTTTGGCCCAGCGCCCGAGCAGGCGGTTGGCCAACCCCGGCCAGGCGTTCTGCTCGTGGATCAGGTACGGCACCCCCTTGAGGCGGGCCGCCAGCAGCACCGGTACCGAGGCATAGCCACCGACGCCGACCACCACGTCGGGATGGAATTCGCTGATGATCCGCCGCGACTGCCCAAGACTTTTCACCAAGCCCCCTAGCGCCCTGAACCGGGCACCGAAGCCCAGCCCGGCCCAGCCACTCATCGGGATCGTGCGCAGCGGCCAGCCGAGTTCAGGGAGCAGGCGATACTCCAGACCGCGCTCGGTGCCGACGAACAGAACCTCCGCGGCCGGCTCCTCACGCCTAAGCTGTTCGGCCAGGGCCACCGCCGGAAAGAGATGGCCGCCGGTCCCGCCGCCGGCCAGCAGCAATCTCATCGCAGCTCTCCGGGATTCTTGCTGGAGACGTTGAGAATCATGCCGACGGCCATCAGCGTCGCTATCAGGCTCGACCCCCCGTAAGAGATGAAGGGGAGCGCCAGCCCCTTGGTCGGCACCAGCCCCATCACCACCGCCATGTTGACGAAGGCCTCGATACCGATCAGCAGCGTCATGCCGAAGGCCAGGTAACTGCCAAAATTGTCGGGAGCGTGGGTGGCCGCCTTGAAGCCCCTCAGGACCAGCAGCAGGAACATGGCGGCAATGACGATCACCCCGGCGAAGCCGAGCTCCTCGCCGACCACCGAAAAGATGAAGTCGGTATGGGCCTCGGGGAGGAAGAACAGCTTCTGCTTACTCTCGCCGAGGCCGTTGCCCATCGCGCCGCCGGAGCCGAAGGCGATCCAGCTCTGGATGATCTGGAAGCCGGTATTGCTCGGATCGTCCCAGGGGTTGAGAAACGCCAGAATGCGCTTGCGCCGGTAATCGACGTTCATCACCAGGAAATAGAGGAACGGCATGGCCAGGATCCCCAGTCCGGCAATATAGATCGGCCGGGTCCCGGCGACGAACATCATCGCCATGGCCACCACCCCGAGGGTCAGGGCACTCCCCAGGTCGGGCTGCAGCAGCATCAGCAGCAGCAGGACGGAGAGCACCACCATGTAGGGGAGGAAGCCGAGCTTGAAGCTCTTCATCTTGTCCTGCTTGCGCGCCAGGGAGTGGGCCATGAAGATGATCAGTCCGAGCTTGGCGAACTCGGCCGGCTGCAGGGAGAAGCCGAACAGCCGAATCCAGCGCTTGGCGCCGCCGATCTTGGCGCCGATCCCCGGAATCAGCACCAGCACCAGCAGGAACAGGCAGAAAAACAGGATCGGCACCGCCAGCTTGCGCAGGTACAGGTAGTTGAAGTGCATCAACCCGGCCATCAGGGTGAAGCCGAGCAGCGCGTAGACCCCTTGCCGCTTGAGGAAGTAGAGGCTGTCGCCGTGCTCGCGCACCGCCATGATCGACGACGATGAAAAGACCATGACCACGCCGAGGCAGGTCAGGCCCGACCGCCAGCAACAGTAGCGAATGATCGTGTCCCCGCCTAACCTCCATCGCCCCCCCCCATGGTCGTGGCCAGGGCGCGGACCGCGGCGGCGAAGGCCTGGCCGCGCTCCTCGTAGTCCCTGAACATGTCGAAGCTGGAGCAGCCGGGCGAAAGCAACACCGTGCCGCCGTTCGCGGTCAGCGCCGCGGCGGTTGCCACCGCCTCGGCCATGCTGCCGGCGCGATGAATCGCGGCCAGCCCGGCGAAACTTGCAGCCATGCGCGGAGCGGCCTCGCCGATCAGCACCAGGTCGCGGACCTTGGCGGTGATCGGCTCGCGCAGCGGCTCGAGATCACCGTGTTTGTCCTTGCCGCCGGCGATCAGCGTCACCGGCGGCTCGAGTCCGGCCAGGCTCTTGACCACGCTGCCGACATTGGTCCCCTTGGAGTCGTCGTACCAGCGTACCCCGCCAACCGTTGCCACCAGTTCCATCCGGTGAGGGAGCCCGGCAAAGCCAGTGGCGGCTCCCCAGGCGATCTCCGCCGGGCAGCCTTCGACCAGCGGCGGGATCAGGGCGGCCATGACGTTTTCCAGGTTGTGCTGGCCGCGGATGCGCAACTCGCCACCGGGGAAGCGGATTTCCTCATCTGCCCAGCGCCAGAGCAGGTCACCGTCCACCAGGGACATCCCCTCTTCCAGGACCCGGCGGCCACTGAACAGCACCCGGCGCGCCGGGGAGGCGGCGGCAGCAGCGACGACCAATGGATCATCGGCATTGAGCACTGCCCAATCGGCCGGCGTCTGGTTCTCGAACAGCCGGGCCTTGGCGGCCTGATAGCCGGCCATGTCGGGATAGCGGTCGAGATGATCCTCGGTGATGTTGAGCAGTACCGCCCAGCGCGGGCGGAAGTGCTCAATGGTTTCCAGTTGGAACGAGGAGAGTTCGACCACCAGCCAGTCCCATTGGCCGCCGACCGCTTCGATCAGCGGCGTGCCGAGGTTGCCGCCAGCAAAGGTCGCTTTCCCCCAGGCGCGGAAGATGTCGCCCATCACCGTGGTCACCGTCGACTTGCCGTTGGTGCCGGTAATCGCCGCCAGCGGCTGGGACAGTTCCCGCCAGGCCAGTTCGATTTCGCCCAGGACCGGCACGCCGCGTGCCGCCGCGGCCGCCACGGCCGGCACGTCGAGCGGCACGCCGGGACTGAGGGCGATCAGGTCGGCGGTCTCGAACAGCAGCGCCGTGTGCCCGCCGAGATCAAGGTGAATCCCTGCGGCGGCAAGCTCGGCCAGCGAGCCGAGGGCCGTGGCGGGGCGCTGGTCGGAGAGGGCGACCTGGGCCCCGCGCGACCGCAGGAAGCGGGCCATGCCGATCCCGGAACGTCCGGCGCCCACCACCACGATTCGTTGATTTTGATAATCGGTCGTCATCAGCGCAGCTTCAGAGTCGACAGGCCGATCAGGGCCAGAATGATGCTGATGATCCAGAAGCGCACGATAATCTTCGGTTCCGGCCAGCCCTTCAGCTCAAAATGGTGATGGATCGGTGCCATGCGGAAGATCCGCTTGCCGTAGAGCCGGAACGAGGTGACCTGGACGATCACCGAGAGCGCCTCCATGACGAAGATCCCGCCAACGATGACCAGCACGATCTCCTGCTTGGTGATGACCGCGATGGTGCCGATGGCGCCGCCCAGCGCCAGGCTACCGACATCGCCCATGAACACCTGGGCGGGATAGCTGTTAAACCAGAGAAAGCCAAGCCCGGCGCCAACCATTGCTCCACACACAACAGACAGTTCGCCGGCACCAGATACGCCGGTGATCTGCAGGTAGTTGGCCAGGTTGGCATGGCCGGCCAGGTAGGCGAAGAGCAGGTAGGTCGCGGCGGCGATGATCACCGGGCCGATGGCCAGGCCGTCGAGGCCGTCGGTCAGGTTGACGGCGTTGCTCGCACCGACGATCACCAGCATGACGAACGGCACGTAGACCCAGCCGAGGTCGGGGCGCAGCGTCTTGAAGAACGGCACGGTCAGGGTGGTCGGAAACGCCGAGTAACTGTAGAGCGCGATGCCGACGCCGAAGGCGATCAGCATCTGCCAGAACATCTTCTGCCGCGCCGACAGCCCGTCGCTGTTCTTCCTGCGCACCTTGAGCAGGTCGTCGGTGAAGCCGATGATGCCGTAGCCGACCGTCACCAGCAGCGTCAGCCACACATAGATGTTGGTCAGGTCGGCCCAGAGCAGGGTGGGAATGACGATGGCGGTCAGGATCAGCGCCCCGCCCATGGTCGGCGTCCCCTCCTTTTTGAAATGCGATTCCGGCCCCAGCTTGCGGATGCTCTGCCCCATTTGCAGGCGCTGGAGCTTCTCGATCATCCACGGACCGAGCAGAAAACAGATCACCAGGGCGGTGATGGTCGCATAGATGGTCCGGAAGGTGATGTATTTGAAGACATACAACACCGAGAACTTGGTGTACAGCGGATAGAGCAGATGGTAGAGCATGGCGCCGCTCCTTTAGTGGCCGTTGGCCGGCCCGGTGCCGCGCAGGAGGGCGCTGACCCGTTCCATGCGCATGCCGCGCGAGCCCTTGATCAACAGCCGGTCGCCCGGCTGCAGGACCGCACGCAGCCGATCGACCAACTCCTCGACCGTGGCCGCGGTGACGATCCGCCCGGCCGCCAGACCGCCAGCCGCGGCGCCGGCAGCGATCTCGCCGGCCAATTCGCCGAGGGTGAAGAGCCAGTCGGCTCGCATCGCCACCAGCGCACCAACTTCGAAATGCAGTTCGCGGGCCGCCTGGCCAAGTTCGAGCATGTCGCCGAGCACCGCAATCCGCCGCCCGGGTCGACCCAGGTCATGAAGGGCGTCCAGTGCGGCCCGCATCGACAGCGGGTTGGCGTTGTAGCTGTCCTCGATCACCAGCACGTCATCGGCAAGCTCGACCAGTTCCATCCGCCCCGGGCACGGCTTGAACTCGGCCAGCCCCGCGACGATATCCTCGAGCGACACCTCAAGCACCCAGGCCGCGGCGGCTGCCGCCAGGGCGTTCTGGACATTGTGCCGGCCCGGCACGGGCAGTTGCACGGCAGCCTCTGCGCTCGGCAGATGCAGGGTGAAGGCGACCGTGCCATCGGCGGCGCTGATGGCCGAGGCCCGCACCTGCGCCTCGGGCGAGAGCCCGAACAGGACCCGCCGGACGCCGTTGGCCAGCGGCAGCTGACCGATCTGCGGGTCGTCGGCATTGACGATGGCGGTACCGCCCGCCGGCAACTGGATGAACAGCTCCCCCTTGGCCCGGGCCACCCCGGAGATGCCACCGAGCTTTTCCAGGTGTCCGGCGCCGATGTTGGTGATGATACCGAGCTGTGGCGCTGTGATCTGGGCCAGCCGGGTGATTTCACCACGCGCGCTCATACCCATCTCGATCACCGCCCAGCGATGGTCGGGGCACAGACCAAACAGGGTCAGCGGTACACCGACCAGGTTGTTGAAATTACCGGCCGATTTGAGCCCCGGGCCGGTCCGCGCCAGGATGGCCGCCAGCATTTCCTTGGTGGTGGTCTTGCCGGAGGTGCCGGTAATAGCGACGACCGGCCCGCCGAACCGCTGGCGTACGGCATGGGCCAGGTCACCAAGGGCCTGCAAGGTGTCGCGAACCTGGATCACCGGAATGGTCAATCCTGCCACGACGTCCTCGCTGAGACAAGCCGCTGCGCCATGGCGCACCGCCTGGGTCAGATAGTCATGGCCATCGAAGTGCTCACCGCGCAGCGGGATAAACAGATCACCGGCCTGCAAGGTCCGGCTGTCGGTGGAAAAGCCGGAGAGCGCCACGTCGGTACCGTTGTGGAGAATCTGCCCGCCGGTTACGGCGGCCACCGTGCGCACGTCGAAGCTGATCATGCGCCGCCACCCTCGGCGAAGGCATTACGCAGCTCTTCGCGGTCATCAAAATGAATGCGCGTGGTGCCGAGAATCTGGTAGTCCTCATGGCCCTTGCCGGCCACCAGCAGGAGATCGTGCGGGCGCAGCAAGGAGACGCCGAAGCGAATCGCCGCACGCCGGTCGGGGATGACCACGTAGCCGCGGCCGCGGCCGGCCAGCGCTTCCTCGCGCGTCCATTCCTGCGCATGCACCGCGGCGACGCCCCCGCAAATCTGCTCGATGATCCGCAGAGGGTCCTCGGTACGCGGGTTGTCGGAGGTCACCACCGCGATATCGGAGCGGCGCGCCGTGACCTCCCCCATCACCGGGCGCTTGCGCGGATCACGGTCGCCGCCGCAGCCGAACACGGTGATGATGCGCGCCGGCGCGAGCGCCTGCAGCGCTTGCAGGACGCGATCGAGGGCATCACCGGTATGGGCATAGTCGACCAAAGCCACCGCACCGAGTCCATTGGCCACCGGTTCCAGGCGCCCCGGCACGGCGGCGGCGCGGGCGAGGCCGCGCTCGATGACGGTTGCCGGCAAGCCGAGAGCAACGCCCGCGCCGATGGCGCCGAGGAGATTCTCAACGTTGTAATCGCCCAGCAGGGGGCTGGCCAGCGTGACCGGGCCGCGTGGGGTCGCGACCTGACCGCGGATCCCCGCCAGCGTGACGGTCAGCGCTTCCGGGCGGATCATGGCCTGACTGCTGCGCCCGCAGGTGATCGCGTCCGGCAGCAGCGAAGCCAGGCGGACCCCGTAGGGATCATCGATATTGACCACCGCCCGGCCGTCGCTCAACGGGAGCAACTCCCGGAACAGGCGCACCTTGCTGGCGAAGTAGCTTTCCATGTCGCCATGGTAGTCGAGGTGCTCCGGAGTCAGGTTGGTGAAGACGCCCACCCGGAAACGGATGCCATCGGCGCGGTGCTGGTCGAGGGCATGCGAGGAGACCTCCATAACCAGCGAACGCGCGCCGGCGGCCTGGAATCGCGCCACTTGCGCGAGCAGTTCGACGGCTTCGGGGGTGGTGTGCGGAGCCGTGTGGATCTCTTCACCGAACCGGTAGTTGATTGTGCCGACCACTGCAGGTACCTGCCCCGCCTCGGCCAGCACCGACTCGACCAGGTAGGTGGTCGTGGTTTTGCCGTTCGTGCCGGTCACCCCGACCACGTTCATCTCCCTGGTAGGATCACCGTAAAAGGCCTGCGCCATCCCGGCCAGGGCCTGCCGGGAGCTGTCAACCAGCACCACCGTTGCCGGGAGCGCCAGCGCCGGCAACTCCTCGACCACCAGCACGCTCGCACCGCGCGCCACGGCGTCGGTCAGGAAGCGATGGCCATCACTGGCCTGACCGCGCCAGGCGAAAAAGGCATCGCCCGGCTCAACCCGCCGGGAGTCATAGCGCAAGCCGGCAACCTCGGCCTCGAGCGGGCCGAGTACCTGCCTGACCGGCACATTCACCAGCAGTTCGGCAAGGCGCATGCTCATCCCCTCGGCTCCCTGGCGCTGCCGGCTTCCGCCTGGCCAGGCGGAGACAGCCGGACCCAGACCGCTGCCCCATAGGGAATGGCCGCACCGGGCGAGGGCGACTGGTCGATGACCCGGCCGTGGCCGCGCAGGCTGACATTGATTCCGCGGGCTTGCATCACTTCAACCACCTGCCGATAACTCATCCCCTTGAAATCCGGCATCTGCGGCCCGGCCGGGGCGGCCGGCACACTGCTTTCCGCAGCGGCCAGCACGTCCTCAATTGCCTGGGGCTCGGGCTTTTCCTCGGACGCCACCGCAGGCGCAGTCGCTTCCGCCGCCTGCTTGGCGGCCTTGGCCGCCGCTTCCTGTTCTTTCTTGGCCTGGGCGAGGATTTCCTCCATCGACGGCAGCGTCTCGCCGGGGGAGAGCGGCTGGTTCGGCATGACCTTGAGGTACTGCAGGGCCTGCGTGGAGATGCGCGCAAAAACCGGGGCCGCTACCAGGCCGCCGTAGACCTGGCCGCGCGGCTCGTCGATCATCACCAGCACCACCAGCCGCGGAGCCTCCGCCGGCACGAAGCCGACGAAGGAGGCGATGCGCTTGTCCGCCGAATAACCGCGGGTGACCGGGTCGACCTTCTGGGCGGTGCCGGTCTTGCCGGCAACGCGGAAACCGGGGACGCGCGCCTTGCCGCCGGTCCCGCCCTCCTCGGCAGTGACGGTTTCCATCATCTGCGCCACCCGGGCGGCGACTTCGGGCTTCACCACCTGTCGCACCATTTTCGGCTGGCGTTCCCTGACCAGTTGCCCTTCGCTGTCGGTTTCCTTCTCGACCAGGTAGGGCTCCATCAGGTTGCCACCGTTGGCGATGGCCGCCGTGGCTGCGGCCAGCTGCAGAGGGGTGACACTGACCCCCTGGCCGAAGGAGATCGTGGCCAGATCGATTTCGAACCAGCGGCTCTGGTCGCGCAGGATGCCGTTCTCCTCGCCGGGGAGATCGAGCCCGCTCTTTTGGCCGAAACCGAAGTCGCGCAGGTAGGTGTGAAGGTTCTGCTTACCCAGCATCCGGCCGATCTTGGCCGAGCCGATGTTGGAGCTGACCTTGAGCACCTCCTCGGCCGTGAGGACACCGTGGGGATGGCTGTCGTGGATGACCCTGCCGCCGATCTTCCAGGCGCCCCCCTCGCAATTGATCAACTGGCTTGGGGTAACCACCCCCTCGTTCAGGGCCGACGCCATGGTGAACACTTTCATGGTCGAACCAGGCTCGAAGGTGTCACTGATCGCCCGGTTGCGCCACTCCTGCGGCTTGTGGTGGGCAAACGCGTTCGGGTTGTAGTCGGGCTGGTTGGCCATGGCCAGGATCCGGCCGCTGGCCGGCTCGAGGACGATCACCGCGCCGGCCTTGGCGTTGTATTCCCTGACGCCGGCCGCCAGTTCCCGTTCGGCGATGTACTGCAGATTCTCGTCGATGGTCAGGTGCAGATCGTGCCCGCGCGTCGCCCCTTCAACGATCGGCGCCCCCGAACTGATCCCACGGCCGAGGGCGTCACGCTCCATGACCAGATAGCCGCCGCGTCCAAGCAGGGTCTTGTCATAGGCTGCCTCGATCCCCGCCAGCCCCTTGGGATCAAGGCCGGTGAAGCCGATGACCTGCGCACCGATGGTTGAATTGGGGTAAAACCGCTGGTGTTCCTTGATGGTGCCGACGGCTTCCAGCTTGAGATTGTGGATTCGCTGGCTCACGGCCGGCGGTACCTGGCGTTTGAGCCAGACGAACCCCTTGTCGCCGGCCAGCTTGGCCTTGAGTGTGGCCAACGGGATGTCGAGGATTGGGGCGAGGAGGCGCGCAGCATGGTCGCGGTTGTCGAGCTTGCGCGGCTCGGCATAGATCGAATCGACCTCCATGCTGATCGCCAGCGCCTCACCGGTCCGGTCGAAGATCGTTCCCCGCTGGGCAGTCAGCGGTATGGTTTTCTGATGCTGGCGCTCGGCCCGCTCGACCCAATCGCGTTTCTGCAGAACCTGGAGGCTGAACGCCCGCCAGCCGACCAGGGCAAAGGCCACGATGAAGGCCAGCCCGAGCAGGCGGATGCGGATGGTAACGCCGCGCTCCAGGGTCACCATCGTCTCAGTCGACCGTATGCACCTGCTCGGCGGTCGGGAAGCGCAACCCCAGGTCCTTTAGCGCCACCCGTTCGAGCCGTTGCGGTGTGCCGAGCGTGGCGATTTCGAGGCGCAGTTCCACGGTCTCCTGGTTGGCCTTGCGCACCGCGCTTTCCAGGCTGGAGATCTCATATTCCAGGCTGGTCGCCTGCACCCGGCACCACACGAAGAACAACGACAGGGCACACAGCAACACGATGAAGCCGAGCATCGGCAGCAGGCGCGGCCGGCGCAGGGCAAAGCCGTTGATCTTGGGCAATGCGCCAATAGTGGTTTCGGTCACTTCATGCCTCCCTAGGCAGCCAATCGCTCGACGGCACGCAGCACGGCACTGCGGGCTCGCGGATTGGCAATGGTTTCAGCCTCGGCGGGGCGCACCCCGCGCGTGGTCAGGATCTTGACTTGGGCCTTGCGGCCACAGACGCAGACCGGCAGGCGTGGCGGACAACTGCAGGAGTTGGCCGCCGCGCGGAACCCCTGCTTGACCAAGCGGTCTTCCAGCGAATGGAAACTGATCACCACCAGCCGGCCGCCCGGGCGCAGGCGGTTCAGGGCCGCCACCAGGCCGGCTTGCAGTGCATCAAGTTCAGCGTTGACCGCGATGCGCAGGGCCTGGAACACGCGGGTCGCCGGGTGGATCCGTTGAGGCACATGCCCCCCCGGCACCGCGCGGCAAACCAGTTCGGCCAGTTGACGGGTGGTGGCCAACGGCGCCTCGCCACGGGTGCGCACGATTTCCCGGGCGATTCGCCCGGCCCAGCGCTCTTCCCCGTACTCACGAAAAATCCGCTTCAACTCCTCGGCGTCGGCACCCGCGAGGAGGCCGGCGGCGCTGAGCGGCTGGTCGGGATTCATGCGCATGTCAAGCGGCCCGTCCTCCCGGAAGGAGAAGCCCCGTTCCGGGGTATCCAGTTGGTGCGAGGAAACGCCGAGGTCGAGCAGAATCCCGTCGACCTGCTCGATACCGAGCCCCGCCAACTGCTGGTCGAGCCCGGCAAAGCTGCCGCGGCACAGCGTCACCCGCGCGCCGAAGGTGGCGAGCGCCCTGGCCGCCGCCGCCAAGGCCGCGGGATCCCGGTCGAGGCCGATCAGCCGGCCATCCGGGGCACTCGCCGCCAGGATCAAGCCGGCGTGGCCGCCGCCACCGACCGTGCCGTCCAGGTAGATGCCGCCCGGTCGGGGCGCCAGCAGTTCGAGCACCTCTCCGGGCATCACCGAGACATGCCGGAAGGTGTCCGTCATGCCCGCCTACAGCCCCAATTCGAGTCGGCGCTGACGCTCGCGGGCCAGGCGCTGCTCGGCCTCGGCCAGCATCGCCGCGTATCTGGACTTGTTCCAGAGCTGGATCGAACGATCGGCGCCGACGATGACCACGTCGCGTTCGCCGTCGGTGTCGAGCTGGCAGTTTTCACGTAAAGATTGCGGGATCTGGATGCGCCCCTGCTTGTCGAACGGACAGTGGGTCGCCGGTGTGACCGTGGTGAAATTGAGGTCTTCGCGAAATTCGTCGTAAGGGAGCTGGGCGAAGGTCTTCATGAACTTCTCCCACTCGGCAACCGGATAAGCGACGATGCCGCCCCGGTCCTGGGTCACCACCAGGGCATCATCGCCCTTGAGCAGTTCACGGAAACGCGCCGGAATGCTGGCGCGCCCCTTGGCGTCGATCGAGTTGTAATAGACACCCTGGAAACCCATTTTGGCCCTCTTTGGCCGCAAAATACACTATTCACCACCACTTGGGCAGAATATAGCGGGCACCCGGCGGGGTGTCAACAAAAAATTCTTATTTTTCGGGGGGTAGAGAGAAAAACCCAGGTGGGCAACAGGAAGGGACGGAGGCGGTTATTCAGGCTTTCTCGGCAGTTCGATCTCGATCTCGTCGATCCGCCGGCCGACCATGCGGCGGACGGTGAAGCGGACCCCGTCGGCCGTGCAGGAAATGCCTTCGGCGGGGATGTTGCCCAAGGTGTGGAGCAGGTAGCCGGCCAGCGTATTGACATGCTCCTCGGACAGGTCGAGGCCGAAGCGGTGATTGACAACGCGCATCGGGGCGTTGCCATCCACCAGGAATCGGTTCGGGCCCAAGGGGCGGATCAGCGCCTCCTCGTCGTCGTACTCGTCCTGGATTTCGCCGACGATCACCTCGAAGATGTCCTCCAGGGTGACAATCCCGTCGACCCCGCCGTACTCGTCGACCACCATCGCCAAGTGCAGGTGCTTGCGGCGAAAAGTCTGCAGCAGCGCCTCGATCGGCTTGGCCTCGGGGACGAACAGCGGCGGCCGCGCCAACCGGCGCAGACTGAACTCACCGGGCCGCTCGAGATAACTGAGAATATCCTTGGAGTGGATCACCCCCACCACCCGGTCGAGCCCCCCCTCGAAGACCGGGAAGCGCGAGTGGCGGGCGTCGGCGACAATCCGCAGCACCTCGGCAAACGGCGTGTCGGCCTCGATACCGACCACCTCGGTGCGTGGCACCATGACGTCGCGCACCCGCACCTCACCGAGATCGAACACGCCGTGCAACATCTTGCGGGTGCCCTTGGCCACCACCCCGGCATGCTCGCCGAATTCGATGAAGGACCGCAGTTCGTCCTCGGAGATCAACGGGCGCTGCTCCTCGCCACGCAGCAGGCGTGTGAACAGGCTCGAAATGCCGCTCACCACCCAGGTCACCGGCGTCAGCAGCCAGACGATGGCCCGAACCGGATGAAGCACGACAAAAGATAGTTTTTCCGGGAACTTGGCAGCATAGCTCTTGGGACCGACCTCGCCGAAGACCAACAGCAACGGCGTCAGGATGACAATAGTCAGCAGTTCGCCATGTTCGCCGAAAAATTCGATACAGAGGGCCGTGGCGAAGACCGATGCGGCGATGTTGACCACGTTGTTGCCGACCAGGATTGCCCCGAGCAGTTTGTCGGGATGGTCGAGCAGCGCCTGCAGTTGGGCCGCCTTGGGAATTCCCTTGCGGGCCAGGTACTTGACCCTCAGCCGGTCCATCGACATCAGGGCCGTTTCAGAGCCGGAGAAAAATGCTGAGAGGGCAAACAGGATGCCGAGTCCGATAAGTTGCAGTGTTTGTTCGCCCGTCAGTTGCATGCGTGCTTCAAGCTGCTCCGATCCACCTGAATTCACGAGGACTTTACCAGAGGTACCGGTTGCTGGCAATTAACTCTGCGGCAATTGCGCCCCCACCCCCCGTATGTTATAAAACCCTGCCGCCAACATCGCCCCAATCCGGAGTCCCGGCTCATGGCCGATCTTTTCACCCATCAACGCCACGCCGACCTGTGTGCCGAACTCGATCGCCACAACCGCCTGTATTACCAGCTCGACACCCCTGAAATTTCAGATGCCGAATATGACCAGCTGTTTCGCGAGCTGCTCGACCTGGAAGCCACCCACCCCGAACTGGTGACGCCGGCCTCGCCGAGCCAGCGGGTCGGTTCGGCGCCCCAGGCGAAGTTCGCCCCGGTTCGCCATGCCCTGCCGATGCTCTCCCTGAAGAACGTCAAAAGCGAAAACGAATTCGAGGAGTTCGACAAGAGCATCCGCGGCACCTTCCTCGCCCAAGCCGGCGAAATCGAATACGTGTGCGAAATGAAACTCGACGGCGTGGCCGTCGAACTGACCTACGCGGATGGCCAGCTGGTCGCCGGCAGCACCCGCGGCGACGGCTTCACCGGCGAGAACATCCTCGACAACCTCCGCACCATCGCCGGCATCCCCCAGCGGTTGGTCTCGCCATGCCCGCAGCTGGTTGATATCCGCGGCGAGGTCTATATCGAACTGGACGATTTCCGGGCCCTGAACCGCCGCCAGGAAGACGCCGGCGAGCGCACCTTCGCCAACCCGCGCAATGCGGCGGCCGGCAGCCTGCGCCAGCTGGATGCCGCGGTCACCGCCAGCCGGCCGCTGCGCCTCTTCTGCTACGGGGTCGGTCGCCTTGAGGGCGCCGACCCGGCAACTCACCACCAATTGCTGACCCTGATGCAACAGTGGGGACTCCCCGTCAACCTTGCCGGCACCGCCACCGTTCGCGGCACGGCCGCAGTCGTCGGCTATTATCGCCAGCTGCTGGCCAGTCGCGACCGCCTCCCCTTCGAAATCGACGGCGCCGTGGTGAAGGTCAATGACCTGGCCCTGCAGCGCGAACTGGGCGAGGTCAGCCGTTCGCCGCGCTGGGCGGTGGCCTTCAAGTTTCCCCCGCGTCAGGCGCAAACCGTGGTCGAAGCGGTCGGCCTGCAGGTCGGCCGCACCGGCGCCATCACCCCGGTCGCCCATCTGCGGCCGGTCGAGGTCAGCGGTGTGATGGTCGCGCGGGCGAGCCTGCACAACTGGGACGAGATCGCCCGGCTCGATCTGCGTGTCGGCGACCAGGTGATCGTCGAACGCGCCGGCGACGTCATCCCCGATGTTGTCAGAGTCCTGCACGCGCAGCGCCACGGCAACGAGCAGTCGGTCCCCCTTCCGGAGAACTGCCCGGAATGCGGCGGCAGCGTGCACAAGGCAGCAAACGAGGTGGTGCCGCGTTGCACCAATCTTGCCTGCCCCGCCCAGGCACTGCAGCGCCTGAAGCATTTCGTCTCGCGCAACGCCATGGATATCGAGGGCCTCGGCGAGAGACAGCTCCTGCAACTGCTTGAACGCGGGCGGGTCGAGGACGTCGCCGACCTCTACCGGCTCGACAGCGCCGATCTGTTCGCCCTGGAGCGCATGGGCGAGGTGCTGGCCGGTAAGCTGCTGCAGGCCATCGCCGCCAGCCGGACCCGGCCGCTGTCGCGCCTGCTCTTTGCCCTCGGCATCCGTCATGTCGGCGAGCACACGGCGAAAGTTCTCGCCAAACGCTTTCCCTCCCTTGATGAGCTGGCCCGTGCCGACCGCGACCAACTCAAGCAGATCCACGAGATCGGCGACAAGGTGGCCGATGCACTGATTGATTACTTCCGTAACCCCGCAGATATCTTGCTGGTCGACAAGTTGCGCCGGCTCGGCGTCAACCCGACGGCAGAAGCGACCGTCCGTCAGGACGGCCCCTTGACCGGGCTGTCCTTCGTCATCACCGGCACCCTGACGCAACTGGGGCGCAACGAGGCGGAAGCCCTGGTCGAAAAACTCGGCGGCCGGGCAGCGGGGTCGGTGAGCAAAAAGACTGACTACCTGGTCGCCGGCAGCAACGCCGGCAGCAAGCTGGAACGCGCCCAGGCTCTGGGAGTCAAGGTCATCGATGAAGCAGCAGTTTCTGGAGATGACCGGCGGGGTGAACGTCATGATGGCACGCGCCCTGGTCAGGGTGACGGGGCGGGTCCAGGGGGTCTTCTACCGCCAGTCGACCGTGGAGATGGCGCAAGGACTGGGCTTGTGCGGCTGGGTGCGCAACCTGCCTGACGGCAGTGTCGAGGCGTTGTTCGAAGGCGAGCGGGAGGTGGTTGAGCGGGCGACCGCCTGGTGCCGGCAGGGGCCGCCGCGGGCCAGTGTCGATGAAGTTGCGGTCGAGTGGCTGGAAGGCCCCGCGGAGTGCGCCGGTTTTGCGATCCGCTACTGAGCCGGCTCGGAGCGTGCCAGCAGCCGCTCGATCAGCTCGAGCACTTCCCGCGCCAGAAACGGTTTGGTCAGAAAGCCCTGCGCCCCGGCCCGCCGGCCGGCCGCCCGGTCATCCGCAGCCCCCCGGGCGGTGAGAAAGACCACCGGGATGTGCGCGGTCTGCGCCTGCCCTTTCAGATACTGGCAGACCTTGAAGCCGTCGATCTCCGGCATCATGACATCGAGCAGAATCAGATCGGGCTGCTCCTGACGGGCCATGGCCATTCCCTGCTGACCGTTCTCCGCGTAGAGCAGCTCGTACCCCTTAAGCTTGAGAATGGCCTCGAGCAATCGCAATACCGTGCGGTGGTCATCGACCAGCAGGATTTTCTCTTTCGCCGTCATTCGGCCCCCTGCTCCCCCTCGCCCCGATCGATCTCCAGGCTGACGCGGTAGACATCGCTGCGCGCCACGCCGAACTCCTTCGCCACCTGCTTGACCGCCTCCTTGCGCGGCAGCTGCCGGTCGACCAGGAGTTCGCGCAGCACCGCCGGCAGGTCGCGCACCGGCGACGGCGCAGCATACGGCGGCAGGACCAGCACCAGTTCGCCGCGCACCCGCGCGGCGCCGAAGTGCGCCTGGGCCGCACCGACCGTGCCGCGGAACAGCTCCTCGTGCAGCTTGGTCAACTCGCGCGCCACCACCAGCGGCCGCTCCGCGCCCCAGACCGTGGCCATGGCGGCCAGGGCGGCAAGCAACCGGTGCGGCGTTTCATACAGGACCACGGTGCGCGGTTCGTCGCGCAAGCCCTGCAGAACCTTGTCGCGCGCCGCGGCGCGGGCCGGCAGAAAACCCTCGAAAATGAAGCGGTCGGTCGGCTCGCCGGCGGCGCTCAAGGCCGCAAGGATGGCCGACGGTCCCGGCACCGGGATCACCGGCACCCCCGCGGCATGACAGGCACGCACCAACCGGTAGCCGGGATCAGCAATCGCCGGAGTGCCGGCATCACTGATCAGGGCGATGCTCGCCCCGGCCAGCAGCCGGCCGATCAACTCCTCCTGGCGCTGCTGCTCGTTGTGTTCGTGACAGGAGATCAGCGGGGTGCGGATGTCGAAATGGTTGAGCAGCTTGCGGCTGTGGCGGGTGTCCTCGGCGGCGATCAGGGCCACTTCGCGCAAGACCCGCAAAGCCCGCGCGGTGATGTCCTCGAGATTGCCGATCGGCGTGGCGACGACGTAGAGAGTGCCGGGCATGAATTTCCGTAACGTTTAATTGTGATGCATTATCGTAGGGGCAAGGCATGCCTTGCCCAGGGCGACGCATGCGTCGCCCCTACTCCTCTTCCAGATCCGCCAACCACAACGCCACGCTGGCATCGCTCGGCATCCGCCAGTCACCGCGCGGGGAGAGCGCCACGCTGCCGACCTTGGGGCCGTCGGGGAGACAGGAGCGCTTGAATTGCTGGGCGAAGAAGCGCCGGTAGAAGAGTGTCAGCCAGCGGCGCAGTTCCCCGATCGGATAGTCGTCGCCGAAAGCCTGCGCAGTCAGGTGCAGGACCTTGCGCGGGGCAAAGTGACAGCGCACCACCTGGTAGAGGAAGAAATCGTGCAGCTCGTAGGGTCCGACCTGCGCCTCGGTCCGCTGGCTGATGCTGCCGTCGGGGTTCGGCGGCAGCAACTCCGGGGAGACCGGGGTGGCGCAGATGTCGTGCAGGACCGCCGCCGCCCGGCCGCTGAACTCGGCCTCGGCGCACCAGTCAATCAGGTAGCGCACCAAGGTCTTGGGCACCCCGGCGTTGACCGCGTACATCGCCATGTGGTCGCCGTTGTAGGTGCACCACCCCAGAGCCAGTTCGGAAAGGTCGCCGGTGCCGATCACCAGGCCCTGCACCTGGTTGGCGACGTCCATCAGGATCTGGGTGCGCTCGCGAGCCTGGGCGTTTTCGAAGGTGATGTCGTGCCGGGCCGGGTCGTGGCCGATATCGAGGAAATGCTGACTGACGGCGGCATCGATCGAAATCGTGCGCAGGGTGACGTCGAGTTCCCCCGCCAGGGTCTCGGCATTGCCGCGGGTGCGGGCGGTGGTGCCGAAACCGGGCATGGTCAGCGCATGGATCCCGGCACGCGGCAGTCCGAGGCGATCGAAGGCCTTCACCGCGACCAGCAGCGCCAGGGTCGAATCAAGGCCACCGGAGATGCCGAGCACCACTTGGCGGCTGCCGGTGTGGCGCAGGCGGGTTATCAACCCGGTAGTCTGAATGGCGAAGATTTCCCGGCAGCGGGCGTGGCGCTCCTCGGTTTGGACCGGGACGAACGGCGTGCGCAATACCGGGCGGAACAATTGCCTGACCACTGCGTCGCCCACGGCAATCGGCACCTGACGGTAGCCGCGCTGCGGCCGGCTGGCAGCAAAACTGCTCCGGCGCAGGCGCTCCCCAAGCAACCGTTCCAGGTCGATATCGGCAATCGCCAGTTCGGTTTCGAATTGGAACCGTTCAGTCTCGGCCAGGACCTGGCCGTATTCGGCGACCAGGGAGTGCCCGGAGAAGACCAGGTCGGTGCTCGATTCGCCGGGGCCGGCCGAGGCGTAGAGGTAGGCGGCCAGGCAGCGCGCCGACTGCGCCTCCACCAGGGCACGGCGATAGGCGGACTTGCCGAGAGTCTCCGGACTGGCGGAGAGATTGGCCAGCAGCGTCGCCCCGGCCACCGCCAGGTCACCGCTCGGTGGGCTGGCCACCCAGGCGTCCTCGCAGACTTCGAGACCGAGCACGCACTCGGGTAAATCGATGGCGGGAAAGAGCAGGTCGGTGCCGAAGGGCACAGCCTTGCCATCAAGCAGCAAGTGGTCGGCGGTGGCCTCGGCGGCGGGTGCAAACCAGCGTCGCTCGTAAAATTCCTGGCTACTGGGGAGGAAACTCTTGGGGACGGCGCCGCATACCTGTCCGCCGCTCAGCACCACGGCGGCGTTGAACAGCCGCCCGTCCTGGCGCAGTGGCGCGCCGACCACCAGGGCGATGCCGAGCCGCGCACTCGCCGCGGCCAGACGCAACACCCCGCGTTCGGCTGCTTCGAGCAACAGCCGCTGGCCGAACAGGTCGCCGCAGCTGTAGCCGGTCACCGCCAGTTCGGGAAAGACCGCCAGACGGCAACCGGCGGCAGCCGCCTGAGCGGCGGCAGCCTCGATGGCAGCGACGTTGAAGGCGACGTCGGCGACCTTCAGTTCGGGAGTGACAGCGGCCACCCGCAACATCCCCAGACTTCGCAATGAGACGGACACCCCGACCTCCCTAGCCTGATTGTTCTTTCTATTGGCCCCCTCAACCACGCCCCTCTCCCTCAAAGGCGAGGGGTGAGCCTCCCCTCTCCTCGGGGAGAGGGTGGCCGGAGGCCGGGTGAGGGGAGACACGCACCAAGAAAAATTCTGCCAGACCGGTCAAGTTTACGGTCAAAAGTTGCAAAAGGCAAATAAACCCGAAGGTTACACACCAAAGGCATTCGGGATATGGCTGATGACCGGCTCGCCTTGACCGACAAGGACCGCAATCACATCGAAGCGCGGCTGCAGATCGGGGTAGCGAGCGGTCGCCAGGTACCACTGGGCGGCGCGCACGATCTGGCGCTGCTTGCGCGGGCCAACCGCCTCGGCCGGGGCACCGAAGACCGCGCTGCGCCGGGTCTTGACCTCGACGAACAGCAGATGCCGGCGGTCACGGGCAATAATGTCAAGCTCCCCGATCGGGGTGCGGTGGTTACGGGCGACGATGCTGAAACCACGCTGCACCAGGAAACGGGCGGCGGCCTCCTCACCGAGTTTGCCAAGTTGCAGTCGCGCTTCGGTCACGGTTGGCCGCAGTGCTCGCGCACCCCGCCGAAGGTGCGGCGATGGCACGGAGAAGGGCCGAGCCGGGCGATCGCCTGGAGATGGGCGGCACTGCCGTAGCCCTTGTGGCCGGCAAAACCATAGCCGGGGAACAGCCGTTCGTAATTGACCATGATCCGGTCGCGCATCACCTTGGCGAGCACCGAGGCAGCGGCGATGGAGAGCGAACGGGAGTCGCCCTTGACCAGGGTCTGCTGCGGCAGGCTAAGGGGTACCGGCACGTTGCCGTCGATCAGCAGGAAATCGGCGGGGATGTTGAGTCGCCCGACCGCCCGTTGCATGCTGCGCAGGGTGGCCTGCAGGATGTTGATCCGGTCGATCTCCTCGGCGCGGGCCACACCGATGCCGACGGCGAGGGCCTGGGCGCGGATCAGCGGGTAGAGGCGCTCGCGGGCCTTCGCACTGAGCTGCTTGGAATCGGTCAGGCCGGGCAGGTCGAAACAGGCAGGAAGGATGACGGCGGCGGCCACCACCGGACCGGCCAGCGGCCCGCGGCCGGCCTCGTCGATCCCCGCTACGGCGCGGAAGCCGTGCGCCTGCGCCTGCCGCTCGAAGTGCAGAGGCGAGAGCGGATCGCTGGAGAAGAGTTCGGGCTGGGCGGTCATGGCGGTCATTATGCCACCGGTACGCAACCACGCCAAGCGGTCAGTTTTTTTGACGCGAAGACGCAGAGCCACGGAGAGAATCAATATCCCCTGCGTCTGCGTCTCTGCGTCAAGAGCTGATATTTACGGGAAGCAAACCAACGAAAAAGCCCCGGCACAGGCCGGGGCTTGGGATCAACACAGTTGTTGCGACAAAGCTTACTTCTTGCGCAACTCGCGGATACGGGCAGCTTTCCCCTGCAGGTTGCGCAGGTAGTACAGCTTGGCGCGGCGCACGCGGCCGATGGTGAGCACCTCGATCTTTTCGACGGTCGGGGCGTGCAACGGGAAGACGCGCTCGACGCCGACGCCGTTGGAAACCTTGCGAACCATGAACGAAGAGCCGGCGCCCTTGTTGTGGCGGGCGATGCAGACCCCCTGGAACAACTGGATGCGCTGTTTGTCACCTTCGGTGATGCGCACGTGAACCTTCAGGGTGTCCCCGGCCTTGAACACGGGGATGTCCTTGCGCATCTGCTCCATACCAATACGATCGACGATATTCATCGTGGTGTCCTCCTCAAATTCGGCGAATTGCTTGAGTACAATAGAACGCCCGGCAAGTCAAGAGGGAAAAGCAGCATCCTCGCTGACTTACTAAATCCTTTGGCGCAAGTCGGCAAGACTGCACGCTGACAAGACGAACAACGCGGCCGATTGGGTGCGGGGCCGGCGCCGCGTGGCGACACCGGCCCTTTTAAAGAGAGGCGAGGCTCAGCAGGGGCTGTTGGTCAGAAACTGCAGGGTGATGTCCTCGGCCCAGTCTTCGAGGGATGTTGCGGCGGGGGGCGAGAGCCCTTCGGCACCCGGGTCCTGACTGCGCAGCCAGGCGTTGAGCGCGTCCAGCGCGCCGGCGATACGTTCCGCGCCCCCTTCGGGCGCAAGTTGCAGCGGTACCCAGGACGGTTGCGGGCCACTGGCGAAACAGGCCTCGAAAAATTCATCCAGCAACCGATTGGCCTGTGAGTCGTCCTTCACACGCCGGCTGATTTCCATCAATGGCCAATGCATGCTGCCCATGGCGACCTCCTTGCCCGATATTACTGAGAGATAAAAGGGCTTGCTGCAGCCCCCGGTCGGTGTTAAGCTCTCTTTATTTAAGGCTATCTTGACCGACACAGGTGGCAGGTGTCAACAAATAAAATCACAGAAAAATATTTTATTTCTAGGAGATAAAATGTCTTCCACCACCTTCGCCTCACCGGACATCGGGTTGCGCATCCGGCGCCTCCGCCTTTCCCAGGGGTTGACCCAGAAAGAGTTCGCCGCCGCACTGGGCATTGTCCAGGGGTTTTTGAGCGCCGTGGAGAGCGGCAAGAAAAAACCGTCGAACACCCTGATCATTGCCCTCTGCCAATTGCACGGTATCCGCCGGGAATGGCTTTTGTCCGGCGAGGGGGAAGCGACACTGGCCGCCGCGCCACGCCCATCCGCCCCCCTTGCCGGCATCGGCACCCCTTTACTGAAGCGGATTTCAACAGCCTTTCCGGTCATCGATCCGGCCGACATCGATGATTACCTGCGTCTTCCCGGTCTGCCGCCGGGCTGTTACGCCCTGCGTTTCGAGGGGGATTTCATGGCCCCGACCATCGACGATGGCGACCTGGTCATTTTCGAACCGGGACAGCAGTGGGATAACAAAGATATCGTGCTGGTAACCAATCGCTGGGGCGAGGTGATCATGCGCCGCTTGCGGCTGCGCGGCGACGAGGTCTACCTGGCTGCGGAGAACGCCGCCTATGTGCCCTTTCGCCCCGACCCCGAAACCAGGACCCTCGGCAAGGTGGTGGCGATCTGGCGCAAGGTGAAAATCTGAAGGTGAATCTGCAGAAGATTGCCCGAATGGACAAGACTGAGCAACACCCAGCCTATCGCAACCAGCCTATCGCTGACCGCCACCAAGCTCCCGGCGGAGTTCCGCCAGCATCTTCAGGTCGGCCTTGCTCAAGGAGGCGTGTTCGAGCAGGTCGGGACGCCTTGCCAAGGTGCGACGCAACTGCTCCCGGCGGCGCCAGGCGGCGACGGCCTGGTGGTTGCCGGAGAGGAGCACGTCGGGGACGCACATCCCTTCGAACTCGATGGGGCGGGTGTACTGCGGGTATTCGAGCAGGCCATCGCTGAAGCTGTCGTGCTCGGCGCTGCCGGCGGCGCCGAGCACCCCCGGCAACAGGCGGGCGATGGCGTCGATCATGGTCAGGGCCGCCGGTTCACCCCCGGTGAGGATGAAGTCGCCCAGCGACAGCTCCTCGTCGACCAGGGTGCGCACCCGCTCGTCGAACCCCTCGTAGCGCCCGCAGACGAAGATCAGCCCCGGCTCGCCGCTCAGGCGCACGGCGTCCGCCTGGCGGAAGGGCCGACCCTGCGGCGACATCAGCAGCACCCGGGCACCCGGGTTGCGCTCGCGCAGGTCAACCAGAGCCCGAGCGATCGGCTCGACCTTCATGACCATGCCGTCGCCGCCGCCGCAGGGGGTATCGTCGGTCACCTGGTGGCGCCCTTGTGCCCAGCCGCGCAAGGCGTGGATGCCGACTTCGATCAGCCCCGCGGCTTGCGCCTTGCCGAGGATGCTCTCGGCCAGCGGCGCCTGGAGCATGGCCGGGAAGAGGGTCAGGACATCAAAGCGCATCGTCGCCGGGGACCAGCCCGATCGGCAGATCGACCCGCAGTTCCTTGGCAGCAAGGTCGGTGCTCAGCACGAATTGAGGGATGAAGGGGATCAGAACTTCGCCGTACTCGCCATCGACAGTGAGAATGTCGTGGGCGCCGGTGGCAAAAAGACCGGCGACTTTGCCGAGGGGGCCGCGGCGAGCATCAACCACTGCCAGCCCTTCAAGCTCATACCAGTAGCGTTTGTCGGAGGGAAGTGACGGGAGGTCCTGGCGGCGCGCCAACGCAGTCCGGCCGACCAGGGGTTGAGCGAGATCCAGGCTCTCCAGGCCGGCCAGGCGGACCAGCAGATGCTGCTTGTGCGGCTTGCAGTGCAGGATGTGGTGCAGCGTGATGCTGCCGTCCGGAGCCTGCAGGTAAAGCTCGCGCAGGAACGGCAGCGCCGGGGCGGCGGTCGGCAGCGGCCGGAACTTAAGGTCGCCACGCAAGCCGTGGAGTACCGGCGACGACCGCCACTGCCATCAGCTCATCGGAAGTCGGGCGCGTCACGGCATACTCGCGCTACCGACGCAGCGCACTCAGGCCTGCTTGGCCTTGGCCAGCAGCCCCTTGTCGCGCAGCAGGGTGCGGACCGTCGCGGTCGGCTGGGCGCCCTTCTTCAGCCAGGCGATGGTCAGATCTTCCTTGAGGTTGACCATCGGCGGGTTCTGCTTGGGATCGTACTGGCCGAGGTTGTCGATGAAACGGCCGTCACGGGGATAGCGTTCGTCGGCAACCACCACCTGGTAGAACGGCTTCTTCTTGGCGCCCCCACGGGCGAGCCTGATTTTCACTGCCATATGCCTTGCTCCTTGTTCGTCATGCTTGACGCTTGATCGGGTTGCCCCGGTTGATAATTAAGAACGAGTTCGCAAATAAACGTTGCGGCCTCGCATTCCGTCTTCACGCCATCTTTGCCCGTGTCTCAATCGCCAAATCCTCAACGTAGCTCTGCTACGCCTGCGGTTTGACTCAATCGGCCCGGACAAATCTAGCGCAAATCCGGGCGCGATTCCTTGCAACGTTATCTGCGGACTCGTTCTAAAACGGCAGGCCGCCGCCCTTTCCCATCAGTCCGCGCAGCCCCTTGGGGCCGAGCTTCTGCATCCGTTTCATCATCCCCTGCATCTCGGTGAACTGCTTGAGCAGCTGGTTCACGTCCTGGACCCGGGTACCGCTCCCCTTGGCGATGCGCAGGCGCCGCGAGCCGTTGATCACCCGGTGGTCGCGCCGCTCCTGCAGGGTCATCGAGTTGATGATCGCCTCGATCCGCTGCAGCTCCTTCTCGGGCAACTGCGCTCCCTGCATCTGCTTGAGCGCCTTGCCGGCCCCGGGGATCATGCCGAGGATCGACTCCATGGAACCCATCTTCTTGATGGCCTTGAGCTGATCGCGGAAGGTTTCCAAGGTGAACCCCTCCTTGCGCAGCTGCTGGGCCATCTCGGCGGCCTGATCGCGATCGATGGTGGCTTCCGCCTTCTCGATCAGCGACAGAACATCGCCCATGCCGAGGATGCGCTGGGCCATCCGCTCGGGATGAAACGTCTCCAGGGCGTCGAGCTTCTCGCCGATGCCGACCAGCTTGATCGGCTTGCCGGTCACCGCGCGGATCGACAGGGCCGCGCCGCCGCGGGCGTCGCCGTCGAGCTTGGTGAGGATCACCCCGGTCAGCCCGAGCCGCTCATTGAAGGCGGTGGCAACGTTGACCGCATCCTGACCGGTCATGGCGTCGGCCACCAGCAGAATCTCGCGCGGATCGACCGCAGCCTTGATTCGCTCCAGCTCCTGCATCAACGCGTCGTCGATGTGCAGGCGCCCGGCGGTGTCGAGAATCAGCGTATCGTAGCCGTTGCGGTCAGCAAATGCCTGCGCGTCGCGGCAAATCGCCACCGGATTTTGATCGGACCGGCTGGCATATACCGGAATATCGAGCTGGCGGCCGATAATCTGCAGCTGCTCGATGGCCGCCGGCCGGTAGACGTCGGCCGGCACCAGCAGCGGCGAACGCTTCTCCTTGCGCAGCTTGAGCGCCAGCTTGCCGCAGGTGGTGGTCTTGCCGGCACCCTGCAGGCCACAGAGCATGATCCCCACCGGCGGGCGGGCGGCCAGGTCGAGGCGGTTCTCCTCGCCGGTCCCCATCAGCAGCGCCAGTTCGTCGCGCACCACGCGGATCACCTGCTGACCAGGGGTGAGGCTCTGCAGCACATCCTGGCCGACGGCGCGCTCGCGCACGGCGGCGATGAAATCCTTGACCACCTTGAAGTTGACGTCGGCTTCGAGCAGCGCCAGGCGCACCTCGCGCATCGCCACCTGGACGTCTTCTTCACTCAGCCGCCCGCGCCCGCGCAGCTTCTTGAAGACTGCGTCGAGTTTTTCACTCAGGGTATTGAACATGATGGTAAGCGGCGGCTCCTTGACAGAAGGAGCACTCTAGTGAAGCGCCTCGGGAAATGTCAAGAGAAAACGGGGAGAAATCAGGTCGTTTCGTCGTGGTCGGCAACATCCTCAGGATCGATCGTAGCATACGCGTCGCCCTCTAACTGGTAGAGCTCGGGAGGGAGCAGCGCCGCGGCGCGCAACACGGCAAACACCGCCGGCAGCTGGTCCGGAGCGATGCGCAGGGCCAGTCCGCAGTCCGAGGTCAGCTTGCGCGGCACCGGGATCAGCAGGAACGCGGCGCCGGCGCCCTTGAGCAGCTGTTCGGCACGCAGCACCCGGTGGATCGAATGGAAGATGGCGACGTAATCCTGGTCGTTGACCATTGCCTGTCCCTTCAAATTTTTCCGATGAGCGCGCTATATCAGCGGCACACTCTTCCGAAGTTTTTCCAGATCATCCAGCACTTCCATCAGCCGGCGTTTGGCTTTGTGCTGCACGCGCAGATCCAGGAGCAGCCGCTGCCAGTCCGTGGTGCGGCCGGTGCCCTCGTAGAGCTTGTGCATGAGCTTCAGATAGCCGGCGGCTTCTTCGTAGGCCCTGGGCTTGACCTGGGCGATCAAGTTGTCGGCAATCGCCTTCCAGATTTGCAGGGCGATCTGCGGATGGCTGCCGGACACGGCCTTGGCCAGCTGCTTGTCGATCTCCCGCCCCCAGCGTCTGGTCTTGTTCAGTTCCTGATAAAGCAAGACCGCATCATCGTTACGCTTCTCCAGAATGGCGATCTCGATCAACATCTCCAGATCTGGAAAACTTTGCCGACGGTATTTATCTTCAGTTTTCGGGCGTCTTACCTCCGGGGCCGGCAGAGGCCAGGGCTTGCCCCTGCAATCCGAATAGGAGCCGGTCCGCAGATAAGCGAGAGCGCCCTCGCGAACCGTCTCCCAGCCCTTGACCTTTTCGGCCGACTTGCGCAACTGCTGGTATCCGTCGATTGAAGGCCGCGCAAAGAAGTCCTCGGCCCGATACGCCGCCGCCAGGGCGAAATTCTTCTCCGCCTCGGCCAGCTTGCGCAAGCGCTCCTGCAGACCGGCGGCAAGACCGGGAGCATCGTTAATCGTGCGGCCATAACCATCAATGCACCATTTACGGGCTTGGTCCCGTTTGCCGGCCGCCAGCAGGGCATCGACCAGCATGCCGTAGCACCGGCACGTATCCGCTTCCTTTTCGAGCAGGGGGATGACCCGCTCCGTCTGCCCACCGCGCCGACTGGCGTCGAGCAACCAGGAGAGTAGCTTTTCCCTCTGATAAGTTGCCGAGAATCGGGCGGAACTCGGTTTTCCCATCTTCTTCAGCCGCGTTTCGAGTTCTGCCGCAACTTCCCGCCACTGAGCCTCGGTGTAGGAACCTCTGCTCAGGACCGTGTCGGCACCTTCAAGCAGGCCGTATTCGTCCTCAAGGCTTCGGTTGACTACCCAAAGCAACTGTTGCGCCGGCGGCATCGACGTCAGCGGCACGGCCTCCAGCACCACAGCAAGGCACCCGGCAATGGCCGTGGCGGTATCCCCTTCGTCATCGGACTGGCCGACCTGTTCATTGCCCCGCTTCCAGAGTTCCTCGCCCAACTGCACCACCGCATCGGCCTGGCCGCCGGCCAGCAACGCCTGCAGCCGTTTTTCGACTCCGGAGTAGTCGGGAAGGTTACCAACGCCTTTCCAGTGGTTATACCAGGCAGACTCGGCGGTGAGGCCGCGGATCTCCTTGCGCAGCGCGCGGACCAGCGGCTCGACCCGGCCGCGCTCAAGCTGTGCCGACTCGCGGACTTTGCGGGCGACCTCTGGATGCTGTGTCGCCACCTCGTTCAGCAGCGCCAGCAATTCTTCGCGGCTTTTCCCGGCGAGGATCTTTTCGACCTTGGACGAACGACTTTTCGGCAAAGAAACGCGACAAACCGGATTCTGGTCATCCTCGTCGTCCCGGAGAGACTCTGCGTCTTCCTCACTCTCCTCGTCGTCATCGAACTCATCATCGTCGTCGCTGTTGTCGAACAGTTCCAGATGAAGATCATCACCGGGATCGAGCAGCGGGATCTCCTTGTTCTCCTTGAGTCGCGCGGCCGCCGCCAGCAGGACCGCCACCGCGTGCTTGCAGGGACCGACATCGTCGTAGGGGCAGCTGCAGGAATGGCTGAACTCGCCGTTGCCATCGTGCCGAACCGAGGTGACATACTCGTCGCTGCCGGAAACCCGGGCCACCAGCGTGCCGTCCTCGGTACGGGACAACTCGGCAACGGCATCGACGTAATCCCTGCCGCGATTGTAGATTTTCGTTCCGGCCCACTCGCGTACATTGTTGAGTGTCAGCCCCTGTAGCATGGTTCTGATGGTTTGCATTTAACGTTATGTCCGTTTTCAGCTCGGCGGGTGTAATGAACAGGGCGGTTAAGCACCAGCCTCTCCCGCGCCTCCCTTGAGAAACCCTTCCATATCCAGCACCAGTCCCTGCTCCGGATAGTGCCGGACATTACGGGTCGCCACCTTCAACCCCCTCGCCAGAGCAGTGGCGGCAATCAGGCAATCCAGCGGGGTCAGGGTGATCCCCTTGGAGCGATAGTGCCGATAGAGCCCACCCCCCTTGGCCGCAATGTCGGACGTGGCCTCGACAACCGAACAGGCGGCGACAAAATTCATCGTGGCCGATTGCTCCCGCTCGCGCATCCCGGCGGTCAGTTCGAATACGCTCAATACGCTCAAGTACGCCTCCCCCTGCTGCCATAACCGATCGACCAGCGGCCGGACCGCCTGCTCGCCGCGCAGGTAGTCGATGGCTATGTCGGTGTCAATCAGCACGCCCGACATAATCACGCCCCCCTTCGCTGCGCAAACGGTTCACTGTATCGATGCCGTCTTCCTCATGTTCCCGCCAGGAGCCGAAACTCTCCACCGCCCGCTGCGTTCGGCGTTGGCGGAGATATTCGGTCAACGCCTCGGCAACCAGGCTGCTAAAATTTTTTGACACAGCCTTCGCCTCTTTTAACAACTCCTCGGGAATGGTTATGGATGTTTTGGTAAGATTCATGGGCCACCTCCTGTCGGAAGATAATATTATCATACAAAACAATACTACCAATAAAGAATTCCATCAATATCGCTACCGCAATTGGGCTCCTGCCACGGCCAACGGCCAACCTGCCCTCAGTGCGCTTCCCGCCAGTTCCGCCCCACCCCGATCTCCACCGCCAGCGGCACCGACAGCTCAACCGCCCCCTCCATGCCGCTACGCACCACTTCGCGCACCGTGTCGACCTCCCCTTCCGGCACCTCGAAGACCAGCTCGTCGTGGACCTGCAGGAGCATCCTCGCCCCCAGCCTCTGCTCCGTCAACTGCCGGTCGATATTGACCATGGCGACCTTGATGATGTCGGCGGCCGAGCCCTGCACCGGATAGTTGATGGCGTTGCGTTCGGCGTAGCCGCGGATGGCACCGTTCTGGCTGTGGATCTCGGGGACCGCGCAGCGCCGGCCGAGGATGGTGGTCACGTACTGCCGCTCGCGGGCCTCGGCGATCTTCGCATCCATGAATGCCTGGATGCCGGGATAGTGGGCAAAGTAGGCGTCGATGAAGGCCTGCGCCTCGCGTCGACCGATATCGAGCTGCTTGGCCAGACCGAAGGCGCTCATCCCGTAGATCACCCCGAAGTTGATGGTCTTGGCCTGGCGGCGCTGCTCATTGGAAACCATCTCCGGGAAGACGCCAAAGACCTCGCTGGCGGTGCGCCGATGGATGTCCTCGCCGCGGGCGAAGGCCTCTTTGAGGGCCGGCACGTCGGCCAGGTGCGCAAGGATGCGCAGCTCGACCTGCGAATAGTCGGCGGAAAGGAGCATGCAGCCGTCGGCCGGGATGAACCCCTCGCGGATGCGCCGTCCTTCCTCGGTGCGGATCGGGATGTTCTGCAGGTTCGGATCGGAGGAGGAGAGCCGGCCGGTGGACGTTATCGCTTGGTTGAACGAGGTGTGAATGCGCCCGGTGTCGGGGTTGACCAGCTTCGGCAGGGCGTCGGTATAGGTCCCTTTCAGCTTGGCCAGGGAGCGGTGGTCGAGGAGCAGGGCGGCCACCGGATGCTCGTCGGCGAGATTGGCCAGCACCTCGCTGTCCGTCGACCAGCCGGTCTTGGTCTTGCGCCCGCGCGCCAGCTTCAGCCGCTCGAACAGCACCTCGCCGAGCTGCTTGGGGGAGGCGATGTTGAAGGGCCCGCCGGCCAACTGGTGAATCTGTTGTTCCAGGGCGGCGAGTTTCCCCTCGAACTCGCGGGAAAGCCCGCCGAGAAAGGCCGGATCGATGCGGATCCCAGTCCGCTCCATGGTGGTGAGGATCGCGACCAGCGGCATTTCGACGTCGCGGAACAATTGTTCCTGGCCGCTCGCGGCCACCATCGGCAGCAGCTTCTCTGCCAGGCGCAGGGTGATATCGGCATCCTCGGCGGCATAGACCGTGGCCTTCTCGATCTCGACCTGCTCGAAGCCGACCTGGTATTTGCCCGTGCCGGTGACCTCGGAGTAGCTGATGGTCCGGTAGCCGAGCAGGTCGCTGGCCAGGGCGTCCATGCCGTGGGACTTGGCGGCCGGCTGCGCCAGATAGCTGGCAATCATGGTGTCGGTCTCGATCCCCTGCAACTCCATCCCGGCATGGGCCAGCACCAGGGCGTCGAATTTGATGTTCTGGCCAATCTTTTTCAGGGTCGGATCTTCGAGCAGTGGCCGCAGACTATCGAGCACCAACCGGCGCGGCAACTGCTCCGGCACGCCGAGGTAGTGGTGCCCCAGCGGGACGTACCACCCCTCCCCGGCCCTGACGGCGAAGGAAAGGCCGACCATCTCGGCGCGTAGCGGGTCAAGGCCGGTGGTCTCGGTGTCAAAGGCGAAACGCCCGGCAGACTTCAAGGCAACCGCCAGCACATTGAGATCTTCCCGGCTCAACACGCAGCGATAGCCCTCGCCGCTGGTCTGCCGCTCGCTGGAGAACTCCTGCAGCAGCTTGTGGAACTCCAGTTCCCTGAACAGCCGGGTCAGCGCCTCCCGGTCGGGGGGCGAGAGGGCGAAGCTGGCATAGTCGAGGTCGAGGGGCACATCGTCGCGCAGCTTGACCAACTGCCACGACAGCCGCGCCTGCTCGGCAAAGGCTTCCAGGTTCTCCCGGCGCTTCCCCTTGACCCGGTCGAGGTTGGCCAGCAGCTTTTCGACGCTGCCGAATTCGCGGATCAGCTCCACCGCAGTCTTCTCGCCGATCCCCGGCACGCCGGGAACGTTGTCGGAGCTGTCGCCGGCCAGGGCCTGCACCTCGACCACCTGAGCGGGGGTGCCGCCGAAGCGCTCGGCCACCTCTTCCAGCCCCGACACCTGGTCCTTCATGGTATCGAGCAGGCGAATGCGCTCGCTGACCACCTGCATCAGATCCTTGTCGCCGGTGACAACGGTGACGGCGAGCCCCTCGGCGGCAAAGCGCTTCGCCAGGGTGGCGATGATATCGTCGGCCTCGTATCCGGCGAGCTCGATGGCCGGCAGGTTGAAAGCCCGCACCACCTCCTTGATGACCGGCACCTGCGGCACCAGGTCGTCGGGCATGGCGGCGCGATTGGCCTTGTATGCCGGGTAGAGCTGATGGCGGAAGGTCGGCCCCTTGCTGTCGAAGATCACGGCCAGGTGATCGGGCTGCTGCTCGCGTATCACCTTGAGCAGCATGTTTATGAAGCCATAGACCGCGTTGGTCGCCACCCCCTTCGAATTAGACAGGTGGCGGATGGCGAAGTAGGCTCGGTAGATGTAGCCGGAGCCGTCGATCAGGAAGAGGCGCTGGGGGGCTGTCGGACATGGGGCCTCGCTTGGTCCATTGCTGGCGAGGGGACAGAACTGGACTGCCCCCGACGTATTCGCCACAAATACCACAGCCGGTCAACCCGGCCAACCCCGCGCGACGGTTGACAAGCGCGAGGAAGATGATTAGCTTGCGGAAAGAGTTGGAGCACGCCAGTAACCGCTCGGATTGTTTTGGAAAACAGTTAACACCAGCGACCAGGGGGTTTTAACCGGATGTCAGACCACGACCCTAACGACAAGGTCATCGAGCCGGAAGTCACGGTGGAAAGGGACGAGCCGGCGGAGGCTGCGGACGGACTGGTCGTTGCCTCCCAGGTTCTGCCCAACCAGCTGCCGATCATCCCGCTGCGCCCGCGCCCCTGTTTCCCGGCCCTGCTGATCCCGCTGGCCGCCAATGGCCCACAGCAGATGGCGGCAATACGCCAGGCCATCGAGGGTCCCTCGCGGGCCATCGGCCTGGTCATGGTGCGCGACCTCGATGCCAAGGACGGCCCCGAGAACCTGCACGCCGTCGGCGTCGCCGCCAAGATTCTCAAGGTCCTGCACACCGACGACGACAGCATCCACGTCATGGTCAACTGCCTGGAGCGCTTCGTTATCGAGGAGGTGATCCCCAGCCGGCGGATGCTGGCCGCCCGGGTCCGCTATCACTTTGCCCCGGAACTGTCGGTGAACCCGGAGCTCAAGGCCTACTCCATGGCGATCATCGCCACCCTCAAGGAACTGGTGCAGATCAACCCGCTCTATTCGGAAGAGATCAAGCTCTTCCTCAACCGCTCGAGCATGGACGACCCCGGCCGACTGGCCGACTTCGCCGCCAACCTGACCTCGGCCGACAGCAGCGAGCTGCAGCGCATCCTCGAGACCTTCGATGTGCGCAAGCGCATCGACATGGTGCTGGTCCTGCTCAAGAAGGAGCTCGAAGTCTCGCGCCTGCAGAGCAAGATCTCCCGGAGCATCGAGGAGAAGGTCTCTGCCCAGCAGCGCGAGTTCTTCCTGCGCGAGCAGCTCAAGGCGATCAAGAAGGAACTCGGCCTGGAAAAGGAGGGGAAGGCCACCGAACTGGAGAAGTTCGAAAAACGTCTGCGCAAGCTCAAGCTCAACGCCGAGGCGCAGAAAGCGGTCGATGAGGAGATGGAGAAGCTCTCGCTGATCGAGCCGCATTCGCCGGAGTACACGGTCAGCCGCAACTACCTCGACTGGCTGACCAGCGTTCCCTGGGGGGTACACAGCCGCGACAGCTACAATCTCGCCTCGCGCCCGGCGCATCCTCGACCGCGACCACTACGGGCTGAAGGACGTCAAGGCGCGGATCCTCGAGTTCATCGCCGTCGGCAAGCTGAAGGGGGACATCTCCGGTTCGATCCTCTGCCTGGTCGGCCCGCCGGGAGTCGGCAAAACCTCCATCGGCCACAGCATCGCCAATGCCCTCGGACGGCGCTTCTTCCGCTTCTCCCTCGGGGGGATGCGCGACGAGGCCGAGATCAAGGGGCATCGCCGCACCTACATCGGTGCCATGCCCGGCAAGGTCATCCAGGCACTGAAGACCGCCGGCACCGCCAACCCGGTGCTGATGCTCGACGAGATCGACAAGATCGGTGCCTCCTTCCAGGGCGACCCGGCCTCGGCGTTGCTCGAGGTGCTCGACCCGGAGCAGAACTTCAGCTTCCGAGACCACTATCTCGACGTCGCCCTTCGACCTCTCCAACGTGCTGTTCATCGCCACCGCCAACCAACTCGACACCATCCCGCGCCCGCTGCTCGACCGCATGGAGGTCATCCGCCTCTCCGGCTACATCCTCGAGGAGAAGCTGGAGATCGCCCGCCGCTACCTGATCCCCAAGGCGCTCAGGAACCACGGCCTGAACAAGGGGCAGGTGGCGATTCACAAGGCGGCGCTGATAAAGATCATCGACGGCTACGCCCGCGAAGCAGGGGTGCGCAACCTCGAGAACCAGATCAAGAAGATCATGCGCCGGGCCGCCATGGCCTTCGCCGAGGACGGCCGGACGGCACCGATTGTCATTGGCCGCAAAGAGGTCGAAAGCTTCCTGGAAAAACCGGTTTTTACCGCTGAGGAGGTGTTCGAGGGGACCCCTGGGGTAGTCACCGGGCTGGCCTGGACCAGCCTCGGCGGCGCCACCTTGCAGATCGAGGCGACCGCCATGCCGAGCAAGACCAAGGGGTTCAAGCAGACCGGCCAGCTCGGCAGCGTCATGGTGGAAAGCTCGGAGATCGCCTACTCCTACGTCATGGCCCACCTCGCGGAGTACGGTGCCCCCGCGGATTTCTTCGACAATCACTTCGTTCATCTGCACGTGCCGGCCGGCGCCACCCCCAAGGACGGCCCCTCCGCCGGAGTGACCATGACCACCGCCCTGCTGTCGATGATCCTCGGCAAGCCGGTGATCAACCGGCTCGGCATGACCGGTGAACTGACCCTGACCGGGCACGTTCTGCCCATCGGCGGGGCCAAGGAAAAGACCATCGCCGCCCGCCGCGCCGGCTTGAAAACGCTGATCTTCCCGGAGGAGAACCGCAAGGACTTCGAGGAACTGCCCGACTACCTGAAGGAGGGGATAACTGTCCACTTCGCCAAGACCTACCCGGACGTTTACCGGGTGGCCTTCGGCCAGGAGGGAAAGAAGCGCGGCAAGCGCTGAACCGTTGACAGAGCAGGACAACGCAAAAGGGGACAGAATTGAATTCTGTCCCCTTTTGCGTTGCTACATTTAAGGTCAACCAGTTTCAAACCGGAAAGGAGGAGTTTTTCACCGCCCCCTTTCCAACTAGAAGTGGTGCACGTAGCGCAGCGTCACCCGCTCCCCTTCAGTCCGATATTCTGCTGAGGTTTCCTTGTAGCCGTTGAGAAAAAGGTGCTGGTTCTGGTTGATGTGCCAGACCAGGCCGGGACCGATGGCAAAGACCTTTTCCCGCGCCGTCGACATCCTCGCCGTTGACCTTCGCTGTCGGTGATCTGCTTGAACCAGTAGCCGTTGATGCCGACCCGCAGCTGCTTGGGGATGACCTCGTAATCGGTGGCGAAGTTGGCGTGCACCGCCTGGCCGGCCTGGAAGTCATCAGCCCCGCCGCCGGGATCTTCATTCTTGTCGTTCCACAGGTAGTGCAGACGCCAGGACAGCGGTCCATTGCGGGGTCAGGAAAGCCGTCGCCGACCAGTAGGGATTGAAGGAGAAGTGGTTGCTCCCGGCATTGATGGCCGCGTCTTTCGTCGTAGTCACCGGTCGGGAGGATCAACTGCAGTTCGATGCGGTGCATGAAGATCGGGCCGTTGGCACCCATGATCGGATCCCACTGCAGATAGGGACCGATCAGCAAATCGCCGACCCCGCTATTGGCTTTCATCCCCGGCGGGGCGTTGTCGAGATCGAAATCGACGATCGGCAGCATGGCGTTGATCCCCCATTTGCCACCCATCAGCACGTCCTGATTGGACTGGTAGAGCAACTGGGTCAGACTGACCGTGACGTCGAGGTCAGGTTTCATCCCCGGGGGGAAGGCCAGGTCTTTGAACTCATCGGTCGTGTAATACTGGAAGTACTGCTGGAAATAGACGCCGGGGCCGGCCGGGGGGGCGCCGTCGACGAAGCTGGTGAACCCGAGGTTCACCGAAGGCTGACCGTAGCTCCACCCCGCCGTCGGCACGGCCAGGATGACAACGGCCAGCAGGCAGGCCATGGCAACGCAATTTCTCATCTGAAACCTCCCGTTCATCGTGAAGTGCGGCACGCCAGGTGCCCTAATATTTATTGGCGCGCAGATTAACACGACCTGCCGGGTTTGTCATATACTTCCGTGTGATACCGCCGTGCAGTGACAGCGCGGCGCAGAATGCCGGGGCGGAATTGAATTCTTCCACGGTTTCTGGTAGGTTGGCCGGGTTAATGCCCAACCAGTCTTTTTGGAGAACAGTTTTTTATGCGCGTCTTATCCGGCATCCAGCCGTCAGGCTCCCTGCATCTTGGCAACTATTTCGGCATGATGTCGAAGATGATCGCCTATCAGGAGCAGTCCCAGCTGTTCTGCTTCATCGCCAACTACCATGCCCAGACCTCGGTCTCGGACGGCAAAGCGCTGGCCCGCGGCACCCTGGAGGCAGCGGCCAACTTCCTGGCCCTGGGCATGGATCCGGAAAAGAGTACTTTCTGGGTGCAGTCGGATGTCGTCGAGGTTCAGGAACTGGCCTGGATGCTCTCCAACTTCACCCCGATGGGGCTTTTGGAGCGATGCCACAGCTACAAGGACAAGACCACCAAGGGAATCGCCGCCAACCACGGCCTGTTCGCCTACCCGGTATTGATGGCCGCCGACATCCTGTTGTTCCAGAGCAACACGGTGCCGGTCGGCAAGGATCAGAAACAGCACGTCGAGGTGGCCCGCGACATCGCCGTCAAGTTCAACAACGAGTACGGCGATATCTTTACTATCCCGGAACCGGAGATCGACGAGGAAGTCGCCACTGTCCCCGGCCTCGACGGCCAGAAGATGAGCAAGAGCTACGGCAACACTATCGACCTGTTCGCCGAGGACAGCGCCTTGCGCAAGCAGGTGATGCGCATCGTCACCGACCCGACCCCGGTGGAGGAGCCGAAGGATCCCGACAAATGCAACGTCTATCGGATCCACCGGCTGTTTCTCGACAAGGACCAGGACGAGGCCCTGCGGCAGCGCTACCTGGCCGGCGGCCTGGCCTACGGTGAGGTCAAGCAGGAACTGTTCGAGACCGTGCGCGCCTACTTTGCGCCCCATGCGCAGCGCCGGAAAGAACTGTTGGCCGACCCGGATGGCCTGCGGCGGATACTGGCCTTCGGCGCGGCCAAGGCCCGCCACGCCGGGGCCAAAACCCTGCAGAAGGTGCGTAAAAAAACCGGCTTGGCTTACTGAGGGTTTGCACGTGTCCGGGCGCCTGCCATAATGGCGGCGGGCGGCGGATTGATGACTGGTCGCCGGGAGGTGGCAATGATCGTCGAGCGCAAGTGGTTTTGCAGGTGTAGCGGGAAAGAACGGGAATTGGTCTTCGTGGAAAACGGCGACGACGAGGCTGGAGAACCGACCTGCCCAAGCTGCGGCGCCGCCCCCTCGTCCGATCCGAAGCACACGATCGGCTACCGGGACGAAGAAAAGCGGGGCGGCTGGCCGGCGTGAAAGTCAGCCTGGCGGGCAATCCTGGCGAGTAAACAGGATAAAGGCCATGGATGGCCGCTTGCTCGCCTCGCGCACCACGAACTGCAGGCTGTCGAACTGCCAGCCCTGCGCGGTCCATTGATTGAGCACGGCCTCAATGGCCTCATCGGTTACCACGGGTATTTCAACGACTTTGTAGTGGAGCATGGTCTCTTCCGGCAAGGCGGATGCAGGATTCAGAATACAGGATCCGGGAGAAAAACCCAACATCTTTGCCCATTGCAATTTGGCTCGGATTTTATTCTGAATCTGAATCCTGTATTCTGAATTCGAGGTTTTGACCATGGCGATTGCCGGCAGCCCAAAAAAAATGGCCCAGGATGTCGCCGAAGGCTTCCTGATGCTGTCGCCGCCAATGCTGCGCAGCTACGCGCCGGTTGACATCAAGACCATCCTCGCCAACCTGGCACTGGTCACCCGGGAACTGCGCCAGGAACAGTTCCCCCTCGATGACATCATGGCGTTGAAGCTGCGCAACATGAAGCTGTCACGGCTCAATCAGGCGGAGACGGTGATCAGGGCCTACTGTCAGAAGAGACGCTTACCACTTTGATTTTAGGCTTGTTTTTTGCATGAAATCATATACGCCCTGTTCATTAATTACAATACGGTTATCCCATAAGGAGCGTGCCCATGCGATTAAAAGGGCAGCAAGGCTTTACCCTGATTGAACTGATCGTCGTCTCCGCAATCCTCGGGGCCCTGATGGCCATCGCCATCCCCCAGTTCTATTCCTACCGGGAAAAAGCCGAGCGGGCATCAATCATCTCCGACTGCCGCGGCATATACCGGGGTTTTATCCTTTATTATCTGGAGCACAACGAATTTCCATATACTACCGCTGAGGCCCTGGCTCCCTGGCCGGGCTTCGCCCTCAACAGCTTTTTCCCTCTCACCGACCCCAGTTGGGTCGGCGGTGAAAACCTTGATCCGATCGCCAAGAATCTGCTGACCAAAATCGCCGGAACACCGCCGGCTGCAGAAGTCTACGATTCCCCGGATGCCAACGATCAGACTTTCTACCTGGTCCTGCCCTGGCTAAAAGACCCGAACATCAAGTTCATTATCGCCCAGTCGGACAATGTCACCTACGCGGACGGCACGCTTGTCGATGTGGGGAACTGGCTGGACGGGGTCTTTACCGCCGACAGGGACGGTAAAATCTTCGGCAAGTAGCCGCCGTTGGGGCTGGTTCTTCAAACGCCAAGGTCGGGAATTCCCGACCTTGGCGTTTGCCCGTTCAGAACCGCGCGTTCCCCGGCGTCCGCGAAAACGGGATCACGTCGCGGATATTCTCCATCCCGGTCACATACATCAGGAACCGCTCGAACCCCAGACCGAAACCGGCGTGCGGGCAACTCCCCCAGCGGCGCGTATCGATGTACCAGGAGAGCCCCTCCGGCGCGATGACCGCAGGAACGCATGCGCCGTTCCAGCACCTCCAACCGCTCCTCGCGCTGGCTGCCGCCGATGATCTCCCCGACCCGCGGCACCAGCAGGTCCATGGCCGCCACCGTGCGGCCGTCGTCGTTCAGGCGCATGTAGAAGGCCTTCAGCTCCGCCGGGTAGTCGGTGACAAAAAGCGGCCCCTGGACGATATGTTCTGACAAAAACCGTTCGTGCTCCGACTGCAGGTCGCACCCCCACGCCACCGGGAAGTTGAAGGCCTGACCGCTGCCTTGCAGCCGCTCGATGGCCTCGCTGTAGGACATGCGGGCGAAACTGGATTTTGCGACCGACAACAGCCGCTCCAGCAGCCCCGGGGCGACGTACTGCTCGAAGAACGCCAACTCCTCGGCACACTCCTCCAGCGCGCAGAGAACCAGAGTGCGGAAGAACTCCTCGGCCAGGGCGCAGTCGGCGGCCAGATCGGCAAAGGCCATCTCCGGCTCGATCATCCAGAACTCGGCGGCATGACGGCTGGTGTTGGAATTCTCGGCACGAAAGGTCGGGCCGAAGGTATAGATATCCGTGAAGGCCATGGCGAACAGCTCCCCTTCCAGCTGCCCGCTGACCGTCAATCCGGCCTTTTCGCCGAAAAAATCCTCGCGCCAGGCGATCTGCCCGTTTTCGACGGTTGGCCGGAACGGGTCGAGGGTGGTGACCCGGAACATCTCCCCGGCCCCCTCGCAATCGTTGGTGGTGATGATCGGCGTGTGCACCAGGAGAAAGCCGCGTTCCTGGAAAAACCGGTGAACGGCAAAGGCCAATCGGCTGCGCACGCGGAACACCGCCCCGAACAGGTTGGTCCGCGGCCGCAGGTGGGCAATCTCCCGCAGGAATTCCAGGCCATGCCGCTTCTTCTGCAGCGGGTACCACTCGTCGACCGGGCCGAGAACCACCAACACCCCGGCCTGCACCTCCCAGCGCTGCTCGCTTCCCGGCGATGCCACCATTCGGCCACCGACTCGCACGCAGGCGCCGGTGCCGATGCCTGCCAGGGCGGCGTTGGCGGGAGTGGCGGCATCGACCACCACCTGCAGACTGGCCAGGCAGGAGCCGTCGTTGATGGCCAGAAAGGTCACCCCCTTGCCGTGCCGCACGGTGCGGACCCAGCCCTCGACCGTGATAAGGCCGGGAGACTGCTCAACGTTCAGGAGTTCTCGAATCCTTGGGCGATCCTGCCGCCAGCCTTTTGCTCCAACCTTCATCTCCGGTCCCTTTTACCCTTGAGCCAGACAGACGAAGGGACCGGCCTGATAGCCAGCCCCTTGCCACTTCGTCCTCTCCTAGAAAGTACCGCAATGGGCCGGACTGTCAACCCTCGAACCGCTTACTGATGCTCGCGGGTCCTGGCAAAAACGATGTCCGGCCACTGCTCCGCCACGTAGCCGAGGCGCCATTCGCTCGGTGCGAGGAAGGCCAGCGACCCTTCGGCGTCATGCGCGAGATGCGCTTGGTTCTTGCGTTCGAATTCGGCGAACTTCTTCGGGTCGCTGCTGCTTACCCAGCGGGCGGTGGCGTAATCAACCGACTCGTAGATGGCATCGACGCCGTACTCGGTACGCAGCCGGTCCATGGTCACGTCGAACTGCAGCACCCCGACCGCGCCGACGATGTAGTCGTTGCCGAGCAGCGGCCGGAAGAGTTGGATCGCCCCCTCCTCGGCCAACTGGGTCAGCCCTTTCTCCAGCTGCTTGGACTTGAGGGGGTTCTTCAGCCGCACCCGGCGAAAATGCTCGGCGGCAAAGCTGGGGATGCCGGTGAATTTCAACGGCTCCCGGTCACTGAAGGTGTCGCCGACCTTGATGGTGCCGTGGTTGTGCAGGCCGATGATGTCGCCGGGCCAGGCCTCCTCGACATGGGCCCGGTCCTGGGCCATGAAGATCGTGGCATTGGACAGAGTGACGTCCTTGCCGATGCGGTGGTGGCGAACCTTCATGCCGCGGGTGAACTTCCCCGAGCAGATGCGCAAAAAGGCGATGCGATCGCGGTGCATCGGGTCCATGTTCGCCTGGATCTTGAAGACAAACCCGGAAAACGCCGCCTCCTCGGGAGCGACTTCACGCGTGACGGTGGCCCTTGGCCCGGGGGAGGGCGCCAGATCGACCAGGGCGTCGAGCAACTCCTCGATGCCGAAGTTGTTGACGGCGCTCCCAAAAAAAACCGGCGTCTGGTTCCCTTTCAGATATTCGGCCAGTTCAAAGGGGTTGGCCGCCCCCTCGAGCAGTTCAATGTCGTTGCGCAGTTCACCGGCCTGGCTGCCGAGCAGTTCGTCGAGCAGGGGGTCGCTCAGGTCGCTGATGACCACGGCTTCGCGCTGGCGGGTCTCGCCGCCGGAGGTGAACAGGCGCAGCTCCTTGCGGTACAGGTTGTAGACCCCCTTGAAGCGCTTGCCCATGCCGATCGGCCAGGACATCGGCGCGCACTCGATCTGCAGCTTCTCCTCGACGTCGTGGAGCAGGTCGAGGGGCTCGCGCCCCTCGCGGTCGAGCTTGTTGACGAAGGTGATGACCGGGGTATTGCGCATGCGGCAGACCGCCATCAGCTTCTCGGTCTGGGTCTCAACCCCCTTGGCGCTGTCGATGACCATCAGCGCACTGTCGACGGCGGTCAACACCCGGTAGGTATCCTCGGAGAAATCCTGGTGGCCGGGGGTGTCGAGCAGATTGATCTCGCAGTCGCGGTGAGCGAACTTCATCACCGAGGTGGTCACCGAAATGCCGCGCTCCTGCTCGACCTTCATCCAGTCGCTGGTCGCATGACGGGCGGCCTTGCGCGCCTTGATCGCCCCGGCCATCTGGATGGCGCCGCCGAACAGCAGCAGCTTTTCGGTGAGCGTGGTCTTGCCGGCGTCGGGGTGGCTGATGATGCCGAAAGTACGGCGGCGGCGGATTTCGTCGAGAAACTGTCGGTCCAAAGGGATGGCCTGCCTCTGCTCAGAAGTCGCTCCTGAAGGAGCAAAAGAAAACGGGCCGCAAAGCCCGTTACAGCTTGATGGTAAACCAAACCGGCCGATCAGGTCAACGCTGCCCGTCTGGCCGGTAGGTGCCCATGAGCAGCGCCCCGCCTCTAGACAGAGGGCACCCGCGGCAGATCCACCTGCACCGTGGTTCCGCGCCCGAGCTCGCTCTCCACCCGGATCTCGCCCCGATGCGCCTGAATGATGTGACGGACGATACTCATGCCGAGGCCCACTCCCTGCACTGCCGTGTTCGACGAGTCGGCCCGGTAGAAGCGATCGAAAATATGTTCGACCTGCTCAGTCGTCATGCCGACCCCCTGGTCGGCGACGCTGAAACGGCAGGTTCCATTCAGTTGCTCCAGTGACACTCTGATCAGCCCGCCCTGCGGCGAATACTTGACGGCGTTGCTGACCAGGTTGTTAAGCACCTGGCGGATGCGTCCCGCGTCCGCCGCAATTTCCGTCTGCGCCGTGGCGATGTGCAGTTCGAAACGGTGACGCTGGCTCTTTTCCTGATAGGGACGGACCACTTCGCGCAACAGATCGTCAAGCCGCACCGCTTCGTAATCAAGAATCAGCGGTTGCCCCGCCTCGACCCGGCTGATGTCGAGCAGGTCGTCAACCAGCCGCGACAGTTCCAGCGCCTTGTTGTGAATCAGCTGCAGGTATTCCTCGCGCTTTTCCGGGGTAAACTGGACCGAACTGTCTGCGGTGGCCAACAGTTCGCTGAAACCGAGAATTGCCGCCAGCGGCGTATTCAATTCATGGGCGGCCATGCCGAGGAAGGCGTTCTTCAGCCGATCCAGTTCACGCTCCCGGGTGACATCATGGATCAGCAACACCACCCCCGGATCGGCCCGGTCCGACTCCAGGCGCGAGAACCGCGCCTGGAACACCCGGGGATTTTCCGGATCGGCACCGGGCAGTTCGAAATCGAAGGAGGATGAACCGCGCTCATCGGTCAGCAGGCTGCGCACCTTGCCGGGCAGACTGGCCATCACACCCAACCGGTCGAGCGGCTGGCCAAGCGCCGTTTCCAGCGGCAGCGCCAGCAGTTTCTCCGCCGCCGCATTCATGTGCAGCACCACCAGTTGGTGGTCGGTGACCACCAGGCCGTCGCCCACGGAGCGCAGGATGCCGTCGAGTTTCTCGCGATCCCGCCGGGAATCCTCCAGCGCCTGGCTGAGTGCCATCTGGGCCAGAGTCCGCTCGGCAATTTCGCCGGTCAAATGGGCGTTGGCCGCGGACAGCTCGTTGGTCCGCTCGACCACCCGCGCTTCCAGTTCCAGATTGACCTGCCGCAGGGCCTCTTCGGCCCGGTCGCGCTCATTGAGGTAACCCCGCGCCTTATTCAGCGCCAGCACCATCGCCGCCAGGAACCCGAAGGCGAGAACGACCAGGATTGTGGTGGTGCGCAGGGTCAACGCATTAAATTTTTCGGCCCTGCTGGTGATATCATAGTAGACTTCGACCGCGCCGCCGAAACGACCGTCGGCCATGAACGGCACGTAGGTTTCGACCACATCGATCTTCGTCACCGCCCCGTCTGCGGTCTTGTGGTCCTTCGCCACAACCTTGGAAAAGACCTGGCCCTTGGCGACGATGTTGCGGAAGTAATCGCTGGTGTTGGCCTTGCCGATCTCGGCCGCCTCGGTCGAGAAGATGATCTCCCCGTCGGGGGAGAAGAACCGCAGCTTGATCAGGTGTCTGTCGCTCTTGGTCAGCTCGACCTGCTCGACGGTCGCCGCCGGCAGCTGCGCCCGCTCCATCCGCACCCCTTCGAGCTTCAGGTCACGCATCAGGTAGGACGCAAAGCGGACGGCCTCCTGCTCGGTCTCTTGGATCAGCTGTTCATGGTAAGCGGGATGCAGCACGAACAGCGTGTAGGCAGGCAGGCAGGCCACCACCAGCAGCACAAGCAGCAGCAGGTTGCGAAGGAACGCGATACGGAGCATGGTCGCCTCTGGCTCAGGTTGAAAATTGTGTCATAATAGTACAATAGGACGTGTTATTGAAAGTCATTAATTCCGCATCAAACAGCCGCCGGTTGTGCCGGATGCCGGCTGTTGATCCAATGCCGGCGCACACGACGCCCCAAACCAGGGTCTCCCGACAATGAAACTACCCCGCAGCAGTGGTATTCTGCTCCACCCGACCGCACTTCCCGGCCCACACGGCATCGGGTCGCTGGGCTCCGAGGCGCGAGGCTTCGTCGATTTTCTCGCAGCGGCGGGGCAGAGCGTCTGGCAGACTCTGCCCCTCGGGCCGACCGGGTTCGGCGATTCGCCCTACAACGCCCTTTCGGCCTTCGCCGGCAATCCCCTGCTGATCGATCTGCCGACGCTGCTCGATCAGGGCGATCTCGATCTGGCCGACCTGGAGGGGGTGCCGTCGCCGGCCGGGCCGGTCGATTTTCCAGCCCTGCGCCGCGGCAAGGAGGCGTGTCTCGCCCGCGCGGCAGCCAACTTTGCGGCACGTGCCGATGTCGTCCGCCGCGCCGAATTTGCCGATTTTTGCCGGGAGCAGGCTGGCTGGCTCGACGATTACGCCCTGTTTGCCGCCTTGCGGCAGCACTTCCACGGCAGTTCCTGGCAGCAGTGGCCCGCCCCTCTGCGCCAACGCGACCCGTCAGCCCTGGCCGAATGGCGCGGGAGGCTCTCGGCGGCGATCGCCGCCGAACAGTATCTCCAACACCATTTCTCCCTGCAGTGGGCTGCACTGAAGGACTATGCCAACCGGCGGGGGATCCGCATCTTTGGCGACCTGCCGATCTTCGTCGCCCTCGATTCCGTTGACGTCTGGTCCCGGCAGCAGTTGTTCCGCCTCGACCCGCAGGGACATCCGGCGGTGGTGGCCGGGGTACCCCCCGACTATTTCAGCGTCACCGGCCAACTCTGGGGGAACCCGCTCTACTGCTGGGAAGCTCATGAAGCCAGCGGCTTTTCCTGGTGGCGGGAGCGCTTTCGCCATGAACTGCGGCGGGCCGATCTGGTGCGGATCGATCATTTTCGCGGTTTCCAGGCCTGTTGGGCGGTTCCGGCCGGGGAAACCACCGCAGTCAACGGCCGCTGGGAGGAAACTCCGGGGCGGGCGCTGTTTGCCGCCCTGCGCGCCGACCACCCCACCCTGCCGATCGTGGCCGAGGATCTCGGCGTCATTACCCCCGCGGTGGAAGCCCTCCGCGTCGAGTGCGGGTTCCCCGGCATGAAGATCCTGCAGTTTGCCTTCGACTCCGGACCCGGGAACCCCTACCTGCCGCACAACTACACCAGCGACTGCGTGGTGTACACCGGCACCCACGACAACGCCACTACGCGCGGTTGGTGGGAGGGTCTCGACCACACCCAGCGCGCCCTGGTCGGCGGCTACCTCGCCAAGGCCGATCCCGACATCCCCTGGGAACTGATCCGTCTGGCGATGGCCAGCGTGGCCCACCTGTGCATTGTCCCCTGCCAGGATCTGCTCGGTCTGGACGAAGCGGCCCGCTTCAATCGCCCGGGCCAGGCCACCGGCAACTGGTGCTGGCGGCTCGCCCCCGGCCAAACCACCTCGGCGCTGGCCGGAAAGCTGCGCGCCTTGACCGAAACTTACGGCCGGCTGCCCCGCGCGTAGCCCCCTTGTGGCTTTCCATGAGAGTGTGCTATAAATCACAGTTGGTGTCTGACACCCAACATCAACCGACGGGACAGCCGTCCCGCAGAACCTGGAGGAACTCCCCGTGAAACGACTATTTGCCCTGCTGAGCATCGCCTGCCTGACCATTTCCCTGCTTGCCGCCTGCGGTGAGCAGCAAAAGGCCCCGGAAGTCACCAAGCCATCGGCCCAGCCCGCCCCAGGCGCCCGCCCCCGCTCCCGCCGCCGCCCCCGCCAAGACCGGCAAGGTGATCGAAACCATGAACGCCTCCGGCTACACCTACGTGCAGGTCGACACCGGCAAGGAGAAGTTCTGGGCCGCCGCCCCCGAAGTGAAGGCCAAGGTCGGCGACAGCGTGGTGGTCCCGGAGGGGATGCCGATGCCGAACTTCGAGAGCAAGACCCTCAATCGCAAATTCGACGTGGTCTACTTCGTGCCGTCCCTGCTGATCAACGGCGCCGCCCCGGCGGGCATGCCCGGCGCGATGCCGGCAGGGCATCCGCCGACGCCGGCATGCCCGGCGCCGGCATGCCAGCCGGTGAATGGCAAGATGGCACCGCCGGGGCCCCCAAAGTCTCCGCCCCGGCCGATATCAATCTCAAGGGGATCGAGAAGGCCGACCAGACCGTCGCCGACATCTTCGCGCAGAAAAGCGCGCTGGCGGGCAAGCCGGTGAAAATGCGCGGCAAGGTGGTCAAGTTCAGCCCGGAAATCATGGGCAAGAACTGGCTGCACATCCAGGATGGCAGCGGCCAGGCCGGGACCAACGACCTGACCGTGAACACCAGTTCGGCCGGGCCAAGCTCGGCGACACCGTGGTCGTCAGCGGCAAGCTGACGGTGGCCAAGGACTTCGGCTACGGCTACAAGTACGATGTGATCGTCGAAGACGCCCAGATCACCAAGGAATAATCGCCTCCCCCTGTCGAAACCAGGCCCCCGGAACGCTCCGGGGGCCTTTTTGTTCCGGGCCAGGACCCTGCCATGACCCTGTTCGCCATCGCCTTCCTGCTGATCTACTCCCTGATGCACCTGCTGGTCTGGTGGGGGGTGCGGCCCATCGTCCCCGCCGGTCGCCGGCCCCGTATCGCCGCGATCATCAGGGCGCTCCAGGCAACCGCGGCACCGGCAGCTGGGGACCGCCGATGCGCCTCTTCTCGCCGCCGGAGATCACCCTGATCGGGCTGACGCCGGCAATCGTTAAGTGAGCATAATCTGAAAACACTTTTGCCACCAAAGGACCAGGACAATTTCACGGGGGCGGATTGTGCGTATCGGCATGAAAGTGCCGACAAACGGCTTCGGCCTGCTTGCCCGACAAACCCGGTACCGCCATCAGCTCATCGAGACTGGCCGACTTCAGCCGGCCGACGCTGCCAAAATGGCGAAGCAGGAGCCGCCGACGTTGGGGGCCGATGCCGGGAATGGCGGTCAATGCCGACGCCACCTGGCTGCGGCCGCGCAGTTTGCGGTGATAGATGATGGCAAAACGGTGCGCCTCGTCACGCAACCGTTCCAATAGAAAGAGCGCCGGCGAGCCCTGGGGCAGGGTCACCGGGTTCTTGCGCCCCGGCAGGAACAGGCGCTCTTCGCTTCGTTCCACCACCTTGCCGCGCACGTTGGCCCTGACCCGGCTCTTGGCCATCCCGGCGGCCTCGATCTGCCGGGCCAGCCCCAATTCCTCGAGCACGGCAGCGAGCACGCCCAGCTGCCCCCGCCCGCCGTCGATCAGGATGAAATCCGGCAGCGACTGCTCGGCCAGCCCCCTGCCGAGACGCCGGCCAAGCACCTCGCGCAGGGCCGCATAGTCATCACCGCCAGCGACCGTCCGCAGCCGGAAGTGCCGGTACTCGCCGGGAACCGGTTCACCATCGATGACCACCGCCATGCTCCCCACCGTCGCCTGCCCCTGCAGGGTCGAGATGTCGAAACACTCCATCCGCTGCGGCGGGCGGGACAGGTGCAAACGGTTCTGCAGCTCCGCCAGCAGCGCCTCGCGCGCCTCGTTCCGGCTCCCCCGCTCCAGCCAGGCTTCCCGGGCGTTGCGCGCCGCGAGGGTCAACAGTTCGACCCGCTCGCCGCGCTGCGGCGTCAGCAGCCGGACCCGGCGGCCGCGCCGTTCGCCCAGCCAGTCGGCCAGGGCCGCCCCCCCTTCGATCGGCAATGGCAGCAGCACCTCGTCCGGGACCGGCACCTCCCGCCCGTAGTAGCGCAACAGGAACTCCTCCAGCAGTTGGTCGTCCTCGCTTTGCCAGTCGAGGTTGTAGCTGCGCCGCCCGGACAGCCGACCACCACGGACATGGAGCACGGCGATTTCGACTTCGCCGCCGGCACGATGCAAACCGATCACATCCTGGTCGGCCACCCCGTAGCGCACCGCCTTCTGGCGCTCGACGGTCTGCTCGACGGCCCGGATCTGGTCGCGCAGCCGGGCGGCCACTTCGAAACGCAGGGCCGCTGCCTCCTCGGCCATGCGCCGCCGCAGTAGCCCGACAACCTCAACCGTGCGCCCCTCGAGCAGGGCGACGGCACCTTCGACCAGCACCCGGTAGGCATCGCGGTCGATCAGGCCATGACAAGGAGCGCTGCACTGGCCGACTTGATGAAACAGGCAGGGCCGGGTCCGTTGGCGGCAGCGCGCCAGCGGATAACGGCGCAACGCAAAAATGCGGTGGATCTCCTTGAGCGTTTCGCGCACCGCCACGGTCGAGGTGAATGGCCCGAAATAGCGGGCGCCATCCGCCTTCACCCGACGGACCATGGCAAACGCCGGAAACTCCTCGCGCAGGTCGAGTCGCAGAGAGATGAAGGTCTTGTCGTCGCGCAGGTCGATGTTGTAGCGGGGCCGGTGCTGCTTGATCAGGGTGTTCTCTAGGAGCAGGGCCTCCTTTTCGGTATCGGTCACGATCGTTTCGACAACCGTCGCCCGCTCAAGGAGGAACCGCACCTGGGGGCGACTGTCGCCTTCCGCCCTAAGGTAGCTGCGCAGTCGCTTGCGCAGGTCCTTGGCCTTGCCGATATAGAGAACCGTGCCGGCGGCATCCTTCATCAGGTAGACACCGGGAGCGGCCGGCTGACGGCGAGGATCGAAACTCAGCACGCAAAGCTCCTTGCCACCCTGTAAATTATCGATTATTCTTGGCAATATCGGCCAGCGCCGGACAGTGTGGCGTTGTCATTGCCGTTTCATCTCACGTTAGCGAAGGACCTTCGGGGAGTCAATCTCCCCCCGGCCAAGAGATGCACCATGAAAAGTTTGCCACTGCTTGTACTGATCGTCATGCTGCTCGCCGCCCCTGCCGTCGCCCGCGTCGAGGATCGCCTGGCAGCCCTGGAGGCCGCAACCCACTCCGCCGGCACCCTCCAGCCAGGTCTGAAGAACTATCAGGCCACCGTCGTCACCGACCGTATCGCCGCCATGATCCAGTCCTCCACCGCCAGCATGCCCGCGGACCTGCCGCGCCCGGAGGTGCCAACCGTGGTCAAATACTGGCGGCTTGGTGCCCCCCGGAGCGTGATCGTCGCCACCGGGGCGCAAGCATCCCCCTTCATGCAGCAGATGGTCCAGCGCGTTTCAGCGAACCTGGCCATCGAGCCGGACGAGTTGGTGCTGCCGCCGGGCAAGGTCGCGGAACGCAGGCGCCTCGCCGAACAAGCCTCGATCAAGAGCACCGAGACCGCCGTGGCGGATAACGTGCTGCGGCGCGTGGAGCTGCTCTTTGCCATCCCCGTCGATCTTGATGACGCCTTCTACGGCAGTGGTCTGCGCCTCCCCCAAAGCGGCATCGTCAAGCTTCAGTTCGACATCGACGTCAAGACCCGCACCGTGCGGGAACTGGTCGTGCACACCGCGACGGGAGACCAACTGCTCGCCGAGTTCCGCTACCGCCCGGTGCGCGATGGCTTGCTTGCCGAGCGCGTCAGGGTCACCAGCCCCGACGGCAAGGTCGATGACCGCCTGGAGGTGACCTTTACCGAAATCGCCGGCTACTTTCTGCCGGAGAAGATCGTCCGGACCCTCAACCGGCCCGGCCTGCAGGACCACCTCGAGGTACTGTTCACCAACTATCGCCTCAACCAGCAACTTCCCGATGAAATCGAAGCCCAGTTGGCGACCCCTGCCGCGCCCGCCAGGAAAGCTCCATGACAGCGACGGGGGCTTGCCCCGCGCCATGACGAATTCGGTTTTTTTCGCCACCGCGGCCAAGGGGCTGGAAGAGGCCCTTGCCGGGGAACTGCGGGCCATGGGGTCAGCGATGTGCTGCCGGGCACCGGCGGCGTGCACTTTCGCGGCAGCCGGGCCGACGGCTACCGGGCCTGCCTCTGGCTGCGCACCGCCAATCGCGTTCTGCAGCCGGTGGCCAGCTTTCCCGTGCCATACCGCCGACCAGCTCTACGAGGGGGTGCGCAACTGCCCCTGGGAGGATTTTCTCACCCCGGACATGACGCTGGCGCTGGATGCCAGCGTGCGCGATTCGGCCCTGACGCATTCGCGCTACGTGGCCCTCAAGGGGAAGGATGCCATCGTCGACCGCTTGCGCGACCACTACGGGCGCCGGCCGGACGTCGATCCCGCCGCCCCCGACCTCCCGGTCAACCTGCACCTGGCCGGGAACCGCTGCACGGTCAGCCTCGATCTGGCCGGCGAAGGTCTGCACCGCCGCGGCTACCGCCTGGAGCGCACCACCGCGCCCCTGCGCGAAACCCTCGCCGCTGGTCTGCTGCTGCTCAGTGGCTGGGACGGCACCACCGCCTTCGTCGACCCGATGTGCGGGTCCGGCACCCTGCCGATCGAAGCGGCGCTGCTGGCGACCCGAACCGCGCCGGGACTGGCCCGCTCCTTCGCCTTCCAGAAATGGCCGGGCTTCGACGCCCGCAGCTGGCAGGCGCTGCGTGACGAGGCCCACCAGCTGCGCCGCCCGGCGGTCGCGCCGATCCTCGGCGCCGACCGCGACCCGCGCGCCCTCAGGGCCGCCTTTGACAACGCCGGGCGGCTGACCAACGTCGCCGCAATCACTTGGACACGGGCGGACTTCGCAACGCTCGCCCCGCCGTCCGGGGCCGGCACGCTGGTGTTCAATCCACCCTACGGCGAACGCCTCAAAGACAACGGGGCCGAACTGGAAATTCTCTACCAGGCCATCGGCGACACCCTCAAGCAACGCTGGCGCGGTTGGACCGCCTGGATCCTCACCGGCAACCTGGCCGCCGCCAAATGCATCGGCCTGAAGGCGACCCGCCGCATCCCCCTGTGGAACGGTCCCCTCGAATGTCGCCTGCTCAAATACGATCTTTATTGAATCCGCCTCTGCGTTCCTTGATTTTTTCGCACACAAATCGCATAATTTGGAAATTTCTCATTTTCTCGGGTCCGAACGTCCATTCAACAGCGTCGTGAGGCAGGGTGCACGGAGCGCCGACCCCGAGGTATCTTTGGACAGATAAGCGAGGGAACGAGCACCGCGCGACACCGCGGACGACCTCCGCAGTGGCTATTGAATGGGCTTCTCATGAGTCGGCATCTTTTCCGCTTCGTCAACAACCTGCAGATCCGCTGGAAGCTTCTGGTGGTGGTGCTGCCACTGGTGCTGGTCCCGCTGTTCGTGGTCGGCGGGGTGGTCGGCTGGATTGCCTATCGCCAGGCGCACCTCGGCATCACCCAGGCGAGCATGGCCGACCTCGACCATCTCGCCCGGTTCACCGTCGACCTGCTCGACGCCCATCACCGCCAGTTCGAGGTCTATCGCGAGGACAAGAAAAAAACCGTCCACAAGGAGCTGGCAACCCTGACCGAGCTCGCCTATGGCCTGGTCGAGGCCCAGTACCGCCAGCAGCGGGCGGGACGGATCGATCAGGCGGCGGCCCAGGAAATCGCCCGGCGGACCTTGAAGCGGGTGCAGGTCGGCGAAACCGGCTACATCTACGCCATGACCACCCGTGGCGACCTCAAGGTGCACATCGCCCGTGAGGGGGAGAACGTTTTCGACCAGCGCGACGAGGACGGGCATTATTTCATCCGGGCCATGTGCCAGGCCGCCAGGACTGCGGCTCCCGAAACGATGCTGACCATCATTTACCCGTGGCGCAACCCGGAACTCGAGGCCAAGCCGCGCCCGAAGATGGTCACCTATCGTTACTTTGCCCCATGGGACTGGATCATCGCCTCAGGCGGCTATCTCGATGAAACCTACGAGGATCCGGCGGCTGAGCGGCAGGCCTTCGCCTCCCTGAAGGAGCGTCTCAAGGCGAAAAAGGTCGGGCTGACCGGCTACATCTACTGCATGGACCGCAAGGGGACGCTGACCATCCATCCCGAGGCGGAGGGCCAGAATATCTACGCCGCCCGCGACAGTGACGGCACCGCCTTCATCCAGCAGATGTGCGAACAGCGCGAAGGGTGGATCCGCTACCCCTGGCAGAACCCCGGCGAAGCCGAACCCCGGCGCAAGATCGTGCGCTACCTGGACTTCAAGCCCTGGGACTGGATCGTGGCCGTCGGTTCCTACGAGGACGAGTTCTACCGCGAGACCAATCTGATCAAAGGGCGCATCTTCGAAAGCCTGGGGTGGATTTCGCTCGGCGTCGGTCTGGTTGCCACCCTGCTGGTGTTCCTGGCCGCCAAGGTCCTCTCCGACCCGATCCGGCAGATGATCGAGACGATCCGCGCCATCAAGCGCGGGCAGACCAACCGGCAGATGCAGGTCGACAGCCGCGACGAACTGGGGGAACTGGCCACCGCCTTCAACCGCATGACCTCGGTGCTGCAGCGCAACCGCGAACTCGAAACCAGCCTCGCCCAACAGGGGAAGATGGCCTCCCTCGGCGTCCTCTCGTCGGGGGTGGCCCACGAGATCAACAACCCCCTGGGCGTGATCCTCGGCTATGCCGCCTACCTGGAGAAAAAGCTCCCGGAGGACGATCCGAATTTCCACTACATCCATGAGATCAAGCGCGAGAGCAAGCGCTGCAAGAAGATCGTTCAGGATCTGCTCAGCTACGCGCGCACGCCGCAGCCCGAACTGGCGCCGACCGACCTGAACCGGCTGCTTGATCAGATCGTCGAGTTCGCCGCCAACCACACCGACCTGTTCGGGGTGAAGATCGTGCGCGCCTTTGACCCCGGCCTGCCAAACGTGCCGGCCGATGGCGACCAGATTCGCCAAGTGGCGATCAACCTGATCCTCAATGCCGGCGCGGCCATGGCCGGCAAGGGTGAACTCACCGTGGGCACCGCCCGCGAAGAGGAGTTTGCCGTTCTGACCTTCGCCGACACCGGCAGCGGCATCGCCGAAGAAGAACTGGGCCGGATCTTCGAGCCGTTCTACACCACCAAGGAGCGCGGCACCGGGCTGGGGCTGGCGATCACCAGGCAACTGATCGAACTCCACCACGGCACCATCGGCATTACCAGCAGTCCCGGCGCGGGGACCACCGTGACCGTCCGGCTGCCACTGACCAGAGAGGAGTACTGATGCCTGCCGCCCGCATCATGCTGATCGACAACGAAGCCGGCCTCTGCCGGATGATGGAGGCCGTGCTGCGCGACCAGGGTTACCAGGTCAAGGCCTATACCAACCCGGTGCAGGCCGTGGCCGACTTCACCGACGGCACTTACGACCTGGTGATCACCGACATCAAGATGCCGGAGATGGACGGGCTGGAAGTGCTGCAGCACCTGCGGCGACGCTCCCCGGAGATCCAGGTGATCATGATTACCGCCTTCGCCACCGTGGAGATGTCGATCCAGGCGCTGCGGCGCGGGGCCTACGACATGCTGACCAAGCCCTTCGAACCGGATGAACTGATCTACCGGGTCAAAAACGCCCTGCAGCACCACGCCCTGGTCGAAGAGAACCGCGAACTGAAGGAAGAATTGACCGGCAAGTTCCATTTCGACCGGATCATCGGTGCGTCCGCCGGACTGCGCGACCTGCTGGAGCGGGTTGCCAAGGTGGCGGTGCGCGATACCGGCGTCCTGATCACCGGCGAATCGGGGACCGGCAAGGAGCTGATCGCCCAGGCGATCCACCACCATTCGCCACGTCGCGATCGCAAATTCATCGCCGTCAACTGCGGGGCCCTGCCGGAAAACATCCTGGAGAGCGAGCTGTTCGGTTATCGCAAGGGGGCCTTTACCGGCGCCACCGAAAACCGCCAGGGACTGCTCGAGGCCGCTGACGGCGGCACCCTTTTCCTCGACGAGGTCGGCAACCTGCCGCACAATGTGCAGAAGACCCTGCTGCGCTTCCTGCAGGAGCAGGAATTTCGCCGGCTGGGGGACACCACGCCGACCAAGGTCAATGTGCGCCTGATCTCCGCCACCAATTCCGACCTCACCGCCGAGGTGGCCAAGGGGACGTTTCGCGAGGATCTGTTCTATCGGCTCAACGTCATCAACCTGCATCTGCCGCCGTTGCGCGAACGCCGCGACGACATCCCGCTGCTGATCGCGCATTTCCTCCGCGAGCAGAACGAGAAGTTCGGCACCAGTTGCAAGGGGCTGACGCCGGAGGCGCTCGAAGCGGCCTGCGCCTACGCCTGGCCGGGGAACATCCGCCAGCTGCGCAATGTCATCGAGGCCGCCCTGACCATCGAGAGCGGTTCGTACATCGGCCTGCCGGCCCTCTCCCAGTTCATCGTCACCGGCCAGCCCGGCCAATTTTCCACCCAGGCCGACTATGAGGCCGCCCTGGCCCGTTTCGAGACCGAATACCTGACCCGGCTGCTGCGCAAGCATGCCGGCAACGTCGAGGCCGCCGCCGCGGAAGCGGGAATGAACATGGCCACCGTCTACCGCAAGCTGAAGAAATACGGGATCAGAAAAAAGGAGATCGACTAGCCAGCCCCTTCTTGCAGGAATGCGAATCGGCGTTTTGCATTTCTGCAAGAGTGCGACTGGCTCGTTAATCTCAGGCAACATATCGTTATTATTATAATTTTCACCTAGAGCCAGACTTTCTTCAACGCTGTCGGTTGCTTCGGCAGTCCCCCCCATCGCTTTTTTTGCATTTCTGCGACCACAGAGAATCCTGCCCGCGCCGCCCCCACCCCCGGTCTTTCGCCACAACATACTGTTATCACATAGCTTTTAATTGAAGATCGGCTTTGTTTCCCGATTGGTACGGCCCTTGCTCAACCATCCAGCGACACTCCTTGTATAGGGACCCGGCCTGATTGTCCCCGCATGCGGGCCGGGTCCCACCTTCCAGAGACGGAGGTTGCCATGAAAGACCGAACTGTCTGCCCATATTACGGTTGCGACGAGGAAGTTTGCGATGTCGGCTGCGGTTACATTTCACCGCACGATGCCAAGATGATCATCAAGTTCTGTTCGGCGCAGTTCAACGACTGCCTGAAATACCACGAACTGGCCGACCGCCTCGGTGACCGGATACCCGCCGCAGCCAGCGTCACCGCCACCTGGACCGACTCCGGGGAGCCGGCGATCCCGGTGCCGGCCTTTGGTCTCTTCTGCTGCGGCATCGCCACTGCCCTGTTCGCCCTGAAGCAGCTGCCCGCGCCGCAACTCGAAATTCATGGCCTCAGCCTGCTGATGATGGCCGCGGCCCTTGGCCAGATCATCACCGGGCTGTCTGCCCTGCGCAGCAACTCCTTGCGTGCCGTGGCCTTTACCGGCTTCGGTTTGTTCTGGCTCTCGGTACTGGCCGTCGAACTGCTGCCGGCAGCCGGCTATGGGCAATTGCCTGGCCCGGTGCCACAAGCCGGATACTTTGCCATCTGGGGACTGTTCAGCCTGATCCTCGCCCAGGGAACCGAATCACTGGCACGCACCTGCCGGGTCGTGTTCGCCCTGCTCACGGCGTTTCTTCTGCTCCTGGCGCTGGCCCATTTCACCGGCAGCGTGACCCTGCACCACTCGGCTGCCGTAGCCGGCTTCGCCTGCAGCCTCCCCGGCCTGATCTGCGGAGTGCGGCGGGGCTGGCACGAAGTGGCACGCCTGGTTGTTCCCGGCCGGACCCAGCCCCAGCGGATTCGCTAACACGAGCCGCGAAGCGAGAGAAGCCTGCCGCTGCCTCTTGACAGTAATCGGCGTCAATCGCTAGACTCTGAGGTGAGGTGATGGATTTCCAGGGCAGCAAGGGACCGATGAACGCGAAACTCAGTCGCCAGATGACCCTGCTCGGACTCGGCGTGATGGCTTTTTACGCTGGGCTGCTTGCCACCGGCCAGGTGTCGATGGAGATCCTGCCGCACTACGCCATCTCGGCCGTCATCTTCCTCTGTTCCGGCAAGATGTTGCGGCAGATGGCCGCACGGCTCCCGGCGCGGGAAGGTGACGAGGAGAAAACGCGGCCCCTCATCCCCGACTGGGCGATGCGTAATGCCATGCTCAACTGGCTTGCCGCCGGTGTGCTGGTCAGCATCATGGCCGTCATCCTGATCAAACCGGACGGCATGACTTTCGTCGAGATGCTGCAGTTCGCCGCAGACAGCAGTGAACGGATGCCGGACATGACCTTCCCGATGCCCTGATGGGCCTCTGCGCATAGCGTCAGAAACAACACAACGGCCACGCCCTGAAGGACGTGGCCGTTGCCAGTACAGGCGTCACAGGGGCAGCCCCCGGTGAACCAGGGGACAGTCCCTACTTGCAGTCGCCGAGCCGCTTCCCCTTGTACTTGCTGGTCATGGTCATCCCTTGCGTCTGCATCTTGGTTTTTCCCTCGTAGGCCGAATCGCCCTGGTAGACCATCTCCCCCTCCCCCTTGCCGGCCATCTCGCCCTTGCACTCGAGCTTCCAGGTGACCTTGTTGCCGGAGGATTTAAGATCGGTGATCTTGCAGTTGTTATCCTTGGGCACCGGCTCCTCCTTGACCTCCTGCGCCGTGTAGCAGTGGCGCATGGTCTGCGGTGGCGCCTGGTACGGCATCCCCGGCATCTCCATGCTGGTGGTGATTTCCCACAGCCCCGGCTTCATCATCTCGGCGGCCGGCACCGTCGCAGGCAGGAACAGCCAAATCCCGGCCAGCAGGCCGAGCCAGGCAAGCTTGTGCATAGCGGACATCCTTTCTTCCTGGAGAGTTGGCACACAGGCTTCAATGCTAGCAGAAAAAGCGGCTGCGTACACGCTATCGAACAAGCTCAAGCGGGCGCTTCGGTACTGTTACCACCTTTTGCAACTGGCAACGAAAGGTAAAAGCTGCTCCCCTTCCCGAGCGTGCTTTCAACCCATACCCGTCCGCCATGGGCAAGCGCAATGTCCTTGACAAGGGCCAGCCCGAGACCGGTCCCGCTGGTCTGGCGGCTGGATGAGTTGTCTACCCGATAAAACATCTCAAAAATCCTGTCCAGCGATTCCGGCGGGATGCCTATGCCTTCGTCCTTTACCCAGAGAGTAATGCTATTTCCTTCCCGGCGCGCACCAAGGTCGATCGCGCTGCCGGAGGATGAATATTTTATGGCATTGGATACAAGGTTGACGAGGGCCTGGTGGAGCAATGGCTCATCGCCGAAAACCGGCGGCAAGTCCGAGGGCGAATGCACGCTTATCCGGCGACTGATCGATGCAATCGAATACAGGGCGACGGCTTCTTCCAGTAATGGCCTGACCGCAAGGGCCTGGAAATGGTAGGTGTCCTGCCTGGCTTTCAGGCGTTGCATGTCAAGAAAATTGCTGATCAACTCGTTGAGACGCTCCGCCTCTTTATGCATGATGCCGAGGTATTCCCGTATCTGCGCCTCCTCCACCGGGTTCTCCACGATGAACTGGAGGAAGCCGAGCATGGCCGTCAAGGGTGTGCGCATCTCGTGACTGACGGCGGAGAGCATTTCCTCCTTCATGCGCTCCATCTCTTTGCGCTCGGTGACGTCACGACCAACCGCGAGAACCCGCTTTTCCCCGGCGGCCCCCATGGTCGTCAGAGTCACTTCACTCCAGAACAATTCGCCGTTCTGCCTTTTACTCAACCACTCGAAAACCTGGGGTCCCTCCTGCGCCGCCCTCTTGATCCACTGCAGGGCATCCTGCGGGAATAGGGCGGTTCTCCCGCACCAAGCTCCGGCATGCTGGCCCTGAGCATCTCCCCGTCCGCATAACCGAACATCTCGACGGCCGGCTTGTTGACTTGCCAGGATCTCTCCTGACCCGGCGTCATAAACAAACATGGCATCGTGGGTGGCGTTGAAGATATCCCGATAGTTGCTTTCGCTTTCGCGCAGGGCTCTTTCCCGCACTTCGAGCTGCTGGGCCATGGCGTCGAAGGTCCCGGCCAAACTCCCCAGTTCACCACCCGAAACCTGCCCCGAGACTCTGAACGTCGAGGTCGCCGCCAGCCAAGCGCTGCGTGGCTCGTTTCAGGATCGTGATGCGGTCGACGATCGAGCGCTTGCCGATGAAGAAGACCGCCAGGAAGGAGAGCACCACGAAGAGCAGGAGCGTCGAGACATTGGCAATCAGCGCGCCGTTCGACTTGGTCAGAACCTCCTTCTTCGAGATCCCGGCCCTACGTACATGTAGGGTTTCTCCTCACCGGGCAGCCACAATTTGCGATAGGTGGTGATGCGGTTATCCCCATCCCTGCGGATAAATTCGAAGGTATCCTTGTCAGGGCCGTCTTCCATGTCTTCAAGGCTCCAGGAGGAAGGGCTGGCCGATGAGCGTGGCAGGGTCCTTCCCCCGGTTGACGATAATCCCGTTTCGGTCGACAAAGACATAGTTTGCATCGACAGACAGCTGGGATCGCTGCAGGATCGAGCGCATGGCGTCCAAGATCAAAACCGACAAAGATCACACCATCGAATCGATTATCTTTCAGCAACGGATAGGCCATACCGAATGGTGGCTTTTTCGAGAACTTGCCAACGATATACTCACCCGACGAAAACCGCAGGGTTTTCCGGGCGTTTTTGAAATACCGCCTCTCGGTCAATGGAGTCCGTCTTGTCCACCGGAACCGCAGACGCCCAAACATGTCCCTTCGCATCAGCGATCATTATATTGATATATTGAGGGCTTTGCTTGTGGATATCGGCAAGAATCGCCCGCACCTTATCGACATCATGCTGCATGACTTCGGGAAGCCCCGTCAATAAAGTGCACAACAGCTCAGCTTCACTAGTAAGCATTCTCTGCTGTGCCGCCAGAGTGTCCGCCAGCCGTTGCGACTCGATAACGGCATCCTGATAGTCACCGGCACGTTCCTTCAGCCCTGAATACACGATGAGCCCCAGGGCGGGAAGCGTCAGCAGCACGGCCAGCACGATCAACTGGGTGCGTATCGACAACTTTGCAAATCTGGAATTGACCAATTTATTTGCTCCCTACGGCCGCGGCGGTACCCCAACCGAGGCAATGTAGCTTACGGGCAGGGATGAAAACAAGTTCGATCTGCCGCCAATTCACCATCAGCCCAAAGGATCACTCCGCCAGACACTGCGTCAGCAATCGCCCAACAATTCGCCCCATCAAAATTGATGGTGGCCAGCGACCTGCCGAGAGATCGTTTCTGATCGCCGAATTTCTATAAAACAACGGCCCCGCATCGCTGCGGAGCCGTTGTTTGTTCAAGCGGGTTAGCGTCAGGCCGGTTACTCGGCCTTGGCCGCCTGCAACACCAACTCCTCTTCTTCGAGGGCCACCGGCACGGTCTCGGTGGCTTCGAACGGCTTCGGCCGCAGCGAGTTGGCGAACATCGCGCCGATCATCAACAGCACGCCGGCCACCGCAAACGACATGGTGAAGCTGCCGGTCTTGGCCTTGAGCAGTTCACCCATCTTGACCAGGGCGAAGGCGCCAATTCCCCAGGAGCTGAAGAGGATACCGTAGTTCATGCCGTAGTTCTTGACCCCCCAGAGGTCCTTGGCGAAGGAGGGGAAGAGTGCCAGGTTGGTGCCGTAGTTGAAGACCATGAAGGTCACCAGCAGGACCAGCACCAGGGCGTTGGAGTAGGTGCCGTCAACCACCGGGATGGCAGCAAACATCAAGGCCGCCTGGAAGACCAGCATCATCACCAGGGTGTTGGCGCGGCCGATCTTGTCGGAAACCACGCCGGCGATGATCCGCCCGGCGGCATTGCCGATCGACATCACCGCGACCACCAGGAAGGCCCACTCGCCGAGGCTGGCCTTGGCCAGGCCGGTGGCGCTGCCGATCACCATCAGGCCGGCGCCGGCACCGATGAAGAAGCAGACCCACAGGGTGTAGAACTTGCCGGTGCGCAGGATCTGCGAGGGGGTCATGTCCTCGACCGTCGATTTCTTGGCCACGGCCTTGGCGGTCGGGTCGGCCACGTAGCCGGCCGGCGGGTTTTGCAGCAGCATACCGAACAGGCAGACGACGATGCCGAAAGCGACGCCGAGGATCAGCATGGACTGCTGGATTCCCTGGGTCTTCAACAGGTAGTTGGAGAGCGGGGCAATGTAGACCGGAGCCAGGCCGAAACCGGAGACCACGATCCCGGCGATCAAGCCGGTCTTGGCCGGTGGAAACCAGCGCAGTGCCGGCGGGGTGGCGGAGGAGTAACCGAAGCCCATGCCGAGGCCGAACATCACGCCGAAACCGAGGATCCACATCCAGTAGTTGGTGCTCAGCGAGGCGACGACGAAGCCGCCGGCAACCAGCAGCCCGCCGATGATGCAGGTGGCGCGCGGACCGATCTTGTCCTGCATGCGCCCGGCGATGATCATCGAGAAGGCGAAGACCAGGCAGGCCAGCGCATAGGGGTCGTTGACCGAAGCCAGATTCCAGGTGAAGGCGCCTTGGCCGCCGGCCTTGATCGAATCGGTGATCGCACCCTTGAAGATGCTCCACGCATACAGGACGCCAAGCGCCAGGTTGATGGCCGTGCCGGCCAGGGCCACGGTCCAGCCGCGGCGATAGGAAATGCTGGTCGTACTCATGGTTGCCTCCTCGTGATCGGGATAGGTAAACCCGGAATGGTCAACATCTTTACCCGGAACGCCAGCGGCCACTTGACGCTGAAAGCGATGGCGGCCGGCTCACTGTGTTTCTTCCCGAAGACTGCCATCGTCGCCTCCCGCTGGTCCGGTACCCGACACCCGTTGCGCCGTGTGTTGATCTTTTCTCATCGCAACCGCCATACCAATGTTCTAGATCGTTGAAAAATATTTTTTTATCATTTATTTCATATAGTTAAAGAATCAGGTCCGGGCTCTTGCCGGGCTCGTCGGCACGAGCCAATTCGCAGGAATGCAAAACAGGGGGAAGAAGATGGGCAGGGTCAAACCGGGAGGAGTTGCCTGGCCGGATAGGGCAAAGGCCCATTCGTAGCGGGGTTAGGGTGGTTCATTGGCAACGGCCGCGTCGATGTGGCCGACGATTTTGCATCGATGCAAGCAAGTTTTGGGCTTTTTGCACAATTGCAAAAAAAATGCGCCGCCCTTAAGGACGGCGCACGCTCAGAAACCGGGCAGTTCGCCCACCCGGCAAGCCGTGCCGGATATCTGCGAAACGCGCTTCCGCTCAAGCACGGGACACAAATCTCCCGTCGCGGGTGTCGACTCTCACTTTGACCCCGGACTCCAGGTAGGCCGGCACCTGGATGGTCAATCCAGTTTCGAGGACAGCCTCCTTGGTCTGCGCCTGGGCGGTGGCGTTCCTGATCGCCGGGGCGGTGTCGGTAACCAGCAGTTCGACCACCATCGGTGCCTCGACACTCACCACCCGCCCCTCGTACAGGCCGAGGACCACTTCCATCCCTTCCAGCAGATACCCCTGCACCGGCTCGTACATTTCGGCGCCGAGTTCGTACTGTTCATAGCTCTCCAGGTCCATGAACACCGCGCCGTCGCCGGAAGGGTAGAGAAACTGCCCCTTGCGCTTCTCGAAGTCGGCCTCGTCGACCCGGTCGCCGGATTTGAAGGCCTTTTCCAACACCTGCCCGCTGAGCAGGTTGCGGTACTTGGTCTTGACCAGGGTGTGGCCACCGCGGGCCGAGGGGGACTGGGTGGTGAACTCGAGGATCAGGCAGGGGGCACCGTCAAGCTGAATGACCATGCCGCGCTTGAAATCATTGGTGGCTATCATGGGAAACCTCTCTCGTCGAGTTGATTCGGCGGCTTCGCCGCAAGGCGGCGCGACTATAACATCAAGCTGCGGGACGCTCAACGATTTTCCGGTGACAACCGCCACAACTTGTGCTTAAATGACGCGCTTTTACCGCCAGAAACCGCACTGCAAACCAAGGAGCAACGACCATGTACAGCTGTGGCGACCTGAGAAAAGGTCTTAAACTGATCATCGACGGCGACCCGCACACGATTGTGCAGTTCGACTTCACCAAACCCGGCAAGGGACAGGCACTCTACAAGTGCAAGTTGCGCAACATGCTGACCGGCTCGCTGTTCGAACGCACCTACCGCTCCGGCGAAAGCTTCGAGCCGGCCCAGTTGGAGGAGCGCGACATGCAGTTCCTCTACAAGGACGAGAGCGGCTACGTGTTCATGGACCAGAAGACCTACGAGCAGGTCACTATCACCGAGGAGGTCCTTGGTGACGACCACTACTTCCTGATCGACAACATGCAGGTCAAGATCCTCCTTTTCAACGAGCGCGGCATCGGTATCACCCTGCCGAACTTCGTCAACCTGCGCGTCGTCAAGGCCGACCCCTGGGTGAAGGGGGACACCGCCGCCGGCAACAACAAGCCGGCCACCGTCGAGGGGGGCTATACCCTGCAGGTCCCCTCCTTCGTCGAGGAAGGCGACCTGCTGCAGATCGACACCCGTACCGGCGATTACTATACGAGGGTCAAGGAATAGCTCCAGGTGACTAGTGACTAGTGACTAGTGACTAGTGACTAGAAAACTCCAGAAGATGAGTGATATCAACTGGGCTCTGGCCCGCAAAAGACAAACTCTCAAAAAACGCGCCCGGATCCTTCAGCAGGTCCGGGCCTTTTTCGTCGGGCGCGGCCTGCTCGAGGTGGAGACCCCCTGCCGCATCCCGGCCAACGCCCCGGAGGTGCACATCGACGCGGTTGCCGTCGGCGAAGCGGTGTTGCAGACCTCCCCGGAACTGGCGATGAAGCGCCTGCTCGCCGCCGGCTATCCCGACCTGTTCCAGCTCTGCCGGGTCTGGCGCGAAGGCGAGCGCGGCATGCGCCACCTCCCTGAGTTCACCCTGCTCGAATGGTACCGCACCGACGCCGACTACACCGCGCTGATGGCTGACTGCGAGGCGCTGATGGCTCATCTTGTCCCGACCGGCCAACTGGCCTGGCAGGGGACAACCATCGACCTGACGCCCCCCTGGCCGCGCCTGACGGTCGGCGAGGCCTTCCGCCGCCACGCCGCCTGCTCCGCGGAGGCAGCGCTGGCGGCCGGGCGCTTCGACGAGGTCCTCGCCCTGGAGGTGGAACCGCGCCTCGGTGCCGGCCCGCTCTTTCTGGTCGACTACCCGGCTCCACTGGCCGCCCTGGCGCGGCTCAAGCCGGGCGACCCGACGCTCGCCGAACGGGTAGAGTTATACCTCGGCGCCCTGGAATTGGCCAACGGCTTTTCGGAGCTGACCGACCCGGTTGAGCAGCGCGCCCGCTTTGCCGCCGACGAGGCGGCACGCTGCACCGCCGGCAAACCGTCCCGGCCCTTGCCGGGACCCTATCTCGATGAACTGTCCAACCTCCCCCCCTGCGCCGGCATCGCCCTCGGCATCGACCGGCTGGTGATGCTGCTCACCGATACGCCGGACATCGCCGAAGTGGTCGCCTTCACCCCGGAGCAGTTGTGACCCGCGGGAGAACCGGTAACCTTGTTGTCCTTCTCGGCGAATGCCTGCGCCAGGCGGTCAAGACCAGCTACGTCCTGTTTCGCATCATCGTGCCGATCGCCCTCGGCGTGCGCCTGCTTGAACAGGCCGGCGCCATCGACCTGCTCGGCCGCCTGCTGGCCCCGCTGATGGCCCTGGTCGGCTTGCCGGGGAGCATGGGGCTGGTCTGGGCGACCACCCTGGTTACCAACCTCTACGGCGGCATGGTGGTCTTTGCCGGAGTGGCCCCCGGCGCCGGGCTGACCGCCGCCCAGGTCACGGTGCTGGCCACCATGATGCTGGTCGCCCACGCCATCCCGGTCGAGGCGAGCATTGCCCAGCGGGCCGGCACACGCTTTCGCACCATGGCCGCCCTGCGCGTGGCCGGCGCCCTGCTGCTCGGCGCCCTGCTCAACCTCGCCTACACCGTGAGCGATACCCTGCAGCAGGCCAACCGGGCCTTATGGACTCCGCCGCCGCGCGACCCGAGCTGGAGCGGTTGGGCGGCCGGCGAGGCGCGCAACCTGCTCTACATCTTTCTGATCATCCTCACCCTGCTGGTTCTGATGCGCCTGCTGGAGCGGCTCGGCATCATCAATGGCCTGACCCGTCTGTTGCGACCGGTACTGACGCTGTTGGGAATCAGCGACCGCGCCGCGCCGCTGGCGATCGTCGGCATGACCCTGGGACTGACCTACGGCGGTGGGCTGATCATCCAGGAGGCGCGGGCCGGGCAGCTCTCGCGCCACGACGTATTCTGCGCCCTGACGCTGGTCGGGTTGTGCCACAGCTTCATCGAGGACACCCTGCTGATGATGGTGATCGGCGGGCATCTCTCCGGCATTCTGGTCGGGCGTACGCTCTTTGCGCTGCTGGTCACCTTCTTCATGGCCCGGCTGCTGCGCAGCCTGCAGGACCCGGTCCTTGGCCGGTGGTTTTTCAGCCGTCATTAGAGCGGAGCACCTTGTCTCCCCACGGCAGTTGCGGTATTAATCAGCAACGGCCAAAGTCTGCCGGCCATCGGTACCCTGCCATGAGCTTCCTTTCGCAAACCGCCATCCTCGATGCGTGCCGGATCCTGTTCGGCGACGAGGTCAACCTCGGCCCGGAGTTTCTCGGCTACCTGCAGCCGAGCGGGGCCAAGTCGGCGTTCAGGATCCAGGCCAAGCTGCACCACCCTGACCACTTCGCCGATGCCGCCCCGGAAGTGAAGGCCCGGCAGACCGAGCGGTTTTGCGAAATCCACCAGGCTTACAACCTGCTCAGCGATTTCCTGGCCAGGCGTCATCACATCAGGGCCCGCACCTCAACCAGACCGTTCGCCGGTCAACGGCCGGACCACGCGGCCCGACCAGCCCGCGCCACGCCCCCGCCCAACCCGGCAGGCATCCCGCCGCTGCCTATAGAATTCGGCATTTATCTCTACTACCGCGGCAAGATCGACTACCGTAACCTGATCGAAGCCCTGGTCTGGCAGCGCCGCCAAAGACCGGCACTGGGTATCATCGCCTGCCAATGGGGGTGGTTGACCGAGGAGAAGGTCCGCCGGATTCTCGGCCATCGCGTTACCGGCGGCCGTTTCGGCCGCAAGGCGGTGGAACTTGGCCTGCTCTCGTCCCGCCAGGTCGAGACCCTGCTCCACCACCAGCGCAGCCACCAGCGGCGCCTCGGCCAGTATTTCGTCGACCGCGGCCTGATGACCGCCGCCGAGGCCGAGCAATTGGCCCGCGACCTCGAGCGCCACAATGCCCGTTGCGCAGCCGAGCATCGCCGCTAGCCGCAAACCCACCAACCCCGCTGGCTCCGGGCCGGCGGGTCAGCCGCGATTTTCAGTGCGTAAAGTTGTTGATCGAAAAGTTGTTTGCCAGTCGGGCGGTTTCCGACTAAAATCAATTCCGCGTGATAGCGACCGCGCAACCGGAAAGCGACAGCGAATCAGTTGGGGATAGGCGGCCTTGGCCGGGAATGAGCAGAGATGCGGAGAATCCTGATCGTCGATGACAACCCTCTGATACTGGCAATGCTGACGGATGCCTTTGCCGGCGACTACCAGGTTGTAACCGCCGATTCCGGCGAAGAAGCCATGCAGATCTTGAAGGAACTACCGGCCGCGCATAAGGAGCCGGGAGAGAACTTTGACCTGATCATCACTGACCTCAACATGCCCGGCATCAGCGGCTACGACCTTGCCCGTATTGTCAAGACCAGGAACGTGAGAAACCGGTTCACCCCGGTCATCCTGTTGACTTCCGCGGAAGTTACCAAGGAAGAGGCCCGCAAATACGGCTGCGCCGCCTGCCTGTCGAAGTCGGACATGCAGAGGGTCATTGCGACGACCCACATCCTGCTGCCGCGCTAAACGGCAGACACGACGACCGGCACCCTCGGGACGCTAGCCTCCCCCTCCTCGTTCGGCACCTCCACCATCTCCCCTTGCAGGGTTCGGATCACCGCCGTCGGCCCGAGGCTAACCACCCTCTCCGGGGTCAGTGCCACCTTCCCCCGCCCCCCCGGCAGGTCGAGAATGTAGTGCGGCACCGCCAGTCCTGAAACCTTGGCACGCAATGCCGCGACCAGTTCCAGCCCCCTCTCGATCGGCACCCGGAAGTGGCCGGTGCCGTGCACCGGGTCGAGCTGGTGCAGGTAGTAGGGACGTACCCGCAGGCGCAGCAGGCCGCCACACAAGGCGACCAGGGTGTCGGCGTCGTCGTTGACGCCGCGCAACAGTACGGTCTGGTTGGCCAGCGGGATGCCGGCATCGGCCAGTCGGCTGCAGGCCTCGGTAGCGGCCGGCGTCAGTTCACGCGGGTGATTGAAGTGAGTGGTCAGATAGAGCGGCGCTTGCCGGCCGAGCAGGGTGGCCAGCGCCGGGGTGATCCGCTCGGGGAGGACGGTCAGAACGCGGGTGGCGATGCGCAGCACGCCGAGGTGGGGGATGCGCCGCAGGCGGCCGAGCAGCTCATTCAGGGCATCATCGGCAAGCAGCAGCGGATCGCCACCGGAGATGATCACTTCGTCGATCCCGGGATGCGCGGCGATGTAGTCGACCCCTTTGAGCAGTTCATCGAACGGCAGGTGGAAGGCCGTGCAGCCGACCCGGCGCTTGCGGGTGCAGAAGCGGCAGTAGGCGGCGCAGCCGTTGCCGGCCAGCAGCAGCGCCCGCGACGGGTAGCGGTGGATCACGGCGGGGAGCGGGGCGAGGGCAGCTTCGGCGAGGGGGTCATCGGCCAGGTCGTCGGCGGCCAGTTCAAGCGGGTCGGGGAGAAACTGCCGGCCCAACGGGTCGTCGATCCCCTCGATCAGCGTCAGCAACTGCGGGGTGAGGCGCACCGGGTAGCGGGCCGCAACCGCCGTCACCAGGGCCGGGTCGAGGCCAAAGCGCGCGGCGACGGCGGCCGGGTCAGTCAGACTCTGCACAAGGCGCTGCTGCCAGAGATCCACTCAACTCTCCGGGGGGGCGACCGGAGGCCGGGCGTAGCGATCGTGCTGGAGATAGACGGCAAAGGCCAACGCCAGCAGGAGCAGGTCGCGCCCCAGGGCCTGCAGCGGGGTGGTCCCGGCGTCGGGTCCGAAGCAGCCGCAGTCGATGTTCAGGCCGCGAGCCAGCACACTGGCCAGCACCACGATGAACAGGGCATTCAGCGCGGCGAGCAGCAGGGCGGTCGGCCTGGCTTTCAGATTAATCAGCAGCAGCGCACCGGCCAGCAGTTCGACGTACGGCAGGGTGGCGGCAACCGCATAGTTCCAGGCGTAGGGGAGCAACTGGTAGGCCGCGACCTGGCCGGCAAAGGCCGGCACATCGAGGGCCTTCACCGCCCCCGCCCAGACGAACACTCCGCCGAGGAGCAGACGGCAGAAGTGGTAGCTGATCCGGCCGGTGCGTTTCATGGCTGGCCCTTGACCACCGGCAGGCCGGCGTCGCGCCACTCGGGAAGGCCGCCCTCGTAGACCCGTACATCGCGGTAGCCCTCCCTGATCAGGCGCAGACCGAGATCGAAGGAGTCGGGGCAGCCGTAACCGTTGCAGTAGGCGACCAGCGTCTTTTCCACCGCCACCTTCTGCAGGAAAGCCGGCAACTTCCGCCTCGACCTCGCCCAGCGGCAGGGAGAGCGCCCCCGGCAGGTGGCCATCGGCATAGACTGCGGCGTCGCGGGCATCGACCAGCACGGCGGCACCAGCCGCCAGTTCGCGCACCTCGGCCAGCAGCACCGGCTGCGGCAGGCGGGTGGCGGGACTGGCCACTACCGGCGCCGGGGCGGCCAGCCGCCCGGCGAAGGCATCGGCCAGCAAGCGGTGGTTGACGGCCAGCCCCACGGTGGTGCCCAGGGTGACGATCAGCACCGCCTCGATCAGAATTCGCGGCAGGGGCATCATTCGTCGGGGGAGAGGGTAAAGTCGTCTCTGGCTACCTGCCGCAGCTGATCGCGCAGGCCGCGGTTCTCCAACTCCAACCGGCCGATCCGCGCGCAGGCGTCGGTCAGCACCTCGTTCAACTCCTCCATCAGTTGAGCCTGCTGCGTGTAGCGAATCTCCAATTCCACCAAGCGTTCTTTCAGTTCGTCCATGGCACTGCCTCCCGTGCGCTCATGCTAGCAGAACCCCCCGGCCCGTGCAACGCACCGCCGCGTGCCGCCGCGTTGCAAATACGGACGAAAATGTTATCATGGCCGGAACTTTCATCTTTTCGGACCACCATGAATATCCAAGGAAATTCAAGAAACTGGCGAGTGTTCCTGGTCGCTGCGCTGACGCTGTTGGCGATGCCGGCCGGAGGGCTGACCGCCGACCAACAGCACGCGGCCACTGCTGGCACAGGGGCCGATCATCAGCACCACGCGGCAGAGGCCCCGCAGAAGCCGTCGGCCCAGGCCGAACACGTTCACCCGGCACCGGTGGCCGACAACCGGGGGGTGGGGCTCGATGAGCATCTCGGCGCCCGCCTCCCCCTCGACCTGAGCTTTCGCGACGAGGACGGCAAACCGGTGCGGCTGCGCGACCTGATCACCCGGCCGACGGTGATCGCCCCGGTCTACTACCGCTGCCCCAACGTCTGTCACTTCCTGCAGGGGGAACTGGCCCAGAGCCTGCCGCAGTTGCAGCTGGTCGCCGGCGCCGACTACCAGGTACTCTCGATCAGCTTCGATGAGACCGAAACCCCGGAGCTGGCCGCCCGCAACCGCGAAACCTACCTGGCCGCGGCCGGCGGCCAACTGCCGCCGGGCGGTTGGCGTTTTCTGACCGGCGACCTCGATCAGATCATGGCCCTGACCGGCGCCGCCGGCTATCGCTTCCAGCGGACCGGCGTCGATTTCCAGCACCCGGTGGCGATCATCGTGGTCAGCGCCGACGGGATGATCGTCCGCTACCTGCACGGCACCCGCGTCCTCTCCAAGGATCTGGCTCTGGCCCTGGCCGAAGCCAAGGCCGGGGTGGTCGGCACCACCATCCGCAAGATGGTGCAGTACTGCTTCAGCTACGACCCCGAACAGAAGACCTACATCTTCAACGTACTGCGCGTCTCCGCCACGGTGATCCTGGCGACCCTCGGCGCGTTTTTCGCCTTTCTGCTCCTGACCGGCAAGAAACGTCCCAAGGACCACACTCGATGAGTTATCTTACCCCGTCTCCCGACACCGACCGCGGCTTTCTCGGCACCCCTCACCGCCCGGGGATCTTCGGCTGGATCTTCTCTACCGACCACAAGCGCATCGGCCTGATGTACTTCTGGTGCATCGTCACCTTCTTCTGCGTTGGGGTACTGCTCGGCCTGCTGCTCCGCCTGGAGCTGTGGGCGCCGGGGCGCACCATCATGGACGCGCAGACCTACAACGCCACGTTCACCCTGCACGGGGTGATCATGATCTTCCTGTTCATCATCCCCGGCATCCCGGCGGCCTTTGGCAACCTGATCATGCCGATCCAGCTGGGCGCCCGCGACGTCGCCTTCCCGCGCCTGAACCTCTTCTCCTGGTACCTCTACATCACCGGCGCCGGGCTGGCGGTGACTTCGCTGTTCACCGGCGGCGGCCCACCCGACACCGGCTGGACCTTCTACGTGCCGTTCTCGGCCCAGACCACCACCAACGTCTCGCTGGCGGCAGTGGCCGTCTTCTTCCTCGGCTTCTCGTCGATCCTCACCGGTCTCAACTTCGTCACCACCATCCACCGGCTGCGTGCCGAGGGGATGACCTGGATGCGCATCCCGCTGTTTACCTGGTCGCTCTACGCCACCGCCTGGATCCAGATCCTGGCCACCCCGGTCATCGGCATTACCGTGGCGCTGCTGTTCGCCGAACGGATGATCGGCACCGGGCTGTTCGACCCCGCCCAGGGGGGCGACCCGATCATGTTCCAGCACCTGTTCTGGATCTACTCGCATCCGGCGGTTTACATCATGATCCTGCCGGGGATGGGGGTGGTCTCCGACATCATCCCGGTCTTCGCCCGCAAACCGGCCTTCGGCTACAAGGCGATCGTCGTCTCGAGCATCGCCATCGCCTTTGCCGGATCACTGGTCTGGGCCCACCACATGTACACCAGCGGCATGTCGGACCTGGCGGTGATGGTCTTCTCGTTTCTGACCTTCATCGTCGCCATCCCCTCGGCGATCAAGGTCTTCAACTGGCTGGCGACCATGTACCAGGGATCGATCCTCCTCGATCCGCCAATGCTCTACGCCCTCTCCTTCATCCTGCTCTTCACCATCGGCGGGTTGACCGGACTGGTGCTGGGCGCCGCGGCGACCGACATTCACGTCCACGACACCTATTTCGTGGTCGGACATTTTCATTTCGTCATGTTCGGCGGGACCGGCATGGCCTTCTTTGCCGCCATGCACTACTGGCTGCCGAAGCTCTACGGCCGCATGTACGACAAGACCGTGGCCACCGTCGCCTGGGGGGTCATCGTCGTCGGGTTCCTCATCCTCTACCTCGCCATGAAGATCGTCGGCATGATGGGGATGCCACGCCGTTACTGGGACTACGTTCCCGAGTTCACCGGCCTTAACCAACTCGCCACGGTCGGCTCCTGGGTCCTCGGCATCGGCCTGGTGCTGATGTTTGTCAACCTGTTCCGCGGCATTCTCAAAGGAGAGCCGGCCGGCCCCAACCCCTGGGGCGGGGCGACCCTCGAGTGGCAGGTGCCGTCGCCGCCGCCAACCGAGAATTTCGAAGCCGACCCGGTCGTGACCCACGGCCCCTACGACTTCAAAAAAGCGGGGATCCTGTGAGCGGCCACGTGCACCAGGACTACACCGGCGCCAAGTTCGGCATGTGGCTGTTCCTCTTCACCGAGGTGCTGCTGTTCGGCGGCCTGTTCATCCTCTACAGCGTCTATCTGGCCCGCTACCCGAAGGAGTTCATCTCGGCCGGCAAGGAACTCAACATCTGGTTCGGCGGCGGCAACACCCTGGTGCTGCTGACCAGCAGCCTGTTCGTCGCCGTCTCCATCACCGCCCTGCGCAAGGGATCGACCAGGCTCTGTCTCGGCCTGCTCGGCGCGACGGTGGCGTGCGCGGCGATCTTCATGGTCAACAAGTTTTTCGAGTGGAGCGCCAAGATCCACCACGGCATCTACCCCGGCTCGGCCCACCTCAAGGAGCTGCAGCCGGGGGAGATGGTCTTCTTCAACCTCTACTATCTGACCACCGGACTGCACGGCATCCACGTGGTCATCGGCGCGGCCGTGCTGGTCTGGACCATGGTGCTGATCCGCAGCGGCAAAGTCCACGCCGGCGACTGGGTGATCCTCGAAAATGCGGGGCTCTACTGGCACCTGGTCGACCTGATCTGGATTTTCATCTTCCCGCTGTATTATTTGATCCTGCATTAAGCGCGGAGGGGATGTCGGATTTTAACGCGGAGACGCGGAGCCGCTGAAAACCTGAGAAGCTAATAATGGTTTGGTTTTTCCCACGGGCTTGATTCTCTCGGCGCCTCCGCGCCTCCGCGTTAAATCGAGGTTTTTGATCACCATGACCGAACAACACGCCCATATCGTCCCCTACCGGACCTTCATCATCGTCTGGGTCGCCCTGCTGATCCTGACCGGGATCACCGTGGCGGCGGCGCAGTTTCACTTCGGGGCGCTGAACGTCTGGATCGCCCTCGGCATCGCCACCCTCAAGGCGGGGCTGGTGGTCGCCGTCTTCATGCACATGAAGTACGAAACGCCGCTGTTCAAGCTGGCCCTGCTCTCGGCGCTGGCGATCCTGGCGATCTTCATCGGCATGACCTTCCTCGACGTCCTCTACCGGTAGCAGACAGGTCCAACTATGAATCCTGCACTGCAGACCACCACCCAGGCCGTCGATACCGCCTTCTACGTGATTTTCGGCATCAGCGGCGTCGCGCTGGTCGGCGTTGCTATCGCCTTGGTCTGGTTCGCCTGGCGCTACAGCCGCAAGCGTTATCCAATCCCCCTCTCGCAGAAGGATCACAACCTCTGGCTCGAAGTGGTCTGGACGGCGATCCCGACCGTGCTGGTCATGCTGATGTTCTGGTACGGATGGGAGGGATACCTCTCCCTGCGCCGCATCCCCGACAATGCCATGCACATCAAGGCTTCGGCACGCATGTGGTCGTGGCTCTTCACCTACGACAACGGCAAGACCGCCGACAAGCTCTACGTCCCGGTCGGCCAGCCGGTCAAGATCGAGCTGACCGCCGTGGACGTCCTGCACAGCTTTTACGTTCCCGCATTTCGGGTGAAACGCGACACGGTGCCCGGGATGACCAACTGGGTCTGGTTCGTCGCCGAGAAACCGGGGAGCTATGACCTGTTCTGCGCCGAGTACTGCGGGGTGGGACACTCGGCCATGGTCACCACCGTCGAAGCGCTGCCGGCCGCCGAATTCCAGGCCTGGCTGACGGCAGCCGCCGGCGCTGCCAGCAGACCCGGCGGCGCGCGGCGCGGAACTGGCCGGACAACTCGGCTGCCTCGGCTGCCACAGCGTCGATGGCAGCGCACGGGTCGGACCGAGCCTCAAAGGGGTCTTCGGAGCGAAGCGGGAGGTCATCCGCAACGGCCAGAAAGCGTCCTTGATCGCCGATGCCGCCTACCTGGCCCGGGCGATCCGCGAGCCGGCGGCGGAGATCGCTGACGGCTACCCGCCGGCCATGCCGCCCTACGGACAGCTGAGCGACAACGATCTGCGGGCGCTGATCGCCTGGATCGAGAGTCTGAAATAGGATGCAGAGCCGAACGGTTGTCCGGATGCAGTTTGCCGCCCTGGCCCGCCTGATCCGTCTGCCGCTGTCGCTGATGGTGGCCGCCACCGCGCTGGCCGGCGCGCTGGCGGCACGCGCGCCAATGGCCGGGCTAACCCTCTGGGCACTCGGCTGGGGGGTGTTCCTGCTGGCCGCCGCCAGTTCGGTGCTCAACCAGGTGCAGGAACGCACCAGCGATGCCCTGCTGCGGCGCACCTGCCAGCGCCCCCTCGCCTGCGGGCTGCTCACGCCCGCCGCCGGCACCGCCCTCGGCCTGCTGCTGGCCAGCGGCGGCCTCGCTGTGCTGACCGCCGGCACCGGACCGGGGCCGGCCCTGCTCGGCCTGCTGGCCCTGGCCTGGTACCTGCTGGTCTACACCCCGCTCAAGCGGGTGACCCCGCTGGCGGTGCTGGCCGGCACCCCGTGCGGCGCGGTGCCGCCGCTGCTGGGCTGGCTGGCGGCCGGCGGCACCCTCCCCACCCCGCAGCCTCTCGCCCTCGCCCTGTTCATGCTCCTCTGGCAGGTGCCGCACTACTGGCTGCTGGCCCTCCCCGACCGGGCGGAACTGAGGGCCGCCGGTTTCCGCGTCCTCCCCGACCTGAGCGACCGGCAACTGCTGGCAGTCAGCCACCGCTGGCTGCTCGGCCTGGCCCTGGCCACCCTGCTGCTCCCCGCCCTCGACCTCCCGACCAATCCGCTCCTGCAGGGGATCATCGGCGGCCTGGCACTGACCCTGGCGATGACCGCCACCTGGTATTGGCGCAGCCCCCTGTTCCCCCTGCAGGCCGCCCGCCGGCTGCGCTCGGTCCTGCACCTGTACCTGGCCGTGATCCTACTGATCTTGTTCGCGGATGCCCTGCTGTAAGCGTTCACTCTTCGTAGCGACGGCGAATGCGTTTGCGCTCGGCCTGAAAACGCTTCTGCTCCAGGCGGCGTTCGATGGCGCCCCGACCGGGGCGGGTGGCGATACGCGGAGGGATGACGCGGTTGCGGGCGGCCAGCTTGGCCTCTAACCGGGCGAAGGCATGGCGCAGATTCAGGTGGCGCGAGCGCGATTCGGTGGCGGTCACCACGATCCCGGTCGGCAGGTGAGTGAGACGCACCCCGGTCTCGCTCTTGTTGCGGTGCTGGCCGCCGGGACCGGAGGCGCGGAAGAAATCGATGCGGAGGTCTTTATCGTTCATGACAAGTAAAGCAGTGCTGAGTGCTGAGTGCTGAGTGCAGTGCTGAGTGCTGAGTGCTGAGTGCTGAGTGCTGAGTGCTGAGAGACTAGCACAATCCGCTGCATCCGTGCTAGAAATTGACTTTGAGGACGTCGCCAGCAACCACTTGCCGGGAGGCCCGCCATGCACCACTTCGCCCTGACCATCGTTGGCCGGGACCGTCCCGGCATCGTCGCCCAAGTCACCGAAATCCTCTTTAACCTCGGATGCAATATTGCCGATTCGAGCTGTTCGATCCTCGGCGGGCAGTTCGCCATGATCCTGATCATCGCCCACCCCACCTTCACCGGCCGCGACAGTTTCGGCGCGGCCTTCCAACCCCTCGAAGATGCCGATCTGACCGTGGCGCTGCGGGTTCTCAAGCCCGGCGGCGAGGTCCACCCGGACCTCGATGGGGAGATCTGCATGATTTCGGTCTACGGCGCCGACAAGCCGGGGATCGTTTACCACGTCGCCAAGGTCCTCGGTGAGAACCGGATCAACATCACCGATCTCAACACCAAACTGGTCGGCTCGGAACAGCGACCAGTCTACGTCATGATGATCGAGGCGATCCTTCCCGCATCGATCAGCGAGCAGGCTGTCGACACCTGGATGGGTCCGCTGCGCGAACAGTTGCAAGTCGACATCAGCGTGCGCACCATCCCCCAGGTGGAATTGTAAACATGGCGGTTCACCCGATCCGCGTCTATCCCGACCCGGTCCTCAAGCAAGCCGCCGTTCCGGTAGCGGAAGACGATGCAAGCGTTACCGACCTGGTCCAGGACCTGGTCGACACCATGTGCGCCGCCGGCCACTCGGTCGGCATCGCCGCACCGCAGATCGGCGACCTCAGAAGAGTGGTGGTGGTCGATGTCTCGACCAGCAAGCTCGGCCAGCAGCAGCACAACCATGGCCTGCTGGAGATGGTCAACCCGGTGATCATCGAGCGTTCCGGCAGCCGGGTCTTCCGCGAGGGGTGCATGAGCGTCCCCGAATACACCGGCAACGTCACCCGCGCCGAGCAAATCGTGGTCGAATTCACCGACCGCCGGGGACAACTGCGCGTCATCGAAAGCAGTGGCTTCGAGGCAGTGGCCATCCAGCACGAAATCGACCACCTCGACGGACTGCTTTTCCTCGACCGGGTCTCCAGCCTGAAGAGCGACGTCTTTCGACGCAAACCCAATTAGTCCGACCAGACGATTCTGCCGCCGGTGACAGCAACCGCCGGTGCCTTGGTTTCCCGCCACGAAGGCCGGCTGCGCCGGCGCCGCGTGTTGTGCTTGCATTTTCTTTGGCTTTCCGTTATATTCCCCCCCCACACGCGCACTATTTTTAAAACAGGCGCGACGAGGCTCAATGATTCGCTTGACGACCATTCTCCTGGCAGGTTTGCTGCTTCTGCCGTTCACCGTGACAACCGCCGAGGCCAAGGCACCGTCGGCGGCGCCCCAGCTGCACGTGGTGAAACCGGGGGACACTCTTTACGAGATCGCCCGCCGTCATGGCCTGTCGGTCAACGAACTCAAGCGACTCAACGGACTGAACAGCAACCGCCTCAAGCTCGGCCAGAAACTGGCGCTCAACCGTGCCGCTGCCCCGCCGCTGCCAAAGACGGCCGCCGCCAAGCCGCTCCAGGCGAAAGCAACCAGGCCGGCCGCCGGCAAAGACATCCATGTCGTCAAGAAAGGCGACACCCTCTCCACCATCGCCCGCCGCCACCAGTTGAGCGTCGACGAATTCAAAGACCTCAACCGTCTGAAAGACAACCGGATTGAGATCGGGCAACGCCTGGCCCTGTCAGGCGCGGCCGAGGCAGAACCGGTTTCCCCCGCACGCTCCAGACAGGCAACCAGTGACGTGCATGTGGTCAAGAAGGGGGACACCCTGCAGGCCATCGCCCGGCGCCACGGCACGACCGTTAACGAACTGAAGCGGGTCAACGGCCTCGGCAGCAGCCGCCTCAAGATCGGCCAGCGTCTGGCTCTCAGCGATCCGGATTATGCCCCGTCGCCACTGCTGCTTCCCGGCGATGCCAGCGAGGATGAAGTGCTGGAAATGGCCTACTCCTCCAACAGTGGACTGGAGCAGGCGGCCTTCGGCTTCCTGTCGACCCCCTATCGTTTCGGCGGCAACAGCCGCAAGGGGATCGACTGCTCGGCTTTTGTCCAGCAGGTGTTCCGCGAGGTGGAGGTCGACCTGCCGCGCAGCGCCCGTGAACAGTACCGGGTCGGTGCCAAGATCGAGCGTGACCAGATGCGGAAGGGCGACCTGATCTTCTTCCGCACCTATGCCAGATTCCCCTCGCACGTCGGCATCTATCTCGGCGAAGGCAAGATGATCCATGCCTCGTCGCGCAGCCGCCGGGTGGTGGTCACCAGCATCGATCACCCCTACTATATCAAACGTTACATCGGCGCCAGGCGGATCAGCCTGCTCAACGAGCAGGAACGACTGCAGGAGCAGCTTGATACGGCCAGTGCCGACGCCCCCGCCGAGAACGAGGTAGAAACCGCGACCACCCCCGTGGAGACTCTCGAGGCGACGGACACCGTGGCCACCGATGCTCCTCGCAAGGAGGGCACCCAGGTGGCAGCGAAAAGCATGTCGGTTGTAACGCCGGCGGCCACTCGGCCGGGAGACGCCCCCGGTTCCGACTAACCGGGCCGGCGGCGGCGGGCCCGCCAGGAAGTCACAGGGGGGGCGCTAATGCGTCCCCCCCCTTTTTTTATCGACCGGCCATTCTTTCCTCAGGATGTCGAGAGCAAGGCCTCCTGGGCGGCTCGCGCCAACGCCCCATCGCTCTCCTTCAATAGCCGCTCCAGAGCCTTGCGGGCCTTGGGCGACGGAAGCTGCCCCAGTGCCTTGATCGCCTCAAGCCGCAGGTTCCGGTCCGCCGTCCCCTTGCCGAGCCCGAACCACCCGCCGCCGACCAGGTCAACCAGCGCCGCCTCGACCCGCGCCCCGGCCTGCTCCCCGGGGCGCAACCGGTTGAGCGTCGCGACCACCGCCATGGCCATGTCGTCCCCCCCCTGGCCGACAGAAACGCCGCCAGCTGCTCGTACACGGCCGGGCTCGGCACTCCGGTCATCCCCAGGCAGGCCACCGCACGTCGGCGCATCTCGGGGTCGGGATCGGCCAGCCGCCCGGTGGCGAACACCCCCTGCCCCATCAGCGCCAGGCACAGGTCGGCCGTCAAGCGAGCGGTCAGCGGAGAGAGTGCCGGGGCGGCGCACATAACGTCTCAACTCCTTGCGGAGAGGCACTTGACCACCTGTTCGGCGGCCCGGTTGGCGGCATGCACACAATCGTTAAGGCCGACGCCGTAAAAAGCATTGCCGGTGACAAACAGTCCGGGGTGTGCCTGCAATCGCCCGACAACTGCCGCCAGCCGCCGGGCATGACCGGGAACGTACTGCGGGATCGCCTGGGGATGCCGGAAGATTCTCACAAAATCAGGGCGAGCCTTGATGCCCATGATCTCGCGCAGATCGGCGAGGGTGCGTGACAACACTTCTTCATCGCTGAGTTCGATCGCGGCCGGATTGGTGGCCCCGCCCATCATCGAGCGCAGCAGCACGGAACCTTCCGGGGCCCGCCGCGGGAAGATGCTCGAGTCCCAGAGGGTGCCGAGGGTGCTGCGCCCCTCCTTGCGCGGAATCAGGTAGCCGAAGCCGTCGAGATCGCGGGCGACCTGCTCGCACGCGTAACCGCAGCAGATCACGTTCATCGCGGCGTAGGGGATGCCGCCGACCAGGCCGGCGAGTTCCTGGTCGAGGGGCTTGAGCAGCTCGCACAGCGTATGGGCCGGCGCCGCCGAAACGACCAGGTCGACGGACAGTCTCTCCCCGGAGGTCAGTTCCACGTCCCAGCCGCCGTCGAGCGGGTGCAGCGCCGCCACCGCCGCCGCGGTGCGCACCGTGCCGGCCAGGCCGGCGGACGTGGCATCGGTCAGCGCCTGGATACCGCCAACGAACGAGGTCAGCACCCCGCCCGGCCCAGCGGCGCTGGCCACCTCCTTGCCGGCCTTGCGCTCGGCTTTCTTCTGCTTGGCCAGTTTGAGCATGGCTCGCAGCAGGCCGCCATACTCCTGCTCCAGTTCACGGATGCGCGGAAAGCAGCTCTGCAGGCTCATGGTTTCCGGATCGCCGGCAAAGATCCCCGAAACCATCGGGCCGATCAGCTTGTCGAGCGCCTCCGGGCCGAGTCGGCGGCGGGCGAAATCGGCCAGGGTCTCATCGACCGAATCGCGGCGGGGGGAGACGAACAGTTCTCCGGCGAGGCGCAGCTTGCCGCGCCAGCTGATCAGGTTCGAACGGAGAAACATCGGCCCGTTCTCGGGGAGCTGGTGCAGTTCGCCCTGCGAATAGATGAAGCGCTTGCGGGCATTGTCGTTGGAACGCGCCAGTTGGGGACTGATCCCCAACCGAGCGCACAGCTCCAATGTCATCGGCTTGCTGTCGAGAAAGCCGTTTGGCCCCCACTCGCACAGGTAACCGTCTTCCTTGATACTCCAGACCTTGCCACCGGTACGCGCTTCCTTCTCCAGCACGGTGACCGCGACCTCCAGACTGCGTTCCGCGGCCAGACGTTCGATGGCATGGGCCGTGGCCAAGCCGGAAATGCCGGCGCCGATAATCGCTATACGCGTCATTCGTTCCTCCCGAATAGCTTCCCGTTATCGACAACATTCAACCCGTCATTTCGACCAAAGGGAGAAATGACAAACATGTTGCTCCCGCACGATGGGATTTTTCTGCGCCTCTGCGCCTCTGCGTCAAATGATTAGTTACCCGTGCCCGATGCTTCCCAGATACCCCATATTGGGTTGATCCAGTTGGGCAATCACGTTCTTCAGACCGGTCGCCAGATCCGGGTAGCGCAGGACCACCCCCAGCCGTTCCCGCATCTTGCGGTTGTCCATGCGCCGGGCTTCGGTCAGGTAGGAGAGCATCATCGGCGTCATCACCTGCTGCGCCTCCGCCATCGACACCTGGGGCGGCCGCGGCAGGCCGAGCAGGTCACTGGCGGCATTGAAATACTGGGTCATGGTGCCGGGCTGGCCGTCGCTGACGTTGTAGACATCACCATCGTTGCCCTTCTCGGCCGCGGCGAAGCAGACCGCCGCCAGATCGTCGGCGTGAATGCGGTTGGTCGGTGGCGATTCTTGCTCGCGCAGCACCGGGTGCCCCTGTTGCAGGCGGGCCAGCGGCAGCCGCCCCGGCCCATAAATCCCGGTAACGCGCAGGATCACCACCGCTACGCCCAGGCGCTTGCCCCAGTCCTGCAGTGCCGTTTCGGCATCGAGGCGGCGCCTGGCCCGGCTGGTCTGGGCATTGACCGGCGTCTCCTCGGTGACCCAGGCTCCCCCACAGTCGCCGTAGACACCGCTGGTACTGAGGTAGACCACCCTGGCCGGGGCCTTTTCGCGACCGACGGCCGCACAGAAGTTGCGCATGCGGGTATCCCATGGTCCGCCGCCGGGCGGCGGGGCGAAGTAGTATACCAGCTTGCCGGTCACGGCCTCCGGTAGCTTGAACAAAGCCTCCAGGGAATCGAGATTACCCGGGACAGTGACAATCCGTTGGGTCTCCTCGAGATGCATGGCACGCTCCATCGACCTGACCAGGGCGCAAACGGGATCGCCGCGCAAACGGTGAAGATGTGCCACGCGCACGCCGATGTCACCGCAGCCGATGATGAGAATGTCGGGCATTGTTTGCATCCCTGGCTGAAAATCGTTGAGTGGTCAAGTCGTTGAGTCGGAACACCCCTCAACCACCTAACCACCTACCACTCATCCACTCATCCACTCAACCACTCAACGGCGCCAGGCTTTTCTCAACGATCTCAACCACATCCCGCGACAGCCCCGGCTGCGCATGGATCCGTTCCAATGCGGCGCGCATCAGTTGCTGGCGGTTCTCGTCAAATCGCCGCCAGCGGCTCAGCGCCGCAACCATGCGCGCCGCGACTTGCGGGTTGAGCGGGTCGATTTCGAGCACCCGGTCGGCGAGGAAACGGTAGCCACCACCGGTCGGGTCGTGGAAGCGAGCCTGATTGCCGTGGGCGAAAGCGCCGACCAGTGACCGCACCCGGTTCGGGTTTTTGAGGGTGAAGGCCGGATGCCGCAGCAGCGCCCGCACCTGTTCCAGGGCATCGACCCGAGAGCTGGTCGCCTGCACGGTGAACCACTTGTCAACGACCAGCGGGTCGTCCTGGTAACGTTGGTAGAACACCGCCAGTGCCACGTCACGCTGCGGCATGGCGCTGTGGGCCAGACAGGTCAAGGCCGCCAGCCGGTCGGTCATGTTGTCGGCATCGGTGAACTGCTCCATGCACGCCGCCGCCACCGCGTCCGTCTCCAACAGCGACAAGTATGCGAGGCAGAGGTTCTTCAGGCTGCGCCGGCCAATGGCTGCCGAGGTCAGCCGGTAGGGACCGACGTCACGCAGGGCGGCCATGACCGAGCGGAACTCCCCTTCCAACTGCGCGGCCAGCTCAAAGCGCAGCCGCTGACGGGCGGCATGCACCGTCCCCGGATCGGCCACCGCCATAGCCTCGGCCAGTTCGATTTCCCCGGGCAGGGTCAGGGCCAGGGCCAGCAGAGCCGGGTCGGCAGTTGTATCGGTAAGCGCGGTGCGGAACGCCGCGACAAACGACTTCGCCACCTGTGGCGGCTGGCCGGCCTGCAGTTCGGCCACCATTGCCAGCAGCAGCTGTGTCGCCAGGCGCTGCCCCGCTTCCCAGCGGTTGAACGGGTCGCTGTCGTGGGCCAGGAGAAAGGCCAGCTGGTCGGCGGTGTAGGCGAAGTCGACCCGCACCGGCGCGGAGAAGCCGCGCAGCAGCGATGGCACCGGCGCGGCCGGGACGTTGCAGAAACGGAAGATCTTCTCTGTCTCGCTGACTCCAAGCACCCGTGTGCTCTCCCCTGCTACGGCTTCGCCGGCCAGTTGCAGCGGCAGGTCCCGGCCGTCCGCGCCGAGCAGCCCGACCGCCAGCGGCAGCAGGAACGGCGCCTTGAGCGGCTGCCCCGGGGTCGGCGGACAGCTCTGCCGCACCTCCAGGCGATACTCGCGGGTCGGCTCATCATAGCGGCCGGCGATGGCGAGCCGCGGGGTACCGGCCTGGCTGTACCAGCGCCGGAACTGGGCGAGGTCGGCGCCGTTGGCGTCGGCCATTGCCGTCAGGAAGTCGTCGGTGGTCACCGCCTGGCCATCAAAGCGCTCGAAGTAGAGCCGCAGCCCCCGCTTGAAGCCGTCCACGCCGAGCAGTGTCTGGTACATCCTGATGACCTCGGCGCCCTTGTTGTAGACCGTGGCCGTGTAGAAGTTGTTGATCTCGACGTACGCCTCCGGGCGCACCGGGTGGGCCATCGGGCCGGCGTCCTCGGGGAACTGGCCGCTGCGCAGCAGGCGCACGTCACTGATGCGCTTGACCGCCCGCGAACCCAGGTCGGCGGAAAACTCCTGGTCGCGGAAGACTGTCAGCCCTTCCTTCAGACTCAACTGGAACCAGTCGCGGCAGGTAACGCGGTTGCCGGTCCAGTTGTGGAAGTACTCATGGCCGATCACCCCCTCCACCCCCTGGTAGTCGGCATCGGTGGCGGTTTCCGGGTCGGCGAGGACGTACTTGGAGTTGAAGACGTTGAGCCCCTTGTTCTCCATGGCGCCCATGTTGAAATCGTCCACGGCGACGATCTTGTATTCGTCGAGGTCGCATTCGAGGCCGTAGGTGGCCTCGTCCCAGCACATGGCGTTCTTGAGCGACGCCATGGCGTGGCCGCAGCGGTCGCGATTGCGCGCCTCGACAAAGATCTGCAGCCTGACCTCGCGCCCGGATGCGGTCGTGAAGCGGTCCTCGATGGCGGCCAGCGGCCCGGCCACCAGGGCGAACAGGTAGCTGGGCTTGGGGAAGGGGTCGACGAAGGTGGCGAAGTGCCGGTTGCCGTCGAGGCTGCCGCTGGCGGTGAGGTTGCCGTTGGCCAGCAGAACCGGGCAGAGCGCGCGATCGCCGATCACGGTGGTGGTAAAACGGGCCATGACGTCGGGGCGGTCGGGGTAGAAGGTGATCTTGCGGAACCCCTGCGCCTCGCACTGGGTGCAGAAGATGCCGCTGGCCCGGTAGAGCCCCTCCAGCGCCGTGTTCCCCTCCGGGTCGATGCGTACCGTGCTCTCCAGCAGGAACCGCTCCGGCACGCCGGTGATGGTCAGCCCTTCGGTATCGACAGCATAGGCGGCCGCCGTCGAGGGGCATTCCTTCGAGGGCGATTTCAAGCAGTTCCAGCTGGCGGCCGTCGAGGCGCAGAACCCCGCAAGGGGGCCCGGCGGCCGGATTGGCGGCGAGTTGCAGGCGAGAGCGGACCCGGGTGGCCGTAGGGTCGAGCTCGACATGCAGCTCGACCTGCTCGACCAGGTAGGCGGGCGGCGCGTAATCCTTCAGGTAAACCGTCTTCAACTCACTCATGCGATTACTCTCGCCTTGCTCTTCACGTTTCACCTTTCACTTTTCACGGCTTTTGGCCACCGGGTAAAATACCGCAATATGCCGGGGTTGGCAAACCCCAATGACCGGCGGCACGACTTGACTCGCCTGGACAGGCAGGTCAGAATGACGCCACTTTCCCGACCGGGCCGGACTCGATGATCTACACCCCCGCCTTCTGGGCGATGGCCGCGGCGAACTTCGCGCAGACGGCCAGCTTCAGCGCCTTTTTTCTCCTGCCGCTCTACCTGCTCGACCACGGTGGCAACCGTGGTGACGTCGGCGTGGTCATGGGGGCCTTCGCCCTGGCTTCCGCCTGCTGTCGGCCCTGGGTATCGGAGATGATCGACCGCATCGGCCGCAAACGCAGCTTTACGCTGGGCAACGTGATCATGCTCGCCGCGCCCCTTGCCTACCTCGGTTTTGCCGATCCGCTCGGTGGCGGCTACCCGTGGCTGTTGCTGTTGAGGGTCGTGCACGGCATCGGCATGGCGATCTGCTTCACGGCGGTGTTCACCTACATGGCCGACATTCTCCCCACGGACCGGTTCAACGAGGGGATCGGCATGTTCGGCATCTCCGGATTGCTCGGTGTTGCCGCCGGGCCACTGGCTGCCGAAGCCATTCTCCCCCGACTTTGGTCATGCCGGCATCTTCCTGGCCGCCGCCGGCTTTTCCCTGTTGTCACTGCTCGTACACCTTCCCCTCGCGGAGAGCCACGCGCCGACAACACCTTCGCGCGGCCCGTCATTTTTCACCCTGCTCAGACGTGGCAAGTTCGTGATTGTCTGCCTGCTGGCCACGCTGTTCGGTTTCGGCCTGGCGGGAACCGGCAATTTTGTCGCGCCACTCGTTGCCGAGAGCGGCTTCGGCACGGTCTCTTCCTACTACCTGTGGTATGCGGCCGGCGCTATCGCCATCCGTTTCGTCGGCGGGCAATTGGCCGACCGCTTCGGCGAAAACCGTCTACTCCCTTGGGGTATCGGCTTTTTCGCCCTCGGTCTGGCTCTCCTCCCGGCAACTCGGGGGCCGCTGCTCCTCAACCTGGCGGGAGCCTGCGCCGGCATCGGGCACGGCTTGATCTTCCCGACGCTCAATGCGCTTGCCGTGCGCAACGAACCGGGCGAGGTCCGCGGCAAGGCCACCGGCATCTTCACCGGCGGGATCGACACCGGGGTCTTTGCCGGATCATTGATTTTAGGCTATATTGGCGAGTGGTTCGGCCTACCGGCACTGTTCTGGGCGGCCGGCGCCGGGATGGCCGGCGGATTGCTGCTGTTCGGCTGCCGACGGCCGAGCGCAGAAGAACCCAAGGGGAAGCTGACCGATGAAACCTGATGCAACCTGGCGAGCCCGGCACGACCGCTACGACTCTCCCGAGCGGCTCATCGGCTGGCTTGCCCGCACTTGCCCTGCGCTAAGCTTCTACCCGAAACTCGCCGGCATCGTCCTGAGCAGCAGCCGCCTGGCCCGCCAGGGTCGCTACGATCATATCGCCTGGGCCCGCTCCAGCGAAGAGGTGACCGGTTACCTGGAAGCCGCCGGCTGCCGGATTCACGTCGAGGGCCTGGGCAACCTCGACGCCCTCGACCGCCCGTGCGTATTCATTGGCAATCACATGAGCTCCCTGGAAACCTTCGTCCTTCCGGGGTTGCTCCTCCCCCGCTGCAGCAACCTGACCTTCGTGGTCAAGCGCAGCCTCACTGAGTACCCTTTTTTCAAGCACGTCATGCTCAGCCGCAATCCGGTGGTGGTCGACCGCGTCAACCCGCGCGACGATCTCAAGGCGGTGCTGGAGCAGGGGGCCGAGCGCCTGGCTGCCGGCTACTCGATCGCCATCTTCCCCCAGCATACCCGCACCATCGAATTCGACCCCGAGCAGTTCAACAGCATCGGCATCAAGCTCGCCGCCCGCACCGGCTCCCCGGTCGTGCCGGTAGCCCTGCAAACCTCGGCCTGGGCGCCGGGAAAACTGGTCAAGGACTACGGCCCGATCATCCCCTCCCGACCGGTTCATTTCGCCATCGGCGCCCCCTTCACGGTGACCGGCAAGGGGAATGAGGAACACCAGCGGGTCGTCCGCTTCATCCAGGAACATCTTGCGAAATGGCAGAAAACTGGAACGGGAACGTAGCGAGACTGGCCTCTCGCTTCTCGTTTCACGTTTCTCCTTGCTTGCTTCTCCCTTGCCTCGCCACTATATTGACTGCACCCCCATTGAGGTTGACATGGCCAAAGACTACTACGTCGTACTCGGCGTGGAAAAAACTGCGAGCCCGGAACAGATCAAGAAGGCCTATCGCAAGCTGGCGGTCAAATACCATCCCGACAAGAACCCGGGCGACCAGGCGGCCGAGGAGCGCTTCAAGGAGATCACCGAGGCCTATGCGGTGCTGGCCGACGCGGAAAAGCGCCGGCAGTATGACCAGTTTGGAGAAGCCGGCTTCCACCAACGCTTCAGTCAGGAAGAGATCTTCCGTAACGCCGATCTCAACAGCATCTTCCGCGAGTTCGGCATCGGCGGCGAAGACCTGTTCAGCCAGCTGTTCGGCGGCCGCGGCGGCAGGGGACAGGGCGGGAGGGCGCGACCGGTCAGGGGCCAGGACCTGTTGCTGCGCCTGACGATCCCGCTGCGCCAGGCGGTCCTCGGCGGCGAGCGGCAGATTGACCTCGCCCGGCACGGGCATGGCGAACCGATCAAGGTGCGCATCCCACCGGGGGTGGAGAGCGGGCAGAAGCTGCGGGTCGCGGGGAAAGGGGCGCCCCTGCCGACCGGGGGTCCGCCGGGCGACCTGCTGCTGGAGATCGAGGTGCTTGCCGACCCGGTGTTCACGCGCGCCGGCAGCGATCTGTTGGTAAAGGTCGCGGTGCCGTTCAGCGGCGCCTGCCTCGGCACCAGCGTGGAGGTGCCGACGTTGGAGGGGGAAAAACGGGTCAAAGTGAAACCGGGGACCAGAGGCGGCAGCCGGATTCGGCTGAAAGGTTTCGGTGTACCGGGCCACCCCGCCGGGGACCTCTATGCCGTGATCGAGGTGGCGGTGCCGGAGAAATTGACGGCCGAGCAGGAAAAGCTGTTGGAAAAGTTGCGCGACCGCGGGTTATGAGTTGCACACTTCGCAGGGACAGGCTGATCCAAAATGCCCAGAGGCAAGGCGCCCGCTGGCCAAGGAACGAGGCGTACCCAAAGGTACGTCGCAGCGTCGAGGCCAGGGGCAATAACCCAGACGAGCACTTTTCATCAGCCTAAAAGATCGAGGCGAGCCGCGCGTAGGCGCGGCTCAGACGATGGGATTCCGAGAGCAGCATCCCCTTGAGCAGGTGGATTCCCGCCTGCGGGTGCAGGGTCAGCAACTCTTCGAAATTTTTTCTGCTCAGCAAAACCAGGCTGGCATCCTCCATGGCCCGTGCCGTCGAGGTCCGGGGTTGGCGGTTAAGCACGCTGCCGACCCCGACCACCGCTCCGCGGCTGAACACCCCCACGACCACCTGTTTTCCCGGAAACTCCGTATCGACCTTGAGTTCGATCCTGCCGGAGATGATGAACGCCATGAAGTCATCGTTCTCCCCGGACTGCCACAGGTCGGTACGGGCTGGGATCACGCGGCAGCTGAAATATGGGGAGAGCTTTCCCAGTTCGACGTCCGAGAGAAAACTGAAGCAGCGCAGTTCCTGCTTCATCCGCTCGCACTGGACCGGCGAAAAGCCGCCATCGAGAGTTTCTCCCGGCTGCGGTTCCACTAGACGCCCTTGCCTTTCACCCCGCTGGCGGGGGCACGCAGTTCGCGAAGTTTCTCCTCCATGCGCGCAAACAACCCCGAATACCCTTCCTTGCGCACGATTTCACCGTAGCTGTTGCGGTAATTCCTGATCAGGCTGACCTCTTCGATAATCACGTCGTAGACGAACCAGCTGCCGTTCTCGAGCACCAGCCGATAGCTGATCGGAATGTCGATATTGCCGCTGTGAATGCTGGTGTCGACCTCCGCCAGTTCGCCCTCGACCCGCTCGCCGAGGTAACTGACCGTTTCGTTTGAATAGGCCTCGATCCGGCTGATGTAGCTGGCCTCCAGGAGATCGGAGAACAGGGTGATAAACCGCGCCTGCTGCTGAGCATCAGCTTCTTTCCAGAATTTGCCAAGGGTGCGCTGGGACATGATGGTGAAATTGAAACGCGCCCGGATCAGCCGGCTCAGCGTCTCCCGCCGCGGCTGGCCGCTGATCGCCTTGTTGCGCAGCACCTCGAGCACCTGGTCCACCGTCTGCTTCACCTGCTCCCGTGGCGAAGGCACGGCCAGCGCCAGCGTGCCGAGCAGCAGCCCGGAGAGCAGAAGCATCATGATTTTCGACAGCCTCATGGCCGGTCCTTGTCTCCTCCGGATCGGGAGGTCCGCTATTTTTCGACCCTGGCCTGGCGCTGCTGCATGTAGGCATTGCGCACGAACAGGTAAGGGTCGAGATTGTCACGCTTGATCGCCTCGTAGCTGTCCTTGTCGAGGGCCAGGCCATTGACCGTGTCGTAAGTCTGCAGGCCGGCCGCCTCGACAGTCTCCAGCTTGACATAGTACGGCGACGTAATCGGCGCGGTCAGGGTATCGGCGACCAGCCCGACAAGATCGCGGCCACTGCTCGGGCCAAACACCGGCAGGACCAGATAGAACCCCGGCGGGGCTCCGTAATGACCGAGGGTCTGGCCAAAATCCTCCGGAGTCGGGTGGCGCGGCGAGTTGCTCTGCAGATCGAAGAGCCCGCCGACTCCCAGCGTGGAATTGGCACAGAACATCGTCAGTTCGTCGAGGGCATTGGTGACTTTGAACTGCAGCAGTGAATTGACGATCCGCACCGGGGCCGCAAGGTTGTGGAAAAAATTCCCGACCGATTCCCGGACCGGTTCGGGCGTCACCGCCCGGTAGCCTCTCGCTACCGGCTTGAGAGCATAAAAGTACAATTTGTCATTGAACCAGAACATGCCGCGGTTGAACGGTGCGAGCGGATCCCACACCTCCAGTTCCTGCTCATCGGCAGGGAGCGTGGTCCAGTCGCGCTCCAAGCCGGCGGTCGGCCCGGCGGGAACCGACGTCCCGGCATCGGCGGCGGCAGGGATGACCGGGCCGGCGAACAGCAGCAACCCGGCAAGCAGCAACAGTTCAAGTATGGTTTTGGCGGCAGCCATGGTGAAGTCCCTCTTTCCTTTCGCGGCGCATCGTCCCCATAGTCTCATTTCTTCTCGAAAATATACTTGCTCACCAGCTCCTCGAGATTGATCGCCGATTCGGTTTCGACAATATGGCCCCCGGGGACAATCAGCTTGTCCGAACCGCCGGGGGAGATATCCACATAGCGGTCGCCGATAATCCCGGCAGTGCGGATCGAGGCGATGCTGTCGTCCTGCAGGCTCACTCCGCGGTCGATATCCAGTTCCACCTTCGCTTCGTACTTCCTGGCATCGAGGTGAATGGCGGCGACCTTGCCGACTGGCACCCCGGCGACTTCCACGATGGCCCCCGGCTTGAGCCCGGAAACCGAGCCGAAGTTGGCCACGATCGCATAGGTTGGCGGACCGAACAGATCAACATCGCCGAGTTTGACCGAGAGCCAGGCAAAGCACAAAAAGCCGGCGACCATGAACAGGCCAACCGCTATTTCAAGATTGAGCTTGCGCATAAATGTCGTCCTCCTCGTCGCTTGAATAGAGGTGGCCCATGGTCTCCGCGACAAACGCCTTGATCAGCGGCTGCTCGGAAAGCTGGAAGTCTTCCGGGGACATGCAGCCCTGGATGACCCCATCGTCCAGCAGGGCGACTTCATCGGCCAGCTTGAAGATCTTCGGCACATCGTGGCTGACGATCACAGCCGTGTAGCCGAGTTGCTGCTGGGAACGGTAGAACAGGCGGTAGATCTCGTTGCTCTTGTTGACGTCGAGACCGGTGGTCGGCTCGTCAAAAAAGACGATCTTCGGGTTGAGCACCAGGGCCCGGGCCAGCCCGACCCGCTTGCGCATGCCACCGCTCAACTGTGCCGGGAACTTGTCGATGGCCTTCACCATGTCCATCAATGCCAGTTTTTCCATGATATTGTCGCGGATTTCATCCTCGCTCAAGCGCGTCCGCTCCCGTAACGGCAGCGCGACATTGTCGAACACGGTCATCGAGTCGAACAACGCCGCATTCTGGAAAAGCACCCCGAAGTCACCACGAACCTGGTCGAGTTCGCGGCGGTTCAATCTGCTGAGATCCCGGCCGAACACCTTGACCGTACCGTGGTCGGGGTGGACCAGGCCGAGCATGTGCTTGATGATCACGCTCTTGCCCTGCCCGCTGGCCCCGACAATCACCAGCGTCCTTCCGGCACGCACCGTCAGGTCGATGCCACGCAGCACCAATTGACGGCCGTAGCGCTTCTTCACCCCGAGCAGTTCGACAACGACCTGCGGGGTCTCCGTCCCTTTGGTTTCAAGCTGGTCGGTCATGACGGTCCTTGGCTCACAACATCAGCGCGCTGATCAGGTAATCCCAGACCAGCACACTGACCGAAGAAAGCACCACGGCATCGGTGGTGGTGCGACTGACCCCTTCGGCGCCGAACCCGCCGGAGTGCTCGAGGTGCAGAAAGAACCCCTTGCAGGTGCAGATCCACACCAACAGGAGGCCGAACACCAGTGACTTGACCAGGCCCATTTCCACGTCCGCCCAGACAACGCTCGCGTACATGCCCTGAAAGAAAGCCCCTTCGTTGACGCCGAACAGTCCAACCCCGACAAGGTAACCGCCGCCGATGCCGACCACGTCAAAAATCGCGGTCAGCAGCGGCAGCACGATGATCCCGGCCAGCAGCTTGGGAACGATCAGGTAGCGGTAAGGATCGACCGCCATGCACTCGAGAGCATCGATCTGTTCCGAATTGCGCATGATGCCGACTTCCGCGCACATCGCCGAGCCGGCCCGGCCGATGACCATCAGCGCGGTCAGCACCGGGCCGAGTTCCCGGACCAGGCTGAGCGCCACCGCCGAGCCGAGAAACCCCTCGGAGCCGAACTTGCGCAGGGAGTAGTAGCCCTGCAACCCCAGCACCATGCCGGTGAAGACGCCGGTGAAGAGGATGACGAAGACCGAGCGGGCCCCGATGAAGTGAATCTGCCGAACCACCGGGTAGATCTTGAACGGTTTGGCGAAGAGGCTGGACAGGGTGCGGGCAAGGAACAACCCCATTCGCCCAGCCGACGCCAGGAACCAGAGGGTTTCTAAACCGATCTTTTCAAGTACGTTGCGCATCATTTATTAAATCATAACGAGTTTGGTAAGCTTTTCAAGCGGGCGACGACGGCCGCATTTCCCGGGGGAGGAACCGCAAGATCTTAGGCAGTGGAGCTCAGTACTGCAGGTCCGGATCATACATCATCGCCAACCGCCCGCGACTGGCCAGGCACGGGGAGCAGACCGTACCGGCGTCACCGTACTTCTCCTGGGCCAGGATGAAACCGACTTCGACGGCCGGGTCGGCAAGTGACAGGCTGGCTGGGTCGAAGGCACCGCTGCAGATTGAGCAGATGGTCATTGTTCCTCCAGGTGCTTTCTCACCAGATTCGCCAATGCCTCGATGAAATCGGCGTGGTCGTTGAGCGACGGCGCCCGTTCGAAGCGCGGGATGCCGACCTTTTCGGCGTGCATGCGGTACTCGAAATCGATTTCCTGCAGCGTCTCGATGTGATCCGAGACGAAGGAAACCGGCACGATCAGCACCCCCGGCACCTCTTCTGCCGCGAGCCGGTCGATCACGACCACGGTATCCGGTTCCATCCACAGCACTGGCCCGCTGCGGCTCTGGAACCCGAGGTGGCATGAATGCCGGCCGAGGCGCGCCATCACCCCCTGCACCGTTGCCTGGACATGCTCGAGATACGGGTCGCCGCGATCGATGAATTTCTGCGGCAGGGCGTGGGCGGAAAAGAGGACCGCCACTTCGTCGCGGGCCATCTCGTGGAACATCGAAAGCCCCTCGCGCACCCGGTTGGCCAGCGCATCGAGGTAGTCGGGCCAAGCGTACCAGTCGCGGATCACCGTGTAGCGCAGCTGCGGATGGTACTTTGCCACCGCCCGGGCGAAGTCGTTGAGGCTGCTGCCGGTGGTGGCATCAGTGTAGTGCGGATAGAGGGAGAGCACCACCGCCCGCTCGATGCCGTCGGCACGCATCCGCTTGACGGTCTCGTCGGCGCGTGGCGTCCAGTAGCGCATGGCGACATAGGGCCGGAACTGCGGACCGAGTTCGCGCGCCACACCTTCCACCTGGCGGGTGGTCCACTCCAGCTGAGGCGACTTGCCGCCAATCTGCGCGTAGTTGAGGCGCACCTTCGGCGCCCGCAATCGGCTGATCAGAAAAGCAAAGGGTTTCTGGAGCAGGGCCCCGGCCGGCAACTGGATCAGTTCGCGGTCGGAAAAAAGCTGGTAAAGGAACGGGCGGACCGCCTTCAGCGAGTCCGGTCCGCCCATGTTGAGGACCACGAGGCCGATAGGCTTGTCAGGATTCATAGACTATCTTCAAAACCCAATGATGACCGGTGCCGGGCCGAGCAAAAATGCCCAGGTGCAAGGCGCCCGCCGACTGAGAAGCGAGGCGTACCCAAAGGTACGTCGCCGCGGCGAAGTCAAGGGCAACGCCGCAGGTGGGCGTTTTTCATCGGCCCGAGAGACGATGCACGCACTCGACCATGAACTTGGCGTTCTCCGGCGGGACGTTGGGGAGGATGCCATGGCCGAGGTTGAAGATGTGCCCCGGGCGGGCGGCGTTCTCGTCAAGGATCCGCTTGACCTCGCGCTCGATGTGCGCGTGCGGCGCGTAGAGCACGGTCGGGTCGAGATTCCCCTGCACGCCGATTTTCGGCCCGAGGGTATCACGCGCCGCGCCGAGGTTGACGTGCCAGTCGAGGCCGACCACGTCAGAGCCGGCGCGCTTGACCAGGTCGAGCATCGTCCCCGCCCCCTTGACGAAGTGAATCACCGGCACGCTGCGGTCGAGTCCCTCGATCAGGCGGGTAGTGTAAGGGAGAATGTATTTCTCGTAGTCGCTCGGCGAGACGATCCCCCCCCAGGTGTCGAAGATCTGGATCGTCTGGGCGCCGGCCTTGATCTGGGCATTCAGGTAGAGCCGACTCATCTCGGTGATCTTGTCCATCAGCGCCGCGTAGACCTCGGGGGCGGCGTACATCATCTTCTTGATATGGGCGAAATCCTTGCTCCCCTTCCCCTCGACCATGTAGCAGGCCAGGGTGAAGGGCGCCCCGCCGAAACCGATCAGCGGCACGCGGCCCTCGAAGGCGCGGCGCAGGATGCGGATCGTCTCCATCACGTACGGCACCCCTTCCTCGGGGTCGGGGACGATCAGCGCGTTGACGTCGGCCATGGTGCGCACCGGCGACTCGAACACCGGCCCCGGCACGAAGTCGAGCTTGAGCCCCATTGGTTCGACCGGGGTGAGAATGTCGGAGAAGAGAATCGCCGCGTCGGCGCCAAGGTAGTCGATCGGCTGGATCGTCACTTCGGCAGCCAGCTCAGGGGTCTTGCACAACTCGAGGAAGGTGCACTTGCTGCGCACCGCCATATACTGCGGCAGGTAGCGGCCGGCCTGGCGCATCAGCCATACCGGGGTGAATTCGGTCGCCTCGCCGCGGCAGGCTTTAAGGAAGGGATAATCGGACATTTATTGCCTCCAGAACAGAATGGTTTAACGTAGGGGCGCAATTCATTGCGTCGCGGTGAATCACGCCCCTACGATTTCGGTGCAAGCTCCGCCGCTTCTTTCTCCATCCGTTTCAAAGTACGTCCCGGAAGGTAGCTGCAGAACGGCTCTTCTTCCATGTAGTCGCCGTAGACCGCGTCGGCCCGTGCCCGGCAACCGCCGCAGACGTTGATGAACTCACACTCCCCGCATTTCCCCTTGTACTTCTTGAAGTCGCGCAGGTCGTTGAACACCTTGGAGTTGAACCACAGCTCCCGGAACGGCACCTGCTTGACGTTGCCGACCGAGGAGTGGAAGTAGGAGCACGGCTTGAGATTGCCAAAGCAGTCGATCAGGCAGATGGTCTGGGCGGCGATGCACCCCTTGCCGCCGCCGGTGGAGAAGGTCAGCGAGCGGCGCTGGAAGTCGACCCCCTCGCTCTTGGCCATCTGCGGCACCACCCGGTAGTAGTGCGGCGCGCAGGTCGGGCGCATGAGGATATCGTCCTCCTCGCGCTCCTGGTGGAAGTGCCACTTGAGGATCTCCTCGTAGTCTTCCTTGGAGATCAGCTCGTTCATGATCTCCTCGCCGCGCCCGGTGGGGACGATCATGAACAGGTACCAGGCGGTCGCCCCCAACCCTTTGGCAACGTGGAAGGTAGCGCCGATGTCATGCTGGTTGCGCTTGGTGAAAGATGAGTTGATCAGGAACTTGATGCCGTTGCGCTTGAGCGTTTCGGCGGCGCGCACCACCCCGTCGAAAGCGCCGGGGCAGGCGCGGAAGTTGTCGTGCACCTCGGCATTGGAGCCGTCCAGCGACAGGGAGACCATCTTGATGTCGGCCTCTTTCATCTTGGCGCAGACGTCGTCGGTGATCAGCGTGCCGTTGGTGGCCATGCACATGCGCAGCCCCTTCGACGTCCCATAGTTGGCGATGTCGAAGATGTCGGCGCGCAGCAGCGGCTCGCCGCCGGAGAGGACCATGACCGGCTTGCTGACTTCGCAGATGTCATCGATCAGCTTGAAGGCTTCCTCGGTATTGAAATCGCCGATGGCGGCGTTCATGTCCGAGGAGCAGCGACAGTGCACGCAGTTGAGATTGCAGCGCTGGGTGGTTTCCCAGGCAATCCACTTGGGGATGAACTCGGGGTTGGCAGCCGTCATGAAGTCTCCCTGGAGTCGAAAAGAATGGGTCCAGCGGCCTGGCCGGACCCAATTTCTCTTTATACACCACGCCGCGCGCCCCTGGCAAGGTGCAACACCTTCAGATGCGGGCTAGCGAGTGGGCCGGGCGAGTAACTCCTGCAACACCTTGCTGTCCTGGCAGTAGTGCAGGGCGTTCTCGCGGGTAACCTTGCCGCCGCGCACCAACTGGGCCAGATGGGCATCCAGGGAGGTGAACTCCTCGGAACCGCTCTGCAGCTGGGCGCGGATCTGGTGCTCCTTCCCCTCGCGGATCAGGTTGGTAACCCGGTAGCTGTTGGTCAGCCTCTCAAAGGCCAGCACCCGCCCCTGGCCTTCCTTGCGCTCGACCAGGCGCTGGTTGAGGACCAGCAGCAGGTTGTCGGCCAACTGCACGCGGACCTGCTGCTGGTTTTCGGCGGGAAAGACGTCGACGATGCGGTTGATCGCCAGTACCGCGTTGTTGGCGTGCATGCTGCTCATCACCAGGTGGCCGGTGTCGGCGGCCTCCAGGGCGATGGAGATACTCTCGCGATCGCGCATCTCGCCGATCATGATCACGTCGGGCGCCTCGCGGAAGATATGGCGCAACCCCTCATGGAAGCTGAGCGTGTCGAGCCCGACTTCGCGCTGGTTGACATTGCTTTCCTTGTGGCGATGCAGGTACTCGATCGGGTCCTCGATGGTGATGATGTTGCGCCGCCGCTTCGAGTTGATGACATCGACCATCGCCGCCAGGGTGGTGGTCTTGCCGTGGCCGTTGGGCCCGGTCACCAGGATCAGCCCCTGTGACTTCAGGGCAAAGCTCTCCAGCCACTCGGGGAGCCCCAGGGCAGAGAGCGACGGGATCTCCTCGATAATGTGGCGGATGGTGATGGAGATACTGCCACGCTGGCGGTAGATGTTGATGCGGAAGCGCCCGTTTTCGGGGCGGGTGATGGCGAAATCCAGCTCCTTGTCCTTGCAGAACTGCGACCACTGGGCATCGGTCATCAGCTCCCGGGCATAGGCCGTGGTCTGCTGCGGGGTGAGAAACGGGCCGTTGAGCCGCACCACTTCGTTGTGCCGCTTGATGCTCGGCGCTACCCCCGGGACCAGCAGCAGGTCGGAGGCGTGCGACTGGGCGAGCGTGCTGCACAAAGCCCAGATGCCGGGATAGCTATCGGCTGGGGGGGCGTTTTCTGGCGGTATCTGTGGCGGCGTGGACGGCATGCGCGGCCTCCGGACAGTGGATCACGGCCACCGGGAGCAACCGTGTCGATCCTTTTTAGCAGGCCCTCGGCCGCTTGCCAAGCATCTCCGGACAAAAAACCGGGCGACCCTTTGGCCGCCCGGCTATTGCACTTGGTTTTTTCTCCTCGCTCCTCACGCTTGCGCGCCGTGGCGCTTCAGCGCGCAGCCACGCCTCAACCCTCACGGGCATCAGCCGTTCACCACCCCGGCCTGCGCCCCGAACAGTTCGGCGAAGATCTCCGCGACCGTCTCAATCCGCTCCGCCCGCCAGGCATTGGTGCCGCAGAAGATCAGGCCGGTCTCCACGTCGCCGCGCTGGGCGCGGTCGAGGGCATGGACGATGCAGAAGCGCTCCTGTTCGCTCTTGTAGGTGCACTTCTTCAGGCAGCCGGTCGGGCACCCCGGAGTCATCTGCAGGTCGCGGGCGCGGATGCCATCGAGGTTGGCGATCAGGGCGCGGCCCGGGAGGCCGGCCGGGCTCATCATCAGGCCGATGTCCTCCTTGCGGCAGTCGAGGTAGGCCTGCTTGAACTCCGGCGCGGCATCGCACTCCTCGGTGCAGACGAAGCGGCTGGCCATCTGCACACCGTCAGCCCCCTGAGCCAGGGCGTACTCAAGGTCCTTGCGGTCCCACACGCCGCCGGCGGCGATCACCGGGATGTCGGCGCCGAACTCCTCGCGGAAGTAGGCCTTGACGCCGCGCACGGTGGCGTACTGGTCGTATTGGCCGGTGCCGATGTTCTCCAGCTTCTCGCCGAGATGGCCGCCGGCCGTGTCGGGATCCTCGACCACCACGGCATCGGGGAGCCGCTTGTAGCGCTTGTTCCACGTGCGGGCGACCAGTTCGGCGGCCTTCACCGAGGAGGCGATCGGCACCAGCGCCACGTCCGGCCACTCGGCGGTCAGTTCGGGGAGGTTGAGCGGCAGGCCGGCGCCGCTGACGATCACCTGGGCACCACCCTCGCAGGAAGCCCGCACCATCTCGGCGTAGTCGGTGATGGCCACCATGCAGTTGGTGCCGATCACCCCGTGCGGCGCGATCGCGCGGGCCTTGCGCAATTCGTCCTTGAGCGCCAGCGGCTGGGCGGCAAAATAGTTGTTGCCGTCGTAACGCGGGGTATTCAGTCCGAGTCCCGGGGTCGCCACCAGGCCGACCCCACCGCATTTGGCCACGTGCCCGGCCAGGCTGCCGCCGGAGATACGCACGCCCATGCCACCCTGGATCAACGGATAAGGGACTTCGTACTTGCCGATTTTCATAATTTTTGCTCCTGTCGTCGCGGCCACCCGCGCAGCCACGGTGCTTTGCTCATATAGGGCCAAGCATAGCAGGACTGGCCGAAGCGGAATGTAATAGTTGTGTAAAAACCGTGACCTTTCCCTCTTGCCGCCTGACTGTCGAGGTGTTAAAGAAGAAGGATGCGCTGGTTCCGGTCTCTGATCAATCCCCTCTTCGCCTTCATCGGCATCCAGCTGGCATGGATCGTCGTGGTGGTCGGCTGGCTCTACTGGTTCCTCGGCCGGCACCGCGAATTGCGGGCGATTGCCGAGAAGTACAGCCCGGAGCTGCTCAACCAGGGCCCGGACTGGGTGATCCTGGTCGAAGGGTTGGTGCTGCTGGTGGCGATCCTCGTTGGGGTCTACGTGATCTTCCTCTTCTGGTCGCGCCAGGCCGCGCTGCTGCGCGAGCAGAGGCTGTTCATCTCCCAGGTCACCCACGAGCTCAAGTCGCCGCTGGCCTCCCTGCAGCTGCACATCGAGACGATCCGCCGCCACCAACCGCCGCCCGAGCGGCTGGCGGCCTTCCTCGAAACCATGATGGGCGATGCCGCGCGCCTCAACGGCCTGATCGACAACCTCCTCTCGGCCAGCCGGGTGGATCAGAAGAACTGGGCGCTCAACCCGCAGCGCCTCGATTTCTCGGAGTTCGTCGAGCGCTACTTCCGGCAGCGCCAGTTCACCCTGCCGCGCGCCGGCAAGCTGAATCTGGAGATCGCGCCGGGGCTGCACGCCATGATTGACCGCGACGCCATGGAGACGGTCTTCCGCAACCTGCTCGAAAACGCTGTCCTCTACTCCGATGGGCCGCCGGACATAACCGTGCGCTTGCGCGGCAAGGGCGACCGCTGTCTGCTTGACATCATCGATTGCGGTCGCGGCATCGAGCCGCGCGACCAGCGCAAGATCTTCAAGATGTTCTACCGGGTGCGCCGCAAGAACGAAAACATCCGCGGCTCCGGCCTGGGACTCTTCATCGTGCGCGCCAACATCGAACGGCATGGCGGCCGGATCGGTGTCGAAAGCGCCGGCGCCGGCGAGGGGACCACCTTCCACGTCACCCTGCCGCTCTGCCAGCCCGCCCCTGCGGAGGAGCTGCCATGAACCGCCCGCACATCCTCCTGGTCGAGGACGAGGCCAACATCGCCCAGGCCCTCCTCTTCAACCTGGAACTGGAAGGCTACCGGGTCACCCACGCCGCCACCGGCGCCGCCGCCCTGGTCAATTTCGCCGGCGAGCGCTGCGACCTGGTGATCCTCGACCTGATGCTGCCGGACAGCCACGGCATCGACATCTGCCGGCAGATGCGCCGCCAGGACAAGCGCCTGCCGATCCTGATCCTGACCGCCCTCGGCGAGGAGCAGCACCGGGTCGATGGCCTGCACGCTGGCGCTGACGACTACCTGACCAAGCCGTTCAGCCTCGGCGAGTTCCTGCTGCGGGTCAAGGGGATGCTGCGCCGCTCGCAATGGTACCGCCCGCCGCAAACCGGTGAAACCGCCGTCTTCGGCGCCAACCGCGTCAACCTGGCGGAACTCGCCGCCGAGACCCCACGCGGGGCGGTCACCCTGACCGAGCTCGAGGGGCGCATGCTCGCCGCCTTCCTCGCCGCCGAGGGACGGGTGCTGTCGCGCTCGGAGCTGCTGGAGCAGGTCTGGGGGATGGCCGCCGACACCGAAACCCGCACCCTCGACAACTTCGTGGTCCGGCTGCGCAAGCATTTCGAGACCGATCCGGCCAACCCCAGGCACTTCCAGACCGTGCGCGGAAGGGGGTACCGCTTCGTGCGGGAGCCGGAGGGGGGAGATAAAACCAAATCTTGACGCAGAGACGCTGAGGCGCAGAGGAGAAACTTATAAAGGGGAAATCCCGGGAAGGATCCTTGTTTCTTGACCTTGTCCCCGGTTTTTCTCTGCGTCTCTGCGCCTCTGCGTCAAATTGGCATTTTGATCTTTGCATCATCCGGCTTCACCCGCTATAAAGGTTTTTCTACACGCGAAAGAACACTCTTCAACGATAGGAGAATGACAATGAAAGCTGTGCTGATGGACGGTTTCGGCGGACTGGAAGTACTGAAGATCGGTGAGGTCGAAACGCCCAAGCCAGGCGAGGGGCAGGTGCTGGTCAAGGTCGCGGCGACCACCATCAACCGCCCCGACCTGGTGCAGCGCGAGGGGAAATACCCGCCGCCGCCGGGCGATTCCGAGATTCTCGGGCTGGAAGTGGCCGGCGTCATCAGCGAGCTCGGCCCCGGCGTGACCGGCTGGGCGGTCGGCGACCGGGTCATCTCCCTGGTCGGCGGCGGCGCCTGCGCCGAGTTCGCCGTCGCCTACGCCAGCCACCTGATGCGCATCCCTGAGAGCATGAACTTCAATGAGGCGGCCTGCGTTTGCGAATCGTACATCACCGCCTTTCTCAACGTCTTCATGATCGGCGGTCTCAAGGACGGCAACACTGTGATCCTGCACGGCGGCGGCGGCGGCGTGAACACCGCGGCGATCCAGCTGTGCAAAGCGCTCACCCCCAACGTCAAGATCATCGTCACCGCCCACCCCTCGAAGCTCGACCGGGTGAAGCAACTCGGCGCCGATCTGGTCATCGACTTCACCGCCACCCCGGACTTCGCCGAGGCGGTCAAGGAGTTCACCAACAAGAAGGGGGCCGACGTCATCCTCGACCACGTTGGCGCCAAGTACCTCGCCCCGAACATGAACTCGCTGGGTTACGCCGGACGCCTGGTGCTGATCGGCGTGATCAGTGGTATCAAGGCCGAGCTCAACCTGGCGCTGATGATGGTCAAGCGCCAGCAAATCATCGGCTCGGTGCTGCGCTCGCGGCCGGTCAAGGACAAGGCGGCCATCGTCGAGGAGTTCACCAGAACCGCCCTGCCGAAGTTCGCCGACCGCACCATCGTGCCGCTCATCGAGAAGGTGTTCCCCATCGACCAGGTGGCAGAGGCACACCGGATGATGGAGGAAGACCGGCACTTCGGCAAGATCGTGCTGCGGATCGCCGATATTTAGCGGCAGTGTTCCTCGGCCGATCAAAAATGCCCGGATGCCAGGCGACCGCAGAGCGAGGAGTGAGGCGTACCTTGATGGTACGCTGCAGCGACGAGATCAAGGTCAACGCCGCAGATGGGCGTTTTTCAGCGGCCGCCTGATGCGAACAGACTGCCCGGACAACATCGTCCTCATCGGCATGCCCGGTGCGGGGAAGAGCAGCATCGGCGTGCTGTTGGCCAAACGACTTGGCTACCAGTTCGTCGACACCGACCTGCTCATGCAGGGCGAGGCGCACAGCCGTTTGCAGCAGATTATCGCCCATCACGGTCTCACCGCCTTCAAGGCTCTGGAGGAACGGGTGGTGTGCCACCTGGCCCCGCAGCGCACGGTGGTCGCCACCGGCGGCTCGGTGGTCTACAGCGAACCGGCCATGGCCCACCTACGGCGACTCGGGAGGGTGGTCTATCTCGACCTGCCTCTCGATGAACTGCAACGCCGGGTGCGCAACATGGACAGCCGGGGACTGGTCATCGACCCCGGCGAGACCTTTGCCAATCTCTATGCACAGCGCACACCGCTTTACCGGCAATACGCCGAACTGACCATCCCCTGCGGCGGGAGCACTCAAGAAGAGATCGCCGCGGTCATCGAGGAGGTGCTGTGCGGGTGAGAAACTTGACCGAATTATCCACAGCAACAGTGGGAGGAGAGTTCGATTTCGGCCGGCGGGCAAGGCGGCAAGGAGGGGCCGACGCAGACGTACTGGAGGTACGTCGAGGAGCGCCCCGACGCAGCCAACGCCGCACCCCGGTCGAAGGCGAGCTCGTTAGCTGAAATGTCTTACGGCAGATACTTCCCGACAGGTCAAAAAACCTTTCTGAAGCAGCTCTTCGCCGAAGGGCAGCGGACCGCCCTGGACACCATAACCGGCTATGTGACCGGAACCGGGGTGAACCACGTCGACTTCTCCCTCCCCTATGGGTCGGATGCCGCCAACGACTACCCCTTCGAACCGGGGATGCGCTTCGAACTGCTCTGCGACAACAAAGGGATGGGGTTGCGCCTGCAGGCCAGCTTCCAGGAACGGACCAGCGGCCGCGACATCCGCCTGCAGTTCGAGGGGAATCTCGAGTTTATCTCCCGCCGCCAGTACCGCCGGGTCGATGTCACCGCCTGGGTCGGCCTCAGGCGCACCACAAGCAATCTTGCCGAGATGCGCAAGGCCTGGGAGGACAATCTCAAGCAGCTGCAGGAGGGGGTGTCGGCCGCCAAACTGACCGAGTTCCAGAAGTACCCGATCAACCTGGCTGGCGGCGGTCTACGCCTGCCGGTCAAGGCGCCGGTGAACACCGCGGAACTCTTTCTGATTTTTCTCTCCATCGGTGACAAGGGGGGGATCGTCTGCGCCATGGCCGAGGTCGTCTGGACCGGCAATCCCGAAGCGGACGGCTCCCAACCGGCCGGCCTGCGCTTCCTCAACGTCCTCGAACACGACCAGGAGAGGATCGACCGGGTGGTCAACCAACTGCTCAAGCTCCTGGAACAGGCGGGACATTGACCATGTTCAGGATCGCCCTGGCGCCACTTCTGCTGCTGGCGGTTACTGGTTGCGCCCGCCCCCACTACGGCCTCGACACCTGCCCAGAGACATGTGCCCCCCCAACGGCCGGCGAGGAAACCGTCCAATCCTTGCGCTACCGGGTCCGCACCGATGCCGGCAAACCCGCCGCTCATGAAATTGACCGCTTCATGGAACGCGCCGCGGTTCTGTGGACGCCGCTGCTCGGCGTCCCCGATCCGCTCTCCCTACCCCTCGAGGTGCACCTGCACTGCGACCCCGCCGACCTGGTCCGGGTACTGACCAGCCAGAAGCTGACCACCCATGCTACCGGCCTCTACCTGCCGGGTCCGGTCCCGGCCATTCACGTCGCCTGTAGCGGCAGCGAACCGGGCCATCCTTACCGGACCCTGCTCCACGAAGGAACCCACCAGTTCATCCACCTCGGCGCCGGTTATCGTGAACCTGGCCGGCCGGCGACCACCCCGCCGCGCCTGACCCTCCCCCTGTGGCTCAACGAGGGGCTGGCCAGCTATTACGAGGCCGCCTTCATCACCCCCGATCTCCTGCAGTCCGGGCGCGCCGACCCGGCCCGCCTCAATGAGTTGCAGACCGCTCTGCGCCGGGACAAGGTCCCAACCCTCGCGACCATCCTTGCCAGACGCGACAGCGAACCGTTCACCTCCCTCGACTATGCGATTGCCTGGGGGATGATCTACGCCCTCATGCAGGAAGCCCCACCCCCCTGGGCCGCCGGCGGCCGCGAATGGCTGAAAGCCTTGATCGATGAGGCCCGCCGCGGCTGGCCCTCACACCCCCCCCCGCCGTCGGTTTACGACGAGCCCCGCTGGTGGGCCACCGTCACCGACCGCACCCGCACAGCCTTCGAGACCTTTGTCGCCGACCGCGGCCTGAGCGTGACCGCCTGGGAAGCGCAGTGGCGCGAGTGGATCCTGGCGCATCCTTAACCGGCTCCCTTCTCCTCAGCCTATCGGATGATGTCGATGGCACGGACGGCCAAGCAGCTTCTTCGTGCATCAACCAGCAGGCCGCTGCTTTTCGGCAGCGGCCTGCTGGTGTTCCGAGTGGCCCGTTCAGCCCCCCCTCGACGGGAAGGGACTGAAACTTTATTTCGTGGACAGAGCCTGCCAGAGACCCGTCATGTCTTCAGCGAACAGCATCCGCTCGTCCACCGGCAGAAGCTGCCAGTCACCGCGGATCATCTCCTTCTCCAGTTGCCCCGGCGACCATCCGCCGTACCCCGCAAAGACTCGATAGGTAGCTTGCGCGCGGTTTTTTTCGAACCAGTCCGCGAACTGCCCGGTGCCGGTCAGATAGACATTCCCCAGCACCTTCTGGGATGGTTCTGGCGGCTCCCCCCGGACCTGGACCAGCACCATGAAAGCCCGTGGCGCCACCGGGCCGCCATAAGAAAGAACCTCCCCCGCTCCGGGCGCGGCCGGCAGTTCCGTCAACACCTCGGCCAGCGTCAGGCGGCTGGGCCGGTTGAGGATCAACCCGACGCTCCCCTCGGGGCCATGCTGCACCAGCAGGATCACGGCTTCACGGAAGCGGGGGTCGGGCAGTTCCGGGCGGGCAACCAGCAACATCCCCGCTTCCGGGGCAACGGCCGCGGCCGCAGGCAGGGCCAGCGTCAGCCAGAACAAAATGCAGACCATCAAAACAGGCAAATGAAAAACGTCGCGAGGAAGGCCGGATGCAAGGCGCACGGAGCGCAGAACCCGAGACCTATCCGTAAGGATAAGCGAGGGGGCGAGCACCGCGCAACGCCGCAGCCGGTCTCCGCAACAGTTTTTCATGGCTGTTTCTCCTCGACGGGGAGCAGCACCCACATCCGCAGCGGCTGTTTCATCCGTCCGGCCTGAGCGCCGGCGGTATCGCCCATCCCCCAGAAGAAGTCGGCCCGCACCGGCCCCTTGATTGCCCCGCCGGTGTCCTGGGCCATCATCAGCCGGTAGAGCGGCTGATCCGTGTTCGGCCAGGTCGTCGCCACGAACACCGGGGTCCCCAGCGGGATGTAGCTCGGGTCTACGGCCAAACTGCGCCCGGAGGTGAGTGGCACGCCGAGGGCCCCGGGGGGGCTTTCGGCATCGCCCGGCAACTCGCGGAAGAACACGTAGCTCGGGTTGGTGTTGAGCAGGTCGTTGACTTGGACCGGGTTGTCCCGTGCCCAGGCCTTGATGTTCTGCATCGACATCTGGTCGCGGGTCATCGCCCCATGGTCGATCAGCCACTTGCTGACCGAGCGGTAGGGGTGGCCGTTCTGCTCGGCGTAGTTGACCATCACCCGGCTGCCGTCCTCGAAAAGGATGCGCCCGGAGCCCTGGATCTGCAGGAAGAACAGCTCCACCGGGTCATCAACCCAGAACAGCTCCTTCCCGGCCAGCGGCCGGGCCGCCCCCTCGATCGCCGACCGGTCCCAGTAGGGGCGCACGCGGTTCTCGATCAACCGGCCGCGCAGGCGGTAGTTGCCGAGATCCGGGTAGACCTCGCGCAGGTCGATCACCAGCAGGTCGTCGGGACGGCGATAGAGAGGCCACGGGTAAGCCGGGGACGGTTGCCGGCTGCCGCGCAGATCGGGAACGTAGTACCCGGTGGCCAGCCCGACCGGGTCACCCTCGGGTTTGACGACCCGGTGGGGGACGAAGCGGCCTTCGAAAAAGGCCCGCACCCGCGCTTCGGAGAGATTGTCGAGGGTGGCGGCCTCCGCGCAGACGGCCTGCCATTGCGGGCGCAGGCGCAGCGGCGTGCAGCTTTTCAGGAAAGCGCCGAGGGCCAGGCTGGGATCGTCCTCACCCCACCCCTCAACCTCGCTCCACGCCGCCGGCACCAGACCCGGCGGCACGGTGGGCAGCGGCGGCGGTTTGGCCGGTTCCGGCAGCAGCCTCTCGACCAGCTCCGGCAGGGCCATGTCCGGGCGTGGCGGCGGGGGCGGCGGGCAGGGGGGCGGACACTCCGGGCAGACAAATCTGGAGCAACCGCCGATCAGGACGATCGCCAGACCGAGCAGGAACAATTTCAGACCATGCATCAACATGCCGGAGACTTTAACGTTTCTGCCGGGAGGCGGTCAATTGGCAAGACAATCCTGAGTGCTGAGTGCTCAGCACTGGCTTCACATCATATCCATCGGATCCACATCCACCGTCAACGTCACCCCCCCCGGCAGGCGGCTGCCGGCGGCCACCCGGTCGAGCAACCGCCTCAGGGCCGGGCGCTGGGCAGCCTTGAGCAGGAGCTGCACCCGACGGCGGCCGCGCAACTTCTGCAGCAGGCAGGGGGCCGGTCCGAGCACTTCCACTTCGCCGCGCTGCCGGTTGAGGGCCCCGGCCAGTTGCTCGGCAGCAGCGGCAACCTGGACCGCGTCGTTGCCCGAGAGCACCAGGTTGACCAGGTGGCCGAAGGGCGGGTAACCGAGGGCCTGGCGCTGCGGCAGCTCGACGGCGGCGAAACCGTGATAGTCGTGGCGGGCGACGAAGGCGAGGGCGTAATGGTCGGGGGTGTAGGTCTGGATCAGCACCCGGCCGGCCCGCTCGCCCCGGCCGGCCCGGCCGGCGGCCTGGCTGAGCAGGGCGAAGACCCGCTCGGCGCTGCGGAAATCAGGGAGGTTGAGGGCGCTGTCGGCGTTGATCACGCCGACCAGGGTGACCGCGCTGAAATCGTGGCCCTTGGCGATCATCTGCGTGCCGATGAGGATGTCGAAGGCCCCGGTCGTCATCCCGGCCACCAGCCGGCCGTGGGCCCCCTTGCGAGTGGTGGTGTCGCGGTCCATGCGGGCGATGCGCGCCTGCGGGAAGAGCGCCTGCAGCGTCTCTTCAAGCCGTTCCGTGCCGGCGCCCTCGGGGAGGAAATTGATGCCGCCGCAGCGCGGACAGGTGTCCGGCGGGGTTTCGCGATGGTCGCAGTAGTGGCAGCGCACCGCTCGCTCGACCCGCGAGTAGGTCAGGGTGATCTCGCAGTTCGGGCAGCGACAGCTTTTCCCGCAATCGCGGCAGAGCAGGAACGGCGCATAGCCGCGCCGGTTGAGCAGCAGCAGCGCCTGCTCGCCGGCCGCCAGCGTCGCCGCCAGCGCTTCCTGCAGCGGCAGGCTGAGGATGCCGGCGTCGGCGCAGCCACTGAGATCGACCACTTCGACCGCGGGGAGTGGCCGGCCGGCAACCCGCCCCGGCAGTTCCAGGCAGGTCAGCTGGCCGTCGCGGCTGCGCTGGTAGCTGGTCAGCGCCGGGGTGGCGCTGCCGAGCACCACGGCGGCCTCCTCCAGCTGGCCACGCAGCAGGGCCAGGTCGCGGGCATGGTAGCGGAAGCCCTCTCCCTGCTTGTAGCTGCCGTCATGCTCTTCATCGACGATGATCAGGCCGAGGCGGTCAAGGGGCGCGAAGACCGCCGAGCGCACGCCGATGACCACGTCGATGTCGCCGCGCGCCGCCGCCCGCCAGGCGTCGTAGCGCTCTCCCTCCCCCAACCCGGAATGAAGCACCGCCAGGCGCACCGCACGCCCCTGGAACCAGCTGCGGAACCGCGCCACCAACTGCGGGGTCAAACCGATTTCCGGGACCAGGACCAGGGCCTGGCGGCCACGCGCCAGCACCTCGGCGATGGCCCGCAGGTAGACCTCGGTCTTGCCGCTGCCGGTGACGCCGTGCAGCAGAAACGGGGCAAAGCCCCCGCTCGCAAGAGCCGCACCGATCTTTTCCGCGGCCAGGGCCTGGGCGGGATCGAGCCGGACCTCTTCCGGCGGGGAGAGTGGTTCGGCCGCCAGCGGGTCGCGGCTGCGCTCGACCTGCTCGACGATCAGAAAGCCTTGCTCGACCAACCGGCGCAAGGCCGCGTGGGGCGCCGCAAAGTGGGGACGCAACATCCCCAGCGGCGCGCCGCCGGCGGCGCGGATAAACCCGAGCAGGGCCCGCTGCAGCGAGCCGACGGGGGTTCCGTCTAGTGATCCCGCGCGATAGAACGGTTCGTACAGCACGGCCGGTGGATTGCCGCGGCCAGAGAGCCCGGCCGGCAGGGCGGTGCGGATCGCCTCGCCGAGGGGGTAAGCGTAGTAGCGCGCCGCCCGCTCGTAGAAGGCCGCATGCCCGGCCCCGAACAACGGCTGTTCGTCAAGCAGTTCCAGAAGCGCCTTGAGCCCCGCCGTCTCCTCCACCACCAAACCAAAGACATAGCCGACGGCCGTGCGCCGGCCCAGGGGCACCCTGACCCGGTGACCGACCTGCAGGGTGCCGCGCAGCGCCTCGGGAATCCGGTAGCTGAGCAGCTTGTCGAGGGGCGCGGCCACGGCGATTTTGGCAACAGTGGGGGAGAACATGGGGATTCGTGAAGCCTTTCGCTCTCAGAGCGGAACTGCTATCAAGAGCGATACATTTCTCACAAAAACGCGGATCCAGATCTGGCCACCAAGACACCAAGACACCAAGTCACCAAGAGAATCTTTTTTCGGTTCAAGCCTTTAACCAAAAAATTCTTTTGGGTTTTCTTGGTGTCTTGGTGTCTTGGTGGCAATTGTCTTTTATGAAGTAACCGCTTGGGCCGCCTCTTCCCCAAATTTCCGGCAAGCAACGAGATCCTCTTCCGTCGGTTTGAAGCGCAGGGTCAGGCCCGGCGCCGCCAGCTTGAAGCGCAGCCCGCGCAAGCGCTCCTCGACCATCTTAACCGCCTCGCCGCTCCAGCCAAAGGAACCGAACACGGCGGCGACCTTGGCCCTGGGCGTCACCAGGGAGAAGAGCGACAGGGCATGCCATACCTGCGGCGGGGCGTCACGGTTGATGGTGGCGGTGCCGACCAGTACCAGGTCGGCCTGCTCCAGTTCGTCGCGCAGATCGCCGTCGCGCAGGTCGCACAGGCGCATCTCCAACACCTCGAAACCGCGGCTTTCCACCCCTTCGCGCACTGCCGCGGCCATCTGCCGGGTGTTGCCGTGGGAGGAGAGGGTCAGCATCAGGGCGCGGGGTTTGGCGCTGGCCGGCGGCATGGCGGAAAGGCGCCGGTAGGTATCGACCACCGCCTGCGGATTGCGCCGGAGAATCGGCCCATGGGAGGGGCAGATCAGCTGCAGCGGCAGCTGCTCGACCTTGGCCACGGCCTCGCGCACCTTGTCCTTGAAGGGGCGCATGATGCAGTCGAAGTAAAAGAGGAAATCCTGGGTGAAATCGGGGATTTCGTCGTCGAACAGCTTCTGGGCGCAGTAGTGGGCGCCGAAGGCATCGCACGGGAAGAGCACGCCGTCTTCGACCAGGTAGGTGAACATGGTGTCCGGCCAGTGCAGGTAGGGGGCGAGCAGGAGACGCAGGGTGCGCCCGCCGAGGTCGATCTCCTGGCCGTCGCTGACCACCTGGGCGTTGAACGGGGCGTTGAGCAGCTGCGTCAGGAAGTTCTGCGCCGGTTTGGTGCAGTAGACCGGCAGGTCGGGGCGCCGGGCCAGCAGGTGGCGCAGGGCCCCGGAGTGATCCGGCTCGGTATGGTTGATTACCACCAGGTCGATCCGGTCAAGCCCGCCCGCGGCCTCCAGTTTGGCCAGAAACTCCTCAGTGAACGGCTCCTTGACCGTGTCGATCAGCGCGGTCTTGTCGCGGCCACGCACCAGGTAGGCGTTGTAGGTGGTGCCGTTGTGGGTCGGGAAGATTTCGTCAAAGATCTTGAGGTCCGGATGCCGGACACCGACCCACTCCACGCCGGGGATGATCTGCTGCAGCTGCTGCATGTGCTTTGTCCTTTCCCTCTGGTCGACTCTCTTCGTATAATCGACCGGTCCATGGCTATATTGTCCAAAATAAACCATTCATGCCGGTTCAGGCAACCGCTGGCTGCCCCCACCCGGGTCATCCACCATGCTGACCTCTGACCGCCGCCGCACCCTGAGCCGCCGGCGCTTTCTGGCCTTCGGCGCCGCCGGGCTGGCGACCGCCGGTTTGGCCGACACCCTGTGGATCGAACCGCACGGCGTGAGGGTTGAAGAGCTGGCCCTGGCAACCGGGCAACACGGCCGCCCGGTGCGTCTGGTACAGATCAGCGACCTGCATCTCGAGAACTTCGACGGCTACTTCCAGCACGTGGTCGACCTGGTCAACGGGCTCGCGGCCGACCTGATCGTGCTGACCGGCGACTACCTGGAGGAAGAGCGCAATATCCGCGCCGTGCTCGACTTCCTCCACCAGCTGCGGGCACCCCAGGGGGTGTACGCGGTACAAGGGAACTGGGAGTACTGGTCGCGCCTGGAGGGGGAGAACCTGCGCCGGCACTTCCTCGGCACCGGGGTGCGGCTGCTGATCAACGAGCGGGCCGACCTGGAGATCAACGGCCAGCGGCTCTCGCTCCTTGGGCTCGACTTCCCCTCATCGAGTGACCAGCTGAACCGCCTGCAGGGGCAGGCCGATCCAGCCCGTTTCAACCTGCTCCTTTCCCACGTGCCGGCCTTTGCCCACGAGCAGCTGGAGCGCTACATCGGATTGATCCTGTGCGGCCACACCCACGGAGGTCAGGTGCGCCTGCCGCTGCTGCCGCCGCTCTATCTGCCACGCTACTCCGGGCGCTTCGTCGCCGGGCTTTACCAGGTCGGGCAATACGGCACCCTGCTCTACGTCACCCGCGGCATCGGCACCAGCGTCCTGCCGGTACGCCTGAACTGCCGCCCCGAAATCACCGTGATAACTCTCAACGGCATAAAGGGTGAGGGGAACCTCTAAACACTGCCCGGAGGGCGGGTGTTCTCCTCACTCCTCACTCCTCACCCTCACAAGATTCTTTGCAGCGTCTGCAACTCCGCCATCAGCCGGCTGAACCCCGGGCCGTCCAGGCTCTGGGCTCCGTCGCACAGCGCCTTGTCGGGGTCGGGGTGGACCTCGACCATGATGCCGTGGGCACCGACCACCAGCGCCGCCTTGGCCATGGGCGCCACCAGGCTGCGCTTGCCGGTGGCGTGGCTCGGATCGACGACGATCGGCAGGTGGCTCATTTCGCGGATCAGCGGCACCACCGACAGGTCGAGGGTGTTGCGGGTGGCCCGCTCGAAGGTGCGAATCCCCCGCTCGCAGAGGATCACCCGCGGGTTCCCCTCGGCCAGGATATACTCGGCGGCCGACAGAAACTCCTCGATGGTGGCGCTCATGCCGCGCTTGAGCAGCACCGGGTGGCTGCGCCTGCCAACCTCCTTGAGCAGGTCGAAGTTCTGCATGTTGCGGGCACCGATCTGCAGGACGTCGGCGTAGCGGCACACGGTATCGAGCTGCTCGATGCGCATCACCTCGGTGATCACCGGCAGCCCGGCGGCGTCGCCGGCCTGGCGCAGGAATTTCAACCCCTCGTAGCCCAGCCCCTGGAAGCTGTGCGGGCCGGTGCGCGGCTTGAACGCGCCGCCGCGCAGCAGGTGCGCTCCGGCGGCCTTGACCAGATGGGCGGCGGCCAGCATCTGCGCTTCACTCTCTACCGAGCAGGGGCCGGCGATGATGACCAGCGGCTGGCCATTGCCGAAACGCACTCCGGCCACCTCAACCACCGACGATTCCGGGTGAAAGTCACGCGACACCAGCTTATAAGGCTTGCTGACATGGATGACCTCGCGCACTCCGGGAAGATCCCGGATCGTGCTGTCATCGACATAACCCTCGTTGCCGAGGACGCCGATGGCGGTGCGCTCGCTCCCCGGGATAGGCTGAGCGACCAACCCCATCGCCTTGACGGCAGTGACCACGGCCTCGACCTGGACATCGGTTGCCGCATGATCCATGACGATCAACATGGTTGTGACTCCTTCCTGGATTCAGCCGTACTGAGGATGGCCCCGATCGGCTGAAAGTGCAAGACTAGCGGTGGAACGTCACGAATTCAAGGAAATTGCCGTAGCAGTCCCAGGTTGCGCCGGTCATTTCCGGTTTTTTGTCGGTCAGCTGCGGCGACGTCACTCCAAATCCCGGCCGAGGACCCCGCATCGTGCACCTGACCATCATTTATCCACGTGTTCGCAGGTTTGCTCGTCTTCGCCCCGGTGGCGTTTGCCAGGGCCGAAACCGAGACGCTGGCACGCCGCCTGCTCAATTCAGAGGGACGCAAAACCTGAGCCCCATTGTCCAGTCCTTATTTTTTTTATTGCGCTTGGGCGCAAATTGAGAGATATAATTTTCCCTTGGATAAGTGATTTGCAAAAGAGGTCTTGGCAATAATAAGTTGTTTGGTTTTGCCTGGTTTGCGGTGAGTTTTTGCTAAAAACCTTAGGGGAGGTTCGGAAAATATGTTGCAGATGAATTGTCCAAAATGCAATAAATTGATCAAATCGCCGTTCCTTGCGGAATTGTCAACGATTGAATGCGTTCATTGCAAAGACAGCGTCGCAGTAAAAGATGTCTTTGTTAAGACAAAAAGCTTTATGATCCATCGGGATGACCTGCTCAATCGTATTTATCGTTACCAGACACTCTTGCAAGAAGTTGAGAAGGAAAGACTGTTGCTGGCAAAGAGTGGTGAGATATCCGCAACGACGCAAAAAAACATTGAAAATTTTTCCGCCACCCTCCAGGAATTATTGATTGGCGCCAGAAAGAATTTTCGTCTGGAAGTCCCTTCCGGGTTATCGGTAGAGATCGCCTGTGGCAGTGATGTATATGCCGGGCGCCTGGTAAACCTAAGTACAGAAGGGGCTTCTGTCGAATTTGATATGCTTGATAATCTGCCAAAAAATGGATCTGCAATTAAAATGAAATGGCAATTGCCTGAGGTTTCCGCACCTCTGTCAGCCACGGCAAATGTTGTCTGGCAGAAGAAACTCAAGGGGGAAAACAAATCTCATCTTGCCGTTTTTGGAGTAAAATTCGTAAGATTGGACGAAGATGCCAGGAGTTTTATCTGGAATTTCATTGCTGACACTGCATCGGCCCCCGTTGCCTAATCGCACGCCAGAGTGGAACGTCAATCACGGCCACCCGGAACGATCTCCGGGTGGCCTTTTGTTTCTTCGCCCTTGGTGGGGCAACCCGACACAATTGCTTGTCCATTACAAACGCCGTCATCCAGTTTGTGATAGGTCGTTCGTCGCGCATTTTCTCCAGCCGCAGTTGAAACGGTCCGGGGTGGACTTTTTAAGCATCCTGCAACTTTCGACCTCTGAATTTTGCCCATCGGCCAGCAGTCTGTCGGACTTTTCGTCCGTAAAATATTGAACTCGCCGGGTCGTCGCGGCGAGCAACCTGAACGGAAACCCTTGGCCGGGCCGGCCGATTCCGGTATTTTGTCAGCGAGACCCCGCTTGCACCCGCCATCACGGCCGAAAGGGAGATTGCCTTGTGCGCCTGACCACCCTGCTCCTGCTGCTCGCCATCCCGCTGGGTCTGCCCCCGGCGGTGTTCGCCCAGCCCGATACCGAAGCCCTGGCACGCCGTCTGCTCAACTCGCAGGGCTGCAAGGCCTGCCACCGCATCGAGGAAGCCGGCGCCACTAGCGGCCCCGACCTGGAGAAGGTCGGCGGCCGGCTGACCAGGGAGCAACTGCGCAGCAAGCTGGTCAACCCGCAGAGGCTCCATGCCGCCGGGCGCATCGCCGACTTCAGCCATCTGCAGGAGAGCGAAATCGACGCCCTGACCACGTTCCTGGAACGGCTCAGGTGAGCCTGGCCAATCGCGGCAACCCCGCCGGCGGCCACGCGCCGATGCAGCCGCGCATCCAGCGCGTCATCCCGATCAACTCAAGGCGCTTCGTTGCAGCCAACCGGCTGGCCACGCCGCACGCCTGGCCGGCCGAGTTCGGCCGCACCGCGCCGCTGGAGTTGGAGATCGGCTGCGGCACCGGGCACTTCATCCTGCAGCGCGCCACCCAGCAACCCGGGACGGACTTCCTGGCCATCGACATCTACAACAAGGGGTGCCTGAAAACCTGCAGCAAGCTCGATGCGGCCGGGCTGACCAACGTTCTGGTCCTGCGCATCGAGGCCCGCGAACTGCTGGCGCAAGCGATCCCGGCCGACACCCTGCAGGCGATCTACATCAACTGCCCGGACCCCTGGCCGAAGAAGCGTCATCGCGACCGGCGCCTGGTCAACCGCGATTTTCTCGAACTTGCCCTGCGCCGGCTGGTGCCGGGCGGAGACTTCTTTTTCAGCAGCGACCAGCGCGACTATGCCGAAGAAGTGGCTGCGGCCCTGGCGGAGATCCCCGGCTATTGGAACCAGCTCGACGCCCAGCTGGTCGAAAGCCTGCCGGGCTACCCGCTCTCCAAATACATGCGCCGCTTCCTCGGCCAGGGGCTGCCGGTCCACTTCATTCATCACCGCCGCGACCCGGCCATCGCGTTGGCCGGGCTACCCGCTGCGGATCTCCAGAGTGGCTACCGGGCCAAGCGCCGCGGGAAACGCCATGCATAACTACCTGACCGCGGCGCTCCCTGGCACCGGCGGCGCGCTGCGTCAGGAACCGGCCGATTTTCTGGTCGAGGAGATCCCCCTCTATGAGGCGTGCGGCGAGGGGGGGCACCTCTACCTGACCGTCGAAAAGAGCGGCCTTACCACCTTCGACCTGCTTCACCTGCTGGCCCGGGCGCTGGGCTGCCCGGAACGTGAGATCGGCTACGCCGGCCTCAAGGATGCCCGCGCCGTGACCCGCCAGACCGTCTCCGTGCCGGGGCGCCGCCCCGAAGATGTCGCCGGCCTGGAACTGCCCGGCGTGCGCATCATCGAAGCCCGTTTGCACCGCAACAAGCTGCGCCTCGGGCACCTGGCCGGCAACCGCTTCCGGATCCGCATCCACCAGCCCGGACCGGACGCCCTGGCCCGGGCCGAGGCGATCCTCGGCGTGCTGCAGGATCTTGGCGTGCCGAACCGCTTCGGCGACCAGCGCTACGGCGTGCTCGGCAATTCCCACCGCATCGGCCGGGCGATCCTGACCGGCGATTTTCCGGTCGCCGTTCAGGAGATCGTCGGCGACCCGCAGGAAATCCGCCATCCCGACTGGCAGGCCGCCGCAGTGGCCTTCAGAGCCGGCGACCTCGCTGCTGCATTGGATCGCCTCCCCCACCACTGTCACCCGGAACGCCGCCTGATCGAAACCCTGCGGGCCGGCCATGCGCCGCGCGATGCGGTCCTTGGCCTTTCCCGCAAACTGCTGCGGCTCTATCTGTCGGCGTACCAATCGTCCCTGTTCGATCGTCTGGTCGACATGCGTCTCGCTTCCCTGGAGCGGCTCTGGCCCGGCGACCTGGCCTGCAAGCATATCAACGGCGCCTGCTTCGACGTGGTCGATCCGGCCGCCGAGCAACCGCGCGCCGATGCTTTCGAGATCAGTCCGACCGCTCCCCTCTACGGTTGCAAGGTCCGCCTCGCTGGCGGCCAGGCCGGCCTGCTCGAGCGCAGCCTGCTTGACAAGGAGCAGTTGACGCTCGGCGCCTTCCGCCTCGCCGGCGGCCTGGCCATGGACGGTGAGCGCCGGCCCATGCGCGTGCCGCTCCGGGAAGTAGCTGCCGGCAGTGACGGGGAAGGGCTGCTGCTGGCCTTCCGCTTGCCGAAAGGGAGCTATGCCACGGCGGTGCTGCACGAGGTCATGAAGAGTTCGGTCGATGTCGCCGGAGCGGACTCTCCAGATTAGCCCGGCCGGCACGCTCGCTGTCATTTCAAGCTAATTTTTGGTCATCCCGAGCGAAGCGGAAAATCTGGGCTGGCGCAGTCACACCAAGATTTCCCCCTTTGGTCGAAATGACCTGGGTTGCTTTCGGAACTTTCGTGCATTGGATTAAGTTTTTCTGTTAATATGTCGTGGTTGTCCAGCTTCCGAAGCTTTTCGTCCCAGGAGGAGAGCTATGCACCGTCCATCCCCACCCGATCACCCTGGCGACGATCTGCGGGTCAACTTCTTCCGGCCACGGCCAGGCTTCATGCGCAGGGAAGTCGCTATCATCTGGATGACGCTGACGGCCTGGGCCCTGCTCACTTTCGGCTTCCCCCTCTACCTGGCGTTCTGTCCGCAGGCCCGCTTGACCAGCCGCACGATTTTCGGCATGCCGGTTCACTACTGGTTCAGCGGCCAGTTCCTGATCCTCTGGTTCATCCTGGTTGGTTTCGTCTTCAACCTGCTGATCGACTGGCTTACCGAAAGCTACCGCCGGCGCCGCCAGGAAGGGGTGTGACATGTTCGGAGAGTTCAAGACCCTGCCGATCCTGATCCTCGGCGCCGCCCTGGCCGGCACCCTGGCCATCGGCCTGCTCAGCCGCCGCCAGGCGCAGCAGGCCTATGGCGTCAGCCGCCGCCAGTCCGGACACGCCAGCATCGGGGCGGCCATCGCCTCCAACTGGATGAGCGCCGCCTCCTTCCTCGGTATCGCCGGAGTCTTTTTCCTGCAGGGCTATTTCGCCTTCGCCTACATCCTCGGCTGGACCGGCGGCTATGTCCTGTTGCTGGTGCTGATGGCCGGCCAGCTCCGCCGTTTCGGCAAGTACACGGCGCCCGATTTCGTCGAGGCGCGCTACGATTCCTCCCTGGCCCGGATCTGCTCGGCGGTCATCGCGATCCTTATCACCCTGATCTACTGCGTCGCCCAGTACAAGGGGATCGGGCTGATCTTCGCCTGGCTGTTCGGTATCGATTACACCCGCGCCCTGCTGCTCGGCACCGTCGTGGCGCTGACCTACCTGGTGGTGGCCGGCTCCCTCGGCGCCTCCCGCAACCAGCAGTTCCATTACGTAACGCTGATCCTCTGCTTCGTCATCCCGCTGATGGCGATCGCCAAAAAGCTCGGCTATTCCTGGCTGCTACCGCAGCTTAGCTACGGCGCGGCACTCGCCGAACTCCCGGCGGCGACGGCCGCGGCCTATCTCGACCCGTGGGCCTTCGGCACCCCTTATCAGTGGATCGCCCTCAGTTTCACACTGATGGTCGGCACCGCCGGCCTCCCCCATGTCCTGTCGCGCTTCTACACGGTGCCCAACACCCGCGACGCCCGCTGGGGAGTCGTCTGGGGGCTGTTCTTTATCGGCCTGCTCTACTGGAGCGCCCCGGCCTTCGGCGCTTTCGCCAAGAGCTGGCAGGCGCGTTCCGGCATGGCGCTCAACCCTGCCGAAGCCGGCCTGCTGGCCGACCTGATCGTGATCAAGGCCGGTGAGTGGGTGGGCATTTCCGAAATCCTGGTCAGCCTGCTGGCCGTCGGCGGGATCCTTGCCGCATTCAGCACCATCACCGGCCTGCTGATCACCGGCGCCGGCGCCTTCGCCTACGATATCTACTACCGCCTGATCAATCCCCGGGCCAGCGAACGGCATCTGCTCAAGGTCGCCAAGGGGGTGACCATGCTGCTGGCCGTCCTGATCCTGGTCATCGCCGTCAATCCGCCGGGGCTGATCGCCGAAATCACCGCCGTAGCGTTTGCCCTCGCCGGCAACACCCTGTTCCCGGTATTTCTGCTCGGCATCTGGTGGGACCGCGCCAACAAGTACGGCGCGGTCAGCGGCATGGTGGCGGGCGTGGTCGTGACCTTTGCCCCGGTTCTGGCCGGACACCTGTTCCCGGAACTCCGTGAATGGCTGCCGCCTACTTCCTCGGCCCTGATCGGCGCCCCCCTGGTCTCCTTGATCGTAATCGTGGTCTCGCTGCTGACCCCGCCACCGCCGGAGCAGGTGCGCCGGTTTCTGGTCGAGAAGGTGCACAGCCCCTGACCCGGGTCAGGATGGCGAATTATTGGCAACCACGCGCTATTCAGGCACGACTTTCGATGAAACTGATCTTTTCCGCCGGCAGCCTGTTCACCCTCCCCGCCCCCAGAGTCTTCGAACTGGCGCGCGAAGCCGGCTTCGACGGCATGGAAGTCATCATCAACCATGACTTCAGTGGTGGCCGCGACGTCCAGCTGATCCGCACCCTGCAGACCATCCTGCCAGTCAACTCGATCCATGCCCCGTTTTTCGAAATCGACGGCTGGGGAAACAAGAGCGATCATTTGAAAAGCGCCATCGGCCTGGCCCTCGAAACCGGGGTGCCGGTGGTCAACTTCCACCCCCCCTCATGGCTCAGTTTCGAAGTAAGGTTCTGGCGCTGGCTCAAGGGCATCGACGATTTCCAGGCCGACCTCGGCCAGGGCCAGGTGCTGCTGACCCTGGAGAACATGCCCTGCATGGTGAAGCCGAAGATCAACCCCTACATGCTTTCAACCCCCGAGAAGATGCTCCCGTTTCTGCGGGACCACAACCTGTTCATGACCTTCGACACCGCGCATTGCGGCTCGATGCATACCAGTTTCATCAACGATTTTTACCAGTTTTACAATTCCGGGCGGATCCGCAACATTCATTTCTCGGATTACGCCAACGGCCAGGAACACCTCATGCCAGGTCACGGCGGCCTGCCGTTGACGCGCTTTCTCAATCACCTGCGGGAAACCGGCTATGACCACTCCCTGGTGCTGGAACTCTCTCCTTATGAATTCCCGGAAGAGGACGAGGGGATCCGTGACACGCTGGCCGAAGTGTTCCGCTATCTGTGCGCGGAGACCCGGCATGCACCGCCAGGCGGGCCGGTTGCGGAAAACGGTAGCGACTATGCATAGGGGGGGCCAGGGACTGTCCCCGCAGGGGACTGTCCCTCTGAGGCTGGGGGCTAGGGACTGTCCCCGCAGGGGGCTGTCCCTATTATAGGGGCATCAGCGCACGATGTAGACGGAACACTGGGCGTGCAGGGCGACCTTGGTCGAAACGCTCCCCAGGACGGTGCGCTTGACCATCCCCTTGCCTGACGAGCCGATGACGATCACGTCGCACCCCTTCTCCTTGGCGAAGTAGAGCAACTCCTCGGCGGGGTCGCCGTAGAGGACCAGCGATTCCAGCGCCACCCCGGCCTCCCCGGCCGCCTTCTCGACCACATAGAAGAGCCGGTCGCGTTTTTCCTGCCATTCCGGCTCTTCGGTCGGAGGCTTGGCCGGGAAGAAATCGGTGAATGACGGGGGCTTAAGGCTCGGTAGCACGAGCACGGCAAAGACCTGGCTGCGCAGCTTGGCCCCGGACTGGGCGGCCAGGCGGACAGCTTCCTCGGCGGCCTTGTCCGACTGCGGTGACCCGTCGATCGCCACCAGGATTTTCTTGCTCAATGTCAGCATCTTGTGGCCTCCCGGAAAAGTTTCCCCCACAATCTACCCGTGCCGGACAAGAGCTGTCAACGACCAGAAAAGATTTTCTCCCTGACGACCGATTACTGTTTGACAATCGTAGAACGCTATTTTATAATTGCCGCGTTGTGATGCAATGGTTGGGTTGTGGTGAGAGGGCAGCACCCGTCCGGATGTCGGGATTCGCCTCTTATCCCTTGACAACCCAAGCCACTTTCGTTACAAAATGGGGGATTTTACCCTATTTGATAGCCACATTCAGCCCGCGGAAAAGGTAGCCTGCCCATGGCCAGAAAAGAAAAGTCCGAATATATCATCCAAGCCGTCTCTCACGCCCTGGACCTGCTTGAGCAATTTCACGACGACGTCGATGAACTCGGCGTCACCGAACTGAGCAAACGGCTCAAACTCCACAAAAACAATGTCTTCCGCCTGCTGGCGACCCTCGAGTCGCGGGGCTACATCGAGCAGAACAAGGCCACCGAGAACTACCGGCTTGGCCTGAAGGCTCTCGAACTCGGGCAGACGTTCATCAAGCAGATGGGGCTGCTCCGCCAGGCCAAGCCGATCCTCGACAAGATCGTCGGCAGTTGCAACGAGACCGCCTACGTGGCAATTTTCAAGGAAGGCTCGGTGGTCTACCTCGACGTGGTCGAGACCGACATGACCGTGCGCGTCGTCTCCCGGGTCGGCTCGCGCCTCCCCGGCTACTGCACGGCCTCGGGGAAGGTGCACCTGGCCTACATGAGCGAGGACGAGATCAACGAACTGCTGCCGAACCGTCAGCTCAAGGGTTATACCAGCACCACTATCACCGACCGCGAAGCCCTCAAGGGGGCGCTGAAAACCGTGGCCGAGCAGGGCTACGCTCTCGATGACGAGGAGATGGACCTCGGCGTGCGCTGCGTCGCCGCGCCGATCCGCGACTACACCCGCCGCATCGTCGGCGCGATCAGCGTCTCCGGCCCGACCATGCGCCTGAGCGACGAGCGGGTCAACAAGGAATTGATCCCGCTGGTGCAAGGTGCCGCCGAGGAGCTCTCCAACCGGCTCGGCTATCACAGGTAGGCGCTCACCGTTGCCGACCCAAAGCCCCCGCCTTTTCCGGCGGGGGCTTTTTGTTGCCTGCACCAAGGGGATGATTGGACGCTGCCGGGCGCTTGCTGTACAATGAAAATTACAGTGAATTCAAACCGTTGAACAGGAGTTTCAAGCGGGCGGAACGATGGACAACGAGAGAAGAGACAGCCTGTTGGCCGCGGAGTTGCAGCGGGCCCGGAGCGAGGGGGTGCGGGACGATGACCTCCCCTTCGCGGTCGTGCCGGCTGGCTCGGTTGCGGCCGTCCTGCTGGTCCACGGCTTTTCCGCCACCCCCTGGGAGATGCGGACCCTGGCGGCCTATCTAACCAAGCGCGGCTTCGCCAGCCTGGCGGTGCGCCTGCCGGGACACGGCACGACCCCCGAAGACCTCGCCACGAGACGCTGGGAGGAATGGCTGGTCACCGTTACGAGCGGCTACGACCTGCTCGCCGCGCGCTTTCCGCGGGTCTACGGCGCGGGGTTGAGCACCGGCTCCCTGCTGCTGCTGGCCCTGGCCCTGCAGCGGCAACCAACCGGCCTGATCCTCCTCTCCCCGTATCTGCGCCTGCGTCACCGCCTGGCACCCTTTGCCGGCTGGCTGCGTTACCTGAAACCCTACCAGACGCGGCCGCTGGGCAGTGCCGAGGCGGCCCACTACTATCCACGCCGGCCACTGGCCGGCGTGCACCAGATCAACCGCCTGCTGCGCTCCCTGCCTTCCCGGCTGGGCGCTATCACCAGCCCGGTTCTGGCCATCCACGGCGAAGGGGACCGGACCGTCGACATCGACAGCGGGCGCCGGCTGGTCGAGCGCTTGGGCAGTGAGATCAAGGTCTACGAGCGGTTGGGTCCGGAAGCCCCGCATGTGCTCACGGCCGCGGAGAATCTTCACCGGGGGGCGGTATTCGACCTGATCAACAAGTTTCTGGGGGAGTTGGAGGCTCAGGCTTGCGCGCGGACAAGCAACTGACGATAGAGCGCCGCCACCTGGCCGCGGGTCTCGTCGAGAGATCCGGAGTTGTCGATGACGAAGTCGGCGCGCGCGACCTTCTCGGCCTGCGGCCACTGGGCGGCAATGCGGGCCCGGATTTCGCCGGGGGCCAGCCTGTCGCGCTCCGCAAGGCGCTGTTCCTGGACCACAGGATCGATGGTGACCATCAGCACCGCATCGACCCGCTTTTCGGCACCGGCTTCGAACAACAGCGCAGCCTCGTAGATGACCAGCGGTACGCCGGCGGCGCGCAACTCGCGCAGTCGGGCTTCGGCCAGGCGGGCAATGGCCGGATGGGTAATGGCGTTGAGCCGCTCGCGAGCCACCGCATCGGCGAACACCCGCCGGCCCAGCGCCTCCCGGTCAAGCTCTCCGCCGGGAGTCAGCATGGCCGCGCCAAAGGCCGCGACCAGCTCCGCCAGGGCGGGAGAGCCGGGGACGACCACTGCGCGGGCCAACCGGTCGGCGTTGACCACCGTCGCGCCAAGATCGGCGAAGATCGCGGCAACCGTGCTCTTGCCGCTGGCGATACCACCGGTCAAGCCGAGCACCAGGGTCATGGCCGCCCCTGTTGCCGGGCAAAGCTGGAGGGCCGTCGATGAAACATACCATTCCCCGCATGGTTCTGGCGCGCGCCGCCTGCTATGCCAATCATCCGGTCTTCCGCGAGAAAGTCGCCGGCCGCTACCTTGATATCGGCTGGGACGAATTTAACGCGCAACTGCGGGCCTACGCCCGCGGACTGCTGGCCTTGTCCGTGCAGCCGGGCGAGCGGGTGGCGATCATGGCCCCCAACAGCCCGCAGTGGGCCTGGGCCGACCTGGCCACCCTCTTCTGCGGCGCGGTAACGGTGCCAGTCTATCACACCGACGGACTGGCCAACATCCTTTATCTGCTCAACGATTCGGGAAGCCGCCGGCTCTTCCTCTGGTCACCGATGGTGGCTAAAGAGCTGCTCGGCCAGCTCGACAGGATCCCGGCCCTCGAAACCGTCATCCTGCTGAACGGCCGGCTTGACGACCCGCACATCACCCCGCTCGCCAGCATGCTGCGCCCGCCCGAGCCAAGTCTCGACCGACTGCTGGACGAGCGCCTGATCAGCGGCCATGCCGACGATCTCGCCTCGATCGTCTACACCTCCGGGACAACCGGCACCGCCAAGGGGGCGCGGCTGACCCATCGCAACTTTCTCAGCAACGTCCGGGCCTGCCGCACCCTGTTCGACATCTCTCCGCGCGACACCTGTCTGTCGTTCCTCCCCCTCTCGCACGTCTTCGAGCGGATGGCCGGCTACTACATGATGCTGCGCCAGGGGGCGACCATCGCCTACGCCGAGGGGCTTGACTCGGTACCCCTCAATCTCAAGGAGGTGCGGCCGACCATCCTGATCAGCGTGCCGCGGCTCTACGAAAAGATGTATGCCCGGGTTATGGAGCGGGTGGTGTCCAGCCCCTGGCCGAAGCGCAAGCTGTTCCTGGCCGCCCTCGCCGTCTGCCGGCAGCGGGTTACCGCGAAGCAGGCCGGTCGCACCCCCGCTCCCTGGCTCGGGTTGCTCGCCGCCCTTGCCCGGAAACTGCTGACCGCCAAATTGCAGGAGCCCCTGGGGGGACGGCTGCGCTACTTCGTTTCCGGCGGCGCGCCGCTGGCCAGGGATGTGGCCGAATTTTTTCTGGCGGCCGGCATCCCGATCTATGAAGGGTATGGACTGACCGAAACCTCGCCGGTAATTGCCGCCAACACCGCCCGGGCTCTGCGCCTGGGCACCGTCGGCCGGCCGATCCCCGGAACCCGGGTCCACCTGGCCGAGGACGGCGAAATTCTGGCGGCGGGGCCCGGCATCTTCCGGGGCTATTGGAACCGGCCGGAGGAAACCGCCGCAGTTCTGACTGAGGGCTGGTTTCACACCGGCGACATCGGCACCCTCGACCAGGACGGGTTCCTGGCCATCACTGACCGCAAGAAGGACCTGATTGTCACCGCCGGGGGGGAAAACGTCGCCCCGCAGCCCCTCGAGAATCGTTTAAAAACTGACAAGTTCATCGCCAATGCCCTGGTCTGTGGCGACCGCAAGCCGTTTCTGACCGCCCTGTTGGTGCCGAATTTCGACAATCTGGTCCGTTACGCCCGCCTGAAGAAGATCGACTTCCTGACCGTCTGCGATCTGGTCAATCACCCCCAGGTTCTGGAGTTGCTGCGGCGGCGGGTCGAACACCTTCAGGCAGGGCTCCCCGGCTTCCAGCAAATCCGGCGCTTCACCCTGCTGTCGCGCGATTTTTCCACCGAAGGCGGTGAGCTCACCGCGACCTTGAAGGTCCGCAAGAAAGTGGTGGCCGACAAGTTTCGTACGCTCATTGACGGCATGTACCTGGCCGGCGATCATGGCATTCATGATGCCGGCTTCTGCATTGTCGACAGCTCCTCGCCCGAGGTAACCGGGTCAGTCAGTCAGTCTGGTCAAGCCGCTGAAAATCCTTTAGAATAAACGGCTGCGTGAACACGGCCGGCCAACCCCGAGGAGAAAGCGTGCAGCCCGGTACCGAACGACATACCCAGATTGCCATCGCCCTGATCGGTTTGGTCAAGCAGATCAAGGCGTTGCGCTACTACCCGCCGCGCCATCCGGCGCTGCAGGCGGCGGCCGAGGAGAGCCTGCGGGGCTTTCAGCCGCTGCTTCAGGATGGCCGACCCCTCAGCCTGACGGTGCGCAAGGAGGGGTTCCTGCTCAACGACCAGCCGCTGGCCAACCCCTACAAGGTGCTGGGCCAACTGGCGACCTTCGGCTTTGCCCGTCGCCTCCAGTTTCTCACCATCCTCCCCGACCTGAGCGCCGCCGACCTGCATCGCTTCGTCTATAGCCTGAACCTCGACCCCCAGGAGATCCTCGCCCAGGGCGGCATCCAGAAAGTTCTCGAACGGGCCCGCATCACCACGATCTGGGTCAACGAACAGGACCTTGACACCATCCTCGAACGCAGGAAAAAACTCGAGGAACTGCCGCCAGGGGCCGGGCTGGCACCGGCCCAGGTCGAACAGAAGGGCGCCACCCTGACCCCGGCCCAGCTCCAGGCCCTTGATCTCGACAAGCTGCTCAAGCTGCTGGAGCAGGAACAGGACGACCAGCGCTTCCGTAACCGGCTGCAGGAGCTGATTCCGCTGCTGCGCATGAACCTGCTCACGGAGAACCGCAATCTGGTAGTGCGGGCGATGGTGCTGCTCTGCCGCAACGCGACCAGCCAGAAACTTTCCGAGGCGCGGCGCGCCCATGCCCTCAACGCCCTCGGCCAGTTGGCCACCGATGACATGACCAACTATCTGGTCGCCGCCCTCCTCGACCGGGGCTGCAGCGAGCGGGGGCGCGCGATGCTGGCCAACATCCTGGTCTTACTGAGCGACAAGGTGATCCGGCGTCTGATGACGCTGTTGGCCGGGGAAACTTCGGCACCCAACCGCAAGCTGCTCACCGACGTCCTGGTCCGCACCGGGGCAACCGCCGTGCCGGTGCTGCAGGAGCATCTGTTCGACGACCGCTGGTACGTGGTGCGCAATGCCATCGCCATCCTTGGTGAGATCCGCAGCCAGGACTCCCTCCTGCATCTGACGCCGCTGCTCGAGCACCAGGAGATCCGCGTGCGGCGGGAGACAATCCGGGCGATCACCAGGATCGGCGGTAAGCGCGCGATCAACATTCTGCTCCAGGCCGCGGAATCCGACGACCAGGAACTGCGCCGGCAGGCGTTGCTGTCGCTCGGCGCGATCCGTGCTGCCAGCGCCATTCCCACCCTCATCAAGCTGCTCGGACAGTCAGGCTGGAACCGGCACACCGTCGACATCAAGAAGGACGCCATCCGGGCCCTGGGGGAGATTCGTTCCGGCGACGCGGTCGCCCCCCTGCTCAAGGTGCTCGCCCGAGGCCACCTGTGGCGGCGGGCTCTCAACGATGAGTTGCGGGTGGCGGCGGCCGCGGCCCTCGGCGAGATCGGCGACGAGAACGCCAGGGCCGGCCTGGAAAAGGCCACCAACGACCGCTCGGCACCGGTTGCCCGCGCGGCCGCCCAGGCCCTCATGCAGATGGAGAAAGACAACTCATGAATCTCGACGAAACCCGACAGGTGGTCATGGTGCTGGCGGCGGCGATCAAGGGTCTACGCCTCTACGCGCTCGACCATCCCGCCACGACCAAGCAGATCCAGACCCTGCAGAACGGCCTGTTCAACCTGCTGCAGCATAAGAAATCCGTCAAGATGGGACTGCTGGAGGGAACCCTGTTCGTCGAGGACTACCTGTTCATCCAGGAGTTCCCCGCCGCCCAGGAGCTTGCCCGGCTTCTCGAAATTCACGAACTGGCCGGCATCGAGTTTTACACCGGGCTGTCCGTCGGGGAGATCCAGACGCTGCTCGACCTGCTCGATGCCGGGGGCGCCAAAGGCCAGGCGTTTGCCGATGCCCTGCGGCAGCACAAGGTCGAGCGCATCCGTGCCGTCATCAGCGACGAGGAGGATGAAGACGCCGGCCAGCCGCGCAAGGTCTACCGCAAGGCCCTCAAGGTGGTCGACCAGATCTTCGCCGATGTGCGCATGGGGGAGATCCCGTCGTCCGAGGAGGCCATGAAGGTGGTGAAGAGCATGGCCCAGCTCACGCTCACCGAGCCCCATGCGCTCTTTGCCCTGTCGATGCTCAAGGATTACGACAATTACACGTTTACCCACTCGGTGAACGTGTCGGTGATCTCGCTGGCCGTCGGCCGCGCCTGCGCGGTCGACGAGGAACAGCTGAAAACCCTGGGGCTGGGCGGCCTGCTGCACGACCTCGGCAAGCTGCGGATCGATGTCAATATTATCACCAAGCCGGGGCGCCTCACCGACAGCGAATTCGAGGAAATCAAGAAACACCCGCGCTTCGGCGCCGACATCATCACCAAGATGGACGGCGTCACCCAGGACGTGATGGACATCGTCATCGGCCACCATCTGCGTTACGATCGCACCGGTTATCCTGCCGACACCGCCGGCCGGACCGTTTCACCACTGGTCGACATGGCGGCGATCGCCGACGCCTACGACGCCATGACCACCCTGCGCTCCTACCAGCGGCCGTTCACCCCACGCAAAGCGGTCGCCCGCATGCGCGATGTCGCCGGCACCTCCCTGCACCCCGCCCTGATCGAGAAATTCGCCGCGGCCCTGGGTCCCTACCCGGTCGGCAGCCTGGTGCGCCTCGACAGCAACGAGATCGGGCTGGTGACCAAGGTCGACACCACCGATCCGAACCTGGCCGACATCAAGATCATCTTCGATGCCGCCGGGCAACTGCTCGGCGAACCGTATCGGTTGCATCTCGGTCCGACCGAGCCGCGCAAGATCGTCGCCGAGGTCGATCCGTTTACGAAGGGGATCGATGTGGTCGACTACCTGGATTGAGGCGAGAAGCGCGAAACGCGAGGCGAGAACAGGCAACAGCCAAAGCAAAACGCCGGACTCCATCGGGGTCCGGCGTTTCTCGTCTCTCGCTTCTCGTCTCTCGCTCTCTCTTCTCGTCTCTCGCTTCTCGTTTCTCGCTACAGCGGCACCTCACCCAACGCTTCCGCCGCAGCCTGTCTGACCGTAGGCCGTGCATCGCTCAGCAAACCGGCCAGCGGCGCGGCGGCGTCGACCGTACCGAGCATTCCCAGCGAGCGGGCGGCGCTGATCACCAGCTGCTCGTCGCTATCCTGGAGCATGGCCGCCAGGTAGGGGACCAGCCGGGGGTCGGCGAAGTGGCCAAGGGCCTCGGCTGTATGCACACGCACCGCCGGGGCGGGGTCCTTGAGATGCCGCACCAGGCCGGTGAGTGAGTTGGGATGGGCCTTGACGCCAAGCACCTGCACGGCAGCCGCACGAATATCCGGATCGGCATCCTTGAGCAGTCCGACCAGATGGGGGAACACGTCCGGAGAATTGATCTTCTCCATGGCAAAGATCGCCTTGACCCGCAGCCCGCGCTTTTCGGCCCCGAGAGCGTCAAGAATCTGGCCGAGGTCCTGGAACGACTCCAGTCGTTCCAGGGAGTTGGCCGCTGCCGCGCGTACCCCTGCGTCGGCGTCGCCGAGCAGTCCGGCCAGCAATTTGCGGCGCTCTTCCAGGGTCATGGTAGATTAAAACGGAATGTCGTCGTCAGGGTTGAACGGCGCATCGTCAGGGACCGACACCGGCTCGCGGACCGACGATGACGAGGCTGCTCGGGGGGCCGGACGGGCACCGCCGCCCCCGCCTTCTTCACTGGGCCGCCCGCCGAGCATCTGCATGTCCGAGATGACGATCTCGGTGATATAGCGCTTGTTCCCCTCGCGGTCGTCGTAGGTGCGGCTCTGGATGCGGCCTTCGACATAGATCTGCTTCCCCTTGACCAGGTACTTGCCGCAGATCTCGGCCAGGGGCCCCCAGGCCACGATGTTGTGCCATTCGGTGCGTTCCTGCTGCTCCCCGCCCTTGTTCTTGAATTTCTCCGTGGTGGCCAGGGAGAACGTGGCCACGGCCTGGCCGGATGCGGTGTAGCGCAGCTCCGGGTCCTTGCCGAGGTTGCCTACCAAAATCGCCTTGTTGATCGCCATAATGACCCCCATTGCATTGGAATTCACAGCAGTCTAGCCGAAAGCCCGCAGGCTGTAAAGCGGTGCGGGCCAGGTGGATGACGGGATATGTCGCAGATTGGCAAACACGCCGACAGGAACGGCAGATTACTCGGAATCTTCAGCGAAACGTCACAGCGCCGCCTGCAGCCGGCGCGGCGAAAAGCGCACGGCAATGACCCGCGTCACGGTCAGGGCCAGGATCAGGGAGATCAGCATCGCCACCTGCTCCCAGTTCATCTCCCGGTGCCAGAAAGCCATCGCCTCGGTGAGGACGGTGACCATGACCGTGTCGATGATGTAGGTGACCTTGACCCGGTGCTCGGTGAAGTACGCCAAGGCCGTGCGCGCATGTGCCCGGAAGCCAGCCAGACCTTCCTTTCCCAGGTAGCGTTCCAGGGTGTGTCAGACCACATAGCGCAAAGGGAACGACAGGGGTGCGCTCAGAGCCCAGAAGCCAATCTCCAGCGCCCGAGTCGGGACTGCTGCATGCCTCCTCCCAGCAGACCTCCAAGCTGTTCGATCAACCAGTCACGGATCATGGGGTGTGCAGCGCCAACGCCGCGTAGAGCCGCGCCGCCGCCTCGACCTCGGCGAGACTGGTCTGCTCCTCGGCGGTATGCGCCGTTTCCAGTGAGCCCGGGCCGAGGATCAGCGGCCGGCTGCCTGCCTGATGGAAGAGGTTGCCGTCGGAATGAGAGCGGAACGGTTCAAATTCCAACGGCAGATTCAGGCGTGGGCAGATTTCTTCGAGAACCTTCATCAGCCGGTTGTCCAGATCCAGTTGGTAACCGCCGGCCGCGAAATCGAAATACGCCTCCAGATCGAGTCCCTCAATGGTCTTGCGGGCCCGATCGAAAAGAGCTTCGAATTCACGCCGCATCTCGCCAGGATCGACGGTTGGCGGCAGATGCAGGTCGATCAGGGCCTCACAGCGATCCGGCACCACGAAGCCGGCCCGAGCCGAACTCATCTCGCGGATCGAATAGACCAATTGCGAGGGACCCTGCGCGAACAACGGCGAATTTGCCAGTTGCAACAGAACCCGCAGCATCGACTCGATGGCGTTGTGACCCAGTTCCGGCAGCGAGGAATGGATGCGCCGCCCCCGGGTGACCAGGGCCATCTCCATGTAACCGAAGTGGCTGAAGGCCGGCCGCAGCGAAGTCGGCTCGCCGATCACCACCCATGCCGGGCAGGTTTCCTCCAAAAAGCGCAGGCTGCCGTCGCCGTTCTCCTCCTCGCCGACCACCAGCAGCAGACCAAGCGAGGGGCGCTCTTCCTCGGGGAGGGTCGCCAGCGCCAGCCAGGCCTCGACCATGGCGGCACAGCCGCCTTTCATGTCGGCGCTCCCCAGGCCGCGCACCACCCCCCACTCCTCGACGGCGGCATACTCCTCGATATCCCAGGCCGCCACCGTGTCGACGTGGCCGACCAGGTAGAGGGGCGGCTCCCCCGCCCCCATGGTCGCCACCAGGTTGTAGCGTTCTTCGTCGACCACCTGGCGGCGGACCGGGATCCCGGCAGCGGCGAGCCGTTCCTCAAGGTAGAGCTGGACATCCTCCTCCTTGCCGGATGGCGAGTAGATGTCGACCATCTCCATCAGGGTACGGCGCAGCCGCTGCGGATCGATGGCCCCCCAGACCTGCGCGAGACGCTTGCCCATGATCAGCCTGACTTGTGCTTCGGCCGCGGCCGCGAAAGGTTGAGGGTCATGTAGACGTGCTGCTGGATATTGTCGAAGCCCTGCTTCTTGAAGAAATTGATCCCCGCCTGGTTGTCGGCATCGGTATCGATGACGATCATCCGGACGCCTTGATCGATCATGCGTTTTTTCATTTCATTGAACAGCTTGTGGCCGGTCCCGCCCTTCTGCAGGCCGGGCCGCACGCCGATCCATACCAGGTAGCCGTACTTCCAGGCCGAGTTCTGCTTCTCGACCGTGGTGCCGAGAGCGAACCCAACGATCTCGTCACCGAGTTCCGCCACCAGACAGAGTTCGTTGTCGGAGTTGAACAACGTCGTGATCTCGTATTCGTCCCAGGTGCGGTACATGCTCGGCGAGTAGTCGGAGGTGAACAAACGCTCCCCCAGATGAAAAACCGCCGCCAGGTCATCGATGGTCAATTCGCGGATTTCCAGTTCCTGTGTGGCATCTTCGGTCATAACTTTACCTCATGACGGAATGAAAGAGGGGGAGGCTCCCGGCCGCCGTCATTTTTCGGTCCCATCGGGGAAATTGGCCGGCAGCCCCTTCGGGACCACGTACAAGGCGGCACGGCCGCAGCCGGGTTCGCTCTGGCGCCAGAAAGCAAGGTCGAGATCGGCCACCAGCACGCCGCAGGTGGGGATATTGTCAATGCCGGCTGCGGTGAGCAGGTTGGCGAAATCGGTCAGGCCGGGGTTATGGCCGATGAGCATGACCTGCTGCCACCGCTCGTCGAGGGCACGCACCCGCTCCAGGAGGACGCCGGCACTCGCCTCGTACAGGGCAGGGTCAACGAGGATGCGCCCGGCGGCGGCGGGGATTTCCCCGGCAAGCAGGCTGGCGGTCTTGCGGGCGCGGCGGGCCGGGCTGGCCAGAATGATGTCCGGCAGGAGCCCCAGACCGGCCAACCGGGCTCCCATCCGGGGCGCATCGCGCTTGCCGCGTCCGCTCAGGGGACGCTCGCTGTCGGCCAAGGCGGCGTTTTTCCAGCTCGACTTGGCATGGCGTACCAGAATCAGACGTTTCATCACGGTCTCATCCCAGCCGCGGGCGCAATTCCGCCCAGAGCGCTTCGAAGGCCAGGCCGGCCCGGCTGCAGGCGGCATACTGGCCGACCGGGGCGCAGTGCACCCCCATCTGCTCGACCTCGCTGGCGTAGGGGATATAGGTGTTGAGCAGTTCGGGGCATTCGGCGGGAAGTTGCTCGAGAATCTCGCGGTGCAGCGATTTACGCCGGTCGACCATGGAAAAGAAGGGAATCAGTTGAAGGTTGTCGAGGCCGCGCTCGGTGCGGAACGCCTGCAACTGGGCGAGAGTCCGCAGCGACAGGGTGGTCGGGATGACCGGCACCAGCAGGATGTCGGCGGCCTCGAAGACCGCCTCGGAAACCAGCGAGATGCTCGGCGGGCAGTCGAGGAAAATGATGTCGTAGGTTTCGCTCAGCGGCTTGAGCAGCTTGCGCAGGCGGCGGGTCGGCTTTTTGGCCTCCTCCAGGCGAATGTCCATGTGCCGATAGGAAAAGTCCGCCGGCAGGATGTCGAGCAGCGGGTATTCGGTTCCCCTCACCAGTTCCTGCAGATCGCGCTCCCCCTCGATCAGGGCGCGTCCGCCCCCCTTGATCTTTGCCGTGGTGCGGAAATAGAAACTTGCCGCCCCTTGCGGGTCGAGATCCCAGATCAGGGTGACCAGCCCGTCGCGGGCAGTCAGCCAGGCCAGGTTGACCGCGGCCGCGGTCTTGCCAACCCCCCCCTTGATGTTGTAGCAGGCGACGATCTTCATGAAACCCCCTTCGCAGGAGCATACAGGCGCACGAAGCCGCGCCTGCCGCGACCATGATCGAAGACCCGGAAGCGCGCCGGAAATTCTTTGCGCAACAGATGCTGGCGACGGCGCAGACGCTCGACCAGCTGAGCCAGCGCCGCATGCGTCTCCGGCGGCACGTCGCCTTCCGACGCCATCTGCCGGTCCAGTTCACCCAGACGGGCTTGCTGGACCGAGCAGTCCTGGTATTCGCCGAGATAGTCCTGGATCCCCTTCATCGCCTTGACCAGCACATCGATCTCGCTCGGGGGGTACAACTCCCGGAAAAACTCCACCAGGTAGCGCAGCTTCTTGCCGGTAATGCGCAGGCGGTGCAGGGCCTGGTCGGGGGAGTCGGCGGTGATCGCCGATCCCTGACGGAGGAATCGCCGGTAAAGCTTCCAGATGCGCAGCCGAGCGACTTCGATGGCCGGCCAGGCGGCCATGTCCGGCCAGGCGTCGCCATCGGCGATCGTCCAGGCAACCGCCAGTCGGCCAGCAGGCGCTGCCAAGCGTTTCGAATCGAGGCGCCGCACCAGGCGCCGCTGCTCCAGCGCGGCGATGGCGCTGCAGAAAGAGCCGGAACGGCGCAAGGGCGGCGGCGCCCGGCGGCGGCAGCAGCTCGATGTAGGCGGGGAGCTGTCTCCAGGTAGACATCGAGATCGCGCACCGGCCCGGTAACCTCGCCGAGCCAGCGGAACTCGGTGCGGAAATGGGCCAGCCGGTCGGCGGGAAACACTTTACGGAATTCGCCCAAGGCGCTGCGCGTGCGGCGCACCGCCACCCGCAGGTCGTGCAGTTCTTCGGGATCGCGCCCGCAGCCGGGCGGCCGGGACGATGCGCGCTCGATGGACCGCAGCTGCAGCCGGCAAACCAGGCGCAGAGCCGCCCCGGCCGGCATCAGTGCCGAAGCGCGGAGGATCTGCCATCCGGTGACGGCGGGCAGGGCCATGAGCGGCTCAGCGCAGGTTGCGCGCGCCGACTCCCTTGTTTTTGCGGCGCCGCAGGCGGCCGGCATCCTGCCCCCGCCGGCTCGCCTGTTCGATCAGCCGTTCCTGGGAGCTGCGCGGGTCGTCGTCCGGGCCGGGTGTGTATTGCACGTAGCTGCCGTCGCTCTGCAGCTCCCAGGCACTGCGCCGGTCGCTGAGCTGCACCTCGAGCATGGCCCACAGATCCTTGCGCAGCTCCGGCGCCTCGACCGGCACCAGCACTTCGACCCGGTGTTCGAGGTTGCGGCGCATGGCGTCGGCTGAACCGATGAAAAACTCCTCCTCGCCGCCGTTGCGGAAGTAGTAGATGCGGGCATGCTCAAGGAAGCGGCCGACGATGGAGATCACCCGGATCTTCTCGGAAAAACCGGCCAGCCCCGGCCGCACCCGGCAGCTGTCGCGCACGATCAGGTCGATCTGCACCCCCGCCTGGGCTGCCTGGTAGAGAGCGCGGGTAATGTCCGGGTCTTCCAGGGCATTCATCTTGAAAACAATGCGCCCCGGATCGTCCTCCCGGTGCTTTTCACTCTCTCGCGCGATTTTGTCGAGCAGCGCCCGCTTGAGGATTTTCGGCGCCGGCAGGAGCTTGCGATAGCTCCGTTCCGGGGTGAAGCCGGTGGTCAGGTAGTTGAACAGCTCGGTGGCGTCCCGGCCGAGGTCCTTGTCGTAGACCAGCAGGCCGAGATCGCTGTACAGGCGGGCAGTGAGCGGGTGGTAGTTGCCGGTGCCGATGTGCACGTAGCGGCGGAGCCCCTGGTAGTCCTGGCGCACCACCAGGATCACCTTGCAATGGGTCTTCAAGCCCACCACCCCGAAGGTGACGTGAACCCCAGCCTCCTCCATGCGCGTCGCCAGGCGAATGTTCGCCCCCTCGTCGAAACGGGCCTTCAGTTCGACGACCACCGCCACCTGCTTGCCGTTCTGCGCCGCGCGGATCAGGGTGTCGACAATCGGGCTGTTCGGCGAAGTCCGGTAGAGCGTCATCTTGATCGCCCGCACCTTGGGATCCTCGGCGGCCTCGGTGAGGAAGCGCTCCACCGAGGAGCTGAACGATTCGTAGGGGTGCTGCAGGAGAATCGCCCCGGCGTCGCGGATGATGTGGAAGATGCTGCGGGTGTTCTGCAGGGCCGGGTGGTCGACCGGCTGGTGCATCGACTCCTTGAGCGCCGGCAGGTCGAGGCGGGCGATATCCCAAAGGTCGCGCATCCCCATCATCCCGGCGATCTCAAAGACATCGCTTTGCTCGTCGAGGCCGAGTTCGGCCGCCAGCCGGCCGCGATGCACCGGGTCCATGCCGGGCTGCACCTGCAGGCGAACGATCGGTGCAAACTTACGGTCCTGCAGGGTCGATTCGATCAGGGCCAGCAGGTCGTCGGCGTGCTCCTCGTTGCGGCTGGTGTTGGCGTTGCGGGTCACGCGGAACAGCGAGCAACTGACCACTTCCATCCCCGGGAAGAGCAGGTCGAGGTTCGCCGCCATGACTTCTTCGAGGAGCACGAAGCGATGCTTCTGGCCGATGCGCACAAACCGCGGCGCCCCGGCGCTGATCGGCACCTTGACGCGGGCCAGCGAGAGTTCGCGCTCCTTGGGATAACGCAGCGACACCAGCAGGTTGAGGGACAGGTTGGAAATGAACGGAAACGGGTGGGCCGGGTCGATCGACTGCGGCGTGACCAGTGGAAAGATATTGTCGATGTACTCCTTGCGCACGGCGTGCCGCTCGGTGTCACTGAGTTCCTCGTAAAGCAGCAGTTCCACTCCGGCCGAGCGCAGCAGGTCCCAAAGGTCACTGGTCGACTTCTCGCGCTCAGACTGGTGAGAACGGATGAAAGCGTGGCAGGCGGTCAACTGCTGGCGCGGGGTGAGGCCATCGACCGTGGTCTCCTGGACCCCGGCGCCGATCTGCTGCTTAAACCCGCCGATCCGTTTCATGAAGAACTCGTCGAGATTCGATCCGGCGATGGCGGCGAACTTGACCCGCTCCAGCAGCGGCACCCGCCCGTCCAGAGCCTCGTGCAGCACCCGCTGGTTGAATTCCAACCAGGTCAGCTCGCGGTTCAGGAACAGGGCGGGATGGTCAAAGGCCGCGCCCGGCGCCGTTTCGGCACTGGGGGGCACAACGGTTCGTCGCCGGGCGGGATTACCAGGAACTGTCATGATGTGATCCTTTGGCAGCAGGTGCGGAAATCTCATCTTCAGTTCATTTCCCTACAGTGTGAATGTTAGCGCCCAGTTAATTTTCAGTTAGCCGCCGCAACAAGTCTTGATTTTTCCCGTAATGACGGTTCAATGTCATAAACCGTCAGCTAGGGTTATCACACCTCAAGCAGGAGCCGGACCATGACAACCGCCATCGAACAACTGCAGCAGATCAAAGGGGTCGGCGAGGTGCTGGCCAAACGCCTGGTCATGGCCGGCTTCGACACCCTGCCGCGCCTGGCCGTGGCCACCGAGCAGGAACTGTCCGCCATCAAGGGGCTGGTGCCGAGCGCCATCCCAGAGATCCTCGAGCAGGCGCGCGCGCTGATGATCGCCCAGGAACCGGGCACCAGTGAAGCGACCCTGTCCCAGATGCTGGAAGACGCTGAACGTTTGCGCATGGGAGTTTCGAACCTGGTTCTCCAGATGCGCGATCAGGCGTCCGGGGATGCGGACGTCAAGGCCGAGCGCGCCCTGCGCAAGGAGATCACCCGCGTGCTCGCCACTCTGGAGCGGGTCGAAGCCTCCCTCTCCGAACAGCTACGGCGCCTGGGCAAGAAACTGGCCAAGGCCGACGCCAAGCTGGCCAGTGTGCCGCAGGGCAACATTGAAGCCCTCACCAAGGGGTTGCGCCACACTCGCAAAGCCATCGACAAGATCGTGCGCTGACTATTTCTTCTTGTCGCCCTTGATCTTTTCCGGCTTGCAGACGTGCGCCTTCTTCTCGGTGCGCGCACCGCACTTGCCGCATTCAAATTTGGCATCCTTCTTCTTGACTTCGGATTCGCCCTTCAGACACTTGCCCATGGCCAACGCCTCCCGGTGACTCAATTTTTTTCGTCGCATGCGCTACAATCATAGCAGCATTTTACCCGATCCGGGCAATCGCAGAAGCTCTGGGGAATCGCATGAATAAGCATCGCCTCGCCGCCATCGATATCGGCACCAACTCGATCCGCTGCATCGTGGTGGAAGCGGGCGGCAAAGGCGACTTCCGGGTGCTTGACGACGAAAAGGCCACGGTGCGTCTCGGCGAGGGGCTGACCGCGTCGGGGCTCATCTCCCCGGCCGCCTGGGAGCGGGCCCGCGACGCGCTGCTGCGCATGCGCAAGATCACCGAGGGGCTGGGGTGCCGGGACATCGTGGCTGTCGCTACCAGTGCGGTGCGCAAGGCCGCTAACGGCCAGGCTTTCGTCACGGCGATGCATGCTGAGACCGGCATTCCGATCCGGGTCATTGACGGCGAGGAGGAGGCCGAACTGGCCGCGCTCAGCGCCCGCCACCACTTCGACATGGCCGGCACCCGCTACGGGCTGGTCGACATCGGCGGCGGCAGCATCGAGGTGGTCATCGCCACCGGGCATCACATCGAGGAAATCGTTTCCCTGGATTTGGGCGCGGTCTTTCTAACGGAAACCTTCCTGCCGCGCGACCCCATCCCCGACAAGGATTTCCAGAAGCTGCACAAGCACCTGCGCCGGGCCATCACGACCGCCTTCGCCAAGGTCGATACCTCGTTGCCCTGCCTGATCGGCTCCGGCGGCACCATCACCAGCATTGCCGGGATGGTCATGGCCCAGCGACAGGAAACCTACGATACGGTGCACGGCTACGAGGTGCTGCGCTCCGAGATTGTCCACCTGCTGGCGATGCTGCATCGCAAAAGTTGCAAGGAACGCCGGGCGGTGGCCGGGCTAAGCCCCGAGCGGGCCGACATCATCGTCGCCGGCATCGCTGCGGTCGATACGCTGATGCGTTTCTTCGGCACCAATCTGCTGCGCATCAATGAGCGCGGCATCCGCGAAGGGCTGATCATCCGCAGCCTGAGTGACCGTGGCCTGTGGCGCGATGCCGGCTCCCGGCGCGACTGGCTCACGGCGGTCAAGAACCTTGCCCGCGCCTGCCATAGCGAGGAGGAGCACGGCGAGCAGGTGCGCAAGCTGGCCCTGGCGATCTTCGCCGCGTTGCCCTCCGACCCGGCGCTTGACGAACGCGCCCGGCAAATGCTCGAAGCGGCAGCCCTGCTGCACGATGTCGGCTACTTCATCAGCTACGACCGGCACCACAAGCACTCCTACCACCTGATCCGCCACGCCGAACTGTTCGATTTCTCCCCGCGCGAGCGGGAGATCGTCGCCAACCTGGCGCGCTACCACCGCAAGGCTCTCCCCAAACCCCGGCACGACAACTTCGCCCGGCTCGCATCCGCCGACCAGGCGCTGGTCGGCAAGCTCGGCGGCATCCTGCGCCTGGCCGACGGCCTCGACCGCCGCCGCAGCGGCACCGTCGAGGCGCTGACCTGCACCGCGATCACGGGCTGCTTCGTCATCGACCTGCACGGCCGCGGCGACCTCTCGGTCGAAGCCTACGGCGGCCAGACCAAGGGTGACCTGTTCGCCGCGGCGTTCAACTGCGAACTGCTGATCCGCACCGTCCCTTTATCAGCCACCTAACGACACCCCTAACAAACATTTCATCCGCAAGCAACATCGGCACAACATGCGCGGCCCAAGGTGACACCGTTCGGATCGACCGGACCACCTGGACGGACCTGCCGCATGGATGCCGAAGCCAAACTGTTGCTAATGACCAGGGGCACCGTCCCCCCGCCATCCTCCCTGCCCCTGGCCGATGCCCTGCACCTGGCCGGGATCGACCAGCGCTCCCCCGAGCGCCTGCTGGCAACCCTGCCGTTTGCCGGTGAGGACACCACCGCCGGCTCGGAGACTGAACTGCAGGCCGCAGTCCGCGGAGCACGTCACCAGGTCGACCTGCCGCAGATGATCGAAACCTCGCGCTACATGACCAACCTGCTCAAGCGGGCCCGCGCCGGCGACAGCCCGGACCGCCTCGCCGGCGAACTGGAGCGCTTCCTGACCGAAAATCCGGGACAGACCTGGGAGAACAGTGCGGTCAGCTTCCCCTACCGGACCCTCTCCGCCACGGTCCGCGGGGTGCTCCATGCCGATCTGTTGGCCGACAAGCGCCAGCCCGAACTCGGTCGGCGCAGCGATGCCGGCCGCTTCCTGGTTGAGACCGCCAACGGTGGACCCCAGGTACGGGTGCCGATCAGCTACCTGATCAAATTGGCCCTGGCGGATGTCCTCGACGGCGACACCGGTATCCCGGCAAGCATCGTCGCGACCGGCCGGGCCCTGATGGGGCACTACCTGAACGACAACACCTCGCCGGAAACCCACTCCTTTCACGTGGTGCCGATGCGCGCCGAGGCTGGCCTCGGCAGGGCACTGGCCCGCGAAACCGCCAAACGCCATCTGCTGACGGCCCTGCTGGTCCGTTATGCCAATCGCCGCTTCGAGCTGACCGAGCATGGCCAGCAGGCGATGATCTACTTCGCCCCGCACCCGCCCCAGCGTCAGAAGGCCTTGAACGCCATCATCCCCGACAGCTTCTACCGGGAGCTGTTCATGAGCCCGTGCCTCTCCGGATGGGACCGGGGTGAAGACAAGCACCGCTACATGCACCTGTGCCACCAGACCTTGAGCCGCAGCCAGATCAATGCCGTCACCAAACTGCGCGAAGCGGGGATCATTGCCAACAACCTGGTGATCCTTCCCACCCTGTCGAACACCAGTCTGGCCAACAACGGCGTGCATATCAGCCTGGGGAGCCGCAAGCTGACGGCACGGCTGACCGATCCGCGCTCCGGCTTCCAGGCCGAACACGAGAAACTCCTGGGTGACCTGTCGATCAAGATCGCCGAGCACTTTCTACCCCTGTTTGTCGGCAGTTACACGGCCGCCCCCTACCGGCTCGGTTTTACCGATTTTCACCCGGAGCGCGCCCTCGGCTTTCTCCCCCACGAACTCGACTACACGCATCTGCGCATGCTCTGGCGGCGCTGGCGCAAGAAGGCGCAGCTGTCGGTCTGCGGCCAGTCGCTGACTCCCTTCGGCCCGGAATGGCTTGACCGCACGGTGAGCCGCACCTTTGGCCTCTCCGGCGACTTCGTTCCCGACTTCCGACTGCTCGACTATCCGGTCTGCTTCCTCTCCACCCAGCGCAGCCCGGCTTTCGACGGGCGGCCTGGCAACCATGAGCAGCTCAAGGAAGACCTCGCGGAAATGGGGATTACCGACCGGCAGATGTCGTTGTACCTCTTCCTCAAACCACGCGAATTCGCCAACATCGGCTTCAGCGGCGTCGAGGGACGCCACTACAGCATGTTCGAGAGTTTCGGCCGTGATCTCGGCGCCGCCAGCAGCCTGCAGACGCTGATCATGGCCTTCGCCTATCAGCTGATCGCCACCGGAGCCGTGACCCACGCCGACATTCCGGATGACCCGGTCACGGAAAGCGAGCGGCGACAGATTTTTTTCGGTACGGCCATCGACCTGCCGACCTTCTTCGTTCGCACCGACACCCCCAACCGCTTCCTGCAAGGTATTCTGGCCCGGACCCGGCAGACGCGCAGCAGCCACCGCTATCCGGGCTATCTGCGGATTTATCATGCCGAATACCGGCAGGTGCTGCTGCAGATGCTGCGCGAGCAGGCGCCCGGCCTGATCGAGTCGTTCCGTCTCGACGCCGTGCTCGACGATCTCAAGCTGCGCCTGGAGATGCCGGCCGAATGCGCCACCTCCGGCCGGCTCACCCGGGGCATCCTGTCACAGCTGAATGCCGGCAATCCGCTGCAGGTCGAGCCCGGGGAATTCAACTCCGCCGCCGAACAGTATTACCGCGAGATCCTGGCGAGGCAGCATTTTGCCGAGGCGCTCGACTATCTTGAACGCGACGTGCAACGCCTCGACCAGGTTGCGCATCTCAAGGATGCGACCATCCGCGAGGGCTTGGCCCACACCGTCGGGGGGCAAGGCGCCGGCGCTTTCCTGCGCCGGGTCAAGACCGATCTCCTGGACGACCGTCTTGATCTCGAAACCATGAGAAAACTCATCCATCTGGTGATTATAGCGGTTCACCGCGACCAACTGCGCAGCGAATATTTTCTGAGAGGCCAACATGAGCATGCCGATGCCCCACCAGTACATCGAGCGATCTAGCGGCGCCGTTCGCAACGAACGCCTGTTCGGCGACCATCTGGTCGAAGTGCTTTACAGCCCGGTTCGGGAACAGGCCAACTGGTTGTTCCGCAGCCTGACCGGCCCCGCCTCGTCGCGACTGCTGGCCCTGTTCACCTTCGACCTGGCCCTCGGCAGGCGAATGTCTGGCAATCGCCGCTTCCTCGCCGAATGCGGTGTCAATCTCGCCGAGTGCCTCGACCCCCCGGCAACCCTCGACAACCCCCGCAAGGTTTTCGAGCGGCGCATCCGCTATTGGGAGTGCCGGCCGATGCCGGCCGATGCCGCCACGGTGGTCTCACCGGCAGACGCCCGGGTTCTGGTCGGTTCGCTGGCCGAAGACAATGCCGTGTTCATCAAGGAAAAATTTTTCAGTTTCGACGAACTGCTCGGCGGCCACCCGGCCTGGCAGGAAGCCTTTGCCGGCGGCGACTACGCGGTTTTCCGCCTGACCCCCGACAAATATCACTATAACCACGTTCCGGCCAGCGGCAGGGTCGTCGAGACCTACACGCTTGACGGCACCTATCATTCCTGCAATCCCGCGGCGATCGTCACTGTGGCCACCCCGTACTCGAAGAACCGGCGCACGGTGACAGTCATTGACACCGATGTGCCGGGGGGAAGCGGCGTCGGCCTGGTGGCCATGATCGAGGTCGTCGCCCTGATGATCGGCGAGATCGTGCAATGCTACAGCAACGAGCGCTACGATGACCCGCGGCCGGTCGAACCCGGCATGTTTTTGCGCAAGGGGCAGCCCAAAAGCCTCTACCGCCCCGGCAGCAGCACCGACGTGCTGCTCTTCCAGCAAAACCGCATCCGCTTTGCCGATGACCTGCTCGCCAACCGGGAGCGCCAGGATGTCATCAGCCGATTTAGCCGCGGCTTCCGGCAGCCGCTGGTGGAGACCGACCTGCAGGTCCGTTCCCCGATTGCTGTCGCGCACCCCTCTCCGGGAGTTCATCGATGATCAACCTGCTTTTCCTGTCGCTGCTGGCCCTGCTGTTTGTCACCTACCTGTCCTGGGGATTCCGCGCCCTGCCCAAGGAGCACTGGCAGATCATGGCCGCCTTGCCGAGCAGGCGCACGGGTGAGGGTCTCTGGCAGGGGGTCAACCTGACCTGGTACGGATTTTTTTCGGCCAACGCCTACCTCGTTGCCATCATTACTTTCCTGCTGTTGACCGGCGCCATGGGGATGCCCCTGGCGACTCTCGGCCTGTTTATCGCCATCCTGCTGGGGCTGTGCATCCCAGCCTCCAGTCTGGTGGCGCGCATTGTCGAGAAGAAGGCGCATACCCTTACGGTCGGTGGTGCAGTCTTCGTCGGCCTGGTGGCCAGCCCCGTCGTGCTGTGGGCCGCCAACCGCGCGGCGACCGCGCTCGGCTTCGCCCCAATCCCCCTGCTGCCGGTGCTGGCGGCCCTCGCTGTCGCCTATGCCTTCGGTGAAGGGTTGGGCCGGCTGGCCTGCCTCAGTTTCGGCTGCTGCTACGGCCGGCCGCTGGCGGAAACTCCAGACTGGCTGCGGACGAGCCTTGACCGGTTTGCCGTGCGTTTCTTCGGGGCTACCAAAAAGATTGCCTATGCCGGCAACCTGGAGGGGGAGCGCGTCCTGCCGGTGCAGGCGATGACCGCCCTGCTGTATGTGTCGACCGGGCTGCTTGGCTGCGCCCTGTTTCTGGCCGGTCAGCATACGGTGGCCTTTGTGCTGACCGTCACCGTCACTCACCTCTGGCGGGTGGCCTCCGAATTCCTGCGCGCCGACTTTCGGGGCACGGGCCGGCTGACCGCCTACCAGTGGATGGGCTTGGCGGCCATCCCCTACGCGCTGGGCCTGGCCATTGGCCTGCCGGCCGAGGCAATCAGACTCCCGGTCATCGTTGAGGGGTTGGCCACGCTGTGGATGCCATCGGTCCTGCTCTGCCTGCAGGGTTTGTGGCTGCTGATTTTCTTCACCACCGGCCGCAGCGCGGTCACCGGCTCGGTGGTCAGCTTCCATGTCCACCACGAGCGCATCTAAGTCGGTTGCTAACCGATGCAGAAGACAACCATAACGACCTGCCAACATTCCCTGGCAAGGATGAGGCAGATTCTTCAAAGGGGGAAATCATGTCAGATCTTATCTATCTTATCTACAGTTTGCTGCTGCTGGCCGGCATGTTCGCGATGGTGCTGGCCGACGACCGCAGAGCCCGCCGCCGCTTGCGCCAGCTGGCCAATTGGCTGGTCATCCGATGAGCGGATTTGCCATTCTGCCATTCGAACGGCAACCGGACCAGATCGATCCGGCAGCGGCAAGCCCGGCTCGCAGGGTACCGAGTACCATTCTGGTAGTCGAGGACGAACCGGAAATCCTTGCGCCGCTGGCTCATTTTCTGAAGCGTGCCGGCTATATCGTGCTCGAAGCCGAGGACGGTTTGTCTGCCTGCCGCATGATCGGCAGCCAGCACCCGGACCTGATCCTGCTCGACATCATGCTCCCCGACCTGGACGGCTGGGAGGTCTGCCGCATGCTGCGCCAGCATCCCGACCGGCTGGTCGCCACCACCCCGGTCATCATGCTGACCGCACTCAACACTCAAGAAAACAAGCTGCACGGCCTGGGACTGGGGGCTGATGCCTATCTGCCCAAACCGTATTCGCAGCAGGAAGTCCTGTTAATGAGCAGCAAACTGATCGAGCGGCATCGCCGCGAGACGGAACTCGAACAGAAACTCGAACAGCTGAACGATGTGGTCGAGCAGCAGCGGGAACTGCACGACCTGATGTTTCACGAGCTGCGGACCCAACTGACCATCCTCCATGGGTTTACGCAGGTTCTCGACCACAGCAACGGGGGCAACGATGCGTCGTGCCTCACGGCCATTCGCCGCAGCTCGGGATACCTGCAAAATCTTGCCGAGGATTTTCTCCTGATCCGCAGGGTGCAGGATGGTCAGTTGCGGCTTCCTGCCGAACCATTTCTGGCCCATGAAGTGGCTGCCGAGATGACCGAACTGTATGCGCCTGCGGCCAGCAACCGGGGTGTCACGGTGGTGTTATGCATCGACGGCAAGGTCCGGCCGGTGCGCGCCAATCGCCCGGGGCTCCGGATCATCCTCTCCTCCTTGCTCGACAACGCCATCAAGTATGGCCCGCCGGACAGCCCGGTCACACTGGTCTGCAATTATCGGGAGGAATGTCTCGAATTCGAGGTTTGCGACGAGGGCGAGGGAATTGCTCCGGCAGAACGGGAATGGGTGTTTGAAGAGTTCCAGCGCGGGGTCCGGGCCCGCAGTGAACAGACCGGAAACGGACTCGGCCTTTATGGGGTCCGCGTACTGGCCCATGCCATGGGCGGCGGCGCCGAAATCGACGACGGCGTCCGGCGTGGCTGCCGGGTCCGGGTCTGGCTGCCCCTGGCCGCAGCGGCGCAGCAGACACCGGCATGAACCAGCCGCTGCGCATTAGCCTGGTTACGGAAACCTACCCTCCCCAGGTCAACGGCGTCTCCCGCACCCTCGACCGTCTGGTCCGCCACTGCGCTGACAGCGGCGACCAGGTGCAACTGCTGCTGCCGCGATACCCGCAAGCACCGGACGATCTGCCGGCGGGTGTCGTCCCCTGCGCATGGCGGGCGGTGCCGCTGCCGTTCTACCGTGAAGTGCTGCTGCCGCTGGCGACGCCGGGGATGTTGGCCAAGCCGCTGGCGGCCTTCCGTCCCGACCTGGTGCACATCGCCACCGAGGGGCCCCTGGGCTGGGCCGCCCTGCGTGCCGTGCCGGCGCCGGACAAGTTCTCCTTCCCCTCCGGGCACACCATGACGGCTTTTGCCGTGTGGGCCGTGCTGGCCGAAGGGCTGCCCCTGCTCGGGCCTCCATTCCTGGTCATGGCGATGATGATCGGCGCTTCCCGGATCTTCCTCGGCATGCATTACCCCACCGACGTACTGGTCGGTGCGCTGCTTGGCAGTTCACTGGGCCGCAGCGTGGCGGGGATGTTTCTATAGCAGAACCTGGATTTATTGCCCTGAGATGCAGTGACCCGCCGCCAAGCGGGTTTTTTTTCGTTTACAGCAGACAAACCTTCCCGCCACCGAATTCCAACCATATTCTCGGAAAATTCTAATCTTACTTGAACAGAGCTACGGTGTAATCAAGCCGAATTCAATCACGGCCAAACCCCGGGTGACCGGGGGGCGGAAAGCCACGGGTCCCAAGCGGATAGCCGGGTTGCCTTTCGACCAGAGAAAGTCAACCCGGCTTTTTGTCTGGCGCAATCGGCCAGGGAAAGGAGGGGAGCGATAGGTCAGCCCACGAAATGTGGCAAACCACGAACCTTAACGACAACCACATCACGAAAGGGAAGAGAGATGAAGAATCATTGCATCAAGACGATCCTTGCAGTCTCGGCCATGACCGCCATTGCCACGACCCCGGTCCTGGCCGAGCAGGGCAAATTAGCAGGCAAGTGGGTCGCCGGCGACTTCCACCAGCACAGCTACGTCACCGACGGCAGCAACCCCATGGTCCTCGTGCAGCAGCAAGGTTTCGATTTCGGACTGGACTGGCAGGCCAACTCCGAGCACGGCGGCACCTCCGACCAGGACGGCGTAGGCACCCTGTGGAAAAATGTCATGCCCCCCGTGACCCGCCTGGGGAGCCCCCTGCCTTCGGGCGACAACAACCTGTGGCGCTGGCAGACCCTGGCCGACGCCGACAAGGTGCCCGCCTACCTGAACCTGGTGCGCGCCGCCAACCCGGGCAAGATCGTGGTCAACGGCATGGAGATGAACATGCCCGGCGCCGAGCACTGCTCCACCGCCGTCATAGATCCTACCGGCCATGACATCGCCCAGTTTGAATATCTCTGGGACGCCAGCGACAAAGATGCCAGCGGCGGCTATGGCTTCGAGGACCCCGCCAACCACGGTGTCAGCAAGATCTTCGTGAACAACCTGGCCAAGGCCGCCAAGGCCGCCGCCTGGCTGCAGACCCACTTCGCCGGCAAAAGCTGGATGGTTCCCGCCCATCCCGAGCGCGCCGCTGACAAGGACTGGTCCGACGGCAACCCGTCCGGCTATGGGCCCAACTTTTTCCGCACCCTCAACGACGCCGCGCCCGACGTGGCCTTCGCCTTCGAATCCGCTCCCGGCCACCAGAAGGACAGTGGTCGCGGCGGCTACGACTACCGGTGCCTACGGCGGCGGCACCTACGGCGGCGTGGGGCACTTCGCTGCCACCGTGGGCGGCCTGTGGGACGCTCTGCTGGGCGAGGGCCGCGAGTTCTGGCTGGTCGCCAACTCCGACTTCCACGCTACCGGCGGCGACTTCTGGCCGGGCGAATACCAGAGAACCTACTCCTACCTGACCGATGTCAACGGCAACGGTGCGCAAGACGGCGAAGATGTCGCGGCCTCCATGCGTTCCGGCAACATGTTCATCGTCTACGGCGATCTGATCGACGAGCTCGATTTCAGGATCTTCCACGGCGCCGCCAACGCCAGGAAAACCGCCCATGGCAAGAACAGCGCCACCATGGGGGAAACCCTCTCCGTCGAGGAAGGCGACAAGATCACCGTGCGCATCCGCTTCAAGAGCCCGACCACCAACAACTGCCAGGCCGGAGTCAACGCCTCTCCCGGCTACGTCTGCCAGGCTCCTGCAGTACAGCACGTCCAACTCATCGCCGGTGAAGTCACCGGCAGGTTGACTCCGGGGACGGACGCTTATTCCAAGGAAGGGACCAACCCCACAACCAAGGTCGTGGCCACCTACGATCCGTCGACGTGGACCACCACCGAGGACGGCTACACCGAGTGTACCTATCAGGTGAAAAGTGTCGCCAAGGACATGTACTTCCGCGTGCGCGGCAACAACCTGGCACCTAACACACCCTTCGAGACCGACGACCAGGGCAACCCGTTATTCGACAACCTGGTCCATGCCGGGCTGGGGATCGATGGCGCAGATGAAGCCTGGGCTGACCTGTGGTTCTACTCGAACCCGGTCTTCGTCTCCGTCAAGTAGGCGCGGCAAGCTCGCGACCGGCACAAAAAAAGTTCAGGGGGCCGCGGCCCCCTGAACTTTTTTCATCAATGCGGAATCTTCCCTGCAGTGGCTGGTCACGCGCACGCAGCGCGCCACAAACACCCTTCCTGCCCGCAGCTGTCGACCTGGCCGGTCTGGAAGCAGTCCGCGTTGCCCTCCGCCTGCTGCAGGGTGCGGACCAGATCAACCTTGGCCAGGCGCCCCGGAGTCACCCCCCGTTCCCTGGCAATTCCCTGAATGTCGCTCATCTTCATCAGTCTTCTCCTCTCGTTAATTGGTGGTCTTTGCAAAAATCTGTCCTGCCAGTCATCCAAATCTGCGTTTGCGCCGCTCGAGGTCACGCTGGGTTTCCACGCAATATTGTGCCGTTGGCAGCGCCATCAGCCGCTCGATGCCGATCTCTTCACCTGATTCCCGGCAGTAACCGTAGGTACCCGAGGCGATTCGCTCCAGGGCCGCATCGATGTGCCTGATCAAGTCCATGGACCGTTCCCGGTCGGCCCAGGTCAATGCAACCTGGGTACTGAGCGAAGCGGAATCGATCCAGTCCGGAAGACTCTCGCTCGGCACCGCTAGCGAGCGGCCCGTTAATCTTTGACACTGTTCTTGGCGCCAGCGCAGCAACCTATCCCGGAAAAACCGCAACTGGGCATCGCTCAAGTAATTCCTGTAGACGATCGCTTGACAGGATGAGACATGAGATTCAGGCATAAGCATTCCTCTCGCAGGTAATTCCTGGCCACATGCGGCCAGTGTTTTGTAATGGGGGAATTCAAGATTTGCATTAGCAATTCGAAAAGATCAGGTCAGCGGGGACGGAAACTGCCGTGGCAAGACCGAAGGAGTTGCCGTTATCGCGGCATCACCGCGCCAATTCGGACGATGACGACAGAATTTAGAGGAGGATCAGGAAACCGGCGCCATTTCAGTTACTCGCCGCTGCCCGTGAGACGGAGCAGTCCAACCGGCAGAGGTTCTGAATCCCAAGTGATCTCGGGATAGAGACTCTTGTCGAGTTTCAAATAGGTGCCGTCGACGCCGGACTCAGCCCACCAGCATTCGTTGCCACGCCGAGGGAGTTCGTTGAACAGATAGAGATCGTTGTTTTTGTCCCTGGCCAGGTACATGCCAAACCTCCAGATTCAACAGCTTTCGTATCGGCAATCCCCTTGAAACCCTGAAGCATGCACCTGCCGAGTATACCAAAGCTTAGCTAGTTTCCGTCCGGAAAGGGTGCTTTTCCGCCCTGGCTGTGTCAATCTGCGGGCTTGCTTGTGCGGCGTACGGTCGTACGCCTCCGCGCAATCCCTTGATTTCCTTGCCAGAACGAAAAATCCCCGCTTTCCGAATCGGAAACCAATAGTTTCTCATCCGGAGTTTCCGGATGGAAACTAGCTACTTTTCGCAGCAAACCGCCGGATCGCGTGTGTACCCGCCGGAGGAACTGCTGCGCAGGGCCTTGGCGAGAAACACGGGGCAATCGTCATGATCGTCGTTGCAGCAGTAATGATAGAGCTGCCTGGAATCCGGCATTAATCTGAGCATGGCCGCACTGCAATAGCCGCGGTCAAAGTCGAGGAACGGGCACTTTTCCACGGTGGTACAGGCTTCTTTCGGCATCGGCATTTTCTGGGCTGTCATCTGGTTCTCTCCTTTATGTTTCGGTTTTTTTGTTGACGATAATGTGCCGTTGATTTGCGATTACTTCGTTAACAAAAGGTAAATTCTCTGTTATTTTCACAGGTAAACCTGAGTTCCAAGGACGAAAAAACGCGGGGTTGCGCAAAAGCTCATGCAATCCTAACAATTGCCCGTTATTGGTGATGGCCGATACCCATGAGTGAGGACGGCATGACGCGATGAGTAAAGAGAAGATCCTGGTTGTCGAGGACGAAGAAGACATTCTGGCCCTGATCCATTTCAACCTGGTCCGGGCCGGTTTCCGCGTGGAGTGCGCCATGTGCGGGGAAGAAGGATTTCAAAAAGCGCGCGATCTCCAGCCTGACCTCATCGTTCTTGATCTGATGCTTCCGGGCATGGACGGGTTGGAAGTCTGCCGGCGTCTGCGCAAATCTCCCGACACCAAAATCTGCCCGATCATCATGCTGACTGCCAAGGGGGAGGAGAGTGACATCGTCCAGGGGCTTGAAGTCGGCGCGGATGATTATCTCCCCAAACCGTTCAGCCCGCAGGTCCTCCTGGCACGGGTCCGAGCTTTATTGCGTCGGAATGTGCGGACCGAGAATCCGCTCGAGCAGGAGGAACCGATCCAGATTTTCGACCTCTTCATTCATCCGGGGCGCAACCGGGTGACGGCAGCCGGGGAACCGGTCGACCTGACCTACACGGAGTTTCGCATCCTGCTGCTACTCGCCAGCCGCCCCGGTTGGGTCTTTTCCCGTACGCAGATTGTTGATGCCATCCACGGCGAGGGGTATGCGGTCACGGACCGGGCTGTCGATGTGCAGATTGTCGGTCTGCGCAAGAAGCTGGGAGACAGCGGCCAATATATTGAAACTGTGCGCGGTGTCGGTTACCGTTTCAAGGAAATCGGATAGGACTCCATAAAGATGGCTCGCAAGCAACTCGTCTGGCAGTTCCTCCTTCCATTCCTGGTCATCACCCTTTTGGCCCTGCTGACGACGACCTGGCTCTTCTCCCGAGCCCTCGACCAGTTCCATGTCGAGCAGACCCGCAAGGAACTTGAGGCGCGGGCCCGTCTGGTCGCAGCCCAGGTCGATCACTCCTTGCGCCTCGAAGAATCCGCGCGGATTGATGAACTGTGCAAACAACTGGGACCTCTCTCTTTCACGCGCCTGACCGTCATTCTCCCCGACGGCCGGGTGCTCGGCGATTCCAGCGAAGACCCCCAGCGCATGGAGAACCATGCCGACCGCCCAGAGATTGCCGCCGCTCTCGGCGGGGTTGTCGGCATGTCAACACGCTTCAGCCACACCGTTCAGCAGAAGATGATGTACGTGGCGGTTCCGGTGACCGATAGCGGCCGGGTCGTCGGCAGCGTACGGGCTTCCCTGTCGATGGCCGGGATCGACCGGACCAAGCACACAATCGTCACCCAGGTGATCGGCATTGCCCTGGCCGTTGCCCTTGGCGCAGCCCTCGTCAGCCTGTGGGTTGCCCGCCGGATCTCCCAGCCGCTGGCAGAGATGCGGGATGGCGCTGAACGGTTTGCCCGGGGGGAGTTTGCCCGGCGCCTGCCACACTACCGCAGCGAAGAGCTGGCCGGGCTGGCTGGAGCCATGAACCAGATGGCCGCCCAGCTGGATGAGCGCATCCGCACCGTGGTTGGCCAGCGCAATGAGCAGGAGGCGGTATTGGCCAGTATGATCGAAGGCGTACTGGCGATTGATCGCAACGAAAAGATTCTGCGCATCAACCCGGCAGCTGCCAGCCTCCTCGACATTCAGGCGGAGACCGCGATCGGCCGCCGCATCCAGGAGGTTTCGCGAAAAACCGACCTCCAGCAGTTCATTGCCACGGCCTTGCAGAGCAAGGACCCCGTTGAAACCGAGATGCGCCTGATGATCCGGGGCGAGGAGCGCTTCCTGCAAACGCACGGCGCTCCATTGCGCGATGCAACCGGCAAGGAAATCGGTGTCCTGATGGTGCTCAACGACATCACCCGGCTGCAGCGGCTGGAAAATATCCGGCGCGATTTTGTGGCGAATGTCTCACATGAGCTGAAAACACCGATTACGGCGATCAAGGGATCGGTCGAGACCCTGCTCGGGGGGGCCATGGATGAGCCAGACAGTGCGCCGCGTTTTCTCGACATCATCGCCCGCCAGTCCGATCGCCTCAATGCCATCATCGAGGATCTGCTGGCCTTGTCGCGTATCGAGCAAGGCGAGGAAAAAGGTGGCATCCAACTGGTGCCGGTGGTGATCGGCGAAGTCATCCAGAGTGCCGTGCAGTCCTGTCAGATCAAGGCCCAGGACAAGCAAGTGCGCCTGGTCGCCGACTGTGCCGACAACCCGCAATGCCAGGCGAATGCCCCTTTACTCGAACAGGCGTTGATCAACCTGATCGATAACGCCATCAAGTACAGCAACGAGGGGGGCGAAGTGCAGCTGGCGGTTCATACCGGGACGCCCGGAATCGAGATCACCGTGCGTGATTTCGGCTGCGGCATTGATCGCGAGCATTTGCCGCGTCTGTTCGAAAGATTCTATCGGGTCGACAAAGCCCGCGGCCGCAAGCAGGGTGGTACCGGCCTGGGGCTGGCGATCGTCAAGCACATTGTTCAGGCCCACGGTGGCCAGGTGCGCGTTGACAGCACTCCGGGAGAAGGAAGCCTCTTCACCATCTCGCTGCCGGACCGGTCTAATCATTCCTGACCTCCGGCTAACTCAACCCTAACAAAAAGCAAATATATCCCTTGCCAGGAGTTTGGCAGGGGATAGGTTTTTTCAGCGGCAAAGAGGGAATACACGAACTTCTCACTGGTCACTAACCAAAAGCTAACGGACCCCCCCGATGCTTACAGGCATGAAGACTGTCGGGTGAATCCGGATCAGCCGGGAAGCACCTAAAAATCACAACCATATAAACGACGAAAAAAGGAGAAGCCACACATGATCAGCATCGCAAAGCACTGGACCGTTGGCCTGCTGGCCGTCACCCTGCTGGCCACTCCGGCCCTGGCCGAAGAAGTCAAGGTCGACGCCAAGATTCCGGTTTACGCCAAAGTTCAGGGCGTTTCCGGAAATCTGAACAGCATCGGTTCCGACACCCTCAACAACCTCATGACCCTGTGGGCCGAAGGGTTCCGCAAGAGCTACCCCAACGTCAACATCCAGATCGAGGGGAAGGGCTCGAGCACCGCGCCGCCCGCCTTGATCGAGGGGACCGCCCAACTCGGGCCGATGTCGCGCATGATGAAGAAACAGGAAATCGAGGCGTTCGAAGCCAAGTTCGGCTACAAGCCGACCGCCGATCGGTGTGGCCCTCGACTCCCTGGCCGTCTACGTCCACAAGGACAGCCCGCTCAAGGAACTCTCCCTGCCGCAGGTCGACGCCATTTTCTCCAAGACCCGCAAGGGGGGCGCCAATCAGGACATCACCACCTGGGGGCAGCTCGGCCTCACCGGCAACCTTGCCAGCATGCCGATCAGCCTCTACGGCCGCAACTCGGCCTCGGGCACCTATGGCTTCTTCAAGGAGCACGCCCTCTACAAGGGTGACTACAAGGACACCGTCAAGGAGCAGCCCGGTTCCGCCTCGGTGGTGCTCGGCGTGACCGAGGACAAGGCCGGCATGGGCTACTCGGGGATCGGCTACAAGACCTCCGGCGTCAAGGCGCTGGCCCTGGCCAACAAAGATGGCGAAACCGCCTATGAGCCGACCTACGAGAACGTCCTTGAGAACAAGTACCCCCTGGGGCGCCTCCTCTACGTCTATGTGGCCAAGGAGCCGAACAAGCCGCTGCCGCCGGTTGTCAAGGAGTTCCTGACCTACGTGCTGTCGAAGGAAGGTCAGGAAGTCGTGGTCAAGGATGGCTACCTGCCGCTGACCGCCGCGGTTGCCGACAAGCAGCACGCCCTGCTCAAGTAGCCCGGCCGGCGCAGCAGAGCTGCATCACCTCCAGCGAGGTCCCGTGCCGGTCATGGCGGGACCTCGCTTTTGCGCAAACCCGGGTCTCTAGTCAATGAATGAACGATTTCGCCGCCGCGCCAGGCGCAACGATACCATCGCCCGCTGGGTCATCACCTGCGGCGGCATCCTGGTGATCTTCAGCGTCGTCTTCATCCTGCTGCTGATCGCCAACGTCACCCTGCCGCTCTTCCAGAAGCCGGGCGCGGAGCTGTACGCCAAGTTCGCCTTCCCCGGCGAAGTCAAGGCCAACGAGATCCAGGCCCTGGGGATCGACGAGTACCTGGAAAGCGGGTTCGGCATCGATCGCCGACGGCCGCTTTCACTTCTTCGAAACCCAGCGCGGCACTGTCGTCGATAGCTACCAGGTACCCCCCCCCGGCGGCGAGGGGCAGGCGCTGCGCGCCGTCGAGGATTACGGGCAGTTGCAGTACGGATTCCTCTGGGAGGATGGCAGCCTGACCGTCGAGAAAGTCGCCTTTCGCCCGGTCTTCGATCAGCACGACGGCAACCGGCGCACCCTGCAGCGCACCAACCAGCGGCTTGCCCACTTCCCGCCCCCTCCCAGCGGCATGGCGGTACGCTCGCTGGCCCGGGTTGGCGAAGACGGGCGGACGCGCGTCGACCTGCTGGCCGACGGCCGCCTGACGGTCACCCAACTGATCAGCAGCGAGAGTCCGCTCGGCGAGACGACCGAACAGAGCCACCACGAGGAGCTCAAGGTCGCCAACTACGGCGCCATCACGGCCCTGGCACTGGACAGTGACGGCGAAGCGCTTTACGCCGGCACCGGGCGCGGCTTTCTGCTGCGCTGGAGTCTTGCGGAGCCGGGCGCCAGTGAGCTGCTTGACGAGGTCCAGGCGTTTGCCGACCGGCGCGCCATCACCGCGCTGACCATGGTCTTCGGCGACTATTCGGTGGCGGTCGGGGATGCCGGCGGGCAGGTCACCACCTGGTTCCCGGTGCGCAACGACCCGACCAGCCCGCGCAAGAACCTGCGCCGCATCCACGACCTGTCGCGCCACACCACGGCGGTGACCGCCGTGCAAACCTCGCCGAGTGACAAATCGGTCCTCAGCCTGGGGGGCGACGGCGTTCTCCATCTCGACCACATGACCAGCGAGCGCCACCTGCTCAAGCTTGGCAATCACCTGCCGCTGGCGCGCTACGCCTTCTCGACCCGCGGCAACGGGGTGATCGGCCTGACCGTCGACAACCGTGCAGTGATCTGGCGGCTCGACAATCCGCATCCGGAAACCAGCTGGTCGACGCTGTTCGGCAAGGTCTGGTACGAAGGCTACGACGAGCCGGCCTATGTCTGGCAGTCCTCTTCGGGCAACGACGACTTCGAGTCGAAAATGAGCCTGACGCCGTTGATCTTCGGCACCCTCAAGGGGACCTTCTACGCCATGCTCTTTGCCGTGCCGCTGGCGCTGCTCGGGGCGATCTACACCAGCCAGTTCTGCCGACCAAAGCTGCGGGCGGTGATCAAGCCGGCCATCGAGGTGATGGCCGCCATCCCCATCGGTCATCATCGGTTTTCTCGCCGCCCTGTGGCTGGCGCCGATCATCGAGCGGTCGCTGTGGCGCGGTCTTCCTGAGCCTGATCATGCTGCCGGCCTGCCTGATCCTGGCCGTGGTCATCTGGCAGGGGGTGCGCGACCATACCGCCCTCAAGCGGGTCGAGCGCGGCTTCGAGTTCCTGGCGATCGTCCCGGTGCTGCTCCTGGCGGTGGCGGCGGCCAGCGTCCTCGGCCCGCTCATGGAGCAGTGGCTCTTTGCCGGCAACCTCAAGCTGTGGCTGTTCCAGGAGCTGGATACCCGCTACGACCAGCGCAACTGCATCATCATCGCCTTCGGCATGGGCTTCGCGGTGATCCCGATCATCTTCACCATCGCCGAGGACTCCCTCTCCAACGTGCCGCCAGCCTCAAGGCCGCCTCCCTGGCCTGCGGCGCCAGCCGCTGGCAGACGGTCTGGCGGGTGATCCTCCCCTCGGCCAGCCCCGGCATCTTCGCCGGCGTCATGATCGGCTTCGGCCGCGCCGTCGGCGAGACGATGATCGTGCTGATGGCCACCGGCAACACGCCGATCATCGACTGGAGCCCGTTCAACGGCATGCGCACCGCTCTCGGCCAATATCGCCGTGGAGATTCCCGAGGCCCCGTGCGGCGGCACCCTTTACCGCGTGCTGTTCCTCTCGGCGGTGCTCCTGTTCATGCTGACCTTCGTGGTCAACACCGCAGCCGAGCTGGTGCGCCAACGACTGCGCAAGAAGTACGGAAGGTTTTGAGCTCATGAACAGCGACCAGCCAGCTACTGGCGCATCGGCGAACCGCTGGTCTGGGGGACCGGCGGCGGCCCTGGCCGCTGACCCTGCTGATTGCCCTGACCCTGATCGCGGTGGTGATGATCAACGGCCTCGGCGTCTTCTGGCCGGCCGGCCTCGACCAGCTCGAACTCAACGGACGGCGGCAAGCTGCTCGGCGAACTGATCAAGCGCGAAGTCGAGCGGCCAACGGCGAGGGCTATCGCCGTCCAGTTCAAGATCGGCAACCGCGACCTGTACGAGCCTCGGATTTTCGCTGGGTCGACGAGATCGACATCGCGGCGACCAGCCGGCCCGCCGAAATCGTCGTCCTGGAACGCCTGGAGTACGGCAACTTCTACGGCCGCCTGATCGAGGTGCGCCTGGGTGACCTGGTCCCTGACGGACGCCGGGGCAGCGCCGACGGCGGCCCTGCTGACGGCCGCTGGACCGCCTGCAGCCGCTGCGGGCGGCAGCTCCGCGCCGCCGACGAGGAACGCTCGCGACCTCAGCTACCGGAGCGAAGCAGGCGCGCCGCCAGATCCTCAAGCTGACGCCACCAGGGCCGCCCGGACAGCGACCCGGCGATTGCCGAACTGGAGCGCCGAGCGCGGCAGCCACAAGGACGATTCCGATCACGTCATGGAACGCCAGCGGGGCGACCGCGCCAGGCTGCGCAGCGACTCGGCGGTGTTCGCCGACGCCAGCGGCCGCAGCAAGGACGATCCCGCTGGCCGAGATCGTCCGCGTCTACCAGCCGAACGCCATGTCGGTCTGCGAGCAAGCTGTGCCTTCTACCTGGCGCAAGCTCAGGGAACTGCTGGTCGACGAGCCGCGCGAGGTCAACACCGAGGGGGGCTTTTCCCGGCGATCTTCGGCACGGTGATGCTGGTCTTCACTCATGAGCCTGTTCTGCTTCCCGCTGGGGTGATCGCCGGCGATCTACCTGCGCGAATACGCCGCGCGACGGCCTCTGGTCCGGCTGGTGCGCATCGCCGTCAACAACCTGGCGGGCATCCCGTCGATCGTCTACGGCATCTTCGGCCTCGGCTTCTTCGTCTACGGCGTCGGCGGCGCCATCGACCGGCTGTTCTTCCCCGAACGGCTGCCCGACGCCCGACCTTCGGCACCGGCGGCATCCTCTGGGCCAGCCTGACCCTGGCGCTGCTGACCGTGCCGGTGGTCATCGTCGCCACCGAGGAGGCCCTGCGGCGCGATCCCGCGCGGCATCCGCGAAGGCTCGCTGGCCCTCGGCGCCACCAAGTTCCAGACGCTGACGCCGCATGCTGCTGCCGATGGCCTCGCCGGGGATCATGACCGGCCTCATCCTGGCCATGGCCCGCGCCGCCGGCGAGGTGGCGCCGCTGATGATCACCGGCGTGGTCAAGCTGGCGCCGACCCTGCCGCTCGACGGCTACTTCCCGTTCTGCACCTCGACCGCAAGTTCATGCACCTCGGCTTTCACATCTACGACATCGGCTTCCAGTCGCCCAACGTCGAGGCCGCCAAGCCGATGGTCTTTGTTACCACGTGCTGCTGGTGCTGATCGTCCTGCTCATGAGCAGCATCGCCATCCATTTGCGCAACCAAATGAAGAAACGCTATGACCTTTCGAGCACGTTCTGACGATGCAAGAGGCTAAACCGGCATCGCAGTGACGCAACCAACCGCATCCGCACCATCGACCGATGCGGTCATCGAGGTCGAGGACCTCGACTTCTACTACGGCCAGAGCAAGGCGCTGCACGGCATCGACCTGCGCTTCCCGCGCCACCATGTGACCGCCCTGATCGGCCCTTCGGGCTGCGGCAAATCGACGCTGCTGCGCTGTTTCAACCGGATGAACGACCTGATCGACGACATCGCGCGTGCGCGGCAACATCCTGCTCGACGGCGAGGATATCAACGACGCCATCGACGATGTCATCGAATTGCGCCGCCGGGTGGGCATGGTCTTCCAGAAGTCGAACCCGTTCCCCAAGTCGATCTACGAAAACGTCGTCTACGGGCTGCGGATCGCCGGGGTCACGAACAAGGCGGTGCTTGACGAAACCGTCGAACGCAGCCTGCGGGGCGCGGCCCTGTGGGACGAGGTCAAGGATCGTCTGCACGACTTCGGCCCTCGGCCTGTCCGGCGGGCAGATGCAGCGGCTGTGCATCGCCCGGGCAATCGCCGTCAGCCCCGAAGTGATCCTGATGGACGAGCCGTGCTGGCCCTCGACCCGCAATCGACGGCCCGCGATCGAGGACCTGATCGGCGAACTGCGCAGCGAATACACGATCATCATCGTGACCCACAACATGCAGCAGGCGGCCCGGGTCTCCGATTTCACCGCGTTTCTCTACGAGGGCTACCTGGTCGAGTACGGGCGTGACCAAGCAGATGTTCACCAAACCGCAGAAGAAGCAGACCGAAGATTACATCACCGGCCGTTTCGGCTGATCGTCACGCACTGACGCAAAGGGGATTTGATGCCATGCTGAAACAGGAACTGGAAAGACTTGAAAAACATCTGCTGACCCTGACCGCAGTGGTCGAGGAGAACGTGCAACAGGCGGTCAGGGCCCTGGCCACGCGCGATGTTGCTCTGGCGCAAGCCGTGGTCGCCGGCGACGAGCAGGTCAATCGGATGGAGGTCGACCTCGAGGAGGAGTGCCTCAAGGTACTGGCGCTGCACCAGCCGGTGGCCCATGACCTGCGCCTGATCGTGGCGGTGATGAAGATCAACAACGATCTGGAGCGGATCGCCGATAATGCCGTGAGCATCTCCCAGCGGGCGATCTCGGCGGCGGCATTCCCGCGTCAGACGAAACAGGATCTGGCCCTTGAGCTGATGGCCGAAAAAGCCCTCGATATGCTCGGCAAATCTCTCGATGCACTGGTCAATGCCGACCTGGTCTTGGCCCGCAAGATCATCGCCCTTGATGAGGAGGTCGATATCCTGCATGCAAAGAACTACGAATTGTTCAAGGATCAGATTCGCAGAGATCCGGAATCTGTCGATTTCCTCCTGCACTTCCTGGTGGTCTCGCGCAACCTGGAGCGGATTGCCGATCTGGCGACCAACATTGCCGAGGACGTCATCTACCTCAACGAAGGAAACATCATCCGCCACAAGAAGTCGCCCTGAGCGATCCCGTTACCCAGAAAACACAAAAGGCCCACCGGTTTCGGTGGGCCTTTTGTGTTGAGCGCTTGCTGAAAATCAAACTACATCCCCAAAAACGGGCTCAGCGTCACGTAGGTGATGAAGGCCATGATGGCCGAGGCCGGGATGGTCAGAACCCAGGCCCAGAGGATGCGGTAGGCGACGTTCCAGTTGACCGCCGACATCCGCTTGGTGAGGCCGACACCGAGGATGCGTCGAGGTGATGACGTGGGTGGTGCTGATCGGCATGCCGATCGAGGCGGCGCCGAGGATGACCCCCGCGGAGGCGGTCTCGACGCAGAAGCCGTGCACCGGCTGGAGCTTGACGAAATCCTTGCCGACGGTCTTGATGATCCGCCACCCGCCGGCGGCGGTGCCGAGGCCCATGGCTATGGCGCAGGAGAGCTTGACCCATAGTCGGCACGTCAAATACCGGGATCGCCCCGTAGCTGACCAGCGCCAGGGTGATGACCCCCATGGACTTCTGGGCGTCGGCGGTGCCGTGGGAGAAGGCCATGAAGGCGGCGGAGACGACCTGCAGGCGGCGGAAACCGACGTTGAGCGGTCCCGGCGCCTTGTTGCGGAAGCCCCACATCATGGCCAGCATGATGAGAAAGCCGATGACGGTGCCGACGATCGGCGACAGGACCAGGGCCAGGATGATCTTTTGCAGCCCGGCCCAGTGCAGCACGGCCGAGCCGGCATGGGCGACCGCCGCACCGATGATCCCGCCGATGATGGCGTGCGACGAGGAGGAGGGGAGGCCGTAGTACCAGGTGATCAGGTCCCAGATGATCGCCCCCATGACCCCGGCGAAGACCACCATCTGGGTGACGTCCTTGGCATCGACGATCCCCTTGCCGATGGTCGCGGCCACCTTGGTGGAGACCATCGCCCCGGCGAAGTTGAGGAACGCCGCCATGAAGATCGCGGCCTTGACCGACAGCGCCCGGGTCGAGACGCAGGTGGCAATGGCGTTGGCAGTATCGTGGAAACCGTTGATGTAGTCGAAGGCCAGCGCCGCCGCGACCACCATGAAGAGCAGCAGCAGGTTGGCATCAGGCATTTTTCACCACCACGCTTTCGAGGATGTTGGCGGCGTCCTCGCACTTGTCGGTGGCGCGTTCCAGCGTTTCGTAGATCTCCTTCCACTTGATCAGCTGGATCGGATCCTTCTCCTCGTCGAACAGCTGGCTGACCGCCTCGCGGCAGACCCGGTCGGCCTCGTTCTCCAGGGAATTGACTTCCATGCAGTACTCGGCAATCGGCTCGAGCTTGCCGCCGAGCAGGGCGACCGCCTTGTCGATGGCCTGGCACGACTTGAGGATCAGGAAGGCCAGCTCCTTGGCTGCGGGAGTCGGCTTGTCGACGTTGTACATGACGATGCGCTGGGCCGAGGCGTCGATCAGGTCGAGGATGTCGTCCAGCGCCCCGGAAAGAGCGTAGATGTCCTCGCGGTCAAGGGGGGTGACGAAGCTCTTGTTGAGCTTCTTGATGATCTCGTGAGTCAGGTGGTCGGCCTTGTGCTCGACATCCTTGATCATCTTCTGGCTGAGCTGCGGGTCTTCGAAGTGATCCATCAGCTCCTTGAGCAGTTGCGCCCCTTCGATGATGGTGGTGGTCATTTCCTTGAACATCACGAAAAACTTCTCGTCCTTGGGGATCAATCCGAACATGCTGCCTCCGCGTTCCGACGGGTGATGGTTACCAAAAGCAAACAAGTATTCATAGCACAGACGCTAACATTTTGTGAACATATTCCTAACAATTGCGGCGTGCTTGGCACTTTCCGGCAACCTGCTATAATCGCCTGGTTAATCAAAAGGAGCGGACGATGACCGACAATCCCCGGCAGCGGGTCGGGCTCTCCCCCGGCACCCTGCTGCACATCGGCGAACGGCGCCTGGATACGGCCCGGCTCGAACTGATCAGCTACACTCCGGATCAGCTCGAACGCCAGGACGATCTCTCCGCCGACGCATGCCTGGAGAGTTGCCGCAGTCCGGGACTCCACTGGGTCAACCTGCTCGGCATCCACGATGTCCCGCTGGTCGAGCAACTCGGCACCGGCTTCGGCCTGAACTCGCTGGCCCTCGAAGACCTGCTCAACACCGACCACCGGCCGAAGGTCGAGAATTTCGGCGACAGCCTGCTGGTCATCGTCAAGATCCTCAGCTTTGACGAAACGGGTGACCGCCTCGCCAGCGAACAGGTGAGCATCGCCCTCACCGAAACGGCCGTGCTTTCCATCCAGGAGCAGCCCGGCGACGTCTTCGACGGGGTGCGCGAGCGCCTGCGCTCCCCGCGCGGCCGGCATCGGCAGCGGGGCGCCGATTACCTGGCCTATTCGCTGATCGACTCGGTGGTCGACAGCTACTTCCCGGTGCTCGAGCGCCTCGGCGAGATCCTGACCGACATCGAGGAAGAACTGGCTGACCGGCCCCAGCGCGCCACCCTGCAGCGCATTCACACCCTCAAACGCGACCTGATGATCGTGCGCAAGGCGGTCTGGCCCCTGCGCGAAGTGGTCTCCAGCCTGGAGCGCGAAGGGTCGGAACTGATCGACGAACGCACCATCCCGTTTCTGCGCGACCTCTACGAGCACCTGATCCAGATCATCGATACGGCCGAGATCTATCGGGATTCGGTCTCCGGCCTGCTCGACCTCTATCTCTCCAGCGTCAGCCAGCGCACCAACGAGATCATGAAGGTGCTCACCGTCATGGCCACCATCTTCATCCCGTTGACCTTTCTGGTCGGCGTCTACGGCATGAATTTCGACTACATGCCGGAACTGCGCTGGCAATGGGGCTACCCGGCCCTCTGGCTGGTGATGATCGCCTGCGTCGCCGGCATGCTGATCGCCTTCTGGAGAAAGAAGTGGTTATGACCATCCCCCTCGAGACTTCCCTGCGCGGGGTACGACTCCTGTGCCTGCCATGTTGCCTGCTCCTGGCTCTGCTATTGCCGCCAGCCGCATTTTCCAGGACGCCGTCGGACGTCACCCCGAAAACGCTGCCGGCCGAAAGCAGGTCCGCTCAGGAATCCCCAGAGGTCGAGCAAGTCGTGCCGATGTCGGCCATCCTGGCCATCGACGCGGCAGAGGCCGGCGAACTCCTCAACAAGTGGAACAACCAGGCGAAGATCTCCGCCCAGCTCGACAGCAACCAGCAGACGTTGATCACCATCGATCAGCGCATTGCCGGCTGGGGTCCGCTCGAGCAGTGGTCGGAAGGTCGCCTGCTCGGGGCCAAGCAACGGCTGACCGCGGTTCGCAACCAACTGCTCACCCAGCTCGAGCAACTGACCCTGGCGCTCAAAACCCACGAGGAGTTGCAGCTCAAATGGACCGGCCGGCTGAGCTTCTGGGAGGGCTGGGAAAAATCGCTGCAGAGTGCCGGGATCAAGGTACCGACCGAAACGTTCATCAAGAACCGGGCCGTCATCCACGGCGTCCTCGACCGGGCGGCACAGGCCACCGCCAGTCATGAGGCTTTGCAGCAGCGGCTGGCTTCCCAGCAGGCCATCGTCGGCGCATGGCTCACCCAGTTCGACAATGCCATCGCCAATCTGCGGGGGTCGATATTCGAGCGCAAGGCCCCGCCGTTATTCAGCCGGGAATTCGCAACCCAGTTCAATCAGAGCCTGTGGGCGGGGCTGCGGGAGGACATCGTCAGCAGCCTGCGCATGCCGGACGATTTTGCCCTGCGCCAGGGGTGGGTCGCCGCCGTGCAGCTGATTGCCGCCCTGGTCATCGCCTGGCACATCTATCGCCGCGGCCGCGAGCCCGAACCGGTCCCCGAAGCCTTGCGGTTCTTCTTCCGACACCCGGTGGCGGGCGGCCTGTTCACCGCCCTGATCGGCGGCGGCCTCCTCTACGTTTCGCCGCCGCCGCTCTGGCAGTGGCTGATGCGGGTGCTCGCCACCCTGTCCGCGACCATCCTGATCTGTGCGATGCTCGAGCGTCCCCGCTTGCGCCGGGTGATCATTACCCTGGCTGTTCTTTACATCTGCGCAACGACCATCCGCATGATCGGCCTGGTGCAGCCGTTGCACCGCCTGTTCCTGGCAGGAGTCTGCGCCATTGCCGTGCCGCTGTGCCTGGCAGCGGCACGGCGCGAGCGCCGGCGCAACGATGGCCGCCTCAATCTGCTGGCCACGGCTTTCTATCTCGGCACCCTGGCTGGCACTGTCGGCCTGATCGCCCAGATCGGCGGCTATTCCAGCATGACCCCCTTCCTGGTCTACGGTTTCCTCGGCTCGACCTTTGTCTACCTCTTCGCCCGCATGGCGCTGCATCTTGGCAGTGGCGGCATCACTGCGCTGCTTGACAGCAGTGGCATTCGCGACCGGCGTTTCGTAAGGCGGCTCGGCTCGGCCACCGGAGCGCGCCTGAAGATGCTGATGCAGGTCATCGTCATCACCTATGCCTTCCTCTACCTGTCGGTGCATTGGGACTTCTACCTCACTCCGGGAGAGGCCTGGACCGGCCTCATGGCATTGTCTTTCAAGGTCGGCGAGCTGCAGATCTCCCTGGAGATCGTGGTGATGGTCGCTCTGGTTCTCTACCTGTCGATCATCATCTCCTGGATCATCCAGGCGCTGCTCGACGCCGAAATCATGACACCGCAGGGGCTGGAACACGGTGTCAAGTTCGCGGTCAAGACGCTGATCCACTACTCGTTGATCCTGGTCGGCTTCCTGGTCGCCATTTCGGTGGCCGGCGTTGACATGAGCAAGTTCGCCATCCTGGCCGGTGCCCTGGGGGTGGGCATCGGCTTCGGCCTGCAGAACATCGTCAACAACTTCATCAGCGGCCTGATCCTGCTCTTCGAACGACCCATCAAGATTGGCGACACGGTCACCATCGACGACCAGTGGGGGACGATCACCCGGATCGGCCTGCGCTCGACGGTGGTGGAAACCATCGACCGCGCCGAACTGATTGTTCCCAACTCGGAACTGGTGGCCCAAAAGGTCACCAACTGGACCTTCACCACTCATGTTTCGCGGGTCGTCATCACCGTGGGCGTGGCCTACGGAACCCCGTTGGAAAGCGTACTCGAGATTCTGCTCCGGGTTGCCAGGGAGCAAAGGGCGATCCTCGACGAGCCACCGCCATCGGCAATTTTCACCGGCTTTGGCGACAGTTCCATCAATTTCGAGCTGCGCGCCTGGATCGCCGACATCAACCAACGACCGTTTGTTCGCAGCGAACTCGGGCTGGCCATAGACCGGGAGTTCCGGGCCGCCGGAATCGTCATCCCCTTCCCGCAGCGCGACTTGCATTTGCATGGCGTTGTCCCTAATCTGCAGGACAGCCCACGCCAGGGCGGCCATAAAACCGCCAAGGTTCCCAAGGATTCCGCCGAATGAACTTTGCCGACCAGTTTCACGATGCCTGCGGCATGGGGCTCCTCACCCACCTGCGCTGCCAGCCGAGCCACCGGCTGCTGCAGGACGCCATCCGGGCCCTGACTCGCATGATGCACCGCGGTGCCGTTGCCGCCGACGGCAAGACCGGCGACGGCTGCGGGCTGCTCTGCGCCATGCCGACCGGCTTCATGCGCCTGGTGGCCGGCGAACAGGGGATTTCCCTCCCCGAGAACTTCGCCGTGGCGACCCTGTTCCTGACCGACCCGCCAGCACAGCAGGAGCAGTTCACCGAGGCCTGCGCCCGCAACGACCTGCAGGTCGTGCTCTGCCGCGAGGTCCCTCTCGATACCGAAGTCCTCGGCGACTATGCCCTGGCGCGCCTGCCGAAGATCGTCCAGGCCTTCGTGGTGCCCAAGGAGCTCACCGCGACGCGGCGCTTCGACGCCCTGCTCTACCTGACCCGCAAGGAGCTCGAGCACGCCCTGCAGGACGACCCCGGTTTCTACGTGACGGCCTTTTCCCGCACCCTGCTCCCCTACAAGGGGCTGGTGATGCCGAAAAATCTGCGCCAGCTCTACCCCGACCTGCAGCGCGAGGAGTTCGCCACCCACCTGGTCCTCTTCCACCAGCGCTTCTCGACCAATACCCTGCCGCAGTGGCGGCTGGCCCAGCCGTTCCGCAACCTGGCCCACAACGGCGAGATCAACTCGATCCGCGCCAACCGCTTCAACGCCGCGGCCAAGGCCGCGGCCATGGCCAGCCCGGTCTTCACCGCGGCTGAACTGGAGCGGATTCTGCCGATTGTGCAGCCGGTGGGGAGCGACAGCGCCAGTCTCGACAACCTGTTCGAGTTCCTGTTGATCAACGGCGTCGACTTCTTCAAGGCGGTGCGCATGCTGATCCCGCCGGCCCGCCACAACGTGGCGCACATGCCGGCCAAGCTGCGCTCCTTCTACGAGTACACCTCGGCGGCCTGGGAGCCGTGGGACGGCCCCGCGGCCATCACCCTGACCAACGGCCGCTACGTCGGCTGCATCCTCGACCGCAACGGCCTGCGCCCGGCCAAGTATGTGATCACCACCGACGACCGCCTGCTGCTGACCAGCGAGTACGGCGTCCTTGGCGTCCCCCCCGAGCAGGTGCGCGAGCGCGGCCGCCTGCAGAGCGGCGAGATGATCGCTGCCGACCTGCAGACCGGCCAGATCTTCAGTTCCACCGACATCGACCGCTACCTGATGGATTCCCAGCCCTACAGCGAGTGGCTGACCGGGCGCACCTGGTACCTGATGGAGTTCATCGAGCACCAGTTCGACGATCTTGCCGACTACCGCTATGCCGACCTGCCGCTGCTGCAGCGCTATCACCACGTCACCCACGAAACCGTGGAGTACGTGATCAAGCCGATGCTGCGCGAAGGCCGGGAACCGACCGGCTCCATGGGCGACGACACCCCGATGGCGGCGTTCTCGGCGGTGCAGCGCAACTTCGCCGACTTCTTCCGGCAGAAGTTCGCCCAGGTCACCAACCCGCCCATCGACCCCTACCGCGAAAAGGTGGTGATGTCGGCCACCATCGGCATCGGCGAAATCGGCAACCCGCTGGTGGAAACCCCCGATCGCGCCCGCCGCCTGAAGAATATTTCGCCGGTCCTCTCCCGCGATATCTTCGATGCCCTGCTCTCCTTTGGCGATCCCGAGAAACCGCGCTTCGAAGCCTGCTACCGGCACCGGACCTTCACCACCGGCTTTGGCCGCGACCTGCGCCAGGCTCTGGCGGAGTTGGGCGACAATGCGGTCCGGGCAGTCCGCATGGAGGGCGTGCGCGTAGTCATCCTCGATGATCGCGTTCTCGATCCGCAGACCCGCCTGATCCCGATGGCCATGGCCGTCGGCTACCTCAACCAGCGACTGCTCAAGGAACGCCAGCGGCACCTGGTGTCGCTGGTCGCGGTCAGCGGCGAGGTGATCGACCCGCACCAGGCCTGCGTGCTGCTCGGCTACGGGGCCCTGGCCATCTACCCCTGGCTGCTCTACGCCACCGGCCTGCAGCTGTGCGAACGCGAGCAGCTGCCGCCCCGCGAGACGCGCCTGGCCCTGAAAAACCTCTACGAGGCGCTGACCAAGGGGATCCTCAAGGTGATGTCGAAGATGGGGATCAGCACGGTCTCCAGCTACCGCAACGCCGCCCTCTTCGACATCATCGGCCTGGCCGGGGAGGTCACGGCAAGCTGCTTCCCGGCCTCGCCGGTGCTGATCCCCGGCCTCGGCTATGCCGCCATCGAGGCGCGCATCGACCGGGTGCACGCCGGAGTGTTCCGCAACAGCCACATGCAGCCGTTCTACCCGCTGGCCATCGGCAGCAGTACGCGCGACAACCCCGGCGGCGAGTACCACGACTTCAATTCAATGATCATCACCACGCTGCACCATTTCGCGGCGACCCTGCAGCGCGACGACTACCTCAAGTTCCGTGCCCTGATCGATGGCCGCGGCGAGCGCTTCGTCCGCGACTTCTTCACCTGGAACAGCCCCCGGCCGCCGATTCCGCTCGCGGAGGTCGAACCGGTGGAGGCGATCACCCGGCGCTTCGATTCGGCGGCCATGTCCCTTGGCTCGATCTCCCCCGAGGCCCATGAGGCGCTGGCCGAGGCCATGCACATCCTCGGCGGCCGCTCCAACAGCGGCGAGGGGGGGGAAGACCCGGCGCGGCTGAAGACCATCCGCAACAGCAAGATCAAGCAGATTGCCTCGGGGCGCTTCGGCGTCACCCCGGCCTACCTGCGCAGCGCCGAGGAGATCCAGATCAAGATCGCCCAGGGGGCCAAGCCCGGCGAGGGGGGCAGCTCCCCGGCGACAAGGTCACCCAGCTGATCGCCACCCTGCGCTTCACCATCCCCGGGGTGACGCTGATCTCGCCACCGCCGCACCACGACATCTACTCGATCGAGGATCTGGCCCAGCTGATCTTCGACCTCAAGCAGGTCAACCCGACAGCAAAGATCTCGGTCAAGCTGGTCTCCACCGCCGGGGTCGGCACCATCGCCGCCGGGGTGGCCAAGTGCTACGCCGACCGCATCGTCATCTCCGGCTGCGAGGGGGGAACCGGCGCGGCGCCGCAGAGCTCGATCCGCTACGCCGGCAACCCGTGGGAGCTGGGCCTGAGCGAGGTCCACCAGAGCCTCAAGGGCAACCACCTGCGCGAGCTGGTCGAACTGCAGACCGACGGCGGGCTGAAGATCGGCAGCGATGTGGTCAAGGCGGCCATGCTCGGCGCCGAGTATTACGGCTTCGGCACCACCCTGCTGGTCATCCTCGGCTGCAAGCTGCTGCGCGTCTGCCACCTCAACCGCTGCACGGTCGGCGTCGCCACCCAGGACCCGGCCCTGCGCGCCCACTTCGTCGGCACCGTGGAGAAGGTGGTCGCTTATCTTCGCAACGTCGCCGAGGATGTTCGCGAAATCCTCGCCCAACTCGGCTGCCGCTCCCTCGACGAGGTCATCGGCCGCACCGACCTGCTCCAGGTCAGCACGACCGCGAATGCCGCCCCCTTCGACTTCTCGGCGGTGCTGCACCGGGTCGAGGGGCCGAACCTGCACCGCAAGCGCAACGACCCCTTCGACAAGAACGCCTTCGAGAGGGCGATTCTCGACGAGGTCATGCCGGTGATCCGCAACCCCCAGGAGGAGATCGTCGTCGAGCGCGAGATCAGCAACGTCAACCGCTCGGTGGGGGCCCTGGTCAGCGGCGAGATCGCCCGCTACTACGGCGACGCCGGCCTCCCCAAGGAGGCGATCACCCTCAAGCTGACCGGGGTGGCCGGCCAGTCCCTCGGCGCCTTTTTGGCCCACGGCGTCAGCATCTTCCTGGATGGGGTGGCCAACGACTACGTCGGCAAGGGGATGAGCGCCGGGCGGATCATCGTCACCCCGCGCATTTACCGGGAAGGGGCGGCGGCCATCGGCAACACCTGCCTGTACGGCGCCACCGGCGGCAAGCTGTTCGCCGCGGGGATCGCCGGCGAGCGCTTCGCCGTGCGCAACTCAGGCGCCTTGGCGGTGGTCGAGGGGACCGGCGACCATGCCTGCGAATACATGACCGGCGGCACCGTGGTGATCCTCGGCGAAACCGGCATCAACTTCGGCGCCGGCATGACCGGCGGCGCGGCCTTCATCTACGACCGCCACAAGAGCTTCATCGACAACCTCAACACCGAACTGGTCGCGGCCCGGCGCATCGACATCGACGACGACAACGAGGGGAAGCTCTACCTGAAGAAGATCCTGGTCAGCTACCACAACCGCACGCGCAGCCCGAAGGCGCGCTTCATTCTCGACAACTACCGCGAGGAACTGGCCTACTTCTGGATGGTCACCCCCAAGGATATGCGCGCGCCGCTGAACCCGAAGGAAGGGAACTGACCCCCTGTCACGCCTAGCGTGACGTCCCCACTGCTCCGAAGTGGGATCTGCCGCCCCTGCGGAGCAGGGGAGGTGCCCTCAGGGCGCAGGGGTCCAAACACACCAGAGAGAACAGATATGCAAAGTTTTGTCGAGACCAGTCGCGAGGAGCCGGCCAAGGAAGATGTCAGCCGGCGGATCCACACCTTCGAGGAGATCTACCGCTTCTTCTCGGATCGCAAGGTGGCGCGCCAGGCCGAGCGCTGCGTGCAGTGCGGCGACCCGTTCTGCACCACCATCGGCTGCCCGCTGCAGAACTACATCCCGCAGTGGCTCGAGGCGATCGCCGAGAAGGACCTGGAGAAGGCCTTCCTGCTCAGCAACGAGAGCTCGCCGTTCCCCGAGATCCTCGGCCGGATCTGCCCGCACAACCGCCTGTGCGAAGGGGCCTGCACCCTGGAGGACGGCTACGGGGCCATCAGCATCGGCCCGATCGAGGCGTCGATCACCGACCTGGCGTTCAAAGCCGGCTACACCCTCCCCTTCCCCGGCGTCACCACCGGCAGGAAGGTGGCGGTGGTCGGCTCCGGCCCGGCGGGGATGAGCTGCGCCCACTTCCTGCTGCGCGCCGGCATCGGCGTGGAGATGTACGAGCGCGCCGACCTCCCCGGCGGCCTGCTCGCCTACGGCATCCCCGGCTTCAAGCTCGACAAGCGTACCGTGACCCGTCGTTTCGAGATCCTGCAGGCCGCCGGGCTGAAGCTGCACCTCAACACCGAAATCGGCCAGGATCTGCCCTTCGCCAAACTGGTCGACCAGTATGACGCGGTCTTCGTCGGCGTCGGCGCCACCAACGGCAAGCGCGCCGGCATCCCCAACGAGGATCATGAGCACTGCTTCCTGGCCATGGAATTCCTTACCAACGTGCAGCGGCGGCTGGGCGAGCGCGCCTGGATGGAGCGCTTCGGCGTCCTCGGCAAGCGGGTGGTGGTGATCGGCGGCGGCGACACCGCCATGGACTGCGTGCGCACCGCGGTCCGCGAGGGGGCGCAGAGCGTGACCTGCCTCTACCGGCGCGACGCGGCCAACATGCCGGGGAGCCGCAAGGAGTATCACAATGCCGTCGAGGAGGGGGTGACCTTCCTCTTCCAGGCCGCCCCCCAGCATTTGGTGGTCGACGAGCACGGCACCCTGGTCGGCGTCGATGCCATCCGCACGGTGCTGGGCGCACCCGATGCAGCGGCCGCCAGCGGGTCGAGGAACTCCCCGGCAGCGAGCATTGCGTCCCCGCCGACGTGGTGATCATGGCCCTGGGCTTCGACGTCGCCGGCCTGCCGTGGCTGGCTGAGGCCGGGATCAAGCTGGGCCGCTGGGGCGAACTGCTGATCGACCCGGGCACCGGCCGCACCTCGCACCCGAAGGTCTATGCCGGCGGCGACTGCCAGCGCGGCGCCGACCTGGTGGTGACCGCCGCCGCCGACGGCCGGCGCGCGGCCCTGGCGATCATGGAGCAGTTGCTGGGCTGACGGAGCGATCATGGGTGACGTCTGGCTGGCCCTCGGGTTGACTCTCTTTGCCGGCCTGGCGACCGGCATCGGCAGCATCATTGCCTTCACCGCCAAGCGCACCAACTACCGGTTTCTCTCCGTCTCCACCGGTTTCTCGGCCGGCGTCATGCTCTACGTGTCGTTCGTCGAGATCTTTTTCAAGGGGAGCACTGCCCTGGTGGCCGCCTATGGCGACCGCCTCGGCCACTGGGTCAACGTCGCTTCCTTTTTCGGCGGCATCCTGCTGATCGGCCTGATCGACAACCTCATCCCCTCCGCCGAGAACCCCCACGAGACCCACTCCGAGGCCGAAACCGCGCCGCTGCACGATGCCTCCGCCCCCTTCCCCACCCCGGAGCAGGCCCGCCGGGCCACCGATACCGACGTCCACGATCACGGGGTGCACAAGGAGAAGCTCATGCGCATGGGGCTGTTCACCGCCCTGGCCATCGGCATCCACAACTTCCCCGAGGGGCTGGCGACCTTCCTCGCCGCCCTGCACGACCCGACCCTCGGCATCGCCATCGCCGTCGCCGTGGCGCTGCACAACATCCCCGAGGGGATCAGCGTCTCGGTGCCGATCTTCTACGCCACCGGCAACCGCAGAAGGCTTTTACCTACTCGTTTCTCAGCGGCCTGGCCGAACCGATCGGCGCCGGCATCGCCTACCTGGCAATCCGCTTCTTTCTTGGCGGCACCACCGAGGTCATCCCCCCGCAGATCATGGGGGTGATGTTCGGCGCCGTGGCCGGGATCATGGTCTATATCAGCCTCGATGAACTGCTCCCCACCAGCCGCGCCTACGGCAAGGGCCATGACAGCCTGTTCGGCCTGATCGGCGGCATGGCGGTGATGGCGTTGAGTTTGCTGCTGATGCGCTCAGCCTGACGGCGGCCTCCTGGCATGCGTTGATGCCGAGACCAGCTGAGGTTACCGGAGGTTGCGGGAGCAAGTTCGGGCGGCGGGCGAAATAAACAGCATCGGTATCACGCTACATTCCTGAAGAGGAGGGCAGCATGGGGAAAATCGAAGGCCTGATCCTGAAAATCGCCTTGGGGGTGTTTGCGGCGACCAATTTCGTAGCCTGCATCATCACCATCGACCTGCGGGTGCTGATCCCCTTGAACATCCTGGTGGCGGTCATATTCATCGTGGTTTATTGCTTCATCGCGTCCAATATTTCCGGATTGTCCAGGGATCTGGGGATTTCCAGGCGGGAAGCCGGCAAGCTGGTCGGCGACTATTTTTCCTATTACAAAAACGTGGAGCGGATCTCCATCGACGAATATCTAAAAAGAACGTCCCAGGCTGAATGAGGGCACGGGCCGGCTGGCAGGAATGGCTGCCGGCAGGCGAACCGGTCGGCGTGGCTCACCCGGCTTCGCGCGGCGGGCGCGGCAGGAACCAGGTGCCCAGCAGGGCCACCATTGATCGCCGCGGCGACATAATAGGGGAAGCTGAAGGTGCCGGCGGCTCCGCCATCACCCCGGCGGCGCCGGGGCCGATGGTCTGGCCGATGGCGAAGCAGAAGGTGATGATGGAAAAGGCCGCCGCCGCCCGGGCGGTGCCGAGGTAATCCCCCACCGCCGCCGCCATGATCGCCGGCACGGCGAAGACCGCCAGCCCGTAGAGCGCCACCGAGCCGAACAGGGCCAGCGTGCCGAGCTTCGAGGCCACCAGCAGGTAGGCCGCCCCCTGCACGGCGAAGGCCAGCATCAGCCCGCCGCGCCGCCCGAGCCGATCGGAAAGAACCCCGAAGCCCACCCCCGAGAAGAGGCAGAAGAAGCCGGTCCACGACCAGAAAGTGCCGGCCGCGGCCTCGGCGTAGTGGTACTCGTCGACCATGGTGGCGACGATGAAGGTGCCGTAGACCATGTAGGTCAGGCCGAACAGCAGGTAGAGCCCGCCGAGGTGCAGGAGGATGCCGGAGGCGCGGTACGGCCCGCGGGTCTCGGCCACGTAGTCGACCGGCTGCGGCCGGCCGAGCGGCTCCAGGCCGAGCTCCGCCGGATCGTTGCGCAGCAGCAGGCCGACCACCCCCCCCAGCACCAGGCACGCCGCCCCGAGCGTCAGCCAGCCCATCCGCCACCCCTGTCCGCCGAAGGTCGCGTTCAGCCACGGCACCAGGAAACCGGTGAGGATGATCGCCGTGCCGTTGCCCATGATCATCATCCCCGCCGCCTGGCCGCGCCGCTCGCGCCGGAACCAGCGCGACACCAGCGCCATGATCGGGATGTTGGCGAAACCGCCGCCCATGCCGATCACCGTGTAGAGCGCCCCCAGCAGCCAGTAGTCGGAGCTTTGGCTGATCACCAGCAGGCACAGGCCGATGACCAGCAGGCTGCCGGTGACCAGCTTGCGCGCCGACACGTAGCGCAGCGCCAGCGGCGCCAGGCCGACCGCCACCAGGTAGCCGGCGAAGTTGCCGGTGCTCAGAAAACCCATGTCGTCGATGGACAGGCCGAGGCCGTCGCGCATCGCCGGCAGCAGCATGCCGAAGGCGAAGCGCGCCAGGCCGAAGCAGCAGAAGATGGTCAGCGCCCCGGCGAGGACGATGACCCAGGCGTAGTGGAAGGATTTTGGGGAGGACATGAGGGGTTCATGTTAGCCGGTGCGGGATTTTTGGCAAGGGGAATCTGGCCGTCATTCCCGGTACCGCTCCAGGTATTCCGTCACCCGGACCTTCCGCCGCGTGTTCTCCGAACTCATGTACCGCACGGTGCCGAACACCGGCCGGACCGGCCCCCAGGGGCGGTCGTGGCGGCCGAGGCACCAGAGGATGCCGGTGCCCGAGTTCGGGTCGCGGCCGTCGAGGGCGTAGCGGTCGTTGAGCTCGAGCATCGCCGCCAGCGCCGCCTCGGGGGTCGGGCTCCACTCGAGGATCTTCTTCCCCCAGAGCATGCGCAGGTAGTTGTGGATCGTCCCTCGCGCAGCAGCTGGCGCTGGGCGGCGTTCCACAGCGGGTCGTGGGTGGCCGCGCGCGCAACTCGTCGAGGGAGTAGCAGTAGCGGCGCGGGTCGTCGGTGTGGGCGGCGAGGGTCCGCTGCGCCCAGGCGGGCAGGCTGGTCATCGCAGGAAATCGCTGCGATGGGCGGCAGTTGTTGAAGCCGAGCTCGCGCCAGGTCACCAGCTGGTCGAGGAACGCCTCGGCGCCGGCGACATCCCCCACCACCCCTCGCGCCGGCCGTCGGCCAGCGGTGACAGGTCCGGCGGCACCCAGCCCTCGCGGTCGGCCACGGCGCGAAAGATCTCGTGGGCGCCGATGTGGCCGAAGTGCAGGTAGGGGGAGAGGCCGCTGGCGGCATCGAGGTCGGGGTGGTTGCGCTCCTCGACGTAGCGAGCCAGCTTGCCGGTGACGAACTGTTCCAGCCGCCGCGGCCTCGTCCTGGCCGCCCCGGGTCGCGGTCGCCGGCACGCCGTGGTCGATCGGCAGGGCCTGCAGCAGCTCGGGGACGCCGTAGAGGAGCAACGGGTCCACGGCCGGCCAGCGCCGACGATCGCCGCCGGCAGCGGGGTCGGCGGGATCAGCGGCAGCCGGGCCAGCGGGTCGTCAGCCGGCGCCTCAAGCAGATGGCGCGGCAGCTGCTTCTGCAGGAAGCGGCGGAAGGCGTAGGCGGTGGGATAGGCGTGGTCGGCGGCGCCCAGCGGCAGCAGGCCGTTGCCGTCGACCGCCACCAGGCGCACCGGCAACTGCGCGCCGGCGGCGGCGACCATGCGCGGCAGGAAGAAGGCCGGGGAGTCGTCGGTCACCACCAGGCAGGCACGTTCGGCCAGGGCCGCCAGCAGCCCCCGGCCGGCGCCGGGGGCCGGCTCGACGTAGGGGTGGTAGACGACCGGCCGGCCGGCCAGGGCCCGGGCGTTGGCGGCCATGCCGTCGAGCACGAAGCGGTGCAGGCGGTCCGAGGCGTAGGGATAGTCGCAGCGCAGCGCCTCGAGGACCACCAGCGGCCGGCCGAGCCGGGCCGCCTCGCTGGCGGCATGCTGCAGGGCGAAGTTGCTGCGGGTGCGCCGGGCGGCGATCATCCAGTAGAGGACGAATTCGCCGTCGGGACGGAGCGGGCGCTGGTTGACGGCGCGCAGGCGCAGGGGGGGGATCGGCATCGAATTTTCCGAAGAGGATCTGGGCAATATCTGCTAAACTATAGCAGTTGGATCCACGAGGAGGGGGAGTACAGAGTGAGGCGGCAGAGAGTTCCCTCACCCCTCTCGCCTCACTCCTCACGGGTCAATCATGGAGACCAGCGATGACTGACAAGATCCGCATCGGCATCAGCAGCTGCCTGCTCGGGGAGATGGTCCGCTACGACGGCGGGCACCAGCTCGACCGCTACCTGCGCGACACGCTCGGCGCCTGGTTCGAGTACGTGCCGGTCTGCCCGGAGGTGGAACTGGGGCTGCCGACGCCGCGCGAGACGCTGCGCCTGGTCGAGGGGGACGACGGCGCGCGCCTGGTCTTCTCCCGGTCGGGCGAGGACATCACCGAGCGGATGCAGGCCTGGGCCGAAAAGCGCGTGGTCGAACTGGAGCGCGAGGAACTGTGCGGCTTCATCTTCAAGGCCAAGTCGCCGTCGAGCGGCATGGAACGGGTCAAGCTCTACGACCGCAACGGCGTCCCGGCCAAGAAGGGGGTGGGACTTTTCGCCCGCGCCTTCATGGCGCACTTTCCGCACCTGCCGGTGGAGGAGGACGGGCGGATGCACGACCCCGTTCTGCGCGAGAACTTCATCGAGTGCGTCTTCGTCTTCAAGCGCTGGCGCGACCTGCTGGCCGGCGGCGCGAGTGCCGCCGCCCTGGTCGACTTCCACACCCGCCACAAGCTGCTGCTGCTCAGCCACAGCCCGGAACTGTACCGGGAGATGGGCAAGCTGGTGGCGCAGGCCGGGAGGCTGCCCGTCGGTTCGCTCAGCGCCAGTTACCAGGAGCTGCTGATGAAAGCCATGCGCCTGCACGCCACGGTGCGCAAGCACGTCAACGTGCTGCAGCACCTGCTCGGCTATTTCAAGCGGCAGCTGAGCGCCGACGAGAAGCAGGAGGCCCTGGAACTGATCGACCTTTACCGGAAGCGGCAGCGTGCCGCTGATCGTGCCGGTCACCCTGATCAACCATTATGTGCGCAAGTACCGTGAGCCGTACCTCGACCGGCAGCACTATCTCCAGCCGCACCCGGTCGAACTGCAGCTGCGCAACCATGCCTGACGAACCGAACCGCCGTGATGAACCGTACGGACTCCCGCCCGGTCGCCGTGCTCGGCGCCACCGGCTACATCGGCGCCCGCCTCGTCCCGCGCCTGGCTCAAGGCCGGCTGGCGGGTGCGGGCCATCGGCCGCAACCCGGCCAAGCTGGCCGGCCGCCCGTGGGCCAGCGATCCCGCAGGTCGAGATCGCGGCCGGCGACGTCCTCGACCGGGCCAGCCTGGAGCGGCCCTGCAGGGATGCCAGGCGGCGTTCTACCTGGTGCACTCCATGAACCCGCAGGCCGCCGACTTCGCCGCCACCGACCGGCAGGGGGCGGAGAACATGGCGGCCGCCGCGGCCGCCGCCGGCGTCGGGCGGATCATCTACCTCGGCGGCCTCGGCGACGATGCCCCGCAGCTGAGCCATCATCTGCGCTCGCGACACGAGGTCGGCGAGATCCTGCAGAACGGCAGCGTGCCGGTGACGATCCTGCGGGCGGCGATGATCATCGGCTCGGGGAGCGCCTCCTTCGAGATCCTCCGCTACCTGGTGGAGCGCCTGCCGGTCATGGTCACCCCGCGCTGGATCGACACCCCCTGCCAGCCGATCGCGGTCAGCAACGTCCTGCACTACCTGGTCGGCTGCCTCGACTGCCCGGCCACGGTCGGGGCAATCTTCGACATCGGCGCCGAGGAGGTGACCACCTACCGCCAGCTGATGCGCCTCTACGCCGAGGAGGCCAGGCTGCCCCGCCGCTGGATCATCCCGGTGCCGGTCCTCACCCCACGGCTCTCCTCCTACTGGATTCACCTGGTGACGCCGGTGCCGGCCAGCCTGGCCCGCCCCCTGGCCGAGGGGCTGCGCAACCCGGTGCTGTGCCGCGACAACGCGATCCGCGAACTGCTGCCGCAGACACTGTTTGAGCTGCCGGATGGCGATCCGCCTGGCCCTGGAGAAGCTGCGCCTGCAGCAGGTGGAGAGTTCCTGGATGGATGCCGGCCAGCTGCCGCCGGTGGAGTGGAGCACCGGCGAGGATCCGGAGTGGGCCGGCGGCACGGTCTTCCGTGATGACCGGCGCCTGCTGGTGGCCGCGCCGGCGGGGCAGTGCTGGCCGGCGGTGGTCGGCATCGGCGGCAAGACCGGCTGGTACTACGCGGACTGGCTCTGGCAGCTGCGCGGCGGCATCGACCGGCTGCTCGGCGGCCCCGGCATCGGCCGCGGCCGGCGCGACCCGCGGACGGTCCAGGCCGGCGACGCCCTCGATTTCTGGCGGGTGCTGGCGGTGGAACCGGGACGACGGCTGAAGCTGGCGGCGGAGATGAAGTTGCCGGGGGAGGCGGCCCTGGAACTGCTCCTGACCGAGTGCGCCGACGGCACCACCGAGATCCGCCAGAGCGCCCGCTTCAAGCCGCGCGGCCTGCTGGGCCTGCTCTACTGGTACAGCGTCCTGCCGTTTCACAACCTGGTCTTCGCCGGGATGCTGCGCGGCATCGCCCGGGCCGCCGGCGGGCGCATCCTGGCCGGGCCCGAACGGCTGCCCCGGCGCAGGGGAAACCGTGACCGCCCGGCTGCATCGCCTGGAATGCCACCAGTTTCTGCCGTTGACGCCTGCTGCGGCCTGGGAGTTCTTCTCACGGCCGGACAACCTGGCGCGGATCACCCCGCCCGATCTCGGCTTCGCGGTCACCTCCCCCCTGCCGGAGCGGATGTACGCCGGGATGATTGTCAGCTACCGGATCACGCCCTTCGGCGGGTTGCGCATCCCCTGGATCACCGAAATCACCCAAGTTCGCGAACCGGAGTTCTTCGTCGACGAGCAGCGCAGCGGCCCGTATCGCTTCTGGCACCACCAGCATCATTTCCGGGCGGTCGCCGACGGGGTGGAGATGACCGACCTGGTCCACTACCAGCTGCCGTTCGGCGTGATTGGCGACCTGTTGGCCGGCGGCCTGGTCGAGCGGCGCGTCGCGGCGATCTTTGCCTGGCGGCGCAAGGTTCTGGTGGAGTTGTTCGGCGCGGAGGAGACTGGCAGATGATGGGATGCTTGAGGAATTGCCGCTGGCTCAGGGCGTGCGCCGGCTATTGTCGCCATGCTCGCCGGCTGCGCCCCGTCAGGGATCGGGCTGCCGCCGCTGCACACCGTCGCCCAGGTCGACCTGCCGCGCTACATGGGCACCTGGTACGAGATCGCCAGCTACCCGCACCGTTTCCAGAAAGGCTGCGTGGCCAGCCGCGCGGATTACGAACTGCTGGCCGACGGCCGGGTCAAGGTCGTCAACCAGTGCCGCGAGGAGCGCCTGGACGGGCCGCTCAAGAGGTGACCGGAACCGCCCGCGTCGTCGATGCCACGACCAATGCCCGGCTCGAGGTCAGCTTCTTCTGGCCGTTCTGGGGGGACTACTGGATCATCGACCTCGACCCCGGCTACCGCTGGGTCGTGGTCGGCCACCCGAGCCGCGACTACCTGTGGATCCTCAGCCGCACGCCGACCCTGGATGAAGCCGTCTACCAGCAGCTGCTGGCCACCTTGCCCGACAAGGGCTACGACCCCGCGCGCCTGCACCGCACCCTCCAGCCCCAGGAGCCATGATCAGACGCCGCTTCGGAACAGTAGCTGTCCTCGTCCGGATACGGGACCATGATCATGATCACCCACAACCCCGAACTGGCCGCCCGCGCCGGGCGGACGGTGCACATCCGAGACGGGGCGGTGCACGCCTAAATGAGAAGATCCGTGACGCGTCAAGCCGTTCGTAATTTATCCGTTGCCATGCAATTGACTGCTTGGCTGTTGACCGTGCTGGTTCTTTCTGGCTGCGGCAACAGCTATTACCGCGGGCCGGTTACGGCCCACTTCGACGGCCGGACCTTCGACAACCCGTGGGCGCCGATGCCCGACCGCTTCGGGGAGTTCCTCAAGTGGCGTCTGACGGCCGATCGCGGCCCGTGGCCCGAGTCCGTGCCGGTGACTCCTGCAACTCCTCCGGCAAAGGTTGACGGCGACACTCTCCGGGTGACCTATGTCGGGCACGCCACCATACTGCTGCAAACCCAGGGGCTGAACATCCTCACCGATCCGATCTGGTCGGAGCGGGCCAGTCCGCTGAGTTTTGCCGGACCGAAGCGGGTCGCCGCCCCCGGTGTGCGCTTCGAAGATCTTCCCCATCGATGTGGTGCTGGTGAGCCACAACCACTACGATCACCTGGACCTGCCGACTCTCGAACGCTTGTTCAAGGCGTTCAACCCGTTGGTGCTGACCCCGCTCGGCAACGACACCACCATGCTCGGGGCCATCCCGGGAATGCGGGTCAAGGCGCTGGATTGGGGGGAGAGTTTTGAACTGAACCACAAGGTGCGCTTTACGCTCGAACCGATGCAGCACTGGTCGGCCCGCGGCCTTTTTGACCGGCGTGAAGCCCTGTGGGGTGCTTTCGTGGTCGAGGCCCCGGGTGGCCCGATTTATTTCCTGGGGGATGCCGGCTACGCAAAACCGCTGTCCGGGCAGTTCGTGGCGAGGTATGGAACCCCCCGCTTCAGTCTGTTGCCGGTAGGAGCCTACGAGCCGCAGTGGTTCATGCAGTATGCCCACATGACCCCTGCCGAGGCGGTCCAGACCTACCTCGACCTTGGGCAGGGCTATGCCATGGGGACCCAGCACGAAGTCTTCGCCATGGCCGACGAAGCCTATGCCGCGCCGCGCCGGTCCCTGGCCGAAGCCCTGCAGGCCAAGGGGTTCGACCGGGAGCGGTTTCTGCTCCCCGTGGTCGGCGGCTGGTTCACGGTGCCGCCGCGCTGATCGTCAGGCGGGCCTGATCTTGCCGACCGGGGCGTGGCAGCTTCGCCAACGGCGGCGGAGCGACCCCGCGGCCCTGATCGGGCTGCCGGAAAACGCAGGGTGTCCTTGAGTAAGGCACAGTGGCTCTCGAAGTCGGCTGGCATGCCGGCGCGATTGCGTGGACCTCCTTGGCTAAGGCGACAATCGACGGGCAACCGGTTCGTATGGCCACATACCAACCGGTGGCAAACTCCCGTTCTTCAAGTATAATTTTGAGCATATTTTTTCGCCGAGGTGATGGCATTCTCACGATATCCATCATCTCGGCACACCTGAGGGACCACAATGACAACGCACGGATCCTGGACACGCCACCCCCATCAGCGAGGTGTTCAGATCCCCCGCCGGTTTATTGCGCGTTCTGCGCGTTGATCCTGGGCGGGCGGGCACGGGAGTCACTTCATGAACGAGATTCGCAAAATCGAACGCGGCGTGATCTTTGCCCTGACCATCATGATGGCCCTGGTGATCGTGGTCTCGACCATCGAACTCGGCTGGATCATCTTCAAGGACATCTTCCTGCCGCCGATTTGCTGATCGACGCCGAATTTTACGAGATCTTCGGCTTCTTCCTGATGATCCTGATCGCCATAGAACTGCTGGAAACCATCAGGGCCTACGTACGCGACCGGGTTGTCCATATCGAAGTGGTCCTCACCGTCGCCCTGATCGCCATTGCCCGCAAGGTGATCATTCTGGACTTCGACCAGTTGACAGGTCTCACCCTCATCGGCATCGGCGTCATCATCTTGAGCACCGCCGGTGCCTACTATCTGCTGCGCCGGTCGATGCCGTTCAACAGATCCGAAGGCCCGCAACCGCCCTCGGCCGAGACTGGCACGTGAATCACTCCCAGCCCCGGGCGAGGTGGCGCTAACTGACAACTTCATCGGCTACCCAACGCCAGCGGGGCGATGATCGCCATCGCCAGCGAGCCGATCAGCCGCCGGCGCCTTCCTCGTCGTCACTGCGCCCGAACCCGAGGATCGCCCCCCACTGCAGCATACTACCGAGCATGGAGACGGCATCGGCAGGCCGGCCTGGGTCGCCAGGCGCCGGACCATGCTCAGGGCAGACATGTCAAGAGCTACCTGAGAATCGTATCCTGACTAAGGACAATGATGGGCACGGGTCAACAGGAGATGGCACACAATGCACAAGAGCCTAACGCAGCCAGGTGAGATTACCTGGCATGCAGCATCCGATCAGGACGTCATGACCCGACTGGGTACAGGCCCGGACGGATTGAATGACGGGGAGATCACCGAACGGTTGCAGCACTTCGGTGCCAACACCCTTGCCCGGTCGGGTGGGTCAAGCCCCTGGCTGATCTTCTGGCGCCAAATGCATAGCCCGATCGGCTGGCTGCTGATTGCCGCCGGCGCCCTGCCTGTTGCACTTAAAAGCCGACCGATGCTGCGGTTGTCTTTGGTGCGGTGGTCATCAATGCCATCATCGGCTTCATCCAGGAATATCGGGCCGGAAAAGCGATTGAGGCGCTTGCCGCCATGATCCCTGAGCAGCATGCGATGAGGAACGGACAGTCCATCGCGGTGTCGGTGAATGGATTGGTGCCCGGTGACGTGACACCGATAAATGGGGATGACTGACAGGGGCTGGCCGCCGCGATGAGGCGGCGGCAGTCAGGCAAACCGCACCATTATATCCGAGGCCGCCGGTCCCGCCGGATCGCGTCTTGCAGCCTCCGGACGCGTGGATCACATGCCACCGTCGCCCTCGGGATTTCCGGGGAAAACCTTGCGTGCCACGAGCTGACGCGGCAGGGGTACGCAATTCTCGCCACGCGCTACCGCACGCGCGTTGGAGAAATCGACATCATCGCCAGAGACGGCGAGACGCTGGTGTTCGTGGAGGTGAAGACCAGGAGCTCCGACGACTTCGGCGTTCCCGCAGAGGCGGTCACGTGGCGGAAGCAACGCCGGATTGTGACGATGGCGAAGCGGTACCTCAGCGAGAAGCGGCTGCACGGGTGCCTCTGCCGGTTCGACGTCGTCACCGTCCTCTGCCGGCCCGGCCTGCTCCCGGTGGTGGAGGTGGTGAAGAACGCGTTCATGGCCTCCTGAGAAGGCAGGCCCGGTTGCCTTGAGTCTCCGCGCGGGGCTGTGCTAACGTAGGAGAACGGTTGGTGAGCGGGAATAACTCAGTGGTAGAGTGCGACCTTGCCAAGGTCGAAGTCGCGGGTTCGAATCCCGTTTCCCGCTCCACTTTCTCCCTTCCAGCGACGCGCAGTTTGATGGTGCTTTCCCGACAGGGCGCCGTAGCCAAGTGGTAAGGCAGAGGTCTGCAAAACCTCCATTCTCCGGTTCAAATCCGGACGGCGCCTCCACACCAACTCAAGAAAAGGCCAGAACGACGGGCATTTTCTGACATCTCGGGAGGCACTTCGCCCTCGCTCGTCGGGTCCATTGCCCGCCAGTGCCCCCAAACTGCCCCCATGAGATCGCGCGGCCACCGGTGGCTCGCGACCGCTCGCCTGGTGGACTGAACTGGATCAAGCCCACTTCGCGCCGCATACCTACTGAACCGCCCGGCTTCCGCCGATAAACTCAGCGCTCAGTCCGTTGGCGCTGTCCTGCCCCGGGCAAAAGTGGCGCGAAGGTGAGAGGTGCCCGATGCGTGATTCCCTCGTCTGGATTCTGCTCGGGATCCTCCTGGGGCCGCTCGGCGTCGACTGCAATGGTCAGTCCCGCCCGGCTTTCTTCGGTGTGGGTTCCCCACAATCTGAGGGTACTCGAAGTTCAGGGCACGCCCACGTGGCGAGATGCCGACAAGTGGTACGACGGCGCCTCGGTAGTCCACTTCGATAAGGGCCGAGTGACGCGTTGGGAATGCCACGGTACGGTAAGGCTCCGGACGCCTGATTGCACCGAGTCCGCCCCGCCACGCCCCAGCCAGCCCCGCCCTGGGTGGGGTGCGGGCTTCGGGACTGCTCAAGCAAAACCCATTCAAGGAGGGTGGGGCGCGGGCTTCGGGTCTGGGGAGGTTCAAGTGAACCAGGCAGGCCAGGGCCGGAAATCTCGATTCGGCGTCGGCGACTCCATGGCAGACGTTCGGGCCGTTCAAGGGGAGCCAAACTGGCAGTATGCCGACACGTGGCACTACGGCGATTCGACCGTCTATTTTGCCGATGGAAGAGTGACGCGATTGGAGTGCGGCCGGAACCTGCCGCTCCGCACAAGCGACTGTGGCAGGTCCGGACTGCCGAAGGCCATCGCCCCAGCCCGTCCCGCGCCAACTGGCGCCGGCCTCGAAGGGGGGCCGTCGAAGGCGAGGAAATGGGGGTGGGTCGCCCTGGAAGCCTTCGGAGCTTTCGCGAGGGGATACCAGAGTTACGAGGCTGACGCGGTAGCCGGGTCTGCCTACTATCAAACGCACCCTCCTAATGTCTGGATCGAGGGGGTGGCTCGGGATGGCTCCGTCATCGTGTTGTCTGACAGGTCGGTGTGGGAGGTCAGGCTGATTGACCAAGTCCGCGCCGGCCTTTGGCTGCCCATCACGAAAATCACAGTGGTCAGAAAGGGACTGATTTTCCGTACCTGTACCTCCTGGTCAATGCGAACAACGGGCAAGTCGCTCGGGCCAAACTACTTCGGTAATAGACTCCGCGGCGGCAGCCACCATTAGCGGATTTAGAAGCGCTAGCCCGCGATCCTCAACCGCTGGTACTCGGAGAAGTCGTTGCCTCCCTTCATCCTCTCGGCGGAGTCGCGGAACGCCATCGGCTGCCCGCCCCGCTCGCGATACGCCTTCCAGCGCCAATTACTGGTAGAAGCCCTGTTATCCCGCCAGCGCCAATTCGCCGCCGGGTGGCCCATTGCCGTCCTGAACGCCCGTCAACTCAGTCGCTTGCGACGTTTCCTTGGGCTTGATCCCATCTCGCGGACACACTCCGAAAGTCGGATACGATGTCCACGATGGCAGAAACGACCCCCAAGTCCCGGCGGCCTCTGCCGTGAGGTTGCGCGCTGCAGCGGGCCCTTGGCGAATTCCAAGGCGTCTCGGATGGACCGATCGGTCTCGCCCATCCACTCCAGCTTGCCCGTCGATACGGGCCAGGCAGTCGTTCTCTGTCATCCCTCCGTCTGAGCGAGTTCTCGGGAGAAGAGCAACGACTGTGACGCAACAAGGCGCAGCAATGCAACCGGAACCGGCGGCGCCACAGGTCCGAGAGCGCGTCGCGCAAACGACCAAAACGTGGCAGAGCAAATTACTCGACCTGAGTAAGCGGAACCGCGCCCTGAAATTCCGCCCTAGCAAGGTATCGACTCGCGCCGTAGTTGATGAACCCCCGCCGATTGCTGTGGCCTCGGATGGCCGTGGCGGCACGATTCCCACGGCTCACTGGGAGGTAGGGCCATGCTGACCGCAACGTCGCGCCCTGCGTCGTCCGGGCGGGTTGACCTGGCGAGGCTAATCGAGCGCCAGATACCGCTCTCCTGGTTCGAGGCGGTCGCGATTGTCCAGGAATCGTGTGACGTCCTCCTGGAGAGCCGCCGGGGTGGGCCCGCGGCCCAGCTGGAGCCTGGAGATGTTGCAATCACCGCCGAGGGCGGCGTAGAGGTGCGCGGCGGTGTCGTGCCGGGTCTGCCGACGGTGGCCCAAGTCGCGCATCTGCTGCTGGCACTGCTCGGGCAGGCTCAGACACTCCCGGTTCAGCTGCGCCTGCTCGCCCTGCAGGAAGTCTCGCCGACGCCGAGCTGCCCGACGCTCCGCGAGCTGTCGGCCAGGCTGGCGCCTTTCGAACGGCCGAACCGACGCGACGCGATCCGCGCCGTTCATGAACGCGTCGTGCAGCTGCCTGCCCGTGACGACGGCGCGGCGGCGAAGGAGCAGGCGCCGGTCAGGCGCTCTCGCGCGACGCGGCCGGCGTGGTGGCGACACCGGAAGGTGCAATCCGCGGCGGCATCGACGGTGCTGCTCGTGGCGGCAGGTCTGGCTGCCGTGTGGTTGTGGCGAGTCGTGGCGCCTATCCTTTCCCGTACGGGAGACCGCCAGCATCCGGAGGCCGGCGCCACGGCGGGCGGGGAGACGCTGTCGGCGGAGGCGGTCGAGCGGATTCGTGCAGCGGCATTCCGAATCTGGGGCGGTGGAGGAGCCCAGCCTGCTGCGTTGGCACCGGATGCCCCGATTGCTGCGCGGCCGGTCATCGTCGTCGTGCCGGCGGTGCTTCCTTCGGTACCCGCGTCTGAGACGGCCCCTGTCCCGGTGCCAGCCGTGCCGGCGCGCGCGGCCGGCGCCGACACCACTTTGTTTTCCGCGGCCGACACCGCGGTCGTTCCCCCTTCGCTGATGCGCCCGAGGCTGCCGACAGAATCGGCCGCCGGCGTCCACGACGAAAACCTCCCGCAGGTCGAGTTGATCGTTTCCGGCACGGGCGAGGTTGAGTCGGTCAAGCTGCTGACCCAGTCCGCCAGTGTGACGGCAGGCATGATGTTGAGCGTCATCAAGACGTGGCGTTTCGAGCCTGCAACCCGTGCCGGCCAGCCGGTACGCTACCGCCTGCTCCTGCGTTTGACGAACCAGTAGGCTATGGCCCAGATCTTCTCGGACAACGCCGACACCTGCTAGCAAGGGAGACGTCCTTGGCGCCGACCGACTTCTTTCGTCGCGCCTCGGGCGGCCCCATGCCGGGGGATACGCCCGAGTCGCCCGGCCTCGAGGACTTTCTGGAATCGGTACGCGCAGGCTCGCGGGCGTCTGTGCCGGACGCGCCTGAAGACGACGATGCCGAGGCGGATCCCTGGGACATCGGCGCCTCCTGAGGCGGCATGATGCGGATCATGCGCGACAGCTGCACGTGGACATCGGTCGTGTCCGTCGGCTTGCCGTAGGCGTAATGGAGGAGTTCCACCAGAACGCCCGGCGCGAGACGGCCCTCCCGCGCGATGGACAGGGTGCGAACTCGGACGACCGGGTCCTCGAGGATGCTTCGGGACCAGTCCTTGATCTCGACGGTCGCCCGGTTGGGTAACCCCTTCGGGCGGCCGGGACCATCACGTCTCAGACCGCTGATGTTCCGTGCCATAACGATTTCTTTCCGATTTTCAAATTCGTTCAGTCTATGGACGGGGCCGTTGGGCTGTGCCTCTCGGAACGCGACCCGCAGTCGGAACGTCCTCGCATCTTCGGCCATCGGTGTCCAGCGTTGCCGTGCTCGCGCCGTTCCCGCAAGAACTCCTACCATGCGTCCATATTGGCCTCCTGGGTATGAACTCCTTCACCTGAAGGACTGGCCCCCGTTGCCTGGGGAGACCTGTCCCTGTTTGGTCCCTGTGGTTTCCCTGGCACCGCGTCAACCTCGTGATTCTCGTGATGCTCGTGACGCCATCGTCCGCTCATTTTCTGCCTGACTTCGCGTTCTTGGCCTCGTTCGGCGCGGCGGGTGACGCCGGCCCCGGGCTGTGGAAATGGCAGCGGGGTGGACGCTCCACGAGCGAGCCTCCACCCCGCTTTGGAAATCCCGCGCCGGGCGCGGGATTCCCACACTCCCACACGCCCATGATCGTGAACCTCCTCAGGGGACATTTCTATCGAGGGAAGCAAGGGGACATTTCTATCGAGCGTTGACACCTGCGATACGATTCCTGTTGCGCCTCAGTGATAATGTCCCCTTCCCACCTCATTAGAAATGTCCCCTTCACCGAGACCTCCGCTGAGGAGGGCGGCGGTGGAAAGGACATCAATGAGCGTGCGGGAGTTGAAGCGCATCGAGGTCTTCGCGCGGGTGAAGGCGGGGACCTTGAAGGTGAAGGATGCCGCCGTCCTCCTGGGGGTCTGTGAGCGGCAGGCGAAGCGCCTCTGGCGCACGTACCGGAGGCGGGGGCCCGCAGGGCTGCGGCACAAGAGCGCCGGGCGGCGGTCGAATCGCGCGAAGCCGAAGGCCTGGCGACGGACGGTGGTTGGGCTCTACCGGCAGAAGTATGCCGGGCACGCGGACCGGGGCGAAGCGCCCTTTGGGCCGACGTTGGCGGCCGAGCACCTGAGCGCGGATGACGACACGCCGGTCGATCCGGAGACCTTGCGACGGCTGTTGATCGCCGAGGGACTCTGGACCAGGCAGCGCAAGGGGGTGGTCCATCGCCAGCGTCGCGAGCGCAAAGCGCACTTTGGGGAACTGGTGCAGATCGACGGCAGCTTCCATGCCTGGCTGGAGGGCCGTGGCCCACGGGGTTGCTTGATCCAGGCGGTCGACGATGCGACCGGCACGGCCGATGGGCGGCTGTCCGAGCAGGAAACGACGTGGGCGGCCGCGCGGGTCCTGCGGATGTGGGTCGAGCGGTACGGCATCCCGCACGCGCTCTATACGGACTGGAAGAACGTGTATTTGCGTGAGCCGACCGAGGCGGAGCGTGCCTCGGGCACCGTGCCCCGCACGCAATTTGGTCGGATGTGCGAGAAACTGGGGATCCGCCTCATCGGCGCGCACTCCCCGGAGGCGAAGGGCCGGGTGGAGCGCTCGCACGGCACCTCCCAGGATCGGCTGATCAAGAAGCTGCGGCTCAAGGGGATCCGGGACCATGCGGCCGTCAATGCCTATCTGGCGCGGGATTACTACCCCGGCCACAATGCGCGATTTGCCCGGACGCCTGCCGCGGCAGAGGACTTCCATTGCGCGATCCCCCGGGGCCTGGACCTGGACGAGGTCTTTCGCCTCGAGACCGAGCACACCCTCGGGAACGACTGGGTGGTGCGGGCCGACAACCGCTTCTACCAAGTCGAGCGCCAGAGCCGCTACGCGCCGGCCCGCAGCAAGGTCCTCGTGTGTGCGTACGAGGACGGGCGGGTGGCGATCGCCTACCGCGGGAAGAAGCTGAGCTTCCACGAAATCCCGGCTCCCGCGCCGGCGGTCGTCGTGCCGCCGACCCGCGTGGCCACGCCGCAGCGGTCGGGCCGCCCGTCGGCGGACCACCCCTGGCGGCTCGGCTACGACAAGATGCCGGACCGGTCGGCGTGGCGGGCGACGCCAGCCCCGGGCTGTGGAAATGGCAGCGGGGTGGACGCTCCACGAGCGAGCCTCCACCCCGCGTTGGAAATCCCGCGCCGGGCGCGGGATTCCCACATTCCCACACGCCCATGATCGTGAACCTCCTCAGGGGACATTTCTATCGAGGGAAGCAAGGGGACATTTCTATCGAGCGTTGACACCTGCGATACGATTCCTGTTGTTGACAAGTGAATTGACCGCTTGTGTTTGACAAGTGATCTGACCGCTTTCGCTAAAGTGACGCCTGTGGGCGCTGTGGGCCGGCGACCGTCGTCGGTCGTCGGTCCAAGCGCCTTGTGGGACGCCGGCTTCTGGGGCGTTCCCCAGGCGCGGCAGCGTCCACGGGCCGACCGGTCGCGTCATACTGGCCCCACCGCTGCGCGCCCCGCCAGATCGTGTACGTGGCCGTTCAGGTGGCGCCGGACGATCACGGCTGGTCACCGGCGCACGTGCGTCGCCCCGGTTGTTTCGCGACCTGCAGCGGCCACCGCATCGATCGGCGACGGTGTTGTTCTGGCCGACGACGCGGGCTTCCTCGTGACACAGGATCTGATCGAGATCGACGTCGCCGATCGCGACCCAGGCGGGCTCGAGGTCCCGTGGCGGGTGGCTGAAGGTCTCGTTGTAGTGCGGGATGAACACGTCCCGTAGATACGCATTCGCCGCGGCGAGCGTCGTGATGCCCGCCACGCGCAACTCGTTGACCAGGCGATCCTGAATCGTGCGATTCGCCCGCTCACTCCGCCCGCGCGCCTGCGCCGAGTACGCCGGGATATGCTCGATGCCGAGACGGGCCAGCGCTCGGCCCACCTGGGTCACCCGCGTCTTGTCCACGGGGCCCTTGGCTTTGGGCGTGTAGAAGGCCCAGCCGGCCCGATCGCTATACAGGGCCATCGGCAGGCCGTAGGTCGTGATCACCTCGCGCAGCGCCGTCATCACGGTCTGCGTGCTCTCCGCCACCACGAGCTGGGCATACAGCAGTCGCTTGGTGGCGTCATCCACCACCGCGATCAAGGTCGCGCGCGTGTCCGGCGCCAGGCTGAACCACGCGTGCGGACTGCCGTCGATGTGCAGCAGCTCCCCGAAACACGCGCGCGGCTCGCGTCGGCGTCGATGCCGCCCCCGCGGCCGGCTCTTCGGCACGAGCCCGGCGGTCTGTAACGCATGCTTCACCCAACTGTAGGACCGCGTCACCTGGTGCTCCCGGCGAGCGATCTCGCAGAAGTGGCGCACATTAAAGCCGCGATACCGCTCCCGATATAACTGCAGCACTCTTCGCCAGATCCGCCCCGGACGCGCGGCGCCGCGACGGTGTCTCCCGGCGGCGATCGAAAAAGGCATCCGGCCCATGCTGCTCATACCGCTCCCGCCAGCGGCGCATCGTCCGCGCGCTGACGCCCAAGATGTCTGCCGCCCGAAACCAATGGATCTCGCCGGCCATCGCCCGGAATACCACTTCCTGGACCTGCATCGCTCGCTCCCAGACGGACTCGGCATACCCCATCGCGCCTCCCTGGCTCCTTGGGGTATCGTCCGCCTCAGAAGCGGTCAATTCACTTGCTCTCGCGTACGGCCAAATCATGTATCGCTACACCTGCGATACGATTCCTGTTGCTGACAAGTGAATTGACCGCTTGTGTTTGACAAGTGATCTGACCGCTTTCGCTAAAGTGACGCCTGTGGGCGCTGTGGGCTGGCGAGCGTCTTCGGTCGTCGGTCGAAGTGCCTTGTGGGACGCCGGCTTCTGGGGCGTTCCACAGGCACGGCAACGTCCGCGGGCCGCCCGCTCGCGTCGTAGCGTCCCCACCGCTGGGCGCCCCGCCAGAATGTGTACTGGCCGTCCAGGTGGCGCCGCACGCCACGGCCAGCACCGGCGCACGTGCGCCGGCCCGGTTGTTTGGCGACCTGCAGCGGCCACCGCATCGATCGCGACGGTGTTGTCCTGGCCGACCACGCGCGCTTCCTCGTGACACAGGATCTGATCGAGATCGACCGTCGCCGAGCGCGACCCAGGCGGGCTCGAGATCGCGAGGCGGGTGGCTGAACGTCTCGTTGTAGTGCGGGATGAACACGTCGCGCAGATACGCGTTCGCCGCGGCGAGCGTCGTGATGCCCGCCGCGCGCAGCTCGTTGACCAGGCGATCCTGAATCGTGCGATTCGCCCGCTCACTCCAGGCCGCGCGCCTGCGCCGAATACGTCGGGATATGCTCGATGCCGAGCCAGGCGAGCGCTCGGCCCACCTGGGTCACCCGCGTCTTGTCCACCGGGCCCTTGGCTTTGGGCGTGTAGAAGGCCCAGCCGGCCCGATCGCTATACAGGGCCATCGGCAGGCCGTACATCGTGATCACCTCGCGCAGGGCCGTCATCACGCTGTGCGTGCTCTCCGCCACCGCGAGCTGGCATACAGCAGTCGCTTGGTGGCGTCATCCACCACCGCGATCAAGGTCGCGCGCGTGTCCGGCGCCAGGCTGAACCACGCGTGCGGACTGCCGTCGATGTGCAGCAGCTCCGCGAGGCACGCGCGCGGCTCGCGTCGGCGTCGATGCCGCCCGCGCGGTCGGCTCTCGGCACGAGCTCGGCCGTCTGCAAGCGCATGCTTCACCCAACTGTAGGACCGCGTCACCTGTGCTCCCGGCGGGCGATCTCGCAGAAGTGCCGCACATTGAAGCCCCGATACCGCTCTCGATACAACTGCAGCACATGCGCCGATCCGCCCCGGACGCGCGGCGCCGCGACGGGGTCTCCCGGCGGCGATCGAAGAAGGCATCCGGCCCGTGCTGCTCATACCGCTCCCGCCACCGGCGCATCGTCCGCGCACTCACGCCCAAATGTCGGCCGCCCGAAACCAATGGATTCGCCGGCCATCGCCCGGAAGACCACTTCCTGGACCTGCATCGCTCGCTCCCAGACGGACTCGGCATACCCCATCGTGCCTCCCTCGGCTCCTTGGGATGTCGTCCGCTTCAGAAGCGGTCAATTCACTTGCTCTCGCGTACAGCAGATCATGTTCTCGCTACACCTGCGATACGATTCCTTGACAGCCTCCGAGTCTGGGCGCACACTCGGGGCGGTTTCTCCCTAACGCTGTTACCCGCCAGGCCGATTATCGGGAGGTATGAGGGGGTTTCAATGCTAAGAATCAGCGCCGTTGTGGCACTCACCATCACGCTGTTGATCGGATCTGTGGGATGTAGCGAGACCAAGACGTTCACGGTTGTGTTCGCCAATCTCCTCCCGACGGGACGCGACATCAACTGTTACATGAACGGGGATCTTCTGGGAACCGTCGCGTCCGGCGCTACCGGTGAGTTTTCGGCAGACACGCGCAGGTCGGCGACAAGCCCCTCAAGCCCCGATCATTCAGAAGCCACCGTGGTTTTTACCGCACGCGACCTGAGTACGGGAATACTGTCCCGAGGGGTTGCGGTGAAGATCTATACCGATCAAACCGCGTACGTGGAAGTCACCCCGGGAATCTTCTGATCTCCCTCTCGTGCACTCTCTCTCGCCCGCTGTGCCCGTGCCGAGCTGGTGCGGACCTCGTCGAGCGGAGGCGGTGCTAGCGTCGAGTTCGTCACGATCATCATCGACGCTGGAAGGGCTACCCGCGCGGTGGCCCTCGTCGTGTGCGCGTGAGGCTCCTGCTATTGCGTCTTCAAACCCGGACGGCGCCTCCAATTCCCTTTAACCCTGAGCGAGCGCGCGGTAGAGCGAAGGAACGAACAGGCCCGCTGCGGACCACCCGTGGCAGGCCCCAGCCGCATAGCTCTAACATGCCGAGTCTAGGACTGCGGCGTGAGGGCCCCGATGTTCGCGTGCGCAGCGCCTGCCGCCTGGTCGATGGCGGCGAAGAGTAACGCCGCCTGGGCGTTCAGCTTGGCCGACTCCTGCGTCAGGCTCGCAACCGCCGAGCCGTTAAGGTCGTGACCGAGAAAGATCACGTGATCATGCAGCGTCGTCATGAAGGTCGTATAAAGGTCGCCAGCCTTGCGGCTCTGCGCCTGGATGTCGGCGTACCGGGCCCGGGTGTCGACGAGGCGTTTCTCGCTCTTCGCGCGCAGCGCGGGGTCGCTGATGCCCGTCATCGACGCGCTCCAGTTCTGGAACAGGGCGTCGGCCTCGGCGTTCATTGCGTCGGCGTGCTTGGAGATGTCGGCGCGGTTCTTCTCGGCCGTGCCCATGGCCTTCTGCAGCTTCGAATACGCGGACTTGCGGTTCGCCGTCTCGGGCGCCATGACCATGTTGTAGGCGTCCATCGCCTTCTGGATCTGCGCCTTCGTCGCGTCGATCGACTTCACGGTCGCGGTCGCTTTCTTGACCAGCTGCTCCACCTGCTTGACGCCCTTTTGAGCGTGGGCGGCGGTGGCCACGAGCGCCAGCGCGACGCTCATCACGATCACGCGTGCTTTCATTTCTCCCCACTTGATGCCGAACATCAGATCCTCCCGTGCAGATAATCTGGCTCGCCCTCGCAGAGTCCATTCGGACCGGCCGATCGGGCAGAGAGGTGACAGGGACGATCTTACGCGAAAAGCGGGCAAGACCATTCGAACGCCATTCGAGGGATCGCCAGACGAGACGTAGGGCCGCACTCCCGCTCGTTCCTGCTAACCGTACACCGGCCAGCGCGTATTGGCTCTGTGAGGAGAGAATCGCCCATGCCGCACATCGCCCGGTCCATCCGGTCCACCGCGCTCGCCGTCCTGCTGGCTGTCGTCGTGTCGCCTGCCACAGCCGGCACCCAGCCCGCCGCTGCCGCCGTCACACCGGCCGCCCAGCCGCCGGCGCCGGCTATCGCGGAGGTGCCCTTGGCGCCTGCGGGCGTCGCCGTCGGCGACTTCGACGCCGAGCGTGTACGCGAGCAGCTCTACGAGGTCCTCGAGAAATACCCGCCGTCGCTCGGACGCGTCCTGAAACTCGATCCATCGCTGATGGCCAACGAGGCGTACCTGGCGCCGTATCCCGGCGTCGTGGCCTTCCTGGCGCAGCACCCTGAGATCGCGCGCGACTCGTCGTACTTTCTCGAGCGCATCTACGTTACGGGCGATGGCTACAGGCCCGACGCCGCCGCGCAGAAGCGGCGCGAGATCCAGGAGATGCTGGCCGCCTTCGCCGCGTTCCTGGTCTTCCTGGTCGTGGTCGGCGTGGTGATCTGGCTCATCCGCACGATTGTCGAGACGCGCCGCTGGAACCGCGTGTCGAAGACGCAGTCCGAAGTGCACTCGAAACTGCTCGATCGCTTCTCGAGCAACGAGGATCTGCTGGCCTACATTCAGACGCCGGTCGGCCGCCGGTTCCTGGAATCGGGCCCGGCGCCGGTGCCGGAGGACGCCCGCCCCATCGGAGCGCCGTTCTCGCGTATCCTGTTGTCGGCCCAGGCCGGCATCGTGCTGACCGTGGCGGCGGTGGGGATGCTGTTCTTGAGCCGGCGGATTGACGAGGAGGTCTCGGCGTTCTTCCTCGTGATCGGCGTCGTGACGCTGGCGGTGGGAGTCGGCTTCCTCGCCTCGAGCGCGGCCGCTTACGCGATCTCCAACCGGCTTGGCCTGCTGAATAATCGTCCCGGCTCCGGGAATGCGTGACGTGACCCTCTCCGACATCGAGCGGCTGGACGGATCCGCCGGCGAACGCGACGTCGCCCTCGCGATGGACGAGGACGCCTTCCGCGCCTTCTACGAGCACACGTCGCGGCCGGTCTGGGCGTATCTCGCCAGGTTGACCGGAAGCGCGACGGAGGCCGACGACCTCTGCAGGAGGCCTACTACCGGCTGCTGCGCTCGGGCGCCGGATTCGAGACCGAGCAGCATCGCCGCCAGTATCTCTTTCGCATCGCCACGAACCTCGTGCTCGACCTTCGGCGCCGGCGCCTGACGAGGCCCGAGGTCGAACTCGCGGCGGATGTCGATGAGCTACCCGGAGACGGAGGCGACGCGAGGCGCCTGGAGCAGCGGGCTTTCGTGCGAGGCGCGATGGCCCGGATCAAGCCCCGGGAACGGGCCCTCCTCTGGCTGGCCTATGCCCAGGGGGCGTCGCACGACGAGATTGGCGCGGTGCTCGGCCTGAAGTCGGCCAGCATTCGCTCGATGCTGTTCAGGGCCCGCCGGCGGCTCCTGGCGGTCTTGAGAGGCGCGGGCAGCAGGGGAGGTGGCCGTGCGGCACGGTGAATGCCCGCGCGAGGCGGAACTGCTCGAGTCGCTTCATGCCGTGTGGCCTGACGGCTGCCCGGACCGCCTTCGCGCTCACGTTGAGAAGTGTGCGTCCTGTGGTGCGCTGCTGAAAGTCGCTCTCCCGCTGCGGGACGAGCACGTGGCGTCGGTTCGGGAGGCGCCCGTGCCTTCGTCTGCGGTGATGTGGTGGCGCCTGCAGATGCGAGCGCGCCGGGAAGCGACGGGCCGCGCGCTGCGGCCCATCGCGGCGGTTCAGGCCGTCACCCTCGCCTGCGCCGCGGGGGTGCTGGCCGCCGTCATCGGGCAGGTCGCGCCGCAGCCGTCGAGGGTTGCTGCCTGGGTCGACGCGCTCGGGAACAGTGCCGCCGCGGCCGGGGCCGCGTCAATCCCGTCCACGGCGGCGCAACTGCTCAGCCCCGGCGGGATCGCCTTCGGGCTTGCCGGTGCGCTCGTCCTGATTGTCGCGCCCGTCGCCCTCTACCTCGCGCTGAGCGATCGGTAGACTGGCCTGTGCGGAGGGCCCCAGGCTCGTCAGCCAGGCTGGGCGGCCCGCCTGTGACGCATCCGATACACAATCTTCTGGAGGCGCTTGACATCTCGTCCGCGCAGGCCGAGGATGGGCGTGTTCGAGTCACCCCACACAACTGGAGCGGTTTCAGGGTCTGGAAGATGAAGCCGGCCCCGCTCGGAGCCTCTTGCGCCGTCCGGCTCTCAGGCACTAAGCTCGCTCTGCTGACACGCCCCCGCCCACCATTTCTCGGAGGATCGCCATGAAACGCCGCGATTTTATCAAGACGTCGTCCCTGGCCGGCGGAGCCGTCCTGTCGTCGTGGGCGGGCGGCGAGGCCGTGGCCCAGGAGGCCTCGCGCGCGCGAGTTCTACGAGCTGCGGACGTACGAGATGCCGACGGGCAACCGGAAGGCGGTGCTGAACGAGTACCTGGAGAAGGCCTTCATTCCGGCGCTGAACCGCTTCGGAAGCAGGCCGGTGGGCGTCTTCACGGTCGTGTCGGGCAGTAACGCGCTCAACCTCTTCGTGCTTGTCCCGCACGCGAGCCTCGAGGGCTTCCTCGCGGCCCAGGGCAAGCTGGCCGCCGACGCGGAGTATCAGAAGACGGCCGCGACGTACCTCTCCACGACCATCGACAATCCGGCCTATACGCGCTACGAATCGACGCTGCTCTGGGCGTTCAAGAACCTCCCCAGGGTGCGCGTACCGGCGGAGACGGCCGGCAACAAGCCCCGCATCTTCGAGTTGCGCATCTACGAGAGCCACAACGAACCGACGGCGCTCAAGAAGATCGAGATGTTCAACGAAGGCGGCGAGATCGGCATCTTCGACAAAGTCGGCTTGCGGTCGGTCTTTTTCGGTCAGACGCTTATCGGCCAGCGCCAGCCCAACCTCGTCTACATGACCGTCCACCAGGACATGGTGGCGCGCGAGAAGACCTGGGACCAGTTCCGCAACTCTCCCGACTGGAAGGCGCTGAGCTCGAATCCTGTCTACGCGAATACGGTGTCGGCCACGACGGTGATCTTCCTCCGGCCGGCCGCGTACTCGCAGATCTGAGCGTGCTCCGCGGCGTGGCGGCGAGCCGGTCGCGGCGTCGGCAAGAGCGTTGAAGTGTCATTCGCCCTGGAGTGCTGTATGAGCAATTTGCGCCGGTGTGCCGTTGTCATGATGCTGCTCGTGTCGGCGATGGCGGTGGTGTCGTCGTCCACGCAGGCACCGTCGCCGGGAGCACTCGCGCCCTCCGTCGCTGAACTGCGCACGGAGTACGCGGCGAATCCCCTCGGCATCGACGTCCGCGAGCCGCGGCTGAGTTGGCAGATCCGATCCGCCGCGCGAAGCGTGATGCAGGCGGCCTACCAGCTGCAGGTCGCATCAAGCGAGCGCACCCTCCGAAGCGGCAAAGGCCTCGCGTGGGACTCCGGCGTCGCGAAGTCGGGCGACGCGGTCAACGTTGTCTACGCCGGGCCGCCCCTGCAGTCCGGACACGAGTACTTCTGGCGCGTCCGCGTGTGGGATGCCGCCGGAACGGCTTCGGTCTGGAGCGAGCCGGCGTACTGGGAGATGGGCCTGCTCCAGCCCGTTGACTGGAAGGCCAGCTGGATCGAGCCGGAGATCCCGGAGGATCTCAAGACGTCTGGACCGTCGCCGATGCTGCGGCGGGAATTCGTGCTGAAGGGGGACGTCGAGCGCGCCCGGGCCTACGTCACGAGCCACGGGCTCTACGAGATGGCCATCAACGGCCAGCGCGTCGGCGACGCGGTGCTCACACCAGGTTGGACGAGCTATGGGAAACGCCTGCAGTACCAGACCTACGACGTCACCTCGCTCCTGAAGCAGGGGCCGAACGCGGTCGGAGCCGTTCTCGGCAACGGCTGGTACCGCGGCAACCTCGCCTGGGACGACAGGCGAAACCTCTACGGCGATCGCCTCGCGCTGCTCGCGCAGATTGTCGTCACCTACCGCGGCGGACGCCAGGAGGTCATCGCGACCGACGCCAGCTGGAAGGCCTCGACCGGACCGATCCTGATGTCCGAGATCTACCACGGCGAAACCTACGACGCCCGCCTCGAGAAGGCGGGCTGGTCGGCTCCCGGGTTCGCCGATACCGGCTGGTCGGGAGTGAAGGTGGTCGAGCATCGCAAAGACCTGCTCGTCGCCCCGGCCGGGCCGCCGGTGCGCCGGACGGGGGAGATCAAGCCGGTCAAGATCCTCAAGACACCCGCCGGGGACACCGTCGTCGACATGGGACAGAACTTGGTGGGCTGGGTGCGGCTGAAGGTCGACGGGCCGGCCGGCACCACGGTGACCCTGCGCCACGCCGAGGTGCTCGACAAGCAGGGCAACTTCTACACCGAGAATCTTCGCGCAGCGAAACAGACGGTGCGCTACACGCTCAAGGGCGGCGCGCCGGAGACCTTCGAGCCGCACTTCACCTTCCAGGGGTTCCGCTACGTCGCGGTTGACGGCTACCCGGGCCAGCTGACGCCTGACAGCCTCACCGGCGTCGTCCTCCATTCAGACATGGCGCCGGCGAGCACGTTCGAATCGTCCAACCCGCTCGTCAACCAGCTGCAGCACAACATCGTCTGGGGGCAGAAGGGCAACTTCGTCGACGTGCCCACCGACTGCCCGCAGCGCGACGAGCGGCTCGGCTGGATGGGCGATGCGCAGGTGTTCGCGCCGACCGCGGCCTTCAACATGGACGTGGCGGGGTTCTTCACCAAGTGGCTCCGCGACGTGGCAGCCGACCAGCTGGAGACGGGAAGCGTGCCGCACGTCGTTCCCGACATCCTGAGCGCCGCCGGGCCGGCCACAGGGAGGGTCCGCGGCGTGGGCGGACGCCGCCGTCATCATCCCGTGGACGATGTACCTCAGCTACGGGGATCGGCGCATCCTCGAGACGCAGTATCCGAGCATGGTGGCCTGGGTCGAGTACATGAGCGCGGCGCGCCGGCGACGACTTCATCTGGAGCGAGGACTTCACCTTCGGCGACTGGCTCGCGTTCGCCAGCACGGCGTCCGACTATCCGGGAGCCACGACGGGCAAGGACCTGATCGCCACCGCGATGTTCGCTTACTCGACCGATCTCGTGCAGCGCACGGCGCGCGTGCTCGGGAAGGCGGACGATGCGGCGAAGTACGGCGCGCTGCTGGAGCGGATCAAGGCGGCGTTCCAGAAGGAGTTCGTCACGGCGACGGGCCGCGTGGGCGAGAACACGCAGACCGCGTATGCCGTGGCGCTCCAGTTCGACCTGCTGCCCGAAGCACTCCGCGCGGCAGCTGCCGGCAGGCTCGCGCAAGAGGTGCGGCAGCGCAAGCACCTGACGACGGGGTTCGTCGGCACGCCGTACCTGTGCCACGTGCTCAGCCGGTACGGGTACCTCGACGAAGCCTACATGCTGCTCAAGCGGGAGGAGTATCCGTCGTGGCTCTACCCCGTGAAGCAGGGCGCGACGACGATCTGGGAGCGCTGGGACGGCCTGAAGCCGGACGGCACCTTCCAGGACAAGGGCATGAACTCGTTCAACCATTACGCGTACGGGGCGATCGGCGAGTGGATGTACCGCGTCATGGCCGGCATCGAGATTGACCCGGCGTCACCCGGCTACAAGCACACGCTCATCCAGCCCAGGCCCGGCGGCGAGTTCACCCACGTCAACGCCTCGCACGTCACGCCGTACGGCCGCGTGAGTTCCGCATGGAAGATCGACGGGCGCGCCTTCGAACTGGCCGTCGAGATCCCACCCAACACGACCGCGACGGTCCGCCTGCCCGGGGCCCGTCTCGCGGACGTGACGGAAGGCGGTCAGGCGCTCGCGGCCGGGACCGGGCTCACATCGCCGCGCCAGGATGGTCCTGACGTCGTGGTCGAGGCCGGCTCTGGTTCGTACCGGTTCGCATATAGCTTGGCGAAATAGCGTCCGCCCGGTCCCATCGTCACGAATCTTTCACACTCTTGCTCCGCGAGTGTCGACGGTGCCGTCGTCTATACAGACAGAAGGCACCGGACGCCTGGCCCCCAGTCGCCGATAGACCGCGACGGACGATCCGGCCGCCGGGCCCCGCATGCGCGGGGCGGGAGGGTGCGGCCATGACACGCAAACGGACGATGATGTGGATGTTCGCCTCGCTCGGTCTCGTCGCGACCGCGGGAGCGGGTGTCGCGACGAGGACCTCGACGACGGCGAAGCCGAAGGTCACGACGGTTGACGTGACGAGGGGAGACCTCGTACAGGCGGTCAGCGCGACGGGATCGCTCGAGGCCGTGACCACCGTCAATGTCGGCAGCCAGGTGTCAGGCACTGTTCAGACGCTCTACGCCGACTTCAACGACATCGTCCGGAAGGGGCAGACGCTGGCCCGTCTCGACGCGTCGCTGTTCCAGACCCAGGTCGAGCAGGCGGAGGCGAACCTCGTCCGGGCCGAGGCCGACGTCGAGCGGCTGAAGGTGGCGCGTGACGCCGCGAAGCTGACGCTCGATCGGACGGCGAGGCTCGCCGGGAAGCGCCTGGTCTCGGACGCGGATCTCGAATCGGCGCAGGTGAGTGTGGCGTCTGCCGAGGCGCAGATGCGGTCCGCCGAGGCATCGGTCGCGCAGTCGAAGGCCGGCGTGAACCAGGCCACGGTGAACCTCGCGCACACCGTCATCACCTCGCCGATTGACGGCATCGTCATCTCGCGCGCGGTAGACACGGGCCAGACCGTGGCCGCGAGCATGCAGGCGCCGACGCTGTTCGTGCTGGCCGCGGACCTGACCAAGATGCATCTGAACGCGAGCATCGACGAGTCGGATGTCGGCGTCGATCGAGTCCGGACAGGCCGTCACGTTCCGCGTCGACGCCTACCCGGACGATTCGTTCGCCGGACGCGTGGCGCAGGTGCGGCTGCAGGCGGTGGTGTCGCAGAACGTCGTCACCTACGCGACCGTGATCGACGTCGACAACCCGGAGCTGAAACTGAAGCCCGGCATGACGGCCAGCGTCACCGTCGAGGTGGCGCGCCGCGTCGATGCGCTGATCGGTGCCGGCGGCGGCGCTGCGGTTCAAGCCGACCGCGGCGATGATCGCGGCGCTGGGCAGCGCGGACCGGCGCCCGGCTGCCATCCTGCGCCGGCGTGGCCAACTGCGGCACGCTGTGGGTCTACGACGGCTCGTCCATCCGCGGTGTGGCCGTGCACACGGGCATTACGAACGGCACCGCCGTCGAGATCCTCGGCACGGCGGTGGAAGAGGGCGCGGCGGCGGTGAGTGCGATTACGCTGCCGGCGACATCCTCGAAGACCGTGACCTCGGCGGCCGCCTCCTCGTCGACATCGCGCAGCCCGCTCCTGGGCTCGTCGCCTCCGCCACCTCCCTCCGGTGGCATGGGCGGCCCGCCGAGGTAAGGCGGGCGGGGGCAGGGCTCCTCCGGCGCACGCGTGCCGCCGGGGGAGCCCGCTCCGCACACGGCGCTGCACGCCGGACCGTGCTAGACTTCGCGTCCCATGATCGGATTCCTCAAGTCCGCCCCGGCCATCGAACGCCTTCACCTGTACCAGATCGATCCCGAGTACAGCCGGCTGCGGCGGCAGGTGTTTGCGGGCATCTTCCTCGGCTACGCCGCCTATTACCTCGTTCGCAACAACCTGGCCATCGCCATCCCGGACATCCTGAAGGTCCACCCGGAGTACTCGAAGGCGGCGCTCGGTACGGCGCTCACGGGTTCGTCGCTCGCGTACGGCGTCTCGAAGTTCCTGATGGGATCGATCTCGGACCGGAGCAATCCGCGGTACTTCCTCCCCCTCGGTCTCCTGCTGTCCGCGTCGATCATCGCGGCGACCGGGCTGGTCAAGGGCATCTACGCCTCGCTCACGCTGCTCCTGGTGCTTCAGACCCTCAACGGGTGGGTGCAGGGCATGGGCTGGCCCGCGTGCGGCAAGACCATGGTGCACTGGTTCAGCACGAATGAGCGCGGGACGGTCGTGTCGGTGTGGAACACCGCGCACAACGTCGGCGGCGGGCTTGTCGCGACCTTCGCGGGTCTTGGCGTCCTGATCTTCGCGGACTGGGGAGCGACGTTCTACTTCAATGCGATTGTGGCCGCCGGCGTAGCGCTGCTCGCGCTGGTCCTGTTGCGTGATACGCCGCAATCGTGCGGGCTGCCGCCGATCGAGGAGCACCGCAACGACTACCCGCCCGCCTACAGCGAGGCGCACGAACGCGACTTCACGTTCCGCCAGATCTTCCTGGAGCACGTCCTGAACAACAAGTACCTGTGGGCGATCGCCGTGGCGAATGCCTTCATGTACTTCGTGCGCTACGGCGTGGTGAACTGGATCCCGACGTACCTGCAGACCGCACAAGGGATTCTCGTTCCAGCAGTCGAACGTGGGCTGGACCCTGTACGAGTTCGCCGCGATCCCCGGGACCATCGCCTGCGGGTGGGTGTCGGACAAGGTCTTCAAGAGCCGCCGGGCGCCGGCCACCATCCTGTTCATGGGCCTGACCCTGGTGGCCGTGGTCGTCTACTGGCTGAACATCAACGGGCCGCTGTGGATCGACTACGTGGCGCTCATCTCGATCGGCTTCCTCATCTACGGGCCGATCATGCTCATCGGCCTCCACGCGCTGGACCTCGTGCCCAAGAAAGCCGCCGGAACCGCCGCCGGGTTCACCGGGCTTCTTCGGGTATGTGTTCGGGTCCGCCATCGCCGGGACGGGCGTGGGCTGGATCGCCGACCACTGGGGCTGGAACGGCGTCTTCCTCACGATGGTGGTGTGCTGCGTCCTGACGATCGTGTTCAGCGCGATGACCCTCGGCCACACCGCCACCAGCCACAAGCGGGCGTCCTAGCCGCCTGGGGTCAGACCGGATCTGACCCCACGGACCCGGACCTAGGCTCAGAGTTCAGGGAATTCGCTCAGTTCGCGCTGACTGGGGTCAGACCCGGCTCTGACCCCGCGGTCAGGCCAGGCGGAAGCAGGCGGCGGTTTCCTCGAACGCCGCCAACTGGCGGCGCTGCCAGTCTTCGCCCTGGCCGAGTTCGGCCGCCATCAGGCGGGCCACCTCGGGCGCCATCTCGACGGCGGCCTTCGAGTTGAGGAACAGCGCGCGGCAGCGCCGGGCCAGCACATCCTCGACCGACCGCGCCATCTCCACGCTCACGCGCCCAGATCACCTCGGCCTTCGTGTAGGGCAGTGCCGGATGCAGGCGTTCTCCCAAGGGCGGGTGGGCGCGCATCAGGTCCTGGATGGCGAGGGCGTCGGAGCCGTACACGCTGAGGGCGCCGAACTTCTCCGCGTGCGGATGGAACCCGTGGATGTTCAGCGTCCGTGTCACGCAGGTCTTCTCGGGCAGGCGGGCCAGCATCGCGGCCTGGTTCACGGCGTCCTCGGCCATGTGGCGGTACGTGGTCCACTTGCCGCCGGCCACGGTGAGCAGGCCCGACCGCTCGATGTGAATCGTATGGTCCCGCGAGAGGGCCGCGGTCGACGCGGCGCCGTCGGCGCGGACGAGCGGCCTGATCCCGACCGAGACGCTCAGCACGTCGTCGCGCGTCGGCGCCCGGTGGAGGTACTGGCCGGCGGTTTCGAGGATGAACGCCACCTCCTCGTCGAGCGCCCGCGGTTCGAGCGTCGGTTCGGCAATCGGCGTGTCGGTGGTGCCGACCAGCGTGTGGCCGTGCCAGGGGATGGCGAACATCACGCGGCCGTCGCGCGTGTGCGGCACCATGATCGCGCTCCGGCCCGGCAGGAACGACCGGTCGAACACGAGGTGGACGCCCTGGCTCGGCGCAATCATCGGCGCGGCGTCCGGATCGGTCAGGCGGCGAACGCCGTCCGCGAAGGGGCCCGTCGCGTTGATGACGACCCGCGTGCTCACGCGAATCTGCTGCCCGGACTCCTCGTCGATGGCGATGACGCCGTCCAGGAACCCGTCGCGTTCCTGTGTGAAGCCGGTCACGCGCGCGTAGTTGAGGAGCGTCGCGCCCTGCTCGGCCGCGGTCTGGACGAGGTTGATGAGCAGCCTCGAGTCGTCGAACTGGCCGTCGTAGTAGACGACCCCGCCGCGCAGCCCTTCGGTCTTGATCGTCGGCAGGCGTTCGAGCGTTTCCTCGCGCGAGAGGATCTGCGAGTCGCCGAAGCCGTACTTGCCGGCGAGGACGTTGTAGACCTTCAGGCCGATGCCGTAGAACGGCGCCTCCCACCAGTCGTAGTTCGGCACGACGAACGCGAGGTCGCCGACCAGGTGCGGCGCGTTCTGTCGCATGATGCCGCGCTCCTTGAGCGCCTCCATCACGAGCGAGATGTTGCCCTGCTCGAGGTAGCGGACGCCGCCGTGCACGAGCTTCGTGCTCCGGCTCGACGTGCCCTTGCCGAAGTCGTGCTGCTCGAGGAGGAGCACGTCGTAGCCTCTCGAGGCCGCGTCGACGGCGATCCCGGCGCCGGTGGCGCCGCCGCCGACAATCACCATGTCCCAGGGCGCCTGACGCTCGGCCACCCGGTTCAGCATTTCGGCCCGGTTCATACGTGTTCTCCCGCGGGGATCCAGCCCTTCGCGCGACCGAGGGCGTCGTGCCACCGCCCGCGCAGGCGATCGGCGTCCGCGGCCGCCATGGCCGGCTCGAACCGCCGCTCGGCGCGCCACTGCTTTGCGATCTCTTCCGGCGAACCCCAGAACCCGACGGCGAGTCCCGCCAGGTAGGCGGCGCCGATGGCCGTCGTCTCGGTCACCGTTGGCCGGACGACGGGCACCCCGAGCAGGTCGGCCTGGAACTGCATGAGCATGTCGTTGCGGGCGGCGCCTCCGTCGACGCGCAGTTCGGCAAGCGCGATGCCCGCGTCGCGATGGACGGCATCGAGCAGGTCGCCGACCTGATAGGCGATGCTCTCGAGGGCGGCCCTGGCGAGGTGTCCCGCGTTCGATCCCCGCGTCAGGCCGACGATGGTGCCGCGCGCGTATGAATCCCAATGCGGCGCGCCCAGGCCCGCAAACGCGGGCACGAGGTAGACGCCGCCGTTGTCGGGCACGGATGCCGCGAGGCGCTCGACGTCCTGCGAGTGCTGGATGAGTCCGAGCCCGTCGCGGAGCCACTGCACCACGGCTCCGCCGATGAACACGCTGCCTTCGAGGGCGTACTCGGTCCGGCCGCCGACCTTCCAGGCGACGGTCGTGAGCAGGCGGTTCTCCGACGCGACCGGCTGCTCGCCGGTGTTCTGCAGGAGGAAACAGCCGGTGCCGTACGTGTTCTTCGCCATGCCCGGCTTCACGCACATCTGGCCGAACAGGGCCGCCTGCTGATCGCCCGCGATGCCGGCCACCGGCACGCCCTCGAGGCCGAGTCCGCCGGCCACGCGCCCGTACACCTCGCTCGAGGCGCGCACCTCGGGCAGCAGGCCGAGCGGGACATCGAGCATGCGAAGCAGGTCCTCATCCCACTTCAGCGTGTGGATGTTGAACAGCATGGTGCGCGAGGCGTTGCTCACGTCGGTCACGTGCACGCGCCCGCCCGTCAGCTGCCAGACGAGCCACGAATCGATTGTGCCGAATGCCAGCCTCCCGTCGGCCGCCTTCGCGCGTGCACCAGGAACGTTGTCGAGGATCCACGCGATCTTGGTGCCGGAGAAGTACGCGTCGATCACCAGCCCGGTGCGCTGCCGCACCAGGTCTTCGAACCCGCCGGCCTTCAGCGTGTCGCACCGGTCGGCCGTCCGCCGGTCCTGCCACACGATCGCGTTGCAGATCGGCTCTCCCGTCGTCCGGTCCCAGACGACGGTGGTCTCGCGCTGGTTGGTGATGCCGATCGCGGCGACATCCCCGGCGGCGGCGTGACCGCGGGCCAGGGCCTCGGCCGCCACGGCAATCTGCGACGCCCAGATCTCCCTCGGGTCATGTTCGACCCATCCCGGCTTCGGGAAGATCTGCGGGAATTCCCGCTGGGCGACAGCGGCCACGGCACCGCCGTGGTCGAAGAGGATGGCGCGCGAACTGGTGGTGCCCTGATCGAGTGCGAGGACGTAGGCCACGGTGGTGCTCCTGGGACAGTTGTGGGGGGACGCCCGGCGGAAAACAGCAGAAGGCTACCACAGTTCGCGATATACTCTGGCGCCGATTGTCCGACCTCTTTCAAACGGGAGTGACCCTATGCTGCGTGGGACGTTACGGGAGGTGCTGGCCGAGTTCCTGGGCACCTTCGTCCTGATCCTCTTCGGCGCCGGTGTGGTGGCCCAGTTCATCGTCAGCAAGCAGGCGCAGGGCAGTTACCTGGCGATCAATCTCGCCTGGGGCCTCGGCGTCGTCATGGGCTGCTACGTGTCGGCCGGCGTGTCCGGTGCGCACCTGAACCCGGCGGTCACGCTCGCGGCAGCGGTTCACCGGGGGTTTCCCTGGCGAAAGGTGGTGCCATACGCGCTCGCCCAGACCGCCGGGGCCTTCGTGGCAGCGGCAGTCGTCTACCTGACCTATCGCGAGGGGTTGAACGCCTTCGACGGCGGCGTGCGGCAGGTGCTGGGGCCGCAGGGCACCGCCGGGATCTTCGCGACGTATCCGCAGCCCCACCTGAGCACGTTCCCGGGCGGATTCATCGATCAGGTGGTGGGCACCGCGATTCTCGTCGGGGTGATTCTCGGGATCACCGACCAGCGCAACGCCCCGCCGCCGGCGGGGCTCGCGCCGGTCATCGTGGGCCTGCTCGTGGTGGGCATCGGCGCCGCGTTCGGGACAAACTCCGGCTACGCGATCAACCCGGCCCGCGACTTCGGTCCGCGCATGTTCACCTACTTTGCCGGGTGGGGGAGCGAGGTCTTCCGCGCGGGGAACCACTGGTGGTGGGTCCCCATCGTCGGCCCGCTGGTGGGCGGCGTGCTCGGCGGCTGGATCTACGACCTGTTTGTCGGAAGGCACTTCCCGAAGAAGTAGCCGCGGCACGGGTGCACGAATGGGGTCCGATCTCGCAGCAGCGGATCCTCCGGCGGCGAATCGGACCTCCATCCGATTTCTGACGGCTACTTCGTCCGCGGGAACAGGTCGGGGTTGTCGGTGAACAGGGCATCGACGTCGAGGGTGAAGAGGAAGTGCTTCATCTCCTCCTGCACTGACGCGTATTTGCCTGGCTGAGACGCGCGGAAGGTCCACGGCGTCACCGTCAGCTTCGCCGCATGGGCCCACGCGACGATGTCGGGCGTCTTCTCGAGGATCGCCTTGTTCGGCCCGATGCCCGTCGCCCAGGCCGCGACCGCCTTCAGCTTCTCCGGAGTATCGATGCGCCCCGCGTCCTGCGGCGACACGAGGAACACGCGTGGCACTGTCGGCAGGTCGATCGCCGCCGCTTTCAGCGTGGCATCATCGAACGACTGCAGGATGAGCGGCGTCTTCGGGTCGGCCTCGAGACGGTTCTTCTTGACGATTGTCGGCGAAGAGCTCCTCGGGATTCACGCCGCGCTGGCGATAGAACTCCGGGTCTTTCAACTCGGGATACAGGCCCGCCTTTCCCCGCACGAGGTCGATCGCTTCCTGGAACGTCAGGATGCGCGTGCCGGCGAACTTCTTGTCGAAGTGGGCGCCGGCGTCCAGCCGCTTGATCTCGGCCAGCGTGAAGTCGTTCACGTACCACCGGCGCACGGGCTTGCCGTCCGCTCTTGTCTTCGGCGAAGCGGTCGGGGAAGACCTCTTCGACGTCGGTGGTGCGTTCAAGTGTGAGATCGTGGATCGACACGAGGACGCCGTCCTTCGTTACGGCGAGGTCCTGCTCCACGAAGTCCGCGCCCTGGGCGATGGCCAGCCTGTAGGCGTCGGCGGAGTGCTCCGGCGCGTACGCCGAGGCTCCCCGATGAGCGATGAGGATCTTCTTCGGCGCGAGCGTCTGGGCCGAAACGGCGGCAAGGGCGGCGCCGGCGATGAGTGCGCAAGCGGTCAGCGCGAGCAGTCGAGTATGCATGCTGGTGATCTCCGGAGGTGGAGCGGGAGGCGGCGTGACGCCGCCTCCCGGAGTCGTGCCGCGCGCCGCGCTAGAACGTGACCTTGGCGCCCAGCTGGACCTGGCGCGCGTCGTAGGTCGACGTGATGGTGCCGAAGGCCGCCGTGCTGCGGTTGCCGCTGGGCGCCGGGAAGTTCGTCCGGTTGAGCAGGTTGAACGCCTCGATGCGAATCTGCAGGTTGGTCCGCGGCCCGATCGGCAGCCTGAAGTTCTTCGACGCGACGAAGTCCAGCTGCCAGAACCACGGGCCGTAGACGCTGTTGCGCTTCGCGTTGCCGAATGGCTGGCTGGGGTCCGTGGGGATGACCACGTTGGTCTTGCTGAAGTATTCGGTGATGGAGTTCTTGTCGCCGTACGGATCGCCGACGACGTTCGGCCGATAGTTGTTCGACCCGCGGAACTCCTGATTGATGCCGGACACCACGAACGTGGCGCCTGGGGAGTAGGTCAGCGTGACCGGCGCACCGGATGTCATCGCGTTGATTCCGCTAAAGGTCCAGCCGCCGATGAACGCGTCGACGACGGCGTTGGCATCGGAGCCCCAGCGGCGGCCGCGGCCGAAGGGGAGGTCCCACACGAAACTTGTCGTGTTGTTGTACGGCTGGTTGTAGGCCGAGATCGCGTAGTCGGCGTCCATGTTGTAGAAATCCTGCGGTCCAGGCACGTTCCCGTTCGGATTCTCCAGAGATCCGGCACCATTGTCCTTGGCCTGCGACCAGGTGAACGAGTTCAGGAACGTGAGGTTGCCGGGCATGCGGTACTCGAATTTCACCTGCAGGGCCTGGTAGCGCGACTTGCCGCCGTTGAACGTATACGTGATGTCGGAGAACTCCTGGATCGGCCGCCGGGCTTGCAGCGACAGCGATCCCGCCGAGTTGTTCGGCACGGCCTGGTTGTAGTTGGCCATCGCCAGAAGGTCATCCGCCCGGTTTCCGACGTAGGCCACGTCGATCAGCATGTTCTTCGCGATTTCGCGCTGCACGGACACGTACCAGCTCTGCACGACGCTGGAGTGATAGTCCCTCGGCATGTACAGGATGTTGGCCGTGAGCGGGTTGAACTGCGACGGATCCGCGAAGCCCGCCGGGTACCCTTGCTGCGTCGTGCGGAACGTCGGCAGCGTCGGGTTCGACTGCGACGCGACGGCGTTCACCACCTGAGGACCGTTAATCGCCAGGATGTTGGCGGCGCCGATGCGGTGGAAGTGGATGTAGCTCATGCCCCACCCGCCGCGCACGACGGTCTTCGGCGTCAGGCTGTAGGCGAGGCCCAGGCGAGGCCCCCAGTTGTTGCGGTCGGGATCCATCAGCGTCCGGTCGTACATCGACCCGTCTTTGGCGGCGATCATCGTCTTCGTCGCCGGGTCGTAGTTGGTCATGTTGTTGTCTTTTTCCCACCACGGCGTGGCGTACTCGTAGCGCAGGCCGAGGTTCAGCGTCAGCTTGTCGTTCAACCTCCAGTCGTCCTGCAGGTACGCGAACTGGTACCGCTGGCGGAGGTTCGCGACGAGAATGCTGCTCAGCGCGTACTGGCTGCGCAGGCCGAGCATGAAGTCGGCGAGGTTGTACACGTTGTTCGCCGACACGCCTGCCGGACGGGAGAAGTTCCCCGTGTACGCGTCGCGGCCGTACAGCGGATTCACGTCCTGGACTTCGGTCATGACGTACTGGAACTCGTAGCCCGTCTTGAGCGAGTGCGCGCCGCGCACCCACGTGTAGTTCAGCTTGGCGTTGAACAGTTCCGGGTACTGCCACTGCGGGTTCGTCGCCTGCCGCCCCAGGTCGGAGTATCCCGTGATGAGCTGCGTGTAGAGGCCCCCCGTGATGCGCGGGTCGGTCGGCAATCCCGTGATGCCGTACGCGTCGAGCGCCGACGGCGTACCCAGGCCCCACGGGTTCTTGCCGGCTTCCGTCCGCGACCAGCCGAAGCGGCCTTCCAGCAGGGAGGTGCCCGTGCGAGCCCACGTGAAGCCCGTCGCGAACTGGTTGGTCGTGACATACGTGAAGGCGTTCCCGGCGCCGCCCGACGGCAGCGGGAGAGGCGGGTCGTCGACGCCGTCCAGTTTCCGGTACCCGTAGCGCGCGAACATGCTCAAGGAGTTGCTGATCTGGAAGTCGGCCTTGGCGCCGTACTTGTCCGTGTTGTACTGGAAGTTCTGGAGCACGTCGTAGTTGTTCGACGCGGTCGCCTGGGTCGGGTTCGGCAGCGCGCTCAGCACCTTCTGCGCGAACGAGGTCATCGGGATCTGCGTGCCCGCGGGATACACGTCGCCCGTGATCGGGTTCCGGACGTCCACCGCCAGGATGCCCTGCCGCTGCGTCGGCGTAGGAACGGTGGCGAAACTCACCACCGTGCGGTTTTGCCGGAAGCTTTCCCAGTCTCCAAAGAAGAACGCCTTGTTCTTCACGATCGGCCCGCCCAGCGCAATCCCATACTGGTTCCGCTCGAGAGTCGGCTTGACGCCCGACGAAGGTTTGAAGAACCCGGTCGCATTCAGCGCGGTATCCCGATAGAACTCCCACGCGGCCCCGTGGAACTGGTTCGTGCCGCTCTTGTACGCGACGTTGAGCGTCGCGCCGCCGCTGCGCCCGTACTCCGCGCTCGTGTTGTTGGTGACGACCTTGAACTCCGCCACCGCGTCGGGCGACGGCTGCACGGTCTGGTTCGAGAACCCCTGGTTGCTCGTGCCGTACGCGTTGTTGTCAAGACCGTCGAGCAGGAAGTTGTTGAACGTGCTCCGCATGCCGTTCACGTTGAACGAGCCTTCGCGCGGCGTGCCGCCTGTGCTCAACGCCGACACGCGTACGCCGGGGCTCAGCAGCGCCAGCGACGAGTACTCGCGGCCATTCAGCGGCAGTTCTACCGCCTGCCTGCCCGTGATGAGCTGTCCGCGCTGGCTCGAATCGGTTTCGAGAAGCATTGAGGTCCCAACGACCTGGACGGTCTCCGTGAGCTGGCCAGGCGCCAGCTGCAGGTCCACGCGCTGGCGGGCGCCGACGGTCACCTGGATGTTGTCAGCCACCGCCGTGGAGAAGCCCTGGAGTTCGGCCGTCACCTTGTAGCGTCCGATTCGGACGGTCATGAACTCGAAGCTCCCGCTGGCTTCGGTCACGCGGACGGTTGCGACACCCGTATCGATGTTCGTCAGGGTAACGGTGGCGCCCGGGACGACACCGCCCGTGTTGTCCTTGACCGTGCCGACGACGGTGGCCGTGTCGAACTGGGCAAACGAGGGCAGCGCCGCCGCGATCAGGCAGGCGGCGGCGAGGACGGCGATGACAAGGTATCGGCTCTTGAACACGTTGGGCACCCTCCACTGGCGTGGGGCAAGGAGAACAGACAGCCGGTTCCAGGCGGTCAGGAAGGGAGGCTAGACCTCCCCGCAGCGGAAGTCAAGGCCGAGGCCCGCCGATGTCAACGCTCGTTAGAAATGTCCCCTGCCTTCGCTCGATAGAAATGTCCCCATCAGTCGGGTTGCGCGACGAGGCTGCCGAGCGGGCCCTCCACCTTGGGGGCGGGGCCCGCGGAGGCGGCCGGTGGTACTAACCACGCCCCGGGACGCCCCGGGATACTCTCGCCGGGCGAGACCGCGTCGTGCAGCCCTTGGTAACGCTGTCGCCACGGATGCGTGCACGCCGGCACCCGTCGGACACTCGGGGCGCCGCGCGAGGGTGCGCGTGGCGGCGCCGGCCGCGGACTGGCGACCCGCGCGGCCGTTCCGGTGATGTCCGTCCACGGGACGCGCGCCCCGCGATACCAGACGTCCAGGCGCCCCGTTTCGTACTCACAGACGAGCACCGTGCTGCGCGCGGGCGGATACTGTCGGCCCCGGCGCTCGAGTTGCAGTAGGCGGTTGTCGTGCCGCACCACCCAGTCGTGACCCACCGTCCGTGCGGTCTCGAGACGAAACACCTCCTCGAGATCCAGGCCCCCCGGGACAGGCGTGTGGAAATCCTCCGGCGCCGCCGGGGGCTGCGCGAACCGGGCGTTGTGCCCGGCCAGATACGCGGCGGCGAGAAACGCATTCGCGGCCGCATAGTCGCAGACCCCCTTGCGCCGCAGCTTCTTGATCAGCCGGTCTTGATGGGTGCCGTGCCCGCGCTCCACGCGGCCTTTCGCCTGGGGCGAATGGGCCGCGATGATCCGGATGCCCAGCGTGGCGCACATGCGGCCAAACTGGGTCAGCGGCGCCGCGCCCGTGGCGAGCTCGGCCTCCGTGGGCTTGCGGACATAGACATTCTTCCAGTCGGTGTAGAGCGCCAGCGGAATCCCGTAGGCGGCGATCCAGCCGCGCAGCGTCCGGACGGCGCCCCAGATCGTTTCCTGCGGCTCGAAGCGCCCACCCGACCGGCTGGTCGCGTCATCCACCATGTGCATCAGACAGGCCGTCGGGCCGCGGTCTTCCAACCACGCCTCGAAGCTCCCATCCAACTGCACGAGCTCCCCAAAGTGCGCCTTGCGCGCCCGACGCTGGCGGTGCTGCGGCGCGTCGCGCACCCGGCTCCACACGCCGGCGGCGAGCATCCACCGGCGGAGCGTTTCATGATGAACGGTGAGCCCATACTCCTCGAGCAGGTGCTCGGCCGCCAAGGTCGGCCCGAACCGCTCATGCCGCTCGTCGCCGGCGAATTCGCGTCGCACGATCGCGAGCACCTTCTGCCGCCACGCCGCCGGTTTCCGTCGGTTCGACCGCCGGCCCACACTGCCGTGGCGCAACCCCACCGCGCCTCGGCGCCGGAAACGTTTCCACAGCCGCTTGGCGTGCCGGTAACTGATCGCCAGCAACTCGCTCGCCTGGCGGAGCGTCACCTCGCCCGCTTTCACCCGTCCCAAGACCTCGACGCGCTTCAGCTCCCTGATACTCATCCATGTCCTTCCCACGCCCAACCTCCCGCAGGAGGTCTCGGCGTAGGGGACATTTCTAACGAGCTACCAAGGGGACATTATCCAAGTGGCGCAACAGGCCGAGGCCCGCCGATGTCAACGCTCGTTAGAAATGTCCCCTACCTTCGCTCGATAGAAATGTCCCCTTCACTCGGGTTGAGCGACGAGGCCGCCGAGCGGGTCCCCCACCTTGGTGGTGGGACCCGCGGAGGCGGCCGGTGGTACTAACCAGGCCCCGGGACGCCCCGGGATACTCTCGCCGGGCGAGACGGCGTCGTGCAGCCCTTGGTAGCGCTGTCGCCACGGATGCGTGCGCGACGGCGCCCGTCGGGCTCCATGGGCCTCTCGCGCGGGCGCGCGTGGCGATGCCGCCTGCGGACTCGCGGCCCGCGCGGCCGTCCCGGTGATGTCCGTCCACGGGACGCGCGCCCCGCGATACCAGACGTCCAGGCGCCCCGTTTCGTACTCACAGACGAGCACCGTGCTGCGCGCGGGGGGATACTGTCGGCCGCGGCGCTCGAGTTGCAGCAGGCGGTTGTCGTGCCGCACCACCCAGTCGTGGCCCACCGTGCGTGCGGTCTCGAGGCGAAACACCTGGTCGAGATCAACGCCCACCGGGACGGGCGTGTGGAAATCCTCCGGAGCCGCCGGGGGCTGCGCGAACCGGGCGTTGTGCCCGGCCAGATACTCGGAGGCGAGAAATGTATTCGCGGCCGCATAGTCGCGAATCCCTTTGCGCCGCAGCTTCTTGATCAGCCGGTCTTGATGGGTGCCGTGCCCGCGCTCCACGCGGCCTTTCGCCTGGGGCGAACTGGCCGCAATGATCCGGATGCCCAGCGCGGCGCACATGCGGCCAAACTGCGTCAACGGCGCCTCGCCCGTGGCGAGCTCGGCCTCCGTGGGCTTGCGGACATAGACATTCTTCCAATCGGTATAGAGCGCCAGCGGAATGCCGTAGGCGGCGATCCAGCCGCGCAGCGTGCGGACGGCGCCCCAGATCGTTTCCTGCGGCTCGAAGCGCCCGGCCGAGCGACTCGTCGCGTCATCCACCATGTGCATCAGACAGGCCGTCGGGCCGCGGTCCTCCAACCACGTCTCGAAGCTCCCATCCAATTGCACCAGCTCACCAAAGTGCGCTTTCCGCTCGCGACGCTGGCGATGCTTCGGCGCGTCGCGCACCCGGCTCCACACGCCCGCCGCGAGCATCCACCGTCGCAGCGTTTCATGATGAACGGTGAGCCCATACTCCTCGAGCAGATGCTCGGCCGCCAAGGTCGGCCCGAACCGCTCATGCCCCGCATCTCCGGCAAACTCGCGTTTCACCAGGGCGAGGACCCTGCGGCGCAACGCCGCCTCTTTCCGCCGGTTCGACCGCCGGCCGACACTGCCATGTCGCAAGCCCACCGCGCCTCGGCGCCGGAAGCGTTTCCACAGCCGTTTGGCGTGGCGGTAGCTGATCGCCAGCAGCTCGCTCGCCTGGCGCAGCGTCACGTCGCCCGCTTTGACCCGTCCCAAGACTTCGACGCGCTTCAGCTCCCTGACACTCATCCATGTCCTTCCCACGCCGAACCTCCCGCAAGAGGTCTCGGCGTAGGGGACATTTCTAACGAGCTAACAAGGGGACATTATCCAAGTGGCG
>CAVVUQ010000011.1:0-32965 GCA_963751525.1 uncultured delta proteobacterium | reverse complement strand
ACAACCGGTCTTCGCCATGCAGCCGAGTCCGGGGAGCCCGGAATGGAAAGCCCGCTTCGGTGTCCGCTACATAAAAAGGTGCTGAGGGCTGCCTGGGAAGAAGCCATGCTACCGGATGAGGGGCTGCCGCGTTGAATAAACAGAACGAGTCTAAAAATTACCGGCTCGAATTGGAGCGGAAGGTCGAGGAGCTGCGTCGCTCCCAGGAGGAACTGGAGGCGTCCCGCAACAGGTACGCCTTGCTGTACGATTTTGCGCCGGTCGGTTACTTCACCCTCGATGGTGACGGGCTCATCAAAACCGTCAACCTGACCGGCGTCCAGCTCCTCGGTGCCGAGCCCCGCGGTTTGGAAGGTCAACCCTTCGCTGCGTTCGTCGTCAGCGAGGACCTGGCCCTCTTCAACAGTTTCTTTGAGCTGGTCTTTACTTCGCGCCGCAAGGAAACCTGCCGCCTGACACTGAATAAAGACGGCCGCCCGGCACGTTCCGTGCGGATTGAGGCGATGGCCACTGCAAGCGGCGAGGAGTGCCTGGTTGTGCTCGTCGACATCACCGAACGCAACCAGGCTGAGCAGGCTCTGGCCGAGAGCCAGTACCTTCTCGCCAGGGCGCAGTCGATGACCCATGTCGGTTCGTGGAGCTTCGACCCGCTGAACGGCGAGGTGAAGGCTTCGGACGAACTGTTGCGCATCCTGCGCCTCGATCGTGCCGAAGCGACCCAGGAATCGTTTGCGAGGGTGGTCCATCCGGAGGATTATGCCGCCGTCCTCGAGCACCTGCGCCGGGGGGTTGAACTTGGCCAGACCTACCAGATCGAGCACCGCCTGCAGTTCGCCGACGGTACCACCCGCTGGGTCTATACGATTGTCAAACCTGCGACCGACAGCACCGGCAAGGTGGTCAAGCTCTACGGCACCACCCAGGACATCAGCGAGCGCAAGCGGGTCGAAGTCGAGCTGCGCAACACGTCCAACGAGCTTCAGGCGATCTTCGACTCGATCAGCGACGGCATTGTCGTCTATGACCACACCGGCCTGGTCCAGCATCACAACCTGATTGCGCCGCGACTTTTTCCGGAGCAGATCCAGTCGGGCCTCTCCTGCCGCCAGATCTTCCACCCGGAAGCGCCGACCCTGCCCCATGATTGCCCGGTGGAGCGGGCGATCGGCGGCGAGCGGGTAGACACCTCCCAGGTCTCCCTGCGGGACGGTAACAGGACCCAATACGTCGACGTCACCGCAACGCCGATCCGCGACGCGCTCGGGGGAAAAAGCCGTGCCTTGGTCTTCTTCCGGGACATTTCCCGCAGGCGTCTGCAAGAGATGCATCTGATCCAGGCGGAAAAGATGTCGAGCATCGGCGTGCTTGCCACCGGCATTGCCCACGAGATCAACAACCCGATCGCCTCGGTGGCCGGCTATGCCGAAGCCATGCTGCGTCGGCTCCGCGCCGATCCGGACTTGGGCAAGAATTCCGAACTGGAGGTTTTCCCTCACTATCTTGGCGTGATCGTGCGCGAAGCCTATCGCTGCAAGGAGATTATCGACCAGCTGCTCGGATTTGGCCGAAAGTCGGACGGCATCGCCGTGGATGTGGACCTGAATGTGCTGCTGCAGGAAATCACCGGCCTGCTGCGCCACCATCCAATCTATCGCCAGGTCAACATGACCACCGATTTTTGCCAGGATCTGCCGCATGTGCTGGCCGACCCTTCGGGACTGCGCCAGGTTTTCATGAACATGCTGATCAACGCCCACCAGGCGATTGCCGAGGAGGGGCAGGTGGAACTGACGACGGGGCGCAGCAACGATGCCCACGTGTTCGTCAGGATTTGTGACAACGGTGTCGGCATCGGTCCGGACGTCATCGACAAGATCTGGGACCCTTTCTTCACCACCAAGGAGGTCGGCAAGGGGATCGGCCTCGGTCTCGCCCTGACCTACGACATCGTCAAGCGCCATGGCGGCGATATCCAGGTGGAAAGCCGGCCGGGCGAAGGTTCCGAGTTCACCGTGCTGCTGCCGCTCCGTCCCGGGTAGCCGCATGTCGTCAGCGGCAATCCCTGGGTGGAGCGACGCCGCAGTCGGCAGTCTGCTGCAGGGGTTGTCATCCTGCAACTCTCCATAACGCCCGCCGCCGGTCAGAGCCGGCGAGGCATTCGTAGGAGGAGGTAAAATATGGAAGCAAGAAGCGGCGTCGTTACTTTCAAGGGGGGCCCGGTCACCCTGCTCGGACCGGCGCTCAAGGTCGGCGACAAAGCTCCGGACTTCCGGGTGGTTGACGGGACGCTCTCAGCGGTCACCCTGGCCGAATCCAGGGGCAAGACCAGGATCATCAGTGCGGTCCCTTCCATCGACACCCCGGTCTGCGACGCCGAGACCCGCCGGTTCAACGAAGAGGCGGCGAAGCTCCCCGAGGACGTGGTGGTCCTGACCATCAGCATGGATCTCCCCTTCGCCCAGAAGCGCTGGTGCGCCGCCGCCGGGGTGGAGCGGGTGACGCTTCTCTCCGATTACCAGGAACGCTCATTCGCCCTGGCCTACGGCGTGCTGATCAAGGAGCTGGGACTGCTGTCCCGGTCGGTCTTCGTCGTGGACCCGGACGATGTCATCCGCCATATCGAGCATGTCCCGGAGATCACCGCCGAGCCGGATTATGCCGCGGCCCTCGCTGCGGCCAAGAGCGGGGTGGTCGTCAGTCTGCTGCCGGGGGATGGCATCTGCGGCGGCTACTAGCCACAATCTCCCGGCGGGGAACGGCCGGGCAATTTCCACAGCGATGAGAGGTAGCCATGGCTTGCGACAGCAAAGACCACAGTAAACACATGTGCGCCCTGAAGGCGCAGGGCCTCGAGGATTGCATCCGCAGCTTCTCGGACAAACCAACCGTCGAATGTCGGCATTGCGGCGCCAAGGCCAACAGCCTCCGCTATGTGTGCGCCGCCCATCTGCTCGATATGGCGCCCAACGTCGAGGGTGGCCACGGCATCATCAGCTTCGACGAAATAGGCAAGCCGCACGCGGGGCCAAAGACGGGGAGTTAGCGGCGTCCCGCCGGCTGGAAGGCTGACCATGGCATCAGGCGAAGTCACTGCGCAGATCAAAACCCTGCTCAAGGAGCGCAATGCGCTGCTGCTGGCGCATAACTACATGCGTGACGAGGTGCAGGCGCTTGCCGACATCACCGGCGATTCGCTCGGGCTTTCCATCGAGGCGGCGCGAACCGATGCCGATGTGATCGTCTTCTGCGGGGTCTATTTCATGGCCGAATCGGCCGCCATCCTCGCCCCGCGGAAGACCGTGCTGCTGCCGAGGCTCGACGCCGGCTGCCCGATGGCCGACATGGTCACTGCCGACGAACTCCGGGCGTTGAAGGCCAGGCATCCCGGCGTCCCGGTCGTGACGTATGTCAATTCCTCGGCCGAAGTCAAAGCCTGCTCCGACATCTGCTGCACGTCAGCAAACGCGGTCCAGGTGGTCAGGTCGCTACCCGACAAGGAGTTGATATTCGTCCCGGACCGCAACCTCGGACGCTGGATAGCACAGTTTGTGACGGAAAAGCATTTCATCTTCTGGGAAGGATACTGTCCCTCCCATGAAAGGATGACTTTGCAGGCAGTGCTCGATAAGAGGGCAGAGTATCCGGGAGCGCTGTTCGTCTGCCACCCGGAGAGTGCTCCTGAAGTCTCTGCCGTTGCCGACCACGTCTGCTCGACCAGCGGAATGTACGAGTGGTGCCGGGCCAGCACTGCCCGGCAGTTCATTATCGGGACTGAACCCGGCATTCTCTACCGGCTGCGCCTGGAAAACCCGCACAAGGAATTCATCCTGGCAACACCGGCCCTGATTTGCCCGAACATGAAGCTGACTTCGCCGGAGGACGTTCTTGCCTCCCTGCAGACCATGTCACCGCGGGTGACCGTCGATGAGGACATCCGCCGCCGGGCTCGGGCCGCCCTGGACCGGATGCTGGCTATCCCGCGCGACTGAAGGCCCCACGAGAACGCACCCTTGCCCAGCACTAGGCGGGCGGTGACGGCATGGCCAAACCCTGCTCGGCAAAGTAACGGGCGACAATCCGGGTATGGTTCGGCCAGCCCAGCTCCACCGGGCGATCGATCAGGGTGACCTCCTGGGTTTCTTTGGATTGGAACGGCTTGAGCCGGTCGAGCGGCAGCGGTGTCGCCAGCCCGAAGATCACCAGGGTGTCGTCCAGGCCGTTTTGCACGTCGTACAATTGCACGTCCTCGGCGCCAATGACGATGCCGGTCTCTTCCCGCAACTCCCGGATGGTACCTTCCTGCCAGGTTTCGTTGAGATCGACATAGCCGCCGGGAAGGGTGAGGGTGCCTTTCCTCGGTTCGATATTGCGGCGCACCCCCACCAGGCCGCCGGCGATCGGCAGCAGCGCGACCACCACCGGCAAGGGGTTTAGATAGCTGGTTTGGCCGCACAGGTGGCATTTCCTTGGCCATGTCTCGGTGATGAACCTGGCGCCGCAAAATGAGCAGTGGGAGTTTTTTTTCGGCATCGGTTCGCCTTTTCTAGCGTGGTTGGCCAACTGGCCGCGGTTAGTTAACGGCTTGACCCGCTGGCGGGAAGCCTCTCGCCGGCCTCACTCAAACGTTGTTGCAGGTCTTGTTCCCGCGCAGCAAGCTTAGCCGGAGAAAATAACCCTGCTAAACGAAGCAGTTTTTGTGGAAAAAATACTCACCGTAGAGTATTTCCACAAAACTGGCGGTCCTATCGCGACGCTGGCCAGCGGGGCAATGGCCCTCTTCTCTGCAAGGTGCAGTTACATTATAGCGAATCCCCTCAGCTGAGCGAAGTTCTTCTGCAGAATAAACCGCTGTTCTTTCTGGCATTGCCATTGCAGTATCCGTGGGAACCGCCAAGCGCATCGATGCGTTTGTGCAGGAAAACATTTTTGAAAGGGAGAAAGTCCATGGAAAAGAAATTCGAAAACGAAGTGCAAGAGCTGGAGAAGTGCAAGGAAGAGCCGAAAATCCTCGAAGAAATCCAGGTCGAAGAGCTCGCCATCGACGGTATCTGCGGGGTCTACTAAGATGGCTGCGGCAGGTGTTCAGCTTCATCCGGCCTGCCGCGTCCGGCAGGAAGGGTTCGGCCTCCTGTTTTACGATTCCAGGGGGCCGCGCCTGCTTTTTGCCGAAACCGGCACCATGCTCCCGGCGGAGTTCTTTGCGGTGCCGCGCGGCAAGGGGGAGCTCCCGGAAGGATTGGCCGAGCGGGCGCAAGCGCAGCTGCGGAATTTTGTAAATCTTCTGCTGGAAAAGGATTTTCTTCGTGAGCAACCGCTTTGTTGAGAAGGGACTGAGGTCTCCGGTCAACCTGACCTGGGAAGTCACCGTCGGCTGCAACCTGCGCTGTCGCCACTGCCTGTCCTCGTCGGCCACGCCAGCCGCTGATGAGCTTTCCACGCAGGAAGCCCTGGCCCTGGTCGACCAGCTCCACGGCGAGGGGGTCTTCCAGGTCAACTTCGGTGGCGGCGAGCCGTTCATGCGCGCGGACTTCCTGGAAATCGTCGATGCCTGTCACGCCAAGGGGATCATGACCTGCATCTCCACCAACGGCACGCTGCTGACCGCCGATCTGGTCAAGCGCCTGGCGCGCAACCGCCTGGTCGCCATCCAGGTCAGCCTCGATGGCGCCGAGCAGGCCACCTGCGAGGAGATTCGCGGCGAGGGGACTTACGTGGCAGCCATCGAGGCGCTCAAGCTGCTGGCCGCCAGTCCGATCCCTTCCAGCATCAACACGGTGCTCACCGCCGGCAATGCCGCGGAGATTCCGGCGTTGTACGAGCTTGCGCAAAGCCTCGGGGTGTCGCTGCGCGTCAGTCGCTTCCGCCCATCCGGCCGGGGTGCGGACAACTGGGAGGAGCTGCGCCCGGATCCGGCCCAGCTGATCGCCTTCTCCGAATGGCTGGCCAGAAGTGGCGATGTGCGTACTGGCGACAGCTTCTTTTCCCTCACCTCCCAGCAGCGCCAGGGGCTGGGGTTGAACCTCTGTGGTGCGGCCAAGCTCACCTGCTGCGTTGGCCCCACCGGCAAGGTCTATCCCTGCGCCTTCATGCAGAGTGACCGCTTCGAAGCCGGTGACCTGCGGGTCAGCACCTTCAAGGAAATCTGGGACAATGCTGAGATGTTCCACTCGCTTCGCCAACTCCGGATTCACTCCTGCGAGGATTGCCAACGTTTCGACCAGTGTCACGGCGGCTGCCCTGCCGTCGCCTACCACCTCAAGAATGATCTCGAGGGGGGCGACCCCGAATGCCTCGAGCGTTGCGTAACCTCATTGGTCGATGAAGGCATGAAAGTTTCAGCTGCATAGCGGCCCAACCCTCCATTCGCAGGCGGCGGGCGGACAATAACCAGGAGTTGTCATCATGATGTTCCAAAATTTGTTCTCGCCCCTGAAGCTCGGCAAGGTAACCGTCAAAAACCGCATCTCATTCCAGCCGCATCTGACCAATCTGGCGGAAAAAAACCTCCCCAGCGAACGTCAGATGTATTATTGGGGCGAGCGCGCCAAAGGGGGGGCCGGTCTGATCATCACCGAGGAGTTGACGGTCCATCCGACGGACATGGCCTACGAGAAGCTGATCGACGTCTATCACGCCGAAGTTGTTCCCGGTTTCCGCAAGATCACCGATTACGTCCATCAGTACGACAGCAAGATCTTCGCCCAGCTCAATCATAACGGCCAGCAGGGTGATGGCAGCCTCTCGCGGCTGCCGGTCTGGGCGCCGAGCCCGGTTCCCGACGTGCTCTTCCGTGAAACGCCCAAGACAATGGAGGCGGAGGATATCGAAGAGGTGGCCCGCTACTTTGCGTTGAGTGCCGAACACGTGCGCCAGGGCGGTTTTGACGGAGTGGAATTGCAGTTCGGGCATTCCAGCCTGGCCCGCCAGTTCCTGTCGCCGCTGACTAATCTGCGCCAGGATGAATTCGGCGGCAGCCTGGAGAACCGCATGCGCGCACCGCTGATGTTCATTGCGGCCGTGCGCAAGGTGGTTGGCAACGATTACACGCTCGGCATCCGCATGTGCGCCGACGAAATGATCCCGGGGGGCTCGACCTCGGCCAGGTTCAGGAGATCTGTGCCCTGTTCGAGGCTTCGGGGCTGATCGATTTCATGGACCTCTCCATCGGCACCTTCTATAACCTCTACCTGGTCGAAGGGTCGATGCACACGCCGCTCGGCTATACGATCCCCCTGGCCGCCGGGGTGCGCGAAAAGATCAAGCTGCCGGTCTTCTGTACCGGTCGGCATCAATGACCCGGTGATGGCCGAAAAGGTGCTGGCCGCCGGCCAGGCCGACATAATCGGCATGTGCCGGGCCCTGATCTGCGACCCCTACCTGCCGAAGAAGGCCCAGGAGGGGCGCCTGGAAGACCTCCGCTACTGCATTGCCTGCAACCAGGGGTGCATCGGCCGGATCGGCATGAACAAAGCCATCGGCTGCGTCCAGAACCCCGCCATCGGCAAGGAAAAGGAGTGGGGCGAAGGGACCCTGAAGGCCGCCCCGATCAAAAAGAAGGTGGTGGTGGTCGGCGGCGGCCCGGGCGGGATGTGGGCGGCGAAGATGGCCGGCCGGCGTGGCCACGACGTCACCCTCTACGACCGCAACGACACCCTCGGCGGCCAGGCGCTGACCGCCATGAAGGGGGCCGGCCGCGACGAGTTCGGGGTGATCGTCCGCAACGAGAAGGAACAGGTCGAGAAGGCCGGGGTGAAGGTCGAACTCAATACCGAGGCGACTGCCGCCAAGGTGCTCGCCGCCAGCGCCGATGCCGTGATCATCGCCACCGGCAGCAAGCCCAAGGCGTTCCCGGTGGGCGGTGCCGACGGCCCCGGCGTCTGCAATGTCTGGCAGGTGCTCAACGGTGAGGCGGAACTGGGACAGAAGGTCTGCCTGATCGATTACGACGGCCATCATCGCGCCACCGCGACGGCGGAATTCCTGTGCAACCTGGGGAAAACCGTCCATATCATCACCTCCAGCCTGTTCATCGGCGCCGAACTCGGCCCGACGCAGGATCTGTACCTGACCCGGCAGCGCCTGCTGATCAAGGGGGCCACCTTCACCCCCGACATTGCGGTCATGGAGGTTGCCGGGGCGGTTGGCGAGAAGGTGGTCAAGGGCTTCAATGTCTACTCCAACGCCTGGGACGAGTGGGGTCCGTTCGACACCCTGGTACTGGCCATGGGGCAGCAGGTCGAGGATGACCTCTATTTCGCACTTAAGGGGAAGGTCAAGGAGCTCTACCGGATCGGCGATTGCGTGGCGCCGCGCAAAGTCGACATGGCCATCTGGGAAGGCCACAAGCTGGGGAGGGAAATCTGATGTCAGCCTGGCATCCCCGGGAAACGAACCCTCCAAGCTCAATCCTGGTTTTTGTCGATCTGCCGGATGGTGAACTGGACGATGCCGGCAAGGGGATTCTTTCGGAAGCGTCACGGCTCGCCAAAACGCTTCAATGCGACTGGTCGGTCCTCTGCTTTGCCGGCGCCGCAACCGAGGCGCTGGAGGCCATGACCCCCTACGGGGCCGGCAGGATCACCCTGATCGAAGGCCCTGCCGACCTGGCCGACGCCCCCGAACTGCAGGCGCGCCTCCTTGCCCGGGCAGCAGCGGCGGCGGCCGGTGCCGCCGCCGTGCTGCTGCTCCCTCACAACGACCTGGGGGGGACGCTGGCACCAATGCTGGCGGCGGAGATGCAGGCCGCCCTCGTTACCGAAGCGATTGCCTATGCCAGGGAAGGCGTTGAGCTGCTGGTCACGCGCCAACTGCTCGGCGGGCAGGTTGCGGAAACCAAGGGCTGGGCCGGCAACTGTCCCCTGGTGATGACGGTCAACCCGAAGACGCTCAGCGCCGTGGTGCTCCCCAGCATGCAGCGCGCCACGCTGCAGGTTGACCGCTGGCAGCCGGCGGAGCCGGTGGCGCCCGGCACCACCCGGGTGATCGAGCGCATCCCCCCCGATCCGCAGACGGTCGATGTCGCCGAAGCCGAAGTGATCATCAGCGCCGGGCTCGGCTGCAACGAGGCTTCCTTCAGGCAGGTCGAGGAGCTGATCCGCCTGCTCAATGCGTCACTCGGCGCGACCCGGCCGGTTTACGATCTCGGCTATACCGGCTTCGAGCGAATGGTCGGGCAGACCGGCAAGACGGTGGCGCCGCGCTTCTACCTGGCGTTGGGGATATCCGGGTCGATGCACCACCTTGGCGGGATCAAGGACTCCAAGCGCATCGTCTCGGTCAACATCGACTCCAAGGTGCCGATCTTCCCCAATTCGGACGAAGCGTTCGTCGCCGACCTGCGGGAGGTTCTGCCGCTGCTGGTCGAGCGGGTCAGGGCCGCGACCGGAGGTGCCGCATGAAAAGCAGTTATGATGCCATCGTCGTGGGCGCCGGTCCGGCCGGTTCGGCAGCGGCCCTGACCATGGCCAGGGCCGGGCTCGACGTGGCCCTGCTGGAACGGGGCGCCTTTCCCGGCGAGAAGAACATGTTCGGGGGGGTGCTGCACCGGCTCCCCGCGCTTGAAGAGATTTTCCCCGACTTCTGGGAGCAGGCCCCGCTGGAGCGGCACATCGTCAAGAAGAACGTTTCCTTCATGACCGACGAGGCGTTATTCAACGTCAGCTTCGACACCCAGGAATCGGATCGCCCCCCTTACAACGGCTACACCATCTTCCGCCCCCGCTTCGACAACTGGCTCGCCGAAGAGGCGGTCAAGGCGGGTGCCACCCTGCTGACCCGTTCGACCGTCGATGACGTGATCCTCGAGAACGGCAAGGTGGTCGGCGTCACCATACTGCGTGACGGCGGCGAATTGCGGGCGCCGGTGGTGGTCGCCGCCGACGGCGTGCTCTCCTTCGTCGCCAAGAAGGCCGGGCTGCGGCAGCCCAAGTTCAGCCAGGACGACCAGGGGGTCTGCGTCAAGGCCCTGATCGACATGCCCAAGGAGGTCATCGACGACCGCTTCGGCCTGGTCCGCGACCAGGGGGCGTCGAACGAAATCGTCGGCTGCACCGCCGGCGTGCGTGGCGGCACCTTCCTCTACACCAACTACGACTCGCTGTCGCTCGGCATGGTGCTGCAGTTGAGCAGCCTGACCGAACGCGGCAAGACCATTTACGATCTGCTCAATGGCGTCATGCAGCAGCCGCAGATAGCCAAGCTGCTGCGGGGCGGGCGCCTGCTCGAGTACTCCGCGCATCTGGTTCCCAAGGGTGGCTACGACATGATGCCGGAACTCTTCGGCAACGGCATCATGGTCGCCGGCGACGCGGCCGCCTTCTGTATCGTCACCGGCATCAACCTGGAAGGGATCAACCTGGCGGTCCAATCCGGCGTGCTGGCAGGCCAGACAGCCATCCAGGCCCACCGGGAGCGCAACTTCTCCAAGGCCGGCCTCGCTTCCTACCGCCGACTGCTCGAAGAGAGCTTTGTTCTCAAGGACCTGAAGCTCTACCGGCGCACGCCGGACATGCTCCACAACGACCGCATCTTTACCCAGTATCCCGAGTTTCTGTGCGGCATCATGGACGAGATCTACCGGATCGACGGCACGCCTAAAGACACCATGACCAAGCTGCTGCTGCGCAAGACCAGGGAGACGGTCGGTCTGAAAAACCTGATGGCCGATGTCTACAGCGGATGGAGATCGCTATGAAGATCAACCTCGACGAGATTTTCGATTTCACCAGCTTCAACGTGGATCGTGATCCGCATATCATTCTCGATGAAAACATCTGCAAGAGCTGCAACCAGCGGGACTGCGTCATCGCCTGCCCGGCACGCTGCTACTCCTGGTCGGAGGACGACAAGAAGATGACCTTCGTTCATGACGGCTGCCTCGAGTGCGGAACCTGCTACGTGGTGTGCGGCAAGGACGCCTTCACCCGCTGGCGCTATCCCCGCGGCGGCTTTGGCGTGTCCTACCGGATGACTTGAGGCGGCAACATCAGCAGGAGTAGACATCATGGCTGACAAATCGACCCGTATCCTGGTTCTGCTGCGCGAGGCCTGCGACCCGAAGCCGCCGGTGCGCTTGAGCGCCGATGGGTTCGGGGTGGACGACCGCGGCCTGCGGCGCATCACCAATCCGGCGGACCTGAGTGCACTCGAGACGGCCCTGCAGCTGGCTGCCCAGCACCAGGGTACGGTTACTGCGGTGGCGATCGGACCGAAGCGCCTCAACGACCATCTGCGCCTGGCGCTGGCCATGGGGGCCGACCGCGCCGTGCGGGTCTGGAACTCGGCGTTGCAGGGTGGGGACGCGGCTGCCGATGCCCACCCGATCGCCCGCTTGATCGAGATTCTCCAGCCTGACCTGGTCTTCACCGGCAACCGGCTGATCGACCGCGGCGACGATCCGGCCCCAGCGCTGGCGGCGGCCAGACTCGGCATCGCCTGCGTCCCCGCCGCACTCTCGGTCAGCTGCCGTGCCGGTGCGGTCGAAGTCCTGCGCAAGAGCGATCGGGGGGGCGGCAGGTGGTCGGCACACAGACCCCCTGTCTGCTCCTGTGCGATGCGGCCGGCTGCGAACCCCGGTTCCCCGACCAGGCGGCGGTGATGGCCGCGCTCGACAGCACCATCGAAGTCTGGGGACTGCCGGAACTCGGCCTGCCGGTGCGGGACGTCGGCGCCGCGGGGGCGGTGCTCGGCAAGGAGCGCTGCAGCTTTCCCCGGGCGAACCCGCAGCGGGTGGTCACGCCGGACCCCAACCTGCCGGCCTTCGACCGGATCCTGGCGCTGTTGTCCGGCGGCATCAAACCGCGCGAGGGGAAGGTGCATGCCGTCTCGCCGGAAGCGACTGTCGACATGCTGCTCGAGATCTTCAAGGCGGAAGGCCTGATCGGCGGGAGCACCCGTTGATCTATCGACTGGCCGACGGTATCAGCGTCAAGACCACTCCCGAAGGGGGTCTGCTGGTCGCGTCCCGGCCGCTGCGCATGCTGCGCCTGAACCAGAGCCTGCTGGAGCTGTCCCGGCGTCTGGAGCAGGACTGGCTCTCCCCGCAAACAGCGGCTGAAAGCAGCGTACTGGAGACCCTCGCCAAGCGCGGGTTTGTCCAGTGCCAGCGGGTCCCCCTGCAAGGGGACCGGCAGTTGCCTGCCGTCAGCGTGGTCATCCCGGTCAAGGACCGGGCCGATGAACTGCGGGCCTGCCTGACCTCCCTGCAGCAGCTCGACTATCCCCGCCAGCAACTGGAGATCGTCGTCGTCGATGACGGCAGCAGCGACCACACTCCGGCGGTGGCCAGAGACATGGGGGCGCTGCTGGTCGCCTCCGGCGCGGTGGCGGGGGGGCCTGCCCTGGCCCGCAACCGGGGGGCGCAGGTGGCCAGCGGGGAGATCCTGGCGTTCATCGATTCGGACTGCATCGCCTCGCCGCGGTGGCTGATGGAGCTGCTGCCGGTGTTTGCCGAGAACAAAGTCGCGGCGGTCGGCGGCCTGGTCGACGGCATGTACGACGAATCGGCCCTGGATCGTTATGAAGCCGTCATGTCGAGTCTCAACCTGGGGGGGCGGGAGATGTCCGGCGGCAGCGGCGACGATACCTTCTACCTGCCCAGCTGCAACCTGCTGGTGCGCAAGGAGGCGTTCATGGCCGCCGGCGGCTTCCGGGTCGCCCTGCGGGTAGGGGAAGATGTCGATCTGACCTGGCGACTGCGCGATGCCGGCTGGAAAATCGTTTACCTCCCCGAGGGCCGGGTCATGCATGCCCACCGCAGCAAGCTGTGGCCCTTCATGCAGCGGCGCTTCGACTATGGCACCTCGGAAGGGCTGCTCAAGCAGCTGCACCCGGGGCGGGGGAAGAAGATGGCGCTGCCCGCCGTGCTGACGATCGTCCTCGGGCTGCTGGTCGGCGCGCTGGTGGCCCGCTCGCTGCTCCCCCTGCCGGTCGCTGCCGTGGTGCTGCTGGCCGACACGGTCCTGGCCACGCGCAAGTTCCGGGCGCAGCAGTTGCCGTTCAGCGCCCTGCAGATCCTGCTGGCGCGGCTCAGGGCCGTCGGTTCCCTCGGCTACTACCTGGGCTACCACCTGCTGCGCTACTACCTGCCGGTGCAGCTGCTGGCCGCCTGTGTGTACCCCCCGCTCGGCCTGGTGACTCTGGTGATGCTGCTGGGGGCAGGGGCGGTCGACTGGGGAGTGCGCCGGCCGAAGATGCCCCTGCCGGCCTTCTGCTTCTACTATTTTCTCGAGCAACTGGCCTATGGTTCCGGAGTGTTCCGGGGCTGTCTGGAGATGAAGAGCTTTTCCTGCTATCGTCTCAACCTGCAAGACGCCGGGGCGTCAGCCTAGGAGGAGGAAGCGTATGAGCCGAGCACTTATTTCGCCAGGGAAGTACATTCAAGGGGCCGGTGTCATCACGGAGATCGGCGCTCATGCTGGAAAGCTGGGATCATCTGCGCTGGTACTCGGCGGCCGGACGGCACTGTCGATGTGTGGGGAGCAGATTGCGGCAAGTCTTGCAGCGAAGCAGATTGGCTGCCACCAGGAAATTTTCGGTGGGGTCAGTTCACGCAAGGAGATCGGCAGACTCAAGGAGATCGCCCAGGCGAGCCGGGCCGATCTGATCATCGTCGTCGGCGGGGGGATGTCCATCGACGCCGGCAAAGTCGTTGCGCATGAGATGAAGGTGCCGGTCATCGTTGTGCCGACCATTGCCACCACTAATGCGCCGTGCTCGGCCATGTCGGTGATCTACACGGATTCCGGCGAGCTGGTTGAATATCTCCCCTTGGACAAAAACCCTGATTGTGTTCTGGTTGATACCAACTGTGTCGCCCAGTCGCCGGCCAAATTTCTGGTCGCTGGCATGGGGGATGCGCTGGCAACCTTCTGGGAAGCCGACACCTGCGTCAGGAGCGGGTTGGCTAACGGAGTCACAGGGACAACCTGCCCAACCCTGGCTGCCTTGGCGTTGGCCCGCCTGACCTACGACACCCTGCTGGAATCGGGTCTGCAGGCCCGGCTCGCGGTCGAGCGCAAGGTTGTTACCCCGGCTGTGGAGGCGATCGTGGAAGCCAACACCCTGACCAGCGGCCTCGGTTTTGAAAATCTCGGCCATGCCGGAGCACACTCGATCCACAACGGCCTGCTGACGGCAAAATCATCCGATCGAAAAATGCACGGCGAGATCGTGGCGTTTGGCGTCCTCGTCCAGCTCGTATTGGAAGGAAGGCCAAGCAGTGCCATCAGGGAGGTTCAGGATTTTTGCCGCAGCGTGGGTTTGCCCCTCTGCCTGGAGGATCTTGGGATCATCAACCCATCCTCGGAAGAAATTGGCAGGGTTGCGCAAGTGACCTGTGCCGAGGGCGAAAGCATTCACTCCACTTGGTTCCCTGTGACCGCCGCATCTGTCGAGGCTGCGATCTGGACTGCAGATGCCTTGGGGGTGCTCTCCAAGCAAAGTGTCCGTAGCTGAGCGCAGACCCCGTCAATGGTCACTGCGCAGCTCCCTCTCTACTACCCATCGCCACAGTTTTTACCGTTCAACCGTTCCTGTCTCGACAGCCGCTTTCAGCTGACCACCCCTGACCAGGATCCGGGCGGGCCCGGTGTCTGGCTGATCGTTCACGGTGACAACCTGCTCGTCGGCGGCGGGCAAGGCTTTCCGGAATTGCCAGACCTTGACGCCGGTTATGCTGATCCGGTCTACCTGGGACGGTGGGATGGGAAACCTTGTCGTTTGGCGCAACTGCCTGCGGAGATGAAAATCCCGGATGGGGTGCGCGCCGAGAGCCTGGTGGCGAGCGAACCACAACTGCCGATCGATCTGCTTTCACTTGGCGGTTTGGGGCGAATGGCTTTACACTGGGAAGCGCACAGCCGTTTTTGCGCGGTATGCGGTGCCGCTCTGCAGCGATGCACGGTTGACTGGGGCAAGACCTGTGCAGAGTGCAAAACCCGGCTTTTCCCGCACATCGCTCCCTGTGCGATCGTGCTGGTGCGCCGCCCTGGTGAAGTCCTGTTGATTCGCAAGCCAGAGTATGCCCCGCATCGCTATGGCCTGGTCGCCGGCTTCGTTGAGTTCGGCGAGTGCCTGGAAGAGGCTGCAATTCGCGAAGTTACAGAGGAAACCGGGGTGCAGGTGACCAATTTACGCTATATTGGCAGCCAGAGCTGGCCATTCCCGAGTCAATTGATGTGCGGCTTCGTCGCAGATTACGCCGGGGGGGAAATTGCCATCGAAACCCGTGAACTCGTTGATGCCCGCTGGTTTCCGTTGGGTGAACTGCCAACGTTGCCTCCCAAACGCAGTATCGCCCGCTATCTGCTGGATACCGAGTTAGCCAAAGAATGTGCGCCAAGCAGTCGGACGGTTCCTGAGCGTTCACCATAATGAATTTCTTCGACCCTGTTTCCAGCAAAGCAGAATAAACCACGGAGGCTGCCAATATGAATCGAAAGCTTGCCCTGCTCATCGTTTGTGCCGTTTTTTTATCGGCATGCACCAGCACGAAATGGGTGCGTACTTCTGTCACCAAAGAGTATGGTTTAAGCGTCACCCTGGAGCAGCGCCAGGAAAAGGGCGCAATTGTCATGCAAAAGTATCAACAGCCCAAGAGCGTGGACCTTGACGTGCTGAAAACGCTGATGGGCGACCTGGTCTACATCGAGAAGGCCGGGTTGATGAGCAATAGCAAGCAGCATCCGGTCTTCCAATCGGACGAGATCGAGCGCTTGGCTCCTGTCCTGGTTGCGGCACTGGCAAAAGCCGAGGCCAGCCAACGCCTCCGCTTCATCTCATACAATCAGGGCCAGTCTGCAATCTTTTCCGAAAGCCGGAAAACCGAGGGGGTCGTGTTTGTCGATGCCGCGGGAAGGCTGAGTTTTGCCTTCAATTATATCAATGCCAAGCGGCTGCCAAGCGAAACCTCGGCTATCTACGCGAGCCTCTCGGAAGCCGATCCTCTCAAAATCGAGACCTCGGAAACCCCCCTCCTGGCCCCTGCCTCGTATGCAGAACTACAGCAACTCGAAACCGGTGAGCCCGCTCCGATGTGGGTTGCGGCCGATCTGAAAAAGCTCAAGGATGCAACCAACTCAGCGCCGCCACCCGGCGTCACCGAGACGGCACCCAACGCAAAGGCGAAGGAAGAAACTGCCGCGCCCGTCGCGTCCAAGCCCAAAAGCAACCCCCCGCCGACTGAAAAATCGGCGCCAGCGCCTGCCTCTGATGAATTGCTCAAGCAGGAGCTCAAAAATAAGCTAAAGTTTATGAAGGAGTTGTATGACGAAGGCCTGATTTCGGAAAAGGACTATGAAGGTAAAAAGAAGGCGCTCCTGGAAAAAATCGATTAGCCGCAGAAACGGTTCGTGCGCTGATTGCGCCCCTGGTTGCCGAATGACTTTTGAGCTTTACTGAAAGCTACTTCCCGGGCGGTTCCTGGGCTGCATAGCCGGGAGGGTGCCCACAAGAAAGGAGACCGGACATGGCGGGTAAGCAGGTTACAGTCCTGGCACGATTCAGGGCGAAGGCGGGCATGGAGGATCAACTGAAGCAGGCGATCATGGCGTGCGTCGCACCGACGCGGGCGGAGGCGGGTTGCATGAATTACGATCTGCACCAACGCGTTGAAGACAAAGGCGACTTGGTGCTCTATGAGAATTGGATCAGCAAGGAAGATCTCGATGAACACCTGGAGATGCCCTATCTGCAGGAATTGAAGGCCAAGGCAGAGAAATTGTGCTCGCAGCCAATTGAAATCTCAATCTGGGAAATGATTACCAATCCGGGATAACGCCAGCGAAATTTAAAGAAGGCGACAATTCTGTCGTTATACTATGGCGAAGAAGTTTCAGGTTTCTTGGCGCGGCATCTGTTGATCCGCGGTATGAACGCCAAGGACAACGGCCATGATAACGCCTGCGCCAAAAGCCTCTTCCTCCCGATGAAGGTGGAAGTCATCCACGGCGATCGCTTTGCCGCCGGCGAGAAGATGCGCAGCGCCGTGTTCGAATATGTCGCCGTCGATTAAGCCAGCGCCACCTTCCCAGATGATGCGCAGATGGTTTCCACCGTTTTCGATCAGTGGACCGGTAAGATCCGGGACAAGATTGCCGATGCCCAGCTGCTTGGACTCATTCGCCAGGACCTGCCGGCCGAGCAACTGGCGCAGATGCTTGTTGCCACCATTGAAGGCGGGATCATGCAGTCCCGGCTGCAAAAATCGGCGGTTCCCATGACCCGCTGTCTGGATACCCTGCGGACCGTCCTTGCTCTGAAACTGCCAGCTGCCCACTAACCTCCAGATCGAAATCTGATTTCTAATCACGCAAAGGACGACCTCCCCATGGACACCTATTACGACCCCAAGGACCTCGGGCGCTTTCAGGAGATCGGCAAGGACGCCCCGGAACTGGCCCGCATGTTCTTCGCCTACTACGGCGAGGTCTTTGCCGAAGGTGCCCTGAGCGAACGGGAAAAAGCCCTGATCGGCCTGGCCGTAGCGCACACGGTGCAGTGCCCCTACTGCATCGATGCCTATACCGTCGCCTGCCTGGAGAAGGGCTCGAACCTGGAGGAGATGACCGAGGCCCTGCACGTGGTCACGGCCATTCGCGGCGGCGCCTCGCTGGTGCACGGCATGCAGATGCGCCGGCAGGTCGAAAAGCTCTCGCTGTAACGGCCAGGACGGTTTCGATGAAAATGGAAGCCTTCCCCATAGAGACTGAGTTCAACGACACGCTGGACCGGCACGGTCTGCCTCTGGCGCGCGGCGAGACCCGGACCTTGCAGGTCAACGTCGGCTACCGGTGCGACCTGGCCTGCCGCCACTGCCACCTGGCCGCCGGGCCAACCCGTGGCGAGATGATGACCAGAGCCACCATGCAGGCGGTCATCGCCTACGCTCGGCGCGGGAGTTTCCTGGTGGCCGACGTCACCGGCGGCGCACCGGAACTGGCCCCCGACCTCGACTACCTCCTGACCGGGCTGGCCGGCGAAGTGCCGCAGGTCATGCTGCGTACCAATCTCACCGCCCTGGACGATGACCGCCGCACCCAATTGATCGACCTGTGCCGCGCCTTGCGGGTGATCCTGATCGCCTCGTTCCCGGCGGTCACGGCCAGCCAGCTCGAAGCCCAGCGCGGCGCCGGGGTCTGGTGCCGTAGCGTGGAGCGCCTGCGACAATTGAACGAGTTGGGCTACGGCATGCCGGGCAGCGACCTGGAGCTGCACTTGGCGGCCAATCCGGCCGGCGCCTTTCTCCCCCAAGGGCAGACAGCGGCGGAGAGGCAGTTCAAAAGGGTGCTGGCACAGCGGCTCGGCCTCTCCTTCAACCACCTGTTCATCTTCGCCAACATGCCGCTGGGGCGGTTCAAGACCTGGTTGGAACAGTCAGGCAACGCGCAGGACTATATGGGGAAACTGACGACGGCCTTCAATCCGCAGGCGGTTGACGGGTTGATGTGCCGCTCGCTGGTCTCGGTCGCCTGGGACGGTGTCCTGTACGACTGCGACTTCAACCAGGCCGCCGATCTCCCTCTGGGCGGGGTGCGCAGACACATCAACGAGATGGATGGCCCGCCCGAAGCAGGCAGCGCCATTGCGACCGGCAGGCATTGCTTCGCCTGTACGGCCGGTGCGGGGTTTACCTGCGGCGGCGAGATCGCAGCCTAGAGCGAAGTGATCGGGAAGACCCCTGTGAAAAACAGCTACGGAAAGAGCCTGCTGATCGCCGCCGTCATCGCCCTAATCACCACGTTTTTCCTGTTCGACCTTGATCGCTACCTGACCCTTGGCTATCTCAAGTCGCAGCAGCAGCTGTTTCAGGATTACTACCAGGCGCACCGACTCCGGACGTTGCTTGCCTACTTCATCCTCTACGTGCTGGTCACCGCCCTGTCGCTCCCCGGCGCGGCAGTCATGACTCTGGCCGGCGGCGCCCTGTTTGGCTTCTGGCCGGCACTGCTGGTGGTCTCCTTTGCCAGCACCCTCGGCGCCACCCTGGCGATGCTGGTCGCACGCTTCCTGCTGCGCGACTGGGTGCAGGGGAAGTTCGGTGACAAGCTCAAGGCCATTAACGCCGGAATCGAGAAGGAAGGCGCCCTCTACCTCTTCTCCCTGCGCCTGGTGCCGCTCTTCCCGTTTTTTCTGATCAACCTGGCCATGGGGCTGACGCCGCTGCACGCGGCAACCTTCTACTGGGTCAGCCAGATCGGCATGCTCGCCGGCACCGCCGTCTACGTCAACGCTGGCACCCAGCTCGGCCAACTGGAGAGCGCCGCCGGCATCCTCTCGCCGGCCCTGCTTCTCTCCTTCGCCCTGCTCGGCCTCTTCCCCCTGGCCGCCAAGAAGATCCTGGCTATCGTCAAGGAGCGTCAGACCATGAGTCGCTTCCCCAAGCCGAAGCGCTTCGACTACAACCTGGTGGTGATCGGCGCCGGCTCGGCCGGGCTGGTCTCAAGCTACATCGCCGCCGCGGTCAAGGCCAGGGTCGTGCTGATCGAGAAACACAGGATGGGTGGCGACTGCCTGAACACCGGCTGCGTGCCAAGCAAAGCATTGATCCGCTCGGCGAAGATGCTCGCCTACGGCCGCCGCGCCGCCGAGTTCGGCCTGGGCAGGACCGTGACCGAGTTCGACTTCGCCAGCGTGATGGAGCGGGTGCAGCGGGTCATCAGCAAGGTCGAGCCGCACGATTCCATCGAGCGCTACACCAGTCTTGGCGTCGAGTGCCTCATTGGTGAAGCCCGGATCACCTCCCCGTACACGGTCGCGGTGAACGGCCGCGTGCTGACCACCCGCAACATCATCATCGCCACCGGCGCCTCCCCCTTCGTGCCGCCGATTCCCGGTCTGAAGGAGGCCGGTTACCTGACTTCGGACACCCTGTGGGAGCTACGCGACAAGCCCGAGCGCCTGGTGGTTCTCGGCGGCGGGCCGATCGGCGCGGAGATGACCCAGGCCTTCGCCCGCCTGGGGTGCCAGGTGACCCAGGTGGAGATGGCGCCGCGCCTCATGATCCGCGAGGATCCCGAGGTGTCAGCCCTGATCCGCGAGCGCTTCGAGGCGGACGGGGTGCGGGTGCTGACTGACCATGCCGCCAAACAGGTGGTGATCGAGGGCGGCGAAAAGTTTCTGCTCTGCGAGCACCAGGGGGCGCAGGTGCGCATCCCCTTCGACCAGATCATCGTCGCCGTCGGTCGCAAGCCCAACGTCAAGGGGTTCGGTCTGGAGGAACTCGGCGTGCGCCTCAGCGAGCGCGGCACGGTCGAGGCCGACGCGTTCCTGCGCACCAGCATCCCCAACATCCTCTGTGCCGGCGACGTGGCCGGTCCCTACCAGTTCACCCATACCGCCGGCCACCAGGCCTGGTATGCGGCGGTCAACGCCCTGTTCAGACCCTTTAAATCGTTCGCGGTCGACTACCGGGTGATTCCCTGGTGCACCTTCACCGACCCGGAGGTGGCCCGCGTCGGCCTCTCCGAAGACGAGGCCCGCCAGCAGCAGGTACCGTTCGAGGCGACCCGTTACCCGCTGGACGACCTGGACCGGGCGATTGCCGACAGCGAGGCTCACGGCTGGGTGAAAATCCTGACCGTCCCCGGCAAGGACAAGATTCTCGGCGTCACCATCGTCGGCCCCCATGCCGGCGACCTGCTTGCCGAGTACGTGCTGGCCATGAAGCACGGCATCGGCCTCAACAAGATCCTCGGCACCATTCACATCTACCCGACGCTGGCCGAGGCCAACAAGATGGCGGCCGGGGTGTGGAAGCGTGAACATGCGCCGCAAAAGCTGCTGGCCTGGGTGGAAAAGTTCCATGCCTGGCGGCGCGGTTGAATTCACGGGGGAGATGATGAGAAGAACCTGCGTGCTCGCGCTGTCGCCGGTCCTGATCCCTGCTGTGCTATGTGCCGCGCCAAAACCTGACCTCTGGCCACGCTGGCAGACGAACAGCCCGGCCAGCACCGTGCAGGTCGACCACACCGCCTGGGCGCATAGCTTGCAGCGGAGTAAGTCGCAACGCAGCAGGGGACACAGTAAGTGATGACAAGCTTCCTTCAGGCTATCGGTTGCATGTCGCCACGGAGAAGGACGCGATCACCAAATTTGATCAGGGCGAGAGCTGTTCCGATAGACAGCGCCATCTTGGCTGAAGCTAAGATGGCTCCTCTTTCGGTGGCGGCAGCAAAAAACTCTGACATAGCCCCCCCTCGCTGCCGGCAAGGGAAAAACCGAGATTTCCCTTTAACCTAGCGGACATCCTCCGGTGGCTTGTTTCTTCAGCCCTTCACGCCTTCCGTACAAAAGTATGGCCACCTGGAACACCGGGTGCCTTTCTTGTCGGGCAGCTCATCCAGCTCACTCTTCCCGCAACAGCGCTGCCGGCTTCTGGCCGAGAGCTTTCCAGGTGCCGAGCAGGCCGAGCATGAGGGTCGCCAGTTGGCCAGCCGCCAGCGTCACCAGCAACGCCGCAGGATGCAGGCTGAAGGGTGTAGCCATCAATCCCTGCAAAATACCCCAGGCGGCAAGGCTGCCAACCAGGGCGCTGAGCCCCCCGGCACACAGGCCGAGCAACAGAAACTCGGCGGCGAAGGCGGCGAGGATATCGCGCCGGGTGGCACCGCAGACCTTGAAAATCACTGCGTCATGAATACGGCGGTGCTGGTCGGCGGAAACCGCTCCGGCCAGCACCAGGAGACCGCTGAGCAGCACCAGGGAGGCCATGGCGGTAAAGGCGGCACCGATGCGTTCCAGCGTGCGGGTGACGTTGGCCAGCACCTCGCGGGTACCGATAACCGAGATGTTGGGGAAGGCTTGCGTGACAGCGCGGAAGACCGCCGCTTCGCCTTCCGGCCGGACATGGATGGCGGCGAGATGGGTCTGCGGCGCGCCTTCGAGCAGACCGGGGGCAAAGATCAGCGCAAAATTGAGCTCAAGGGTCGACCAGTCGACCTGGCGCAGGGCGGCGATGCGGGCCGTCAATTCCCGGCCGAGGACGTTGACGTTGATCGTATCGCCGATACCGACACCGAACCCCTTGGCAAGGTCTGCGGTCAGCGAAACCAGTGGCTCCCCGCGATAATCGGGCGGCCACCAGGTGCCGGCCGCAAGGACGCTGCCATCAGGAGGGACGGCGGCGTAGCTGAGGAAGCGGTCGCCGCGCACCGCCCACTGCACCTCGGGGGCGATGGCGGCCTCCTCCACCGGTACTCCGGCGATGGCAGTGATACGGCCGCGCAGGGTCGGATAGCGTTCGCTGCGCTCGACCGGTGGCAGGGCCTTGAGCAGGGCGTCGAAGGCGGCGACCTGGTCAGGCTGCAGATCGAGTATGAAGTAGGCCGGGGCCTCCCGGGGGAGGGTGTCGTCGACCAGGGTGCGCAGGTTGCTCTGCACCTGGGTGATGACGACCAGGGCAGTCAGCCCCAGGCCGAGGGAGAAGATGGCACTGGCCGCCGGGGCGCCGCGCCGGTGGATGTTGCCCAGCCCCAGGCGGAGCGCTGGATGGGAGGGGCGGGAGAGACGAGCGGCCTGAAAGATCACCACCCGGGCAAGCAGGTGGAACAGGGCGAAACAGACCAGTACCCCGCCGATGAACCAGAGGGCGATACGGCGGTCACTGGCGTTGGCGACCGCCAGGAGCGCCAGCGCCAGCGCCGCCAGGGCGATGGCCACTCGCACCCTGCGGCCGGGAGGCTCGATGCCGCTGAGGCTGTAACCGCGAAACAGCACTGCCGGAGAGACCCGCAGGGCACTGCCGAGGGGCTTGAGGGAAAAGACCAGCGCGGTGAGCAGGCCGAACAGGGCTGCGCTAAAAAGCACCTCGGGAAACAGCCCGGGGGCCAAAGGCACCGGCAGATGGTCCGCCAGCAGCCAGGCGAGCAGCCAGGGAAGCGCGGCCCCGCAGAGCAGGCCAAGGGCGGAGCCGAGGGCGCCGAGCAGCAGCACCTGCAGCAGATAGGCCTGGAAGAGCACCGCGGCGGAGGCCCCCAGGCATTTGAGGGTGGCGATATGCAGTACCTTGCCGGCAAGGTAGCCGCGCACCGCCCCGGCGACCCCGAGCCCTCCCACCAGCAGGGCGCAGAGTCCGACCAGTGTCAGGTTGAGATTCATCCGGTCGAGGAAGTAACGTACCCGCGGCGCCGCCTCCCGCCAGTTGCGCAGGCGCCAGCCGGCGTCGGGAAAGGCGGTCTGCAATTCCGTCCGCAGGGCATCGGCGCCCTCGCGCTGCGGCAGGCGAATGCGGTAACCATAGTTGACCAGGCTCCCCGGTTGGAGCAGACCGCTGGCGGCAAGGCCGGCCTCGCTGACCAGCAGCCGCGGGCCAAGGGAAAAGGCGCCGACATTGCGGTCCGGTTCCCGGGTCAGCACGCCGCGCAGGATAAAGATCGTCTCGCCGAGTTGCAGCCGGTCGCCGACGCGCAGTTGCAGCCGTTCCAGCAGCGCCGCTTCGGCCAAGGTGCCGAAGTGGCCGTCCCGATCGGCCAAGGCCTCGTTCAGGGGCTGGGACGGGCTGCTCAGCAACTCGCCATACAGGGGGTAGGCACCATCCACTCCCTTGAGTTCGACCAGTGCTCGCTGATCGTCCTTCAAGCTGCGGACCATACTGCGCAGCTCCAGCACTGCGGACACCGTCCCCTGTCGGCGCAGGAACTCCTCTTGTGCCGGGCTTATCGGCCGATGTGCCAGCCGCACCTCCAGGTCGCCGCCGAGCAATGCCCCGGCATCGGTCAGCAGCCCTTGGCGAGCGGCGGCGGTGAAGCTGCCGATGGCGGTGATGGCAAAGACCCCGAGAAACAGGCAGCCGAGGAAAACCCCGAAGCCGTGCAGGCCGCCGCGCAACTCCCGCCGCGCCAATCGCCAGGCCTGGCCCAGGTCGGCGCGAACGCTCATAGCAGTCGGCCGTCGGCCATGCTCAGCCGGCGCTGGCAACGGGCGGCGAGCTGCTGGTCATGGGTGACCAGCACCAGGGTCGTCCCCTGTTCCCGCTGCAGTGCGAACAGCAGTTCCATGACCCGCTCGCCGGTTTCCCGGTCGAGGTTGCCCGTCGGCTCGTCGGCCAGCAGCAGCGCCGGTCGCGGCACGAAGGCACGAGCCAGTGCGACGCGCTGCTGCTCGCCGCCGGAGAGCTCGCCGGGGAAATGCGCGAGCCGCTCGCCCAGCCCCACCGCCTCGAGCGCCTCCCGGGCACGGCCGGCGGCATCCCGGGCCCCTGCAAACTCCAGGGGGAGAGCGACGTTTTCGAGGGCCGTCATGCTCGGCACCAGATGAAAGGACTGGAAGACGATGCCGACGTGCCGGCGGCGGAACCGCGCCAGACCGTCCTCGTCGAGTTGGCCAAGCTCGGTGCCGGCCACCGCCACGCTGCCGCCGGTGGGGCGTTCCAGCCCGGAGAGGGCCATCAGCAAGGTAGTCTTGCCGGCGCCCGAGGGACCGACGATGCTCAGCGTTTCGCCGGCGGCAATGGTCAGGTTGACCTGCCGCAGGATGTTGACTGGTCCGGCCCCCCCCACTAGACTGAGGGAAAGGTTGCGAATGCTGACAAGAGGATCGGACATGAAGGTTCCCGGGTGGCTTTGCTGGTTGGGGGTTCTCGGCTGCCTGCTGCTGCCGGTGACCGCGGCGGCCGGCGACCGCGGCGAGGCGGTGCGCATCCTGGTTCTCGGCGACAGTCTTTCAGCCGGTTACGGTCTGCCCGCCGCCGAAGCCTTCCCTGCGCAACTGGAGCAAGCTTTGCGCCAGGGCGGCCAGCTGGTACGGGTGATCAATGCCGGGGTCTCCGGAGACACCACCGCCGGAGGGCTTGCCAGGCTCGACTGGTCCCTGGCTGAACACCCGCAACTGGTGATCGTGCAACTCGGGGCCAACGATGCCCTGCGCGGCCTCGACCCCGAACAGGCGCGCGCCAACCTGGATGCAATTCTGACCCGTTTGAAGCAGGCAGGGGCGCAGGTGCTGCTGGCCGGCATGCGCGCGCCGCGCAACCTCGGTCCTGCCTATTATACCAAGTTCGACCGCATTTATAGCGAGTTAGCCGGGAAACACCAGGTCGCCCTGGATCCCTTCTTCCTCGAAGGGGTTGCCCTGCGTCCCGAGTTTAACCAACCAGACGGCTTGCATCCCAACGCAAAGGGAGTTGCCGTGATCGTGCGCCGACTGCTTCCCCGGGTGCAGGAGCTGCTCTCCGGACGTCCCTGAATACGAACCGACCGGATCGGCCCTTCATCATGGCAGGAAGCGCTGCTCGATCAGGTCACACAACCCTATAGCGTCATTGATGTCATACACGGGAACATCAATGTCCAGGCTGGAGTCGGAGGCAACGGCGATGAGCTGGGGGTCGTGCTCCTCGTCGCGGCACAACAGCCGTTCGCTACGTTCCCGGCGATGAACCTCGATCTTGGGCATGCTGCTTTTCTTGAATCCCTCGGTCAGGACAATGTCGACATCGCCGCAATAAGCGGCTATCGCCTCGGCAAGAGAAGGTTCCACGCCGTCACGGTTCTGCTTGACCAGGGCCACCTTGGCCGGTGAGGTGATCAGCATGGTATCGGCTCCCGCCTGGGTCAGGCGCCAGGAGTCCTTCCCCTCGCGGTCGATGTCGAATTTATGGGCATCGTGCTTGACCGCCCCCACCCTATACCCGCGGCGTTTCAATTCGCCAATCAGTTTCTCCAGCAGGGTGGTCTTGCCGGTGCCGCTTTTGGCAACGATCGATACGACGGGCGGGGTCATGACTTGTCCTTTCCGATCATGGCAAGTTGTTCGGGATGATTGAGGTTGAGCAGCGCCTGTTCCCAACCGTCCGGCATCTGCTGCCAATCGAGGTAACGGATGGCGATGCGCTGGTAAAAATCGTAGCTACGATGCTGTCCGTTGCGCAGCATCTCCTCCATGTGGGGCAGGCAGTTGCGATGATAGACGGCGAACACCGGCTCGTTGCCGTTGGGGGTTCGCGGCACGACCGCGTCGACACCGTGACGTTGCGCGAGGAGCAGTTCGACCAGTCGGCCGTCGGGATAGGGCATGTCACAGGGGGCGACAAAGATCCACTCGGTGTGCGCCGATTGCAATCCGGCATACAACCCGCCCAGGGCACTTCCCGGGAATATATCGGCAATCACCGGAATTCCCGGTTGAGTCAGGTCAGGCCGATCGCCTGCGATCATCACGCTGGGGAAATAGTGTTGCAGCAGGGCAAGCGAACGGGTGAAGAGCATTTCCCCGTTGATTTCGATGCGTGCCTTGTCCCGGCCCATCCTACGGCTTTGGCCACCCGCCAGAAGAATGCCGGTCACATCCCGGTAATGAACGTCTATCTGATCGATATGCGGATTTTGCATAACGAATTTTTTAGTTGAGTCAATGCCATTAGACAAGAAAAATTGTCGAAACCCATACGTTCAGCAGTTGACATCCAAAGGGAGAAAGATAATTATATGCACAAATACTCATAAAGGTGCCGTATGTCTTTTACAACATGTGACGCCCAGGCCGAGATCCTCAAGGCCATCGCCCAGGAAACCCGCCTGAGCATCCTGGAACTGCTGCGCGACGGTGAACACTGCGTCTGCGAGATCTTCCCGGCCATCAACCAGGAGCAGAGCAACGTCTCGCGCCACCTCAACATGATGCAGAAGGCCGGTATCCTCACCCGTCGCAAGGACGGTCTGCGCATTTTCTACGCCGTCAAGCATCCCGAGGTTCTGGCGATCATCGACTTGGCCGCCACAATCATGCGGAGCGAAGCGGGGCGCCGCAACGACCTGCTGCGGGCCAGTTAAGGGCCGTTTTTTTTGTTCAACTATATGATTAATTGATCAGATAATAATGAGATATTCGCATGTTTACCTTCCTTGAATATTTTGCCGACCTGGTGGTGATCGGCTGGCTCGGGCAGGACCCCAAGACCCACCTCGGCGGCGCGCTGCATTTTTTCATCTACGATACACTCAAGATTTTCATTCTGCTGTCGGTCATCATCTTCATTGTCGCCATCATCCGTTCCTGGTTCCCGCCGGAGCGCACCAAACGGATTCTTTCCCATAAGCGGGAATACGTCGGCAACGTCATGGCGGCCCTGCTCGGGGTTGTCACTCCTTTCTGTTCCTGCTCGGCGGTGCCGCTGTTCATCGGCTTCGTCGAATCCGGGGTACCGCTGGGAGTGACCTTCTCCTTCCTGATCTCCTCGCCGATGGTCAACGAAATCGCCCTGATCCTGCTGTGGGGGATGTTCGGCTGGCAGATCGCCCTGATCTACATCGGCACGGGACTTTTGGTCGCCATCGTCGCCGGCATCGTCATCGGCCGACTGAAGATGGAAAAGCACGTCCAGGATTACGTCTGGGAGATCAAGGTCGGCGGTAGCGAGATCGTCGAGCAGAATTGGCCGGAGCGGCTGGCCTATGCCCGCGACTACACCATCGGGCTGCTGAAAAAGATCTGGCCCTACGTGGTCATCGGCATCGGCATCGGCGCCTTCATTCACGGCTATGTGCCGCAGGATTTCCTGGTCAAGTGGGCCGGGCGCGACAATCCGTTCGCGGTGCCGTTGGCCGTGGCCCTGGGCGTGCCGCTCTATGCCAACGCCGCCGGGGTGATCCCCATCGTCCAGGCGCTGACCGCCAAGGGGATGGCCATCGGCACGGTGCTGGCCTTCATGATGGCGGTGACCGCCCTGTCGTTGCCAGAGGCGGTGATCCTCAGCAACGTCCTCAAGAAGCCGCTGCTGGCGACCTTTTTCGGGGTGGTGGCGGTGGCGATCGTGATGGTCGGCTATCTGTTCAATGTGATTTTGTGATTGGTCATGTAGGGGCGCAATTCATTGCGCCCTGGGCGTGATAAATCACGCCCCTACCCAACGACAAAGGAGACAATCAATGAAAATCGAAATCCTCGGCAGCGGCTGCGCCAAGTGCCTGCAGCTCTACGACAACGTCAACAAGGCCCTGACCCTGGCCGGCAAGGAGGCAGACGTCGTCAAAGTGCAGGATATGCCCTCGATCATGAAGTACGGAGTGTTGAGTACCCCGGCACTGGTTATCGACGGCCAGGTCAAGTTCTCCGGGAAGCTCGCTTCTCCCGAAGAGATTCGGGGGATGCTGTGAAAAGTCTGCTTGCGACCGTACTGTTGGTGCTGACCGCCGCCGTCGCTGGCGCGGAACTCCCCTCGGCCAGTGATGCCGAAGTGACCCGGGCGCTGGCGTCCGGCAGGCCGACACTTGTCGACCTTGGTTCCGGCTCCTGCGCCTCCTGCAAGCAGATGGCGCCGATCCTGGAAGAGCTGGCCGGCACCTTTCGCGGCAAGGCTAACGTCCTGTTCATCGACGTGCGCCAGGACCAGGCCGCGGCCAAACGCTTCGGCATCCAGATGATCCCGACGCAAATTTATTTTGATGCCAACGGCAAGGAGGTCAAACGGGTCATCGGTGCCGCGGACCGCGATGACCTCATCAAGGGGCTGACGGCGGCGGGGCTGAAGTGACCTTCCTCGACAACATCGAGCAGATCATCGCCGCCTATCCGCTGGTGGCCTTCGGCGCGGTCTTCCTGGCCGGGGTGCTCTCCTCGGCATCGCCATGCGTGTTGGCCACCATCCCGCTGGTGGTCGGTTTCGTCGGCGGCTATGCCGAGGGCGATCGTTGGAAGGCGTTTCGCTACTCGCTGATCTTCATCCTCGGGCTGTCGCTGACCTTCACCGCCTTTGGGGCGGCAGCGGGGCTGCTCGGCACCATGTTCGGCACGCTGGGGGGCTGGTGGTACGTGGCCGCCGGGGTGGTGGCGGTGGTCATGGGCTTGCAGATGGCCGGGCTGTACGAGCTCCATCTGCCGATCAAGCGCGAATACAAGCCGAAGCAGGGCGGGATCGTCGGCGCCTTCCTGCTCGGGCTGTTCTTCGGCGTGGTCTCCTCGCCGTGCGCCACGCCGGTGCTGGTGGTCATCCTGACCCTGGTTGCGACCAAGGGGGAAGTTCTCTACGGCATCGCCCTGCTGTTCGTTTACGCTCTCGGCCACTGCCTGCTGATGCTGCTGGCCGGCACCTTCACCGGCTTTGTCGAGGCCTTCGTTCAGGCCAGGGGGGTGGTCAACTTCTCGGCCTGGACCAAGCGGATCAGCGGCGTGATCATCACCGCCGTCGGCGCCTGGTTCATCTGGAATGCGTTCTAAACGTGGTAGACTTTCAGTGACCAATAAAAGGGGTGACGATCATGTTTGGCGCGGCATCCCCCGTGAGAAGATCCCCTGGTACCCAACGCTTGATATCGAAAAGTGCATCGGCTGTCGCACCTGCATCGATTTCTGCAAGAACGGCGTGTTCGAGTTTATCGAAGAACACCAGAAGGCAAGGGTTGGAACTCCCTACAACTGCGTGGTCGAATGCATTACCTGCGGCCGGCTCTGCCCCGTTGGGGCGATCAGTTTCCCCGATGAGAAAAATTTTTCAGAGCTGATTTGCCGGCTGCTGGCAGGGGAGCGGGGTGAATAATATGTGGTAAGGGCGGTGGCCAACCTGCCGGAACCGGTTGGCGCACCGTCCATCGGACGACGAATGAATGGCCGTATTTAGGGCACGCAATAATTTCCGGCAGGCTTATTACCTGTGAGGGTTGGTTTGAAACTTCAAGGGCAGTTGTCTTGATGTAATCTGCTTATGCGGATAGGCTAGCAGCATGCGCATGATTGTCCAGCACTGCAAAGCTCGCTTTGCCGAAACGCGCCTGCGCGTCCCCGAACGCGACCGGTTCGCTTCATGTCGTTGGTCTTTTCAGCGCCGCTTGCTGGGGTATCACGCTGGATGGCAAATTGGTTCACTCAGCGCCTGAAGAATTAACGACCATAGACCGTTTCCCGTGTTTGCCAGTGGATCGGAGGTGCAATCATGGAAATGTCTGATAAAAGAGAAGCAAAAAAACCGCAACAGATTGTCCGCGGCATCGTCGAACTTTGCGCCGATTGTGATTCCTGCCGTCCTCTGATGGATGAGATTTGTCTCTTTTTCCCAGAGCTCTATCGACTCTGGGATAAAGAGAAAGAGGACGGTATCCCGATTTCTGCTGCGGAGTTGCGGAGCCTGACGGATCTTTGTACCTATTGCGGCGTCTGCCCCTGCCCCAAAATCCCTGCCGATCTCATGGTGGCGAAAAGCCGCTACATCGACCAGGAAGGCTTGCCCTTGTCAATCCAAATCCTGTCGGATATTCCCCGTCTCGCCAGGGTGTGTAACATCTTCCCACAACTTGTCAGTGCCGCACAATCGAGCGAGGTCGTCAGCCCCTTGATTCGCAAGCTGGTTCACATCCATCCCGATCGGGAGCTGCTTGAGTTTCCGGAGCAGAGTTTCTTTGCGTGGGCAAAAGAGCGAGGCTTGACCAGCAGGCGGGAAGGCCGCCGCAACGTCGCTTATTTTGTGGGCTGCTCGGCCGGCTATTTGTTTCCCGAGGTCGGCCGGGCAACCGTCGAAGTCCTGGAGCGCAACAACCTGACGGTCTATGTTCCGCCGCAGGATTGTTGCGGATTGCCGCAACTGGTGGAAGGTGACCGCAAAGGGGCGCTGGGGTGTCTCCAGGCCAACATGGAGCAATTGCGCGAGGCGCTGCAGGCCGGCGAGGAACTGGTCTGTTCCTGCCCTAGCTGTGGCTACCTCATGAAGGTTCTCCTCAAGGAGAGGGCCTATTATTCAGAAGCGTACCAAAAATCGGTCAATGCCGGCACGGACGAACTGAAGATCCCGGATTCGGCTCAACCGGCGGGCCGGCACACCGTCCTCAAAAAATCGATTTATAAGGACATCTTGAAGGACGACGGCTATTTTGCCTCGTTCGACCCTCTGGCCCGTATCGAGGTGGCCGAGCAGCTCGCCGATGCCGGGGAGTACCTGCGGCGACTCCATGCCGAAGGGTTGCTCGACACCAGGTTCCATGCGATACCCCAGCACATGGTGTACTTTGCACCGTGTCACCAGCGCCAGCAGAAGATCGACAGTCCGTACTTGGATCTCCTGGGGCTCATTCCGGAGCTGAAAGTTGACAGGTTAGTCGGTATGGACTGCTGCGGCATGGGTGGCAACTTCGGCTTCAAGGCGGACTTCCACGACAAGTCCCTGGCCATTGGCCAACCCCTGTTGGCGAAGATCCGCGAGAAGTCCCCCCAGGCGATCATTACCGATTGTATGAGTTGTAAGCTCCAGTTCAACCACGCGCTTCCTTATCCGGTCTTCCATCCGCTGGAAATCCTGGCCAGGGCCTATCAGGCGGAGAACATCAAGCCGGATCTTGACATAAAATCGGCTATGCGGATATAAATTGGTTCATGAAAAAAGTTGCGCAAAAATTCAAAGCCCTTTCCGACGAAACGAGATTACGCATCCTGGCGCTGCTGGCTGTGGACGAAATGTGTGTCTGCGACCTGATGGCAATCCTTGACTTGCCGCAGTCGACGGTGTCGCGACATCTGGCCTACCTGCGCAACGCCGGCTGGGTGGATGACCGCCGCCAGGGGGTGTGGATGTACTACCGGCTGTTCGACGACAACGAGTCCTTCGGCGGTGACCTGCGCGAGTTGTTAAAGCGGCATCTGGTCAGCCTTCCTCAGGCCATGCACGACCGTGAAGCGCTGACGGCGTTTCGCGCCGGCAGGATTCCGGGCCGCTGTGCGTGATTTTTTTTAAATTATCAATCTGCTCATGCGGATAATTGACAGACAAGGAACCGGATCATGAAAAAACACGTGCTCTTTCTCTGTACCCACAATTCCTGCCGCTCGCAGATGGCCGAGGGGCTGGTCAACCATTTCCTCGGCGACCGCTTCCAGGCTTTTTCCGCTGGGACCGAAGCCACCAAGGTCAACCTGCTGGCAACCCGGGTCATGCTTGAGCTCGGCATCGACATCACCGAACACTATTCGAAGACCATGGATGAATTTGCCGGCCAGCCTTTCGATTACGTCATCACCCTGTGCGGCGACGCCAACGAGAAGTGCCCGCTCTTTTTCGGCGGCGTGCGGCGGGTGCACATCGGCTTTGATGATCCGTCGCGGCTGCCGGGGAGCGAGGACGAGGTGCTTCCGGAATATCGGCGCGTGCGGGACGAGATCCGTACGCGCCTGACCCATTTTTTCGAGGAGGAAAACGCATGAATGCCAAGCAGATGAGTTTTTTCGACAAGTATCTGACCGTGTGGGTCGCCCTCTGCATGGCGGTCGGCGTCGGTCTGGGCAAGCTGATCCCCGATGCCGTGGCGTCGCTGCGTTCCCTGGAATTCGGCGCGGGGTCGCAGATCAACATCCCGATTGCCGTGCTGATCTGGCTGATGGTCTACCCGATGATGCTCAAGGTCGACTTCGCCTCGGTACTGAACGTCGGCAAGAACCCCAAGGGGCTGTTCGTCACCCTGTTCGTCAACTGGATCGTCAAGCCGTTTTCCATGGCCTTCTTCGGCTACATCTTCTTCCGCCTGGTGTTCAGCCCGTGGATCTCGCCGGCCGATGCCGACCAGTACATCGCCGGCAGCATCATCCTCGCCGCCGCGCCATGCACGGCCATGGTCTTCGTCTGGAGCTACCTGACCGACGGCGACCCCGGCTACACCTTGGTGCAGGTGTCGGTCAACGACCTGCTGATGCTGGTGTTTTTCGCACCGATCGTCACCTTGCTGGTGGCCGGCGCCTCGAACCTGGTGGTCCCCTTCGGCATCCTCTTCACCTCCGTCGTCGTCTTCATCGTCATCCCACTGGTGGCCGGGGTGGTCACCCGCTCGGCGCTGATCAAATCCCGCGGCACGGAGTGGTTCAACAGCGTCTTCCTCCCCAGACTGCACCCGGTGGCGATTTCGGCGTTGCTGGCCACCCTGGTGCTGATCTTCGCCTTTCAGGCCGACAACATCACCGGCAAGCTCTTCCATGTGCTGCTGATCGCCATACCGATCACCGTGCAGGTCTACTTCAATTCATCGCTGGCCTACGGCCTGATGAAGTGGCTCAAGCTCCC
>CAVVUQ010000010.1:0-91999 GCA_963751525.1 uncultured delta proteobacterium | reverse complement strand
TCTTGGCGTAGATCAGCAGTAACCAGATTTAGCCAGCCGCGGTGCGGGCAAAATCCATAACGCGCACCCCACCACTCTTGCCGCGCCCTCTTCGCTGCCAACGTACCTTGCGAATACCGCCGGAGCCTTGAACGATATCCCCCGAATCTGGGTTCGCTGCAGGATAGAGCTGAAAATCAGCGTACTCCTCATCCGAAAAGTAGTCGTGGACGTACTTGCTGAAAATTGGCGCCTCGATGAATGTCACCATGGCCACACCATACGTCATTGACGGACATTGTCAAGCCCTTGATGGCCTTGAATATCTTGGGAGAAATCTGCGAATCCAACAAGCCAGGATTGGCGAGAAACTCCCCGCTGTAGCTATTCTCCCCTGGTAAAGGAGCCGCTTATTATGCTTACCCTTAAATGGCTCCCCAACAATTTCTCAACGATTTTGCTCCTCTACAGCCACATAAAGTGACAGACCAACAATTCAAACAGCGTTATTTACCGGCATTTTACTTGCACAGTCGATCAAGTTAGACATTTGACGAATTTCAGAAAAATGGGCCCCTTATTAACCCTTTACTCAGGAGGAACAAAAATGAGTTATGTAACTAAAGTTTGGGACAATTTGAACACTGCCGTAGTCGTATCTGACCCTGATTTCAACGTAACCTACGTCAACCAAAGAGCCTATGAGATGTTTGAATTATTGGAGATCCCAGGGCTGAGAGTCGGTATGAACATGGCAGAATGCCACAAGCCCCAAACCGTAGAAAAATTGAAAGGAATCTATAAGGCTTTCGCAGACAAGAAGATCAAGCTTCATTACTATACTGCGGACGGACCCGAAGGGACCCTGACCATCGTTGCCATGCCTTTCTACAATGGTGATATTCTAGGTGGCGTGGTAGAGCTGGTCGTCGAAGGTGGACTGGCCTGATCCCGCTAGAAGCTGAAGCCGGCCAGCAATCCTTAGGAGTACCGCATGGGGCTAATAGCGAGAGACTGCCCACATTGCAATACCAAAAATGTCGCATTCTCATCTTTTGCTGAGGTGACAAACCCTCACGCAAAAAATACCTGTACCGTTGCCTTTTACTGTGGCAGTTGTTATGGGGGAATATTTGCAGAAATTTATTGTTCATCGAATAAAAGGCCTAATGGGTACAAAGGTTATATAGAACCTGTCGAGTATTTTGATGTCAAGAAAACGTACCCCGCTGTAGAGAGACGAAGTGAATCGCCCCTAGGTTCATAGACACTTGGCACTCAGTTGGATGCCCTATAATTCACCATCTATCAGACACAAAAGCCCTCGATCTCCGGACCGGGGGCTTTTATTGTATTGCAGGACTGCCGAAAAAGACGCGACCCCTACAAAAGCCGAGAAAGACGCGACCCCTACAAAAAGCTCCTGATCTAATTACTGTGACGTAAGATCTGAGACGAACCGAAACCCAGAATGCATTTGCATCTGGTCTCTCAAGAGCTCAACCTAGTAGCTTGAAAATTGAGGCAAAAAAAAGGCTCCTCGATGATGAAGAGCCTTTTTCACACCTAAACCGCAAGCGGCGGCTAGAACACATCACTATTGTGCCAACTTCGGCTCCATTTTTGCCCAGTTCTCATTGGCTTTGCGAATGTTCTCCGCTTTGTCTTCTTCGAACATTCGCTTGATATCAGAACTGTATTGTAGCACCAAGCGACCGTCAATAATCTCCCAGGTGTCGATCTCGACCGGGAACAAAACCCCGATGGAGACCCCAAACGCACAGTAGCCTCCGAAGGCGGGCAGGAATTTTTGCACCTGCTTTTCAAAAGCGGCCTTGTTTTCCTCGGAGGAAAAGACGAACTTATAGCCACTATATTCTGCCAGAATCGGTGGATTGCCTTTCATGGCCTTACCAGCGGTATGAAAAGCCACCGGATCGTAGCCCTGCAACGCTATTTTGCCGTAAGGGTCGGCATTTATGATTCGGGTCATAGCAGGTTCCTTTCTTCTCAAGGTTTATTGGGAAAATAGGATTTCGGTATCTTGAAAAAAAGTCATAGAAACATTGGGCAACCCCTGTCCAGGGACATTTTAAAGGCGGAGTCGCGAGCAACTCCGCCTTCGTTTTTGGGTTATCATGTTTATCTTATCTGGATTGATTATCGATCGTACTGCTTGGCATAGGCTGCATCGTTGTAAAGACCTTCACCATACTGGGCGGCGCCAAACTCCCGGATGATCTTCTGACCTTTGCCCGAAGCTACAAAATCGATGAATTTTGACGCAAAAGGCTGGCCGGGAGTCGCACCGTCGGGCTGGCACAGCGTATTGTAAGTATTGATCAAGAATTGATCCCCACGGAAGAGAATCGTCAGGTTGGGCATTTCTTTATTAGCCGCCACCCAGGTGCTGCTGTCGGTCATGAAGTAGCCACCGTTGTCGTTGGCCATCTTCAATGTCGCCATCATGAAGCTGTTGGTTACGAGGTACCACTCTCCCGTCGGTTGAATGCCGGCCTTTTTCCAAATATCCACCTCTTTTTTGTGGGTACCGGAATTATCGCCCCGAGAATAGAACTTGCTCTTGGCTGCGGCAATCTTTGCATAGGCATCAGCCGCGCTCGCGGCTTTGGCGATTCCGGCCGGATCGGATTTTGGTCCGACAATGTAAAATTCGTTCGAACCGATCAAGCTGCGTTTGGCGGCCCAACCTTCTTGAATCGCCTGTTTTTCTGCCTCAGGTGCGTGGACCATGATCATGTCCACCTTTTTCTCCTTGAGCATCTTCAGTGATTTACCGGAGCCAGCTTTGTACCAGCACATAGTGGCATTTTGTTCCCGGCCGAACTCTTCGGCAAGAACCTTCAGCAATCCAAGCTCCCCGGGACTCCCCGTCGCCAGACTGAAACGATTCTGGCCAGTACCGTAGCTTTCCGTGCATTGACTCTCGGCTAGAACTGTCTGGTTGCAAAGAAAGATCGCTATAAATCCAAGCGCCCCTATGTAGCTACGCATTGGGTTTCCTTTCATGACATCTCCTTGTGCAGAGGCTGCGTTCATCGGTCTGCTTGACCAGTCGGCCGTGATCAAGCGTTAGAATGGTACCGCCAAGCCGTCGCGGTTGATCAGCATCGTGGCCGGCGATGACCACGGTGGTTCCCTGGTCAGGGAGAGCGGCCAGGCAGTGCTCGAAAAGTGGCAGCGCCCCTTGGTCGAGGCCAGCGGTTGGCTCGTCAAGCAAGAGCAGTTGTGGGCGCAGCACCATTGCTCGAGCCAAGGCGACTCTCCGGGTTTCCCCTCCGGACAACTCCTTGGCGCTGCGGTTTTCGAACCCTTCCAGGCCGACCATTTGAAGAGCCTGAGTGATATGCCGGCGCTGTATGTCGCCGCGCACGTCACGCAGGCGCAAACCAAAAGCAAGATTTTGGTAGACGCTGGCGTTGAACAGAAACGGACTCTGCTCGACCAGCGTGATTTGTCGTCTAAGACGCTGGCTTTCTTTTGCATCTTTGACAGGGATACCTTTGAAATGGATCTCTCCTTCGGCCGGCATCAGCAGCAAGGCCAACACATTCAGCAGGGTGCTCTTGCCCGAACCGTTCGGGCCATGCAACAGGTAGATATGTCCCGGCCTCAACTCCAGAAAATCGACAGACAAAGTGAAGTCGTCACGCCGAAAAACAATATCTGTGAGGGTCAGCAAAGGATTCATCGGTTCACATGGCTGAACTTTTACCCTATTTGCCGTAGATGAAAAAGATCGGGTCACCATCGACCTTGAATTCGGCGATGATCTTCTGCCCTTCGGGGCCGGTGACATAATCGATGAACTTCATCGCCAGGTCATACTTGACATGTGGGTGCTTCGCCGGGTTCACAGCAATGATCCCGTACGGATTGAACAGTCCCTGCTCCCCTTCGAAGATGATCTTCAGGTCGGTCTTGGCCTTCTTGAAGGCGTTGTAGGTTCCCCGGTCGGCCAGGGTGTAGGCGCGCTTCTCGGTCGCCATGATGATCACCTCGCCCATCCCCTGACCCGCTTCAACGTACCAGGCCCCGGCGGGCTTGACCCCGGCCACCTGCCAGAGTTCCTTCTCCTTCACATGCGTCCCCGATTCGTCGCCACGGGAAATAAAGAACGCCTGCTTGGCAGCGATTTTGGCCAAGGCCTCGGCAGTCGTCTTCACCCCCTTCACCCCGGCCGGGTCGTCGGCTTGGGCCGATGATGACGAAGTCGTTGTACATCACGTCCTTGCGGTTCACCCCGAAGCCATCGGCAACAAACTTGTCCTCGAGCTTGCGGGCATGGACGAAGACGATGTCGGCGTCGCCGGCCTCGCCGAGTTTGATCGACTTGCCGGTGCCGACGGCCACCACGTCGACCTTGCAGTTGTTCTGCTGTTCGAAAGGCGGCAGCAGCACCTTGAGCAGCCCGGAGTTTTCGGTGGAGGTGGTGGTCGACATCCGCAGCCGCTCCTCGGCGGCGGCGACGGTGCCGATGGCCAGGGTGATGGCCAGGACAGCGGCCAGGATGCGCAGCAGTCTCATACGTTTCTCTCCTTTGGGTGATTGGAGGCAAATGCCTCAGGCAAAGTGTTCGCGCTTGTCAATCGTCCGCATCTTCTTCAGCAGGCTGATGCCATAACGGCAGGCAACGAAGGCGTCTTCGCTGTTGGGCGAACTGGCCGCGACCAAGGAAATGATCTCGCCGATACCGACATGGCCGAGCCGTCGAATCAACAGCACGTCCTCTAATGTGCAGCTTTGTCGGATCTCCTCGGAGATGGCGGCCAGTTCCGCCTCGACATCGCCATTCTCCTGGTAATCAATACCGGTAGTCGGCCGCGCAGGGTCATGACTCTGCTTGACAACCGCGTAGTGCAGCACCACCGAGCCGGCGGTCTCTTTGCCAATGAGGTCATAGGCTTGGCGGGTGTCAATCGCTTCGCGGGTCGTCATGACCATCTCGTCTCCTCCGTGCCGCAATCTGGAAAGACTGTTACTGCCGAAACAAAAAGGAGCTTCCCCGGATATGGAGTAAGCCCCTGGCGCGGACTTTTCCGCCACGGCTTCTCCTTTCCAAAAGGGAGGCACTGCCGTTTCCGGCGGCACCCGTTGGCCTACCGCCATGGGGGGATATCCCTTTAGGCGGCTCGGCTCGGAGAATAGCTTTTGACAACTAAAAATAACTTTAAATAACTGATAATGACTTGTTCAAACGAGGTCAAGGGAAAAATCGCGCAACAAAAACAAGTGCCATTGGCAGTGGCGAGCGCCGGCAAGGGCTAAAGCACGCATAAATTACCAGACCTCAATGTGCTGGCCTGGAGCCAAACAAAATAGAGGACGGTTCAAAGGCAGAACGAGGCGGGGGAACGGGCGAGCTAGGACTGCTGAGGGTACATCATTTTACCGCAACAACTCAGATCATAACCTGACAACTCATCGGCAATCTTACGGAGTTCGCTGGATGGGAGCAATTCCAGGAATAATTGGACCCCTTTGGCGAAGAAGCCATCCTTGGGCACCAGCAAGTCGAAGCGCTCCCACCGCAGAGGTACGAAACCGAGGCTAAGCAAGGTCGCCACGGCGCGAATGGACAGTGCGGTGTCGGCACGCCCGGCAAGAACCTCGAGGCCGACTTCGATGTGGCTGTGAAACTCCCGATCGTACCCTTTGACGTCCTTACTATCCAGGCCCACCTTTTCGAGTTCGCGGTCGAGCAAGACCCTGGTGCTGGACTCGAGTTGCCGGTTGGCGATCGTCAAGCGCTTGGTTCCAATATCTACGATCGCCTTAATGCTGAGGGGGTTTCCGTTTCTGACCAGAAAGCCCTGCTCCCGGCGACAGAAGTTGATCACGGCAGGAAGGCTTCCCATCGCGCTGGCGGCATAACTGAAGTTGTATTCATCTTCATTCTCATGGGCCAGATGGCTCGATGCAATGTGGCAGAGACCTCGCCTTAGTGCCCTCAACCCGCCTAGACTCCCGATATTGCCGAAGAGGGCGACATGTTCCGGATTCTGTTTCCTGAACAGGGTGAGCGCACGGTCGAGCAGGATGTCGTTGCTCCCTGCAATCAGTAGGAGATTTGGAACGGCGACAACTGACGCTGGTGGCTGTGGGTAATTGATGGTCTTGCTCTCGACCCATTGTTCAACCAGATTTTTCGGAAACAGCCATTTCCCTGTGATCCTGGTCGCAGGCAACCCCTTCTCATTTATCAGGGTATAGACCATCTTCTCGTTAACACCGAGGAATTCAGCGACTTCTCTGGTAGACAGGAGCTTTTCCAAAGCAAATTCCTATAACATTACCAGGTGGCTGGCTGACAGGGTCAGCCGCCTGGCAATAGCAAAACAAGGGAAACCTCCCAAGCTGAATTGCTTTGCCTGGGGGACTAATCCCGTTGCCGGATTTTTTGCTCTAGCGGCGCCGGTTAGTGGTCAACGCCGAGCATGACGCTGCTGGCTTTGATAATCGCAAAGGCTGATTTTCCTTCGGTCAGACCCAGGGATTCAACGGCCTGCTTGGTCACAATGGAGGTAATTTGGGCTCCGCCTGGCAACTCGATGACAACCTCCGCGTTGACGGCCCCAAGCGTGATTTTTTTCACTGTTCCCTTGAGGGTGTTGCGCGCGCTGAGTTTCATGATCCGCTCCTCTGGTGGCGTGAGATAAGAATTTTTCACTCTGATACTAACAGCTTTATCACGATTGACAACTGCTCGGAAAATCGATCACCGATAGCCGGACACTTATTTTTCCGTAGCCAGAATCCACGCAGGGCATGGCGCCACTTTTTATTGAATCACCTTCACTGAATTGTTGATAGGCGGCCTCCCGAGGAAGCCGAACTCTGCCATGGATCACAAGTCACGATATTCAAGAGGCGAAACAGCTCAACCTAATATCAACTGGTTGGGCTGTCTCGCATTTTGTTCTGCAATGAGGTCTTACATTATCCTAGAACTTATCTTCCGTGAGCAGAAAGAGGTGCAACCTGCCATTATTGCTGTCAGTGTGTTGTTTATTACTCCGGTACGAACTCGACCAGCATCTTCGATGCGGCAGATGAAAGGGGTTCGGCAAGCCGCCGAACCCCTTTCCATTATATTCGGCTGCTGGGCCGCAAACGATCAATTCATTCTGTAATCCTGACAGGTTGCTGGACGAGCAAACCGTCGTGCGGTAAACTTCCCGCAGATTTTGAAAGCTTGTCGCGCGGAGTTGTTTCTGCCGTAAAGTCCTGATTGCCACCAAGAAGGGATATCAACCTTGCAAAATAACACCGAACCTCGCGACCTTGCCGGCACCGTCTTCGGTGTCCTTGCCATCGGTTTGCTGATAGCGGCGACCTTCTGGATCCTCAGGCCGTTTCTGCTGCCGCTGGTGTGGGCGGCCATGATCGCCGTGGCCACCTGGCCGCTGCTGCTCGGCGTCCAGAGGCGGCTGCGCAACAGCCGGTCGCTGGCGGTGCTGGTCATGACGCTCAGCCTGTTGCTGGTGCTGATCCTGCCGCTGGCCCTGGCCGTGACGACCATCCTCCAGAACGCGGACGCCATGAAGGAGTGGATCCGGGCCCTTTCCGCCGAGGGGCTGCCGCAGCCGCCGGCGTGGGTCGGCAATCTGCCGCTAGTCGGGGAGAAGGCCGCGGCCATGTGGGCGCAGGCAGCCGCCGGCGGGCCGGAGGGGCTCTCCGCCCAGCTGGTACCCTACGTCAACAAGATCCTGGCCTGGTTCGTCAGCAATGCCGGCGGCGTGGGAATGATCATCGTGCAGCTCCTGCTCGCCCTGGTTCTGACCGCGATCCTCTATGCCCAGGGGGAAACGGCGGCCAGCGGAATCCGGCAGTTTTTCCGGAGGCTCTCTGGCGAGCAGGGAGAAGAGGTGGTGATCCTGGCCGGCCAGGCGATCCGGGCCGTGGCCATGGGGATCGTGGTGACCGCCCTGATCCAGTCGGTGCTGGGGGGGGTCGGCCTGTGGATCGCCGGAATCCCCGGGGCGGTGCTGCTGACCGCGATCATGTTTCTGCTGGCCATCGTGCAGGTCGGGGTGGTGCCGGTGCTGGCGGTGGCGGTCGGCTGGCTGTTCTACAAGGATGTCACGACCTGGGCCGTATTCCTGCTGGTGTGGACGGTGGTGGTCGGCAGCCTCGACAACATCATCAGGCCGATCCTTATCAAACGCGGTGCCGACCTGCCGATGCTGCTGATCCTCTCGGGGGTCATCGGCGGGCTGGTGGCTTTTGGCATCATCGGCCTGTTCGTCGGTCCGGTGGCGCTGGCGGTCACCTATACGCTGATCAAGAACTGGGTGCTCAGGGGCGCAGAGAGCGAAACGTCAGGATAGCCCGAAGTCAGGCCGGTTCAAGCTGGGCATAGCGCCCGGCGCCGAGCAGGGCGGTGCGGTCGTTGAGAATGACCCGGACCGGGATCGTTTCGAGCAGCGGGCTGAGGCGCCCCTTGTTGGTAAAGGCCAGCATGAATGCCGGCCGGCACAGTCGTTCGACGATTTTCGGGGCGATGCCGCCGCCGAGGTAGATGCCGCCGGTGGCGAGGGCGCGCAGGGCCAGGTTGCCGGCCTCGGCGCCGTAGAGGGAGACGAACAGGTCGAGGGCCTGGCCGCACAACGGGCAGCGACCTTCCATCGCGGCCCGGGAGATGGCGGCAGCCTGGTCGCCGCGCTGCATCTGTGCGGCCACCTCGGGACTCTCGGCAAGGTGGCGGCGGTCACGCAGGAACCGGTAGAGGTTGACCAAGCCGGGGCCGGAGAGGATCCGCTCGTAGCTTACCCGGCCATGCTCGGCGCGCAGATGGAGGAGCAGTTCGCTCTCCAGTTCGTTGCGCGGGGCGAAGTCGGCGTGCCCCCCCTCGCTGGGGAAGGGGCGGTGGACGGCGCCGTCCCAGACGGCCATGGCCTCGCCCAGCCCGGTCCCGGCGGAGATGACGGCGATGGTGCCGGTCGGGTTGGGGCGGCCGGGGTTGATCAGCGCGAAGTCGTCTTCCTGCAGCAAAGAGATACCGTAGGCGTTGGCCTGCAGGTCGTTGATCAGTCTGACCCGTGCCAGTCCCAGCAGGCCGGCCAATTCCCCGCCGTCGACCAGCCAGGGGAGGTTGGGGGTTTGTACCCGGCCCTCGTGGACCGGACCGGCGATGCCGAAGCAGGCCCGGTCTGGAACCAGTCCCTGCGCGGCGACAAAGGCCTGCACGATAGCGGTCAGGCTGCCGTGTGCGCGACTGGGAAAGTTCCCTTGCGCCACCGTCTCCAGCCCGGCGCTACCGGCTTCGAAAAAGGCCAGCCGCGTCGTCGTCCCGCCGATGTCTCCCGCCAGTATCAGCATTCCCGCTCTCCCGACATGTTCTTTCTGCAATTGTCTCCGCTTGCTGCGGAAAGTCAAACCCTGCGAACATTCGACGCCGGTTTTTCGCCGGGCTCGCGCCCGCTTCCAGCCGTCTCTGACCGGCGAACCGTCAACCTGGCGGTGTGGCGGCGAGTTCCCGGCGAAGCTCCCGGTAGAAGTCGTAGGCAGCCATCCGCCGCGGATGGCCCTGAGAGGCGAAGGCATCGATCCGCAGGAAATCCAGTAGCAACGGGAAGCGTGCGTCAGCAATGAAGATACGCTGCCTGTTGGTCAGCTCCGCATCCTCACGCAGGTTCCAGGAGTGGTGAAAAGTGTGGTGGCGCACCACCCAGACGATCCTCTGCCGAAGTTCGTCGGGGAGGCCAAGGCGCTCGAGAATGGTCTTGGCCATCCCGGCTCCGACCTTGGCATGGTCGTGGGCGGTGATGCGGCCATCCGCGTGGCGAACCGTGGTTGCCGGCTTGCCGATGTCGTGCAACAGGGCCACCCACAGCAGGTCCGGGTCGGCATCGACGGAGCAGGCCGCCACCGCCAGGCGGGTGTGCTCGGCGACATCGCCCTCGGCGTGATATGCGGCCGGCTGTGCCGTTCCGGTCATGCCGCCGAGTTCCGGGAGGGCATCGACCAGCCGCTCCCACCAGCCGTCCTCCCGGTTGCGCATGATTTTCTCCAGCCGCAGCCAGAGAGGTTCCGGTTCAGCCGTTGCCGCCCCCGGCGGCTGCAGATTGTTGATCCTGTCGAGATTCTGCTCCATGCGGCTGCAGGCGACGACGATCCGCTGCCATCCCTGCGGGATGATCGCCTGGGTGTGCGCCAGGTTGTTGCGCAGCGTCTCCAGCTCTTTGATCGCCTCGCGCATCTCCCGGCGCGACTGGTAGCCCATGGCGGAGCGCCACTGCTCGTCGTAGGAGAGGATCCATCCCTTGTCGCCGAATTGCAGACAATCGAGGAGGCCGACCTGCTGGCCGCGGCGGATGCGTTCGTCCTGCAGGGCCCTGGCCTTGGTCAGGCGCGCCGCGGAGAGCAGTTCCTGCCAGGAGTCGTCGGCATATTTCCAGCGCAGCAGGTCGGTCATGACCATCTCGGCGATGGTGACCAGGCCGAACAGAAACATGCGCATCGGTGGCTTTTCCAGGTCGTCGAGGGTGATGATCGCGCTGGGCTGGTCGAGGACGGTGACAAAGCACTGGCGGTTGATCGCCAGCGAGCGGACCACTTCGACCAGACTGGCGGTTTCCGGCACCAGGTCGCTTTCGGCACAGAAGGGGACGAGCTGGTCGCCGCAGCGGCCGGTAGTCAGCGCCTCGCGGCGGGCATAACCGCTGATCAGGCCGTGCTCGCGGATGCCGACCAGATCGAAATCTTTTTCGAGGAGGAACTGTCGGACCTGCAGGGCATCGGCATCGGCGTCGAAAGAGACCAGCGGCTCGGCGAGGTCCAGCGCCGTGAATCCCTCGAAGAACAGACGGCGCAGGCGCGCGCGTTGGGAGTTTTTCCAGAGCATGGGCAATAAATTCCGCTCCCGGCTATTCCCCGGGGATCAGGAAGAACAGTGTCGCGAAGATCAGGTAGATGGTCAGCAGTTGAATCCCCTTGTACCAGTTTGACCTTCCCCCGGAGGCAACCACGGTGCCGATCAGCACGGTCGCGAACAGCAGGAGGATTTCTCCGCGACTGAAGGCCAGAACAAAGGGGACCGGTGCCACGACCAGGCTGGCCAGGACCAGAACCGGTGCCACGAACAGGGTGATCTGGATGCTGCTCCCCACCGCGATGCCAATGGCCAGATCCATCCGGTCCTTGCGCCCCATGGCCACCGCCGAGCCGAGTTCGGCCGCCCCGCCCACCACGGCCAGCACCACCAGCCCGATGAAAACCTTGGACATGCCGAGATCGTGCGAGGCGCCTTCCACCGCCCCCACCAGGATCTCGCTCATCCAGGCGGCGCCCAGCGACGCCGCCACCAGCAGGCCGACGGCCTTGCCGACGGGCCAGGGGTGCTCCTCCTCGGCGGTGTGGTGCTGTTCGCTGGCGAAGACCTCGGGGTGGGTCTTCAGCATGAAGACCAGGCTGAGGAGATAGCTTGCCAGCAGGATCAGGGCTACGCCGATGTTGAGATAGCGTTCCAGGTGCAGGGTCTGCTCGGTCACCAGGATATGGAAGCCGCCGGGCACCATCAGGCTGATGACCGCCATGAACATCAGCGATACCTGCATTTGCGTGCCGCGCGGGTTGAACTCCTGGTCATGGTGGCGCAGTCCGCCCAGCAGGAAGGCCAGCCCCAGCCCGAGCAGCATATTGGCCAGGATCGCCCCCACCAGCGAAGCGCGCACCATTTCGACCATGCCAGCGCGCAGGGCCACGAAGGCGATGATCAGTTCCGGGGCATTGCCGAAGGTGGCATTGAGCAGCCCGCCGATGGCATCGCCGGTGCGATGGGCGATCTGCTCGGTGGCCTGGACGATGAGGCCGGCCACCGGGACGATCGCCAGTGCCGCCGACAGAAAGACCAGGGCCGGCCGGTCCGGCACCAGGTGCTCGAGGACGAGCGTCGCCGGGATAAAGACCAGCAGGACGTTGAGACCGATCTTGCGCAGGACATTCATCTTTGGATCATGCCCGACTACATCCCCCCCGGCTGACCGGTGGAGGCGAGCACGCTGCCCCACAGCCACCCTTGGGGGTCGAGCTTTTTGCGGGAACTGGTGGCCAGGGCGATCGGCACGTGGGTGAACTGGTGGTTCCACAGCCCTACCACCATGTTGGTCCGGCCGCTCATGCCGGCATGCACGGCGTTCTGGCCCAGCAGCAGGCAGAGGGCCGAGTCATGGGGGTTGGCCGGCTGGCTGCGGATGATGTAGCTGGGGTCGATGTATTTGAGATTGCACTCCATCCCGCGACTGCTGAAATGTCCCCTGATGGCGTCGCGCAAATAGGTGCCGATGTCACCAAGTTTGGCGTTGCCCGAGGCGTCGCGCTCGGCACCGGCCGCCAGCAGTTCCTGGCCGGCCCCCTCGGCGGCCACGACCACGGCGTGGCCGCGCTGCTGCAGCCGCTTTTCCAGGCTGCCCAGGAAGCCGGGGAGGGTGAAGGGAACCTCCGGCACCAGGCAGAAGTTGACCTGACTGTCGATCAGGGCGGCATAGGCGGCGATGAAGCCGGAATCACGACCCATCAGCTTGACCAGGCCGATGCCGTTGCGAGCCCCGGTCGCCTCGGTGTGGGCGGCGTAGATGGCCCGGTGAGCCTCGGCCACAGCGGTCTCGAAGCCGAAGGTTTTCTGTACGAAGGAGATGTCGTTGTCGATGGTCTTGGGGATGCCGATGACGCTGAGCGGCCGCCCCCTGCGCAGGGCTTCGGCCGCGATCTTCCCCGCCCCCTTCAGGGTGCCGTCGCCGCCGATGGCGAAAAGGATGCCGACCCCCAGTTTCTCCAGATAATCGACCATCTCCGCCGGGTCCTGGGGGCCGCGCGAGGAGGCCAGGATCGTCCCACCCTGTTCGCCAATCTGGCTGACGGCCGCCGGCGTGAGCTCGAGGGGCGGGTGGCCGAGGCGCTCGACCAGTCCCTCATAGCCGTAGCGGAAGCCGTAGATCCGCCGGACCCCGTAGTGGTGATAAAGACTCAGAGTCACGGCGCGGATCACGTCGTTGATCCCCGGGCACAAGCCGCCGCAGGTGACGATGCCGCAGGCAATGGCCGCCGGGTCGAAAAACAGCCGCTCCCGCGGCCCGGCCAGCTCCAGGGACGGCGGCTCGCTGCCGGCCAGCACGAACTCGCGGATATCCTCGTAACGGGAATGATAGAGCAGTCGCTCGCCGTCGCCGGTGAAGCGCACCCCCGGCATGGGCGAGGGGATGCTGCCGGCGCCGAGCCGTTCAATGGTGAAATCGAGTTTCTGCGCCGACAAGGTTCAGCTCCTTTCCGCAGTGGTCGCCACGGCACTCCCGCCGGGCTCTGCCGTTGCAGGTGGTTGGACCCTCTCCTGGCGGTGCATGATTTCCAGGGAGACCAGCCGGGCCAGCAGGGTCGCCGGGTAGAGCTGTCCCACCAGTGCCTCGAGGATGACGAACATGCGGGCGACGGGGTGGACGGCGGTGATGTCACCGTAGCCGACGGTGGTCAGGGTCACGAAGCTGAAGTAGGCGAAGTTCTCGCGCTGTTCATCCGGGGTCATGCCGGCGGCCGCCGCGATCGAGAAGGCGCCAGGGAGGCAGTGGTCGAGCAGCCGGTAAAGGATCGACCAGCTCACACCGAACAGCACGTAGGCGGCCACGGCCCCCATGACCCGGGAAGAGGTGACCTGGCCGGTGTCGCGGAACACCCGGATCAGCACCACCATGGTCAGGGTGATCAGGCAGAGCAGGGAAACCAGGTTGGCGGCGATGGCCAGCTCCGGGGTGGGGCGGTATTCGTGCAGCCAGTGCAGGGCTATGGCGGCCAGAGTGACCGCGCCGGCGGCTCGGCGCCACAGGGGGCGCTTGGAGATGCAGGCAACCCCGGAGATCAGCAGTAGCGAGAAGAAGAGTGCGGAGAGAAAGCGCAACAGGTCCGATTCGAAGAACGGTGCCAGGAAGATGCTGGCGAAAACGAGCAACAGCAAGGCCGACATCCCCCGGTCGCCCCACCAGAAGTCGGCGAACCGCCGCTTTAACCTATGAGTGGCCTGACTCATCAGCAAGCCCTTGCAGGCAAGTGCGGCCGGTGCGGGTAGCGCCGGCCGCCTTGGCTGGTTAATTGGTGGCTTTTGCCGTCGAGGTTTCCCCTGGGGCGGTCTGTGGCGGAGGCGGATTAGCGATCAGGTCGGCCTGGTCGATCCAGCCGCCGCCCATGGCCCGGTAGACGTCGACCAGCGAGACCAGGGTGCCGGCCTGGGTCTGGACCTGCGACAACTGGCCGTCGAACAGGGTTCGGTCGGCATCGAGCACCTGCAGGTAGCTGGTCTTGCCGGCCTCGTACTGGAGCTTGGCCAGGTAGGCATAGGTGCCCAAGGCCTTCACCTGGCGAGTCTGGGAGGCCAACTGCTCGCGCCCCTTGGTGGTGCTGATCAGGGCGTCCTCGACGTCGCGGAAGGCGTTGAGGATCGTCTGCCGGTAGCTAAACAGGGCCTGCCGCTGCTGGGCTTCCGCCGCCTGCACCTGGCCCTCGATGGCGCCGAAGGTGAAGATCGGCATCAGGGCGTTGCCGCTGAGCTGCCAGACCTCCGCGGGACCATCGAATAGGTCGTCGGAGTGGATGCTGGCCGTGCCGAAGACGCCGGTCAGGGAGACCCGCGGGAAGTAGAGGGCCTTGGCCACGCCGATGCGGGCGTTGGCGGCGATCAGCTGCTGTTCGGCCCGAATGATGTCGGGGCGTCGCTCCAGTAGCTCCGAGGGCAGTCCGGCCGGGATGCCGGGGATGGCCAGTTCATCGATGCTCTTGCCGCGCTGGATGTGGACCGGCGAGGGGTTGCGGCCGAGCAGCAGGCAGAGCAGGTTCTCCTGGCGGGCGACGGCCGCCTCGAGGTTGGGGACGGCCTGGCGGGCGACCTCGTACTGCGATTCGACCTGGCTGACCTCGACCTGCGACACCGTGCCATACTGGTGGCGCAGGTTGAAGATGCGCAGCGACTCGGCATAGGCCTTCTCCGTTTCGCGGGCGATTTCCAGTTGCCGGTCGAAGCCGCGCAGGTTGATGTAGGCACTGGCGGTGTTGGCGGTGAGGGTCAGCAGGACCGCCCGGCGAGTCTCCTCGCTGGCCAGCATCTCGGCGCGGGCCGCCTCGTTGGCGCGGCGGACGCGCCCCCACAGGTCGATCTCCCAGGTGGCGTTGATCGTCCCCTCGTAGTAGTTTTCCGGGCCGTAATCGCGCGGGATCTCGTAGATCGCGTTCGCTCTGATCCTGGCGCGACGCGCAGGCCGCTGGCGCCGATCTGCGGGAAAAACTCGGCGCGGGTGGTCTGCAACTGGCCGAGGTACTGATCGACCCGGGCCGTGGCGGTCATCAGATCGAGATTTTCCTTGAGCGCGGTGTGGATCAGGTCGTTGAGCGCCGGATCCTCGAAGCGCTCCCACCAGGCCGCATCGGCCAGTCCGGCGGCGGCCTCGTAGTCCAGTCGCCATTGCGGCTGGGTGGCGATGGTCGGCCGCACGTAGTCGGGGCCGATGCTGCAGGCCGTGAGCAAAAGTGAAACGAATAAGACCAACAGCCGGTTACGCATGGCTGGACCCTCCATCGTGGGATGCCGGTGGTGCGGCTTTACCTTTGCGGTTGGCGAAGAACCCGGTTGCATCGTCGAGCAGCACGAAGAAGAGCGGCACGAAGAAGGTGGCGACTACGGTTGAAGCCAGCATGCCGCCGATGACGCCGGTGCCGATGGCGCGCAGGCTGTTGGCGCCGGCGCCGGTGGCGATGGCCATCGGCACGCAGCCGAGGATGAAGGCCAGCGAGGTCATGACGATGGGCCGCAGGCGCGAGCGGACGGCCTCGGCCGCCGCCTCGGCCGTTGACATCCCGGCTCGCTGGTTTTCCGCGGCGAACTCGATGATCAGGATGGCGTTCTTGGCCGCCAGGCCGACCAGGGTGACCAGGCCGACCTGGAAGTAGACGTCGTTTTCCAGGCCGCAGATCCAGGTCAGGAGCAGGGCTCCGCAGACGGCGAACGGGACCGAGAGGATGACGCCGAAGGGCAGCGACCACTTCTCGTACTGGGCGGCGAGGATCAAAAAGACCATGATGATGCCGAAGATGAAGGCCTGCGAGGAGGTGCCGCCGGCTTTCTTCTCTTCAAAAGCCTGGCCGGCCCAGGCAAAACCGTAGCCGGCCGGCAGGACCTCGGCGGCAACGGCCTCCATGGTGGCGATGGCCTGACCGGTACTGTAGCCGGCGGCCTGGCTGCCGGTGACCTTGGAGGCGGGGAAGCCGTTGAAGCGGGTGATCAGGTTGGCGCCGGGGACGTAGCTGACCTTCATCAGGGCCGACATCGGCACCATCTGGCCGTTGTTGGCCTTGACGAAGATCTGATCGAAGTCCTCGGGTTGGTCACGATACTCGGGGCGGGCCTGGATGATCACCTGCCAGATGCGGCCGAACTGGGTGAACTGGGAGATGTAGGACGAGCCGAAGTAGGCCTGCAGCGTCTCGTAGACGACGTTGACCGGCACCCCGAGAATCTCGGCCTTGGCCCGGTCGAGATCGAGGAAGAGTTGTTGCTGGGAGGCCGAGAAGGTGGTGTTGATGCCGGCCAGTTCCTGGCGCTCCCTGGCCTTGGCGATGAACGCCTTGGTGGCTTTGTCCAGATCCTGCGGGGTGCCTCCCCCCTTGCTCTGGATGTAGAACTCGAAGCCGCCGGTGGTGCCAAGGCCCGGGATCGACGGCGGGTTGAGGGGGATGACCACCCCTTCCTTGACCCCGGCGTACTTCTGGCGGGCGTCGGCGAGTACGGCGAAGGCCGTCCCCTCCTTCCCCTTGCGCTCCTCGTAGGGTTTGAGGGAGGCGAACATCAGGGCGGCGTTGGTCTTGTTCTGGCTGTCGAGGATGCTGTAGCCGTCGAGCTGGGCCACATCCGCCATGGCCGGATTTTCCCTGAGTATGGCCGAAGCCTTGTCGCTGACCCCGGTGGTGCGCTCCAGGCTGGCCGCGTCGGGCATCATGTTGGCAACGAAGATGTACCCCTGGTCCTCCTCGGGGACGAAGCTGGCGGGGACCAGCTTGCCGAGAACGACGATGGCGACGATCAGCCCGCCGAACAGGCCGACGCCGATCAGCTTGTGGCCGATCAGCCAGCGCACCCCGGCGACGTAGCCATTGGTCAGTTTGGTGAAGCTGTTCTCGAACCAGAGGAAGAAGCCCTTCTTCTCGTGGTGGCCCGGCTTGAGGATGCGCGCGGCCAGGGCCGGGGAGAGGGTCAGGGCAACCACCCCGGAGAGGACCATGGAGATGGCGATGGTGATGGCGAACTGCTTGTAGAGGGTGCCGGTCATGCCGCCGAGGAAGGCGACCGGCAGAAAGACCGAGCCGAGCACCAGGACGATGGCGACCAGGGCGCCGGCCAGTTCCGACATGGCCTTTTTCGAGGCTTCCATCGGCGTCATGTGCAGGGTGGCCATGTTGTGCTCGACGTTTTCGACGACGATGATGGCGTCGTCGACCACCAGGCCGATGGCCAGGATCATGCCGAACAGGGTCAGCATGTTGGTGGAGAAACCCAACATGTAGATGCCGATGTAGGTGCCGATGATGGCGATCGGCACGGCCAGGATCGGGATGATGGTGGCGCGGAAACTCTGCAGGAAGAGGAAGACCACCAGCACCACCAGCACCACCGCTTCGAAGAAGGTGTGGATGACCTTCTCGATGGAGGCTTCGGTGAATTTGCTGGTGTCGAGGACGATCTTGTATTCGAGCCCTTGCGGGAAACTCGGTTTGAGTTCATCGATCAGCGCCCGGACCTGTCGGGAGGTCTCGATGGCGTTGGCCCCCGGCTGTTGGTAGATGACCAATGCCACCGCCCGCTGGCCGTTGACCTTGCTGGCGATCGAATAATCTTTGGTCCCCAGTTCGGCGTGGCCGACGTCCTTGAGGCGGACGATGGCGGTGCCGGCCTGGTCGGTGCGCAGGATGATGTTCTCGAACTCCTCGGGGGCGACCAGCATCCCCTGGGTGGTGACCACGAAGCTCTGCTGGGTGCCGGGGGTGCTCGGGTTCTGGCCGACCTGACCGACGCCGTAGGCCTTGTTCTGGCGCTGGATGGCGGCGGTCACCTCCTGGGAGGTGATCCCCATCTGCGCCAGGCGGTCGGGCTTGAGCCAGATGCGCATGGCCACGTCCGGCACCGGGAACATGCTGGAAAGATTGGCCCCGGGGATGCGCTTGATCGGGTCGAGCAGGTAAAGGTTGCCGTAGTTCGACAGGTAGGTCTGGTCGTAGCGGTTGTCGGGGGAGAAGAGACTGACGACCATCATGAAGGCGTTGGAGCGCTTCTCGACAGTGACCCCCTGCTGGCTGACGACCGAGGGGAGCTTCGGCGATGCCTGGTTGACGCGGTTCTGCACGTTGACCTGGGCCATGTCCGGATCGGTCCCCGGCTCGAAGGTCACGGTCAGCGTCATGTTGCCGGTCGAGGAACTGGTCGACGACATATAGGTCATGCGGTCGACGCCGTTGACCTGCTGCTCGATCGGCGCGGCCACGGTGTTGGCGATGACCTCGGCGGTGGCGCCGGGGTAGGTCGTGCTGACCTGGACGGTCGGCGGGGCGATGTCCGGGTACTGGGCGACGGGAGTCGCGTTCATCGCCACCGCCCCGGCAAGGACCAGGATGATGGAGATGACCGCGGCGAAAACCGGCCGATCGATGAAGAAGCTGGCCATGGGCGGCTCCGTCTATTTCTTGGCCGGAGCCGTCGCTGGCGCGGCGGGGGCGGAAGGGGTGGCCGCCGCGGCGGGAGCTGCGGCCGGCGCAGGGGCAATGACCTTGACCGGGGCACCCGGCTTCAGGCGCTGGAAGCCGTCGACGATGACCTGCTCGCCGGCCTTGAGCCCCTGCTTGATGACCCAGTCGTTGCCGACCCAGTCGCCGACGATAACCGGGCGGATTTCCGCTTTTCCGTCTGCAGTGGCCAGGTAGACCACGTGGCCGTTGTCGGTCTGTTGCACGGCCTTCTGCGGAACCACCAGGGCATTGGGGCGGGTGTCCCCCTTGACGTTCGCCTTGACGAACATGCCGGGGCGCAGCACGCCGTTGGCGTTGGGCAGTTCGGCGCGGACCAGGAAGGTGCCGGTCTCCTGGCTGAAGGTCGGCGAAATGAAGTTCAGTTTGCCGACGAACGGGTAGCGGCTGCCGTCGGACAACTCGAGTTCGACCTGGTACTGCAGGTCAACAGGGCGGATCAGCTGGCCAGCGGCTACCTCCTGTTGGCGCTGGGCCATCTGGTTCTGGGAAACGCTGAAGGTCACCCAGATCGGGTCGATCTGGGCGACGTAGCTCAGCCGCCCCGAGGCGCCGGCGGTCAGGTAGGTCCCCTCGCGAAACAGCGCCTCGCCGGAGACCCCGGCTACCGGTGCAGCAATGGTCGTATAGCCAAGATCGAGCTGGGCCTTGTCGAGGTTGGCCTTGGCCGAGTAAAGGGCGGCCTCGGCGGACTGCACCTCGCCGGTGGCGTTGTCGAGATCGCTCTTGCTGATGGCGTCGAGGGCGGCCAGCGGCCGGACCCGGTCAAGGTTGGCCTTGGCGGTCCACAACTGGGCCTGGCGGTTCTCCACCTCCCCTTTTGCCGCCGCCACCTGGGCCTGGAACGGCTTCGGGTCGATCTGGAACATGACCTTGCCGGCCTTCACCATCTCCCCCTCCTTGTAAAGGATCTTGTCGAGGAAGCCGCTGACCCGCGCGAGGATCTCCACCTGGTGGGAGCTCTCGACCTGCGCCACGAACGGGACGCTCACCGGCACGGTCTGCGGCGCCAGCGTTACGGCCGTGACTTCGGCGGGCGGCGGTGGCGGCGGCGCCGGTTTGTCGCAGCCGGCAAGGAGCAGCGTGGCGGCACAGAGGGCGAGTCCGAGAGAGCGGTACGGAAAGGGGAGCGGGCGTACTTTGCGGGGCAGAGACATCACATGGGCTCCTGACAGGAAATAGGCTGAACGGTTAACGCCACCAGGGGCAAGGTCAGAGGACACCCTGCTGGCGCAGGTCCTTCATGACGGTCTGGACGAAGTCGGCCATCAGTTTTTGGATGTTGGACTCGATCACGGTTTCCAGCTGCGCCGACCAGACCAGTTCGCCGGATCTGGCGTCGTAGAGGTTGGCCTCGATGGTGGCGATCTCGAGCTGGGTCACCGTGGCCGGCTCGTAGGTCGCCTCGAAACGGCGGTCGTAGTAGCTCCCCATGTTGCGGTAATAGGGGGAGGGCGAGTAGCCGTAGGGCGCGGAGCTGTAGCCGGAAACGCGGCCGGGGTTGACCACCTCCTCGACGCGCTTGCCGACCAGCCGGGTCATCAGCACGCTGTCGGCACCGTTGGCCCGGACACGCTCGGCCACCGCCTTCTGGTCGGCGTCGCCGGAAGCAGGCAGATCCTTGTAGCTGGCGAGGCCGGTTACCCCCTGGGCGAGCAGCTGCTGGCTGAACTCGTCCTCGAAGATGCGCCGGTTGATCTCGCTCTTGGTGACGCCGACGATATAGACCTTGTGAATCTGTCCCCGGTAGTCCGGGTTCTTCCAGGAGCCGCTGAGGGTGGTGCTGGAACAGGCGGCGAGCAGGATCGCCACAATCACTGTCGCGAGCGTGCGGCAAAACATTCCGGACATGGCGGTCCTCTCCAGGCGGAGATGAGGTGTCAAACTCCAGAAAAATAGCACAATTCCACGCCGATTACACCACAAATCCTGATTTGGAAAACAAGGGAGGCTGTCGCCAGCCTCCCTTGTGAATGCACCAGGGCCGATCGAAAAGGGCCAGGATTTCAGTACCCCGGCGGCGGGCCGCCGGAGATGTAGACGACGGTGCCCCCCGAATAGCCGCGGTTGTACCAGGTACCGCTGCAGTTGTAGTAGGTCGCGCCGTTCACGATCACCGCCGTGGTGGTGCAAGGCATCGCGGTAACATAGGTCGGCTGTGCCGCGGAAGCGGCCACCGCCCCGATCGTGCCGCCGATGATGGCGCCGGCGACGAAGGCTTCGCCCTCGTCCCAGTCGTCATGATGGCCATCCCAGTGCTCGTCCTCGGCAAAGTCCTGCCAGTCCTCGCGGGCGTTGTCGCGGTAATCCTGCCGGTCCTCGCTACCCTCACTGCGGTTCTCCTGCCGGGTGCCCTGGTTTTCCTGGCGACCCTGCTGCCGGGTATCCTGGCTCCCCTGCCGGCTTTCCTGGTTTCCCTGGCGCGTCTCCTGCCGGGCGCCCTGGCTCTCCTGGCGCTGGCCCTGGCGGTTCTGCGAGGTTGAGGCTTGGGGCTGGGTGGCTTGCTGACGAGAGGCACCCGCTGAACGCTGCGACGCTCCCGCCGACCGCGAGGAAGAGAAACTGCCGCCGCTGGCCGCGCTGCCACGGGAGAAACCGCCCCCCCCGCCACCACTCCGCCCGCCGCCACCGCCACCGCCGCGCCCACCGCCGCGGGCATCGGCGATGCCCGGGAAGGGAAATGATAAAGATCGCCATCACCGCGAGGCACATGAAAATCGAGGGGATCCGGAGAGTCATTTCGCACCTTCCTTTTTCGCCGGCGCCGGCCGACGGCCAGACTTCTGAACAACGAACGGCACTTTCTCCGCGCCGGCCGGAGGGGTGAAGGCGAAGCGCCCGGCGTCCACGGCGGCCAGGCTCCAGTCGGAGAAGAAGGCCCGGAACTGCGGCTCACCGTCGGCATTCTTGTAGGTGATGATGACCCTCCTCGGCAGGGGCGCGTCCCCCTGGGCGACCCAGATCTGGAAGTCAACCTCCTCGCTGCGCACCGCCAGATGGTCGGTAGGAACATCGAAGAGCCGGTTGGTCTCGACATAGGCGATCGATGTAACCAGCTTCTCCATCTGCTGAGGGAAGGTGGTGGTGAACATCCTGGCGAGGGGGAGCGGGATCTGCAGATCCTTCACCACGTAGATCAGGGCAGTATCTACGGTCCCCGGCTTCTCGGCAACGGCGTAGACGTTGTCGGCGGGCTTGTAAGCGGTAAGCGCCTTGCCGTCGAAGACCAATCCCCCCTTGTCGCCGTCGCTACGCTCGACCTCGACGCGCAACCGGTCGGGGCGCTGCAGTTCGATCCGGCGGCGGTCGCCGAACTCGATGAATTCGCCGTCCGCCTGGATGGCGTCGTAGCTGCTGACGACGGTTACACCCAGCGCCGGAGCCTTGGCCAGATAGTTGGCCATGCGCAGCAGAATCTCCATCGCTTTCGGGTCGCGCTCCGGGGCCTCCGCTGCAATGGCTTCCTTCGCCGCCGATTTTGCCGACGCGGCATCCGCAGCCAGTACCAGTCCGCTGTACAACAGCAGCGCGACCACGGCGGCCAAGGCCGCCACGCTGTTTTTCAGCTGGCGGTTTCTCTCCCATAAACTGTTCAGCATCATTTCCTCCTTGGGTTGTGAGTTGATGAACGTTTTGCGCGACCCTGCCGAAGCGGCTCGGCCATTGTCACCCGCCCGCCGAAATCGTCACGATCGGCGCCCCATCCTTGCCGCCGGTTTCGGTCAGGGTCATGACGAACATCAGGAACGAGAAGAGCTTCTTCGACTGGTAGTCGCGGTCGTCGATCCAGAACCAGCCGTCCCGGTACGGCACGGCGGCAAAGGCATCCCCGGGCGACTCCTTGGCCATGTGGATGCGGATCAGCGTCCCCTTGACCCCCTCGCCTTCGGGCTCCATGGTCGGGAGGACGCGCTTCTCGGCGACATGCTCGGCCGGCACCTCGATGGTCGAGGAAATGTCGGAGAGGACCTCGATGATCGAGCGGGTCAGCAGGGCGATCTCGTCGGGGGCGGACGCCACCGAGCCGTAGACGACCCGGAGCTCGTCGGCATCCTCCTTGCAGCCCGAGGATCCGGCGGACCTCCCCGGCCGTTGGCCTGGACCTCGGCGTCTGGTCTGCTTGCGGAAGACCATGATCAGGGCGTTCTGCCCCTCGGTCTTCTTCACCCGCAGGGAGACCGTCCCCGAATTCTGGTTCTGACGGAGCTTCTCGATCAGCGTGAAGAACTCCGGGTCGGCCCGCCGCATCCGGGCGGAGCCGCCGAACTGGTTGCGGACGCCGTTGACCGAATGGACGAGGATGCGGAAGACCATATCGACCGGATAGCCCCCCTCGACCAGGCTCATGACCGTCGCCGGGGCGACGGGGGTCATCAGGTTGCGGGCGAACTTCTCGCCGGTCAGGGGGGTGTAGGTGATGGTCGGCCGGTCGTAGTAGCGGCCGGTGCCGCCAAGTTCCTGGCGCTGGAAGCTCGGCGGCTCGGACCAGCCGAGGGTGCCGCGCAGTTCGGTCTCCAGGGAGTACTGGTTGATGATCGAGGCGACGTCGAGGAAGATCGGCGCGTCGCCGTAGCGGATCTTGACGATGTTGAGGAGCATCTGCCGCTTCCACGAGTCGGCGATGGCGGTGGTGTAGTCGAAGCGGTCGCGGGCGATAGTCGGCGGGCCGAGCGGCGCGCAGCCGGCAAAAGCGAGCAGCAGCAACGCGAGCAGGGGCAGAGCCAGCAGGTTTTTCACGGTCGGCAAGGTATTTGTCCCTTCGTCGTTGAGAGGGTTGATTCACGGGGTGAGCGTCTGCCCCATTATTTGCCCGGGGTGATTTTGGTGATCTTCGACCCCTGGATACCAATCCCCGCCATCAGACCTTTTTGGCCGAAGATGAAGGCATAGATGTCCTCCTTGGCCGTCGATGTGGTCAGGCTCTTGGCCAGCCCTTCGTCCATGACAACCACGCTGGGGCCGACGCCGACCTCCCACCCTTCGCTTTTTTTCAGGTAACTCAGGGAGTCGTTGTTCATCAGGAACATGGCATAACCGAAGGACTGGGCCCCGGCCTGGAGCCCGTAGGAGGCCGCCACCGTATTGAAGTAGCCGGCGGTCTTGCCGTCGACGAGCAGGGCGCCCTCGCCATACTGGCCGCCGATGATCAGGCCGGCCTTGACCACATCCGGAAAGACCAGAACGCCCTTGGAGACCTTTGCCAGTTCCACCGCCGCCGGCGAAGCGGCGTAAAGTTTTTCCAGGGCCAGCGCCACTTCCTTGTCGATCTCGGCGGCCGTCCCGGCAGCAGCCGGTACCGCACCGGCAATCAAGCTGACAGCCAACAGCAAGCCCAACAGACCCATCGCTACGGAGTTGAGAAGAATTCGCTTCATGGTGAGCTCCTTTGGTTGATTGCGCGGTTGTTCCGACACGGTTTCTCTTTCACGACCCCACTCCCCTCTCGATGGCGGAGCAGTCAGCTTGGCGTACAGGTCAGCAGGTGATACCCCCACGGCCGCAGTTCCACATAGATCCCCGGCCCGTGCAGCTCGTCTCCGGAGCGTTCGAACTCGCCGTCGGCAAGCAGCTCCGCGAGCCGCCAGCCCTTCCCCGGCAGGTCATCCCACGGCACCCTGAGTTTCCCTTGGGACGGGGTGGCGGCGAGATTCACCACGACCAGTCGCCGCTCCCCACCGTTGCGCCAGCAGCAGGCGACCAGGTTGCGGCAGCTGTCGTTGTCCGGCCAGCCATCGACCGGCGCAGAGTTGCCACGCGCCGCTGTGGAACGGCTCTCCGGCGACGGCCGGCAGCAGCCGCCGGTAGAAGGCGCGCAGATTCCTCGTCGGCCGGCTCATCGGGACGGCGGGCGAGGAAGACCGGCAGCCGGACCTTGCGCCCGGTGAGCTGCCCCTCGTGGAGCAACGCCGCCCCCGGCAGGGTGGTGGTAAGCACGGCGACCGCCCGCGCGGCTTCCGGGGGGAAGGTCGCAGCGGCCCGCGGCTCGTCGTGGTTTTCGATGAAGCGCACCAGTTTTCCCTGGTAGGCAAGGTCGGCACAAAGATGACCCCGGACCGCATCCACCTGGCCGTGCTCGAGGCGGTCGTAGAGCTTTTTGTCGTAGCAGTAGTCGAACCCCTGCTGCTGCAGCTCCCACTCCAGCTCCCAGTAGGCCTCGGCCATGAAGAGGAAGCCGGGGTGATTGGTACGCACCGCGCCGATCAGCTCCGGCCAGTAGTCCGTTTCCGGCCGCGCCCCGGCCCGCTCCCCCCAGGTGCGCTGGAAGATGTCGTTGATCATCAGCATCGCCATGTCGCAGCGCACCCCGTCGCACTGCGCGGCGATGGTGTTGACCGTCGCGACAACCGCCGCGCGCAGCCCGGCATTGAAGGCATTCAGTTGCAGGACGTCGGGCCAGGCCGGGAAGAACGGGTCGCGGCCGCAGGCGAAGACTCCTGCACCGATAGCGAGGAACGATGCCGGATCGCGCCCGGCGTCGCCGGCATCGCCGCGGATGAAGTAGTCGGGGTGCTCGGCAACCCACGGATGGTCGGGGGCCACATGGTTCGGGAACGAAGTCGAGGATCAGGCGCATCCCGCGCTTGGCCAGTTCCTTGCGGGCGACCGCCAGCCCCTCCGGGCCGCCAAGATGGGGATCGACGGTGTAGTTGCGGACGCAGTAGGGGGAACCGACGTTGTCCGCCGCGGTGAAGTCGGGGAGGGCTCGGCGGAAGTCTTCCAGCAGCCCCTGGATTGCTCATGGAAACGGCGATCCCCGCGGGGCTGCGCTCCCAGACCCCCATGAACCAGACCGCATCGACCTTGAGGGCGGCGATGGCGTCCCACTCCTTTTTCGGCACGCTGGCGAGGGTGACCGGGTATTTTCTTGCCGCGGCCCAGCTCGTTGAGCCAGACCCAGGTGTTGATCTCGTAGATGAGCGGGCGCGGCGGCCAGTTGCTCATGGTTTCCTCCGGGGCTTACTTGCCGACGGTCTTCCTGAGGGCCGCCAGCTCGATATCCTTGTTGGACATCATTTCCTGCGTCACATCGCCCGTGAACTGAATGATGCGCGCGATGCAGCCGGTCCAGCCGGTCTGGTGGCTGGCGCCGATGCCGGCCCCGTTGTCGCCGTGGAAATATTCGTAGAACAGGACGTAATCCTTCCAGTAAGGATCGGTGTTGAACTTCCCGGCCGCGCCGTTGACCGGGCGGCGGCCGTCGGCATCGGGGAGGAAGATGCGGGTCAGCCGATCGCTGATCTCACGGGCGACCTCGAACAGGGTCATCTGCTGCCCCGACCCGGTCGGGCACTCCACCTTGAAGGTATCGCCGTAGTAGGCATGGAGCACGACGATGGCCCGCAACAGCAGGAAGTTGACCGGCATCCACACCGGGCCGCGCCAGTTGGAGTTGCCGCCGAACATGCCGTTGTTGGAATCCCCCGGCAGGTAGTCGACCCGGTGCTCCTGGCCGTTGCAATGGAAGATGAAGGGATGGTCCTGGTGATAGCGGGAGAGCGCCCGGATTCCGTAGGGGCTGAGGAATTCGTTCTCGTCGAGCATGCGTGCCAGCACGCGGCGCAGCTTCTCCTCGTTGAACAGCGACAGCATGCGCCGCCCCGCCACGCCGGGCTGGTTGGGCAGGTGCATGTTGGCCAGCAGTTCAGGGTGCCGCTCGTAAAAAGCCTTGGCCCGCTGCCGGAAGGTGGGCATTTTCATGATTTCGGCCTCTTCAAAGATCGCCACGGCGGCCAGCGGCAGCAACCCGACCATGGAGCGCACCTTCATGCGCGTGGCCGTGCCGTCGGGGAGGCGCAGGACATCGTAGAAGAAGCCATCCTCCTCGTCCCACATCTCGTCGTGCCGTTCGCCCAGGCGGTCCATCGCCCCGCCGATCCACATGGTGTGTTCGAAGAACTTGCTGACGAATTCCTCGTAAAGCGGGTCGTGCATCGCCAGCTCCACGGCGATGCGCAGCATCTGCTGGCTGAAGAAGACCATCCAGGCGGTGCCGTCGGCCTGCTCCAGGTAGCCGCCGGTGGGCAGGGGCGAACTGCGGTCGAAGACGCCGATGTTGTCCAACCCCAGAAAGCCGCCCTGGAAGACGTTATTGCCGTCCTTGTCCTTGCGGTTGACCCACCAGGTGAAGTTGACCAGCAGCTTGGAGAAGGCGTACTTGAGAAACTCGATGTCCCCCTTGCCGTCGTGGCGCGCCTTGTCCATCAGGTAAATCTGCATGGTGGCGAAGGCGTGGACCGGCGGGTTGACATCGCCGAAGTTCCACTCGTAGGCGGGGATCTGCCCGTTGGGATGCAGGTAGTCGTTGCGCAGCATCAGGTCGAGCTGGGATTTGGCGAAGTCCGAGTCGACGATGGAAAGGGGGAGCATGTGGAACGCCAGGTCCCAGGCGGCAAACCACGGATACTCCCACTTGTCCGGCATGGAGATGATGTCGTCGCAGTAGGCGTGGGACCACTCGCCGTTGCGGATGCGGTGGCGCTGCTCCGGCGTTGACCAGGGGGTGATGCCGTGCTCTTCCAGCCACTTGTCGACATCGTAGTAGAAATACTGCTTGGTCCAGAGCATCCCGGCGAGCGCCTGGCGCATGAGGTTGGCGCGCTCCGGGGATTCCGCCTTGATCTTCGCCGGCGTGATGAAGTCGTAGAAGGCATTGGCTTCGGCGATGCGGGCGGTGAAGATCGCATCGAATTCGGCGAAGGGTTTTTTCATCTTGGCCGGCGCCGCTTTGCTCAACCGCAGGCGGATGACCTCGGTGGCTCCCGCCGCGACGGTCAGCTGGTAGTGCGGTGAGGCCTTGGTCCCGGTCTGGTCAGGGTTGATAGCGTCCTGCCGCCCCTGCGCCACGCAGTCGCTGATGCCGTCCTTCACAAAAGGGGAGGCGTTGGTGCCATGGAAAAGGCGGGCGTGGTTGGTCTCGTTTTCGGTGAAGAGCAGGGGGACGTCGCCCTCGCAGTAGCAGTAGTAATCGTCCAGGTATTGCCGGAAGAGCGGGTCGGTGTGATGGGCATGGACGACGGTGCCGGCGGCTTTGCCGGCCTTTTGCAGGACCGGCTTGCTGCCTCCGTCCGCCCACGACCAGGTGTTGCGGAACCACACGGTCGGCAGCACGTGCAGCGCGGCGGCCTCGGGCCCGCGGTTGGCGACGCTGATCCTGATCAGGAGGTCTTCAGGCCCCTCCTTGGCGTATTCGACGAAGACGTCGAAATAGCGGTTGTCGTCGAAGATCCCCGTGTCGAGCAGTTCGAATTCCGGCTCGTCGCGGCTGCGGTTGCGGTTGGCGGCGATCAGCTCCTCGTAGGGGTACGCTCCTTGAGGATACTTGTAGAGGTACTTCATGTAGGAGTGGGTCGGCGTGCTGTCGAGGTAGAAGTAGTACTCCTTGACGTCCTCGCCGTGGTTCCCCTCGCTGTTGTTGAGCCCGAACAGGCGTTCCTTGAGGATCGGGTCGCGGCCGTTCCACAGGGCCACCGCGAAGCAGAGCACCTGGTGGTCGTCGGAAATCCCCGCCAGGCCGTCCTCCCCCCAGCGGTAGGCCCGCGAGCGCGCCTGGTCGTGGCTGAAGTAGTTCCAGGCGTCGCCGCTCTCGCTGTAGTCCTCGCGGACCGTCCCCCATTGGCGTTCGGAAAGGTAAGGCCCCCATTTTTTCCAGGGGGCTTTCTGGGTCTTGGCTTCCTGCAGACGTTTGGCTTCGGCGGTGAGGGGTTGTGATCTCATGGCGGATCCTTTTCTGAAAAGTACGCTTCTCAAAACTGGTAAACTTTAGCACCTCATCGCCAATTATCAACGAAAAGCATTGGACGGATCGTTTTTCCGGCCGCCAGCGTCGCCGCGACCTGGGGGAGGGAGATGCGCCGACAGAGCATCGGCACCACCAGAAGAATGAAGAAGGCCAGCGCCATGCGCGCCAACGGGGGAAAGTTCTGGAAGAATTCGGGGAACAGGTCCAAAGCCCTGGGCGATGCCTCCTGAACGGGAAAGTGACGGCCTACAAACCGCCGCCCCAGCGGTGCTGCCAAAGAATGCCGAGCAGGTCGAAGTCGCCGCCGGCCGTGGTGTGCACGGGGGTACTGGCGTACAGTTTGACCGAATTGTAGCGGTTGACCGGCAGCGCCAGGGTCGCGCCAACCCGCGAGTTTTCCTGCTTATCATCGCTGCGCACGCCATCGACCGTGGTCCGTCCGCCGTGGTCGTAGGTACCGCTCACCGCCGCCCAGATCCCCCGGCCAAAGTTGTAAGTGGCGTGCAGTTGGGTGGTGTAGACCGGGTCCTGTTCGAGTTCCTTCCCCCCCATGAAATCGTCGTTGTCGGTAAAGAGGAACACCCCGCCGGAAAGCTCCAGGGCAAAATCGCCCCAGGCCTTTGAAATGCCGATATCCGGTTTGACAAACCAGCGGTTGTTGCCGAGGTTGACCAACCGGGAATCATCGTACTGGCCGAGGGGCGCGGACACCTGGATGCTGGCCCCGACGATCAGGTCCTGCTGATAATCGGCGAACTCCTGCACCGAGAGGGCGGGAGCCCCGATGAAGTTGATCGAGAACCGCAGGCGCGGATCGAAAAAACCGGAGACATTACGGGTGCGCTTCTCGCCGCCAACCTTCGCCGTGCCGGACAGCTCGGAATAACCGAGAATGACGTCGAACTTCGCCGATTTGCCCATGACATCCATGGAGCGGGCATAGGCGAAGAGCCCGGAGTCCATGGTCAGCTCGGCGTCCTTGATCGGCGACGCGCCGGAGGTGGCCAGGCCGCCTTCGGTATAGGCATAGCCGCCCAGCAGGAAATTGACCCCGACCGGCGTATTCACATACGCCCGCGGCTCGATCTCGCCCGCCTCTGCTCTTGAACCCACGAAGACCAGCGCAAAGCAGAGCAAACTGTACAGAATACCTTCAAGGAACATCCTCATGTATCGAATCCTTCATATTAAGAGCCTGCCGATATTTGGTTATCGTCTGGCAGTTGGCCGTCAGGGCGCCCCGGTCACCACGTCGACGACGGTACCGCTCGAACAACCACGGCTGTCTAAGGTTCTCCCTCACTGGTAATAGGTCGCGCCATTAACGATGACTGCCGTCGCGGTACTCGGCAACGTGTTCACGTCGGTCGGTTGAGCGGCGGAGGCTCCGCCGCAACTGCGGCCTTCGCCGCCAGTAGCGGTCCGCTGCACAATAGGGCGCACGCGGCCGTCAACACCGCGATCGCTTCCATCGTCGCCACAGCTTCTTTGCCTGCTTGTATTCGGATTTATCCGTTCTGCCCGGCATGCTCGTGCAGCCAGCGAGCATGATGCTCGCGGATCACGGCAATGGCGGCATCCGCATCGGGCAGACACTGCGGAAGGGCGAAATCCTCGACATTGGCCAGCGGCGGGTCGAAAGAGAGCATCTCCTCCCGTGCCCAGGCGACCAGCCCCGGCCACATCCGCCCGACCATCAGAAACGGTACCTTCTCGATGTGACCAACCTGCAGCAACTGCCAGATCATCATCGCCTCCAGCACCGTGCCGACCCCGCCGGGGGCGACGATGAAGGCGTCGGAGGCGAGCACGAAATGGTGCAGACGGGTGAAGAAGTTCTCGTGCTCGAAGCCCTGTTCGACGAACGGGTTGACGCTCTGTTCGAACGGCAGGGCGACGCGGATGCCGACGGACTTGCGCGTATCGCCGGGATCCGCCTCGCTCGCCCCTTCGTTGGCCGCCTGCATCAGCCCCGGCCCGCCACCGGTTATAATATCGCACCCCATTGCGGTCAAGGCTTTGGCGACTCGTTTGGTCTCGGTGTAGGCAATCGTCCCGGGCTGGGCCCGCGCCGAGCCGAAGATCGTCACCCGATAGCTTTCGCGCTTCGTCGGCCGCAGCTTGGTCAGGTTGTTGACGATCCTCCACAGGTCGAAGACCGTGCCGGTCACCAGTTGCCTGACCGCCTCCTCGTCGCTGAGACTGATCAAGCCAGCGGGGTTGTGTGTGTCGCGCATCGTCATTGGTGCAGATTTCCTCGCGGGTTATTTATTTCGTGTGGTCGTCATGGCACAGCAGGCACTCCATGTGCCCCTGCTGGTGGTTCATCCCCTCCTTGGTCTGGAACATGTCGTCCGGACCGTGGCACTGGGCGCAATGTTCGATCTCCTTGGACGGCTTCCAGACCGGCGGCGTCCACTTGCCGTCGAAGTACTCGTTCAGCGCCAGGGTGGTGACGTAGGCCACTTCGCCGGCGACCTTGCCGCAGCGCTCCTTCTTCGCCTTGGAGGAGACCTTTTCGCCGGCCGCCATCGTCCAGCTCGACACCGAGGTGTGGCAGAGCGGCGTCTTGGCCTTGACCTTGATCTGTTTCGGCATGGAGGAGATATCGTCGAAGCGCTCGGGGGGGAACTCCTGCTCGGCATACCAGTAGAAGAGCCGGTCGATGATCTGCTGGAAGATGACGTCCTTCTCCTTGAACGTCACCAGGTTGATGATCAGCGCGGTTCCGCCCAGCGCCCCGCACAGGGTGCCGTGCCCGCCGTAGCCGGCCCCGGCGTGGACCATCATCATGTCCGGCAGCGTGGTCCAGGGGTAGCCGACCTTCTCCCGGAGGGCGCTGAGAAAGGCCATGTAGGTCGCGTGCCCGCACCCGGCGATGTGATAGTTGCGGTAGGACTGACGCCCGATCTCGAGCGGATCGAGCTTCGCCCACTGCCACGGCAGCGGCGGCGGTGCAACCACGGCTTTGGCATCCTTGGCTGGCGCGGTAGCGGCAAAGGCGGCGCCGCCGATGGCAATGCCGCCCAGCAGCGCGGCCGAGCCGGTCAGGATGCTGCGACGTGAACAGTCTCGGTTTTCCTTCTCATCAATTTCTGGGGCCATGTACTTTCTCCTTTTGTCGGGATCGGCACCCGCGGGCCATGGTTGACGATTGCAAACGGTCAGGCGCTCGCCGCCCCGACAATGGCCATGGCCTGGCGGGCGATCTCCGACTCCTCGTCGGTGGGGATCACCAGCACCGCAACCAGGGAACCCTCCCTGCTGATGAGGGCCTCGGTGCCGGCAGTGTGCGCGTTTTCGGCCTCATCGAGGACGATACCCAGGTTCTCCAGCCCGGCACAGACCTTCTGCCGGACGATGACCGAGTTCTCGCCGATCCCGCCGGTGAAGACCACGGCATCGACCTGTCCCAGGGCCGCAGCATAGGCGCCGACGTACTTCTTCACCCGGTAGCAGAACATTTCCAGCGCCAGCACCGCCGCTGCGTCGCCGCTCGCGGCCCGGCTCTGGATCTCGCGCATGTCGGCAACCCCGCACAGCCCCTTGAGGCCACTGCCCGAGTTGAGCAGCTTCTCCAATTCTTGCGGGGTCATGCCGGTCTGGCGCAGCAGGTAGAAGTGCAGGGCCGGGTCGAGGTCGCCGCAGCGGGTCCCCATGACCAGCCCCTCAAGCGGGGTCAACCCCATGGAGGTGTCGATGCTGCGGCCGTTGGCAATGGCCGCGGCGCTGGCGCCGTTCCCCAGGTGCAGGGTGATGAGATTGACCGCCTCCGGTGGCCGCCCGAGGTGGTCGGCTGCTTTCCTTGCCACGTAGGCGTGGGAGGAGCCATGGAAGCCGTAGCGGCGCACCCGGTGCTGCTCGTACAACTCGGTGGGGACCGCGTAGCGGAACGCGTGGGGCGGCAGGGTCTGGTGGAAGGCAGTATCGAACACCGCCACATGCGGCGCCTGCGGAAAGCGCCGGCGCGCCGCCTCGATCCCCAGCAGGTTGGACGGGTTGTGCAGCGGCGCCAGCGGGATCAGATCGCGGATGGCGGCGACCACACCATCGTCGATCAAGGTCGGCGCGGCGAAGCGGTCGCCGCCGTGCACCACCCGGTGGCCAATGACGGCCACCTCGGCGGGATCGGCGATGATCCGGTCGCGGGCATTGACCGCGAGGATGAAGTCGAACCCTGCCTGGTGATCGGCCATGGGCCGGCTGTGCATCTCATCCCGGATGCTGCCGTCAGCCCCGAACCGGCGCTGGCGCAGACGGCTGTCCGCTGTGCCGATCTTCTCCAGCACCCCCTCGGCAATCGGTTCCAGGGCGGGTACCGTGAAGACTTCCAGCTTGATCGACGAACTGCCGCAGTTGATAACCACGCACTTCCTGTCCATGTCCGCCTCCCCTTGGTCGTTACCCGATCATCGCCATGCTTCGGTCCCTGAAACGGGCTGCGTGCCATGGCCCGTCAATGCTTGTCGAGGTGCTTGACCAGCAACTTCTCTACCACCTGGTCGATGGTTTTCCCTTTCCGGTCCGCTGCCGCCCTGAGCCGGGCAAATGCCTCGGGCGAAACCATCAGGGTCAGCGTGGTCAGGGCCTCTCCGGTTTTCTTCGCCGTCTTCCGCTGCCGTCCGTCCGCTTCCGCCTCTGTACCGGTGGCTGGCCCGGCATCCCCTGCTGCGGCAAAGCTGATGACCTCGTCGGCATCGAACAGCGGCTTGCGCATTGGCGGCTTGGTTTTGGTCCGCGTCATTTTCGCTTCTCCTTGAGAAGGCCCATCACCTCGGCAGCAAGGGCCATGATCTCGCCATGGGCGCTCCGATCCTGCCACTCGTCCGCCGACAGCCCCCGGGCCAGGGCCTCGCTGTAGGCGACCCGGTAGCCCAGGCGGGTCATCAGTTCGCCCAGCCCCAACTCCTTGCGGGCCGCCTCGCTGATCTCGAGGGCCTCGCGCGTGTATCCCCGGAAGCGGTTCCAGACGATGCGGGCATCAACTTCGGGCCGGTACTGGCGCGCCGCGCCGATGGTCGGCAGCAGGTCGGCCGTGGACCAGATTTCCGCGGCGCTGGCCCCGAGCGGCACCAGGCTCAGGGTGCTCATGATGACGATGGCCCGGGTCATTTCGGCGATGCGCGGCGGGGCGTCGATGATGAGGTAGTCGTGATCCGTCGCGAGTTCCCGGGCTCGGGCAACCAGTTCCCGATAGTCACGGGCGGTGGCCAGGGTCAGGCTGCCGATCGACGGCCGGGTTGACTTGCGCACGGCAAACCACGAAGCGCTGGTCGCCTGGGGGAGATCGCAGTCGATCAGCGCCGTCGGCCTCTTCACGGAAAAGATGGCTGCCAGGTTGGTGGCGATGGTCGAACGGCCGACCCCCCCCTTGACCTGGACCACCCCGACGATCTGCGTCATTTGGTCACTCCCTGTGCACCGAGTTGGCAACGCTCCGGTTGCCCCCTGCCTCTTTGCCCGCCCCGGCGGCGAGCAAAACCAGCTTCTTGCCGAAGGCTGACTCGAACAGGTCGCCCTTGCTCCGGCCGCCGAACAGTTCGACGGCAACATCCTCCTTGCTGTGCAGACTGAGTGTGACGGCAGTGGCAGCAAGGGTGCAGTCGATGCCGGTCACCAGGCCGGCCCGCCGCCGGTCCAGGCCATCGGCCAGGCGCAGGATCCCGCCCAGCCTCCTGACCAGCAACTGGTCCTGGGGAGTGAGCCGGGCGAATTCCTGGTGCTTTTTCCTGGGCAGCGCCTTGCGATGATAACGGGCGATCTGAGCGATGATTTCGCGCTCGCGCGGGGTAAAGCCGAACAGGTCGGCATGCCGGGCCAGGTGGTAGGTATGCTTGTGATGTCCCGCGTAGCTGATGAAATAACCGACATCGTGCAGCAGTGCCGCCGCCTCGAGCAGTTGCCGTTCCTTCTTGCCGAAACTGAACATGAACGCCAGCTCGTCGCAGATCGCCAGGGCCAGTTTGGCCACGTGGAGGGCATGGCCTTCGTCGTGATGGCAGCTGCGGGCGAACTCCAGGACCCCGTTTCGCCAGTTGCGCGGCCGCGCCACCGCGGGGATGAGGCGCTGCTTCCGCAACGCTTTGAGGATCAGCCCCTCGCGCACCCCCCGCTCGTTGACGCGCAAGAGATTGGTCGCAAAAAAAGCCATCAGCTCGTCCACCACCGTCACCCCGGCGATGATGATATCGGCCCGGTCGGGATGCAGCCCCGGGAGCGCGCGCCGCTCCCTGACCTCCTTGCGCTGCAGCATGGCGAGCAGGTGTACCACCTCGGAGCGGAGGACCTCGTAGCCATGAACGGAGCCGTAGCCTTCCTTGCGCATGGCCATGACCATGCCGGCGACAGATGTCATCGTGCCGCCGGAACCGATCAGGCACTGAACCGGCAGGCGCGCATCGGCAAATGCGCCCTTGAGGGCCTTGCGGATGTGCCGGCGTAGCCGCTGGTGATCCTTGCTGGCCGGCGGATCGCTGGTGACAAAGCGGTCGGTCAGGATGATCGCGCCCAGATCGAGGGAACGGATTTCCTCGACATGGCTGCCGAGCGCGGAGACGATTTCGACGCTGCCGCCGCCGATGTCGACCACCGCGTAGCGCATCCCTTCCATGTCGAAGTTGTGCAGGGCGCTGGTGATGGCCAGTTCCGCCTCCTGCTCGCCGCCGATGACCGTGATCGCCAGACCGACCTGGGTGGCCACGGCCTTGACGAAGGCCTCGCCATTGGCCGCCTGGCGTACCGCGCTGGTAGCCACCGCCTCGACGGCCGTCACCCCGTAGCCGTCGATCACCTGCTTCATCCGCGCCAGGGCCTCGACCGCCCGCTGCCAGGCCGCCGGAGAGATGGCGCTCTCTTTGGCAAGCCCTTCACCGAGCCGGACCGTCGCCTTCTCATCGTCGAGGATCTTGTACTTCCCCGCCTTGTCCAGTTCGACCACGATGCAACGGATCGAGTTGGTGCCGATGTCGATGGCCGCCAGCCGCTTCCTGTTCACAACGCCCCGCTGACCCGCACTCACCCCTTGACCAACCCTTTGCCGCAGTTCTGGGCGGTGATGACGCGGCCGGCCAATGCATCAATCATCCGGTTGAGCTCCTTCAGATCCTTGAAGCGCCCCTTGGCCGGTTTCACCTTGAGCTTGCGGAGTTCCTCGATCAGGGCCGGGGCCATGGCCCGCAGCTTGCCGGGTGGAAGCCCCTCGAGATTGCTGATGGCCGTCTCGATTTCCCCTTCCCGCCGGAGGATAAAGTTTTCCCCGATTTCGCGGACCAGCACACGCAGATGCTTGAACTCGCGTTCGAGTTCCTCGCGCGCCTCATTGCTGACCACCCGTTTCTTGTCCGTGCGCGCCTTGACCATGGCTAAAGCCCCAGCAACCCTTCGACTTTGGAGCGGATTTCATTGGCGATCGACCGGATCGACCGGTTGCCGTTGATCACGTTGAAGCCGTACTCCTTCTGCATCAGTAAAAACTCCTTTTGAATGAGCCGCTGGTAGCGGATGAAGCTGTCGAAGATGTCCCGGGACAGGCCGAGATCCATCCCGGCTTCCCAGTAATCGAGGATGGCGTTCTTGCGGAAATTGCGCTCGACCAGCTGGGCCGGGCTGACCTGCAGGTACATGACCAGGGCCGGGACCAGGGCGATGCCGTAGAGGGAGCGCTCCCAGACCTGATCGGCGCCGCGCACGATGTCCCGCGCCATGAGGGAATAGATATAGCGGTCGGCAAGGACCACGTAGCCGGCCCGCAAGGCCGGAATGATCCGGTTTTCGAGCTGGTCGGCGAAGTCGGTGGCATAAAACAGGCTGCGCGTCGTCTGGCTGAGGACATTCCCCAGCTTGGCCTCATTCAACTCTTCCGAAACCAGGGTCGAGCGCCGCAGCCCGACGTTGACCGTGGCATGTCCCCGACTCTCGAGGAAATCCCGCAGCAGGTCGATCTGCGACGAGCGCCCGGAACCGTCGGCCCCTTCGATGACGATCAGCTTCCCGGAAAAATCCGCCGGATCGATGCCGGGCAGGCCCTCTCCATAAAACTTCATGGTCACTCCCTGATAACGCTAAGGCATCTGCCGGCGGGCGCTCACGCGCCGATCTTCCAGCGGTAGCTGGGGAGGTCGACGGCATCGCCGACGATCTTCCTGACCAGCGCCTGCTGTTCTTCGATGGTGTCGGCCCCGTCGATTGTCACGAAACCGAATTCGTCCTGCATGGCCAGGTACTCCCGATAAATCCGCTCCTGGAAGAGCCGGAAGCTTTCGTACGGATCGTGGGCCAGCCCCATATCCATCCCGGCCTCGTGGTACTTCAGCTGCGGCCGGCCGGAGAGAATCCGGCCCAGGGCGACGGGCAGGGGGGTGTTGAAAAAAAAGGTCAGATTGGGGCGCCGGGCGAAACCGTACAGGTTGCGCAGCCAGGGCCGCGCACAGCCGCGCACCGCATCGCGGGCGAAGGCCGTGTAGATATAGCGGTCGCAGAGCACCAGGTAGCCGGCCTTGAGCAGGGGGAGAATCTGGCGCTCGTAGCGGTCGGCAAAATCGGTGCAATGGATCAGGCTGAAGGTGGTCGGGGTCAGCAGTTGCCGTTTCTTCCCCTTGCTGGTGGCCTTCTTGACGACCACCGATGAGTTCCACTCGGTGGCGAAGACCTTCAGCCCGCGCAGCTCGAACCAGCGCTTCAGCAGGTGAATCTGCGTCGACTTGCCGGAGCCGTCCAGCCCTTCGACGGCGATCAACCTTCCGGGGAGCTCTGTGGTCGCACGGGCATTCATCGAGGCGCCAACCTTTTCTAGGGATTGATCACTGGTTTCCGTCCGGAAACCAGCTAATTTCCAAACAGCTGATCCTGTGATGCGATCAGCTTCCTGCCCGTCGCCAGCGAGGGTCAGTACGCCTCGAGGATGAAATTCATCGGGTAGTCGGGCGACTTGTATTTGCCGATATTCTTGCGCTCCGGCAGCTTGACCTTCTCGCGCGGCAGCTCCTCGTAGGGGATCCTGCTCAGCAGATGCTTGATGATGTTCAGGCGCACCTTCTTCTTGTCCTCGGAGTTGGCCACATACCAGGGCGCCCAACCGGTGTCGCTGGTCGCGAACATCTCGTCGCGGGCCTTGGTGTAGTCGTCCCAGCGGGTGTAGGACTTGATGTCCATCGGCGAAAGTTTCCAGATCTTGCGGCCGTCGTTGACCCGCCCTTTCAGCCGGCGGGTCTGCTCCTCCGGGCTGACCTCGAGCCAGTACTTGACCAGGATGATCCCCGATTCGACCATCAGCTTCTCGAAGTTCGGCACGACTTCCAAAAAGCGCTTGACCTGCTGCTCGGTACAAAAGCCCATGACCCGCTCGACGCCGGCGCGGTTGTACCAGCTGCGGTCGAAGATCACCACCTCCCCGGCCGCGGGGAAATGCGGCAGGTAGCGCTGGATGTACATCTGGCTCTTTTCCCGTTCCGTCGGCGCGGGGAGCGCCACCACGCGGAAGGTGCGCGGGCTGACCCGTTCGGTGATCGCCTTGATCGTCCCCCCCTTGCCGGCACCGTCGCGTCCCTCGAAGACGATGCACACCTTGAGCCCCTTGAATTTGACCCACTCCTGCAGTTTGACCAGCTCGACGTGCAGCTTGGCCAGCTCTTTCTCATAGTCCTTGGTGGTCAGCTTACCCGCCGGTTCGCCGGCAGCAACAGCTTTGGCGCCGGCAGCCTTGCCCTTTGCCTTGTTCTCAACCTCAACCTTAGCCTTATCCTTTGATTTGCCCTTGTGCTTGCTCATGACAGATCAGTCCTTTCGTGATGGCTCCACGGCGTGACGGGTTTGATACTCTTCGACAACATGCTTGAGGGAATGGATCATCCGCTCGCGGCCGAGAACCTCCCCCAGCGGCGATTTCTGGATCAGCTGCAGTGGCTCGGGATTCAGCTCGGTCAACCACAAGAAGATGCCGGCCTCGCGCAATTTCACCTCGGCCTCGGTCAGCATTTTCAGGGCCGTGTATTCGATATCGGGCATGGCGCTGCAATCGAACGCCAGCACCCGGGGACGATACTGGTCGATCAGCGGCCAGATCTGCTCACCGATCCGTGAGGCATTGGCGAAATGCACGTTCCCCTCGAGTTTGACCAGCAGCAGACCGGGGAAGGTCTCATCGTCCGGATGCTCGGCAGACAGGGGCCGGAAGAAGGTGGTGGTCCCCGGTTTCCGGCCCAGCACGTAGACCGGGCGGCGATTGGCATTGATGGCCAGGGCCACAATCGAGACCAGCACGGCCACGAGAATCCCCTTCAGCGTCCCCAGCACCATGACCCCCACCATGGCGATCAGCGCCCAGCGGAACTCCATCGACCGGATCCTGAGAATCGACCGGAACTCCTTCGGGCTGATCAGACCGACGCTGGCGACGACCACCACGGCGGCCAGGACCGGCTGCGGCATCAGGCCGAACAACGGGGCGAGGAAGAGCAGCGTGGCCACCACCACCGCGGCGCCCACCAGTCCGGACACCTGGCTCTGCGCCCCCGCGCCGCGGTTGACCGCGGTCTGCGAGGTGCCCCCGCCGGCCGGCATGATCTGGAAGAGGCTGCCGGCCAGGTTGGCCGCGCCGAGGGCCACCAGCTCCTGGTTGGCTCTCGGCCGCGGATCTCGCGGCAGCGCGAAGGCCCGCCCGGCGGCGGCGGTCTCGACGAAGCTCATCAGGGCGATGCCGAGAGCCCCCGGCCAAAGCTGTTCCACCAAGGAGAGATCGGGGAGCGCAAAAGGCGGCAGCCCGGCCTGCACCTTGCCGACCAGCTGGATTCCAAACTGCTCGACCCCGGCGAAGGCGGCGATGGCGATGCCGACAGCGACGGTCACCAGCGGGGCCGGCACCTTCGGGGTGAAATGCTCCAGGCCGACCATCAATAGCAGCATGGCCAGGGCCATTGCCAGCGTGGGGACGGAGAGTTCCGGCAGGTGGTGGCCGATCGCCAGGATGTCGCGGAAGAAGCCGGCCTTGGTGATGTGAATCCCCAGCAGCTTCGGCAACTGATCGAGGACGATGACCAGGCCGATCCCCGCCTTGAAGCCGGTCAGCACCGGCTCCGAGATCAGGTTGGCTACCGCGCCGAGGCGCAGGATCCCCGCCAGCAACAGGAACGCCCCAACCAGCAGCGACAGCGTGGCGGCAATGGCCATCAGGTTGGCGGCATCAGCGCCGGGAGCCACCTGGGCGATGGTGGCGGCCACCAGGATGGCGATGGTCGAGGTGGTGGTGGTGCTGAGGACCCGCGAGGTGCCGAGCACGGCGTAGATGACCAGCGGGATCAGCGAACTGTACAGGCCGACCACCAGCGGCAGGCCGGCGATGGCCGCATAGGCCATGGCCTTGGGGATGACCACCGCAGAGGTGGTCAGGCCGGCCACGACGTCGCTGCGCAGCCACTCCCTGCGGTAGGCGGCGAGCCACCCGAGCATGGGGACAATTCTTCCGGGAGCAATCATCCCTGTCCCGTCTCTCCCCGGCAAGAGTCGATCCCACGCAACAGAGGAGGATCTACCGCACCCCTCATCTCAGCTGCCGCCACCCAGAACATGGTCAAAAATGATCTTGGCGATCTGCCTGCTCTTGAGTTTGCTGTTGTTGAAAATCGCATGATAGAGCAACGGCTCATGCTCGTCGGCATCGAGAAGTTTCCGGATGATCTTGTCGCGTTCCTTCTGCCGGTCCAGCACCATGATTTCGGCATCCTGCCTGGAGATCTTCAGGCGCCGGGCGATGGAACCGACCTTGAAGTCGTGATCGGCGATCAGCCGGCAGTGGAAGCAGTTTTTCATGTTGCGCGTGATGATCGGCGCCCCCAGGCCGACGATGACGGCATTGCCGGCGGTGGCGGTCATCACCACCTGCTCGCAGAGCAGCCCGTAGTAGTCGGCATCGCGCTTCCAGTTTCGCGAAAACGTTGCAAACATCTCGTCGAACAGCCCCGCCTTGGTGCCGAGCGCCTCGATCGTCTCCTTGGGGATGTTGTGCTCCCTGGCGATGGCATCAAGCAGCGACTTGTCGACCAGCACCCAGCGCTCGCCGGTGTGCTTGGTTGCCAACTTCACCAACTCCTCGGCAATCGGGAAGGCCTCGCAGCCGAATTCCCGGGTGATGGAGATAGTCGGCTTTGACGACGCCTTTTTTTTCACCACTTCCGTGGAACGGTTGCTTAGGTCGTGGTAGGCCTTGAGCCGCTGCTCGACCGATGGGAAGAGATCTCCTGTGGGCATGGCATCCTCCTTTTATGGTGCTCTCATTTATAGAGTTTTCAGGACCTTGCAGTTCGGCCGGCCTGATTTAATCATACCACGCAAAATCAAAGCTGCTTAAATGGATCGTGATGGTCTTTCCGCAAAGCTTCACGTTCCTTTTCAGCGCCCGGCCAGGATCAGCGGCGCGATAAGCAGGTAGGTGAAGATGGCGAAGTAGAACCAGGCGTGAGGGGGGAGCCCCGCCGGGGCGGGGAGCAGGGCCAGAACGATGGCCACGCTGGTCGGGACAAAGCGCTTCCAGTTGATTTCCATATCGGCCCCCATTCCGTCAGTACCGGCACTGGCGAAGAGCCCCCCTAAAGATCACCCCCGGAATCCTGCCCTGGCGGCTGCCCATGAACGCATCGAGTCCCTTTGGGCTGAGCCCCAACCGTCGAGATTATTAAGCGCCTCTATTTTAGCTGAAAACAACCGTAATTCAAGCTGCACAGGTCGCGGAAATCCTTCCCTCACTGTTTCTGCAATTGCCAGGCAACCCGTTCGTCGCCGCGTCGCATGGTGTACTTGAGGGCGTCGAAATGTTCGAGCAGGGCCTGGGTCTGCTTGCGGGCGCTGCCGATGCGGTCGCGGAACTCGGCCAGGGTCAGAGTCGGCCTGGTGGCGAAGTGGTCGCACAGGGCCGCCAGCGCCGCGGCGTAGGCGTCGCGGTGGAAGATCATCTCGTCGGGGAGCCGCACCAGGTCGCCGCGGCTGAAGAGAAAAGCCAGACAGTCCTCGACGGTCTCCGTGGCGACGGTCAGCGCCCCGAGCATCTCCTTGCGGTTGTTGGCCTGGGTGCCGGCGTTGCGGTAGAGAGCGACGATCCGATCGATCAGCTGCTGCTGCTCAGCTGACGGCCGCGGCACGAAACCGGGGCGGGCGACGTGCTCGTCCCGCTGCGCCAGCGCCCCGGCGGCCACCATTTTGGCCAGTAACTCCTCGAACGCCTTCGGCGCCACCTTGGCCGGGAGTACCCCTTTTAAAGTGGCGTGGGCAATCCCCGGCAGGAGCGATTGATCGCGGTGACAGCCATCGACCGCATCGAGGAGCAGGCGCTCCCAGTGCTGGGCGGTTGCTTCCGTCACCCACTGGTCGCCCAGACGCCGCACCTGCCTGGTACCAGCCAGTGCCTCGAGGTGGGCAACGACCCGCTCGCGCCCGAGGCCGGACGCCTGCTCCAGTTCCTTGCCGCGCGCACAGGTCAGCTCCAGGAGCTTCTGCAGCAGGAAGGCCCGCTCGCCGGACTCCAACTCGTTCAGGGCGGTCATGACTTCGGGGCGGAAGCGGCGATGGCGCGGTGGCTTCGGATCGATGATCTGCCCCCCGCCGATGGTGGTCATCGGCGAGTAGGAGCGGATGATGAAGCGGTCCAGGCGGTGGGCGACCAGCGGCTGGTCGAACTGGATCTGGGTGAGCACGCTGTCGCCCGGTTCCAGTTTGTCGCGGTCGAGCAGCACCACCTTGGCGGTGGTCCGGGCGGTGCCGAGGTGCAGGTGCACCGGGTCGCGGAACTTGAGCGGACGCGGCGCTTCCTTGAGCAGGGTCAGGCGGGCGTCGACGCGCGAAGTCAACTCGAAGAAACCGGGGGTGGCGACCACGGCGCCGCGCTCCAGGTCGGCGCGCTCGAAGCCGGCGAGGTTGACGGCCACCCGTTGCCCGGCGCGGGCTAGTTCTGCCTTGTGACCGTGGACCTGCAACTCGCGCACGCGCACCGTTTCCCCCGGGGGGAGCACCTCGACCAGATCGCCGACCTTGATCCGCCCGGACAGGAGGGTGCCGGTGACCACCGTGCCGAACCCGCTGATGGTGAAGTGGCGGTCGATCGGCAGACGGGCCGGGCCGTCCTCGTCGCGCGGCGGCAGCTCCTGCAGGATCTGCTGGATGGTCGCCGTCAGTTCCGGGATGCCGTCCCCGGTGAAGGCCGAGACCCGGCAGGCCGGGGCCTCGGCGAGGAAGGTGCCGGCCACCTCCTCGCGGATCTCCTCCTCGACGATGTCGAGCCAGTCGCTCTCCGCCAGGTCGCACTTGGTCAGCACCAGGATGCCGCGCGGGATCTTGAGCAGCTTGAGGATCTGCAGGTGCTCGCGGGTCTGTGGCATCACCCCCTCGTTGACGTCGACCACCAGCAACACCAGGTCGATGCCGCCGATCCCGGCGAGCATGTTGTGGATGAAGCGTTCGTGCCCCGGCACGTCGATCACTCCGGCCACCGTGCCGTCCGGCAGGGTCAGCGGGGCGAAGCCGAGGTCGATGGAGATACCGCGCTCCTTCTCCTCGCGCAGGCGGTCGGTGTCGATCCCGGTCAGGCGGCGGATCAGCGCGGTCTTGCCGTGATCGACATGGCCGGCGGTGCCGATGATGTGGAAGCGGGGGGAGGGCATCAGTTCGCCAGCGCCTCTCCCAGCGCCGCCACCAGCAACTCCTCTTCGCCGGGGAGCAGGGTGCGCGGGTCGAGGAGCAGGCGCTGGTCCTGGACCCGGGCGATGACCGGCGGGTCGCCGCAGCGCAGGCGGTCGGCCAACTGCTGGAGGGAGAGCCGGTGGGGGGTGACGGCAATGGCGAAGCCGGGGAGTTCGGCCAGGGGCATGGCGCCGCCGCCGACGGTGGATGTCGAGGCGATGATCTCGAACTCAGCCCGTTCCCCGGCAGCGGCCTGTAACTGCGGCAGCAGTTCCAGGCACCGGCGCTGCACTTCCTCGGTTGTGATGGCGAGCAGGCGCAGGGTCGGCACCTCCTGCAGCGCCCGCAGCGGATCGAGGTAAAGACGCAGGGTCGCCTCCAGGGCCGCCAGGGTCATCTTGTCGAGGCGCAGGGCCCGGGCCAGGGGGTGCTGCTTCAGGCGGTCGACGAGCTCCTTGCGCCCGGCGATCAGCCCGGCCTGCGGTCCGCCGAGCAGCTTGTCGCCGCTGAAGGTGACCAGGTCGATGCCGGTGGCCAGCGTCTCGCGCACCGTCGGCTCGCGCGGCAGACCGAGGGTCGTCAGGTCGAGGAGCAGCCCGCTGCCGAGATCCTCCAGCACCGGGAGGCCGCGCTCCCTGCCCAGCGCCGCCAGTTCCTCGCCGGTCACCGCGGCGGTAAAGCCGAGAATCCGGTAGTTGCTGGTGTGCACCTTGAGGATCAGGGCGGTGTCCGGTCCGATCGCCCTGGCGAAGTCCTTGAGGTGGGTCTTGTTGGTGGCGCCGACCTCGACCAGCCTGACTCCGCCGGCCGCCATGATTTCGGGGATGCGGAACGATCCGCCGATCTCGATCAGCTCGCCGCGTGATACCAGCGCACTTTTCCCGCCAGCCAGGGCGGAGAGGGCCAGCAGCACCGCGCCGGCATTGTTGTTCACCGCCAGGGCACTTTCCGCGCCGGTCAGGCGGCAGAGCAGCTCCTCGACATGGACGTGGCGCTCGCCGCGCTTCCCGAGGGCGAGGTCATACTCCAGCGTCGAATAGCCGCGGGAGACGTCGCCGACCGCCTGCAGGGCGCTTGCCGCGAGCGGCGCGCGGCCGAGGTTGGTGTGCAGCACCGTGCCAGTCAGGTTCAGCACCCGGCGCAGGGAGGGGGTCTCCAGCTGCGCGAGGATGGAGGCGGCACGGGCGGCCACCGCGGCAGGGTCGAGGTCGGGAAGCGGCGCCTGTTCGTCAAGCAGCTGGCGGCGTACCTCCTCGACCGCGCGCTGGGCCGCCTCGCGCAGCTGCACGTGGGGGTGAACGGCAGCGAGTTGCGCCAGCGGCGGCGTGCCGAGGAGCCGGTCGATGGCGGGGAGCTGGCGAAGGAGGGGGTGGCGGTCGGTCATGGCGCAAATCTTATAATGGTCGGGAAGTTGCTCACAAGTGATTCCTCACTCTGGAACTCGACCCGGCCGTTAGCGAGCCGTTTGCCGATCAGGATTTCACCGGCCTCGACAGGTTCACCCTCCCGGACGACGAACTCTTGCTGGTGGCGCCTGCGGAACGACCTTCAGATTGCAAGTTTTTGCAAAAATGCGGCCCGGCGGTTTCCCGCCGGCAAATGGGTTTAAACGTCCTCTAACGCGTCGCAGGAGTGGGGCAAAGCCGATGTAGCCATGTCGGCACTGCCGTCTTCGTCGCTCTAGCATACTCCTCAATCCTTTTATCCAGATAGGTCATCGATGCGGTGAGACAGCACGCAACTCGTTGCGGCAAGGTGATCATCGATAGGAAAGGTCAGATAACTGTCGATCTCGCCATTGACAGGTCAGCAGCGTAACACGATAGATCAGCAGCATCTGAACCGTTTGAATTTATGAAATCACCTGTTACATTTGCGAACTCAATAACTATCTTCGCCTTGGTAAAAATACAGAGGTGTTCTTGAAGTTTTTGGTAGCTGCATTCAGCATGGCTGGTGTTGACTTCGGACTACATTCCTGGGGTGCGCAGCCACCCACACCGGGCCGATTGGATGATGTTCGCTCAGCCATGGTACCAGCCGACACAGGCCCGGTTCTCCGTATCTTGCTTGTTAAGGGTGTACGCCAAGGTCAGGTTCACCTTGTCGCTGGGTGCATAGTAGAAGGAAACGCCCGGCACGTAGGTGTCCTGCTCGTAACCGACCTCGTCATTCTCTTCCATGCGCACCCGGGCAAAGACCGTGGCGGCCATATTGGGGGTCGTTGCCCAGTTGGCCGAAGTATTCGCCTTCGTGGACTTCATCGCACAGCTTGGTAGCATCGAGCGTCCGGTTCGGATAGACGCTGTTCGAATAGTAGACGGAACCGCTGGCCGGATTTGATGAGACGTATTGGTAGTCGGCGGTCTCAAGCCAAGCCAGCCCCGGATAAAGCGGACGGTCGCCGGTCCGCGTTGCCGGTGTCGTCTTCCAGTGAAAAGTATGTCCTGACAGTCAAATATCTGCCGGGAATTTCTTGTTCACGGACTTGACAATAACCTTGAATGTGTTGGTCTCGGTTTCGCCCAACTCCTCCTCGTCGCGCTCAACGTCTTCGTATTCGTAGCCGAGGCGCAGCGTGGTCCACCTTGGGCAGACGATAGACCCCGTCAATGCCGAATTCCGTGACTTTGCGGGATTCGGCCGACTCGAAATGCTCGGGATTGTCGAAATCCTGATTTTCGTAAGTGCTCGGTGCACCATCGGCTGCCAGCATGTCATCCCGATCCGGGAAGGTGACATAATAGTCCGGTCCGTCAATCTCGTAGGTCCCGCCGCGCATGGTCAGGCGCAGGCCGCCGATGCGGGTGGCACCCTTGAGGAAAAACGATTCCAACTCGCTCGAAAGCGTACTTTTGTCAAGGGAGTAAGTTCCTGCCTCCCCGGCCTTTTCCTTTTCGATGTCTGCCTTGACATAGTGGCCGACATGTGGTGTCGCGTGCCAGATCAAGCCGTGCTTTATGGTGTGGCTTCCTTCCCGGGACCGCCGTGTCGCTGTAGACGAGTCCTTAAAGAGCAATTAATGCCATATACCCCCACACCGTGATTTTTCGTTGACGTGCCGCATGAAAACTCTGGAAGGATCCGCTCGCATCGAATTGACCCATGAGATATTCTGTCGACGGTCACATGACGAACTGCCCTTCGCGCCGAGGTGACCTCCTCGGTGCGCTCATCAACCCTCTTGCCATCGGCCGTGGACATGGCAGTTGGTGCACTTGCTCATGGTGATCGCCTGCTGCAGTCCCTCGCGGGTCTCAACCCGAACCCCGGCATGGAAGGTCACGTTGGGGAGTTGTGGAACGGTCAGTTCCGCCTCGTTCTTCCATTCGCGCCGGGTGATCAGGTAGTTGTTGCTCATCTCGTTGATGTAGGCAACCGTGGGGTCGTATCCTACGGGCTTGAAGCCTGCGACCGCTCGATCGGGCTCAATCAGAGCATTGAGCTCGGCATAAGTTCGGTCGGTCGTCACGACGGGCTGGTTGCCGCCGGTGTCGCCGCGCATGGAGGCGCCGAGGTGTTCGAGATTGTCATGATCGAGCCAGTGCTCCATCACCTGGTATTCCATGTTGAGTCGGAACACTCGGGAGAAGTCTGCATTGAGCTCTGCTTTCTGGTCGCGCGGGCCATTGACGTCGGCGTCGATCTCGAGCCAGAAATCCTTGCTCAGGTATTCCAGACTCAGTTTGGGTGCGGCGCTGAGTCCATCTTTTTTTTTTTTTCCGACTACCCCCTCCGGTACGGGGGCATTTTTTATTCAGCCCTTTTTTTTTTTTTTTGTGGAAGTGACTCTCATGGCACTGCAGGCAGAGGAATGGCTCGTTCTGCACCAGCACATCGTCGCCCATCATGCCCTCCACGTCGTGGCAGCGAGCAATCTTCCCCGACCTGATCAAGCTCGAAGACGAACGGCCCCTGGTAGCGGGCGTGGCATTCGACTGCACCAGGTCGACGGGCTCCAGCTCTTCGGTCTGCAGTTCGCCGTGCGGGTTCTGACAATCGGAGCAGACCATCTTCCCTTCCTTGATCGGATGGTGCGACGGGAAGCTGGCCTTGGCCATCTGCTCCTGGTGGCAGCCGTAGCACAGCTCCGGCTCCTGCTTCTTCAGCGAACTTCTCGCCACCATGGATGGCATGGCAGTCGCCGCAGGCGACGTCGGCAAGGGCATGCTCGCCGTGGGTCCACTCCATCAGTTTGCCGCTGCTGTGGCACTTGGCGCAGACCGCGGCGGATTCCTCGGGGGGGAGTTCCCCGAACTTGAGGATCTGGCCGTTGCCGGCTGCCTTGACGTGCAGGCTGCCGCCGCCGTGGCAGGCCTCACAGCCGCCGGTGCCACCCATCAACTCGAAGTCGGCAAGGCGGCCGTGAACGTTCTTTGCCATCTTTTTGGCGGCGTCCTCGTGACACTCCGCGCAGGCCGTCTGGCCCACCGGAGTCGCGCCCTCGATCTGCGGCAGGCTCAGAATCTTCTCCCGGATGGCGCCGGTCGCGCAGGCGGCGACGAGCAGTACCAGGGGGATGACCCTGACCAGCTGCGAGGCGCTGGTTCTGGACTTCCGTTCCATGAATTCTCCTTTCACGTTTTGCTTCCCATTAAGACGCAGAAATGACACGGGTGCGCGGGCTCTACCTCCTTTCGTTCCCGCCATCAAATCGTTGGAGAAGGCACCCTATGCCCTAGTGGACTATTTATCCTTCTGTATGTTAGAAGTTTCTTTGAAAACGACAAAACGAAACGTTTTCATGGCGAGCATTAGCAACTCTTATTAATCCTTCCTTGGTGGGGCCGGTCACAAATCGTGGAAAGCCGCTATCTGAAAACGCTGGTTACAGCCGTTGAAGAAGGGAGTTTTTCGCGGGCCGCGGAGGTCCTGCATATCACCCAGTCGGCGGTTTCCCAGCGCATCAAGTTTCTCGAAGAGCACTTCGGCCAGCAGTTGCTCGACCGCTCCGGGCTGGGTCTGGAACTCACCCCGGCCGGCCAGCTGGTTCTGACCAAAGCCCGCGAAATCCTTCTCAAGGAGCGAGAGTTGGCCGACAGCCTCAAAGGGTTGAGCAAAGAAAAGCGTCTGACCATCTGCTGCACCCCGACCTTCGGCATGGCTTACCTTTCACAGGTGCTCAACGACTTTGTCCGCGCGCACGCCGATGTGGCCGACCTCAAGTTCATCTTTCTGCAACCGCTGGAGGCGCTGCGCAGTCTGCGCAATGACGAATTCGACCTGGCCGTCATCGAACACTGTGCCGATCAGGAGTTCGCCGACCTCGACCGGTTTATCCTCCCGGACGACGAGGTTTTGCTGGTGGCGCCTGCCGGATCGGTAACCCTTGATGTTAATGGTTATGCCGACCTGGCCGAGTTGACCCGTTATCGGCTTTTTACTCGCCGCGACGGCTGCAGCTCAAAGGAACTGCTGCGTCTGAACTTCACCCGCAAGGGGATTGATTTTGCCGATTTTGAAGGGATGGTTATTTCCGACGATCTACGGTTCACTATCAATTCGGTCATTGCGGGGGAGGGGATTACCTTTGTGTCGCGTGCCTTGGTTGGTGACTCCATTGCTCTCGGCCAATTGGTCGATTGCCGGATCGATGGTTTTGAACGTCAACGGGGGAGGAGTGTGGCGTTGCTTCCCGGGCGGCACACGGATCCGTTGATTGGCGATTTTCTGAAATGCATTTTCCAGAAGGCCTCGCCGGGACGGCAGCCGCAACTTGTTGCGGCAAGGTGAAACCGACAGGAGAAGGGTCTGAGCAATGCCGTCAGGGTTGTCAGCAGCCGATTCGGGTATCCGGCTGCATGACATTTTCGCCTGGAAATTTCGGGTGCGGAGCGAGGCAAGATGGAAACAGGGACTTAGGCAAGACGCCTAAATCCCTGTTTTTGTTATTGGCGGGAGTAAATGGGAATCGAACCCACCGGGGCCGGGATACGGCCCCCACCGGTTTTGAAGACCGGGAGCGTCACCAGACTACTATTTACTCCCTCACGCACCTTGCCTATCTTGCCGATATTTGGCGCCGAATGAAAACAAAAATTTAGCTCATTCCCCCGCCAGGTACTCCAGGGTGATAGTCACCGTGCGGTTGAAGGCCCGGGCCTCCGAGGTGGCATTGTCGTACAGCGGCTGGTCGGGGCCGACCCCCGTCTGGCGGATCCGCTCGCCGGTGGCATCTCCGCCGGCCGCCGCCAGCAGTCGGTAGACCGCCTGGGCGCGCCGCTCCGACAATTTGCGGTTGTAGGCCTCCTTGCCGAGGTTGTCGGTGTGACCGACGATCTCGACGGTCGCCAGCGGCAGTTCCCGGATGCGCGCCGCGATGGTGTCGACGATCGTCTGGTTGCGGGCGTCGATGGCATCGCTGTCGAAGTCGAAGAGGATCAGGGCGTATTTTTCCTGGACCCGGAAATCCTGCTTCAGGGCCAGCCGCTCGCTGGTCTGCAGGAAGTTGACCTTGACCGGCCGGCTGGTCAGTGCCAGGGCTTGCCCCCTGCGGTCCTGCAGTGCCATGGTCACCGTGATGTCGCCGCCGCCGGCCAGTTCAACGAGGCTGCCGGTGCGCAGCGGCACCGTCAGTTCCGCCGCGGGCGGGCCTTCGCCGCCCAGCTCGGCCAGCTTCTCGCGGCTGTTGGTGACGGTCACCTGCCAGCGCGCAATGCCGTGGACCGCCTCGACCGCCGAGCGCAGGGTCAGCCCGGAGCTGTCGATGCGGGTGGCGAGATAGGTGCTCCTGACCAGGTCGAGGATCGCCGGGTCGCTGGAGCGGATTTCCACCCGCCGGTTGTCCGCCTGCCCCTCTTTCAGCCGGCTGGTGCTCGGCATCTCCGGCAGGTTGCGGGCCTCGACCCGCAGCCGCTCGGGGGCGATCGCCCAGACCGTCTGCAGGTAGCTTTTGACCGCCTCGGCCCGCTGTCCGGAAAGCTTCCTCCTCCCCTTCTCCTTGCCGCTGTCGGCATTGCACCCCGTCAGGGTGATCGTCGCCGTCGGGTGATCGGTCAAGCGTTTGCCGACGATGTTCAGCAGCTGGGTGTACTTGTCGAGGGTGTCGCGGAACGCCTGCTCGTCGAAGGCCGCGGTCTCCTGCGGTCCGGCGAGGCGTTGGTACCGGGCGGGGATTTCGCTCGAGCCCTCGGCAAAGTAGACGTGGCCGAGCATCGGCGAGGCGTCGATGGTCCGGATCTCCTCCACGGTCAGGGTGGCCGGCGCAACGGCCAGGCTCCCCCGGGTCTGGAGGAAATTGACCTTGACCGGCGGACCGGTCAGCACCAGGGTCTGTCCCTTGCGATCCTGCAGCTCCATGGTGACGGTGATGTCGCCGGCGGCGCCCAGCTCCGACAGCCGGTCGCTGCGCAGCGGCACCACGGTCTCCGCCGCGGGCATCCCCTTGCCGGACAACGTGGCCAGCTTCTCGAAGCCGTTGGCAATAGCGAGTTTCCAGCGCTCGATGCCGTAGGCGGAATCGACGGTGGGACGCAGGGTCAGGGAGGTGGCATCGATGCTGGCAGCCAGCGAGGTGACCCTGGTTGGCTCGGCTGCGGCCGCGTCTGCCGCCCCCGGTTCGGCGGGCGGCGAGGCATCGATGGCCCGGTACTCCTCGACGGTCAGGCTGGCGGGAGAGACGGCGAGGCTCCCCTTCATCGGGAAAATGTAGTTGACCACGTAATAGTAATTCAGTCTGGTGGCCACCGCCTGGAAGATTGGCACCAGGCTGGTCTCCGAAGCCGCCTTCCAGATTTTTCCCCGGTTCTGGCCGGCGAATTCCGCCAGGAACGGGTCGACGGCCAGCCCCGGCATGTAGTCGATGGTGTAGGCGTCGAAGCGCGCCAGCCCCCTGGCGGCGTTGAGCACGTCGGCCGGCTTGCAGGCGCTGTTCAGGTCCTCGCCGTCGGAAAAGACCACCATGAACTTCGGTTCGCCGGCGGGCATCCGGCCGATCAGGTCGAGGCCGGCCAGCATCCCCTCGAACAGCACCGTGTTGCTGGTCATGCCGCGACTGTACACTTCGTTGACGTAGTCTTTCAGCGCCTTGGCACTGCTGGCCGCGAAGGTCCGCACGTGCAGGTCGCGCCCGCCCATCCTGACCGTGGCGCGGTCGTCGAAGACCACCAGGTGCACCTGGTCGATGGGGCGCACGATCCTGAACAGTTCGTCCGCCGCATCGAGCAGCGGCTGGACGGCCTTGCGCTGCCGCATCGAGTCGGAGTTGTCGAGGACCAGGACGATGTGACGCGGCACCTCCAGGCTCTCGGCGATCGGCTGCACCGCGACGATCCGGGCGGTACGCCCCGCCTGGGTGACGGCGAAGTCCTTGCTCCCCAGGCCGAACAGGGGGTTTTTCCCGGCGTCGGCCACGCTGACCAGCACCTTGCCGTCCTCGATGACCCGGTCCACACTGACGACCGCTCCCGGCTTCACCGCCTTGACCTGAAGTTCCGCCGGGTCGGCGGCCATGGCCCGGACGCAGCAGGCCAGGCTGATCAGTCCGGTACAAATCCATTTGGACAGCATGCTTTGCTCCTCTGGTGGTTATTGTTACCGCTCGATTTCGACCAGGGTCACCACGACGTTGCGCCCCTCGGCGTTGTGCAGCTGTTCCAGGGTCAGTTCCGGGGCCTCTTCGCTGGCCGCGGCCCGCTTGATCCCCATGCGGTCCACCGCCAAGTTCCCCCGGCTCGCCCACAAATGCTCCTGGGGCCGGCCGAGGACGTCGATCAGCAGCCCCAGCGCCACCTCCAGTGCCCCGCCATCGTCGCCGACGAGTTTCAGCTGTGCCTCGATTTCGGCCAATTGTGTCTCGACATCGACGATCTTGTCTGGTTTCTGCGGCGCACCGAGGTCGAATCCCCAGGCGCCGCGCTGCAGCACGTCGAGCTTGGCCTGCAGCAGGGTGCGCCGGTTGTCGAGCCCCTCGCGGATCTCTTTGGTCGCCGCCATCTCCCGCAGGGCCAGCCCCAGCAGATGGTCGAAGGCCCGCCGTTTGAGGTGGCGCCGGGTCATCGCCTCGCTGCCGGTAGGGTCGACCAGGCGGTGGTTGGCAAAACTCACCGTCACCTGGGCGACGTCGCGCACCACCGTGTCGCCGACCAGGTCGACGCCAAAGATGCCGCGCTGTTCCAGCTCCATGACCAGCAGCGCGCAGACCGCGTCGCCCTCGACCGGCTGGGCCGCCAGCTGGTCATGGATGACCTTTTGCATCTGCTCCGACGAGAGGAACATCGCCTGCAACAGGGGGTCGCGGCCGTAGCCATCGCGGGTGGCCGGCCGTGGCGGCGCCAGGGAGTCGACCAGCGTCACCACGTGGTCGATGGCGGCAATAACCGCCGGGCGGAGTTTTTTGCGATAGCCGGAGAGGCCGCGCAGCCACGGGTCGGTGCCGTCCACCGCTCGCTCAATGGCCGCGTCCACCAGCTTTTCAGGATAACGCTCATCTTCTTCGGGGATCCCGAAGATCGAATGAAACAGGCTCCACATGGCTTATTCCTCCAATTGGCCGGCGGCCCCTTTGCGGCGGATCGTCAGTAGCGATAGTCGAGGGTGACCGCCAGACGGTCACGCAAATCCCGGTGCAGGGCGAGGTTCCACTTGTTGGCGGCGTTGGCCGCCCCGTAGATGTTCCCCAGGTAGAAGGGGAGGCCGATCCCCCCGACCACCGCCGCAGTGGCGTAGTTCTCCTGGTCGATGGCTACGGCCGTGCCGGCGATGAACAGGCCGTTGACCAGCAGGGCCACCAGCCCGTCCCGGTAGTTGCCGGCGTAGGCCTGGCCGCTGCCGGGGATGACGGCGGAGAGGGCCCCCGCCAGCAGCGGCGACTTGCGGGGCGCGGCGGCCTGCTCGTCGATCATCGCCGTCGCTTTGGTGACACGGTCGGTTCGCGGTTCCTCCGGGTAGAGCCCGCGGAAGCGCTCGAGCTCGGTGCGCCCGCCGGCAAGATCCCCCTGGCGGACCCGGTCGAGGGCCTTGCCGAGCAGTGCCTCGCGGGCCGGGGCCGCGACGGTGTCGAACACCACCGCCCGCTCGAAGGCGTCCCGGGCCTTGTCCGGCTGGTTCAGCCGTTCATAGCAAAGCCCCTCGTGGTAGGCCGCCGCCGAGAAATACTCGGGTGAATAGGTGGCGCGCACGCGGGCGAAGTAGTCGATGGCCCGCGGGTACTCGCCGCCGCGGAAGTGGGCCAGGCCGATCTGCAGCAGGGCGTAAGGGGCACGCTCGGCAGCGGGGAAGAGGTAGAGGTAGCGCAGGTACTCGGTGACGGCGCGGTAGTATTCGCCGTCGGCCATGAAGGCGTCGCCGAGGCCCAGTTGGACCTCGTCGGTGATGACGACTGTGCGCGGTTCCGCCCGGGCCGGGCCGGCCAGCAGCGCCAGCCCAATGGCCAGGGTGCTCAGCAGCTTCAGGCAGCGCAACATCACTCCTCCAGGAGGTTGCCGGCCACCGGGTCGGCCAACTTCCCGTCCGGCCGGTGCGGATAGTTTTCGGCATCGGTCAGATAGGAGCAGCGCAGCAGGCGATCGGCGGTCATCAGCAGGCCGTGCCCGGGCCCGTGGTCGCGCACCGCCGTGTAGCCGAAGGCGGAGCAGGTGGGGTGGAACTGGCAGCGCGGGCCGTCCATCGGCGACACGTAGTTCTGGAACCAGCGGATCGGGGTCATCAATGCCTGGCGGGAGACCCCCGGAGACGGCGGCCGTCCGGCGGCCGGCGGCCCCTCCAGCGGTTGCCGCGGGCCGCGCATGCCGGCGGTCATCGCCAGGGTCGTTGCCGGCACGGCCGAGCACAGGGCCAGGCCGAGGAGCAGGTGGGCCGGCCGGAGGCGGATAAACCAAGAGCCGGGAAGATCGCTGATCGCCCGGCTCTTGCTATAAGTCGCCATGAAGGTGAAGGAATGGCTACTGTTTCAGCAGGTTCTTCTTGGCGGCTTCATACTCCTGCTCGGAGATCGCCCCCTTGTCGCGGGCCTCCTTGAGCTTGATCAGTTCCTCCCCAACGGGGGCGGTCGAGACCGGCTGCTTTTCGATGATCTTGGTTTCCGTGTCGGTGCCACCGCAGCAACAGCCGGCCAGGGTCAGGGTCAAGGCGGTGGCGAGCACGATGCCGCACAGATTCAGGTATCTCATGAACATTCTCCAGAAGGGTTTGCGGAGCTATCCGCCGGATCGAGAAAATTACCATGAAAAGTTAGCATGACAACCCGTCGCAGGCAACAGTGATTTGCATCGAAGGCTGCCGCTGCGAACCGGTCTCGGACAAAGCGTCATGCCGGGGTTGAAGTGCTCGGCACAAGCGCCGTTCGTCGAAAATACGTTGCCTTGCGAACCGTGGAGCGTCATAATTAGCCGAATAAAAAATGCATTCCATACCGAAAGGCACCCGCATGAAACGCTGTACATGGAAAACCCTTTGCTTGCTCGGTCTGTTGCTCTGGCTGCCGTGCGCCGCCGTTGCCGCCGATCCCGACCCGGCTCCGGCCGTCGCGCCGGTGCCCGCCACGGCGGCAGTCGCCGCGGAAGCGGATGACGACGACCTGCGCGACCCCGAAGCCATGGCCGAACTGAAACGGGCGTCGGACTTCCTCACCGCCCTGCCGCGTTTCCACATCAAGGCGTCGGTGGTCTACGACGTGCTCCAGGAGGACGACCGCCTCCTCCAGTTCGAGAAGCACGGCGACATCTACCTGCAGCGCCCCGACCGGTTCTTTGCCGATGTGTTTCTCGACGACGGCCGCCACCGCCAGTTCTGGTACGATGGCAAGATGCTCAGCCTGGCCGAGCTCTCGAAAAATCTGCACACCCGGTTCAAGGCGCCTGCGACCATCGACGGCACCCTCGACCTGCTCGAAGGGCTGTTCAAGGATCCGATGCCGGTGGCCGACCTCTTTTACAGCGACCTCAACCCCGTTGCCGAGCGGGCCTTCGAGGCCGACGTCGTCGGCGACAGTCTGGTGAACGGTCGCCCGTGCAAGCAGCTGGCCTTCCGCGGCGAGACCGTCGACTGGCAGATCTGGGTCGAGCAGGGGCCCAAACCTTTCATCCGCAAGCTGGTCATCAGCTACCGGGAACTCCCCGGCACGCCGCAGTCCGTCGCGCTGCTCGATCTGTGGGAGACCCCGGAGAAGTTCAACGAAGAGATGTTCACCTTTGCCGTACCGGCCGGGTCGCAATGGATCGACTTGCTGGTGCCGATGCCGCGCACCGCCGAGAAAGGAGGCCAGCCATGAACTGGAGAGCATTCATCATCCTGCTCATTGGTTTCTGCCTGACGTCCTGGACCCTCGCCGAGTACGCCGAAGCCCGTGGCGGTCGAGGGGGCGGGGGCGGCCGTGGCGGCGGCGGTGGCGGCCGTGGCGGCGGGGGTTTTTCCCGCGGCGGCGGTGGTGGCGGGGGCAGTTACGGCTCGATCCGCAATAGCGCCCGGCCGTCGACCCGGGACATCTCCCGTCCATCGGGGGGAAGTTACAACCGCCCATCGACCGGGGCCGTCACCCGGCCGTCCCAGGGGCAGGTGTCGGACCGCATGGCCACCCAGCGGCCCGCCGCCGGTGGCGACCGTCTCAGCCAGGGTCTGCCGAGCCAGCTTCCGGCCGGCGGCAGCGGGGCAAGGCCATCAGTCGGGCAACTGCCGGCCGCCGGTGGTGACCGCCTCAGCCAGGGGCAGCGCCCAAGCCAGCAACCGTCCGCCGGGGCTGGCGCCGTAGCTTCGCAACGCCCCGCCGGCGAGCGTGGTCAGAACCTGACTTCCTCACAGAAGGATCAATTGCGCCAGAAATATCAGGAGAGCGGCGGATTGAGAGCGAATCAACTCCCCAGCCGTGGTGACGGGCAAAACCAGCAGGATCGCCAGGACAACCGCGACCAACGCCGCGAGGACCGGCAGGACTACCGCAACGAGGCCCGCGAGGACTGGCAGGACTGGTATCGACGACGAGTACCACGACCACTGGGACGACCACTGGTATTCCCCCTGGTGGTACGGCTACCCGGTATCCACGGTCTCTTATTCCTTCTACATGGACAACACGCCGCCGTGCCAGAAGACCGTGGTCATCAATCAGGCCACCGGCCAGACCACCTACTACTACTGCAACTCCGTGTGGTATCAGCCGGCTTACAACGCCGGTGAGGTCAAATATATCGTCACCGCCCCGCCGGCCGGAGCGGAACTGCCATCGATCCCCGGCCCGCACAAGATGACCGTCGGCGGCAAGGAGTACTATCTCAGCAACCACGTCTTTTACCAGCAGATCACCCGCAACGGCCAGACGCTCTACGTGACCGTCGATGCCCCGCCGGGAGCCAAAGTGCCGTCCATCCCGGAGTATGCCGTGGAGATCGAGCATCAAGGGGAGAACTACTACCGCTTCGATAAGATTTTCTACGTGAAGCAGGGGGATTTCTTCGTGGTGGTCAAAAACCCGGGGGTGTGAGCAAGCAGGATAAAATGAACAAATGAGGCCGGCTGCGTTCAAGCAGCCGGCCTCCGGTTTTTCAGGGCAAAAAGCAGTTCAGCCGGGCCGCCCCTACTTGCTCCCCCAGCGATAGGTGCCCATCAGGCCAAAATACATCTGCTTGTCATCCCCTTCGTCATCGACGATGGGGCTGTCCTTGGCATCATTCAGCAGGGCACTGTACGACAACAGACCCATGATCCCCCAATTTTCCCAGGGGGTGTAGTTGACGACCAGGTTGAAACCGACATCCTTGAGCCCGGAATCGGCCTTGAAGTCGGGCAGACCACTGGAACCGCGGTTGCCGGAGTTGATCCCGAAGTAGGTGTCCATGTAGTCGTCGTCGGCAAAGGTGGTGAACACTCTGGGGGTCACGGTCAGATCGGCCGCCGCCTTCCAGCGGTAGCCGGCGGAGAGCTTGGCGAGCAAGCCGTCGTGCTCGTTGGAAACGTCGGCGAGGAGCTCTGCGCCGAGCAGCCAGTTGCTCATATCGATGCCGCCGAAGATGCCGGCTTCGAAGGCGGCGTCAATATTCTTCATGGCATCGACCCGGTTATTGTCGACATCACCGCGTTCCATGCGATAGTTCAGTACCGGACCAAAGCTGTAGAGCTTGCTCGGCACGACATTGACCCTCAGATTGGGGCCCATCAGGGTGAAGGAACGACCGCTGTCGTAGTTGCCCTTCAACATCAGCATCGGCACGCCCTTGCTGTCTTCGGAGCCTTCGTAGTCGGGAGCGAACCCGGCACCCAGGCCGAACGTATGCTCCATTGCCCAGGCCGGCGCGGCACAGAGTGAAATCGCCAACAGGCCAGCAAGGAACAATCTCGACATCTTCATGGTTTCCTCCAAATAGCTGACGTAGTTGGGGGGCCGAAAAACCTTTCGGCACATTGCTATCGGTTAATTCTAGCCTAATCATACGTGGAAAGCAAATCCCTGATCGATCGCCACGAGGAGTTGGCAAGGGGACCGCTTCGAGCCGGGGCAGTCGTTTATTGAGCTTTTTTGCCGTCCTGCACCCCTTTTTGATAGGCTGCCTGCTCGGTTTCCTTGTGTTTCCCGTACAGATAGCCGCTGCCGGCACCGGCGGCCGCGCCGATCGCCAGCCCCATCCCGGTATTACCGGCCACGGCGCCGATGATCCCCCCGGCCGCGGTGCCGATCGCCGCACCGCTCAAGGTGCGCTGCTGGGTATCCGACATCCCCGCGCAGCCTGCGCACGCGAGGCTCAATGACAATATGGCCGCAACGATGGTTTTCATCATGATCAGCTCCTTTCGGTCGTTCCGCATGGTTACTTGCAGGGCCAGGCTTCGGTCAGGAACCTGAACTCCGTTTCGACGGGGACTTCCTTGAGATATTGCGGACGGGCCTTGGCCCAAGCGATGAAACGCCCGATCGTATCATTTCGCGATGGTTTTGGTTCGGGGATGCAGAACAGGGGCTTGGTGTCGGGAGTAGCATGGGTCACGGTGTAATAGTGGAAGGCCCCCACCAGGTAGCCGTGGCAGAAGTGCAGCGCTTCTCCATAGAGCGGGTCCTCCGGCGGGGCGGTGCAGAGATTGATCAGGCTCTGCGTGTCCTTCACCAGAAAATCATCCGCGGTGACTGCCCCCGCGACTGCGGGGAACAACAGCATGAAACCCAACAGCACGGTGACCAGTGTTCGGTGCATGACAAAGCTCCTTTCTGTGGCTGTTTGCGTGAAAATGGCCGGACGCGCGATTTGCCAGTTGCTCCCGCCGAGGCGCTTGAGAGGCACGAACGTCGGATACCCAAAGGCTCATTGTAACAGAAAAATGACCAACGGGGCCCGGCCTGCTTCGCGCGGGCATCCTGCGCTTCAAGTCGGCCGGTCTCATGCAAGGGTGGCGGCTCGCCCGAATCACGAAATATATATTGAATTTTATTAGGGTTCTGTAGATAATCACGCTTTGAACCGATGGGAGAATGCTTTCCCCTACTGCGGCAAACATTAAACATGCTGACGAAGTATCGCGATCCAATCGTCTGGTTCAATAACCACAGAAAGTGAGATGCCATGAGAAAAGTGCTGTTCACTTGGGCTCTGCTGACGGGATTGCTCCTGTCGCAGCTGCCGGCACAGGCCGCAACCGGCGGCTACGATTTCCCCTTCGCCGATCCGTACGTGGCGACCATCCTCGGCACGCCCGATGCGCAGAAAGTCGCCCTGGTCGAGGATATCCCGGTCAAACTGCTCGACCTGACCATCTTCCCCGAGCGCAAGGTCCCCGACCTGTTCTGGTACAACGACCAGCTGCGCTGCGCGCTGGCCCCCCAGAAAGGCAAAGCCCCGCTGATCTTCGTCATTGCCGGCACCGGCGCCGGCTTCAACTCCGACAAGATGCTCGACCTGCAGAGCATCTTCTACCGGGCCGGCTTCCACGTGGTCAGCATCTCCTCGCCGACCCACGCCAACTTCGTGGTCGCCGCTTCCGAGTCGGCGACCCCGGGGATCATCAAGGAAGATGCCCGCGACCTCTACCGGGTCATGCAGAAGGTGCATGGAAAAGATCAAGGGCGACATCGAGGTCAGCGACTTCTACCTGACCGGCTACAGCCTCGGCGGCTCGCAGGCCGCTTTCGTCAGCCTGCTCGACGAGGAGCAGAAGGCGTTCAACTTCAAGAAGGTGCTGATGATCAACCCGGCGGTCAGCCTGTTCACGTCGGCCAACCTGCTCGACCACATGCTGGAGGACAACGTCCCGGGGGGCATCGAACAGACCGGCGCCTTCATGCGCGCTAGGTTGAACAAGTTGGCCGAAATCTACAGCGCCGGCGATTTCGTCAAGTTCGACCACAACTTCCTCTACAACATCTACCGCGGCATGCCCGAACCGCCGAAAGGGGAAAATCTCAAGGCCACCATCGGCCTCGACTTTCGCTTCTCCGCCGCCAACATGATCTTCACTTCGGACGTGATGACCAAGGCAGGGTTCGTCGTCCCCAAGGGGGCGCAGCTCAATAACAGCGACTCGCTCACCGACTATCAGCGGACCGTGATGCGCATCTCCTTCGTCAAGTACCTCGACGAATTCCTGCTGCCGGCCGCCCAGGCCCGCAACCCGCAGCTGACCCGCCAGGCGCTGATCGACGGCGTGGGGCTGAAGTCGATCGAAAGCTACCTCAAGCAAGCGGCCAAGATCGGCGTGCTGACCAACCAGGACGACATCATCCTGGCGGCAGAGGAACTTGAATACCTGCGCCAGCTGTTCGGTGCCCGGGCCACGATCTACCCCAATGGGGGCCATTGCGGCAACATTGACCACCGCGAGGTGGCGGCGGCCCTGACCAACTACTTTGCCCGGCCATGAAGCCGATGGGAGGAGAAACCATGAAACGCATGCACTTCCTTTGCCTCCTGGCCGGCCTCGCCCTGCTCTCCGGGTGCGCCGCCAAGGTGCCGGCCGAACGGGCCAAATACAACCTCAGCGACTTCGAAAAACCCGGGGCAGTCCGCCCGCTGGCCGTGTCCGACCCGATCGAAACGGTGAACCGGGGGCTCTACCGGTTCAACTACAACTTCGACCGCTTCCTCTTCCTCCCCGTGGTCAACACCTACGAATTCATCATGCCCGACTATGTCGAGCAGCGGGTGTCAAACTTCTTTGACAACATCGGCGAGTTCGGCAACTTCACCAACGGGGTGCTGCAACTCAAGCCGAAATCGGCAGGGATCACCCTGTCGCGCTTCGTGATCAACAGCACGGTGGGCATTGCCGGCCTGTGGGATCCCGCCACCCATTGGAAGCTGCAGCGCCAGGACGAGGACTTCGGCCAGACCCTCGGCCGTTACGGGGTCGGCAACGGCCCGTATATCGTCCTGCCGGTGATGGGCCCGTCGAACCTGCGCGACACCACCGGCCTGGTGGCCGATGCGGCGGCGTTTACCGTTGTCGACCCGCTCAATTTCGAGCATAACGACCTGGCGCTCCCTTATCAGGGGGTCAAGGCGGTCGATGCCCGGCACCGCCAGCCGTTCCGCTACTACAAGAGCGGTTCGCCCTTCGAATACGAGTTCGTCCGGCTGCTCTACACCGAGAAGCGCAAGCTGCAGATCGCCAAGTAAGACGCATCCGGCGGTAACGCACGAAGGCCGGCCCCATCGGGCCGGCCTTCGTGCGTTATACAACAGGCAGTTGCCAACCGGCGCGTTTTGGCCGATAGTTTCAAAAATGGTGCTGCCCGTCCGGCCCGGCCCTTCGCCGTGGTCGCTTGCCGGCGCGCAGCTGGTCAAGCGGTGAACCCAGGAGGTGCCTGAACCCATGCTCAAATCGATCAATCCCCAAACGACCGCCGCCTGGCTGCAGCTCGTCCAGCATCGCCAGGCCATGGGCAACACTTCGATGCGCGAGCTGTTCAGGCAAGAGCCAGGGCGGTTCGAGCGGATGTCGCTGCGCTTCGAGGAGATGCTGGTCGACACCTCGAAGAACCGGGTCTCCGCCGAGACGATGCAGCTGCTGTTCGACCTGGCCAGGGAGACCGCGCTCCCTGACGCCATCGGGCAGATGTTCGCCGGCGAGCCGATCAATGCCACGGAGGGGCGGGCGGTGCTGCACACCGCCCTGCGCAACCGCGCCAACACCCCGGTCCTGGTCGACGGCATGGATGTGATGCCCGAGGTCAATGCCGTACTGGCGCAGATGGAACGGTTTGCCGGGCGGGTCATCGCCGGGGAGTGGCGCGGCTACACCGGCAAACCGGTGAAAGACATCGTCAATATCGGCATCGGCGGCTCCGACCTCGGCCCGGTCATGGTGACCGAGGCGCTCAAGGCCTATCGCCAGCCGCACCTCCGGGCACATTTTGTTTCCAACGTCGACGGCACCCATATGGCCGAGACCCTGCGCGAACTCGACCCGGAACAGACCCTCTTCCTGGTGGCCTCCAAGACCTTCACCACCCAGGAAACCATGGCCAACGCCGCCACGGCGCGCCGCTGGTTCCTGGCCCACGCCGGCGACGAAGCGCACATTGCCCGCCATTTTGTCGCCCTGTCGACCAATGAAGCCGCAGTGAAGGCCTTCGGCATCGATCCGCAGAACATGTTCCGCTTCTGGGATTGGGTCGGCGGCCGCTATTCCCTCTGGTCGGCCATCGGCCTCTCCATCGCCTGCACCGTCGGCTTCGACCGCTTCCGGGAACTCCTGGAGGGGGCGCACGCCATGGACCGGCATTTTCGGGAGACCCCGCTGGAGCGGAACATCCCGGTCATCCTTGGCGCTGCTCGGCATCTGGCACGGCAACTTCTGCGACGCGCACAGCCACGCGATCCTCCCCTACGACCAGTACCTGCACCGCTTCGCCGCCTACTTCCAGCAGGGGGACATGGAGAGCAACGGCAAGTCCGTGGACCGTGCGGGGAACCCGGTTGGCTACCAGACCGGGCCGATCATCTGGGGGGAGCCGGGGACCAACGGCCAGCACGCTTTCTACCAGTTGATCCACCAGGGGACTAGGCTGATCCCCTGCGATTTCATCGCTCCGGCCATTTCCCACAACCCGGAGGGCGATCACCACCTCCTGCTGCTGGCCAATTTCTTCGCGCAGACCGAGGCGCTGATGAACGGCAAGGATGCGGCGGAGGTCGAAACGGAATTGCGGGCCGCGGGGAAGAGCGCGGCGGAGATTGAAGCGCTGTCGCCCTACAAGGTGTTTGCCGGCAACCGGCCGACCAATTCGATCCTGGTCCGGCAGCTGACCCCGCGCACCCTCGGCAGCCTGATCGCCATGTACGAGCACAAGATCTTCGTCCAAGGGGTCATCTGGAATATCTTCAGCTTCGACCAGTGGGGGGTGGAGCTCGGCAAGCAGTTGGCCGGGAACATCCTGCCGGAGCTGCGCACCAGTGAGCCGGTGGTATCCCACGACGCCTCGACCAACGGGCTGATCAACGCCTGGAAGGCGATGAAAAATTCGTAGGGTGTGATCGGTACGGGAGCGTTGCCGGCATTGACACGCAGGGGAAAGATGTTATGAAAAAGATGTAATGTTTATTGTTTCCAAACGGGGGGTAAATGTCCGTCCAACCCGATGTAGCCATCCTGTCGGAAGATCTCCGGCTGAAGCTGGTCGACCAGGCGATGAAGCGCCTGCAGTACCAGCCCGACGCCCTCATCGAAGTGCTGCATACGGCCCAGGAAACCTACGGTTACCTGGGCCGCGAAATTTTGGCCCATGTGGCCGCCAGTCTCAAGCTCCCCGAGAGCCAGGTGTTCGGGGTGGCCACCTTCTACCACGTCTTCACCCTGCGTCCCCGCGGCGAGCACAGCTGCATCGTCTGCACCGGCACCGCCTGCTACGTCAAGGGGGCCGGGGAGATCGTCAAAGCCCTCGAGGTGAACTGCGGTGTGCGCGCCGGCCAGACCACCGAGGACGGCAAGCTCTTCCTCGGCACGGCGCGGTGTCTGGGGAACTGCAGTCTGGCGCCGCTGCTGACCCTGGACGAGCGGGTCTGCGGCCCCGCAACCCCGGCCGGGGCGGTTGCCAAGCTGGAGAAGTTGATGGGGGTGCAGAATGACCAGGGCTGAGCTGGCCGAACTGGCGGCACAGGTCGAGGCTTGCCGTCAGGCCATGCAGCTGCGCCTGCTGGTCTGCTGCGGCACCCCCTGCGTGGCCGCCGGGGCGGAAGGGGTGACCGCCGCCCTGCGCGAGCGGCTGGTCGCCGCCGGCTCTCCGGCGGAGCTGGAAGTGGTCGGCACCGGCTGTCTCGGTCCCTGCAGCCGGGGGCCGCTGCTGACGGTGCAGCGCCCGGGGCAGGCCGACTTGGTCTATGAACGGGTCACTCCGGAGCAGGCGGTCGCCATTCTCGCGGCCCAACTGGGCAACACCCTGCTGCCGGAGCAGAACCGTCTGCCGGACGACTTCCCCTTCTTCCGTCGCCAGACCAGGGTGGTGCTGGCCAACAGCGGGCGGATCGACCCGGAGGATATCCGGCAATACCTCGGCTATGGCGGTTATGCCGCCCTGGCCCGGGTGCTGCACGAGCTGACCCCGGACCAGGTCTGCGACGGCGTCGCCGCCAGCGGCCTGCGCGGCCGGGGGGGCGGCGGCTATCCCACCGGGCTCAAGTGGCAGCTGGTCCGCAAGGAGGGCGCCGCCCGCAAGTACGTGGTGGCCAACGGCGACGAGGGTGATCCCGGGGCCTACATGGACCGCTCTCTGATGGAGGCCGATCCCCACCGGGTGCTGGAGGGGATGGCCATCGCCGCCTATGCCGTCGGGGCGGAGCAGGGCTACCTCTACGTGCGCAGCGAATACCCGGTGGCGGCCCGGCGGCTGCGCCAGGCGATCCGTGATGCCGAGCGGCTGGGGATCCTGGGGAGCCGGGTCCTCGATTCCGGCTTCAGCTTCCGGGTCGATCTGCGGGTCGGCGCCGGGGCCTTCGTCTGCGGCGAGGAGACCGCCCTGCTGGCCTCGATCATGGGCCGGCGCGGCCAGCCGCGCGTCCGTCCCCCCTATCCGGCGCAGGCGGGGCTGTGGGGCTGTCCCACCCTGATCAACAATGTCGAGACCTTCGGCAACATCGCCGCCATCTTCACCATGGGGCCGGCAGCCTTCGCCGCCATCGGCAACGGCAAGAGCCGCGGCACCAAGGTCTTCGCCCTGTGCGGCGAGGTGGTCAACAGCGGGCTGATCGAGGTGCCGATGGGCATTCCTCTGCGCGAGATCGTTTTTGAGATCGGCGGCGGCCTTCCCGGCGGGGTGGCGTTCAAGGCGGCCCAGACCGGCGGGCCCAGCGGTGGCTGCATTCCGGCCGCCATGCTCGATACCCCGGTCGACTACGAGCATCTCCAGGCACTCGGCTCGATCATGGGCTCCGGAGGGCTGATCGTCATGGGCGAGCGCAGCTGCATGGTCGATGTGGCCCGCTTCTTCATGGATTTCTGCCTGGACGAGAGCTGCGGCAAGTGTGTCCCCTGTCGGGCCGGTACCATCGAGATCTACCGGCTGCTGAACCGCATCGGCAATGGCAGCGCCGTCCCCCGCGACCTGGAGAACCTGGAGCAGCTCTGCCGGATGGTCAAGGCTACCTCCCTCTGCGGCCTCGGGGCGGCGGCCCCCAACCCGGTGCTCTCGACCCTGCACTGGTTCCGCGCGGAGTACCAGGCCCACGTGTTGGAGCGCCGCTGCCCGGCCGGGATTTGCGCCATGAGCGAGCTGCCGGTGCACCTGTTGGCGGATGAGCTGCTGCGCCGCATTGCCGCGGGCCGGCATGACGGGGAGGCGCTCTGATGGCTGCCCTCACCTTGACCATGGATGGCGAGTTGCTCACCGCCCGGCAGGGGCAGACGCTCCTCGAGGTGGCCCGGGAGCACGGCGTCGACATTCCGACCCTCTGCCACCTGGACGGTCTGGAACCGCTGGGCGGCTGTCGCCTGTGCCTGGTCGAGGTGCAGGGGGCGTCCCGGCCGGTGCCGGCCTGCCTGACCGAGGCTCGTGAGGGGCTGGTGGTGACCACGGCCAGCGATACTCTGGCCGAGTACCGGCGGATGATCGTCGAGCTGCTGCTGGCGGAACGCACCCATACCTGCGCCGTCTGCGTCCAGAACAACAATTGCGAACTGCAGAGCCTGGCGGCCCGGCTGGGGGTGGACCACGTGCGCTTCGATTACCTTCACCAGCTGTTGAAAATGGACGCCAGCCGCGAACGCTTCGCCCAGGACCACAACCGCTGCATCCTTTGCCTGCGCTGCGTGCGGGTTTGCGATGCCGTGGAGGGAGCCCATACCTGGGATGTGTGCGGCCGGGGAGTCACCAGCCGGATCGTGGCGGACCTCGACCGCCCCTGGGGGGAGAGCACCAGCTGCACCGACTGCGGCAAATGCGTGCAGCTCTGCCCCACCGGCGCCCTGTTCAAAAAGGGGGCCACCGTCGGCGAGATGGTCAAGGAGCGTGAATTCCTGCTGCGCATCCTCGCGCGCCGCCGCCGGGTGGCGCAGGGGTGGCGCACATGACGGCTCCGGCAACCAAATTACGGCTGGCCACGGCCTGGCTGGGCGGCTGCTCCGGCTGTCACATGAGCCTGCTCGACCTGGGGGAGCGCCTGGTGGAACTGGCCGGGGCCATTGAGTTGGTCTACGGCCCGCTGGTCGATGCCAAGGAGTTCCCGCTCGGGGTCGATGTCGCCCTGGTCGAAGGGGCGGTGGCCAACGTCGACAACCTGGAACTGATCCAGCAGATCCGCGCGCGCAGCCGCATCGTGGTCAGCCTCGGCGACTGTGCCGTGACCGGCAACGTCACCAGCCTGCGGAACTACTTCACGGTCGATGACCTGCTGACCGCCGTCTACCATGCCGGTCCGGGGAGCGCCCCCCACGGGGCCGAGGCGGTCCGGGAACTGCCGGCCCTGCTGCCGCGGGTGCTGCCGCTGCACCAGGTGGTGCCGGTGGATGTCTTCTTGCCCGGCTGTCCGCCGGATCCGGAACGGATCTGGGCGGCGTTGTCGGCCCTGCTGCGGGGGGAACCGGTGCAGTTGAGCACAGAGCAGCGCACCTTCGGCTGATCGGGGAGAATCGAGAAAGCTCATGGCGGAGACGATCACCATCGCCCCGGTGACCCGCATCGAGGGGCACGCCAAAATCACCATCCACCTGGATGATGCCGGCCAGGTCGTCGATGCGCGCTTTCACGTCACCGAATTCCGCGGCTTCGAGAAGTTCTGCCTGGGGCGCAGCTACCGGGAGATGCCGTCGATTACCGAGCGGATCTGCGGCATCTGCCCGGTCAGTCACGCCTTGGCCGCGGCCAAGGCCGGGGATGCCCTCAAGGGGGTGAAGATCCCTCCGGCCGCGGAGAAGCTGCGGCGGCTGATGCACTGCGCCCAGCTGGTGCAGAGCCACGCCCTGAGCTTCTTCCTCCTCTCCGGCCCCGATCTGCTGCTCGGCATGGAAAGCGACCCAAAAAAGCGCAACCTGATCGGTCTGCTGGAGGCCCTGCCGCAGGTAGCTCGTGAAGGGATCCAGCTCAGGCAGTTCGGCCAGGAAGTGATCCGCATGCTGGGTGACCGCGCGGTGCATCCGGCCTGGGCGGTTTCCGGCGGGGTGCGCGAGCCGCTGTCCACTGAGAAGCGCGACTGGATTGCCGCCCGCCTGCCGGAAGCGCTGGCGATTGCCCAAAAGGCCCTGCAGTTGGGGAGCGAGGCGCTGGAGCGGATGGCCGAGGAGGCCCGCTGCTACGGAAATTTCCCCAGCCTGTTCCTGGGGCTGGTGGCGACAGACGGCGGGCTGGAGCACTACGACGGCCTCCTGCGCATGATCGACGAGAACGGAGCCGTCCTTCAGGACGGTTTCGAGCCGAGTCGCTTCCGCGAGATCATCGGTGAGGCCGAGGAGAGCTGGAGCTACCTCAAGTTCCCCTACTACCTGCCGCGGGGCTTTGACACCGATGCCGGCATGTACCGGGTGGGCCCCCTGGCGCGGCTCAACGTGGCGTGCCACGCCGCGACCCCGCTGGCGGAGCGGGAATTGCAGAGATTCCGCCAGTTCGGCGAAGCCGGCGGCCCGGTGTGGGGAAGTTTCTACTATCACCAGGCCCGGCTGATCGAGCTGCTCTTCTGCCTGGAAACGATGGCGGTGCTGCTCGCCGACCCGGAGCTGCTCGCCAGCCACGTGCGCAGCCATGCCCGCACCAACAACCGGGTCGGCATCGGCGTGGTCGAGGCGCCGCGCGGCGTGTTGTTCCACGAATATCGCGTGGATGACCAAGGCCTGCTGAATTACGTCAATCTGGTCATCGCCACCGGCCAGAACAACCGGGCCATGAACCGCACCGTCCGGCAGATCGCCCAACAGTACCTGCGCGCCGGCCGGCTCGACGAAGGGCTGCTCAACCGGGTGGAGCACGGCATCCGCTGCTATGACCCCTGCCTCTCCTGTTCCACCCACGCTCTGGGAAAGATGCCGCTGCGCCTGGAGTTGTACGGGCCGCAGGGTGAGCTGCTGGACAGTCTCGGCGGCAATTCCTGAGTGCATCTTCGTTCCGCGTTCCGGGCAGAGAACGGCAAAGGCCGACCCCGTCGGGCCGGCCTTTGCCGTGGTGTCTCACCGCTTGCTGGTCTTCAAGGCCTGGAGAACGACTTCACCCCACCAGCGATCTCCTGCCCGAGCTTGGCAACATTGCGCTGCTGCGCCGCCACCCAGGCTGCGTAACCGGCTTCGGCCGGGACCTCGCGCAGGTCGCTGCGCCGTACCAGCACCGGGATTTGCCCTGCGGGTCGACCAGCGCCCAGCGCACCCCGAGGCTTGCTTCCTTCCCCGGTTCTCCGGTCATGCTCAGCACATCGATCTGGATACGGCAGGTCGGGGTCAGATTCTGATCCCAGGGGAAGATCGCCACCTGCTGGGTGCCGAGCCCACTGGAAAGTTGCTCGGCCACGGTCCGGGCGAGGTCGCGGTCGAGCTCCCCGCTCCAGCGGTGATACTCGCTGAGCCGGTAGCGACCGTCGGCGCCGCCGGTGGCGATCTGCGACTGCTTGAGGATGTCGGGGATGGTCACCGGGCCGACGCTCAGCACCAGGGTCGCCGGGGCCGGGGTGGTTACCGGGGCCGGGGCGGCCGCCGGGGCATAGAGGCTGTAATAGTTGGTCGCTGGCGTGGTGGCGCAGCCGGCCAGCAGGCTCATGGTGAGAAAGCCGGCCAGGGCCAGATGGATGGATGGTTTAATCATTGGCGTTCCCTCCCTTGCCGAAAAGGAGCGATTCCGGCTTCTTGTCCAGGGTTTCAGTCAAATCCCGCAGCGCGCGCAGGGTCAGATTCAACTCGTCGAAGGTCTTCTTGGTGTTGTAGTTGAGGGCCGAGTCCTTGCCGACCATCCCCTGCACTTCGACCAGGGTCTTCTGCAGTTCATCGAGGGTGGCCTTGAGCTGCGGCGCTGTCTCGTTGTTGAGCTTCCCGGCGAACTCGCCGGCCTGCTTGAGGGCGACCTTGGCTTCCCTGAGCGCCTCGTTGAGTTCGGCACCGATCTGCTCGAAGGGCACCTTCTCCAGCCGACTGGTGATCCGTGCCACGCTCTCCTGAATCTGGTCCAGGGAGCCGCCGATCGTCGGGACCACCGGATCGCCATCGACAAAGGCCATTTTCACCTTCTTTGCGTCGGGGTAGAACCCCAGATCGATGATCTGCTGGCCGGTCAGCAGGTTGCCGCTCTTGAGCTGGGCCCGCAAGCCACGCTCTTCCACAAACATCTGGAGGTTCTTGTCGGCCTCTTCCACGGAGGTCTTGCGGGCGTCTTCTCTGGCGCCAGCGATTCGCTCCGGCTCGAAGACGACCCTGACCGGCACACGAAACTTCTTCTTCTTGGCATCATATTCCAGGTCGAGGCTGACCACCTCGCCGACCTTGACGCCAAACATTTCCACCGGGGCACCCACGCTCAGGCCGCGCACCGACTGGTCGAAGTAGAGCATCCAGTAGCGGCGGACGGTATAGGTCTTTTCCTGGATGCTCTCATTGTCGGGGTAAAGGCGGAAGATCATGTTTTCTTTCGCCTCGTCCCCGGGGATCGTGTTCTTCGGAACATCGAACGCCAGTCCCCCGCTAAGGATGGACACCAGCGATTGGGTATCGACCTTGAGCCCCTGGGCATTGAGCGTGACGTCAACACCGCTGGCGTTCCAGAAGCGGGTGTTGTCGGTGACCCTGGTGTGATGCGGGGCCTCGATGAACAGCTGGAGGTCAACCGATTGACCATCTTCGCCGAATTTGTAACTGACCACCTGGCCAACCTGAATCTGCCGATAGTAGACCGGAGCGCCGATATTCAAGGACCCAAGAGTGTCGGCGCGCAGCCAGAAGTGGCGGCCGGGAAGGCCGCTGGTAATTACCGGCGGGACTTCCAATCCCTTGAACGACGTGGTCGGCTGCCCTGCTTCGACGGGATCGATGCCGATGTAGGCGCCGGCAAGCAAGGTGCCGAGGCCCGAAACGGAGCCGCCGCGGACCGTCGCCCGCACCACCCAGAAGCGGGTTTTGTCGGTGAGGTACTTCTTGGCTCCCTTGTTCAACTCAGCCGTCACGATGACGCCCTTCAGGTCCGGACTCAGGCTGATCTCCTCGACCTGGCCAACCTCCACATCCTTGTACCTGATCTTGGTCTTGCCAGCCTCCAGCCCTTCGGCCGTGGCAAACGTGATGGTGATCGTCGGGCCCTTCTCGCTGATCGCCTTGACGGCCAGCCAGCCGCCGATCAACAGCGCCAGGACCGGTACGATCCAGATCATGGAGAAGCTGCGCCCGCTCTTGACCTTGGCGGTGACCGCGTGCTGGGCGGCGGGGGAATGGTCGGTCATGAATCCTCCTCGATGGTATCCCAGATGAGACGGGGATCGAAACTCTCCGCGGCGATCATGGTGATCACCACCACCCCGGCAAAATAAACGGCGGCCGGGCCGGCCTCGATGCTGGCAACGGCGCCGAGCTTGACCAGGGCCACCAGGATCGTCACCACGTAGACGTCGAGCATCGACCAGCGCCCGACCGCTTCGGTGAGCCGGTAGAGCGAGGTGCGGTCCTTCGGGCGCCAGGTTAATCGGAACTGCACGCTGAGCAGCAGGCCGATCAGGATCAGCAGCTTGAGCAGCGGCACGAAGACGCTGGCGATGAAGATCACCGCGGCGATCTCCCAGGAGCCGCTGTGGATGAAGTAGATCACCCCGCTCATGATGGTGTCGGCCTGGGTGGTGCCGACTGCCGAAGTGACGGTCATCGGCAGGACGTTGGCCGGAATATACAGGATGATGGCGGCGATCACCAGCGCCCAGGTGCGCGCCAGGCTGTTCGGCTTGCGCGCGTGCAGCGGGGCGCCGCAGCGCGGGCAGGCCAGGTGGTCATGCGACCCGCCACGCGGCACCTCGCTGAGCAGGTGGCAGTCATGGCAGCTGAGCAGGCCGAGCTGCCGGGCGGTGGCCGGGGCCGCGCTCATTGGCGGCGGCCCAGGCGCTCCCAGAGCAGGGGCAGGTCAAGGGCGTTGACGGCGGCGGCCATGACCAGCACCAGCAGGCCGAAGGCGAATACCGAGATGCCGGGAACGATGGTCGCCATCTTGCCGAGCTTGACCAGGGCCACCAGGATGCCGAGCATGAAAATCTCCAGCATTCCCCACGGGGCGACATGTTTGGTCAGGCGCAGCACCCGGATGGCGTGGGGGGGACCGAACGATTCAGCTTCAGCGGCACCAGCAGGTAGAGAAAGCCACCAATCTGTCCCAGCGGAATCAGCACGCAGGTGAGCAGGACCAGGGTGGCCAGGCCGTACAGCTTCTGGCGCCAGAGTTCGACAATCCCGGTCAACAGCTTGGTTTCCTGGAAGAAACCGCCACTTTTCATGGCCAGGAAGGGGAAGCTGAGGGCGACGACGAAGAGGGTCAGGGCGCCGAGGGTCAGGGCCAGGGAACGATCGATGCTGTCGGGGCGGTGGCGGTGCAGCACCGCGCCGCAGCGGGGGCAGAGCAGGGTCGCCGCCACTCCGTCGGGGAGTTGGTTGAGCAGGTCGCAGTCGTGGCAGGCAACTACGGGCATCGTCGCTCCGTGGGGTGAACTCATAAAACTGTCGGTAAACGGATACAGGCTAATGGGAGTTGCCGTGGTTGTCAATTGCTTCGCCGGGCGTTGCCTCGCCGGGCGACTATTGTCAAAAAGAATACAGATTGGCACCGATCTTCCGCCAGCACCTTATCCCTCCGGGAGAAGGTGGCCGAAGGCCGGATGAGGGGCAGAAAACCCGGCCAACCAGTCAGGCCCCCTCACCCTGACCCTCTCCCTGAGGGAGAGGGAACATCGTTGTCGAGATGACGAAAGGTTGGTACTAGTCAGTAAAAGGGGTAGAGCGGGCGACGGTTTTTTTTGTTGAGACGCAAAAGGACTTTTATTGTAAACTGCGCGGCAGAGCCTGATCCGGGAATTTGTGATTGAATCTTGCCTGCGGCGCCGTCACGGCACTGTCGGCATCGATCGCCGGCCGCAGCTCTCGCCCGATATTATCAGGACAGACAAGGATTGCTTTGCCATGCGGAAATTCGTCTTCACCTCAATCATCCCGGGACTGTTGCTGGCGGCGTTGCTCGCGTCCTGCGCCTCCCACGTCAAGATCGAGAACTCCTGGACCAATCAGAACGTCCCTGCGGTCACCTACAGGAAAATGCTGGTGGTCGCCGTCACCCACAATGGGCCAACGCGCGAGTTGTTCGAAAACATCCTGAGCGAGACGCTGAACGAGCACGGCGTGGCCGCGGTGGCCAGTCACAAGCTGTTCGCCGACATCGGCAAGGCCGACAAGGTCCAGTTGCAGACGGTGGCCAGGGCGGTCGGCGCCGATGCGGTGATCATTACCCACGGCTTGACGAAGTCGGACAGCACCAGCGTCAGGTACTTCGGCGGCTCCGTCCAGGAGCGGACGGCCGTGATAGTTTCAGGAGACGAGGATTCCTCGACGGTCATCACCATGAGCGCCGTCGGCATCGCCCCGCTGGAGTCCGATTTCATCAAAGGCTCCCTGCAGACCAGGCTGTTCAATGCGGCCAGCACCGAGATGGCCTGGTCGGCCCTGACCAACTTCGTCAACGACGGCCGGAAGGCGGATGCCTGCTGGGACTTCTCCATCCAGTTGACCCAGGCACTCGCCAACGCCCGCCTGGTCGAGCTCAACAACAAGGCCTTCCGCAAGCCTTCCCTCTGAGCAGGCGGGTCGTCGGCGGGTCTTCAGTGTCGGCCGGCACTGTGCCGGCAACAACTTTCCAAATTTGTGGTAAACTCACCCGGAATAACCGGTCAGCCCGGCCTTTGAGCCCCAATTCCAACAGAATGGAGATTGTTACGATGAAAAAATGGATGATGATGGTTGCCCTGCTGCTGTTGGCCCTCCCGGCGGTCGCCGCCGAGGATCCCCTCCAGAAAGGGGTGCAGGGGGCGCTCGACACCTTCACTCAGGGGTGCCAGCAGGAGCTGACCACCTTCTGCAAGAATGTCACCCCGGGCGAGGGGCGCATCCTGGCCTGTCTCTATGCCTTCCAGGACCAGCTCTCGCCGAAATGCGAGTACGCCCTGTACGATTCGGTCAGCCAGCTCGACCGGACGTTGACCAACCTGTCCTACGTCGTCGGCGAGTGCCGCGACGACCTGAAGAAGAACTGCGCCGAGGTCAAGCCTGGCGAGGGCCGCCTGCTCGACTGCCTCAGCAAGAACGAGGCGAAGGTCAGCAACCGCTGCACCGCCGCGCTGAAGGATTCCGGCCTGAAGAAGTAGACTCTTTGCCAAAACCGTCCGGCGTCCGCCGGCCACATCGAGAATGGAGGATGTGATGAAAAGAGGTGTTTGGGGATTGGGCGCCCTGCTGTTGGGCGTCCTGCTGCTCGCCGGTTGCTCGGCCAGTGGCATGAAGAGCGTGGAGAAGACCGGGTTCCTGAGCAGCTACGGCGAGCTGAAGCCGGGCGGGGACGACCAGGCCGCCCTGGTCTACGTCAAGCCGGGCGCCGATTTCAAGCAGTACAACAAGCTGATGTTCGAGCGGATCGTCGTGCTGCTCGCCGACAACGCAACGACCCGGACAATCGACCCGGCCATGCTCAAGGAGCTGACCGACTACTACCAGAATGCGGTTTTCAACGCGGTCAAGGGCGGCTACGAGATCGTCGACCAGCCCGGCCCCGGCGTGGCGCGGGTGCGCATCGCCATCACCGAGCTGAAGCCTTCCAACCCGACGGCCAATACCCTGTCGACTATCGTCCCGGTGGGGATTATCGTTTCCGGGGCGACCAAGGCGACATCCGGTGACAACCTCGGCACCGGCGAGGCGGGGACGGAGTTCGAGTTGCTCGATTCCGTGACCGGCGAGCGCCTGGCGGCGGCGGTGGACAAGCGGCAGGGCGGGAAGGGCGTGTTCCGCGGCAAGTGGGAAGACACCAAGGAGGCCTTCGACTACTGGGCCAAGCGCTTCCGGCAGCGGCTGGACGAGCTGCGGAAATAGCGGCGTGCGGCAGCGGTTGTTGTGAGGACAAATACAAACAAACATTGTTTTTCTTTTGACAAGTTGCTTTCAGGTGTTATCATTAATGTGCGATTCCTCTCATGGGATCAAAATTACTGTCATTAAAGGAGAGAATGTATGAAATTCAGATCACTCAAGGTGTGGCTGCCGTTACTGCTGACGGTTGCCCTGGTTGGCTGTGCGGCGCCTCAAGCGCCATTGACCTTTACCCCGGAAGGTTTCCCGGCCGGGAAGTATCTGGCCAAGGCGGACAACTTCCAGATCATCACGGATGCCTCGCAGACCATGGGCAACAACGGGCAGCGGGATTTCCTCTCCGCCAGGAGCTTCGTCAATGCCGTCAACTGGAGCCTGCCGTCTGACTTTGCGGCCAATACCGGCCTGCGCAGCTTCGGCCACAGCGAGATGCAGTCCAAGGCCTTGACGGAACTGGTCGCCCCCATGGCCAAGTACTCCCGCGACGACATGAAGAAGGGGCTGGACAAGGTCAAGTACGCCGGCGGCGACAGCCCGCTGGGTGCCGCCATCACCGCGGCCGGCGCCGACCTGGAGAAAGCGGCCGGGTCCTCGGTGCTGGTGATCGTCAGCGACGGCACGATGAACAACATGGACGACGCCCCGGCTGCCGCTACGGCCCTCAAGGCGAAGATGGGCGACAAGCTGTGCATCTACACCGTCTGGCTCGGCGATGATCTGGCCGGCCAGAAAGTGCTGGAGAAGGTCGCCAAGGCCGGCGGCTGCGGCAATGCCCAAACCGGCGCGGCGCTGACCGACCAGAAGGCTTTTGCCGCCTATGTTGAAGACGTCTTCCTGAAGCTCAAGCCGGTCCCACCGGCCCCGGTGGTCGCTCCTGCCCCGCCGCCCGCCCCGGCTCCCGCGCCCGCGCCCGTGCCTTGCAAAGGCGTCGTTACCGCCAACCTGGTTTTCGACCTCGACAAGGCGACGATCAAGGACGAGATGATCCCTGTCCTCCAAGAAGTCAAGAAAATCGTCAACGAGTGCAAGACGGCGACCTACACGGTGGTCGGCAATACCTGCGACCTCGGCACCGACGAGTACAACCAGAAGCTCTCCGAGCGCCGCGCCGCTGCGGTGGCCAAGTGGCTGGTCGACAACGGTGTCGCTGCCAACCGGCTCGCAGTCGTCGGTTACGGCGAGACCAAGCCGAAGTACGACAACAAGAAAGAGGATGGCCGCAAGCTGAACCGTCGCGTTGAGTTTGTGACCAAGTAAGCGCGATGTTGCGATAACCTGATGCATCCATCCGGCCAGGCGCCAAGGCGCCTGGCCGGACCTGTTTCAAGAGGTCGAAACGGGGGGACAGTCGTTGGCGCTGACGGTCATTTTGCGCCCGTGTTCTGGGGTTTCACCAGGTCGCCTGGCGCGGATTGTCACTTTGTGGTATCGTCCAAAACGATGGCTTATGTTTATGCGCCAGTCGCTTGCCTGTTTTGCAGTGATATCTGCAAGTTGTGCTCGTGGCCAGGTTTTGGTGCGGTCATTGCTAGTCAGTCTGACCAGGTGGGCGTTTCGGTCGGGAGGCCAGTTATGAAAAATATGATCGGGATTGGTTTAACGCTGGCGGCGCTGGTTCTGCTGGTCATGCCGGCACTTGCCAGTGAGCCGCTGCCGGGGAAAATCAACGTGTCGAAGCTGGATCAGGCCGGGGCTGCTGCCGGCATCAGCACCAGCGCCGCTTCCGTGCTCACCGGGGAAGAGCGGCAGTTGGCCATGCAGAAGGACGATTTCCTGAAATTCGCAGCGATCAAGATCCGGGAGATGAACAGCAATCACATCCTGTCCCGTTCGCGCATGCGCATCGACAAAGGTCCGGACGGGCTTTACCGCGCGTTCTTTCATGAAATCGACGACCAGTCGATAACCTGTCAGGTAAGTCGCTCCCAGTCCCGCTCTGCCTCTTATGTTGCGGTCCTTTCCTACCGGGAACAGGTTTTTGCCGCGTCCTGCGCCTCCCCTGAAGCCTGCCGCCAGGGGCAGTTCAATCCGGTTGAGGAAATTCCCAACCGGCACATTTTCGTCTACAGCAACGGCTCCTGGCAATAACCGGCCGGTCGGCTGCTTGCGTGATGGCGGCGCGGGCTACCCGCCGCCATCTGCCGTAACCCCTCCCCATGTTTTCCACCGCTGCCATCGATTTTCGGTACGCCCAGTCCACCGAGTTCCTGCCGCTGTTAATTCCGCAGTTGCCGGCCAGGGAGATCGCTTCGCGACGGTCAGCGAATTGCTGGCCATGGGGGCCGGTTCCGCCGGCGTGTGCTTTGAATTGAAGTCGGGCGACGCCCGGCGCTGCGACCGGAGTTCTGCCAAAGGCGGGCGCCAGCGTGATGCTGTGGACGTATGCCCGGCGCATGCAGTATCGTAGGCTATCATGACCAGCGGAGTCCGTGAACGATGAACGTCGCCCAGATGAAGATCGTGCTGGCCGAGATATTGCGCAACACCGGCCTGACCCCCTGCGTCGTCGGTCACCGCGGCGTCGGCAAGACCGCCGGCATCGTTCAGGTCTGCCGCGAAATGGGCCGCGCCTACGTTGCCCTGCGCCTCGGCCAGATGGAGGTCGGCGACCTGGTCGGTATCCCCTACCGGGACGGGACGATCATGCACTGGTCACGCCCCTCCTGGTGGCCCGGCGATGACGCAGCGCCGACGGTGATCCACTGCGACGAGTTGAATCGCGCCCAGCAGGAGGACACCCTGCAGGCGATCTTCCAGTTTGTCGAGCCGCCGGCCGAGGGGCAGGTGCGCCGCCTGCATACCCATGCCCTGCACCCGCAGCATACGGTGGTGGTGTCGATCAACCCGCCCGACGGCAGCTACCAGGTGGCCACCCTGGATCGCGCCCTGCTCGACCGCATGGTGATGATCTACGTGGAGACCGACTATCACTGCTGGGCGCGCTACGCCATGCAGCAGCAGTTCGACAGCGGAGTCCAGCAGTTCCTCGCCGCCTACCCGAACCTGCTGGCCCGCCCCGGTGCGCCGCTTGATATGCAGATGGAGCCGACCGAGCGCGCCTGGGAGATGGTCAGCACCCTGCGCCGTGACTGCCGCTTCCCGGTGGAACTGGAGATGGAGGTCTACGCCGGCATCGTCGGCCAGGAGGCGGCAGTGAGTTTCCTGCGCTGGGCGCGCGAGCAGGCCGAGCGCCCGGTCACCGCCCGGCAGTTGCTGGACAGCTGGCCGGCGGTGGCCGACCGGGTCCGGGCCCAGCGCGACGATCTGCAGGCAGTGACTTTCAATGATGTGATCACCACCCTGGCGGTCGATTCCGCCCTGACGCCCGAACAGGAACGCCACCTGGTGGCCTACATCGCGACGCTGCCGCGTGACCTGCGCTTCGGCCTGGTCAAGTCTCTGGTCAAAATCCCGGCGGTCGCTGCGGTGTTGTGCAAGGATGAGTACGACGCGGTGGTATTGGACGCGATCGAGGCGATCAGCAAAGAGGCGTCATAACGGCAGAAGCGAGAGCGAGAGGCGAGAGTGAGGCGAGAGGCGAGAGGCGAGAGACGCGAAAAGGCGTTAGGATTTTTCTCAATTTCCGTTTCTCGTTTCACTTTTCATCAGGGTGCATGACAGTAGAGGTTCCTCAGTGTGAACAAATGGTGGTAACGGGAACCGATCCCCGCCGTGTTCTCGAAAACGCCGTGGTGCGGCTGCTCAAGAGCCGGCCGTTCTACGGCCATCTGCTCCTCGGCCTGCGCCGCCGGCTGCAACCCGGCGGCCACCCCCTCGGCGTCACCATCGTCAATGGGACGCCGACCCTCTGCATCGATCCCGACGCCTTCTCCGCCTGCACCCCCATGGAGCAGCAGGCGCTCCTCGAACACGGCCTCAAGCACCTCCTTCACCTCCACCCCGTGCGCGGTCGCGGGCGGCACCGCCTGACCTGGGATGTCGCCTGCGACCTGGCGATCAATCCCTCCATCGCCGGGCTCCCGGCCGCGGCGCCGTGCCCGGAGCGTTTCGGGCTCGAGGACGGGCTGGCGGCCGAGGAGTACGCCCGGCTGCTGGCGCCGCGCTTCAGCCTGGGGAACCAGGCAGGGGAGGGGGTCGGGTCGGCGGATCGGGATGCCGGTGGGCGTCGGCGCGAGGATGGGGCCGGTGATCTCCCCCTCGACGACCACGGCATCTGGGAGGAGGCCGACAGCACCCCCGAACGTCTCGCCGAGCAGGCGGTGCGCGACCTGGTGCGCGAAGCCCACCACAAGGCTCACGGCGAGCTTCCCGACGATGTGCGTGCTCTGGTGCAGGGGTGGCTGACCCCGCCGGAGATCCCCTGGCGGCAGGTCCTGCGCCAGTTCGTCGGCACCGCCGGGCGGACCGGTAAGCAGGGTACCTGGCAGCGCGAGCACCGGCGCTTCGAGCACGACACGCCGGGAATGCGCAAGCGCCGCCGGCTGAACCTGCTGGTCGCCATCGATGTCAGCGAATCGACCGACCGCCAGTTCCTGCGTGAGGCCTTTGCCAATGAGCTGCTGCAGATCGCCCGCGGCCGGGAGAGCCTGATCACCGTCCTCTACGCCCACAGCCGCATCCGCCGTATCGAGCGGTTCCGCAGCAGCCAGCTGGTGGCCGAGGTGGTGCACGGCGGCGGCTTCACCGACCTGCGCCCGGTCTTCGAGTTTGCCGGGAAGCTGCACCCCCGCCCGGCGGCGGTCATCTACCTGACCGACGGTGAGGGGGCCGCCCCCGAGAGCATGGAGTTTCCGACCCTGTGGGTGTTGACGCCGGAGGGGAAAAAGCCGGTGGAGTGGGGGGTGGAGCTGCGGCTTTCTCCTTAGTGTCCTGTGCGGTTGGTTCGCCACACAAATTGTGAGGGATTTCGGTCTCTGGCAAGGCGCGGCGACGCAGGCCCAGTGGGACTAAGCCGAGGAGCCGCAACACCGCCAGAGGGCGAAAGAACCACAATTTGAAAGGACGGAATGAGCCGCACGGGAGACTAGTGTTTTAAATTTGACACGGGCTAATGTCTGCGGTAGAACGAAAATTGATCAATTCTTGGCCGCGTTAGCGGCAGGAGGGCGGTTCGCGGCGCCGTCGCTGCCAGCCTGCCGCAGGCAAATTCTCATCACGCAAATTCCCGTCACTCACTGTGCACTTGTCGGCAACCTGGCGTATCGGAGCGAACTTCAGTGACGACCGAACCCGCAATGACAGGTGCCAGTTCCCGCTTCTCCACCGACCTTGAACTGCTGGCCGCCATCAGCCAGGATTTTGCCGGCTCGCCGGTCATGGGCGAAACGCTGGCTAACGCCGTGCACCAGATCATGGTCTACATGGAGACCGAGGCGGCATCCATCTTTCTGCTTGATGCGTCGGGCGAGAAACTGACCTGCCTGGCGTGCGCGGGACCGGTATCCATCACCGGGCTGACCATAGACCGGAATCAGGGCATTGTCGGGCGCACGCTGGCGAGTCACAGCGTCCAGATGGTGCGTGACGTGTCGGCGGACAGCGACTTCAGTTCAGCTGTGGATAAGCGCACGGGATTTACCACCCGCTCCATCCTGTGCGCTCCCCTGAGCGTCAAGGGGCGCATGCTGGGAGCCTTGGAAGTCATCAACAAGCGCAAGGACGACTGCCTGTTCGAACAGTCGGACCGGCAGTTCCTGCAAGTACTGGCCGGCATGGTTTCGCTGGCGGTGCACAACGCCCGGATGACCGAGACGCTGGTCGAGCAGGAGCGCATGCGGCGCGAACTTGACCTCGCTCGTGAGATTCAGCGTGACCTGCTGCCCGCTGCGCCCGAACCAGGTTTCCCCGTGCAGGGGCTCAACCTGCCGGCCTATGAGGTTTCCGGCGACTTCTACGACTTCTTCACGCTGCCTGACGGGCGTATCGCCTGGGGGCTGGGCGATGTGTCTGGCAAAGGGATGAACGCGGCCATGCTGATGGCCAAGACGATCAGTCTGTTCCGCTGCCTGGGCAAAGCCGAGCACGATCCGGCGCGCCTGCTGGCGCTGCTCAACGACGAGATTGTGGAAACGGCCAGCCACGGGATGTTCGTGACCATGGCGGCCGGCCTTTTCGACCCGTCGAGCGGAGAGCTGACCTTCGCCAATGCCGGCCACCAGCCGCCGCTTTACCGCAACCGGCAGGGCGGCTATCGCGAACTGGAAGAATCCTCGCCGCCGCTGGGGATTATGCCGGGTCTGGATTGTGTCAGGCAGTGCGTGCAACTCGATGGCGGACGGCTGTATGTGTTTACCGACGGCGTCACTGAAGGCTGGGCCGAAGCCGGCGAGATGCTCGGGCTGGATGGCCTCAAGGGCCTGCTCGATGCCCATGCCGGGCTGGCGCCGGCCGATCAGTTGACGTGCGTGGCGGATGCCCTGGTGCACCCCGGTGCACGCCTGCGCGATGACCTGACCCTGCTGGTGATCGGTTGATGGCGGCCTGGTACGAGCAGGACTTTCCGGCCACCCCGGCGGCCCTGGGCGCTGTGCGCGCGGCGGTGCGTGAGGTCTGCCGGCAGGCGGGCTGCGGCGATGAGTGTAGCGACCAGGTGGTGCTGGCGGTCAACGAGGCCTGCATGAATATCATTCAGCACGGTTACCATTTTGCGGACGGACACTGTTTTACGCTGCGCCTGTCGGTCGATGACGGTAGTCTGGCGGTGTGTTTGCTGGATCGCGGGGTGGCGGTGAGCGCGGCGGATTTACGGCCGCGCGAGTTGGACGAGTTGCGCCCCGGCGGCTTGGGGGTGCATTTCATCCGCGAACTGATGGACGAAGTCGGTTACCTGCCCGCCCCGAGCGGTTTTACCAACTGCCTGCAATTGCGCAAGCGGATTTGTTGAGGGAACGAAATGAACATCAAAATCGAAAGCCACCCGCCATTCAGCGTGGTTTTTCTCTCCGGTGACGTTGACCTGCATTCGTCGCCGCAGGCGCGCGAGGCAATTCTCGATTGCCTCAAACATAAGCACCCTTTGCTCGTCGAGTTGTCCGCCGTGAGCTACATGGACAGCTCCGGCGTCGCAAGCCTCGTCGAGGGTTATCAGACAGCGCGCAAGCAAGGTCTTGAATTCGGGCTGGTGGCCGTATCGCCGCCGGCCATGAACGTGCTGAAGCTGGCGCGGCTGGACAAGGTTTTCCCGATCCATGCGGCTTTGGGGGATTCTGCCTGACCATGAATCCGCTTTTATCCCTTGTCGACCAGGTCGGCCAACGCAGCGTGCAATCGGTGCGCGAGGTGGGCTATCACGCCGCCCTGCTGATCGAAGCGCTTTACTGGTTGCTGATCGGGCGACGGCGCCGGCAGCCGGTGCGGTTGCGGGCGGTGTTCAAGGAGGCGGTCGGCGTCGGTGTGGACGCGATCCCCATCGTCGCCCTGGCCTCCTTTGCCATCGGCATGATGCTGGCCATCCAGGGGATTTACACGCTGCGCACGTTCGGCGCCGAGGGGCAGGTGGTGCTGGGCATTGCCCTGTCGGTGACGCGCGAATTTTCACCTCTGATAACTGGTATCTTTGTTGCCGGGCGGTCAGGTTCGGCGATCGCTGCGCGCATCGGCACCATGCAGATTTCGCAGGAGGTCGATGCGCTGCGTGTGATCGGCATCAACCCGGTGCGCTATCTGGTGGCGCCACTGCTGGCGGCCATGTTGCTGACGATGCCCGCGCTCACCGTGATGTCCGACCTGATTGCACTGTTCGGTGGGGCGCTCTACTGCGCTGGCGAACTGAGCTTGCCGATGGGCATCTTCTTCGAGCGCACCTTTGAGGTGCTGGTCGCCGGTGATGTCCTTCACGGCGTGTTCAAGAGCTTCATCTTTGCCGTCATCATCACTCTGATCGGTGCGGCCAACGGCTTCAGCGTCACGGCCGGCGCCGAAGGGGTCGGCCGCGCCACCACCCGCTCCGTCGTGCTCAGCTGTATCAGCATCATCCTGGCCGATATGGTCTTCACCTTCCTGCTCAGCCGCTGATGAATACCTGCGACCTTGCCATCGATGTCAGCCACCTGGTGACCCATTACGGGAGCCGGCGGATTCTCAACGACATCAGCTTCACGGCGCATCAGGGCGAGGTCATGGTCATTATGGGCGGCAGCGGGTCGGGCAAGAGCACGCTGCTGCGCAATCTGCTTGGCCTGCACCGGCCGACCTCGGGGAGCATCAGGCTGCTCGGCAGGGATATCACCAAGCTGAATGCCGACGAAATGTTCGACCTGCGCAAAAACATGGGCGTGGCGTTCCAGGGCGGTGCGCTGTTCAATTCGATGACGGTCGGTGAGAACGTCGAGCTGCCGCTGCGCGAGCACACGAACCTCGATGAGCACACCATCCGCATCATGAGCCGCATGAAACTGGAAGTGGTGAATCTCGCCGGTTTCGAGAACCTGATGCCGGCCGAGCTGTCGGGCGGCATGATCAAGCGGGCGGCGTTGGCTCGCGCCATCGTCATGGACCCGAAACTGCTGTTTTTCGATGAGCCATCGGCGGGGCTCGATCCGGTGGTTTCCGCCGAGCTCGACGAATTGATCCTGACCCTGCGCGATGCGATGAACATGAGCATCGTGGTGGTCACCCACGAGCTCGACAGCGCCTTCAAGATTGCCAATCGCATCACGGTGCTCGACCAGGGCGAGATCCTGATGTCGGACACGGTCGCGGCGGTGCGCGCCAGCGACCATCCGCGCATCCGCTCGCTGCTCGACCGCACGCCGCGAAACGAAGCCGTCAATGCCGACGAATACATGGAACGACTCACCAAAGAAATTTTTTGAACGGGGCTGATACGATGAAGCGTGACAACCTCAACTACCTGCTGGTCGGCAGCTTTGTGCTGCTGATGGCCGCCGTGCTTTTCTACGCGCTGTACCGGATTACCGGACACAGCGCCAAGGGTGATCTCTACGTGACCCACTTCGCCAATGTGGCCGGCATCAAGGAAGGTTCGGTGGTCACCTATGAGGGGTTCGAAGTGGGCAACGTCACGCTGGTCGAGCCGGTGGCGCGCGAGGGACGCACGGTTTACCGCGTCGCGCTCAATCTGCGCAAACCGGTGAAGATGCCGGCCGACAGCCGCGCGATGATTGCCACGCCGGGGCTGCTCAGTGCGCCGCTTGTCGAGATCAAGGAAGGGCGTAGCCGTGAGCTGCTGGCGGCTGGCGGTGAAATTGCCGGCGGCGGCAGCGTCAACCTTATGGAGTCGGTGGCGGAACTGGCCGCTGATCTCAGGCAGATCACCGAAGTCAGCATCAAGCCGATGCTCGCGCAGATCAGTCAGAACGTGACGCCGGCGATGGCCGATATGCGCACGACGATGGAGCGCATCAACCGTACCACCGGGCGTGTCGATGCGCTTTTCTCCGAGGAGAACGTAAAGCACTGGAGCAGTCTGTTGCATAACGCCGACGATGTTTCGGCTGGTGCCGTGAAACTGTCAAATGACCTTTCCGGCGTACGCGCCGAAATCGAGGCGCTGCTGGGTGATGCGCGCCAGATCGTCAACTCGGGCGGCCAGGATCTGAAGGAATCACTGCGCCGCGTCGACGCCACGCTTTACCAGTTAGAGGCTGCCGGTCGCAATCTCAACGAATTCAGCCGAACCATCCGTGAAAACCCGGCGGCGCTCATTAACAGCCGGCCACCCGTTGATGCCGCAGGAGCCCCGCAATGAAACGCCTTCACGCTGTGCTACTGACACTTCTCTTGCTCTCCGCCTGTGGCAGCGTCCCGCCCGCGCCGGCCGACCGCTTCTACCGCCTGCAACCGGTGCTTGGGTTTCAGACCAAGGCGCTGTCCGGTGGCGTCGCCCTGCGCGCTTTTCGCGCCGACAGCCTGTATGCCGAGCGCCCGATCATCTTCGCCGACGCCGTGCGCCCGCGCGAGTTGCGCCAATATCACTACCACTTGTGGCTCTATCCACCCGCGCCGACAGTGCAGAGCCATCTGGCCGCCAGTCTCGGCAACGCGCTCGACTTCGTGGCGAGCGGCAACGCCCTCTATGCACTGGACGGACGAGTTCTTGGCTTCGAGCGCGTGGTTTCCGGGAACAGCAGCAAGGCCGTGGTGGCGCTCGGACTGCAGTTGACGTCGGGTGAGAAAGTGCTGCTCGACAAGAGCTATCAGGCCGAGCAGGCAGCCACGGACGATTCCCTGGGCGCATTCGTCGTGGCCATGGAACAGGCGCTGGGCAGGGTCTACGCCGAATTCCTGGCCGACGTGGCCAGGGTTCGCTAAGCGCACGGGACACGAATAGGCCTGCAAAAAGGGGGAGCGGATCGCTTATGGATCAAGCTACGCCGATGACCGAGGAATCGGTCCGGGAGATATTCGAGGCCGCCGGGGCACGGGTGATGTCGCGCGGCGGGCGCACCGAGGCCTATGGGGCTCCACGGGAGTTTTCCTTCGAGGTCAAGGGGGCTTTCCCGAATGGATTAGTGCTGCACGTGGTGGCCCGCCAATACGACTATCGCGATCCGTGGGAGGCCAGCGGTCGGGTCAACGAGATGGTCGATGTCGCCCTGCTGCGCGACGGCGCCTATTCGCCGCTGCCGAAGGGTTATCGGTACTTCCAGGGGCGCGACGAGGAGACCGGGGTCGATGAGGCCGGACTGCGCGAGATCGTGGCCTGTGTGGCGGGACTCAACCCGAAGCTGTTCAAGCTCCAGGAGCTGACGGGGGATCTCTGAAGCTCGCGGAGAGAGAAGAGCAACGAGAACTGTGAAACGCAAGGCGAGATGAGAGTGGGGGGCGCGCCGGCCGCGCTCTTAGCTTTTCCAGCGGGTTTTGCGTTTGACAGGTTTTGGGGCATGCGGTAGAAGTGGAAAGCTGATGAAATGCTGGGCATTATCCCCCGCACGGGGGGCCGGGGAGGGTAGCGATGCTTGGGTTTTTGCACCGCCGTAAGGAAAAGCCAAGGCTGGAGATGCTCCACCAACTCCCGTTGTTTGCCACGCTCTCCCGCCACGAATTGGGCGTGATCGACGGCCTGCTTAACGAGCGCAGCTATCTGCAGGGCGAGATCATCTTCGACGAGGGGGAAGAGGGGCAGACGCTCTACGTCATTCTTTCCGGGCGTGTCCTGATCTGCCGCCAGGGTGAGCCCGCGACCGGAAAGCTCACCGAACTGGAAGCCGGGGCCGAGTTCGGAGAGCTGGCGCTGCTCGACGATGCGCCCCGCGCCGCGCAGGCCCGGGCGGCCGAAGATTGCGTGCTGGCCTCCCTGTCGCGCGGCGACTTCGAAAGCCTGCTCGACACACATTCGACGATCGCGTCGAAGATCGCGCTGCAGCTTGCGCGCCAGCTCGGCCGGCAGTTGCGCAGCCACGCCGTCGTGGAGTGAAGGATACCGTGAAGCGTCAACAGCGAGCGGATGCCGGTCCCGGCCGGCACCTGGCAACCGGGCCGCTGGCCTGGGCGGCGGCCCTCGCCTGCACCACGCTGCTTCTCGCCATGCTGAAGTCGGCTCTGTGGCTTGTCGTTCCCTCCCTGTTCGCGATCATCCTCTATTACATGCTCTATCCGGCGGTCCGGTACCTGACGCTGACAGGGGTCGAGCGCGAAAAAGCGGCAGCGTTGGTGGTCGGCAGCTTCTTTGCCGTGTCTGTCGTGGCGATGGTACCGGTCTTGTCCTGGCTTACGGCGCAGACGACCGGCGGCGAGGACCTGATATTCCGCTACCTCGAGGGCGGGCGGCTGATGGTCGACCGGATGCTGGCGTCGCTCGAAGCGCACTTCGGTTTCCTCAAGCGCATGGAGCTGCAGGCCGAGGTGGGGCGGAAGATCGAAGAGTTCGGCAAGAGCTATGTCAAGGAGCACCTGCCCGAGGTGCTGCTCGCCATCGCCGGCTGGTTGCCGGCACTGTTGCTTGCACCGTTCATCGCGTTCTTTTCCCTGCGCGACGGGCGACATTTCCTCAAATTCCTGATCAACGCCGTGCCGAACGCATATTATGAGCGCACGCTGGACATGGTCGATTGCGTCGACGACACCGCGCGCGCCTACTTCCAGGGCCTGCTCAAGCTCACGCTGCTCGACACGCTCTGCCTCGCCCTGGGGTTATGGATAATCGGCATGCCGGGCGCCCTGACGCTCGGATTGATGGCGGCCCTGCTCGCCTGGGTGCCTTACCTCGGTTCGGTTGTCGCTGCCGGAATCGTGGCGCTGGTGGCTGCCACCGACTTCCCCTCCGCCCCCTGGATGGTCTATGCGGCCCTCGGCCTGTTCCTGATCGTGCGGTTGCTGGACGATTTCGTGTTCATGCCGCTGACCGTGGGCCGCAGCCTGCACATGCACCCGCTGCCGACAGTCCTGCTGATTTTCATCGGCGGGGCTGTCGCCGGGGTCCCCGGCCTGGTTCTGGTCCTGCCGCTGGCCGGGGTGGTCATGGTGGTCGCCGGCACGATCGGCGGGATCATTAATGACCCGCGTCTGCACGCGCGGCACGATTACGCCAAAACGTTGCGAGCTCGGCGGATCAATGCCGACCTGCAATGGTGATCTGCGCCAGTTCATTGACAAAGGCTGTTTAAGGGGCTTGCCGGCAACGATAAAGGTATCTGCAACGAGAGGTCGAATCGAAACGGAAATGTGAAAAATGGAGAATAGGGGCGCAGCAGCCATCTCCGCCAGGGTGCGGCGGCCGGATGCTGCGCCCTTTTTGCGTCAATCGACTGTGAGCATCCCCGGATGTTCGCCGGTCACCCGGCCGATTGTCCAGCCACTGCTGCCGCGGCCGACCAGGGCAGCGTGCAGGGCGGCTTCCTTTTCCGGGGCCACGGCCATCAGCAGGCCGCCGGAGGTCTGCGGGTCGGCGAGGAGGTCGACCAGCTCCGGCGGCAATTGGTGACGGTTGGCGACGCGTGGCAGATAGTGCTCGCGGTTGTGGTAGCTGCCGGCCGGAACCAGGCCGATGGCGGCCATCTCCACCACCAGCGGGTAGACGCGCAGGCTGCCGGCCGCGATGACGATGCCCGTCCGGCTGGCCTCGGCCAGCTCCAGGGCATGGCCGAGCAAGCCGAAGCCGGTAATGTCGGTGCAGGCATGGACGCCGACCTCGAGCATCGTCTCGCCGGCGGCTTTGTTGAGCGTCTGCATCCCCCTGATGGCGTCCTGCAGGTCGCTCTCGGTCAGCACCTCGCCTTTGAGTGCCGTGGTCAGGATGCCGGTGCCGAGGGGTTTGGTCAGCAGCAGCAGGTCCCCCGGCCGGGCACCTACGGTCGACACCAGCCGGGCCGGATCGACCAGGCCGGTCACCGCCAACCCGTATTTGGGCTCGTCGTCATCGATGGTGTGGCCGCCGATGATCACCGCCCCCGCCTCAGTCACCTTTTCCTGCCCCCCCTTCAGAATCTCGACAAGAATCTCGCGCTCCAGGCACTTCGGAAAGCCGACCAGGTTCAGAGCGGTGATCGGCCGGGCGCCCATGGCAAAGAGGTCGGAGAGGGCATTGGCGGCGGCGATCCGGCCGAAAGTCGCCGGGTCGTCGACCACCGGGGTGAAGAAATCGACGGACTGCACCAGGGCGCAGTCGTCGCGGAGACGATAGACCCCGGCGTCGGCGTTGGGAATCACGCGGGAGAGGAAGTTCGGATCGGCGACGGTCGGCAGCTGGCGCAGCACCTGCGCCAATGGCCCGGGGGCCATCTTGGCGGCTCAACCGCTCGATTTGGAGAGATGGGTCAGTTTGACGGTCATGGTCATTTGTTGTCCGCAACGAGAAGCGAGATACGAGAGGCGCGAGACGAGAAACGAGAAAAGAGAAAAAACATCTCTAGGAGGATAATCGATTTTGCATTTTCTTGCTACTCGCTACTCGCTCGTTTCTCGTTTCGCTGTTTTTCGGCAGCTGCCACGCAACCCGCTCGTCGCCGCGGCGCATGGCGTACTTGAGGGCGTCGAAATGTTCGAGCAGCGTCTGGGTCTGCTGGCGGGCGCTGCCGATGCGGTCGCGGAACTCGGCCAGGGTCAGGGTCGGATTCTTGGCAAAGTGCTCGCGCAGTGTGTTGAGAGCCGCGGTATAGACGGTGCGGTGGAAAATCATCTCGTCGGGGAGACGCACCAATTCACCGCGGCTGAAGAGAAAGGCCAGACAGTCCTCGCCGCTATCCGCCGGGGCAGTCAGCGTGCCGGGCATCTCCTTGCGGTTGTTGGCCTGGGTGCCGGCGCTGCGGTAGAGCGCGACGATCTGCTCGATCAGGCGTTGCTGCTCGCTTGACGGCTGCGGCCCGCAGCTGCGCACGGGCATGGTGGCCGGCCAGTTCCTGCAGCGGTGCGGTGTTGAGCAGCCGGTCGATGGCGAGGAGGCGGCGGAGGAGGTTGTGGCGGTCGGTCATGCAGATTCCTGGATAGGGCATTTTACGACAGATAATGGCGGGAGCAGATGGGAATCGAACCCACCAGGGACGGGATACGCCCCCCACCGGTTTTGAAGACCGGACGCGTCACCAGACTACGAACTGCTCCCTTATGGCCGAATCACCCGTCCGGCGGTCTGAAGGGCCGTGGCGATCTCCAGCATGTTGGTCACCCGGCCGACCACCAGCGCCTCCTTCAACCCGAAAAATTCCAGGCAGAGACCGCAGGTGGCGACATCGGCGCCGAGGTCCACCAGTTTCTGCAGCGGCTCGATCACGTCCGACCCGCCCACGGTCAGTCTGGCCCCGCCATTGACGAACAGCAGCTGGTCCGGGGCGGTGTCGTTTTCCGCCATGGTAAAGAGAAAATTCTTCATCAGGATCTGCCCCAGTTTCGCATCCCCGCTCCCCATCTGGTCGGAGGCGACCAGCAGCACGGTCGGGCCGGTGGCCGGGGCTGCTGCCTGCCTTGCGGCCGCTTCGGCGGGGGAGAGATCGAGCTGGAAAGCCCCGCCTTCTTCGGTGATCGCAACCCGGTAACCGCGGCTGGCGGCCAGCCGGCCGACATTGTCGCGCGCGGCCGGGTCACTGACCAGAACCCGCAGCGGTGCCGCAGGGCTGGCCAGCATCTGGCGTCGCACCTGGACAACGGGTTGAGGGCATTGCTGGCCGCGGCAGTCGAGAATGACCATGGTCTGCTCCTGGAAGAAATTTCCTCGCAAATATACGTGGAAAGTTCTGCCCTGGCAAGGCGACGCCGCTTGACTGTAGCGAGCAAATAAACTGTCCGGTGTTGTAGCACAACATCTGTCCGGTTCATGGTGGTGCTGGGAGGACCGCCATGAGACGGACGCAACTGCTACAGGAGATCCGGAAAATGAACTTTGAAAATGCTCTGACCCTTTGGACCGAACAGCCGCCTCACTCAGCAGCCGAGGCCGCACGCATGCTCGGTGTCTGTGAACGCACCTTTCGCCGTTATCTTCATGCGTTACGAGGACAACGGCCTCGATGGCCTCATCGACAAGCGTCTGGGCCAAGCTTCGGCCCGCAAGGCTCCCGTCGATGAAGTGATGGCCCTGTGTGACCGCTATCGCTCGCGCCACATCGGCTGGAACGTCCGCCACTTCTATGTCTGGTACCGCAAGGGTGGTGGCCGACGCAGCTACACCTGGGTCAAGAACCAACTCCAGGCGGCGCGGCTGGTCCCCAAAGCCGCCAAACGTGGCGCCCACCGCAAACTGCGGGAACGTGCCGCCCTGGCCGGGATGATCCTCCACCAGGACGGCAGCACTCATCAATGGGTGCCCGGGACAGGTGTGGGACCTGATCGTCACCATGGACGATGCCACCAACGAGCACTACAGCATGTTCTTCGTCGATCAGGAAGGGACGATCAGCAGCTTCCAGGGGTGTCTCCGAGACCATCGCACTCTCAGGGCTTGTTCTGCGCCCTCTACACCGACCGGGGCACGTCACTACTGGCACACCCCCGAAGCCGGCGGCAAAGTCGACAAGAAGAACCTCACCCAGTTCGGCCGGGCCATGCACCAACTCGGTATCGAGATGATCCCCGCCTACTCCCCCGAAGCCCGGGGACGCAGCGAACGGGCCTTCCGCACCCACCAGGACCGTCTGGTCAAGGAACTGGCCTATCACGGTATCACCACCATGACTGCGGCCAACCGCTATCTCAGACGAGGTCTACCGGCCTCGCCTTCAATGCCGAGTTCATGGAACCGGCCCGGGAACAGGGAACCGCCTTCGTCCCACGTGCTCAACGCGCTCGACTCGACGACATCCTGTGTGAGCACTATCGAGCGCGTCGTCGGCCGCAACAACTGCGTGTCCTTCGGGCGACTCACCCTGCAGATCCCGGCCGACCCGTACCGCTGCAACTACGTCAAGACCAAGGTCCGCGTCCATCGCTATCCGGACACCTCGTTGGCCATCTTCCATGGCCCACGGATGCTGGCCCGTTATCAATCCAACGGAGACCTCGATGATGGAACCAAACCAACAGGCCGCCTGAGTTTCTCCCCCTCAGGACAAACCGGACAATTCATTTGCTTCAAAACCGGACAATTCTATTTGTTGCCAACAGGCGACGCCGCTTGACTTCCCGCCGGCTCCGTCCCTACACTTTCCGAAATCAAGGCCGTTTGTCCCCGGAGGCAGCATGTCGAGAACCACCAGGCAGATTCATGTCGGCGCCGTCCCCGTCGGCGGCGGCGCGCCGGTGTCGGTGCAGTCGATGACCAATACCGACACCCGCGACGCGGCCGCCACCCTCGCCCAGATCCGGGCCCTGGCCGAGGCCGGCTGCGAGATCGTGCGCTGCGCCGTCCCCGACCGGGAAGCCGCCGACGCCCTGGCCGCCATCCGCCGCGACTGCCCGATTCCGCTGATCGCCGACATCCACTTCGACCATCAGCTCGCCTTGGCTGCTTTGGCCGGCGGCATTGACGGGCTGCGCCTGAACCCCGGCAACATCGGTGCGCGCTGGAAGGTCGAGGAGGTGGTGCGTGCCTGTCGCGACCGGCTGGTGCCGATCCGCATTGGCGTCAACGCCGGTTCCCTGGAGAAAGAACTACTGGAAAAACATGGCCATCCCACCGCCGCAGCCATGGTCGAAAGTGCTCTCGGGCACATCCGCATCCTCGAGGAACTTAACTTCCGCGAGATCAAGGTCAGCCTCAAGGCCTCCGACGTGCGCCGCACCGTGGCCGCCTGCCGCCTGCTCGCCGCACAGGTCGACTACCCCCTGCACGTCGGCATCACCGAGGCCGGCACTACCTGGGCCGGCACCATCAAGAGCGCGGTCGGTCTCGGCGCCCTCCTGTTCGACGGCATCGGCGACACCCTGCGCGTCTCACTCACCGGCGATCCGGTTGAGGAGGTCAAGGTCGGCTGGGAAATTCTCAAGAGCCTGGAGTTGCGCGAGCGCGGCCCGGTGTTCGTCTCCTGCCCGACCTGCGGGCGCTGCCAGATCGACCTGATCCCGGTAGCCGAGGAGGTCGAACGGCGCCTGCACGATTTGCCGATGAAACTGACCGTGGCGGTGATGGGCTGTGCCGTCAACGGTCCCGGCGAGGCCCGTGAGGCTGATATCGGGATTGCCGGCGGCAAGGGCGAGGGGCTGCTGTTTCGCAAGGGTGAGATTGTCCGCAAGGTTCCCGTCGGGGAACTGGCCGATGTGCTGGTGGAGGAGGCGAGAAGGATGGCGGAGGAGGATGACAACTGAATTTGCTGTGTCGCTGGGTGTGGACTGTAGCCCTTCAGCGTCTTTTCTTTGATGGCTATGAAATGACTTGCGGGGGGTGTCTCAATGGGGTATTCTTTAGACGAAGAATGGCCACTGCAGACGGTGGTGGAAACGCACTCCTTCATTGCTGCCGCCGCCGGGTGTCTGACTGAAACGGAGCGTTTTGACGCCATTTCCCTGATTGCCGGGCATCCCGAGTGTGGTGATTTGATCATCGGTGGTGGCGGCTTGTGCAAGGTGCGCTTCGCCATCGGCGGCAAAGGGAAACGCGGCGGGGCCCGCATCATCTACTACTATCACGACCGGACGGTGCCGATTTTTCTGCTGACGGCATTCGCCAAGAATGAACGATCCGATCTGACCAGGCAGGAACTGCAGCAACTGGCCGAGGCCGCCAAGCAACTCGGCAGGTTCTACGGAGCATGACATGGCACGCAAAGCCTTCGACAAGATCATGGCGGGGATGGAGGATGCGCTGGCCTACGCGCAAGGCGATCTGGCGCGGGGGACGGTGCACAAGGTCGAGGTTCGCGAGGTGAACGTGGCCGCTCTGCGCAAGCGCCTCGGCTTGTCGCAAACCCGTTTCGCCGCAACCTTCGGGTTCAGTACCAAAACGGTGCGCAATTGGGAGCAGGGTCTCCGTCATCCCGAAGGACCGGCGCGCATCCTGCTGCAGGTAATCGAGCGGGAACCGGAGGCGGTGTTGCGGGCTTTGCGGTGCTGAGCTGTTGTTGGAAGTTCCTCCTTCCGGGGTCCCGCCCCCGAGCGGGCGGCCCGGGGCGCTGCCGCCCGACC
>CAVVUQ010000009.1:0-489525 GCA_963751525.1 uncultured delta proteobacterium | reverse complement strand
GAGCGCGTCGGTGGTTTTGAGCAACCTGACCCAGGCCTACACGGGCAGTCCGCTGTATCCGACGGCGACGACCAGCCCGGCGGGGCTGGCCATCACCTGGGCCAACGCGCCGCAGACCAACGCGGGCAGCTACAGCGTGACGGCGACGATCAATGATTTCGAGCTACACGGGGGCGGCGTCGGGGACCTTCGTGATCACCCCGGTGACGCCGAGTGTGACGGCCTGGCCGACGGCGAGTGCGATCACCTTCGGGCAGGCGCTGTCGGCCTCGACGTTGAGTGGCGGCAGTGCGACGGTGGCGGGGAGCTTCGCGTTCACGGCGCCTTCGACGGTGCCGGGCGCGGTGGGGACCTACAGCGCGGCGGTGACCTTCACGCCGACGGACACGACCAACTACACCAGCGTGAGCGGCAACGTCAATGTGACGGTGAACGCGGCGAGCGCGTCGGTGGTTTTGAGCAACCTGACCCAGGCCTACACGGGCAGTCCGCTGTATCCGACGGCGACGACCAGCCCGGCGGGGCTGGCCATCACCTGGGCCAACGCGCCGCAGACCAACGCGGGCAGCTACAGCGTGACGGCGACGATCAATGATTCGAGCTACACGGGGGCGGCGTCGGGGACCTTCGTGATCACCCCGGTGACGCCGACTGTGACGGCCTGGCCGACGGCGACGGCGATCACCTACGGGCAGGCGCTGGCGCTTCGACGTTGAGCGGCGGCGCGGCGACGGTGGCCGGCGAGCTTCGCGTTCACGACGCCTTCGACGGCGCCGGTCGCGGGGACCGGCGCGCAGGCGCGTGACCTTCACGCCGACGGACACGACGAACTACACCAGCGTGAGCGGGGACGGCGATGTGACGGTGAACGCGGCGAGCGCGGCGGTGGTTTTGAGCAACCTGACCCAGGCCTACACGGGCAGTCCGCTGTATCCGACGGCGACGACCAGCCCGGCGGGGCTGGCCATCACCTGGGCCAACGCGCCGCAGACCAACGCGGGCAGCTACAGCGTGACGGCGACGATCAATGATTTCGAGCTACACGGGGGCGGCGTCGGGGACCTTCGTGATCACCCCGGCGACGCCGAGTGTGACGGCCTGGCCGACGGCGAGTGCGATCACCTTCGGGCAGGCGCTGTCGGCCTCGACGTTGAGTGGCGGCAGTGCGACGGTGGCGGGGAGCTTCGCGTTCACGGCGCCTTCGACGGTGCCGGGCGCGGTGGGGACCTACAGCGCGGCGGTGACCTTCACGCCGACGGACACGACCAACTACACCAGCGTGAGCGGCAACGTCAATGTGACGGTGAACGTGGCGAGCGCGTCGGTGGTTTTGAGCAACCTGACCCAGGCCTACACGGGCAGTCCGCTGATCCGACGGCGACGACCAGCCCGGCGGGGCTGGCCATCACCTGGGCCAACGCGCCGCAGACCAACGCGGGCAGCTACAGCGTGACGGCGACGATCAATGATTCGAGCTACACGGGGGCGGGTCGGGGACCTTCGTGATCACCCCGGCGACGCCGAGTGTGACGGCCTGGCCGACGGCGAGTGCGATCACCTTCGGGCAGGCGCTGTCGGCCTCGACGTTGAGTGGCGGCAGTGCGACGGTGGCGGGGAGCTTCGCGTTCACGGCGCCTTCGACGGTGCCGGGCGCGGGGGGGACCTACAGCGCGGCGGTGACCTTCACGCCGACGGACACGACCAACTACACCAGCGTGAGCGGCAACGTCAATGTGACGGTGAACGCGGCGAGCGCGTCGGTGGTTTTGAGCAACCTGACCCAGGCCTACACGGGCAGTCCGCTGTATCCGACGGCGACGACCAGCCCGGCGGGGCTGGCCATCACCTGGGCCAACGCGCCGCAGACCAACGCGGGCAGCTACAGCGTGACGGCGACGATCAATGATTCGAGCTACACGGGGGCGAGTGGCGGGGACCTTCGTGATCACCCCGGTGACGCCGAGTGTGACGGCCTGGCCGACGGCGAGTGCGATCACCTTCGGGCAGGCGCTGTCGGCCTCGACGTTGAGTGGCGGCAGTGCGACGGTGGCGGGGAGCTTCGCGTTCACGGCGCCTTCGACGGTGCCGGGCGCGGTGGGGACCTACAGCGCGGCGGTGACCTTCACGCCGACGGACACGACGAACTACACCACGCGGCGGAGGACGGCAAGCGTGAATGTAAACAAGGTGAACGCCGGCGGTGACGCGCGTCGGCCGACTTCGAGAACCATCACCCACGGGCAGACACTGGGATCTTCCACGCTGAGCGACGGCGACGACCAGCCCGGTTGCGGGCAGCTTCGCTATTCACCTGAGGCCTTCGACGGCGCCGCAGACCATCGCGGGGAGGCTACCCAGGGCGTGACGTTCGACGATCAACGGATTCCGCGAACTACAACGCGGGCGCCGGGCGGGGAGCTTCGTCGATCGACCCCGGTGACCCCGACTGTGACGGCCTGGCCGACGGCGAGGGCGATCACCTTCGGGCAGACGCTGTCGGCCTCTTCGACGTTGAGTGGGGGCACGGGGCGACGGTGGCAGGGAGCCTTCGCGTTCACGGCGCCTTCGACGGTCGCCGGTCGCGGTGGGGACCGACAGCGCAGGCGCGTGACCTTCACGCCGACGGACACGACCAACTACAACACGGTGGCGGGGAGCGGCAAGCGTCAATGTGACGGTGAACGCGGCGAGCGCGTCGGTGGTTTTGAGCAACCTGACCAAACGCTACACATGGGTATCTAACGCTGTATCCGACGGCGACGACCAGCCCGGCGGGGCTGGCCATCACCTGGGCCAACGCGCCGCAGACCAACGCGGGCAGCTACAGCGTGACGGCGACGATCAATGATTTAAAACGTACACGGGGGCGGCGTCGGGGACCTTCGGTGATCACCCCGGTGACGCCGAGTGTGACGGCCTGGCCGACGGCGAGTGCGATCACCTTCGGGCAGGCGCTGTCGGCCTCGACGTTGAGTGGCGGCAGTGCGACGGTGGCGGGCAGCTTTGCGTTCACGGCGCCTTCGACGGTGCCGGGCGCGGTGGGGACCTACAGCGCGGCGGTGACCTTCACGCCGACGGACACGACCAACTACACCAGCGTGAGCGGCAACGTCAATGTGACGGTGAACGCGGCGAGCGCGTCGGTGATTTTGAGCAACCTGACCCAGGCCTACACGGGCAGTCCGCTGTATCCGACGGCGACGACCAGCCCGGCGGGGCTGGCCATCACCTGGGCCAACGCGCCGCAGACCAACGCGGGCAGCTACAGCGTGACGGCGACGATCAATGATTCAGCTACACGGGGGCGGCGTCGGGGACCTTCGTGATCACCCCGGTGACGCCGAGTGTGACGGCCTGGCCGACGGCGAGTGCGATCACCTTCGGGCAGGCGCTGTCGGCCTCGACGTTGAGTGGCGGCAGTGCGACGGTGGCGGGGAGCTTCGCGTTCACGGCGCCTTCGACGGTGCCGGGCGCGGTGGGGACCTACAGCGCGGCGGTGACCTTCACGCCGACGGACACGACCAACTACACCAGCGTGAGCGGCAACGTCAATGTGACGGTGAACGCGGCGAGCGCGTCGGTGGTTTTGAGCAACCTGACCCAGGCCTACACGGGCAGTCCGCTGTATCCGACGGCGACGACCAGCCCGCGGGGCTGGCCATCACCTGGGCCAACGCGCCGCAGACCAACGCGGGCAGCTACAGCGTGACGGCGACGATCAATGATTCGAGCTACACGGGGGCGCGTCGGGGACCTTCGTGATCACCCCGGTGACGCCGAGTGTGACGGCCTGGCCGACGGCGAGTGCGATCACCTTCGGGCAGGCGCTGTCGGCCTCGACGTTGAGTGGCGGCAGTGCGACGGTGGCGGGGAGCTTCGCGTTCACGGCGCCTTCGACGGTGCCGGGCGCGGTGGGGACCTACAGCGCGGCGGTGACCTTCACGCCGACGGACACGACCAACTACACCAGCGTGAGCGGCAACGTCAATGTGACGGTGAACGCGGCGAGCTACACCCTGACCTACGCGGCGGGGACCGGCGGGACGCTCAGCGGGACGAGCCCGCAGACGGTGGCGCACGGCGGCAGCGGGACGGCGGTGACGGCGGTGGCGAACACCGGCTACACCTTCGCCAGCTGGAGCGACGGCAACACCAACGCGACGCGGACCGACAGCAACGTGACGGCGAACCTGACGCGTGACGGCGAGCTTCACGCAGAACGTTGTCTATGAAATTACTCCCGTAGACACCCAGCACACAGAATTGGGTGCCAGTCTCTCCTTTACTTCAGTCAGTGCTCCTGGCGGAAATGTCAATATACAGCCACTGACCGGGTTGACACCACCGGCTGGATACACCATCCCAGCCGGGGCATCTTACGAGATCAATACTAATGCGTCCTAGGTGGCAATGTCACAGTCTGCCTCAACTACAGCGGTACTTTTGCCAACGAGAGCAGCCTGAAACTGTTCCACCGGGTAGGTTCCAGCTGGGTCAACATTACCAACCCAGGGGGGGTGGACACGGTCAACAACAAGGTCTGCGGCACGACCACCACCCTCTCGCCCTTCACCATTGCCGCTCCCGTTTCAAGTGGCGGGACGACCCCGGTCCCGGTGATGGACGGCTGGTGGCTGCTGCCCGCGGCACTGGCCGGGGCGGGGCTGCTCTACCGCCGTCGGCGTAGCTAGGAAATCGGCTTAATGGGTCGCAAGAGCCGGACCAAGAAGGAAACCAGAGAAACGTCGAACAAAGAGGTGCCGCAGGCCAAGCTGCCTGCGGCACCGTCGCCTTTTCTCCGGATTGTCCTGGTTTTTGCCGTCCTGGTGGTGGTCTTCGAGGTGATCGCGGAAAAGGTCATCGACTGGTCGGCATTGCAACTGGCCACGGCTTCACTGACGACTATCATCCTCCAGTCAACCGGCCTGCAGGTTGTCACCGACGGCATTCACATGACCCTGCCCAACGCCCGGTGGGAGATCATCGCGGAATGTACGGCCATCCGCTCGCAGTTGGTGTTCCTCGCCTTCGTCCTGGCCTATCCGGCCTCTCTGAAAGCCAGGGTGCTGGCAGTCGGGGTGGGTATACCGTTTCTTTTCGTGGCCAATATCTTGCGGCTGGTGGGGCTGGGCTGGCTGACCGCCCTCAATCCGACACTGGCCAATTACTTCCACGATTTCGTCTGGCAAATGGGTTTCCTCTTTCTGGTGATCGGCATGTGGCTGGTCTGGATCGAATGGGTTGTCAATGGTCAGAAGCGGTCTGCGGTTCCTGCTTAAAGCGGTCCTGATCGCCCTGGCACTGTTTGCCTGCCGGGGCTGGCTGCAACCGGTTTACCAGCAGATTGTCCTGTGGTTCGCCTTGCGGTTCCTTGGCATGGCTGCGCTGACCCTGTATGTCGACAGCCTGGACAAAATCATCCCGTTCGCCGCGCTGCTGTTTGCCACCCCGCGGATGCCCTGGACACGCAAGGCCGCGATGCTGGCCGTCGGCGTGGTGGTCTTCCTGGTGATCGACGTCTGTGCGTTGAAGTTTTCCACTCCTACCAACATCGTGCAGACCGGGGTCTACAACACCCGCCCCGACGACAATTTTTCTGGATATGGGAAGCTTACGGGCGGTGGTTGCTGCCATTGCTGCTCTGGCTGCTGGCCAGCTACCGCTATCTGGAAGGACTCTTCAACGTTGGCCCTGGGATAGGAAGCAGACAATTCCGGCAGGCGTCGATGAAGTAATCACCTGTGGGAAGGAAGGGAAAGGGACGATAGGGACGTTCTTATCTATTTATCTATTGACACACTTCCGACACGTTCTTAAGCTTCGCATATGCGGCGCTCCGCAAGAATTGATATTCCAGGAATACTGCAGCATGTGATGGTCCGGGGGATCGAGCGCCGCGACATCTTCCTTGACGATCACGACCGTAAAGGCTTTGTGCAGCGTTTGTCCACCGTGCTGCCGGCCACCGCAACCCGCTGCTTCGCCTGGGCACTCATGCCCAACCACGTCCACCTCCTGCTGATGCCGACCGAGCGCCCCCTGGCGGAGTTGATGCGCCGCCTGTTGACCGGGCATGCCGTCGCCTTCAACAAGAAATATCAGCGTTCCGGTCACCTGTTTCAGAATCGCTACAAATCGATCGTGTGTGACGAAGAGCCTTATCTTCTGGAGTTGGTCCGGTATATCCACCTCAACCCGTTGCGGGCCGGTCTGGTCGCAGACCTGAATGAACTTGACCGTTATCCGTGGAGCGGTCACGCGGCAATCATGGGGCGGCCGCCAATCAACAATCAGGAGATCGCCGCCGTCCTCGCGCGCTTCGGCGGAAACCTGAGTAAATCACGACGGGCGTATCGGGAGTTCGTTGCGGATGGCGTTGTTGCAGGACGTCGGGACGATCTTGCCAGTGGCCGTTGCAGAGAGAGCCGGGGAGGGCAAGCCGAAGGCGGCGGGGACGACGTTCTTGACGGGCGCATCCTGGGCGGCCGAGCGTTCGCCAACAGCGTGCAGGAGGGGGAGTCCCTGCGCGGCAGGAGCAAAGCGATGACGGTGCCGGAGTTGCTGGACAAGGTCTGCGAGATCCTCGGGCTCGATCCGGAAGCCGTCAGACGGCCCGACAAACACAGAGCCTTGGCGGAAGCACGCGGCATCGTGTGCTGGTTGGCGATCAGGGAGATGGGCTACAAGGGGAGCGAAGTCGGCGGGCATTTGCACCTGGGCCCCACCGGGGTGACTTTGGCGACGCGGCGCGGCGAAGGCGCCCTGTCTGGCAATCCGGTGCTGAAAATCAAATTGCTTTTGCAGGTTTCAAAATCAAAATAGATAAATAAATAAGAACGTCCCTGTGTCCATCATCTCATATTGGAAGGGGCTTTGAATTGCATTCCAATTGGTACTTGTGGTATAAAATTTGCTTAGCTTGCTGCACGTGGTTCTCCCGTCGAAGTGGTTTTCTCGAGTACGCAGTTTAACCGTAATTTGCTTTGAGGAGATGTTCATGGTTAAAAATTTTGTCGGTACTGTCGTTGTTACTGGCCCTGCTCCTGCCCGGGGCGCTGTTTGCCTCGACGGTTGACCTGCCCCAGACCGGGCAAAACAAATGCTACGAAGCGAATGGCGCTGAAGTGGCTTGCACAGGAACCGGCCAAGACGGGGACATTCAGTCGGGAGTGGCCTGGATGACGCCGCGTTTTATCAGCGACGGCGCCAGCACCATGACCGATAGCCTCACCGGCCTGATGTGGACCAAGGATGCCAATGCTCCCGGCCCCGCAGCCTGCTCTCCGGGGGCGGCTAAAACCTGGCAGGGTGCGCTGGATTACGTGAATTGTCTGAATTCAAAACAACTATCTTGGCTTTAATAACTGGCGCCTGCCCAATATCCTCGAACTGCGCAGCCTCGCCAATGCCGGGCAAAAATATTGGCTTGCCAGCGAGGGTTTTACTCCTCTGCAATCATCGTATTGGTCCAGTACGACAACGGTCGGCACGGCCCCTGCCGCCGCTGCATACAGCTATTCGTTTGATGACGGCAAAATCGGGATGATTCTCAAATCCAAGAGTCAGGATCACTGGTCTTCCAAAATTTCCGCATGGCCGGTTCGTGACAGCCAAAATGGTTCCCCACTTGTCGCTTTACCTAGAACGGGGCAAACGAGTTGCTATAATAGCAGCGGCGCCTGATCCCCTGTGCCGGAACCGGGCAGGATGGCGCCCTGCAAAAGGGGGTGGCTTGGCCGAGTCCTCGCTTTACGGACAATGCCATCAATATCGGCACCGAACAGGATCCCAACATCATCATGACGGAACCGTCACCGACAACCTGACAGGTTTGGTTTGGCTGAAGGATGCCGGGTGTTTTGCCGGCCTGACCGACCGAAATTGGAGCGTCGCTTTGCAACGAGCCAATGCCCTTGACGACGGTGAATGCAATTTGTATGACGGTTCTGCTCCCGGTGACTGGCGCCTGCCCAATACGGTGGAAATGTCGAGTCTTGTGAACTGGCAGGAAAGCGATTCCGCCTCCTGGCTTAACACGCAAGGTTTTCTCGGGGCCATTGATTCCGGTTACTGGACTTCAACCAGTTCTCAAAGCTCCCTGAATAAGGCCTGGGTTGTGAGTGCCAGGGGATTACACTCCGCGGATTTGAAGAGCAACACGTCAAACTACTTTTTCTGGCCGGTCCGCGGGGAACTTCTTTCGCCGGACACCGATACTGACAGTGACGGCATTGCCGACGACTTTGATAACTGTCCCTCAATAGCCAATTCCGGCCAAACCGATGCCGACGGCGACGGCCTGGGCGACGTCTGCGATGCCTGTCCAGCGGATGCTGGCAATGATGCCGATGGCGACAGCGTATGCGGTAACGTCGATAACTGTCCCTCAATAGCCAATTCCGGCCAAACCGATGCCGACGGCGACGGCCTGGGCGACGTCTGCGATGCCTGTCCAGCGGACGCTGGCAATGATGCCGATGGCGACAGCGTATGCGGTAACGTCGATAACTGTCCACTCATCGCTAACTCCACGCAGGCTGATGCCGACGGCGACGGCTTGGGCGATGCCTGCGATAGCCCCGGCGGTGGCCAAAACTTCACTGGTACTTCCGGTAACGACACTTTGACCGGCACCGCCGGTGACGACACCTTCAACGGTCTTGCCGGTGACGACACCATCAATGGCGGCGCCGGTACCGATACGGCTGTTTACAGCGGCAACGTCCATGACTATCTGGTCTTTGTCGACAAGGACGGCAAGACCATCGTCAACGACCTGAAAGCCGCCGATGGCGACGATGGTCGCGACCTCCTGACCGACGTCGAATCCCTGCAGTTCGCCGACGGCACCATGGCCATCGCCGAGGCCGTTGCCGCCACGGCGCCGCAGATCGTCGACGACGACGGCAATTTGTGGAACTCCAGCATCAGGCTGGCGAACGGCGGCACGGTCTCGGTGGAGGAAGGCCAGCTCTACCGGCTCTATGCCGGGGCGATGAACCGCACCCCCGACGATGCCGGTTATCAATGGTGGCTCGGCGAGATCCGCTCGGGGCGGCGCAGTTTTACCCGCGCGGCTGAAGAGTTCATGTGGTCGGCGGAGTTTCTTGGCTATGTCAGTGTCCTGAATGGCTCTCCGATCACCAGAGGAGACCAGATCCCCAACAATGTCTTCCTGAACCACATGTACAAGGGGGTCTTCGGGCGCGAGCCGGACGAGGGAGGCTTCAACTGGTGGATGGGGCAGTTGAGCAACGGTTTCCGTGGTCAAGCGCCGGGCTATCGCAGCCAGGTCCAGGCCCTGGTGGACATGACCCAGTCCAACGAGTATGTGGAGCTCACGGTAAAGAGGGCGGTGGATTATCTGTATTAAGATTATGGCGGATACTGGAACAAAATACCGGGAACGCTGAACAGCGCGGACTTGGAGTAATGGGAAAGTCGATGGCCACACGGTATTTATACCGGGTGGCCATTCTCGTATCTAGTAGCATGATAATAGCTCATGACAAAACAATTGGGGCCAACTGTAAATTGAAAGGGGAAGCAGCGGTCGCGCTGCCTCCCCTTGTTGTATGTCCGGCTGAGGAAGGGCTTACTGGGCCGGGGAGGCAGCCGTCGGCGCGGCCGGAGACGCCACCCCGCCGGAAAACGTGATCGTTTCGAAGGTAGCGGTTCAGCGCCTTGCTGGAGAAGTTAGTCATCACGAAACCCGGCACGAACTGGACCTCCTGCCCGACTTCCAGCTTGGTCGGCGGAATCGCCACCCAATTGCGCTGCCCGTCCTTTTCGACCGCGGCGTAGGTGTAGCCGCCGCCGTCCAAGGTCTCCACCACCTTGCCGGCGATTTGTGAAGAACTGGCCTTGGCCTTGGCCGCCGCCTGTTCGGCCGTGGGCGCGGCCGGGGTCGCGCTGGATGGCCGGGGGGCATGCCCCGGCAGCCCGCCCGGCATCACCCCGGCGTGTCCCGGCGGCATGCCCTGTCCTGCCGCGATGGGGTGGGGCAGGGCTGCCGGGCTGTTGCCGGCGGCTGCAGTCGGGTCCGTTTTCGGCTTCACCAGGCCGCCGCAGAAATAGATCTGCTCGAAGGTCCGGTTCAGGGCCTTGCTGGTGAATTTGCCCATTTCCATGCCGCCGCCGAGTTCCATTTCGTCGCCGACCTTGACCTCGGTGGGCGGCATCGCGGCCCAGCGCTTTTCGCCGTCCTTCTCGATGCACACGTAGGTGTAGCCGCCGCCTTTCATGGTTTCCACGACCTTCCCCTTGGTGATCTTCGGGGCGGGCGCCGGCGCGGCCGCTGCTGGCAACGGGGCTGCCGCCGGTGGCGCCGCGGCGGGAGCCGTCTGCGGCTGTTTCGGGAACGCCAGTGCCTGTCCGGCAACCAGGGTCAGGGCTGCACAGAGAATCGTGAGTTTAAGGGAGTTCGACATGGGATTGAATTTTTCCTTTCAATGGTAATTTGTTCCTTATAACACAAACGCGGGTCTGGGGTCACCATAGGGCTGTTGCTGGCCCCAGTCTCCAGCCCCTGGTCCCCAGCAGCTCCCCAGCCGGACGGGGAATTGTTACGATAACGCGCCGATGGAGAGCTTCTGGGGAACGCTCAAGACAGAGATGGTTCACCACCGGCGATTTGCCACCCGGCAGGAGGCCATGCAGGCCATCCGGGAATTTATCGAGATCTTCTACAACCGGCAGAGGAAGCAGGCCCGCCTCGGTTATCTTTCCCCGGCGGCCTACGAACGACAATTCTATCAGAAGCAGGCGGCGTAAGAGGTTTGGTGCCACTATTGCCGACCGACCTCACTTTCCGTCCCCCGCGATTACATCTGTTCGCGGTCGCGGGTGTGATCCTTGGCCACCAGCATGTAGATCGACGGTACCACGAAGAGGGTGAAGAGGGTGCCGACGAACATGCCGCCGACCAGCACCAGGCCGATGGAGTTCCGCGCGGCGGCGCCGGCGCCGCTGACCAGGGTCAGCGGGAAGTGCCCGGCGATGGTGGCGGCGGTGGTCATCAGAATCGGCCGCAGGCGGGTCAGGGCCGCATCGTGCACCGCCTGCAGCTTGGGCAAACCCTGCTCCTGCAGCTTGTTGGCGAACTCGACGATGAGGATGCCGTTTTTCGAGATGATCCCGACCAGGGTGACCAGCCCGACCTGGGAGTAGATGTTCATGGTGGTGGTCCACCCCTTGGTCCAGAAGGCCACGCTGGGGTCGGGCATCTTCAGGAAGGTAAAGATCAGGGCGCCGAAGATCGCCAGCGGCACCGAGCCGGCGAGGATCACGAAGGGGTCGCGGAAGCTGTTGAACTGGGCGGCCAGCACCAGGAAGATCAGGGCGATGGCCAGGGCGAAGGCCGGCAGGAACTTGTTCCCCTCGGTGCGCAGCTGGCGCGACTCGCCGGTGTAGTCGAGTGCGTAGCCCTTTGGCAGGATCTTGGTGGCCTCGTCCTCCAGGAAGCGCAACGCTTCGTCGAGGGGGCGCACCGCCACGCCGCTGATCTTGACGGCATTGAGCTGTTGGAAGCGGTTGAGGGAGCGCGGCACCACGCTGTCCTTCACCGTGGCGATGGTGGCGAGCGGCACCAGTTGCCCGTCGGGGCCGCTGACATAGAGATCCTGCAGCTGCCCCGGGTTGAGCCGGCCGCCCCGCTCGATCTGCGGGATCACCTTGTAACTGCGCCCGGCGATGTCGAAGCGGTTGACGAAGTCGCCACCGACCATGCCGCTGAGATCCTCGCCGACCTTGAGCAGGTTGGTGCCGAGATCGGCGACTTTGTCGCGGTCGATGATGAACTGGGTCTGCGGCTGGTCGATCTTGACGTCGATCAGCGGTGGAAAGGCGAACATCCCGCTCTTCATGGCCGCCAGCTGAATCTGCCGGGCGAAGCCAAGAATCTCCTCGGTCTCCGCGGTCGAGGCCAGCACGAACTCCACCGGGAACTGGCCGCCGCCGGGGAGCGCCGGCGGGGTCACCGGGAAGATCTGGATACCGGGGATCTTCTGCAGCTGCTGCTGGACCTCGGGGAGGATCTGGAAAACCGTGCGCTCGCGCTCATCCCACGGTTTGGTGACCATGCCGCTGAAGCCCGATGAGGGGAAAGTGATCTGGAAGGTGAAGTCGGTCTCCGGAATGTCGCGGAAGACCCGGTTGGCTTCGGCCGCATACTGGCTGGTCTGGTCGAGGGTAGCGTTGGCCGCGGCGTCGACGATGCCGAAGATCACCCCCTGGTCTTCCAGCGGCGCCAACTCCCGGGCCGACATGGTGAACATCGGCACGGTCAGGGCCGTGATCGCCAGCCACACCAGGTAGACCGCCGGGCGGGCGTTGAGGGTCGCGGTCAGCAGCCGGCCGTAGCAGCGGCGCAACCGGCCGAAGTCGCGGGCGATGCGCCCTGGCAGGCCGTGTTCCTCGAGCCCCGGTTTGAGCAGCCGCGAGCACATCACCGGCGAGAGGGTCAGGGCAACCACCCCGGAGATGGTCACCGCCCCGGCCAGGGTGAAGGCGAACTCGCGGAAGAGGGAGCCGGTCAGCCCGCCCTGCAGACCGATCGGCAGGTAGACCGCCGCCAGGGTGACGGTCATGGCGATGATCGGCCCGACCAGTTCGCGAGCACCGAGCAGTGCCGCCTCCAGGGCCGAGAGTCCCTCGCTGAGGTGGCGTTCGACATTTTCCACCACGACGATGGCGTCATCGACCACCAGGCCGACGGAGAGGACGATGGCCAACAAGGTCAGCAGGTTGACGGTGAAGCCGAAGGCCTGCATCAAAAAGACCCCGCCGATCAGGGAGAGCGGAATGGCGATGACCGGGATCAGGGCCGAGCGCAGGGAACCGAGGAAGAGGAAGATGACGATGACCACGATCAGCAGCGTCTCCGAGAGGGTCTTGACCACTTCCTTGATGGCGTTGTCGATGTAGTTGGTGGCGTCGTAGGCGACCCGCGCCTGCATCCCCCCCGGCAGGTCCTTCTGCAGATCGGCCATCTCCGCATGCACGCGCTTGATCACGTCCAGCGAGTTGGCATTGGGCAGCGGCCAGATCCCCATGAATACCGCGGTCTGCCCGGAGAAGCGCACCTCGGTATCGTAATCTTCGGCACCGAGGGCCACCTCGGCGATGTCGCCGATGCGCACCAGCGTGCCGCCCTGCTCGCGCACCACCAGCTGCTTGAATTCCTCCACCGAGCGCAGGTTGGTGTCGGCGGTCAGGTTGATCTGCACCAGCGATCCCTTGCTCTGCCCCACTGCGGCCAGGTAGTTGTTGGCGCGCAGGGCCAGACGCACCTGCGCCGGGCTGATGTTGAGGGCCGCCATCTTTTCGGGCTTCAGCCACAGGCGCATGGCGAAGGTGCGCGCGCCGAGGATATCGGCCCGCTGCACCCCCTCGATGGCGGTCAGGCGCGGCTGCACCACGCGCACCAGGTAGTCGGTGATCTCGTTCTGCTGCAGTGCCTCCGAGGTGAAGCTCAGGTAGGCTGAGGCGAACTGGCTGTCGGCCGATTCGATGTTGATGACCGGCACTTCGGCCTCAAGCGGCAGGTCGCGGCGGACCTGATCGACCTTGGAACTGATCTCGGCCAGCGCCTTGGTGGCGTCGTAGTTGAGCTTGAGTTGGACGGTGATGGTGGAGAGGCCGAGCTTGCTCTCCGACTGGATGTAGTCGATGCCGTCGGCGGCGGCGATGACCCGCTCCAGCGGGGTGGTGACGAAGCCGCGCACCAGGTCGGCGTTGGCGCCGATGTACACGGTGGTCACCGTCACCGCGGCGTTCTCGCTGCGCGGGTACTGGCGGACGTTGAGGGTGCGGATCGCCTGCACGCCGGCGATGGTGATCAGCAGGCTGATCACTACGGCCAGCACCGGGCGATTGATGAAGAGGTCGGTCAGTTTCATGGTAAACGGGGTCAGTTGTTTTCCGGTTTCGGCTCAAGGGAGAAGGTCGGCGCCAGCTTGTTGTCGATGACCGCGGTCTGGCCGTTGCGCAGCTTGAACACGCCGGTGCTGACCACGGTTTCGCCGCCCTTCAGCCCGGAAACCGCCGCCACGAAATCGCCGCGCTTCTCGCCGAGGCGGACGAACAGTTGGCGCAGCACCTTGCCGGCCTGGCCGCTCTTCTCGTCCTTGTGATCCTCGACAATGAATACCGAATCACCATAGGGGGCGTAAAGCACCGACGTGGCCGGAATGGCCAGCACCTCGTTGCGTCCCGGGAGACCGACGGCGACCCGGGCAAACATCCCCGGTCGCAGCAGTTGCTTGGGATTGGCGATGGTGGCCTGCAGGCTGAGGTTGCGGGTGTTGGCATCGACCTCGGCGGCAAGGGCCGTGATCTTGCCGGTGAACGCCTGTCCGGGCCAGGTGTCAGTGGTCAGGCGTACCGGGATCCCCGGTTGCAGCCGTGCCACCGCCTGCTGGGGCAGGGCGAAGTCGGCAAAGATCGGGTCGACGGTCTGCAGGGAGACGATGGCCTCGCCCTCCTTCAGGATTTGCCCGAGGTTGACCAGGCGGATGCCTAACTTGCCGGCAAAGGGGGCGCGGATGGTTTTCTTGGCGATGGCCGCTTTGAGCTGCTCGGTCTCGGCCACGGCCAGGCTGTGGTTGGCCAGGGCGGTATCGTAGTCGACCTGGGATCCGGCGTCCTGGGCAAGCAGCGACCGGGTGCGGTCGAGGTTGGCCCTGGCTAGGACTATGGTCGCCTCGGCTCCCGGCAGGCGGGCCTCCTCGACAGAGGTGTCCTGGCGCAGCAGCAGGTCGCCGGCCTTGACTGTGGCCCCTGACTGGAAGGCGATCGCCACAACCTTCCCCGGGACTTCGGCGGATACGGTCACTCCCTGTACGGCGGCCAGCGAGCCGACCGCATTCAGTTGCGCATCCCACTGCTGCGGCTGCACCTGGTAGGTGGTGACCGTCTCCGCCGGGGGTACGAACTTTTTCCCCTGGTCGATCATCTTGCCGATCTGCAGAAACTTGATGCCGGCCAGCAGGCCAACGACGATCAGCAAGCCAACAATGGCAAGAGCGATGCGTTTTTTCATGGGTCTTTATGCCCTGACGATAAAGGTGAACAACCACCGGGCATCTTACCCCCATGGGTGAGTGGAGGCAAATTATTTGGTTTCCGTACGGAAAGGGTGCTTTTCCGCCCTGGCTGTGTCAATCAGCAGGCTTGCTTGTGCGGCGTACGGGGAGGGGAGGGTGCGCGCCTTGCGCAGCTGCGGGAGGATGTTCAACGGGGAGGGGTGGCCGCTTACAATCTCCAGAACGGTCAGGTGCAGGTGCGTGGGGGAACGTTGCTTTGCGGCGTTAAAACCACTGCGCCCGACGGTGGCGATGGGGGTGCCGGGCTCGACCCGGTCGCCGACGCCGACCAGCAGGTCGCGGTTGTGGGCGTAGTAAAACAGGAGATGCTCGACGGGATCGTAAATCCACAGGTAATTGCCGCCGCGCAGGGGGCTGTCGGCCGCCCATGACGTTTCGGCCGCGACCACGATGCCGCCAGTCATCGCTACCACAGTGACCGGCGCCCCGCTGAGGTCGTCCAGGCTGTCCCGGTTGCGGTCGGCAATGAACAGGTCATAGGACGGGTGGCCACCGTGGCGGTTGCCGGCGAAGTAGTCGTAGCCGGCGGCGACGTAGCCCCTGGCGGCGTCGGCCCCGGCCCCGGCCAGGGTGTAGCCGTGCAGAGGGAAGATCCAGGGGGTCGCGGCGCCGCCGCCGGATCCGGCATCAAGTTCGGCGATCAAGCCGGCGAACCGCCGTTCGGCCTCGGCCTTTGACAGCGCCCCGTCGCGAACCTGCTTATCGAGCCGGTCGAAGGCGATGCAGGGTGGGCAGGGTTCCGCGGCCATTGTCGAGCCGGTGGAAAGCCAGATCGCCGCCAAAAGCAGGAGAGTCGGGCACAGTAACCGGGTCCGCATCTGTGGCAAAGGGATTAAAATCCTCGTGACAGTGCCATGTTTCCAGACACCTGGGATGATGACTGTCCGCTATCCGGGGCAGCCGGAAACCGGGCGGATGCTGCCACCGGGGAGAAAAAACAGAACGCGGCGGGTGCTACAGCGTAAACCAGAAGGTCGCCCCCCGGTCCGGTTCCCCCTCCGCCCAGATTCGGCCGCCGTGTCGCCGGATGATCCGCTCCACCGTGGCGAGACCGATGCCGTGTCCCTTGAATTCGGTCGCTTCATGCAGCCGTTGGAAGGGGGTAAAGAGTTTCGCTGCATGGGCCATGTCGAAACCGGTCCCGTTGTCCCGGACGAAGCAGGCCGCTTTCCCGTCTAGTTCGGTCACGCCGAATTCGATGGTCGCCTCTTCCCGGCCGGCAGTGTACTTCCAGGCGTTGCCAAAGAGGTTCTCCAGGACGACCCGCAAGAGCTTGGCGTCACCGCTGACGGAGATGCCGTTGGCGATCCTGAACCTGACCACTCGCTCCGGTTCGGCCAGAGCCAGATCGGAAGCCACATCATAGGCGGTTGCGCTCAAGTCGACCGTTTCCCGGTGCAATTCGCCAGCGGTCGCACAGGAGAACTTCAGGAGGGCCTCAATGAGGTCGCTCAAGTGTATGGCCCCGGCGGAGATCTCCCGGAGGTAACCCCGGCAATCGGCATGCAGATCCTTGCCGTAAAGGTCCTCGATGACCTGGGCGTAGCCGCTGATCAGCGTCAGAGGTTTGCGCAGGTCATGGGAGACCGAATAGCTGAACGTCTGCAACTCCCGGTAGGCATTTTCCAACTCGACGGCCCGTGCCGCGAGATCGGCGTTCAGTTTTTCGATCTCCTTCTCGGCCCGTTTGCGTTCGGTTACGTCGATCATGACGGCCAGCGAGCGGATGACCTCCCCCTCATCGTTCCGTTCGGCGATGGCGGAGAGGAGGATGTCCAGAATCTCGCCGTTCTTCTTGACGAACTGGTACGCTACTTCGTGGCAGGAGCCGGTCTGGAAAAATGCGGGGAGAACGACCTCCTTGGCATAGCGTTTGGACGCTTCCGTAAGAAATTCCGAAGTCTTCCGTCCCAGGACCTCGTCGCGCGTGTAGCCGAGCGTTTCGAGCCAGTAGTTGCTGACGCTGACCAGCCGTCCCTCATGATCGATGGAGTGGAGCATGACCGGGGTGTCGTTGTAGAGACGGCGATAACGCTCCTCGCTCCGGCGCAGCTCCTCCTCGACCCGCTTGCGTACGGTAATGTCTGTCAGCGAGCCGACAATGGCCACGGTCCTGCCATTCTCAACAAGCGGGGTCTCATTGACCTCGACCCAGATTTTTCGCCCCGAGCGGCCGAGGCATTCGATCTCGTATGGAGGTTGGCGCAGCCCAGTGTCAATGGCTCGCTGGGTGATCTCGATGGCTGCCTGGTTGTCGGGATGGTCGCTGATGAGTTCAGTCCAGCGGACCAGGGCCTCTTCGGGCGCGCAATCGAAAAACTGGCGCGACTGCGGGCTTACATAGGTGAGAACATGGTCAGCAGTATGGATGTAGAAGAGATGTGAGCTGTTCTCGACAATGTTGTGCAGCATACTTTCCGCTTCTCGGGATAGCGTGAATGCCCGTTTTTTTCGCGTAAGGGCGCGCTTTGTTATTGAATTATTGGCTATTTTCATGTGTGCCACGGAACCGAGGTCCAATTGCAGGGCCGAGTTTGTGATAATGCCCTTGGCTTGGCGCGGTTGGTTGCTGACCAATGGATTAAGCGGCAGATTCGCTGCCATCTGCCATGTGACACTTCCGGCGCGCTGCTGGCCGGTGGTGGGAGCATCAGCATGGGCCGTGACCAGGCCAGCCTGTCAGGTACGCCGGGCCTCATCTTGCGGCAGTGAAGAACGCCCTTAACAACAGTTACGTTTACTCAACTTACGCTCATTCAGCCATTCGTTGAAGAGACCAATCGCGCACCCAACTCCGGCATCCACGGTTATAGCATCAACCGGGCAATTGAGAGCGCAGGCGCCGCATTCCATGCACCCATCCCGATCAGTTATCACGGCCTTCCCGCGGTCGACGACGAAGACACGGTGCGGACAAACTTCCTCACACCGGCCACAGCTTATGCAGGCCGCCTGATCGAGCGCCAGAGTGACAACCCCTTTCAGATAGCGAAATCTGCTCACACCCACCTCAGAAGCCGATCAAGCGACTCATCACAAGCACAAGAATTCCCATCACGATTGAGGCCCCCATGGCAGGGATACCTACCCGCATTTCCTTTTTGACCCCTGAGCGGGACGTGTAAGTCGTGCAGCCTGTGAAGTTGAGGCTGTGATAGGCACTCACTGCCGGCAGGATGAGAAAGGTCGCCGCTATCGGCAGGGGCGACCAGTTGTCGCCAGCCAGGAAAAGGTAGCAGAAAGTCCAGAGCAGGCCGATCACGGCCCCTTTGACAGCGAAGCTTCTACTCGGCAGCCAGGGGAGCAGAAGCGGCGCCAAGGCAATCCCGCTGAACGCTGCGCCCAGATAGGCACCAAGTGATACCAGCCCGACAGCGGGTCCTCCAACAGCGGTGAATGCCAGGAGCACAAAAGCCGAGAGAACCGCCAACGTCTTGAGTTCCAGCACCACCTCTATGGGGATCAATACCAGACGATCATACAAGGAAAACCTCAACTCCCGCATGGCTGGGGTCGTGATCATGCCATTGTCAAAAAACTTCGGCAGATCGGCGGCATTGATGGCGGCATAGGTGACGGTGAAACCGCACCGGCTGGCCACCTGGTGAGCAGCAATCCCTGGAGCTCCGAGTACCGGAAGGATCAAGCGGCGGTGATTGACCAGTTTGGCGAGATCGACTGACGTGACTCTGTGCACCAGTTCTTCCGTGCCGAAGGTTCCTTTTCCGGCAGCACACCAGACGTTGATACCGTAGGTCTCCAACACCAGCATCCAGACACGACACCCCGCGAGGGCAGAACGTACGAGGTCGTATGTCATCTTGTAGTTGGCGGTCACGACTACCGGCGATTCGGGGGTCGGAGCTCCTATAGCGTAAAGACCGGGCGGCACGATGTAGTTCATCCTGCCGATCCCCCACCTGGCCTTACAGGCCCCCCAGCGGTCAGTCCAAGTCAGGATGTTCGAGAGGCACGGCACTTGACCGGCAGACGTATCGAGCCACCCGTTAAACCCCGGCACCCGGTCAGTGATCACCCCACCCCCGGCGGAGTCACGTGGGCCTCAACAGGGGGGCTTTTCAGGGTTGTCTCCCGCTGTCGACATCCCTTTGGATGATGCCGATGTGATCGCACCAGTGCCAGTTGTCTCTGGCTCATAACCAGCCTGCTCGTTCGGCGGAGACATAGAGCTTCCCTTCCTGAATTGTCTGATAGCGGTTGAAATGGTTTTTCAATCTTACACCTTTCGTTGCCAAAAATCATTCATTGGGGATGATCCGGTTTGTCAAATATGTTGTCTTGCTGAAAATGGCCGGGTAAATTTTTTTGTGGGAATTTTCTCTAAGAATTCCTGGTGCCCGAGACCAGCAATGACTCGGCGATAAGCCTTAGCCTGCCACTGTGCACTTGCCCAGTGGTCTTGTACGCTTTCTGCCGCCAAAAAATACGGGCATCCACGTTCACTCTTTTTGGGGATGAGCGTAGAGTCAAAACCATCAACGGGTTGTTGTGGCAGACAATCCAGGCAAAACCAAAAATCTTCTTCACGCACAGCCTCCTAACTTAGCCCCACAGACACCTCCTTCTGTGGGGTATTTTTTTGTTTGGCGCTCGGCCCCTTGATGATCTGCCCAGCCGAGTTATCCGTGTATCGCTTATATCGATTGAGCCAGAAGCAGGATTGCTAGCACATAAAATTGAAGGCCGCTGGGGCAAATACCTTGGCGGCCCTCGTGCATTAAAATCAGCGGTTCAACCTGTCAAATATCCAGGTCAATCTGGGACGGCCCTGATCCGTATCGAGAGAGGTGATAATAAAGGCGCCATTTTTGAAAAGGGTTTTTCAGTGATCTACTAGGGAGCGACTGCCGGTGGCGCAAACCACTGCTCCCGAGGCACGATCTTGGCTGTTTCCGGATCTGCCATGTAGGACGGTGTCATAATCTGCACGCCGTATTCGTTGAAGACATCCTGGATATTGCGGTGCAGTTCGCTGTAGAGGCCGATCATCGCCCGGGCATCCGCGCAGAAGACGTTGAGTTCGTAATTGACGGCGAAATCGGCCAGATTTTTCTGGTTTACGAATGGCGTCGGGGTTTTGAGCAACCCCTGCGTGCGCCTGGCAGCCTCATGCAGCATGGCTTCCACCTGGCGCCATGGCACCTCGTAGCCAATGCCGACGATGGTGTGCAGGATCAAGCCGTCGCTGGCTGCCAGCGAGCTATAATTAACCACCTCACTGTTGAGGATCTGCGAGTTCGGAATGATCACTTCCTCGTTTTTCAGGGTCTTCAGCCGGGTGACCTGCACGTGCATGTCCATGACGTCGCCAAGCGACGATCCGATCTTCACCCGGTCGCCGACTTTGAAGGCGCGCCGATATAGAATTATGTAGCCGGCAATCGAGTTGGAAACGGCAGAGGAGGACCCGAGCGAAAACATAACCCCGAAGAAGATGGATATTCCCTTGAAGGCGTCGGAATCTGACCCTGGAATGTAGGGATAGGCCACCACCAGGGCAAAGAAGATGATGGCCAGTCGGGCCAGATTATAGGTTGGTCGCGCCCATTCGGGTTCAAATCCGGTAACTATCACAGCCCGTTGGGCGACAGCTTCGCTTAGCGGGCGCAGCCCCCGCAGGGTAAAGCGCACCAGCAGGAACAGGACCGCGAGGAAGAGTAGAGAGGGGACTTCGGCAACGAAGCTCGTTCCCATGGCCCGCAGCGGCTCCATCAGCAGAGAGAAGAATTGCACGCCGAGCGGACGAGTCGCAGGGAACTGTTCCAGCAGGTAGCCGGTGAAGGTGGCCAGGATGGCGAGAATAAGGACCGTGCCGAGCAGTCGCCAGCCCAGACGCAAGTATCCGCCGATGCGGTCGGCACGCATCTCTTGGAGCGACCGCTCCTTTAGGGTGCGCGAAAGTCGCTCCGTCCGTTCGCCGATTCTGGCATCGACGTAACGCCAGCCCCGTAACAAAACCAGAGTCGCCAGGCACAACACCAAGGTTGCAACGGCCACCCTGCCATAGCTTCCCATCATGGCTTCACTACGGCGTGCCTGGCGATAGTTTTCGATGGCAGTATGAATTTTTTCCGCGTGTGCGGTTGCAAGCTCCTGCCGGGTGCTCCCCGCAAGCTGGGCATCGTCTTCGGATACCCCCATGAGAATCCGGTCACCTGCCATGATCGCTGCGTACGGACCTGTAGTGACCACATGCAGCGCTCCGGTCTCAACCGTCCGGTCAGCGGCGGTAGCCTCGATCCGCTCACGAATGATTTTGGCGCGCAGCTCCGCCGGGTAGGTCCAGGCGTTGCGCACCGAAAAAAGTACCTGGCCATCGATTTCGACGGGAGCGGTGGCAATCTCGACATCCGCCGGGGCCGTACCTGCCGATTCTGTGGCCCGTGCCAGTAACGGAAGACCCACAACTAAAGCGACCCAACACAGCACGACGGAGAATTTCAGCCGGTGACTTTTCAATGGTCGACCCCTCGTTCTTCGCACACCATTGTTGATTTATGAGAACGCTGGATGGCTCCTGTAGCGCCATCAGCCTCCCAGAACTACGGCATCGGGGATTTCATAGCGTTCGCTGCCGATGCGGATCAGATTGAGATCGCCCTCTTTGGTGGCGCGAAATTCCGGGAAGCCCTCCGCCTGACTGGTATCGGCGCCAATCGGCCTGCCCATGCGGAAGAAGATGATCCGCTGGCGGCCGTCAGGTCGCTTGACGACCACCGTGGCGTAACCGCCGCCGGCGCGGGCCACGCCGAATGCACATTGGCCCATCGGCTGCCCCTGGCCCTGGGCGCAGGGGAGCTGCCCGATGGCATCGAACTGCCCCTGGCCGGCGCGCAGGGCCGAGTCGTCGGGACCCACGGCAACGCTGCCGTCCGGAGAGACGGCGGGCTTGAGGAACTCGGCGGCCACGAACCCGCGCGGGCCGCCGCCCAGTTGCTGGACATCGCACCAGACCCTGCCCTGCACCTGCCGGCAACCCAGGTTGTCGAGAATCGTCCCGGGGCGGTAGCGCGCGATGACCGCAGCCACGGCGGACGGCTCTTCGCGCAGCCTCAGGGCACGGGAGACGCCGCTGACCTCCCAGTTGCGCGGGCCGCCGGCTTCCGGGGCGGCCGGGATGACCGTGGCGACGGTGTCGTCCTTGAGCGGTTCCCAGGCGTAGATGCCGCCGTCGGCCATGAGGCCCAGGTAAAGCCTGCCGTCCCTGATCAGGTACGAGCGGATATACTGGGCCTGCGCGGCGATGCTGGCATCCATGCTCGGCGGCGGGCAGAAAGCCCGGGTCATGGCCAGCGGTCCGAATTCGAAACCGCCGCTGGCGGTATCGCTGGAAGGCGTGGCCGACCACGAGCCGTTGGCCTGGTTGCAGTTGAGCCGCATTTGCACGGTGCCGTCACCGTGCAGGCGCATGGTATAGAGCGAAGAGTCCTGCGGACGGACGGTCCCGGTGGCATCGTCCATCGACTGAAATTCCACCAGACGCCAGGCCGTTCCGGCGAGGATCGGGGGAGTCAGCCGATCGGTCGATTCACCGGTTGCAAGGGGGACGGCGACGACGCCCAGGGCCCACAGCACAACGGCACACGCCAGCCCTTTGCCTTCCAGGCGAAAGATCCCGAACATTTCACCCTCTTTTTCTGGATTCGTTACATCATCCTACATAGCCTGCCGCTGTCAATACGGACGAACCGGGGAGAAATCACAGAATAAACAGCCTCCCCGCTCCCGCCCCGAGAAGATCTCGGCCTCGACCCAATAATGGTTGACAATCGCCGGCCTCAGCAGCGCGTTGATGCGGCTGGTGATAACCGACAAGGCGAAGAAGCGGCGCTCCGCAGGCGCTTCCACGGGCACTCTTCCAGCTGTTGCAACGGTTGTGGCAAGTCGTTCAGCTGTCTCTTAGCTCCTGGTAAACCGCCGCCATGTCCAATTTTGCTTTCCCGTGCGCTATTGCACTGCGGTAGGTTTTATCCGCTACTTCAGCCAAGGGGAATACTGTTCCTATCCGATCCGCCTCAGCTTTTATCAAGCCTAAATCCTTGGACATCAATTCGACCATGAATGCAGCCGGAAACTCATCTTTGCTGTACATGTCTTTCTTCAGTTGGAAGAAGGGGCTGTTCAGCGCTGAATTGGCAATAAGCTCCAGCATTTTCTCCTTATTTACTCCAAGTTTTTCCGCAAACAGGATAGCTTCGCCGATACCTTGCCCCAAAACGCCAAGCAACAGATTGATAGCCAATTTTGCTGAACTCCCCATCCCGGCAGCACCAAAGTGGAGAGTCCCTTTGCCGAGCACATCAAAAAATGGCTGGCAGGTATCTATGGCGACCTTATCTCCACCTGCCAGTATGACCAGTTGACCTGTCTTTGCTGCTCCCACAGAACCGGAAACCGGTGCATCCACGTACTGCCCACCTTTTTCTGATGTCAGCTTGGCAAATAAAACCGTATCTGTCGGTGCAATGGTACTCATGTTCACAATGATTTTGCCGGGAGCCAACGCGGCCAATACGCCATCGTCCATATTAAATACTGTTTGAATTGCCTTCGCATCGGACAGCATGATGAAAATGATGTCCGAATTTGCCACGACCTCTTTCGGCAAATCAAAAATGGTGGCCCCGGCGTCTGCCAGCGAGGCAGTTTTTTCGTGGGTGCGATTGTATGCGGTCACAGTGTATCCCGCTTTTAATAGGTTCATTGCCATAGGTACTCCCATATGGCCCAATCCAATCCATCCCGATGTCAGCAAGGTATTGACTCCTATTTCATTTGGTTAACGTGTTTGGGTTGCCAAGGACGTCCACGCTATTTTTTCCCCACGGAAAAGGCCTGACCCAGAAGTCGGCCGATACCGTGGTAGCCGCGATGAGATGGATCGAACACGAGCGGCTTGATCTTCAAGATATCAGGGAGTCCGTCGTCGCCAAGCACCGAGACATCAGCCTTCACATCGACAATCTCGCCGACAAACTGGGTGTGCAGGCCGATTTCCAAGGCATGGAGCAGACGGCACTCCAGGACAAAAGGGATCTCCGCCGCATAGGGGGCATCCACCAGTTCGCTTCTGACAACGGAGAGACCGGTTTCGTTGAATTTATTGACGTCGCGGCCCGAGGTGATGCCAACGTAATCGGCCTCTCTCATTTGTGTTTCCGACGGGATGCCGATCGTGAAGGCCTTACGCTCTACGATGGCGCCGTAGGAGTAAGTCGCCTTGCGTAGAGAAACGGCGACGCACGGCGGTTGGGAACAGCAGATGCCACCCCAGGCGGCGTTCATCAGATTTGGCTTCCCTTCCCGGTCGTAGGTACCAACCAAAAGGACCGGTGTCGGAAAGAGCAGGGTCTTGGCCCCCAGGGATTTTTTCATGGTTTTCTCCTCGATGTCAGTTATCACTGATCTTACCACTTTTCATGGAAAACGCGAATGCCTCATCCACAGGCTTCATGTGGTGTTCTGGTCGGCAGAGACCACTTTTCGTAGAGCGGATAGATGGTGATGCCGATTGCGCCGGCCCACACGATGGCAGCCAGGAACGGGGAGAGCACCAGAAACAGCAGAGATATGAACAGTACGGTCACAGAACATGCCGGCGGCGCAATGGACAAGATGCGGTCCAGGTCAATTCCTCCAAGCATTACGTAGGTTTACTCGGCCATCTGTTGCAGGACTTTCCCCAGCCTTTTGACTTCTTCACCGTAGCCAGCCCAGTCCCCCTGCCGCTGCAGATGGATCGCCCGTTCGTAAATGCTCATCGCTTCCTTGGCCAGGTTTGCCGGGGTCACCGTCATGTCGTCCGAAGTTCCCTTGCTGGCGACAACCGGGGTCTCCTGACCCCCGAAGAGGCGTTGCAGGGCCAGTTCCAGGCTCTCTTCCATGACCACCTTGTCGTCGAAGGAGACGATGACCCGCTTCAGTTCGGGTAGACCGGCCTTGTCCGCCGCCAAAAAGAGCGGCTGGACATAGAGGAGCGACTTTTCGATCGGGATCACCAGCAGGCTGCCGCGGATGACATCCGAGCCGCGCTGACTCCAGAGAGAGAGTTGCTGGGAGATGAAGGAGTCCTGATTGATACGGGCGTCGATCTGTTTCGGACCATAGATCAACCGGTCGCGGGGGAAGGTGTAGGCCATGATCTTCCCATAGTTTTCGCCATCACAGCGGGCGGTCAGCCAGGCCGCCAGATTGTCCCGTTTTGAGGGGGTGAAGGGGAGCAGCAGGATGTACTCTTCCACCTTTTCACCCGGCAGCTTCATGATCGTGTAGTAAGGCTCCATCGGTTTTTCGCCGAGGGTTGGAATTTCCCAGAGATTTTCCTTGTTGTAGAAGACCTTGGGATCGGTCATGTGGTAAGCGGAAAACATCGAGGCCTGCATCTGGAGGAACTGATGCGGGTAGCGGACATGCTGGCGCAGGTCGCCAGGCATGGCGCTCATCGGCTGAAAGAGCCCCGGGAAAATCCTGCTGTAAACCTTGATCAGCACATCCTCCGGTTCACTGACATAGAAGCTGACGGAGCCGTCATAGGCATCGACCACCGCCTTGACGGAGTTTCTCAGGTAATTGATCCCCCCCCTGAGCGGCTGGGAATAGGGAAGACGATCCGAGAAGGTGTAGGCGTCGATGATCCATTTGAGCAGGCCTTTTTCGTCGACGACCATATAGGGGTCGCCATCGAAACGGAGAAAGGGGGCGAGCGCTTTCACCCGGTCGTTAATATTGCGGTTGTAAATGATCCGGCTCTCGGCCGTGATATCGGTCGACAGCAGGATTTTTTCCGTCTTGAACCGGGCGGCAAAGAGGGCCTTTTTCAGAATTGAATCGAGGGGCACCCCGCCCTGGCCGGCATAGGAGGTATTGATATTGCCGGTGGCTGTCGGATAGCTGAACTCCGGCACCCTGGTCTTGACGATTACGTAGTCGTTGGAGAGTTCGCCGAAATAGATTTCCGGGCGGGTCACCTTGATGTCGGCCATGCTGACCGCCGGGATGTCCTTGACGAAGAACTCCGGCAACCCTTCCTTGCTGACCTGACTGACCGGTCCGAAGGTTATACCGTTGCCGTGGGTGAAAATGAGGCGTTCGTTGATCCAGTTCTTGCTCGGCAGGTCGGCGTAGGAAAGTTCACGGGGAGACAGCATGACCTGGGTATATTGCCCGTTCACCCGGTAGCGGTCGTTATCGACATCGAAAAATTTGTAATAGGTCCTGATCTGCTGCAGCTGGCTGTAGGTCTTGAGCAGCGGCGCATGATCCCAGAGGCGGATATTCTTGATGGTGGCGTCGTTACTGGCGATATCGGCAGCGGAAAGTTTCGTGTCGACATCGAAGGGGATGGTTTCGATCTTGTCGAGATCGTAACCGATGCGGGTGAATTTCAGATTGTTCTCGATGTACGGCTGCTCCAGTGCCAGTTCGTTGGGTGCAACCTTGAACTTCTGCACCAGCCCCGGGTAGAACTTGAGACCGATCACGGAAATGGCAACGACGATGGCCACCGGCAGCAGCGCCAGGCGCCAGTTCCCCTTCCAGAGACCGATCGCCAGCAGTCCCCCCGCCAGGGGGGTCAGGAAGGTGAGGAGCCGATAGGTCAGCAGCCGGGAATTGACATCGACATAGCCCGCTCCGTAAAAAGTGCCATTGTCTGAATTGAGAAGTCGGAAGCTGTCGAGATAGTAACCGGCGGCGATGACACAGGCGAAGAGCCCGATGAGAAACCCCAGATGTTTCCGCACCTTCGCAGCGACGAACGCACCCTGTTCGTTCAGGAAGAAGCCGCCACGGAGATAATAGACCCCGACGGTCACCAGGGCGGCCGCGAATAACGCGAATGTCGCAACGCCTTTCAGAACCTCCAGAAATGGCAGGCTGAAGAGATAGAAACCGAGGTCCTTGCCAATGATCGGATCGACCGTTCCGACCGTGGCCCGATGGGTAAAGAGCAGGAGCCGCTCCCACTGCGTGGCGCCCCACTGGCCGGCAAGAAAAGCCAGAACAGCGCAGACGACAATTCCCAGGGGCAGGACAAATCGCTGTAGCTGATCCCGATTTAGCCTGATGCTGCCGAACGCGATAGCGGGGGCGGCCGCGGGAAGAGCCCCCTTGTTCGCAACCAGGAGATTGATCAGCGCGAAGACAAAGAGTACCGCCGCAAAGAGGGCGCCTGTGCCGACTTTGGCATACAGTGTCGTCTTGAAGACGGAGGAGAACCCCGTCTCAATAAAAAAGAGCCAGTCGGCGTAAAGGTCGAGGAGAAACAACCCGATTGGGAAAATCATCAAAAGAGCGAAAAAAAAGTTCAAAAGCCTGTTTTTACTGAACATACTGGATCCTTGTCGTGTTGATAATGCGCCGGAAAGACATCCCCCAAAACAATAACCGACGGTGCGAGGCGTGCGAAGTTTTGGGGCTCAAGATTATCCGTAGCTCAGCAGAAGAAGATTTGATGCTTTCCATGGAACTGAGCAGCACAGCTTCAGTCCCATCCGTGTTCCATAAAAATTGCGCGGGCCTCCTCGGATTTCAGAAAGGCAAGAAATTGTAAGGCGGCTGTTGAAGTGTCGCATATTTTCAAGCTTGACATCCAGGATCTCAACTCCCTCCCGGTGCAGATCCTCAACCCCTTGGATATTGAGGGGGGTCCCCTTGCGAACAAAGTTTCAGGTCCAACTCATGCGGCAGGGCCTTTCTGACCACGACCTCTATGCCATACTGCTCCTCGAACAGGCTGGCACATTCCACCAGCACGTTATGAGGCCCGTCCGGTCCATAGACGCGCAAAACCTTACCCTGGGCTTCTGTTGAAGCCCAGGCCGTCGACGCGACCAGGAACAGGCCGACAATCAATAAAGATATTCCCCGATGCATCGTCAGCCACCGTAGGAGTGCAGCCCTGAAAGCAACAGGTTGACGCCGAGGTAGCAAAAGACGGTGGCGGCGAAGCCTAAGATCGACAGCCACGCGGCGCGCCGGCCAACCCAGCCGCGGGTAAAACGAGCGTGGAGGAAGGCCGCGTAGATGAACCAGACGATCAGGCTCCAGGTTTCTTTGGGGTCCCAGCTCCAGTAGGTTCCCCAGGCATAGTTGGCCCAGGCAGCACCGGTGATGATCCCCAGGGTCAGCATCGGGAAGCCGACCATGATCGCCTTGTAGTTGATGTCATCCAGCACCTTGACGCTCGGGAACATGGCGAGGATGCCACCGGCCGGGTTGCCGGAAACCGCTTCCTCCTTGCCGACCTTGACCAGGTACATGATCGACACCCCGCAGGCTACGGCAAAAGCGGCGTAGCCGAGGAAGCAGGTGATGACGTGGTAGGTCAGCCAGTTGCTCTGCAGCGCCGGCACCAGCGGGGCGATGGTGGCGTCCAGGGTCCACTGCGCCCAGATCATCCAGGCAAAGGCGCCGGGGAGGACGAAGGCACCGATCGCCCGGTGCTTGTACTTGAGATCGAAGAGCAGGTAGATCAAAAGAATTGACCAGGCGAAGAAGACCACCGACTCGTAGAGGTTGGACAGGGGCGCCTGCTGGAAGCCCATAGCGTAGGCCTCGCGCCAGCGCAGGCCGATGGCGACGGTGTTGGCGATGAAGCCGACCCAGCTGATCAGAGTGGCGCTAAAGCCAATCTTGTCGTTCTTCGCGGTCAGGTAGACGATGAAGACCACCATGGCGGCGAAGTAGGCCGCGGTGGTGATATTGAAGAACAGGGAACTGGTCATGACGGGTTGTCTCCTCCGGGAAAGCTCTCCGGCTAATTGCCGGACAGGTCGGCGTTGAGGTCTTTTCTCAAGCTGTCGAAAAAGAGTGCGAAGGCCGGCTGGTTGCGGTGGGCGCTGCCGCCCAGCTTGACGCCGATCCCCTTCTTGTCGAGGGGCTGGATGGTGATCCACAGACGGCGGTGGGAGAGGAAGAAAGCGCCGCAGGAGCCGAGCACCATCAGGAAGCAGCCGAGCCAGACGACCCAGACGCCAGGATCCTTGGCCACCTGCAGGCCGGTGTAGTGGCGCTGCTCCATGCTCAGCAGCGAGAAGATGAATTCGCCGCCGCGCTGGGCGTCGAAGTCGGGGAAGTTCTGCAGCACGATGAAGTTGTTGCCATGACGGCCGTCGGGGGTGTTGATGTGCATCTGCACCGCCGGCCCGAATTTGTCGTAGCTCTCGGTGAAGTTGGTGACGGCGAAGGAGTAGCCGCCCGGCAGTGGGACATGCTCGCCCTGGCGGAGGGCCCGCTCGAAGGTCTCGCCGGTGGCGCGCTCGCGCACGCGGAAACGGAAGGTGGCGTCGCCGGCCGGACCGTAGCTCGACTGGTAGAAGGTCAGTCCGCGGTAGTTGAGGGGGTCGTTGACGACGATGGTCTTCTTGAGGGTCTCCTGGCCGTTGTCGATGACCACCAGGTCGCTGGAGAAGAGCTTGGGACGGGTCGAGCCCTCGTAGAACTCGACGCGGAAGTCGTCGCAGCGCACCTCGAAACCGATGTTGATCGGCTCCTTGCCGCCGCGCGGCCAGACCTGATTGACGCTGCCCCCCTCGACGATGTTGACGTAGGCCTTGTACCCCCAGATGTTGCCGATGGCCGCGCCGATGAAGATGATCAGGATCGAGGCGTGGGTGACGTAGACGCCGAAGCGCGACCATGCCCCCTTCTCGGCGTAGAGGTAGACCGTGCCGTCATGCTCGGTGACCTTTGGGGCGGCGAACTTGCTGCCGAGGAAGGCCACGGCTTTCTCGCGCACGCTGTCGAGAGTCCCCTTGCCGACCACGACCTCCTCGACGTTGCTCAGGGTGCGGAACAGGCCGTCATCGGCGATCAGCTTCGGCTCGTTCACGGTCTTCCACACAAACGGGAAGCGCTTGATCGAGCAGCAGATGAGGTTGACGGCGATGAGCCCCATCAGGGAGAGGAACCACCAGGAGTGGTACATGTCGAAGGCGTTGATCGATTTGTCGAGAAACCTGAGGAAGTCGAGATTCCAGCCGTTTTTGGCGGCCATCTCCTCGGGGGTTTTGCCCTGCTCGATGACGGTGCCGAGTATGGAGGTGGAGGCCAGAAGGATCAGGGTGATGATCGCTAATCGCAGCGAGCAGAGCCCTTCCCAGAGTTTGCCCGAAAAATTGTTCTGGGTGGTCTGTGCAGATTGAGGTGAGACCGGTTGATTCAATGGAGTGACTCCTTGCTTTGAGAAATCAGGCAGCAACGTGCCTTCCCCACCCATCTCGGGTGAGGGGGAGACTCTCGGAGCAAAGGAGAATTAAATCAACAGGACGACAGTGCGGTGGAGCAGGATCGCGTCGGGAATGCGCGGCGGAGGTGGAGAAGGAAACTGTCCGGACAGAACCCGGCTGTTGGCCAGCGACAGGGTGGCCACGACCTGATCAGCGGCAGGCGGCGGAAGAACAAGCTTTGCATTCAAAACCCGGCTGCGTTTGGATCGCCAGTGCGGAGGAGAGCAATCATCCAGACAGGGGCCGAAACCATCTCTGCCCGCTTTAAAGCCAGGCGTTGCGCTGTCCTCGGCTGTCGGGAGGCAATCGCCCTGCGAGCAATCACCGGTTGGCGCAAATTCCAGAATGGAATGCTCGCCATCGGCGCTAACGCACCAGACGTGATTAAATGCACTCGCCGAACTGGCGAGGAATCCGATGATCAGCAGGCAAACGAGCAGCTGATTGACAATGCGCCGAAAAGACATGTTTCGAATGATAACCGAAGGTGCGGTACCTGCGCAATATCTAGCCAGACATCAATAACCTCAAGTCGAACCATCATCTGGAGGGTTGCGGCTTTTCCCTCAAAAGTTGCGCGACGGCCAGCGATCTTTCCCAGTCACCAGGATACCTCCGGTTACAGCCGTACACTGGATTGGGCCGATGCCATTTCCACGCTGACCACCGGTGGTAGCCGTTTTCCGGTCCGCTTGAAGATGTTATCCAGGGATTCCTGGGTCATGGAGCGGTACATCAACCGGGTGGTGACTTTGTATTCCCCTTTGCCCGGCAGCGGGATGCGGTAGACTTCGGTGTCCTTGCCCTTGGCGGGGATCCTTCGGTCATAGCCGATTCCGTGGGCCAGCCAGCTCTTGTCAGTCAGCTTGCCCTCGGCGTCGCGGAACAGCACCCGGAAGAAGGCGGCATTGGGGTCGACATGGTTTTGGGAATCGACGTGCCCGGAGCTGAAAACCACCTTGCCGGCCTTGTCGAGCACCTCGACCTGCAGCCACATGATGCGGATATAGGCGGTGCCGGTGGGAATTTTGTGTCCGGCGCCGACGTTGTGCACATCGACGGTAAGCTCCAGGGTGCCGTCGGGGATGACCTTTTCCGCCACCTGCAACCTGGCTGCGGCGCGCAGGAATTCCCGGGACAATTCCGCCTGTTTCTTGTTGCCCATCTGGTCCTGCTGGTAGGAACTGCCGCCGACAAAGCTGTGGAAGGCGATATTGTCCCGATCCTTGCCCATCAGGGCTGCGCGGCCCGGATTTTTCTGTAAGCCCGGGGTCGGGGTCATATGGCAATTCTGGCAGGTGATGCCTTGTTTGCCATACTCGTTGGTCTTCCAGTCCTCCCAGGTATCGATAATATGGGTGCCGGTGACCGGATGAATGACCATATGGCAGGAGCCGCAAAAGTCGGCCTTATTGTGGATACCGCTGTTTTTTACCTCGTGGTAAAAGGATTTCCCGTCACCCCGGGGCCCGGTCTTGATCTTGCCGGGTTCGGAGATATGCCCCATGTTGTACATCTGGCTGACGCCGGTTACGGTGTGGCAGAAGTCGCAGGAAATGCCGCGGCGGGCGGTCTCGTCGAACTTGCTGCCATCGGCGGGGGGCAGTTGGCCGGTGCGGGCGGCGATGGGAGCATGGCAGGCCCCGCACAGCAGGTCGGTGCCGCCGTTGGTCTGCTGGTGGGCCTGCAGAAAGTCGGGCTGATACCATTGGTCGGTCCAGGCGTAGGCATGCATGGACCTGGACCATTCCTCGTAGATCTGGCTGTGACAGGTGGAGCAGACTTTTGGATCTTCGAAAGCGCCAGGCTCAAACATTTGCGGCTTGGCCGGCTTGGTTTCAGACACGACCGGAGCCGGCTCGGGGGCCTTGACGGGTTCGGGTGCTTTGGGTGTCTCCACCACCGCAGGTCCGACGGCAGCCGTGGCGGCCGGTGGCGGGGTTTTTGACCAGGCGGCCGCTCCACAACAGAGCATGACCAGAGTGGCTGTCAGAGCCAATACTGCAAAAGTTGAACCTCTCATAAAACCTCCAATATAAAGAATTTACTCATCTTTGCTTAAAATAAAAATATTTTTATCAAACACCGCGGCAATTAGCAAAGAAGAATTGGACCTGGGAAGATGCCGGTCGGAACCGTCTCACGAGTTGAGCCACAAAAATCTGGCCAAGCTGATGAAATCATCAATGGCCGGTTATCGCATCCCCTGTTCAATGATAATGGCCACCCGGCGATCCGGCTGGCCATGTTTTTAGTGTCGGCTAAATTGCGTTCAATAAGATGGCGGTTTTTGCCTCAGAACTCGCAAAACAATTCAATGGCGGACTCGGCCAGCCTCTCAATCAACCATTACTTGTCACCGTCCATTCTCTCCTCCGGCCGGCCTTTTAGACATTCTGGCCAACCTTGCGTACCTGGCAAATCCTTAAGCAGGGAAGCTGCTGCCATGTTGCAGTCGGTAGATCCGCATGCCCACCAGGCATTCCTCGAGCAGGTAGAGGATCACTCCGGTCCCCAGGACCAGCATGAAGTAACTGTCCAGAGACTGGGAGCAGAGCAAGAAGAGATAGAAGATCGACCGGTAGCCCAGATGCCAGCGATTGACGACTGGTTTGTCGCCACGGCAGAAGTTGACGAAGAGCGGTGTGATGACGGTGAAAACATAACCGGCCAGGGCGCCCAGCACCAGTTGTGGCGGGGGAGCACAACCAAGGACTTGCAGGACATCTTCGGGAAACGCCTGGTAGAGGTCGAAGTCGCGGATCATGAAGAAGGCCGCACTGATCAGGATAAAGCGTTGCAGATCGGATAGACCGCGGTTGAAGATCCCCAGCAGTTCGTCGGCAGGGTCGGCATGGCGGCTGACTGGCGTGGCGTTCAGGCGAGAGATCAGTGATTTCATGGCGGCCTCCTCATGTACTCTGCGACAGGGTAAAGCCATCCCCCTTATGCCTCTTATGCGGAATGGTGCGGTTGATCGTGCGGCTCTTCCTCTTCCCAGCCGGTCCACATCGGCTTGATGTAGGCCATCGGGGTCTTGCCGAGGGTTGCCAGGTAGACGTGGGTGAAGAGGAAGGCGATCAGGCTGCAGGCCAGCAGGAAGTGCACGCTCATCAGGAGCTTGAGCCCGCCGAGCAGGATCACCGCTTCGCGCAGCGGGCTGACGTTGGTCAGCAGGATGCCGGAGAGGGCGACCAGCGGCATCAGCACGAACATGATCGCCATGTAGGCCGATTTCTGCATCGGGTTGAACTTGTTCTCCGGCGTCGGGTGATGCGGGTTGGGCCAGCCGAGGAAGTAGGTCAGCAGATAGAACTTGGCCTGGCGGAGCAGGCCGACCTGCAGATCGTCCTTGGTCGGGACATAGATTTTTCCCATGTTGCGCGCCACCACCCCGTAGTAGAAGAACCACAGGGAGAAGGAGGCCGCCACCACCAGCCCGGCGGTGTTGTGCAGCAGGATCGCCGATTTGTAGCTGGCGAACAGGCTCACGTATTCGGGGAAGCGGATCTGCGCGCCGGTGGCGGTCAGGGTGACGATGCCGAAGGCGTTGAGCCAGTGCCAGATGCGGACCGGGGTCGGCTGCAGATAGACTTTATGGGTGGTTTCCATGGCTACTTCTCCTCCTTGTTCTGCCGGTTCTTGCGGGTCAGGAAGCGCAGGGTGCCGTGCCCGACCGGCATGACCATGCCGCCGGCAATGATCACCAGGCCGATGTAATCGAGCATTTTGCTGCGCGTGGCGCCGACCATGTAGAAATCGGGGGTGCCGTAGAGCGCGTCGAGAACGGCGCCCTTTTCGGCGGCGATCCGGCGGTAGCTGCCGTCTTCCTGGATCAGGGAGACGAAGCTGGTCTGGCGGGCGCCGGGGCCGGAAGCGTGACAGAAGGTGCAATCCCAGCGGTTATCGAGGGTCTTGAAATCGTGGGTCACCTTCTCCGGAGTCATCATCCCGTGCAGGCGCAAGGTCTTGTTGTCGGAATCGAGGTTGAACAGGCGCAGTTCAGCCAGGGAGATGTAGTTGTCTTCGTTGCGGTCGATCAGGCTCTCGATGCTCTTGCCGCCGGCCTGTTCCTTCAGTTCGGCGTAGGTGGCGAGTTCGCGGTTGCCCGTGAGTGACCGCTTGATGATGTACATGGTGATGACGTTGTTCTGCGCCGCGGTGTGGCAGGAGATGCACGGCAGGGCGGCGATGTGCAGGTCGGCCTGGGGGAGCCATTCGGCATGCTTGAGAACCGTGTCGAGGCTGCCGTGACAGCGCTCGCACTGCCGGTTCATGTCCACTCCGGACACCGCGGTGGCGCCGCGGGCCAGGTGGGGGTTGTGGCAGTCATGGCAGGCGGCACTGCCGTGATGGTTGCTGTTGGCGTACTCGGCGCTGACCGCGTCGTGGCACTCCTGGCAACTGGCTTTCGACGGAGCCTTGCCGTCATCGGGATGGTCGCCGGTTACCGATGCGTGGCACGCCTGGCAGCCGACTTCGGCATGGGCCGTGGTGTCGAAGGTGACCGGATTGATCTGGAACTCGCTGCCGACTGTCTCGGCGTCGGCATGACAGCCCAGGCAGTCGCCATTGTCCGCGGCGATGACGCCTGGCGGCAGGATCAGAACGGTCAGCAGCAGGATCGGCCAAATAAGTTTTTTAGAGTGAATTCGCATGATCGATACCATCCCTTGTCAGGTAGTGGTTGCTAGGCTCAGCGCAGCAGGCGCCGGAAGGATTCGGGTTACTTGTGAGCCGTGACTTCCTGCGCTGCAGTTTCCTTTTTCCCTTTGAGCAAACCCTTGACCAGGCCGTAGGCGAGCATGGCCACCGGCATCAGCTGGATGATCACGATCAGGGCACACATGCCGAGGAATGCCCAGACCAGGTAATTGCTGTGGTCTTGCCGGGTGCCTGCTTCGGCCAGGACTTGGGTCGCCGGGGCGAGCAGTGCGGCAGTGGCGAGGGTGACGATGCGCTTGGCGTTCATGGCTCGTTTCCTTTCAGGGTGGCAGCGGATTCGAGTTCCTTTGCGGGGCGGGCGAGGATTCCCTTGAGCAGGGTGCCGATCAGCATCAGGGCCGGCAGCACCTGGATGACGATGATGGCGGCGATGAAGGCGAAGAAGGCGGTCTGCAAATGTTCGACGCCCTGAGAGGCACCGCCGACGAAGGAGGCCATCACGGTTCCGGTTGCGACCACCACCAGGATCACGGCATTGAGGTATTTGTCTTTCATGGCAGCCTCCTTGGGCATGAAGTGTCAGTTGCCAATCAGTAACAGCAACCACTGTACCAAATTGTAGGAATTTATATAAATTAGCAATATCAGTAAGTTGCCTTTTTTTATCGGCATGGGGCAGACGTTTTTATTCCTGTAAAACAGGAATCCTCTTCTGCTGCGGGAGAGATTCCTGTCTGACAGGAATTATTTCTGACGGATGGAGGTATGGCAGGGAGAGGCGAGATTGTATTTCTTAAGCAAGGTGTAGAGGCGTGAGCGTGAGAGTCCAGAGATCTGGCAGGCGCCGCGGATATTATCCCCGCATAAGGTCACCAGATTGCACAAGTAGTTGTATTCGGCCCAGAAAAACACCTCGCCCCGCAATTCCCGCAGTTTCGGCAATGGCGTCTGCGGGGCGGATGCTCGCTTCGCCGTGTGATCCCAAAGGTGCCGTCCTGCAACGCCGGGAGGTGGAGGAGCGAGAATGGTGGTGATGTCGTGGCTCATATGCGATCCCTTGCTGACCTATTGTCAACCGGTGACGCTATATGAATAAGCAGAAGCTGTGCCAAGCACGGAATGCCATAGTGAATTCACAAATTCCCTGACCAACGAGACATGGCCACCCGGTGTTCCAGGTGGCCATTGCTTTTGTACGTCAGCATAGGGCCTTGATGCTCCGTCTCAGCGCCCTCTCGCTTCCCGCATAAAACTTTGCCGCTGCAGCATGATTCCGTCATACACCCCCGGCGCACGCTGAAAACCTTACTGATTCCATTATATTACGCAGCTGGTCAGAATTTATCTGCTGCCACAAGGGCGGTTTGCCGCATGATTTCAATATACGTTACCGCGTCAGGACAGACCAGGCAACGTGCCAAGGCAAGCAATAAAAACAAGTAAAATCAGACGGTTAAATTACTAACCAAGAAAGTCTTCAAATATGGCACGCCGAATGCACTGGTAGAAAGTCAACGACAAACAACGCCTCACGAAGGGAGAGCGGCCATGAAAAACACGATGAGAGGACTCGGTTGGATGATGGTTTACGGCGCCTCCGCCGCCTATGCCGCTCCGGGAAGCGCAGGGGATGGCGTGAGCTGGCTCGGCTATCTGTTCCTCGGTTTCTTTGCGTTGATTATCGTCAGCCAGTTGGTCCCGGCCTGCATCCTGTTCGTCGGCATGATCAAGGGCGTCTTCAGCGCCGGCGAGAAGACCGCCGCCAAGGCGCGGACCGAGTAGCCCAGAGAACGCCGCGGAGGACGCCATGAACACGCACGGACTGCTCATTGTCGACGAAGATGTGACCACCAGGCGACAGCTGGCGGATATCTTCTGCGATGCCGGCTACCAGGTGAGCGCGCCGTCCTCGGTGGCCGATGCGCTGGTCGGCATCCTCAAGAAGACCGTTAAGGTGGTGCTGCTGAGCACGCGCTTCGACGAGTTGCTGGCCACCGAGCTGATCCCGCTGCTCAAACAGTGCAACCGCGACCTGAGCATCATCCTGGTGGCCAGCGAGCTGCCCCTGGCCCTGCTCCGCAAGGCGCGCCGCGAGGGGATCTTCTACCACGCGCTCAAGCCCGCGCAACCGGGTGACGAAGAAGAGTTGTGCCAGGCCGTGAAGTGCGCCTTCGACAAGGCCGACCATCAAGACTCTTGACCCCGTGCCCGGATAAACCGCGGGCACCTTAACCAAGCCTCAAGGAGGACATCATGAACACCCTGCGCACCCTGACCCTGACCCTGATCCTGGCCCTGGCTTCGAGCCTGCCGGCCTTTGCCGTCGATACCAGCCGGACCTACTCGAGCGGCCTGCTGATCGGCTTTTTCCTGGCGTTTTGTGCCCTGCTGGTGGTGGTCCAGTTGCTGCCGTCGGTAATGCTGCTGGTCGGCTTCATCAAGGGACTGGCGCGGCGCAGTGAACCCAGGGCCGCCGTTGCCGCCCAGATCTCGAAGTCCTGAAAAGACCCATCCCAAGAGGAGGTGATGAGATGAGCCTGTTAGACCAAATCGGCGAATGGCACCAAGTTTACACCCTGGTGGATTTCTATCAGTACATCAAGGGGGTCGAGTACCTGATCTGCCTGGCCTTCTTCGTCAGCTTCCCGATGTTCTACCGCTACCTGCACCGGTCATCGGACGAGCAGGGCCATTGAGCCCGGGGCCACCCCGCAGGAAGGGGAAACCCTGGCCATCCGACTGTCAGTAAAGCACGCTGGGGCTGCAGGCTCGACCTGCAGCCCTTACCTTTGCCTGGCACATTGCTATTAGGTGCATATAAAGAGATTGTCCAACAACCCCTTGCCCTGCTCGTCTTGTTCCCAACGACCAGGCAGCAACTCCAACTTTAACCCTTATGGGTGCGTTGTCTGAGGATGAAGCCGATCACAGCGCACAATGCCAGAGTGATGATGCCGCCGACGATTCCCGAGACACTGGTGCCGAACCGGCCACCTTCTGTGGCGTCCCCGTCGTTCCCCGTAGGCGGAAAGTTGTAGCCGGGGAGGATGGCGAACTTCTCCTGCAACGCGGCCAACGTGCTGTGCATCCCATGTTCTGCTTCCGGAAGTTCTTCCGAGCCGGTCACGCCGGCAATTGACCATTCCAGGCCGTCCGGGTACTCCGAGGCGAACCAGGCCACGATGCCGCCGGTGAGCGCCGCAGCACTCAGAAAAGCTGCGAGCACGGATCGAATCGGCACAGCACCGACCGGGCGGGATTCTTGGGCGCATTGCAGAATTTCTGGACGGGCCCTCCAGGCGAAGGCGACCACAGCGGCGGTGACCAGTCCTTCGACGATGCCGATACCGAGGTGGATTGGCTGCATCAGCAGGACGAATGCCTCGAATGGCAGGGAGGAGATCCCCGAGGCCACTGTTTCCAGCACCACGGCGAAGGCCCCCAGTTGCAGGCCGACCACGGCGGCCAGGATCGAGCCGACCGCTAGCGTCGTCTGCGTCGGCGCTTTGCCGGCGATGGGGCGGAAGATCAGGGGGTAGGCGGCAAAACACGGGAAGACGCCGAGGTTGAAGATGTTGCACCCCAGGGCCAAAAGGCCGCCGTCGGCGAAAAACAGGGCCTGCACCACCAGCACTGAGGCGATGGCCAGAAACGCCGCATAGGGACCGAGCAGAATCGTCAGCAGCAGGCCGCCGCCAAGGTGGCCGCTGGAGCCAGTGGCGGGGATGGTAAAGTTGACCATTTGCGCAGCGAAGACAAAGGCGGCGACCACGCCCATCAACGGAACCTTGTGATCGTCGAGTTCCTGGCGGACCTTGGCGGAGCAGTAAGCGAGGGCGCCGGCGGAGGCGACCCACATGGTTCCGCCAACGGCGGGGGAAAGGAGTGCATCGGCCATGTGCATATTTAGTTTTCCTTCCTGTAGGCTTTAGAACTCGATGGCGAGTTGGGCGGTGAAGGTATGCTCGGCACGGTCATGAGGGGTGTCGGCATGCAGGTACTCGGCAGCGATCTGCGCGTAATCACCCAGGCCCTGTGCAGCCGTGGCGCCGGCCCGACGAACGTCAGCCTGGTAGCCGTCGGCTTTTTCATAACGTGCCGCCAGGGTGAACCGATCGGTAGCGGCCCAACTGGCCTCGACGAACCAAGTTTCGGGCTGTTTGCCGGTGAGTGTCTAGAAATAAATGCTTCTTTTTCTAGAATTTTCAAGAGGGTGTTTGTGACACCATCTTGTTACCCGAAGGGTTTCGAGAAAGGAAAAGGGGCTACGCAAATCGCGTAACCCCTTGTTTTTTCTGGTGGAGCTAGACGGGATCGAACCGTCGGCCTCTTGAATGCCATTCAAGCGCTCTCCCAGCTGAGCTATAGCCCCAGAACGGATGCCGTTTATATCAAGACCGTTGCCGGCCTGTCAACAGTTTTCGTGCCCCCGCCGTGGATCTCGCGCCGGTCAGAGCGTGATCCCCGTCAGGCGGTGCAGCGCCTCCATGTACTTCTCCCCGGTTTTGGCCACGATCTGCGCCGGCAGCGGTGGCGCAGGCGCCTTTTTCCCCCAGTCGAGGGTCTCCAGGTAGTCGCGCAGGAACTGCTTGTCGAAGCTCGGCTGCGGGCCGCCGGGCTGGTACTGGTCGCGGGGCCAGAAGCGTGAAGAATCGGGGGAGAGCGCTTCGTCGATCCAGATCAGGCTGCCGTCGTCACGAATTCCGAACTCGAACTTGGTATCGGCGATAATGATCCCCTTCCCCCAGGCGATGTCGCGGGCCCGCAGGTAGATCGCCAGGGTGGCGGCGCGCGCCTGCTCGGCGTAGGTGCCGCCGCACAGTTCGATCGCAGTGGCAAAGTCAATGTTTTCATCATGCTCCCCCAACTCGGCCTTAGTCGAGGGGGTGAAGATCGGCGCCGGGAGCCGGTCGCTCTCCTTGAGCCCTTCCGGAAGGGCAATGCCGCAGATCGCCCCGGTCTTCTGGTAATCCTTCCAGCCCGAGCCGGAGAGGTAGCCGCGGACGATGCATTCCACCGGCAGCGGCCTGGCTTTCTTGACCAGCATGCTGCGCCCCCTGAGTTGCTCATGGTAGGGACGGGTCTCGGCCGGGAAATCGTCCACTTCGGTGGCGACGATGTGGTTGGGGATGATATCGCTCATCTGCCGGAACCAGAAGATCGACATCTGGTTGAGCACAAAGCCCTTGTTGGGGATCCCCTCGTTCATGATGACATCGAAGGCGGAAATCCGGTCCGAGGTGACCATCAGCAGGTACTCGCCGAGGTCGTAGATGTCACGAACCTTGCCGCGGTTGACCAGCTTCAGGGTGGGGAAGTCGGTGTGGGCGATGACGACGCTCATGATTTCTTCTCCTCCGCGTTTTCCTTGGCGAGCATAGTCTGGACCTGCGGGGCGATCTCGATGGTCGCCCCCGCCTTGAGCCCTTCTATATGTTTCTGGACGGCCTCGTTCTGCTTGCGCTCCAGCAGGGTGTTGCTGAGCTCCTTGCGCAGGGCCGCATCGAGCAGCAGCGGATTGGCTGCCGCGCGGTTCTTCAGGGCGGCGACCACGAAGTGGCCGTCGATTTCATAGGTTTTGTCGATGCAGGCTCCCGGCGTCGTCAGGACGAAGGCTGCCTTGGCCAGTTCCTCGGAGGTGCCGACCTTCGGCACGAAGGGGCTGGAGGCGCGGCTGAAGAAGCCGGTCTCCTCGGTGAGTTGTCCCATGGCGCGGGCCGGTGTCGCCAAACCGCCTTGTCTGGCGGCGGCCAGCAGGCGCTCACCGGCGCCTTTGGCCAGGACCTTGGCCTGCTCCTTGCGATAGACGAATTCCACCTGGGCGCGGACCTCACCCAGAGTGGGGACACGGCTCGGCTGGCGCTCCTTGAACGCGAACAGGATCACGGCGCGCTCGGTCTTGACCGGCCGGCCCAGTTCGCCGTCGCCGAGCAGGAACGCGGCATTGACCAGTTCCTCATTGCGCCCCAGGGGGCCGGCGGCGCCGTCCCGGGCGAAGCGACCGGTCTCGCGGATGGTCAGCCCGGCGGCCTTGGCCGCCGCCTCCAGGCTTCCGCCCTTGCGATTGATGTTGTAGGCGTCCATGGCCTTCTCGAAAGCGAGCTGGCGCGCCTTTTCGGCGCGCAGGCCGCGCTTGATCTCGTCACTCACCTCAGCGAGGGGCCGGACCTTGGCGTCGTTGATGGCGATCAGTTTGATGATGTGATAGCCGAACTGGGTTTCGACCAGGCCGCTGATTTCACCCGGCTTGAGGGCGAAGACCGCCTGCTCGAAGGCCGGCACCATGTTGCCGCGGGTGAAACTGCCCAGATCGCCGCCGTTGACGGCGCTGGCCTTGTCGTCGGAGAACTCGCGGGCGAGGGCGGCGAAATCCTTGCCGCCTTTGGCCTCGGCCAGGAGTTTCTCAGCTTGGGCGCGTTTCTGCTTGCGGGTCGCCTCGTCGCTGCCGTTGGGCACAAGCACCAGGATGTGGGCGGCGCGCGCCTGCTCGGGGGTTTCGTAGCGGTCGAGGTTGCGGCGATAGAAGGTCTCCAGTTCCGCGGTTTCGAAGGTCACCTGGTCGACGTAGCTCTGGGGGAGGAACTCCAGGTACTTCAGCGCCACCGTTTCGGCCGTGCGGAACTCCTCCTTGCGCGGCTCGAAGAAGGAAGCCAATTGCTGGTCGGTCACCTTGACCTGGGTCTCGAAGGCCGCCGGGGCAATGCGGACCACCTCGAGGTTGACCTTCTCCTCGCGGTTGCGGAACTCCTGCTCGACCTCGGCATCGCTGACCGTGATGTTCTTCTGCAACCCATCGCGCACCTTGCCGATCAGCAAGTCACGGCGCTGCAGTTCCTCGAATTCCTCGGTCGACAACCGCTGGGCGCGCAACACCTGGACGTACTGGTTCTTGCTGAAGGCACCGTTCTGCTGGAAAGCCGGGATCTTGGCAATGGCGTCGATCAGTTCCTGTTTGCTGACATCCAGCCCCTGGCGTTTGGCTTCGTCGAGCATCAGCGACTGGTTGATCACGCCGTCAAGCGATTTCTGCACCAGCTTGAGCTGCCGCTCCAGGGTCGGCGTGAACTGTTCCTGGTAGATGTTCTGGTAGAGTTGGTACAAGTTGCTGTAGGCCGCCTGGAAATCGTCGAAGGCGATTGCCTTGCCGTTGACCGTGACGGCTACGGACGCTGGTCCGGCCTGAGTGTTGTCCCCCGGGGACGTCAGCATGGCGTAGCCGATGACAAAGCTGAGGATGATCAAGCCGAACACCAGCTTGATTATGATCGATTTCTGCTTGGTGCGGACGAAATCAAGCATCGTGCGAGGGTCTCCTGAAGAAAATTTCCCTACGGATGGGAATAGGGTCGGATGTTAGACAATCGCCCCGGCAATTGCAACCGTTTCCTTTTCCGGCTTGCAAAAGAATGGCGGTCTTGCTAGGGTTAGCGGCATTTTTTAAAAGCGTCCCGGGGGAGCCTCCGGACCGTTGAAAGGAGCAGCACAAAGCATGATCAACCTGTTCGATGCCATCCTCGGCATGTTCTCCAGCGATCTGGCCATCGACCTGGGCACGGCCAACACCCTGGTCTACCTCAAGGGCAAAGGCGTCGTCATCAGCGAACCGTCAGTGGTCGCCGTTCAGAAGGACAGTCACGGGCAGAAAAAAGTCCTGGCGGTCGGCACCGAAGCCAAGAACATGCTTGGCCGCACCCCGGGGAGTATCGTCGCCATCCGCCCGATGAAGGACGGCGTCATCGCCGATTTCGACATCACCGAGGAGATGCTGCGCTACTTTATCCGCAAGGTCCACGATCGCAAATCGCTGGTCCGCCCGCGCATCGTCATCTGCGTGCCGTCGGGGATCACCCAGGTGGAAAAGCGGGCGGTGAAGGAATCGGCCGAATCGGCCGGTGCCCGCGAGGTCTATCTGATCGAGGAGCCGATGGCGGCGGCAATCGGTGCCGGCCTGCCGATCACCGAGGCGTCCGGCAACATGATCGTCGATATCGGCGGCGGCACCACCGAAGTGGCGGTCATCTCGCTGGCCGGGATTGTCTACGCCAAGAGCGTACGCGTCGGTGGCGACAAGATGGACGAGGCGATCGTTCAGTACATCAAGCGCAAGTACAACCTGCTGATTGGCGAGCGCACCGCCGAAGCGATCAAGATCGAGATTGGCGAAGCCTATCCCGGCGAACAGAAACTCAGCTACGAGGTCAAGGGGCGCGACCTGGTGTCGGGGATCCCCAAGACTCAGGAGATCAATTCCGACGAAATGCGCGAGGCGCTCAGCGAGCCGATCAACGCCATCGTCGAGGCGGTGCGCAACGCCTTGGAGCGGACCCCGCCCGAACTGGCCTCCGATATCGTCGACAAGGGAATCGTGCTGGCCGGCGGCGGGGCGCTGCTGCGCAACCTCGATGTGCTGCTGCGCGAGGAGACCGGCCTGCCGGTGGTCATCGCCGAGGATCCGCTCTCCTGCGTGGTGCTCGGTTCGGGGAAGGTGTTGGATGAAATCGATCTGCTCAGGCAGGTGGCGATCTCTTCCTGAGTGAGGCGTGTTGCCAATGATCTGCGTGGTGCCCGTCACCGCCAGGGGAATTCAAAAGGGGGCCCGGTGCCCTCTTTTTTCGTGAAGCTGCCATGTGGGAATGGTGGAAAAAAAACCGTAGTCTGCTGATTGGTCTGCTGCTGGTGCTGGCGGCGCTGCTCTGCTATTCGCTCGGGCTGCAGGGGAGCGGGCGGACCGGCTGGCTGGAAGGGCTGGCGCTGCGCCTGGGTGCCCCCTTGCTCGGCTCGGCGGCCAGTGCCCGTTATGCGGTGGGCGGAGTATGGGACGCCGTGGTCCCTGGCGCGGGGCTCGACCTCGATGCCGAGAGCCGGCGGCTGCGTGCCGAACTGGCCGGCACTGAGGAACTGCAGCGGGAGAACCAACGGTTGCGGCGCCTGCTCGGTTTTGTCGAGGAGCACCCGCGGCGGACCGTGGCCGCGCGGGTGATTGCTGAAGATGCCAGCAGTTGGTTCCGCACCATCGAGATCGATCGTGGTTACGATGACGGCGTTAGTGAGGGGCTGCCGGTCGTCGATGCCGCCGGCCTGCTCGGCCGGGTGGTGCGCAGCACCCCGCACTCATCCCGGGTGCTGCTGATCACTGATGCGTCCTCGGCGGTAGCGGTGCTGGTACAGGACCAGCGGATTCGCGGGGTCTGCCGTGGCCAGGGGGGAGCATTGGCCCTCGATTTTGCCCTGGTACAGGACGCGATCCAGGTCGGCGACGGCGTCATCACCAGCGGTCTGGGCGGGGTCTTTCCCAAAGGGCTGGTGGTTGGCTACGTCCGTTCGGTGCGCCGCGAGCAGTTCGGGCTGTTCCAGACCGTCGAACTGGAGCCGGCGGTTGACTTCGCCCATCTCGAAGAGGTGCTGGTGCTGCTCAAGGAGACACCGTGATGCGGCTGCTCCTCTACCTCGGCCTGGCCTGGCTGGCCCTGCTGCTCCAGGCGGTGCTGTTGCCGCCACTCTTTCCCGGGGGGCTCAAGCCCGACCTGCTGTTGCTGCTCACCATCTGGATCGGCCTGCGCGAAACGCCCTGGAAGGGGGGAGCGCTGGTCTATGGGCTCGGTTGGCTGTACGATGCCTACGCCGGCGTTTACCCCGGTCTGCACGGTTTTGTGCTGCTAGCCATTTTCCTGACGGTGTGCGGCATGGCCACCCGGCTCAATACGGAAAGTCTCCCCCTGCTCTGGTGCCTGGTGGGCGGAGGCACCCTGCTGCAAGGAGCGCTGACCGTGTTTGCGCTGCAATTCTTCGCCGATGCGGGGAGTTTCTGGGTCGTGGTGCTGAATTGTCTGCCGGCGCAGCTGCTTTACAACCTGCTCTCCGGTTATTTGCTGTACTCGGCCTATTTGCGGTTCCTCCGCTTCACGTCCAAGCCCCTGCCCGGACTGTCTCCCCGTCTGGGTCGCCGCCATGAGACTTAATCCCGCTCCTGATGCCACGCCCGGCCTGCGCCGCCGCTTCATCATCCTCTCGGCCATTGCCGCCGGGATTTTCGGCATTCTCCTGCTGCGCCTGTGGCACCTGCAAATCGTCAACGAAGAGCGGTACCGGGCCCTTTCCGAGCGGAACCGCACCCGCTTCATCCATATCGATGCACCGCGCGGCACCATGTACGACCGCAACGGGGTCATGCTGGTCGACAGCCGTCCGGCCTTCACCGTTTCGGTGCTGCGCCAGGAGGTTGCCGACCGCAAGCAGCTGTTCAACAAGCTAGGGTTGCTTCTGCATCTCGACCCAAAGCAGTTCGAGGCGCGCTGGCGCGCTCGTCAGTCGGTTCCCGACTATCAGCCACTGCCGCTGCTCGAGGACATCGACCGGGCGACCATGGAAATCGTCCAGGAGCACGGGCTCGATCTGCCGGGGATAATCGTCGAGGGGAAACCGCTGCGCGCCTATCCCCACGGCCAGTTGGCGGCGCACCTGCTCGGCTATCTCGGTGAGATCACCGAGGAGGATCTTAAACGACCGGAATCGTCCGGCTACCGGGCGGGGGGGCTGATCGGCAAAACTGGCCTGGAGCGGTTGTTCGAAGAGAAACTGCGCGGCGAAGACGGCTACCGCCTGATCGAGGTCAACGTCCGCGGTCGCGAACTGCGCCAGATGACCACCCAGAAGCCGGTTCCCGGCCAGCGCCTGATCCTGACCCTCGATGCCAGGGTCCAGGCCGCGGGGGAAACAGCTTTCGGCGAGCAGGCTGGTGCCGCCGTCGCCCTCGATGTGCGCAACGGCGAGGTCCTCGCCCTGGTCAACCGCCCGGCGTTCGACCCGGCCCAGTTTGCCCGCGGCATCAACGCCGCCGAGTGGAAGGCGCTGACCGAGAACTCGCGCCACCCGCTGACGAACAAGGTGCTGCGCGGCCAGTACCCGCCCGGGTCGACCTTCAAGATCGCCGTAGCGCTGGCGGCGCTGGAGGCCGGGGTGATCAACCCGGACACGACGGTTGGCTGTTCCGGCGGGATCTCCCTTGGCTCCCACGAGTTCCGTTGCTGGAACAAGGGCGGGCACGGTGCCGTCAGCCTGCATCGGGCACTCAAGGAAAGCTGTGACGTCTATTTCTACCGGGTCGGTACGCTGGTCGGCATCGACCGGATTGCCGCCATGTGCCACCGCCTGGGGCTGGGGCAGCCGGTTGGCTTCCCCACCGGCGGCGAGCGCCCCGGGCTGATCCCCGACCGGGATTGGAAGAAGAAGCGTTTCGGGACCGCGTGGTATGAAGGGGAAACGGTGATCTGCTCCATCGGCCAGGGGTATGTGCTGACGACCCCGCTGCAGTTGGCCACCATGGCAGCCACCGTGGCCAACGGCGGCACGGTCTGGAAACCCCAGGTGGTCAAGCGCGTCGAGAGCCTGCTGGGCGATCTGCTGTGGACGCCGGCCCCGGAAAAAGTGATCGAATCACAGTGGTCGGCTGCCAACCTGCGGGCGTTGCGCAACGCCCTGGAGGCGGTGGTCAACGAGCCGGGCGGCACCGCCTATCGCAGCCGCCTGCCGGAAGTGCGCTTTGCCGGCAAGACCGGCACCGCTCAGGTGATCGGCCGCAAGGGCGACAAGATGGTCAACTCCTCGGTTTACGAATTTAAGGATCATGCGCTGTTCGTCGCTTATGCACCGGCAGTGGCCCCGGAAATTGCCGTGGCGGTGGTCGTCGAACACGGTGGCCATGGCGGCAGCGCGGCCGCCCCGGTGGCTAAGGCGATGTTCGAAGCCTACTTCGGCATCAAGCGCGAGATCCCGGTCGTACAGGTTGCCGAGGAGGTCACGGCGCCCGGGGCAGGCGCTGGAGCGACGGCCGACGCCGTTCCGTCCGCCGAAGTGGAGAGCGACCGGACCCCGCTGCCGGCCGAGGTGACCGTCCCCGATGCGTTGCCGCCGTCGGAACCGGTCGAGCCGCTGCCACCGCCCTATCTGCGTCCGACGGGACTCTAATATATGTTCGATCGTCGCCTCATCACTCACTACGACTGGATTCTGCTGCTCCAGGTTGCCATGGTGGCAGCCATTGGCATGGTCAACCTTTACAGTGCCACCTCCGCCTGGAGCGGCCCGGCGACGCCGCTCTACCTGAAGCAGCTCTCCTGGTTCGGGCTGGGGCTGATCATGGTGTTTCTGTTGTGCCTGTTCGACTACCGCCACCTCGAGTACCTGGGTTATCCCGCCTATGGGGTGACGCTGCTCATGCTGGTGGCGGTGCTGGCGGTCGGGCGGACCAGCATGGGGGCGACCCGCTGGCTGAGTGTCGGCGCGGTCGGCCTGCAGCCGAGCGAGGTGATGAAGATCGTCATCATTGTTGTTCTGGCCAGGTATTTCTCCGAGAGGTCCACCGTGCTGGGCTTAACTCTCAGGGAATTGCTGATTCCCGGGGCGCTGCTGGTGGTTCCGGTGCTACTGATCATCAAACAGCCCGATCTCGGCACCGCCATGCTGCTGCTGGCCATCGGCGGGACCATGGCCCTGTTCGCCGGCATCCGCCGCGCGACCCTGGTGGTCCTCGGGGCGGGCGGGGTCGCTGCCGCTTGCGGCGGCTGGTTCCTGCTGCACGGCTACCAGCGCCAGCGCATCTACACGTTCCTCAACCCGGAAAACGACCCGCTGAAAAGCGGCTACCACATCATCCAGTCGAAGATCGCGGTGGGCAGTGGCGGGCTATTCGGGCAGGGGTTTCGCAAGGGTACCCAGGCGCAGCTGTCGTTCCTGCCGGAGCGGCATACCGACTTCGCCTTCTCGGTTTTCGCCGAGGAATGGGGGTTCGTCGGCTGCCTGCTGTTGATCGTGCTCTACCTGTTGATCGTGCTGTGGGGGTTGTATATTGCGCGGCAGGCCAGCGACCGCTTCGGCATGTTCCTCGCCTTGGGGGTGTCGGCCATGCTCTTCTGGCACATCATCGTCAATCTCGGCATGATCATGGGGCTGCTGCCGGTGGTCGGGGTGCCCCTGCCGCTCTTTTCCTACGGCGGCACCAGCATGCTTACCACCATGACCGGGGTCGGATTGTTGCTGAATGTGAGCATGCGACGATTTATGTTTTAACGCCCCCCTCTCTTTTGCATCTGGGCATTTTTGACCAGTCCGACAACTCCCGGTTTATCAGAAATTCAAAAATCCATCTGCTATACTTCCCACATCGATTCCTGCGGGGAGGCGGTCATGCGCGAGGCGATGTTCTGGGAGCAGGCCGGGGAAGGGCGGGTCCGCTGCGGCTTGTGCCGCTTCGGTTGCGTCATTGCCCCGGGGAAGCGCGGGCTCTGCGGGGTGCGCGAGAACCGCGAAGGCACGCTGCACACCCTGGTGTATGGCAAGTGTATCGCCGAACACGTCGATCCTATCGAGAAAAAACCCCTCTTCCACTTCCACCCCGGTTCGCGCAGTTACTCCATCGCCACGGTCGGCTGCAACTTCCGCTGCCTGCACTGCCAGAATTTCGAGATCTCCCAGTGGCCGCACGAGCGCAGCGGCATCCCCGGCACCGACCTGCCCCCTGAGGCGATCGTCGCCGCCGCCTTGCGCAACGGCTGCACCAGTATCGCCTACACCTACACCGAGCCGACCATCTACTTTGAATATGCCTACGATACGGCGGTGCTCGCCCGGCGGGCCGGGCTGAAGAACGTCTTCGTCACCAACGGCTACACCACCACGGCGGCCCTGGAGGCCATCGCCCCGTATCTCGATGCCGCCAACGTCGATCTGAAAGCCTTCACCGAGCGTTTCTACCGAGAAGTGACCGGCGCTACCCTGGCGGGGGTGCTGGCGTGCCTGCAGGACTACCACCGCCTCGGCATCTGGATCGAGGTGACCACCCTGGTGATCCCCGGCTGGAACGATGACGAGGGTGAACTGCGCCAGTTGGCGGGTTTTATCGCCAACAAGCTGGGGCGGGAGGTGCCCTGGCATGTCTCCGCGTTCCACCCCACCTACCGGATGCTCGACCGGCCCGCGACCCCGCCCACCACCCTGCAGCGCGCCGCTGCCATCGGCCGCGAGGCGGGGTTGCATTATGTCTACGTGGGGAATCTCCCGGTGGCGGGAGGGGAGGACACCCGCTGTCCGCACTGCGGTGCCACCGTCATCCAGCGGCGTGGCTTCCGGCTGCTGGCAATGGACGTTCAGCAAGGCTGTTGCCGGGTCTGCGGAGGGAAAATTGCCGGGGTGGGACTGTAGAGAGGCGGGAGACGAGAGACGAGAAAATTCAGAATTTCGGACAGGTAAGGCCTCGAGATTCTGATTGTTCGTGAACCTGTCTTTTGAGATTCTGTCCGTTCTCGGTTTTGCTGGTTCTCGTTTCCCGATTCTCGAAACTGATTTGATAAAACGGAGCGGATGATAGAGAACAGCCCACAGGAGAACAGAAGATGATCGATCGCAGCAATCCGCGTATCCCCACGGTGGACGTCGACAGCCAGTTCCTTGACCGCTGGTCGCCGCGGGCCTTTGAACCGACCCCTTTGAGTGATGATCAGCTGGCCGCGCTGTTCGAAGCCGCCCGCTGGTCGCCCTCCTGTTACAACGACCAACCTTGGCTGTTTGTCTATGCCGTGACGGATGAGGATCGCGCCCGCTTTGCCGAGGCGCTGGTGCCAGCCAACCAGCTGTGGGCGTCCCGCGCGCCGCTGCTGCTTTTCGTCCTGTGCCGGCGACGATTTGCTCACAACGACCAGGAAAACCGCCATGCCCCCTTCGATACCGGCGCGGCCTGGCTGGCACTGGCACTGCAGGCCCGCAAGCTGGGGCTGCACGCCCATGCCATGGCCGGCTTCAGCCGGCAGAAGGCCCATGAGAATCTCGGTGTGCCGGCGGAGGATTACGACATCATGGCGGCGGTGGCCGTCGGGCGGCGCGGCGCAGCGGAACTGTTGCCGCCGGAGGTCGCGGCGCGGGAGCAGTTGAGCGAACGCAAGCCGTTGCAAGAGGTGGCAAGGGAAGGGAGGTTCTGAGAGGCGGGGACTGGGGGCTAGGGGCTTGGGACTGGTTGAAGCGTGATCCTGCCGGAGGCCAGGAATTTCCCGGCCCGGGCCACCAGGTCGCACCCCTGGGTGACGACCTGGCCACGCCAACTGTCATCCTCGGGGCAGAACATGGCCTTGAGTTTTCGTTTTGACCAGTGGTCGAGCTGGCCATCGCCGTAGTGGTGATACTGGTTCTCGGCCCGCAGGGCCCGCAGCAGGCGGCGCCCGTTGTAGGTGCCGAACTCCTGGGTGATGCAGACCGTTCTTGCTTCCGGCAGCAGTTGGCGGTAGATGCTGCTGTGCCCCCCCTCGTGCTCGTAACCCATCACGTCCGATTCCCGGTTGTCCGTTGTCAACTGCAGACCGAGTCCCTCTGAAAGCCCCGCCGCATCGGTGTCCGAACGGAGGAACAGGGACTGCTGGCCGTAACTTCCCAAGCCCGTGTGGACATCGATGACGAACAACTCGCGCGCCGTGAGCAGGTGCGCCCCCAGCCATGCGCCGAAGAGTCTTGGCCCCTCCTCAAGGGCACTGCCGCCGTAGAAGATCCCTTTCGGGAAATCGTACTGACCGCCGGCCACGGCCTGGCGGATGGCTGAGCCGCCGAGGCTCAGTTCCGCCAGCAGCAGGCGCACATGAAAGCTGGTCAGGCGCGCCGGAGGGTAGGGTGGGTTGAGAAACCGGTCGAGGGTGGCATAGCCGTCGGGGGCGCCGTGCCAGCCGGAAGTGCCGAAGAAGAAGTTGCGATTCAGATCGACGTTGTTTTCGTTGCCGCGGCGCAGGTGCGCCATTCCGTAAGGGTTGAGGACATGCACCAGGATCAGGGCGGTGTCCGCGGGAAGGGGTGGGAGCTTGTCGAGCAGCGCCAGTTGCACGGCCGATCCGGCAAACCCCTCGACGCCATGGATGCCGCAGACGTGGAGCAGGGCGCGCTGTGGCTGCCGGCTGCCCAGCCAGGCGATGTCCAGGCCGAGCGCATCGCTGTTGCGGCCGGAAGCCGAAAGCGGCAGGAAGTGCAGGTCACCCTGCACCTTGTTGGCGGCGGCTTGAAAACGCTCTCGGGCGGTGAGGTGGTCAGGGGAGAAAAAGGTGGGTTTCATGGGGCGCAATCTTCGCACCAAAGCATGGGGGGATGCAACCGTTGTCATGATTCGGCGGGGCAGATTGCCATCCGCAGGGGATTCCCTGTTTTCTTCATAGTGCAGCGATGCTGATGTTGGTTGTTTTTATTTGCCTTTCTGTTTATTAATCGGCAAGGTACATGGCAAAATGCCTGACCGAAGTCTTTCCTGGTGACCATTATGGCTGTCCGTAGAATGGAAAAAGAACTGGCGGCAGTGAAAATCTCCCGAGATTTTCTGCCAGTGGCCGCCCCTTGCTTCTTCACCCAACAGAAATGAACGGCTAAGCGGGCAGATGCCCATGATGAAGGGGCGCAGCGGATGGACATCTTTGCACTGAAAAAGGAACTGGAAGCGGTCACGAGCCATGAGCAGATTTTTTCGCTGCTCAAGCGCGAATTTGGGAATCTCGGTGTGAAAGAGTGGGGGTATGCCTTTCAAGTAGTCGAAATGTATGAATTCCCTGGCGGCCTCTGCATGAATACATTGCGTCCCGAATGGTTTGCGCATTACATGGAAAATGACTACTTCGCGGCCGACCCTTTGTGCAGGTACTTTCGGTCGTCGATTGAGCCGCTGTTCTGGTCGGTTGAGGATGACTGGCGTTGCTACGGCCCAGAAACCGTGGCGTTCCAGGAAGACTTGAGGGAATGGGGGTATTGGGGAGGCGTGTGTATCCCGATTCAAACCATGGATGCGACCCACGGCCTTATTAATCTTGTTACCAACTCTCATGATGTTGAAGTGATTGACAAGGCAGTCAAGGTGGCCTTTTTGATGCGGTATGTCCACAGCCATACGCTGCGGCTGTGGATTGAGCAATACCCCGGCCACACTTCGCTTCGTGCCCGGCTTTCTCCGCGAGAGAAGGAGATTCTGCGCGCGGTCGCAGATGGCCTGACCTCGCAGGAGATTGGCAAGAAGCTGCACCTGTCCAATCGGACGGTGGATTCGCACCTCACGGCGGTACAGGAGAAATTGCATGCGGGAAACCGCCAGCAGGCCTTGTGCAAGGCGGTCAATCTGGGGATGATCCATGCGCCACTTCAATTCAATCCGGAGCATATAATATGGATCAATGGATCATTTAAACAATTTCGTGCCTTTGACTTGGGATGAGGGAGCGGACCAGATGGATAACAGACCGGTGTAGGCGGTTTGCCGCAGAAAAGGCATTGAAAAACTCATGGCCCTGATGAAGCACAAAGTTTGAGACTATCGGCCTGGTTCGGTTCACCTATGTTTTTCAATTCAGGGAGGAACGGTTTTAAAAGGTGGAACAGCTTGAATTTGATCGACGCCTCGCCGAGCCCGCCGTGGCGACCACGAACAAGTCGCTCAAGGTAGCCGCCACGGAACTGTTAGCGTCGTTGGGGTACACCCGGTGGATTTACGCGTCCGAGAACCCTTACGGAGCCTTGGGTTTCCCGGCGACGTTGGCGAATGACTACGGGATGTGGATGTTGGCGTATATGTCGAAAGGGTATATGAAGGTCGATCCGGTTGTCGTGCATTGCCGGACCAGTGCCGAACCGTTATTATGGGATGCCCGTGAAGGATGGGACGAATCAAACGAAAAGCTGCGGGCGATGATGAACGATGCGGTCGCCCACGGTTTCGGCAGTGGCCTGGCGATTCCGTTGCGTTTGCCGGGCGAGCCGCAAGGTTTGCTTCACGTGACCAGCCCGGCCCCTCTCCGTGAGTCACGTGCCCAGTTCGAGGAAGCGTTGCCGCAACTGCGACAGATCGGCAACACGATGCATACGGCAATGGTCAGGATAATGAAAGAAACCGCCTGCGTTCCACCAGCGCATGACGGAATAAATTCAAAACCAAAACCAAGAGGAGAAGAACAACCATGAAGCGATCCGGATTATTGTTGAGCCTGTTGCTGATGCCCTCGCTGGCCTTCGCCTCGGGCTACGGGGTCTTCACCCAGGGAGCTTCCGGCCTCGGCCAGGCCAACGCAGTGGTGGCCCATCCGACCGGACCATCGTCGCTCTACTTCAACCCGGCGCTGCTCAACGACGTGCCGGGGCGGCAAGTCGAGATCGGGACCACGGCGGTTTATTCCGAGCGCGAGATCGACTTAGACAGCGGTGGGACTGAAAAGGGTGACAGTGCCTGGAATTTCCCCAGCAGCTTCTATTACACGCATAATGGCGGCGAGCGCTTCGCCGCCGGCATCGGGGTCTTTTTCCCCTTCGGGCTGTCCAACGAGTGGGACAAGGATTACGAGGGTCGCTATATCGGCACGAAAGGCGAGATGTTCTCGATGAACATCAACCCGGCCGTCTCATTCAAGGTCAACGACCAGCTCTCGCTGGCCGCCGGCATCGATTTTGTCTACGTCGATGCGGAGTTGCGGGGGATGATCAATCAGGGGGCGATCGGATTGACGGTCCCGCCGATTTATGGTGGACCGATCCTGGGGTTGCCGGATGTCGAGCAGAAGTTCACCGGCGACGACTGGGGGGCCGGCTACAACCTCGGTGCGTTGTACAAGGCCACCGACCGCGTCTCCATCGGGGCGGCCTACCGCAGCAAGGTCAAAATCGACCTGGCGGGCGACCTCAAATTCAGCGGTCAGAGTCCGTTTCTGCCGGGGACGTTCGTGGACGGCAATGCCGACGCCGAGATCGAGTTGCCGGCGCAGTTCGTGGTCGGTGTGGCGACGAAAGTCACCGACAAGCTGATCGTGGAAGTGGGGGCTCGCTGGGAGGACTGGGAGTCGAACGACCAACTGGTCCTCGACCTGGACAACCCGCTGCTGGGGCAGTCGTCGCTGACTGTTGACCGCAACTGGCATTCGACCTGGACATACAACATCGGCGCCAACTACAAGCTGAACGAGACCGTGGCGCTCAATTGCGGTTACCTTTACGGGGAGACCCCGGTGCCGAATTCGACCTTCGAGCCGATCATTCCGGACACCGATGCCCACCTGTTCACGGTCGGCACCGACCTGACCTACGGCCAGTGGGTGGTCTCGGCGGCCTTCGGGTACGAGTACCACGAGTCGCGCGAAAAGAATAACGATGTCAAGGACGAGATCGGGTCGGGAGTTGCCAGCATGATCGCCCAGGCCCCCGTGTCCGTCGGTACCGCCAACGGCGATTACGACACGGATATTTACCTGTTTGGCCTGTCGGTTGGCTACAAGTTCTGAGGCAGAGTGAAGGGACACGAGACAAGGGCCGATTTTATCGGCCCTTTTTTGTTGAGCGACGCGCAAAAATTCCTCTTGACATAGAATATAAATTAAATAAAACTGACACAAATTTAAGTATAATAATGCACAATTATCGCTAGTGGCAGCACTGTCGGGAGATTCATGGCCGACCTCGTACACGATGAGCAGGCAATATCGGGTGCGCCGGAGAACGTCCGGCCGTTTCCGTTGCCGACCCGTCAGCAGAAGGTGGGCATGGACCAGAGGCAGCTGGTCAATCGGCTCAACCGCCTCAACTTCAAGCAGGACCCCCTCTTCGTCCACCTCCGCCACAGGCTCCACGACAACGCCCTGATTCGCCTGGCCATCCCGCAGCCGTGCCTCGACGAGGAATTGGAGTGCCGTTGGCTCGATCCTGACGAGAGTGACGATGCGCGTCTGAAAGGATACGAGCTGGAGCGGATGGTGCTGACCGACGGCCAGAAAGTCATCCAGTTCGAGCCGCGCCTGGTGGCCATCACCGGCCGGCATCTGACGGTGCGTCTGCCAGACTCCTGCCAGGAGTCGCTGCCGCGCGCCGTCCGGCGCCATGTCTGCGAAAGCATCAAGGCCAGCGTGGTCGCCAACAGTTCGGTCTATGAAGGCCGTCTGCACGATTTTTCGGCACATTCGTTCCGCATCGAGTTGTGCGCTGCCCCACCACAGACCTTCGACTGGATCAGCGCCACCCAGCCGGTCAACGTCACCCTGCACAACGGGCAGGGGGTCATCTACGTTGGCGACTGCAGGATCCTCCGGAAGACCCACGGCCAGGACCGGCGCGACTATGTCCTGCAGCCGACCCGCTCCCAGACCCCGCGCTTTCGCCCCCGCGAGTTTCGCGCCGTCCGTTACGAATTGCTGCCGTGTCCGAACGCCTTGTTCGTGCATCCGGTGACGCAACGGACCATGAGCCTGAAGCTGATCGACATCTCGGGGGCTGGCTTTGCCCTGGTGGAGTCGGCGGTTGAGGCGACGCTCCTGCCGGGGATGGTCATCAAGAAGATGGCGATCACCCTGACCTCGCGCACCATGATGGAGTGCACTGCCCAGGTGATCCATCGCACCCCCATTGACGGGACAGACCTCTCCAAGGTCGGACTGGCACTCGTCGATATCGACAATCTCGACCACATGGAGCTGGTCTCGTTGTTGCAGCAGGCCAAGGACCCGGACACCTATGTGTCCAACAAGGTCGACATGGAAGCCCTCTGGGACTTTTTCTTCGAGACCGGGTTCATCTATCCCGAGAAGTACGCCATGCTGGCGGAGAACCGCGAGGCGTTCAAGGCGACCTATGCCAAGCTCTATACCGAGCATCCGGCCATCGCCCGGCACTTCATCCACATGGAGCACGGCAAGATTTTCGGCCACTTCGCCATGCTGCGCCTGTACGAGAAGACCTGGGTGAACCAGCACCACGCGGCCCTGCACAACAAGCGCAAGTCGGGTTTTTTGGTGGTCGACCGCCTGAGCGAGTACATTAACGACACGCACGCCATGCACTCGGCCCACACCCGCTACAACGCCGGCTACTACCGGACCGACAACAAGTTCCCGGTGCTTTATTTCGGGGGATTTGCCAAGAAGATGAACAACCCCAAGATCTGTTCGGTCGACGAGTTTGGCTACATCAACTTCGAGGGTGTGCCAAGGCCTGGCGAGTGGGATGAAAATGGGCGTTGGGAACTTGCCAAGGTGCGCAAGGGCGATCTCGAGGATCTGCAGGGGTTTTACGAGAAGGCCTCGGGCGGGCTGATGCTGGAGGCCATCGACATGGTCCCGGCGGCGATAGACCAGCACTCCCTGTCCGAAGAGTATGCCAAAGCCGGGTTCAGGCGCGAGATCCATCGCCTGGCGATCCGCAAGAACGGCGAACTCAAAGCGGTGCTCGCCGTCAACCTCACAAATATTGGTATGAACTTCTCCGAGTTGTCCAACGCGACCCAGCTCTTCGTGGTGGATGGCAACGGCTTCAACAAGCGCGACTTTGGACTTATGCTGTCAATGGTGGCGGTCAAGTTCGGCCTGGAGCGGCTCCCCTTGCTGGTCTATCCCCTTGACTACCTGGCCAAGGCGGGGATCCCCCATGAGAAAACCTACGCCTTCAACGTGGTGAGCATGCACTACTGGGACGATTACATGCGCTATCTGCGTGATTTCATGAAAAAGGCCAAGGTGAGCTGATGTCGGATCAACGGCTTTACAGCACGCGGGTGCTGGATCCGTTCACCCGGTTGATCGCCCTTCGCTACCCACATGGTGGATATCAGCGCGATTCTCTGCACACGCGGGGATCACGCCGTGGGAACTGGCCGATCATTCACATTGGCTCACCCAGGAACAGGTCAACCGGTTCTACGAGAAAGCCGCTGAGTTGACTGACAACCCGAACCTGGCGCGGGAGGCAGGAGAATACGTCGCCAGCCCGGAGGTGTTCGGGACGCTCCGCAACTACATGTTGAGCTTTATGACGCCCCTGGCGGCTTTCAACCGCATTGGCGATGTGATTGCCCGCTTGACCCATTCCTCGGACTACACCTCCCGGCAACTGTCAGACACCGCCGTGGAAGTCACGGTCGTTCCAAAAGCCGATGTCAAAGAAGAATTGTTCCAGTGCGAGAACCGTATCGGCGTCTTCGAGGCCGTGGTGCGCACTTTTAAATTTCGGGAAAAGTCGATCGAGCACCCCGAATGCCTGTTTAAGGGGGGGAGCTGCTGCCGCTACATCATCACCTGGAAGCCCACGCCGATCATCCATCTCCATCGCGCCCAACAAGTCGGTGTTGTCCTGTTGCCGTTATCGGTCATTGTCTGCGGCATCCTTTGGCCGCAGACCTTGCCGGTCACGGGTCTGGCGAGCGTTGCCGTGCTGGCCATCCTCAATTCCCTGGAAAACCGCTGCCGCTGGCAGGAATCCGAAGCCGGCGCGCAGCAGCTGCTCAAGACCCGCGACCAACTGGCTGAACTGCTCGACACCAACTACAACAATGTCGAGCTGACCAGCGAGATTGGCCAGGCCATCAGCAGCCAGACCAGTATCGACACGGTCCTGGATGCCGTCATCAAGGTGTTGCAAAAGCGCCTGGAGTTCGACCGCGGCATGGTGCTTCTGGCCAACGAGGACAAGACCCGCCTGGTTTTCCGGGCCGGTTTCGGTCACCGCGCCGAGGAGCGCGAGCACCTGCTCGGCGCCACGTTCCGGCTCGACAACCCGGAATCGCAGGGGGTGTTCGTCAAGGCCTTCCACGAAAAGATGCCCTACCTGGTCGATGATTTTGCGGAGTTCGAGCGGCGCCACACCCCGCAGAGCGTCCAGTTTGCCAAGGCTCTCGGGGTGAAGGCTTTCGTCTGCTGCCCGATCGTCTGCGACGGCGAGCCGATCGGCGTGCTGGCGGTCGACAACCTGCGGCACGCCCGCAAGTTGATGCAAAGCGACAAGTCGCTGCTGATGGGGATCGCGCCGGTCATCGGCGTGAGCATCCGCAACGCCGAGTTGCTGCTCTCCAAGGAGCGGGAGTTCCGCTCGACGCTGCAGGTGCTGGCGGCGAGCATCGACGCCCGCGACCCGCTCACCGCCGGCCACTCGGAGAAAGTCACCGAGTATTCCATCGGTATCAGCGACGAGTTGAAGCTCGGTACCGATTTTCGCGAGTGCGTTCGCGTGGCGGCCCTGTTGCACGACTACGGCAAGATCGGCGTACCCGATTCGATCCTCAAAAAGCCGGGGCGGTTGACGACCGACGAGTACGAGATCATCAAGACCCATTCCGCCCAGACCAAGGCAATTTTGGAGCGGATCAACTTCGAGGGGAAATATGCGGATGTGCCGCAGATCGCCGGCTCGCACCACGAGAAGTGGAACGGCAACGGCTATCCGCAGGGGCTCAAAGGGGATGAGATCCACGTCGGCGCCCGGATCATCGCGGTGGCCGACCATTTCGAGGCGATCACCTCTCAGCGCCACTATCGCGATCCGATGCCGATCGATGTGGCCATCGATGAACTGAACAAGTATAGTGGCAGCTACTTCGACCCGTTGGTGGTGCAGGCTTTCGTCCGCTATTACCGGCGCAGCTACACGCGGGCGGCGGAAGGGGAAGGGGAAGGCGGCGATGGTGGCGGGGGCTGGCGGCGGTGGCGGCGGGATCTGCCGCATCCGTCATCGCCGGGTGCCGCTGGAGACCCCGGTCCTGGTGCAGACCCGTGCCAACACGCTGCCGGGGAAGACCGTCGATATCAGTCTGAACGGCATCTATGTCGATGTTTCCGAGAATTTAGGGGCGGGGCTGTTCGTCAAGATCGAGCTGCTGTTGCCGGGCCACGAGCAACCGATCGTGGCTTCGGGGCGGATCGCCTGGGTCAATGCGGGCGACAACCCCACCAAGAAACAATACCCGGCCGGGTGTGGAGTGGAGCTCACCAATTTCGACGACGCGGGTGATGCGCTCCTGCAGGAATTTGTCAATTCATGTCTTCTGGAAAGAAACGGGTCTCTTCATTAGCGTCAAAATCCGGCTTGACTCCTCGACTGATGATGAGCGGCGTGTAGCAGAAGCGCCGTTTGTCAGCGAAATACTCCTTGAATTCCTTTTCAAACCCCGCAAAGCCGTCCTCGTAGTCCTCGAACGTCCAGCCTGAGCGCCTCGCCCCCAATTCGAGCTTCTGCCAGAAGTTCCAGCGATCCTTGTCCGACAACTCGCCGCAGATCAGGTGGTGCATTCTGACATCCGACTGGATTTCCACAAAGCCGACGTCGTAGAAGGTGTCCCTGCAACTTGGCTCCGGCAAACGGGTCGAAATTGTTGTTCTTCATCTGGTACTCGCCAATCTTCTGGAAGGTCTTTTCCAGTCGTTCCGAATGGCCGTAATGGTTCAGGCAGTTGCGGTCGAGGTCGATCAGGCAGAGGATGCCGCCAGGCTTGACCGATCGGGCGATGTGCTTGGTGAGCTGGAGTGATTCTTTTAAAAAATATTCGTGGATAAATCGCATCCAGACGAAGTCGAACTCGCCCAAGTCGGAAAGATCGTCGAAGAAGTTCCGCCGAAAGAATTCCACACTGGGGGTCCCATAGTTAGCCACAGCATAAGCTATCCGCTCCTCTGAGCGATCAATGCCCACAACCCGGCCGTCGGGTGCTGCAGCTTCAGCAAGCGCACATGCAGTTACCCCTGGGCCGCATCCGACATCGAGAACACGCATGCCGGAAGATAAGCCTGCCCACTTTGCTTGATCAATAACCACCGCCTGGTCGGTCTTATTCTTGAGACGAGCGAGTTCACCTTCGCTCTCAGGGAAATACGGTTGATCACTCATACTTATTCCTTAATAAAAAATTCGATATTAGAGTCTCACAGAATAAGTCTCTATATTTCAAGAAATAATATATTCCGTTCAATTAACTAGCGCTTTTATTAGATTTATTACTGACCATATCTGAGTACTTGTAATGATAATGGGAATTCTTCCAGCCCCGCCTTATAGCCTGGTTCATCTTGTAGACAATATAGATGCTGATCGGCCGCCTCAAGCTGAGCAGAGACTTGATCAACCTGTAGTAATAAACTGGGAACGAATAAATGTGTCTTTTTATGTAATTTGTGCCAGCATAGACCCTTGCTGTGTCTGTGCCTTCAGGCTGGTGGGTTAGACAGGACAGGCGAAATTTCTCCCAGTCCGCTGGAAAACTTTTGTAAAGGAGACGATCTTCTGCCACTATCTTGTCCATCAGCGCTGTTCCTGGCAAGGGTGTCAGAATGGATATCTGCGCGATATCAATGCCAGCACGGACAATGAAATCGGCCAACTTCTTGTAGTATTCCGGCGTCTCATAGTCATTGCCAATGATAAAAGCTCCCATCACTCCGATATTGTGCCGGTGTAATCGCCGCACCACCTCATCGTAATTCTCGACCCCCGTTTTTAAGTTGATTCCCTTGCGCATATTTTTCAGACCATCCGTCTCAATGGTCTCGAAACCGATTAACACATAGGTACAACCTGATTCAGCGGCTCTTTTCAGGAGAAGATCGTCATCTGCAACATTGATAGAAGCCTGCATCCACCAAGTTTTCTTGATGCCCTCCGCGATCATCCCCTCGAAAATTGCCAGAGCACGACTATTGTTTTGCTTGGAATAACCCACCAGGTTGTCATCTAGGAACATGACATATTTCCCCTGCATGGTAGAGAGCTCTTTTAAGACGGACTCGGCGGTCCGCTGTCGATACCGACGCCCAAGGTACCGCGACACTGAACAGAAATCGCACTCGAAGGGACATCCCCGAGAGGTTTGAATGGTCTGCCACAAATAATCGGGATGCAGCAGGTCCCTCCGGGGAAGGATGTCGAAGTGTTCGAGATCCACATGCGGGCCGCGGTAAACCCCAGCCATCCTGTTCGCTTCGAAATCCCCGAGGACTTTGGACCAGATGCCCTCGACTTCCCCGACCACCACCGCATCACAGTACTGCAGTGCCTCATCAGGCAGCATTGACGCATGTATTCCACCCATGACAACGGGCACGCCCCGTCGGCGGTATTCCGTTGCAATCTCGTAGGCTCGGCCGACACTGCTTGTAAGTGCTGTGATGCCAACGAGTTCGGCTCCCTCGTAGGTGCAAGGCCCAAAATTCTCATCAACGATTTGAACGTCCCATCCATCCGGGGTGACGGCAGCGACGTATGCGAGGGACAACGGGGGTATGCGCGATATCTTGCTGAGCAAGTAACCGCTTCTTCGGCCAACAGGGTTTATCAACACGAGACGTTTCATTATATATCTGTAGACAATTGGATTGAAAAAACGTGCTCGACTGGCCTGATTCACCAAGTTGCGATGGGTAAAGTCTGCCGATTTTTCAAAATAAATCCCTTGGTGGTGATCCGACGCCAAAAGTCACGCACGACATATACTAGTTTGGCTTTTGATTAATAACAATCTTTATGACAGAGTTGGGATGGGTTTAACCTTGGATGGAGGCAGGGAAGGTTAAATAATTAGAAAAATATAATATTAAAACTGCATTCTGAGGCAATTCGTTACAGACCGTACTATTACACTAACATTCTGGAATTATTCAAAGAAAATCTTTTCTGGCCATCCTGGCCGTCCAACCAGAAAATTCTCCACCTCCGTATTTTTACGGATACCGCTGCAGCAAATCATCTGCTATTTCTTTCTCACCTCCCGTGATGGCTCAAACCAAGGCCATGCAATTGAATTCAATATCATGAAATCGGGGGAGGGGGGGCGACGGGTTGCCATCTTTGATGGCAACCCGTTTTTTTGGGTGCATGGTTCGGCCAGCGTAAACGCACGCAGTTGAGGATCACTGTCAGCATGAAGCCTCCAGGGTGAATGCGTGGCGCGAATTGAATTGTCTTTTAAGTAAACATAATTATCTATATATAAGTTTAAATAAACTCAATTAAATTACATTTCATGCCCATGCAGGAATACGCGGGCCTTGTGAATGTTGTCGGCATCGCCGAGGAGCATGAGTGTGTCCCCGTGTTCCAGGTGCAGTGTCGGCCCGGGGCTGTAGATGGTCCGCTCGTGGCGAATCACACCGACCACCATGGCCCCGGTGGCCGCCCGGAAATCGAGTTCCGCCAGGCTTCGCCGGAGGCAGGGTGAATCGTCGGGCACTGCCTGCAGCTCGATCTCACTGTCGCCAATGACCGACAGGTAGCCGGGGAGGTTGCCGGCTGGTTCCCCGGGATGGCGGTAGCGCTGATGATGTTCATCGCGAATGGCGGCGAGCAGCTTGAGCAGTCGTCCCTCGGTGAGGTGCAGGCGCTTGGCGAGGAAGGTCGCCAATTCCACTCCGGCGCCGAGTTCGTCGGGGAGAACCTCGTCGGCGCCGGCCGCCAGCAGATCATCGACCTCCGCCACGTAGCGGGTACGGGCGAGAATGTACAGCTCCGGATTGAGTTCGCGCGCGGCCGGGATGGCACGGGCCAGGGCGGCCGGATCGTTGATCGCTAACACCAGCGCCTTGGCGCGGTGGATTCCGGCGCCTTCGAGGACGTGAGGGGCGCTGGCATCGCCGTGCAGGATGATCTCGCCGGCCAGCTTGGCGCGGCGCACGGCGTCACCGTTGACCTCGATGTGGATGTAGGGGATGCGGAACTCGCGCAGGGTCCGCGCCACGTTGCGCGCCGACAGCCCGTAGCTGGCGATGATCACGTGGCCCTCGAGGTTGCCGGTGCGTTCGCGCTCCTCTTCGCCGGCGTGCCGGTAGGGGCGACCGAGCCACCCGGAGAGGGCCGTAGCCAGGGCATCGGCGTGCCTGAAGATCAGCGGCGTGGCCATCATCGACAGGGCGACGATTGACAGCGCCAGCTGATAGGTTGCGTCCGGAAGCACGTCGAGGGATTGCGCCTGCTTGAGGAGGATGAAGGAGAATTCGCCAACCTGGAAGGTAACCAGGCCGGTGATCAGGGCGGTGCGCAGCGGGTAGCGGCAGACCAGGGCTCCGAGGGTGCCGGCGATGGTCTTGGCCAGCCCGAGGAGCGCCAGCCCGAGCAGGACCTGCCACCAGTTGGCGACCAGCAGGCGGACATCGACCAGCATGCCGACGGAGATGAAGAACACTGCCAGAAAGACGTCGCGGAACGGGATGATGTCGGACAACACCTGGTGGGACGAATCCGATTCAGCCAGGGCCAGCCCGGCGAGAAACGCCCCCAGGGCCAGGGAGAGACCGGCCTCATAGGTGGCCCATGCGGTGCCGAGCACCAGCACCAGGATGGTCAGGCGGAACAGCTCCGGCGAGCGGGTCAGCAGGATATTGCGCAGCAGCGGGGTGAGCAGATGTCTGGCGAAGAGGTAGAGGACCCCCATGATCAGGCCGGCGTGCAGCACGGTCCAGAAGGAGAACTCCTGGGGCTGGCTGCCGAGCAGGGGGAGGGCAACCAGGAAGAGGATCACACACAGATCCTGGAAGAGGAGAATGCCGAGGGCGATGCGGCCGTGAGCCGAATCGATCTCGCCATTCTCCAGAAGCAGCTTGAGGACGATGGCCGTCGACGACAGGGCCATCGCCATCCCCAGCCCGGCCGCGCTCTGCCAGCTCTCGCCGAGCAACAGGGTGCCTATCGCCACAGCGACAGCAGTTGCCACCAGTTGGGTGGTCCCGGCCTTGAGGAGCAGCCCCTTCAGGCGCATGATGCGCGAATAGGAGAATTCCAGGCCGATGGTGAAGAGGAGCAGGATCACCCCGGCTTCGGCGACAATCTCGACCTCGTGGATCCCCCTGATCAGGTGGAAGCCGTAAGGGCCGACCAGCAGGCCGGTCACCAGGTAGCCGACGATCGGCGACTGTTTCAGGCGGCTGAACAGCCAAGCATTGGCCAGGGCCAGGGTCAGCAGGACGAAAATTTCGCGGAGGACGGAGAGGTCGGGCATCCCTAGCCTCCAGCCCCCGGTTTTTCCTGCCGTTTAGCCGCCCAGAAGGCCAACCGCTCGCGGATCGACTTCTCGTAACCGCTCTCCTTCGGCCGGTAGAATTCCCGCCCGGCCAACTGCTCCGGCAGGTGCGTCTGGGTGACCACCGCGTCGGGGCGGTCGTGAGCATACTGGTAGCCCTGGTGGTAACCGAGTTCCTTCATCAGTTTGGTGGGGGCGTTGCGGATGTGCAGCGGTACGGCCAGGGCGCCGCTCTGGCGGACCTCGGCCAGGGCCGCGTCGATCGCCACATAAGAGGCGTTGCTCTTGGGCGCGGTGGCCAGGTAGGTGACCGCCTGGGCCAAAGGGATGCGCCCTTCGGGGAGGCCGATGACGTGCAGGGCCTGCTGGGCGGCCACCGCCACCTGCAAGGCGCGCGGATCGGCGTTACCGACATCCTCGGCGGCGAAGATCATCATCCGCCGGGCGATGAACATCGGATCCTCGCCGGCCTCGAGCATCCGTGCCAGCCAGTAGATGGCGGCGTCCGGGTCGGAGCCGCGCAGGCTCTTGATAAAGGCCGAAATGACGTTGTAATGCTCCTCCCCCCCTGGTCGTAGAGCAGCGGGGCCTTCTGCAGCGCCGCCTCGACCCCGGCCAGGCGGATCGTCCCCTCTTCGGCGAGGCTGGCGGCCAGTTCCAGGGTGTTGAGCGCAATGCGCGCGTCGCCGTGGGCCATCTCGGCGAGAAACCCCAAGGCCTCCGGTTCGGCGGTCAGTTGGCGCTCCCCCAGTCCCTCTGGAACCTTCAGCGCTCGTTCCAGCAGCACACGGATCTCTGCAGGAGCCAGCGGCTCCAGTACGAAGACCCGCGAACGCGAGAGCAGGGCGGAAATCACCTCGAAGGAGGGGTTCTCGGTGGTGGCGCCAATGAGAATCACGTCGCCGCGCTCGACCCAGGGGAGAAAGGCGTCCTGCTGGGCCTTGTTGAAACGGTGGATCTCGTCGACAAACAGCACCGTGCGGCGGCCGTGGTAGCTGCGCTCTTCCTGGGCCTTGGCGACGATTTCGCGCACCTCCTTGACCCCTTGCAACACTGCCGAGAAGGCGGCGAAGCGGCACTTGGTGGTGGCGGCGATGACCTGGGCGAGGGTGGTCTTGCCGGTCCCCGGCGGCCCCCAGAAGATCACCGAGGCCAGCTGGTCGGTCTCGATCAGCCGGCGCAGGATCTTCCCCTCGCCGAGCAGGTGGTGCTGGCCGACCACCTGGTCGAGGGCCCGTGGCCGCATCCGCTCGGCCAGCGGCGGCGGGGTGCGGGTGGCGGCAGTGGCGGCAAAGAGGTCCATATGGGTGAATCCGTAAAAAGTGAAAAGTGAAAAGTGAAAGGGATGCTAGCACAGGCCCATCCGGCCGACAACCGGCGACCTCATAAAATAGACATCGCCGGGATGCTGTGGTAATAAGTTTTCGATGCAACATCCGGGGAGGCCTTGCGTGAAACTGGTCGGGATTTTCGTCAAGCGGCATCATCAGGACGCGGTACGGGCTGCCGGCGAAGTGGCCGCCTGGCTGAACGGGCGTGGCATTACCGTGCTTGCCGAGGAGGCGCTGGCCGCCGAGATTCCCGATGCGCTGGGGTGCCCGGCGGCGGAGATTCCAACCCAGGCCGATCTGCTCATCGTCCTCGGCGGCGACGGCACCCTGCTTTCCGTCGCCCGTCTGGTCGGCGACCGGCGCACGCCGATCCTCGGTATCAACCTGGGGAGCCTCGGCTTTCTCACCGAGATCACCCGCGATGAAATTGTCCCGGTCCTGACCAAGCTGGTCGCCGGCGAGCTGACCGTCTCCGAGCGCCTGCGCCTCGAAGTGGTCATCCGCCGCGAGGGGACGGAGGTCGCCCGCTACCGGGTGCTCAACGACCTGGTGATCAACAAGGGAGCACTGGCCCGCATCATCGACATGGAGGCGTGGATTGACGACGCCTATCTGACCACTTTCAAGGCCGACGGGCTGATTATTGCCACGCCGACCGGTTCCACCGCCTACAACCTGGCGGCCGGCGGGCCGATCATCTCCCCGGCGCTGAACTCTCTGGTGATCTCGCCGATCTGCCCGCACATGCTGACCAACCGGCCGATCATCGTCTCCGGCGAATCGGTGATCCGCATCGAGGTCAAGTTCCAGGACGAAGATGTGGTGCTCACCGCCGACGGCCAGATCGGCATGCCGCTGCACGGCGGCGATGTGGTCGAGATCCGCCGTTCGGCCCATCCCACTCTGCTGGTCCTCAGCCCGACCAAGGACTATTTCCAGATCCTGCGCACCAAGCTGAAGTGGGGGGAGAGATAGTTCTAAGCGATGAGTGCTGAGCGATGAGTAAAGACATTAAAACGGTGCTGGGTGCTGAGCAATGTGCAATGAGTAAAGCTCTCGTTACGTTTTTTCTGCTTTTGGCTTTCACTCATCGCTCAGCACTCATCGCTCAGCACTCCACCAACTTTTGTCAACCATGCTTCTAACCCTTTCTATCACGAATTTTGCCATCATCGACCGGCTGGAGATCGAATTCGGCCCCGGCTTCAACGTGCTGACCGGGGAGACCGGGGCCGGCAAGTCGATCGTCATGGATGCGCTCGGCCTGCTGCTCGGCGACCGGGCCAGCCCGGAGTTGATCCGGAGCGGTTGCGAGGAGGCGGCGGTCGAGGCGTTTTTCGACCTGGCCGGCCGGGTCGATCTGCAGGAAACCCTGGCAGCGGCCGGGTTCCCTGCCGGCGACGAACTGGTGCTGCGCCGCCTGGTCAACCGCGGCGGGCGCAGCCGCGCCTATGTCAACGGCTCCCTGGCGACTCTGGCGCAGCTGCAGCCGCTGAGCGAGCGGCTGGTGGCGGTTTGCGGCCAGCATGAGCACCAGGCGCTGATGGGGCGCGAGGCGCACCTGCCGCTCGTCGACACGTTTGGCGAACTCGAGCCGCTGCGTGACGACTACCAGGCCTGTTATGCCGCCTGGCGCGACAGTGGCGAACGGCTGGCGCGGCTCGCTACCGCCGAGCGGGAACGGGCGCAGCGTTTCGACCTGCTCCGCTACCAGGCGCGGGAGATCGGTGCCGCCGAACTGCGCCCCGGCGAGGAAGAGGAACTGCTCGCCGAGCGGCTTCTGCTGCAGAATGCCGAGCGGCTGGCGGCCGCCGCCGGCAGCGGCTACGAGGCGCTCTATGCCGCCGATGGCGCGGTCTGCGAAGTGCTCGGCAGGGTGGCCGGCGAACTCGACGGGCTGGCCGCCGTCGATCCCGCCCTTGGCGAGTTGGCGGCCACCCTGAAACAGTCGCTCTACACCCTGGAGGACGCGGCGGCCCAGTTGCGCAGCCACCTGGGCCGGATCAGCTTCGAGCCGGGCCGGCAGGAGGAGGTCGAGGGCCGCCTGGCCCTGCTGGCCACCCTGAAACGCAAGTACGGGGCGACGGTGGCCGAGATCCTTGAGCGCCAGGCGGCCCTCGAGGTTGAACTGCACGAACTGGAGCACGTCGAGGAAGTTCGAGCCGCTCTCGAAGCCGAGTGCGCCCGCCTGCAGGTGACCCTGCTTGCGGCGGGTAACCGGCTCGGGACCGCGCGGCAGGCCGCGAGTGAGCGCTTGCGGGCCGCCATGCAGAGCGAGCTGGCCGACCTGGCCATGCCCGGTGCGCGCTTCGAGCTGCAGCTGACCCCGTTGCCCGAGCCGGGTCCGAGTGGGCTGGAGCGAGGGGAATTTCTGCTGGCGCCGAACCGGGGTGAAGCGCTGCTGCCACTGGCGCGCATCGCTTCCGGCGGCGAGCTGTCGCGCATCCTGCTGGCGCTGAAGCGGATTGCGCCGGGGCGTGACCAGGTGCCGACCCTGGTTTTCGATGAAGTCGATGCCGGTATCGGCGGGGTCACCGCTACGGCCGTCGGCGACAAACTGCGTGCCGTCAGCCGAACCGCCCAAGTGCTGTGCGTCACCCATCTTCCCCAGGTGGCTGCCGGTGCCGACCGCCACTTTCTGGTGGTCAAGCGCGAAGTGGCCGGCCGCACCGTGACCGGCGTCGAGTCCCTCGCCGGCGAGGCAAGGGTCGCCGAGATGGCGCGCATGCTCGGCGGCGCCCAGGTGACCGAACGCACCCTCGCCCACGCCCGCGAACTGATCGGGGTCTCGGCCCAGTAACGATGCTCATGCCAAAGGAGCTCCGCCCATGATCCGCAAGGCCCTCATCCCCGATGTCCGGGAAATCCACCGCCTGCTCCTCGATTACGCCCGCGATGGCCTGCTGTTGTCGCGCTCCCTGGCGGAACTATACGAATCGTTGCGCGATTTCTACGTCTTTGAGGTCGATGGCAAGGTGGTCGGCACGGCCGCGCTGAACATCTGCTGGGAAGATCTGGCCGAGTTGCGGTCGCTGGCGGTCCACCCTGACTACAACGGTCGCGGCGCCGGCAAGGAACTGGTGCTGGCCTGCCTCGACGAGGCCCGGCGCCTCGGCATTCGCAGGGTCTTCGCGCTGACCTACAAGCAGGCGTTTTTTGAAAAACTAGGTTTTGCCTTGATCGAGAAATCGCAACTGCCGCACAAGATCTGGGGCGACTGCATGAAGTGCGCTAAGTTCCCGGATTGCGACGAGATTGCCCTGAGCATCGAGCTGGGCTGACGGGGTATTCACCGCAAAAAGGTTGACAACTCCACCATCCTTTGCTTAAATTCCACCCTCTCGCATATGGGGTCGATTTCCGGAAGGCGCTCTCGCGTCTTCCGGTCTGGTCTTGAGGGATAGTCATTTGTCCAAGCGCTTCACCATTTTGATCATTCCCGAAGGCTCGCACCGCGTGCGGCGCTTTGCCCTCAAGCTGTCCGCCCTCAAGTGGACCGCGGTAGGGGTGGCGGCCTGCGCCCTGCTGGTGGGTGCCCTGACGCTCTTCGCCCTGCGCTCCGGTTTTGACCGCAGCGAGTTCGAGCGCTTGCGTGAGCAGTCCCGGGTTCACCAGCAGGAGATGGGGCAGTTGGTGGCCAAGCTCGAAAACCTGCGCAAGGAACTGATGGTCATGGCGCAGAACGATGCCAAGGTGCGGGTCATGAACAAGCTGACCAAGCCGAAGGCGGAGGCAGACCTGCTGGGCGGAGTCGGCGGGCCGGCGGTGGGCGACGAGCCGGTCGACAGCCTGACCAGCCTGCAGCGGCAGATCGACGATCTGCGCCGCGAGGTCGATCTGCGCCGGGTCAGCCAGGAAGAGATTCAGGGCTTCCTCAACGATCAGCGCTCGCTGCTCGGCTCCCGGCCGACCGGGTGGCCGGCCAAGGGCTGGGTCACCTCGGACTTCGGAGTGCGTCGCGATCCTTTCGACGGCCAGCGCCGCATGCACGAGGGGCTGGATATCGCCACCCGCACCGGGACGCCGGTGGTGGCCACGGCGGCCGGCATCGTCCGCGAAGTCGGCACCGAGCCAGGCTATGGCAAGTTGGTGGTCATCGATCACGGCTACGGTTTTTCGACTGCCTACGGGCACAACTCGCGGATTTTGGTCAAGGTCGGCCAGCGGATCAAGCGCGGTGACCTGATCGCCAACGCCGGCAACACCGGGCGCTCCAGTGGCCCGCACGTCCACTACGAAGTGCGCCTCAACGGCGTGCCGGTCAATCCGCAGAAATTTCTCTGAACGTTCCCAACGTCAACTCGCGACCCCGGCCCTGCCGGGGTTTTTTGTTGTCGCCGTACACCCCCTTTGACCTTGAGACCCTAAAAGCGGTGTGATATCATTCGCGATTGTCTGTCATTTAGAGCGTAGTGAGAAATCTTGTCCCGTCAACGGAATGAAAACTGTAAGATTTCTCCCGTTGGTCGAAATGACAATTCCAAATAATCCGTAAACATTTTCGACGAAAATCAATAATTTGAAACGGAGCCCATTATGATCGGTTCGATCATCAAAAAGATCGTCGGCAGCAAAAACGAACGCGAACTGAAGCGGCTGCAGCCGCTGGTAGACAAAATCAATACCCTCGAGCCGCAGATGCAGGCGCTCAGCGATACGGCCCTGGCGGCCACGACCGTAGAGTTCCGCGAGCGGTTTGAGCGCGGGGCCAGCCTCGATGAGTTACTTCCTGAAGCTTTTGCCGTGACCCGCGAAGCGGGCAAGCGTGTGCTCGGCATGCGTCATTTCGACATGCAGCTGCTCGGTGGCATGGTCCTGCACAACGGCAAAATCGCCGAGATGAAGACCGGCGAGGGGAAGACTCTGGTGGCGACGCTGCCGGTCTACCTCAACGCCCTGGCCGGCAAGGGGGTGCACGTCATCACCGTCAACGACTACCTGGCCAGTCGCGACTCCGAGTGGATGGGGAAGATCTACCGCTTCCTCGGCATGTCGGTCGGCTGCATCGTCCATGGCCTGACCGATGCCCAGCGCCAGGAGGCCTATGGCTGCGACATCACCTACGGCACCAACAACGAGTTCGGTTTCGACTACCTGCGCGACAACATGAAGTTCGCCCTGGCCGACTATGTCCAGCGCGACCTGCACTACGCCATCGTTGACGAGGTCGACTCGATCCTCATCGATGAAGCCCGCACGCCGCTGATCATCTCCGGGCCGAGCGGCGCCTCGAGCGACCTTTACTATGCCGCCGACCGGATCATCCCCATGCTCAAGAAGGGGGAGGTCAAGGAAGACCGCGACGGCGGCATCGGCCGGGTGGTCCGTACCTTTACCGGTGACTACACCATCGACGAGAAGGCAAAGGCGGCGACGCTGACCGAAGAGGGGGTGGCCAAGGTCGAGAAGCTGCTGCGGGTCGACAACCTCTACGACCCGCGCAATATGGCGCTGCTGCACCATGTCAACCAGTCCCTCAAGGCCCATGCCCTGTTCCGCCGCGATGTCGACTACGTGGTCAAGGACGGCGAGGTGATCATCGTCGACGAGTTCACCGGCCGGCTGATGCCGGGGCGGCGCTGGAGCGACGGCCAGCACCAGGCGATCGAGGCCAAGGAAGGGCTGAAGATCGAGCGCGAGAACCAGACGCTGGCGACCATCACCTTCCAGAACTACTTCCGCATGTACGGGAAGCTGGCGGGGATGACCGGCACCGCCGACACCGAAGCGGCCGAATTCAACGAGATCTACAAGCTCGATGTGGCGGTCATCCCGACCAACCGGCCGATGATCCGTCGCGACCAGCCGGACCTGATCTACAAGACCGAAAAAGAGAAGTTCCAGGCGACCATCGACGACATCGTGACCCGCTGTGAAACCGGCCAACCGGTGCTGGTCGGCACCATCTCCATCGAGAAGTCAGAAGTTCTCTCCGAACTGCTGAAAAAGCGCGGCATCCCGCACAACGTGCTGAATGCCAAGCAGCATGAGCGCGAAGCGGAGATCGTCGCCCAGGCGGGGCGCAAGGGGGCGGTGACCATCGCCACCAACATGGCCGGCCGCGGCACCGACATCGTGCTCGGCGGCAACCCGGAGATGATGGCCCGGCGCGAGGTGGCAAACGCCGAGGATCCCGAGGCCGCCTACGCCGAGGCGCTGCCCAGATATCGCGAGCTGTGCGCCAAGGAGAAACAGGCGGTGCTCGAGTGCGGCGGTCTGTACATCCTCGGCACCGAGCGCCACGAGTCGCGGCGCATCGACAACCAGCTGCGCGGCCGTTCCGGTCGCCAGGGCGACCCCGGCGAGAGCCGCTTCTATATGGGGCTCGATGACGATCTGCTGCGGATTTTCGGTTCCGAGCGGGTGGCTTTCATCATGGACAAGCTGAAGATGCCGGAAGGGGAGCCGATCGAGCATGGCATGATCTCCAAAGCCATCGAGAACGCCCAGAAAAAGGTCGAGGCTCACAACTTCGAGATCCGCAAGCACCTCATCGACTACGACGACGTCATGAACAAGCAGCGCGAGGTGATCTACACCCAGCGCAAGGAAGTGCTGGCCGGCGAGAACATCCGCGGCACCATCGAGTCGATCCTCGACGAGACCGTGCAGGACATGGTGGCCACCTTCTGCCCGGAGAAAACCCTGCCGGCCGAGTGGAACTGGGAAGGGCTGTTCATCGATTTCGGCGGGCAGTTCAATTTTGCCGCCGATCTTCCGGCGGCCGCCGCCCCCGGGGTGACCCAGGAGTCCCTCGGCGAGTCTCTGCGCGAGCAGGTGGCCCGGCATCTCGAGGCCCGCACCGAGGAGTTCGGTGCACCAGTGATGGAGCACCTGATGAAAGTGCTGCTGCTGCAGACCATCGATGACCAGTGGAAAGATCACCTCCTCTCCATCGACCACCTCAAGGAGGGGATCGGGATGCGTGCCTACGGCCAGCGCAACCCGAAGGAGGAGTACAAGCGCGAGGCCTACGGCCTGTTCATGGAGATGATGGGGCGGATCCGCCAGGAAGTGATCAACAAGCTGTTCCGGGTGCAATTGGCACGCGAAGAGGAAGTCACCCGCATGGAAGAGGAGCAGCGCCGCGAACGCAACGCCCTGACCCGGATGGCCGGTCCGGCCCCGGCGGTGCAGGCCCCGGCCAAGCGCGATGCCGGCACCGTCGGCCGCAACGACCCGTGCCCGTGCGGCAGCGGCAAGAAGCACAAGAAATGCTGCGGCCAGTGACTGGGACAGGAGCGTGGCTGTGACAGGCGTGCCTGGCTCCGCAGCGGCGGCCCTGATGCTGATCGAGCGGTCGCCCGCTGGCGCGGGGCTCGGACTAACGCCCTGCCGGGGCTACCGTGAGGAGGACGGTCATGCCGAACCTGCACGACACTGATCTGCCGGCGGGGTTTCGTTATGCCGCCAGGGCCGCCGGCATCAAGAAATCAGGGAAGCCCGATCTGGCGATGATCGTGGCCGACCGGCCGGCGGTTTGTGCCGGGACGTTCACCACCAACCGGGTCGTGGCGGCCCCTGTGGTTCTCACCCGCGAGCGCATCCGTTCCGGGTTGTGCCAGGCCATCCTGATCAACAGCGGCAACGCCAATGCCTGCACCGGCGAGCAGGGACTCGCCGATGCCCGACGCTGCGCGGCCTTGGCCGCCGAGATGCTGGGCATCGACGAGCAGCTGGTATCCGTCTGCTCGACGGGGGTGATCGGGGTGCCGTTGCCGATGGGCCGCTTTGAAGAACATATCCCGGCCCTGGCGGCCGAACTTGCCGGGGAGGGGCTCGATGCCGTCGCCCGCGCCATCATGACGACGGACGCCTTCCCGAAGGTCGCCGTGCGCCGGGTCGCCAGCGGCGGCCGCGAGTGCCGGATCGTCGGTCTGGCCAAGGGGGCGGGGATGATCCATCCGAACATGGCCACCATGCTGGCCTTTGTGCTGAGCGACGCCGCGCTGGACGCCGCCACGGCCGGCACTCTGCTGCGCCGGGCAGTGGAGCGCACCTTTAACCGGATTACCGTCGACCGCGATACCTCGACCAACGATACCGTGCTGCTGCTGGCCAGTGGCGCGGCCGGGGCTCCGCCGCTGGTTGCGGACAGCCCGGCAGGGGAGACCTTTGCCGGTGCCCTTGAAGAAGTGCTTCAGGAGCTGGCCAAGATGATCGTGCGCGACGGGGAGGGTGCCACCAAGCTGGTGCGCATCCAGGTCGAGGGGGCCGCCAGCGAAGCGGACGCCCTGATTGTGGCGCGCAGCATCGCGACCTCGGCCCTGGTCAAGACCGCATTTTTCGGGGCCGACGCCAACTGGGGACGGATCATCGCCGCTGCCGGTTACGCCGGGGTCGAAATCGACCCGGACCGGGTCAGGATTCGCTTCGATGACGTGCCGATGGTCGAGGACGGCCTCGGTCTTGGCGCGGAGCAGGAAGTCAAGGCCACCGCAGTGCTCAAGCAGAGCGAGTTCACCGTCACCGTCGATCTCGGGCTAGGTTCCGGCAGCGCCTGGTACTATACGTCGGATCTGAATTACGAGTATGTCAGGATCAATGCGGATTACAGGTCTTAAAGGCAGCACTCATCGCTTCAACTGGGAGGACGAGAACTCGCCGACCCCCGGTTGGCAGGCGGCCACCTCGCTGAGGAAACTTTCGGCAATGAAGCGTTCCAGCAGGGTCGCCTGTTCCGGGGAGAGGGGTGCGAAGCCGAGGCCAAAGCCCTGGACATAGTTGTTCCGCGGGGAGGGCTCGATGACGTAGAGCACGGTTCCCTCGACTTCGAGTTCCTTGCCGTGACCGAACAGGGGAAAGACCGCGAAGAGCTGGGTGCCGCAAGTGAGTTTCAGGGGGGAGCGGAAAAACAGCCCGTTCGTGCTCAGGCTGAGCACGTCGGCCAGCACGAAGTCCTCCCCGCTGGTGCAATACATGCCGGGGAGATGGAGGCGCAGACGGAGATTGCAGCGGGGATGCTTCTCGACCTGGGTCTGGATGAAGCTGAACAAGGTGAAGATATCGACCGGAACATTCAGGGTGGCGTCCGGTTCGGCGATGGGTTGACCGGGCTGCGGGTGATCAAGGGCCAGGACCGGCAGGGCGGGGTGGGGCAGCTGCAGCTCCGGGACGGCGAGCAGGTGGCTGCCGATGATCAGCAGGGCCGGTGCGCTTTCGGCGAGAAAGGCGTTGGCCTGAGGGATGCTGGTGGCCGTAAGGACCCGGTAGCCCCAATGCTTGAGAACCGGTTCCAGCGTCGCCAGCAGGTCAAGACGGTCATCGGCAAGCAGTAGACATTTCATCAGTTCGTCAGTCGTCCCGCGGTGATGATCTGGAAGACACCGAAACGATAGTAGCCGATTGCTGTTGCAGGCAAAAGAAGAAAACGCGGTGAAAGTGGCGAGGCGCCCGTTGTCGGGCGCCTCGCTGGTGGTTTCAGGCTATTTCTTCTTGGCTTTGGCAGCAGGTTTGGCTGGTGCCCGTATCTAGAGTTAATGTCTTTGCAATTATTCGCCGGCCCATTTATACAATATCGGCCAAGCCTCTTGTTTGTCAGTCAGTCAGCACCTGCACGCTTCGGGATAAAGCCATGCGGATTCGCGAAACAATCGAAGAACGTGAAATTGCCATGCTGTCGCCGCGCGCCTGTGCCAGTCGTTCCTCGCGGGGCCGTGCGTGCCATGAGCCGCCCTGCCCGGTGCGCACCTGCTATCAGGTCGATCGCGACCGGATCCTTCACAGTAAGGCTTTCCGCCGCCTCAAGCACAAAACCCAGGTTTTTCTCGCTCCGGAGGGGGATCACTACCGGACTCGCCTGACGCATACTCTGGAGGTGGCGCAGATTGCCCGCACCGTGGCCCGGGCGCTGCAACTCAACGAAGATCTCGCCGAGGCCATCGCCCTGGGTCACGATCTTGGCCACACCCCGTTCGGTCATGCCGGCGAACGGGTCCTCGACGCCCTGCTCCCCGGCGGTTTTCATCATGTCCGGCAAAGTCTGCGGGTCGTCGATATCCTGGAAAACGACGGGGAAGGGCTCAACCTGACGGAGGAGGTGCGCGACGGCATCCTGCGGCATTCCAAGGGCCGCGGTGCCTTGCTGGGGCGGGGGCCGGCCGACCTTCCCCTGACCCTCGAGGGGCAGATCGTCCGCTTGGCCGATGTCATCGCCTATGTCAGCCATGACCTGGATGACGCCATTCGCGCCGGCCTGATCAATGCAAACCAGGTGCCGGAGGCGCTGCGCCGGCAGTTGGGCGGCCGCCACGGCGAGCGGATCAATACCATGGTTGTCGACCTGATTGGCAACTCGCTTGAGCATGGTGGCGAGTTCGTCCGTCTCTCCGTGCCGGTCGGCGGGGCGATCACCGCCCTGCGCGACTGGTTGTTCAGCAATGTCTATCAGGCGGAGCCGATGGTCGCCGATTTTTTCAAGGCGAGCCATCTGCTGCGCGAGTTGTTCAGCTATTTTATGGGCCACCCCGCCGACCTGGTCGTCTGCGGCGGACGCGCCGCGGAAGGCGATCCGCCGGAAATCGCCATCGCCGATTTCGTGGCGGGCATGACCGACCGCTATGCCATGAATCTTTATCAGCAACTGTTCCTGCCGCAGCCCTGGAAAGCGCTTTGAACGCTTCGCAAGGACAAGCTCTAAGGCGGGGAAAAAGCTGGATATTTCGGGTTGCGATGCTTGACACCCCGGGGTCCCGTATGGTAGTTTTCAAGCGCTTTGGCGCTTATTGCGTGTAGACTGCCGGGCACTATGCCGCTCCCCTCCCCACGGAGGGCCGAGGAGGATCACATGAGCAAAAGGCTGCTGCTTGCCGATGACAGTATTACCATTCAAAAGGTGATCCAGATCACCTTCGCTCATGAAGATTACGAGCTGACCATAACTGACAACGGCGACAGCGCCTTCGCCCGGGCCAAGGAACTGCTTCCCGATCTGGTGCTGGCCGATGTCTATATGCCGGGGAAAAACGGTTACGAGCTCTGCGCCGCCATCAAGCAGGAGCCGGCGCTGCAGCATATTCCGGTTCTGCTGCTGGCCGGATCCTTCGAGCCGTTCGACGAGGGCAAGGCCAGATCGGCCGGGGCCGAGTCCTGGATCGAGAAACCCTTCGAATCCCAGGCGCTGATCGACCGGGTGGCGACCTTGCTGAATGCCGCGTCCCAGCCGGCGCCAGTGGCCGCCGTGCCGCCGGTGTTCGCGCCGGTTGCTCCCGTGGTTGCCGTCGAGCCGGTTGCGCCGGAGGCGGTTGATCCCTTTGCCGACATTACCTTCGAGGAACCTGTTGCGGCCGCCGTGTCGGCCGCAACGGCGGATGACTGGCGTGAGCTGAACGAGTTGCCGGTGGCGCCGGCCGAAGTGGCCATGGCCCCGGCTGACTTTGCCTTCGAAGAAGCCCCCCCCCTTTCGAATTCGCCGCCGAGCCGTTCTCGCCGGCGGAGGCGCCGTTGGCCTTTATGGAACCGGCTGCCGGGGCCGGGGCCGATGAGTTCGGTGAGGTCGATGAGGTGATGGCGCTCGGCGACGACGACATCCTCGGTGCCGAAGACCTTGAGCCGGCCGGCGAGATGCCGACCCTGTCCCCCTGGTCGCGCGAGGTGCTTGCCGCCGAGGAACCCTTTGAGACCTTCGCCGCCGCCGAACCGTTCGCGCCCGCGGTTGCCGAAGCAGTTCCCGCAGTGTTTGAGCCCATCCCGGTCGCGCCGGCTCCGGTCGAGCCGTCGCCCGCGATGGCGCCGCCGCTCGCCCCCGCGCCCGCCGAGACACCGGTCGCCGCCCCGGCCGCCGTCGTCGAGCAGCGTGTCGCCACCCTCACCGAGGCGGAGATCGAGCAGATTGTCGAGCGCGCCGTTGGCAGGGCCATCGAAAAGCTGGCCGGCTCGGTGCTGGAGCGGGTTGCCTGGGAAGTGGTCCCCGATCTCGCCGAGGCGCTGATCAAGGACGAAATCCGCAAGATCAAGGACACCGCCGCCTAGCAGCGACCCCGCGGTTCATAACAACTGGATGCGAAATGGGGATTGCTGAAAATCCCCATTTCCTTTCGACCCACTTCTTTTTCGCCACCAAGGCACCAAGACACCAAGAGAATCTTGTCCCTGGCAAAGCCTACGCGGAACTTTTGAATTTAGCCTTGAGGCTTGGTTGCCCTTGGTGCCTTGGTGTCTTGGTGGCAGATTTAGATTCGCTGCATTAAAGGGATAGAACAAACATCATGAGCACTGAACCGAAGCTCTCCAAGGGATACGAACCGCACGACGTCGAGCGCAAATGGTACCGGGCGTGGGAGTCGCAAGGTTACTTCCGTGCCGACGAGCACTCGGTCCGCCCCCCTTACGCCATCGTCATCCCGCCGCCCAACGTCACCGGCGTGCTGCATATGGGCCACGCTCTCAACAACACCCTGCAGGACATCCTCTGCCGCTGGCAGCGCATGCAGGGGCGTGAGGTGCTGTGGATGCCCGGCACCGACCACGCCGGGATCGCCACCCAGAACGTGGTTGAAAAGCAGCTCGCGCAGTTAGGGACCGATCGCCACGCCGTCGGCCGCGACGGCTTCATTGCCATGGTCTGGCAATGGCGCGAAGAGTCGGGGGGACAGATCATCCAGCAACTCAAGCGCCTCGGCGCCTCCTGCGACTGGGAGCGCGAGCGCTTCACCATGGACGAGGGGCTGTCGAAGGCGGTGCGCGAAGTGTTCGTGCGCCTGTACGAGGAGGGGCTGATCTACCGGGCCAACCGCCTGATCAACTGGTGCCCGCGCTGCCATACCGCCCTGTCCGACCTTGAGGTCGAGCACGACGACAAGAAGGGGCATCTCTGGCACCTGCGCTACCCGGTGACCGGCAGCGACCGGCACCTGGTGGTGGCCACCACCCGCCCGGAGACGATGCTCGGCGATACCGCCGTGGCGGTGCACCCCGAGGACGAGCGCTACCTTGATCTGATTGGCAAGACCGTGATGCTGCCGTTGGTCAATCGCGAAATCCCGATCGTGGCCGACGAGTACGTCGATCGTGCCTTCGGCACCGGCGTGGTCAAGATCACCCCGGCCCACGACTTCAACGACTTCGAGGTGGCCCGCCGCCACGACCTGCCGGCCATCAACATCCTCGACGAGTCCGGGGTGATCAACGAGAATGGCGGGCCCTACCAGGGGCAGGAGCGCTACGAGGCGCGCGCCAACGTGGTCGCCGACCTGGAGAACCAGGGACTGCTGGCCAAGATCGACGACCATCAGAACGCGGTGGGGGAGTGCTATCGCTGCCGGACGGTGATCGAGCCGTACCTGTCCCTGCAGTGGTATGTCAGCGTCAAGCCGCTGGCCGAACAGGCGATCAAGGCGGTGCAGGACGGCCGCACCCGCATCGTTCCGGTTCAGTGGGAGAAGACTTACTTCGAGTGGATGTTCAACATCCAGGACTGGTGCATCAGTCGGCAGATCTGGTGGGGGCATCGCATCCCCGCCTGGTACTGCGAGGAGTGCGGCGGGATCACCGTCAGCCGCGAAGATGCCACCGCCTGCGTCGACTGTGGCAGCGCAGCGCTCCGCCAGGACAGTGACGTCCTCGATACCTGGTTCTCCTCGGCCCTGTGGCCGTTCTCGACCATGGGCTGGCCGGAGCAGACGGCGACACTAAACAAATTCTACCCGACCAGCTGCCTGGTCACCGGTTTCGACATCCTTTTCTTCTGGGTGGCGCGAATGATGATGATGGGGCTCAAGTTCATGGACCAGGTCCCGTTCACCGATGTCTACATCCATGCCCTGGTGCGCGATGCCCAGGGGCAGAAGATGAGCAAGAGCAAGGGGAACGTCATCGACCCGCTGCACGTCATTGACGAGTACGGCGCCGATGCCTTCCGCTTCACCCTGACCTCCTTTGCCGCCATGGGGCGCGACATCAAGCTTTCCACCGAGAGGATCGCCGGCTACAAGGCCTTCGCCAACAAGCTGTGGAATGCCAGCCGCTTCGCCCTGATGAATCTGGAAGGCTTCGAGCCGGCCGCTATCGATCTGCACGATACGCAGCTCTCGGACGCCGACCGCTGGATTCTCACCCGTCTCCACGAGACCATCGAGCAGACCACCCGGGCACTGGAGGAGTACCGCTTCAACGAAGCGGCAGGGACACTCTACGCTTTCACCTGGAACAGTTTCTGCGACTGGTACATCGAGTTGAGTAAAGAGCAGTTGTATGGTGATGACCCGGCAGCGAAATACCGCGTCCAGGGGGTGTTGTTCACCGTCCTGGAGCAGCTCCTGCGCCTGCTTCACCCGATCATGCCGTTCATCACCGAGGAGATCTGGCAGGCCCTGCCGGGGACGCGCCCGGCCGCCTCGCTGATGCTGGCAACGTGGCCTGATGCCGAGGCAATCCCGGGCGACGTCGCGGCCACGGCGCGCATGGAACTGGTGATGGACGTGATTCGCGCCATCCGCAACATCCGCGGCGAGATGGACGTCCCCCCCGGCAAACAGATCGCCGCCCTGTTGCTGTGCGGTTCGACGGAGTCGGTGGCGACCCTCGAGCGCGCCCAAGGGGCAATCAAGGCGCTGGCCAGGGTGGGCGAGCTGCAGATCGGCCGGGAGCTGGCCCGCCCAAGCCAGACCGCCACCCAGGTGGCTGGCGATGTCGAGATCTGCCTGCCGCTGGCCGGGTTGGTGGATATCGCCGAGGAGGAGCAGCGCCTGGGGAAGGAAATCGCCAAGGTGCGCACCGACGTGGAGTTCTTTCGCAAGAAGCTGAGTAACGAAAAGTTCGTGGCCAACGCTCCGGCGGAGGTGCTGGAAAAGGATCGTGGCAAACTGGCCGAGGCCGAGGAGAAGCTGGCGATTCTGGAGCGGAGTCTGGAGAAGTTGGCGGGGCTGAAGTAGGCGTGTCGAGTTACTGTTGGTTATATGCAAGGGGCCGCCTGTGGGTGGCCCCTTTGCCGTCGTGATTGATATGGTCAGACTAGCTGGTCCCCCTCACACCCAGACAATCCCGACCAGATGTTCCACTCGCCGGAACTCCGGATCGCCGCTGACCAACTCCGCCTGGTGCTCGATGGCCGAGGCCAGGGCAAAAGCGTCGGCGTAAGAGATCGGGTGGCGGGCCTTCAGCTCGGCGGCGCGAAAGATCAGGTCGTTGGGGCAGGGGAGGATGGCGAAATGCCGCGCTCAGGTCAGCCAACCCATCAGCCGGAGGTGACGAACCAGGTTGACCACCCCCATCCCCGCGACCACCAGCCCGGCCGTGCGCAGCATCCAGACCCGCACCCTGGTGCCGAGCCACTGGGTGACGCCGCCGAACAGCAACAGAGCCGGCACGGTGCCGAGGCCGAAGGCGAAGAGGGTGGCGGCGCCGAGCAGGGGATCTGCGCCCTGAGCGGCCGAAATCGCCACGGCGTAGAGGTAGCCGCAGGGGAGAAAGCCGAACAGCAGGCCAAGGGGGAGAGCTGCCAGCCAGGGCGGCAACTGGCGCAGCTGCTGCACGGCCGCGGTCATGGCCCGCAGCGGGCCGGGGAAGTCGAGACGGGCGACGCTCAGCCCGGCAAACAGGCCGGCGGTGCCGAGGCCGACCAGGATGATGAACAGGTCGGAGGCCACGAGCAGGGTGCGGCTCACTTCGCGAAAGCGGTCGGCGTAGGCCAGGGCCGAGCCGAGCCAGCCGGCCAGGGCGCCGATCAGGGTGTAGGTGGCGACGCGGCCGGCGTTGTACAGCAGGTGGAAGGTCCAGCCGCCCGGCTGGCCGGTGGCGGTGAGCGACAGGGCGCCGACCAGGCGCCGCACATGCCGATGCAGTGGCCGGCGCCGAGCAACCCGGTGGTGAAACCCATCAGGACCAGCGGGTCGCTCATCTCAGCCGGGCCGTGCCGAGGTCGAAGGACATGGTCCGGCGTTGGCCGTCCGCCTGGGTGGCGACACAGGCCATGCGCCAATCGCCCATGGTGCAGGTGAGGATCATCTCGCCGGCATAAGCGCCGTCGCGTTCGACGATTTTCGGCCGGTTCTCGGGCATGACCATCGCCGGCATGCTCAACTCGCAGCCAACCTGCGCCCCGGTCACCGGCCGGCCGGTTTCGTCACGGATGATCAGACGGAAGGGGAGCGCTGTCATCGTCACCAGTGCATCGGCCTGCAACTCCAGTGTCGCCTGCCCCTGGGTGGCGTCTGTTGCTTCGAAGCGCAGCGACGTGGCGAACGCCGTTCCGGACTGCACTGTGTATGAGGCAAGAAAAGTCAATAAAGATATTATAATAAGCCTCATTACTTCACCTCATTTATGAAGTCTTGTCGTCATCGTCATCGAGCATCCGGTACTTCGGCCCCTCCGGATCGTCGAACTCCCCCTTGCGTACGGCCCAGAGGAAAAACAGCCAGACGCCGGAGCCGACGCACAGGGAGAGGAAGATCAGGGCCAGGGTTGAAAGGGACATGAGGCGCTCGAAGTCATCAGTGAAACGTGAAAGGTAAAACGTAAAAAGTCTCAAGTATCTGATTCGAATGATTATAGTCGCTTTTCACGTTTCCTCACGTCTTACTTTTTACAGATTTTCCCAACCTCAACGAATTCCCCACCACACACACCGAGCTGATGGCCATGGCGGCTGCGGCGTGAATCGGGGCGAGTCCGCCCATGGCGGCCAACGGGATAGCCGCCAGATTGTAGGCAAATGCCCAAAAGAGATTCTGTCGTATGATCGATAGGGTACGTCTCGCCAATTGAAGTGCTTCGTGAAGTCCTCTCAGCGCAGATCGGGTGAGTACCAGATCGGAGGTGGCCAGGGCGATGTCGGTGCCGCCGGCCATGGCGCAGCCGACATCGGCCATGGCCAGCGCCGGAGCGTCGTTGATGCCGTCGCCGACCATCAGCACGCGCCGCCCGGCAGCGCGCTTTTCCCGCAAACGCTCACACTTCCCTTCAGGAGTCAGGTCGCCGTAGACCTCGTCGATGCCAAGTTGTCCGGCGAGCCGCTCGGCTGCGGCCTGACTGTCGCCGCTCAGCAGGACGGTGGCGATCCCTTCCCGGTGCAGCCCCGCAATCAACTCACGGGCTCCGCTGCGAGGTGGGTCTTCGAAGAGCAGCCGACCGCGGTAGCCGCCGGCCAGGGCGACATGGATCACCGTCGCCGGAGTCTCGGGTTGCACCGGTGTGTCGATACCATGTTCTTCCATAAGCTTCCGGCTGCCGACCAGGAGGTCCCCTGTCGGAGTCGCCGCGATCAGGCCACGTCCGGGCAGGGTGCTGACTGCCGGCAGCAGGGCAACCTCCAGGTGTCGGCGGCGGGCCTCGGCGAGTACGCCGGTTGCCAGTGGATGACTGCTGCCCCCCTCCGCACCGGCCGCCAGGACCAGCAACTGTTCATCCGTGCATCCGGTGGGTTCGATGGCAACCAGGCGCGGCCGCCCCTCGGTCAATGTGCCGGTCTTGTCGAAGGCGGCCAGATCGAGCCGGGCGGCTGCTTCGAGGATGTCCCCGCCGCGAAAGAGGATGCCGCGCCCGGCGGCGGCGCCACTGGCCACCAGGATGGCGGTGGGGGTGGCCAGGCCGAGGGCACACGGACAGGCGATGACCAGCACGGCCACGGCCGCCAGCAACGGTGAAACCTCGGGACTGTCGGCCAGATGCCAGTACAGCCAGGTCACAGCGGCCAGCATGGTCACCAGCGGCACGAACCAGGCGGCGATCCGGTCGGCCAGCAACTGGATATGGGCCCGTCGGGACTGGGCCTCCTCGACCAGCCGGGCGACCCGGGCAACGAAGGAGTCGGCGGCTGGCCGCTCGACCGCGATGGTGACGGCTGTCGTCAGGTTCATGGTGCCGGCCAGCACCGGGTCGCCCGGCCCCATGAGTTGCGGCAGCGGTTCACCGGTGGCGGCCGCACAGTCGACCTCGGTGGTGCCGGCGAGGATCCGACCGTCGACGGGAAAACGCTCCCCCGGCCGCACCAGGATGCGTTCGCCCGGTTGCAGGGTGGTACTGTCGACCGTGGCCGGCACATCCTGTTCGTCAAGCCGCTGGGCGGTGTCGGGAGCCAGTTGCAGGAGCCGGTCGACGCCACTGGCGGCCATCCGTCGGGCTCCGTTTTCAAAGAGCCGTCCGGTGAGCAGCAGGGTGACGATCATGGCTGCCGTATCGAAGTAGACTTCACCGCCAGCCACCAGCGCGACCATGCTGGCGCCCCAGGCGGCGAGAATCCCCATGGTGACCAGCAGGTCCATGCCGGCGCTGCGATAGCGCAGGCTGCGCCAGGCCCCGGCCAGGAACGGCCAGCCGCTGTAGAAGACCACCGGGGTGGCGACCAGCGCTGCAAACAGCTGCAGCAGCCACTTGGTGTCCGCGTCCATCCCCTGGAAGTAGCCGGCGTAGAGGGCCAGGGAGTAGCCCATCAGCTGCATCGACAGGAACAGGGCGGCACCGAGACGAGTCAGCAGCGACCGGCGTTCGCGCTCGCGCGCCTGGTGGGCGGCGTCAAAGGTGAACGGCCGGGGGAGATAGCCGAGCCGGCTGACGGCGGCGAAGAGCCCGGCGGGGGTGATGCGCTGCGGGTTGAAGCGGACCCTGGCCCGATGGGTGGCGTAGTTGACCCGGGCGGTTTCGACGCCGTCGAGGGTGACGAGAACCTTTTCGTTGAGCCAGACGCAGCTGGCGCAGCGCAGCCCCTCGACCACGAAGCTCAATTCATCGGCACCCTGGTCATGTTCGACAAAGCGGGCCAGATAGGCATCGTCGTAAGGATCGGCAAAAGCGCCCTCGGGCAGTCCCGGCTCATGCCAGCTGCGCTGCCGGTAAAAACGTCCCAGCCCGGCGCCGGTAATGATCAGGTAAGCACCGCGGCATCCCTGGCAGCAGAAGTGCCGCATCACCCCATCGATCTCTTCGCTGACCAGATCGCCCGGGGGGATCGGCAGGGCGCAGTGCTCGCAGGTTAAAGGCGGGGGCTGGGGGCTGGGGGCTGGGGGGTGGTAAGTCCCCGAGCGGTTCAAGGCCTGCGTCATCGGGTCAGTCGATAGCGAGCAGAAGCCGCCGGCTCAGCCTGGCCCCGTCGCGCTGGAAGGTAATCTCGATGGGCTGCTCACCCTTTACGCCGGCAGGGAATTCCGCCCGGTAGATCCCGTCTCCGGTTTCAAGCAGACCCAGTTCGCGAGTCCCCGGTGTACCGGGGCCAAGGAGGGTCAGCGTACCGCGGGCGCCGGTCACGGCCTGTTGGTCACGATCGCGCAACCGAATGTTCAGGTGCTTCCCCGACAGCTGCGGCTCGGCCTGCCATCCGAGGGAAGCGGCGGCCTGGCGTTCGAGCAGCGTCTGGTTGTAGCGCAGGCCGTGGCTGTAGTAGTCGGCGTCGGTGACGTTGCTGGTGCCGATGGCGGCGCGGTAGAACGACCAGGCGGTGAAGGCAGTGAAGCCGACACCGAGCAGGACGATCAGCCAGGGAATGGGGCGCGGATGGGGCATGGCGGTCTCAGTGGGCGACACCCGGCGGGGACGGCGGGATCAGCTGCAACTGCTCGCTCGCCAATACCCGGCCATCCGTCGTCAGCAATTGGAGTGACACCGGCCGCGGCAGACCGGCCAGTTCGGTCAGCAGCCCGATGTCGATGCGGCGTTTCTCGCCGGGGTTCAGGATAACCGGTTGTGCTGGTCCGCGCAATTCCACCGGGTCGGCAGCACCGCTGGTCTTCATCAGGAACTGCCGCACAGTCGTCTCGCGATTGACTACGTGCAGGGTGAAGAAGTTGATCGCCTGGCCGGTGCCGGTCAGGTGCGGCATCAGTGTGGTGCTGCGGGCGATCTTGAGGGAGAGGAGGGTGCGTTCGCCGACGGCAACCGCCAGGATAACGAGGAGTGCGAGGAACACCGTAGTGACCAGCGCGGCGCGCAGGTTGAGCAGGGCCCGCGGACCGCGGCCTTCCAGGCCGAAGGTGTAGCGGATAATGCCGGGCTGGCCGCGGTGGGCCATCACCGTGCGGCAGGCATCGAGGCAGCGGCCGCAGTTGATGCATTCGATCTGGTCGCCGTCACGGATGTCGATGCCGGTCGGGCAGGCGCGCACACAGGCCCCGCAGCGGATGCAGCGCGGCGCTTCATCAGGGTGGTAGCGCAGGGTGAGGGTGCCGGGATCGACCAGCACTGTCTGGAACCGCCCGTAGGGGCAGAACTCCTTGCAGAACAGGCGGCGCAGCAGGGCCAGGTCGATATAGACGGTCGCGGCCGTGCCGCCGAGCAGCACCCAGGCCGCCCAGTGCAGGGTGCCGGCCAGCAGATGTGGAAAAAAATCGTACGGCGCGACGAAATACCAGACCAGGTTGGCGCCGACCAGCACGGCCAGGCAGAGATAGAGGAACTGCAGAGCCAGTCGCTGGGCGGGGCTGGCGGTGAAGGCGCCGGCGGCGACCTTGATCCCGAGCTTGCGGGCGCACCATTCGACCAGGTCGACCAGGGTGGTCTGCGGGCAGCCCCAGCCGCACCAGGCCCGGCCGAAGGCCAGGGTGACCAGCAAAAAGAGCAGGAGCAGGGCGAGGGCCAGCAGCAGGAACAGCCACAAGTCTCGATCGGGAATACCTTGCCCGCCAGCGTGCAGGTCAGAGTGTCGAAAAATCGAGGCGCAGCAGGCTGATGCCGCCGATACGAACGAACGGGATGCCGAGTACGGACAGGCTGCAGAGCCACTGGAACGCGGTGCGCCAAGGGCCCAAAAGCCGCGGCTTTTGGGAGTGCTGAGTGCTGAGTGCTGAGTGCTGAGTCAAAGCCAGATGCCTAATGCACGAGAAAGGGGACAGAATTGAATTCTGTCCCCTTTTCTCGTGGGTTGTATGGTTTGTGTAAATAAATTACTTGAGCGTCAGGAGGTAGTCGACGAGAGCGTAGATTTCCTCGCGCTTGAGCTGATCCTTGAATCCCGGCATCTTGCCGTTGGCGCGCCCCTGTTCAATGCTCATGAAGAGCGCCTGGCGGGTCTTGCCGTATTCGTACTTGTCCGCCGGGGCCGTCAGGTCCGGGCCGAAGCCGCCCTTGCCGCCGGCACCGTGGCAGCCGGTGCACTTACCCTCGAACAGAGCCTTGGCGTCGAGTTTGGCGGCTGCTGCCGGGGCGGCGGCCACGGCCGCGGCCGGTTCGGATGCTTTGGGTGGTGCCGGTGGCGTTTCGGCCGGTTTGGCAACCGGTTCCGCCTTGGCCGGCGGGGCGGCGGCCGCACTCTGCTGCCGCGCCTCGTGGGCCTTCATGTCCGCCTGAAATTCGGCGTCGGAACTCCACCCGGAGAGGAGGTAGAAGGCACTGAACGCCACGGCCCAGACGATCAGCCCGTAGAAGAGCACGGTGAAGTAGACCGGCGGGCGCTGCCCGGGGTTTTCGGTGATGCCGTCGAAATCATGCTGCTCGTGTTGTGCCATAGCTTCCTCCCGAAGGATCAGTCGTCATCGAGCATGCGGTGCTTCGGTTCTTCCAGGCGTCTGCGGTTGCGCCGGCTGTAGGTGCGTATCGCGATGACCGCGAAGACCGCCAGCATGCCGCCGGTGACGCCAAGGTAGAGAACCGAAGCCCAGTCCATCAGTGCTCCTTGCGGTAGTTGACGAAATTGACCAACTGCCAGACTTTGGTGCTGCCCAGCGCCGAGAACGCCGGCATGCCGTTGTCGCTGATGCCGTTGTAGATCAGTCCGAATAGGCTGGCGTCCTGATAGCTTCCCGGTTCCAGCTCCGGACCGATGCCGCCGTCGCCGTGCTCGCCGTGGCAGGCTGCGCAGTTCTGGGCATAGAGCACAGCGCCGGCCTGCATGGCCGCGGAATCCTTCGGGAAGGGGTTTTTCAGGTCGCCGACCACGGCTGCTGCGGCTGCCTTCGGGATGCCGGTGCCGAGCTTCTGCATGTAGGCGACGATGGCGTCCATCTCGGTTTTGCCGCTTAGAGCGGCAATCTCCGCCGGCGTGTAGGGGAAGCCGAGCACCCGCATCGACTTCTCGATGTAAGCCGGATCGAGCAGGGTGTTCTTGAGGAAAGCGTAGGCCGGCATGTTCGATTTCGGGATCATGCTGGTCGGTGCCGTCATGTGCTGGGTGTGCCAGGCATCGGGGTACTTGCCGCCGAGGCGGGCGAGGTCGGGGCCGGTGCGCCGCGACCCCCACAGGTGTGGCCGGTCGTAGACGAATTCCCCGGATTTTGAGTACTCGCCGTAGCGCAGCACGTCGGCCACCAGCGGCCGGACCGTCTGGGTATGGCAGTTGTTGCACCCTTCGCGGATGTAGACGTCGCGTCCCGCCTGCTGCAGCGGCGTATACGGAGTGACCGTGGCGATGCGGTCGGCCTCGGTGTTCACCCAGGCAAAGGGGAGGACCATGGTGACGATGGTGCCGACCAAAATGGCTGCCGTGGCCAGGAGGAGGAACAGGACCGGGTTCTTTTCCCACATGATGATGGTCCTCCTTTCTCAGGCGGCCGCAGCGGCGGCTGCGGGTTTGCCGCTGCGCGCCGTCTGCACCAGGTTGTAGATGAAGACCACGATCCCGGCCAGGTAGATCACCCCGCCGACAGCGCGGATCCACCAGTAGGGGTACATTTCGACCAGAACTTCCATGAAGGTGTAGGTGAGGCTGCCGTCGTTGCTGAGGGCATGCCACATGCCGGCTTGCTGCACGCCGGCGATCCACATGCTGACCGAGTAGATCAATTGGCCGATCAGCACCAGCCAGAAGTGCAGATTGGCCAGCGGAATGCTGTACAACTCGCGGTCGTAGAGGCGTGGCATCAGGTAGTAGATGGCGGCGAACAGCACCATCGACACCCACCCCATGGTGCCCATGTGCACGTGTCCCGGCACCCATTCGGTGTAGTGGATGAACGCCGAGAAGGTGCGTACCGCCTGGGACGGCCCCTGCAGTGTCTGCAGGCCGTAGAAGGTGATACCCAGGATCAGGAACTTGACCAGGTAGTTCTCGCGCATCTGGTGCCACTGCCCCTGCATCGACAGGTAGCCGTTGAACACCGAGCCCCAGCTAGGGGCGATCAGCATCAGCGAGAAGGCCATGGCCAGGGTCTGCACCCAGTCGGGAACCGGGGTCCACAGCAGGTGATGGGCACCGGTCCACAGGTACATGAAGACCAGCGACCAGAAGGCGATGATCGACAGGCGGTGGCTGTAGATCGGCACGCCGGTCGATTTCGGCAGGAAGTAGTAGAAAATTGCCAGCGGCGGGGTGGTCAGCACCATGGCCACGGCGTTGTGGCCGAACCACCACTGCACGTTGGCGTCGTTGGTGCCGGCGTAGGCCGAGTACGACTTGAACAGCGACACCGGCACTGCGGCGGCGTTGACCAGGTAGAGCACCGCCACCCCGACCAGGGTGGCGAGCATGTACCAGAGGGAGATGTACATCTGCTCCTCTTTGCGCTTGACGATGGTCATGATGATGTTGACGGCGAAGACCACCCACAGCACCACCACCATGATGTCCACCGGCCACTCCAGTTCGTGATACTCCTTGGAGGTGCTGTAGCCGAGCAGCAGGGTCACGGCTGCGGCAATGATGGTGGCGTTGAAGAGGTACAGCTGGAACTTCGCCAACCCGTCGCTCCACAGGGGCGTGCGGCAGAGGCGCTGCACGATGTAGAAGAACAGGGCAAAGAAGCTGCCGATCCCCCAGCCGTAAATCCCGGCATTGGTATGCAGCGGGCGCAGCCGGCCGTAGGTCAGGTAGGGGGCGATATTCAGTTCCGGCAACACCAGTTGGAAGGAGATCAGCACACCGACCAGCACCGAGACCACCCCCCAGAGGAGGCTCCAGACAATGAAGCTGCGTACGATGGAATAATTGTAGGCAGGGGTCTGCATGGCGCCTCCTGGCGGAAGAGTGAATAACTCCGAACAGTTTAACAGTTTAAGCCGACAGGCGGTAAAGTCAAGAGAAGTCAAATATATAACAAAATTGGTCATAAAAATACGGAGCAACTCTGCAGCTGTCAACCGAAAAGTGCTGAATCGCGCCGGTCTAACCAGAGCCACCCGCTGGCGACTGCCCCTCTGCCGTCGCTGCTTGCACCGCGGGGGCGCCCGTGAAATTACTTCCGGGGCGACTGCTTCAAAGCAAACGGAGTTGACTGACGATTGTGTATGGTCTTCCACAGCTCTTCGATGGGCACCAGCATCCGGCCGGGCGATGCGCTTTCCTCGCAGCGTCGGACTAATTGCCACAGATCATTCAACTGAAACGGCTTGGGCAGGAATTGGCACCCGGGCGCGAGAAACTCAGTCTCCTCCTTCATCACCCCTGAGCAGGCACCGGCATGACGGTCGCTCGCGGCAAAGCCGCCGGCAGGTTGGGTTAGACAGATGCATTGCCACCTCCGGAGTGGTTGGTGCAGGTGGCCGCGAAAGTTGCTTTTGGCGTCGGATGCAAGCCGACAAGGGAGACTAGGCGGAAACGATGATAGGTTCAAGGGGGCGAATCGGACGGCAGAAGATTTGGGGAAAAATACAATTCGGGGAAAATACTTTGACAAGATTCCCGGGAACTCTTTAGGATAGGTAAACTTTTCCCCATAACCTATGATTTCCAATGGACCACGTACTTACACTTCTCAATGACGATCTGCGCCGGGTCGAACTGCAGTTCCGCGAGGATCTGGCCTCAAGGGTGCCGCTGATCCGCAAGGTCGGCGAGTATGTCCTCGCCAGCGGCGGCAAGCGCATCCGTCCGATGCTGGTGCTGCTCAGCGCCCGCCTGGCCGGTTACCGCGGCGATGCTCACATCGGCCTGGCCAGCGTGGTCGAATTCATCCACACGGCCACCCTGCTGCACGACGACGTGGTCGACGGCGCCGTGCTGCGCCGCGGCCAGGACTCGGCCAATGCCGTGTGGGGAAACGAGGCCAGCGTGCTGGTCGGCGATTTCCTGTTCGCCAAATCGTTTTCGATCATGGTACGCGCCGGCAGCCTGCCGGTTCTGCAGGCCCTGTCCGATGCCACCACCATGATGGCGGAAGGTGAAGTGCTGCAACTGGTCAGCACCTGCGACCTCGACCTAGCCGAAGAGCGCTACATCGAGGTGGTGCAGAACAAGACCGCCGTGCTGCTGGCCGCCGCCTGTCGCTGCGGGGCCATCCTGGGCGGTGCGCCGCCGGAACAGGAAGAGGCGCTGGCCGCCTATGGCATGGATCTCGGCATTGCCTTTCAGTGCATGGACGATGCCCTCGACTACGTGGCCGACCAGGCCGAGTTCGGCAAGGCGCGTGGCCACGACCTCCTCGAGGGGAAGGTTACCCTGCCGCTGATCCATACGTTATGCTGCTGCACTGCGGCGGAACGCCGCCGGGTGGAGGAAATTGTCGCCGGCGCCGATCTCCCCCAAGCCGATCTCGATACGGTCATCGGCCTGATCGAGCGTTATGCCGGGATCGCCTACACCCGCCAACGGGCCGGTGAACTGGTCGAGTCCGCGAAGGGGCATCTGGCGGTTTTCCCGCCGGGCGAGGTGCGCGACGCCCTGTTCGAACTCGCTGATTACGTGGTTCAGCGCTCCAAATAAGTTTCCCTTGCGTTCCCGCTGACCCATCCGGTTATAATCTCCGCTCAAAAGTGTAAGGTTTCAGTCCAGGGCCCGTGTGTTTTGGTCCTTCAGGAGATGAGCATGAGCGAACGTCCCCTCGTTCTCACGATTGACGACAACCAGACTTTTCTCGGCATTCTGGCCGTGCTGCTCGAGCGGCTCTATTTCGATGTGCTGCCGGTGACCAGCGCGCGTGACGCCCTTGACTTGGCGCGGGTGGCTCGCCCGCAGGTCATCACCCTGAGCATGCAGATGCCGGACACGGACAGTCTGGCGCTGATACGCGAACTGCGTGCCGATCCGGAACTCGCCGATCTACCGGTGATCATGATCACCGGCGAGCGCGACAAGCAGCGGGTCTGGGAAGCCATGAGCCTCGGCTGTCTCGAGGTGCTCGACAAGCCACTGGAACTCAACAGCCTGCACCGGGCACTGCAGCGCTGCAACCTCTATCCGGAAGGGCGCCGCCGTTACCTGCGGGCGCCTTTCCCCAGGCCCGTCGAAATCATTCACCAGGGGGTGTCCCGGCAACTGACGGGGATCACCCTCTCCGAGCGTGGAATTCTGGTGCGCATGCCGGAACCACTTCCCAGGGGGATCGAGGTCGAGATCAAACTCCACCTCCCCGGCGAGGTGCTGCTGCCCCTGGTCGGGCAAATCATCTACGGCAAGGGCGGGCAGGCCGGCCCGATGGGGTTGCCGCCGGGGGTGGCGATCAAGTTCGAGCGGTTGACCATCAAGGATACCGAACGTCTGCACGCACTGGTCACGGACCTGCTCATTGGAGATATCGTCGCCACGCAGTGCGAGCCGGTCATCAAGCCCGGCTGACGGGTATTCAGCCGCCGGCCATGGGGCGCCAGCGCATCAGCGTCGAAGGGGTGGTCCAGGGGGTGGGGTTCCGCCCCTTTGTTTTTCAGCTGGCCAGCCGCCTGGGGGTGGCGGGATGGGTACGCAACGACAGCCGCGGCGTCACCATCGAAGCCGAAGCCGAAGAACCCCTCCTCGCACAATTCGTGGCCGCCCTGGACGCCGAGAAGCCGCCCCTGGCCACCATCGCGCGCCTGACCAGCTGCGACCTGCCGGCCACCGGCGGGCGCGGTTTCACCATCCTTGCCAGCCAAACCGACCCGGCGGCCCGCGCCCAGATCCCGGCCGACGCCTGCGTCTGCGCCGACTGCCTGCGCGAACTCACCGACCCAGCCGACCGCCGCTACCGCTATCCCTTCATCAACTGCACCAACTGCGGACCGCGTTTCACCATCGTTACCGGCATCCCCTACGACCGGCCGCAGACCACCATGGCCGGTTTCACCATGTGCCCGGCCTGTCGCGCCGAGTATCACGACCCCGCTTCGCGGCGCTTCCACGCCCAGCCGAATGCCTGCCCGCTCTGCGGCCCCCACCTGTCACTGCGCGACGCCGGCGGCCAGTCGCTGCCGGGCGATCCCCTGGCCGGAGCCCTGCGGCTGCTGCGCGAGGGAAGGATCGTCGCGATCAAGGGGCTGGGCGGCTACCATCTGGCCGTCGACGCGGCCAACGCGCTGGCGGTACAGGAACTGCGCCGCCGCAAGCGCCGCGACGAGAAGCCTTTTGCGGTCATGGCTGCCGATCTTGCGGCGGTGGAACAGTTCGCCGCCGTCACCGATGCGGAGGCCAGGCTCCTGCAGGGGGTGGAACGGCCGATCGTGCTCTTGGAAAAGCGCGTCGATTTCCTCCTTGCGGAAAGCGTGGCGCCGCGCAACCAGTACGTCGGCGTGATGCTCCCTTACACCCCGTTGCATCAACTTCTGCTTGAAACCGATTTTCTGGCGCTGGTGATGACCAGCGCCAACCTCTCCGACGAACCGATCGCCTACCTGGACGACGAGGCCCGCGGCCGCCTGCATGGCATTGCTGACGCCTTCCTGCTCCACGACCGGCCGATTCACACCCGCGCCGACGATTCTGTGGCCCGCGTGCTAGGCGGGCGCGCTATGCTGCTGCGCCGCTCGCGCGGCTACGTGCCGCGGGGGATCGCCCTGCCGGATGAGCAGCCGCCGGTGCTGGCCGTCGGTGCCGAGCTCAAAAGCACCGTCTGCCTGACTCGCGGCGACCGGGCGTTCCTGAGCCAGCATCTCGGCGATTTGCAGAACATGGAAACCCATGCCGCGTTCATGGGTTCCATCCCACAGCTTGAGGCGTTGCTTGAAACCACGCCGGCGATCCTGGCCCACGATCTGCACCCGGACTACCTGTCGACCCGTTACGCTCTCGAAGCGCGCGGCCTGCCGACTGTTGCCGTGCAACACCACCATGCCCACCTGGCCAGCTGCCTGGCGGAGAACGGCCATGCCGGGCCGGCCATCGGGGTGACCTTCGACGGCCTCGGCTTCGGTGCCGACGGCACCCTGTGGGGGGGCGAATTCCTGGTCGGTGGCCTGGAGCGTTGCGAGCGGGCCGGGCACTTCCGTCCCGTGCCGCTCCCCGGCGGCGACCTGGCCGCCCGCCAGCCGTGGCGCATGGCCCTCAGCCACCTGCGCGAGGCCTATGGCGAGGAACTGCCCACGCTCCCATGTTTCGCCAGCGTGCCGGCAGGAGAATTCAGCCTGGTGCGGCAGGCGCTGGCCAAGGGGGTGAACGCCCCCCTGGCGTCGAGCTGCGGCCGGCTGTTCGATGCGGTAGCGGCCATTCTCAGGGTGCGCAGCGTGGCGAGTTACGAGGGGCAGGCGGCCATGGAACTGGAGATGCTCGCCGATCCTGCCGCGGTGCGGCCGTACCCGTTCGGGCTGAAGCTGGAGGACGGGGTGCTGATTTTCGACCCGCGCCCGCTGGTGCGGGCTCTGGCAGAGGCGGTGGCGGCCAGTGAGCCGGCAGCTGCATGCGCCGGGCGCTTCCACGTTACCCTGGCCGAAATGGTCCGCCAGGTCTGCCTGGTACTGCGTGCGCGCCGGGGGCTCGAGGTGGTGGCACTTTCCGGCGGGGTTTTCCAGAATGCCCTGCTCACCATCCTGGTGCGGGAGCGACTGGAACGCGCCGGTTTCACCGTACTGACCCATGCGCTGGTTCCGCCCAACGACGGCGGCATCGCCCTGGGGCAGGCGGTGGTGGCGGGGCGGCTCGTGTTAGCGGGCGCCGTGCCAGGAATTTAATTTCTGCAGGCCATGCTCGACAGCCTCTGGCGTGCCAACGGCGTCCCCGTAGGTCTGCTTGATACCCAGGGCCAAGTGCTGATTTCGATCGGCTTGCAGAAGCTCTGCACCGACTATCACGCAGTCAATTCCCCAACGTCTTTGCCAGTTTGAGCAGCCCCGGGTCGAGGGGCTTGCGGCCGGTGGCGATGGTCTGCTCGAGGCTGGTCAGTATCAGGTTGCCGCAGGCCAGGCCGATCATCTTGCCGGATTCGCCTTGCAACAGGGCTTCCACCGCTGCCACGCCGAAACGGGCGGCCAGAATCCGGTCGAAGGTCGATGGCGAACCGCCGCGTTGGTAGTGACCGAGCACCATGATGCGCGTTTCAAAGCCGATGCGGTCTTTGATCTGGTCGGCGATGTCCTGGGCCTTGCCGGCACCTTCGGCGACCATGATGATCGAATTGTCGCGCCCTTCCTGAAAGCGCCGCTGCAGGGCCGCGGAAATCGCGTCGATGTCGAAGGGGACTTCCGGGACCAGGGCGTACTCGGCGCCGGTGGCGACTGCCGAGGCCAGTGCCAGGTAGCCGCAGCTGCGCCCCATGGTCTCGACCACGAAGGTCCGGTCGTGGGACGAGGCGGTATCCTTGAGGCAGTCGACGGCGTGGAGGATGTTGTTGAGCGCGGAGTCGACCCCCAGCGACATGTCGGTGAAGGGGATGTCGTTGTCGATGGAGGCGGGGATGGCGATCACCGGGATGCCGCGCTGCTGCAGGGCCTGGGCGCCGCGGTGCGAGCCGTCGCCGCCGATCACCACCAGCCCTTCGATGCCGAGTCCCAAGAGATTTTCCGCGGCGAGGCGCTGCCCGGGTTCCGTGAACATCGTTTGGCAGCGGGCACTTTGCAGAAAGGTGCCGCCGAGTTGCAACTTGCCGCTGACCGATTTTGTGGTCAGTGTCTGATAGTTGCGATCGAGCACCCCCTGATAGCCCTTCTGGATGCCGATCACCTCGATGCCATTGGCCAACCCGGCCCGCACTACGGCGCGGATGGTGGCGTTCATCCCGGAGCAATCGCCGCCGCTGGTGAGTACTGCCAGTCGTTTCATCGTTTTCTCCAGTTATCGGTTTTGCATCAACGATCGTGAAGCACGCGTAAATCATAAGTCCGTCACCAGGACACCAAGACACAAAGAAAGGCTTTCAATAAATTCTTCAGGTTTTCTTGGTGGGCTTGGTGCCTTGGTGATGAAATATGCTTTTATGCAAAGCTACCAATTGTCATGTGAACAAGTTAAACAGTTCCCCGCCGATTTGTCAAAACCACCGGACAGTGCTTGACAGCTGTCTCTAACTTGTTAATCTGACAGCAGGAAATTATCAGTTACTAAGTAGAAATGAGCCTATGAACGAACCGACCCTGCAGATCCCGAACGTGCTGCCGGTCTACGTGATGCACGAACACGTGGTTTTCCCGCACATGGTCTTTCCGCTCTTCGCCCGGGCCGATCAGCTGGCGGTGGTCGAAGAGGCCATGCATCGCGACCACCTGATCGGCCTGATTCTGTGCCGCACCGGGACGAGCTGCACATTTGGTGACCTGGCCCCTATCGGTACCCTCTGCCGGATTCGCCAGATGATGCGCCTCCCCGACGGCGGCGCCAAGGTAATCGTCGAGGGGCTGCTGCGTGTCCGCCTGAAGGCGGCGGTTCAAGAGCAGCCCTGGCTGCTGGCCATGATCGATTCGCTCGACGACGAGCCGTGCAGCGGGCTGGTGACCGAGGCGCTGGTGCAGAGCGTCAACGCCCTGCTCAAGATCGCCCTGGCCTACGGCCGCCCCCTGCCCGGGGATGTCCTCAAGATGATCGACCGCATCGACGAGCCGGGGCGGCTCGCCGACCTGGTGGCGGTCTATCTCAACCTCGACGTCGTCACCCAGCAGCGCCTGCTGGAGACGCTCAACCCCCTGGAGCGGCTCAAGGACGTCTACCTGCAGCTCACCGGCGAGGTACAGAAGATGCAGGTGCGCGGCGAAGTGCAGTCGGAAGTGGCCAAGCGCATGGGCAAGACCCAGAAGGAGTACATCCTGCGCGAGCAAATGCGGCAGATCCAGGAGGAGCTGGGGGATGAGGATCCACGCCAGTCGGAATTCAACGAACTGCGCCGCCAGGTCATGGATGCCGCCATGCCCGACCACGTCCTGACCATCGCCGAGAAGGAACTGCGTCGGCTCGAGCGGATCAACCCGGCTTCGCCGGAACACACCGTGGCGCGCACCTACATCGAGTATCTGTGCAGCGTGCCGTGGTGTAAGGGGACCGAGGACCGGCTCGACATCGCCCATGCCCAGCAGGTGCTGGACGAGGATCACTACGATCTGAAGAAGATCAAGGAGCGAATCCTCGAGTACCTCGCCGTCCGTTCCCTGAAGGCGACGACCAAGGGGCCGATTCTCTGCTTCGTCGGACCGCCGGGGGTGGGCAAGACCTCCCTCGGCCGTTCCATCGCCCGGGCCATGGGGCGCAAGTTCATCCGCCTGTCGCTGGGCGGCATGAAGGACGAGGCGGAGATCCGTGGCCACCGGCGCACCTACATCGGTGCGCTCCCCGGAAGGGTCATCCAGGAGATCTGCCGGGCCGAGGCCAACAACCCGGTGTTCATGCTCGACGAGGTCGACAAGATTGGCCAGGACTTCCGCGGCGACCCGGCCTCGGCGCTCCTAGAGGTGCTCGACCCCGAGCAGAACGACTCCTTCACCGACCACTATCTCGACGTTCCCTTCGACCTCTCGCGGGTCATGTTCATTGCTACCGCCAACATCCTCGACCCGGTGCCTTCGGCCCTGCGTGACCGCATGGAGGTGATCTCCCTCCCCGGCTACAGCGAGGAGGAGAAGTTGCAGATCGCCTTCCGCTACCTGATCGCCAAGCAGGTCGAGGAGAACGGCCTCGCCGGCCGGGAGTTCGCCATCGACGAAGCGGCCCTCAAGCGGCTGATCCGCGACTATACCCGCGAAGCGGGGGTGCGCGGCCTGGAGCGGCACATCGCCTCGCTCTGTCGCAAGGTGGCTAAGCAGATTGCCGAGGGGGGAGAGCCGGCGCAGCGGATTCGCGCCGACGACCTGGAAAAACTCCTCGGTCCCCGGCGCTTCTTCACCAGCGTTGCCGAAGAGGAGGACCGTGTCGGCGTGGCAACTGGACTGGCCTGGACCGAAGCCGGCGGCGACATCCTCTTCGTCGAGGCGACGCACATGGCGGGGAAGGGTGGGTTGATTCTGACCGGCAGCCTCGGTGAGGTCATGCAGGAGTCGGCCCGGGCCGCCCTGTCCTTCGTGCGCGCCAATGCCTCGACGTTCGGCATCAATCCCGATCTGTTCATTGATACGGACGTTCATATCCACGTCCCGTCCGGGGCTATTCCCAAGGACGGCCCGTCGGCCGGGGTGACCATGGCCGCCGCGCTGGTCTCGCTCTTTACCGGCCGTGCGCTGCGTCGCGATGTGGCGATGACCGGCGAGTTGACCCTGTCCGGGCGGATCCTGCCGGTCGGCGGGATCAAGGAGAAGGTGCTGGCGGCCCGCCGCGCCGGGGTCGGCACGGTGCTCCTGCCCGGGAAAAACTGCGAGCATCTGGAAGAAATTGACCAGCCGCTTCGCGAGGGGCTGACGATCCGCTTCGTTGACGATCTCCCGGAGATCCTGCAGACCGCCTTGGTGCGACCGGAGCTCCCGTCGTCCCCGAAACCCGCTCGTTACCAGACCTTGCCAGCCTCATCCGCCCCGCCACCTTGATCCCCTCGACTCGTCCGCACGTTGGGAATAGAATGAGGTACGGTCAAAGACGATATTTGACGCAGAGGCGCGGAGGCGCGGAGAAAATCAATTTTTGAGATTCGCTCTTCGTCTCAGCGTCTCCGCGTCAATAAGCTTTTGCTGATTTATTTTCGGAGGATACGGATGATTTATAGACGTTTGCCGTTGTTGCTGGCAACGGCCCTGTTATTGCCCGCCCTGGCCTTGGCCACGCCGCTGGCCGAAAAGGTGATCGAACACCGGCTGGCCAACGGCCTGCACCTGCTGCTGGTCGAGCGCCACGACACGCCGACCGTGGCCGCCTACATCACCCTCGGCGTCGGCTCGGTCCATGAAACCAGCGAGACCCGCGGCGTGGCCCACCTCCTCGAGCACATGCTGTTCAAGGGGACCACCACCCTCGGCACCACCGACTATGCGGCGGAAAAGCTGCTGCTCGACCAAATCGAACAGGTCGGCAGCGAACTTGACGGCCTGCGCCGGCAACCGGGTGCCGATCCGTCACGGGTCGCCGCCCTGGAAGCCCGCCTGAAGGCGCTGCAGGAAAAGCACCGACCCTACGTGGTCAAGGATGCCATTTCACAACTCTACAGTGAGAACGGGGCGGTCGGCTTCAACGCCTTCACCAGCAAGGATCTGACCACCTACCTGGTCTCCCTGCCGGCCAACAAGCTGGAGCTGTGGGCGCTGCTCGAATCCGACCGGATGAAGAATGCCGTACTGCGGGAGTTCTACACCGAGCGCGAGGTGATCCGCGAGGAGCGCCGGCGCTCCTATGAGAGCGATCCGGGCGGGCTGCTCTACGAAACCCTGCTGACGACCGCCTTCACCGTCCATCCCTACCGCAATCCGATCATCGGCTGGCACTCCGACATCAGCAATCTCAGCCTCGCCCAGACGCGCGATTTTCTGCGCCGCTATTACGCCCCGGTCAACACCACCATTGCCCTGGTCGGCGACTTTCAGGCGGTCGACGCCATTGCGCTGGTGGAACGCTATTTCGGCGCCATTGCGCCAGGGGAGCCGGTACCGGTGGTGGCCGCCGAGGAACCGGCGCAGCGCGGCGAGAAACGGGTGACCATCGGTTTCGATGCGGAGCCGCACCTGGCAATCGCCTTTCACAAGCCGACCCTGCCGACCAAAGATGACTATGTCTTCGACCTGATCGACCAGATCCTCGGTCAGGGGCGGACCTCCCGTCTGTATCGGAGCCTGGTCGAGGAGCAGCAATTGGCCACGTCGGTCTCGGTCTACGGTGCACCGGGCTCGCGCTATCCCAACCTGTTCGTCATCGATGCCGTGCCGCGACATCCGCATACGGCTGCCGAGGTCGAGGCGGCTCTCCTTGTCGAACTGGACAAGTTGAGGAATGCAGCGGTTAGCGCTGCCGAACTCGACAAGGCCCGCAATCGCCTGTTGACCGACAACCTGCGTGCTCTGCGCAGCAATTCCGGGTTGGCACGGATGCTCACCACCTACCAGACGCTGGCCGGCGATTGGCGCTATCTGGCCAGTTACGAGGCACGAATCAGCGAACTCACGGCGGCCGATATCCAGCAGACCGCGCAGCGTTGGTTCACACCGCAAAATCGCACGGTGGTCGTGGTGAGGCGAGAACCGTGATCCGTGATTTGTGATTTGTGGGGGCGACCCGGTGGGTCGCCCGCGGGCGAGGCAGCGCCTCGCCCCTACATTCAGCGGGTAACACGGATCAACCGGTAGGGGCGCATGGCATGCGCCCGGGACGCCGGAATATTTCGCGAGGAATTATATATGCGGATAATCGAGTCAAAATTGCTGCTGCGAATTTTGTCAGGGTGCATTGCCATTCTGACTCTGCTCCTTTCCGCCTGTGCTCCCACCTTGCCGCAACGCCCGGAGCAGCTCAGCTACCCGCCCATCGAGTTCCACATCCCTGCCGTCGATCGGTTCGAACTCGCCAACGGCGTGCGCGTCTACCTGCGTGAGGACAGTGAACTGCCGCTGATCCAGGTGACCGCCATGGTCGGTTCCGGCGCGCTGGCCGCGCCGCGCGCCCTGACCGGCTTCGACGACCTCTTTGCGGCGACCCTGCGCACTGGTGGCACGTTGGCGCTACCGGCGGCGGCCCTCGAGGAGCGCCTCGACCAATTGGCCGCCAACCTCTCCTGCAGCATGGGGCCGTACGCCACCCAGCTCGACCTGTCGTTGCGTCGCAGCGATGCGCAGGAAGGGATGACGATCCTCGCCGAACTGTTGCGCCGCCCGGCGTTCGATGCCGGGAAGTTGGAGTTGGCAAGACTTAGTGCCCAGGAAGGGCTGCGGCGCAGCAACGACGAGCCCGAGGCCATCGCCGAGCGGCTGCTGATGGCGGCGCTCTATCCCGGCCATCCCCTCGGTGATCACCCCACCCAGGCATCGCTGGCCGCGGTTACCCGCGCGCAGTTGCAGACTTTCCATCATGAGCACTTTGCGCCGAACAACCTGTGGCTGGCAGTCTCCGGCGACATCCGCAAGGCGGAACTGCTCCCCCTGCTCGCACAGGGCTTCGGCGACTGGCCGCGGCAGGCCGTTACCGCCGCGCCGCTCCCCCCCTGACGCCGGCAGCGCAGGGGTTGCTGCAGATGGTTGCCAAGGAGGTGCCGCAATCGACCATCATGCTTGGCGACCTCGGCCTGACCAAGGACAACCCCGACCAGTACCCGGGACGGGTAATGAACTTCATCCTCGGCGGCGGCGGTTTCAACTCGCGGCTGATGCGCGAGGTCCGTTCCGATCGCGGCCTGGCCTATTCGGTCTGGTCGCAGTTCCAGGTCGGCCGCCGTTTCCCCGGCCCGGTCATGGCCGGCACCGAGACCAAGAACGCTTCCGTCGTTGAAGTGCTCACCCTGATGCGCGGCATTATGAACGGACTGCGCGAACAGCCAGCCAGTGCCGAGGAGTTGCGCGTTGCCCGGGACAGCCTGGTCAACTCCTTCGTCTTCAGCTTTACGGATCCCCACGCGGTGGTGGCACAACGCATGCAACTCGATTTCTATGCCTACCCGGCTGACTACCTGGCCCGTTACCAGGAGCGGATTGCGGCGGTCGATGCCGCTGCTGTGCAGCGGGTGGCCCGTGAATACCTGCGCCCCGAACGGCAGCAGGTCATCGTTGTCGGCGCTCCGGACGAGGCGGCCGGAATGCTGGATGCCATTGGCCTGACGGTGCGGCGGGTGAGCGCCGCCGAATTGCCGTAACGGCGAAGCAAAGGGAGTTCTTCAGCAAGCGGGGGTGGCGTAGCGCTCCAGGCGAAAGCCGCCGTTTTCCCACACGGCGTAGGAGTACTGGGTGATCCAGTCGCCGAGGGCGATCAGCTCCCCTTCGGCGAGGTGCTCGTGAAACGGCTGGTGAAAGTGGCCGGTGACGATCGCCCGGTGGCCTTGCCGGAGACGGGTTCGGGCAAAAGTGATGAGAATGTCGCGAGCCGGCCGGTGCCGGCTTTCGTCGTTGCGGCGGCAGCGACTGGAGCGGCTCCAGCGCTCGCCGATCCACCAAGTGGCCGCAACCGGCAGCAGGCGGATCAGCAGGCGGACCAGGGGGCCGCGCAGCAGTCCGCGCATCAGCCGGTAGCCGTGGCCGGCCGGGTCGGTCAAGTCGCCGTGGGCCAGCAGGATGCGCTCCCCGTCGACCTCAATGGTACCGCCGTCCGGCAAGACCTGGCAGGGGAAACGGTTGCGGAAACCGGGCGCGAGGTGGAAGTCGTGGTTCCCTTCGACGTAGATCAGCCGCGTGCCGCCACGCTGCAACCGGTCGAGGGCCGCCATCAGCGGCGCATAGGGGGGGAAGACGGTGTGCGGGTAACCGACCAGGAACTCGCAAATGTCGCCGAGCAGGACCAGCAGGTCGGTGCGCCCCTCCTGTTCGGCGAGGAAGGCCAGCAGCGTCCGGTAGTTGGCCTCGGCCGGGTCGAGCAGGTGGGCGTCGGCAAGGAACACAGCTCTCATGGCGGCAACTATAGGGATGTGCCTCGCTCAAGTCAACCGAGGCCATGCCGGTAACCTCTGGAAATAATGGGGAAACCCGTGTCAGGCCGGGGTGCTGCGCCGGAACAGCTGGAAGGCGTTTTTGCTCTTCTGCTTGGCGGCGTACATCGCGGTATCGGCGGCTTTAAGCAGGCCGCCCACGTCGGTAGCCGATTCAGGGAAGAGGGCGATGCCGATGCTGGTTGTGCTGACGAAGGTGAGAGGCCCGATTCGCACCGGTTGGGCGACGCTCTCGAGGAACTTCTGCGCAATCATCGTCGCATCCTGTTCTTCGGTGATTTCGCCGAACCAGACGAACTCATCGCCACCCAGCCGCGCCACCGTGTCGGTCAGGCGTGAGCCTTCGCGCAGACGCTGGGCAATCACCTGCAGGTACTCGTCGCCGGCAGCATGGCCAAGCGTATCGTTGACCATTTTGAAATCGTCCAGATCGAGGAACATCAGCGCCAACTGAGCCTGTTCTCGTTCCGCCTGGGCGACCCGCTGGGTGAGACGGTCGTAGAACAGGGTGCGGTTGGGCAGGCCGGTCAGTTGGTCGAAGAACGCCAGCTTCTGAATTTCCTGCTCGCTGAGTTTGCGGTCGGCGATATCGTCGAAGGAGAGGACCGCACCGACGATACCGTTTTCGACGATCGGCGCGCAGCTGAATTCGATCGGAAAAGTGCGCCCGGCGCGATGCAGCAAGGTCGTTTCGTGCTGGTTAAGGGTAATCCCCCTGGTGAGGACTTCGGCAACCAGTTCCATCGCCCCGGTCTGGGAGCCGTTTTCCTGGGCGGCGGGGAGCAGGTCGCTCAAGCCTAATCTGCCCAGGTCTTTCTCGCGGATGCCGAGCAGCGCTTCCGCCGCCCGATTGAGGAAGATGATCCGACCATCGCGGTCGAGCCCCATGATCCCCTCCCGGGCGGTGTTGAGGATCAATTCGTTGCGTTTCCGTAGCTGTTCGAGGTTTTGCTCGATCTGTTTGCGCTGCTCGATGTCGTCGCGCAGCGCGTGGTTGGCATGTTCAAGTTCGTCGGTCCGCTGGAGGATCGTCTCCTCGAGAATATCCCGGTAATCGCGCAGGTTGGTCGACATCAGGTTGAAGCCCTCGACCAGTTCGGCCAGTTCGCGTCCGACCGGCACCGGTAGTTCGGCGCCGAGATGGCCCTGGTCGGAAGCGATCTGCTTGGATTTCTCGTGAAGCCGAGCGATCGGGCGGAACAGCAACTGGCGCGAGATCGCGTAATGCACGGCGAAGATCACCAGCATGACGACCAGCAACAGCGCCGAGAGCTTGACGGAAAACTGGTCGGCCTTCTGATAGGCCATGGCCAAGGGGATGTGGATCGACACGACCGATATGGTTTTCCCCGCGCGACGGCCGAAGCCGCGCGACTCCCCATAGTGGGCAACAAGCCCCGGTGGGGCGTCCTCCGGGGCGCCGTGGCAGAGCAGGCATTCCGTCTTGACGACCTGTCCCCGCCGCAGGATGACGAAAAATGGCTGTCCGTTGAGCTTGCGGATTTCAGACTGTACGGTCAGCTGCGGATCCTGATTGACGCGTTCGATGAAGGCGCGTTCGAAGGGGTCGGCCTCGTTGACCGGATTGCGGGCGTTGATCGATGCTTCCTTGTAGTAGAGGCCGTCCTCGCCGAAGAATTCGTAGTCGCTGGCCACGCTCTTGATGGCGAAGGTCGTCGACATCCAGGTCGGTTCGAAGAAATGCTCGTTGAACAGCTTGAAGAGGCTGGTTTTGAGAACGCTGTTGAAAAAGGAATGGGTGACGACGTTGCGGTCGAGAATCAGGCGGGAGTAGTGCTCGGCGTTGACCAGGGCCTCACGCTTGGCGTTGATGTTGACCACGGTGACCAACACCACGGAGCCGAGCAGGTAGACCGCCAGCAGGGTCAGGTTGATCAAGGTCGAAAGTCTAAGACGTTTCCTGGCCAACGGTCCCCCCCGGCTTGTCCGAAAACTTTTCCCCCGGCCGGCCGCATGTTATCCTGATGCCAGGATGTGTCAACGCTGCTGGTCGGTCAATAACTTCACAATTTAACCGAAATCTTTCGCGAGATGCAAACCCAAAGCAAAGCCGCTGCCAACGCGCAACTGACGTTCAACCTTCGCGGCATGCACTGCGTCAACTGTGCGCAGACGCTCGAGAAAAAATTGCACGCGCTCCCCGGGGTGCTGAGTGCCCAGGTGAATTTCGCCGCCGAATCCGCTGCGGTTCGCTTCGACCCGCAGCAACTCGACCGCGAGGCAATTTTTACTGCGGTCAAAGACTCCGGTTTTTCGCCGTTGCTCACCCGCGACAAGGAGGAAGACCGGCGCGAGGCGCAGCGGGAGCTGCGCTGGCTGCTCTTCGCCGCGGCCCTCTCCCTGCCGCTCATGCCGCTGATGTGGTGGCCGCCCTTCGGCCATGCCACCCACTGGCTCGAAGCCGCCCTGGCCACTGTCGTCCAGTTCTCCGCCGGTCTGACCTTCTACCGCGGGGCCTGGACGTCGCTGAAGAACCGCGCGGCCAACATGGACGTCCTGGTCGCCATGGGGATCAGCGCAGCTTACGGCTACTCGCTCTGCGCCCTGTTCGGGCTGTTCGGCCCGGCGGGCGAGGTGTTCTTCGAAACCGGCGCCATGCTGATCACCTTCATCCGCCTGGGCAAGTGGCTCGAAGCGCGGGCCCGGGGGAAGGCCAGCCAGGCTTTGCGCCAGCTGCTGGCCCTGCAGGCTGACCGGGCCTGCCTGCTGGTCGATGGCCGGGAGGAAGAAGTCCCGGCCAGCCGGGTCAAGGTTGGCGACCTGGTGGTCGTGCGTCCCGGTGACCGCATCCCGGTGGATGGTACGGTCGCGGAGGGAGCATCGGCGGTCGACGAGTCGATGGTGACCGGCGAGGCGGTGCCGGTGGCCAAGGCGCCGGGAGATCCGGTCACCGGCGCCACGGTCAACACCACGGGACGGCTGGTGGTCCGGGCCACCCGGGTTGGCGAGGCGACGGTGCTGGCGCAGATCGTGCGCCTGGTCACCGCGGCCCAAGCCGACAAGGCGCCGATCCAACGCCTGGCCGACGCGGTCGCCGGCTGGTTCGTACCTGTGGTTGTGGCCATCGCGGCACTGACCTTTGTCGTCTGGTACGGGATGGTCGGCAGCGCCTTCCTCTTCGCCTTCAAGCTGGCGATCGCCGTGCTGGTGATTGCCTGTCCGTGCGCCCTCGGCCTGGCCACGCCGACGGCAATCATGGTCGGCAGCGCCGTGGGGCTGTCACAGGGGATCCTTTTCAAGCGGGCCTCGGTTCTGGAAAATATCGCCAAGCTTGATCTGGTGATGTTCGACAAGACCGGTACGCTCACCCGTGGAGAATTCTCGGTCACCGATCTGTTGCCGGTGCCCGGGGTGTCGGCGCAGGAATTACTCTGGACGGCAGCGGTTGCCGAGTCCGCCAGCAATCATCCGCTGGCACGGGCGATTGTCGCCCATGCCCGCAGCCAGGGGCTCGAATTCCCCACGGCCGGCGATGTTGAAGAGATCGGTGGCCATGGGGTGCGTTGCATGGCGAAGGGCAAGATCATCCTGGCCGGCAGTCAGCGGTTGCTGGCTGAGGAGGGGGTCGCTACCGGTTCGCTCGATGGGGACCTCGACCTTCTGGCCGGAGCAGGGAAATCTGCAGTTCTTGTGGCCGTCGACGGGCGTTTGTTGGGGGGCGTCGCGCTTGCCGACACCCTCAAGGACGGCGCAATCGAGGTCGTCGCCCGCCTGAAGCAGATGGGGTTGCAGACGGTCATGATCAGCGGCGACCGGCGCCCGGCGGCCCTGGCCGTGGCCAGGCAGTTGGGAATTGACACGGTCGAAGCCGAGGTGCTTCCCGCCGACAAGTTGGTCGTGGTGCGAGGTTACCAGCAACACGGGAAATTTGTCGGTATGGTCGGGGACGGCATCAACGACGCCCCGGCGCTGGCTCAGGCCGATATCGGCATCGCCATTGGCAGCGGCACCGACGTGGCCAAGGAAACCGGCGACATCATCCTGGTCCGGGACGATCTGCTCGATGTCGTACGCAGCATCGAACTTGGCCGCAGGACGCTGGCGAAAATCAGGCAGAATCTGTTCTGGGCCTTCATCTACAACGTGGTCGGCATCCCGGTTGCCGCCGGCCTGCTCTATCCGGTTTTCGGGCTGGTGCTCAGGCCGGAATTCGCCGGACTGGCCATGGCTTTTTCCAGTGTGTCGGTGGTGACCAACAGCCTGCTGCTCAAGGGGAAGAATCGGCGGCGGCCGTGACGTTTATTGTCTTTGGTCATTTGTCCCTTGTCCCCTGTCCCCTGTCCTTTGTAAAATCATCCTGAGCCAATGACCAATGACCAGCACCGGTCTCATTGACACCCCCACCGGACTGACGGTATAAAACGGGCGCCATGCGCCGTTCCCCCCGACTCCTGCCATCACTGACCCTCGTCGCCTTCCTGTTGTGGGCGGCGCCGTCCTTCGCCGCGGTCGAAATCGGCCAGACCGGCCAGCCGCACGTCACCATCCAGGATGTCTACGAGCGTGACGGGGTCGCCTTTGTCGCCATCGACGAGGTGCTCAACGCCCTCGGCCTTGCCGGTCAATGGGACAATGTGGCCCATCTCTATCGGATCGAAACACCCAAGGGGCAGGCCGTGATTTCCCCCGGCAGCAGTTATCTGCGGCTTGGTGAGCGGTCGGTCAAGGTTGCGCACCGGCCGCGCTTCATCGACGGCAAGCTGCGCGTTTCCGAACCGTTTCTGGTCGAGCAGTTTGCCCCGTTTCTCGACTTGCCGCTGGAGTTGAGTAATAGCAATCCGGCCGCGCCGCCGCCGCCGGAAAGCCCCCTTGACCAGCTTTTCTCGCTGCTCTTGCTGCAACGTCCCAAGGCCGCGGTCGACAGTCAATGGGTGGTGGCCATCGACCCCGGACACGGTGGCCAGGAGGCCGGGGCCAACGGCAAGGGTGGCGCCACCGAGCAGACCATCAACCTGGCCGTAGCCGAACAGTTGCAGAAGCTCCTGAAAATGCGGCGGGGGGCCCCGGTGGTCATGACCCGTGACGCCGATTATGCGGTGAGCCCGGCCCAGCGTCTCGAAGCGGTCGCGCGCGGCCAGGCCGACGTCCTGTTGTCGCTGCATGCTCAGGCGCATTTCTCCCCCGTGGCCCGGGGGGTCATGCTTTACGTTGCGCCGGAAAGGGCGGCCTTGTCCCCCGCTGGCTCGGCCCTGGAGCCTCCTCCCGCGGGCGTACCGGGGATCAATGCCAGCCTGCGACTCGCCGAGGCGCTGCGGGACGCTTTCGCCGCCGCCGGCTACGTGGTCGCCCCGGTCCAGGAGCGGCCGCTTTTCCCGCTCGGACAGGGAAACCTGCCGCGGGTTCTGGTCGAAATGGGCTTCCTCAGCAACGACGGTGATCTGGCCCGGCTGCACGACCCGGCCCAGCAGCAGCTGTTGGCCCAGGTTCTTTTCAACGGGCTGGAGGCCTTTCTCAAAACCTATCAGAACCTCCAGGAGTCGCCGCATGCACCAGCCCAACCTCCCGCGCAGCAATAACCGCCTTGCCGACCAGTTGCGTCCGGTCCGGTTCGAACGCAACTTCACGCGCTATGCCGAAGGTTCGGTGCTGGTGAGTTTCGGCGACACCCGCGTGCTCTGCACCGCGTCGGTGGAGGAAGGCGTTCCGCCGTTTCTACGCGGCCAGGGGAAGGGGTGGGTGACCGCCGAATACAGCATGCTGCCGCGTGCCACCCAGTCCCGCTCGCCGCGCGAGGCAACCCGCGGCAAACAAGGGGGGCGCACCCACGAGATCCAACGCCTGATCGGCCGGTCGCTGCGCGCCGTGATCGACTTCGCGCTGCTTGGCGAGCGGACCGTGGTCATCGACTGCGACGTCCTGCAGGCCGACGGCGGCACGCGCACCGCCGCCATCACCGGGGCCTGGGTGGCCCTGGCCGATGCCGTCGGCTGGTTGCTGAAAGAGGGGAAATTGACGCAGTCGCCGCTGCGCGACAGCGTGGCCGCGGTCAGCGTTGGCATCGTTGCCGGCCAGCCGCGCCTCGACCTCGACTACCAGGAGGACTCCGGCGCGGCGGTGGACATGAACATCGTCATGACCGGTGACGGCCGCTTCGTCGAGTTGCAGGGGACCGCCGAGGACGAGCCGTTCACCGATGCCGAACTCGACGCGCTGCGCGAACTCGGCCGGCAGGGGTGCCGACAGTTGACCATTCTCCAGCACACGGCCCGGGGCGCGGCGTGACCGAGCTGGTGGTCGCCACCCGCAACGCCGGCAAGCTCCGCGAGATCCGCCACCTGCTCGAAGGAGTGGGGGTCGCTGTCGTCGGCCTGGAGGCCTTCCCCGACCTCCCTGAAGTCGAGGAGGACGGCGCCACCTTCGCCGCCAACGCGGCGAAAAAAGCCGAAACCATTGCTCGCCTCACCGGCCGCCCTTGCCTGGCCGATGACTCCGGGTTAACCGTCGAGGCCCTCGGCGGGGCGCCGGGGGTGCATTCGGCGCGCTATGCCGGGGTGCAGGGGGATGATGCCGCCAACAATGCTCGTCTGTTGCGGGAGCTCGCCACCGTGCCGGATGAGCGGCGGCAGGCCGCCTTCCGCTGCGTCATGGCCCTGTGTCGCCCCGGCCGTGAGACGGCGTTGTTCGAGGGGCGCGTCGCCGGGCGCATCCTGGCGGCACCGCGCGGCAGCGGCGGCTTTGGCTACGATCCGCTCTTCCTGGTCGATGGCTTTGAGCGGACCATGGCCGAACTCCCCCTCGACGAGAAGAACCGCATCAGCCACCGCGGGCAGGCGCTGCGCCAGGTGGTCGCGGCGCTGGCCGTGCCGCCCGGCTGACGGCCCTTTGCCGCGCGGATGAATTTTTCCTCAACTTTTCCCTTTATTTTTTCTCGGGTGGCGTTTAAAATGCCGCATCTTTTGTATACAGTATGCAGGGAGCCGGCTTCGCTCCATCTTCTCACCACATCTCATCGCAAGGGACAATGACATGCAACTCACGGAAAGCTCTGTAGGTCGAAAGATCATCATGGCCGTCACCGGGACCATGCTGATCGCGTTCGTCTGCGTGCATCTGCTCGGCAACTCGTCGCTCTTCTTCGGCAGTGCGGCGATCAATGCCTACGCGCAGAAACTGCACAGCCTCGGGCCGGTGGTCTGGATCTTCCGCCTGGTGATGCTCGGCGTGTTCGCCGTGCACATCATCTTCGGCATCCAGCTCACCCTGGAAAACCGGGCCGCCACCCCGGACAAGAACGTCCAGGTCAGGCGCCTGAAGACCGGTTTCGCCGCCGAGACCATGATCGTCTCGGGGCTGGTGATGCTGGCCTTCGTGGTCTATCACCTGCTGCACTTCACGGTGCGGGTGACCAACCCCGACATCTACGTGCCGATCGCGGGCGGCGGCGGCATGGTCGATGTGTTCGTCATGGTCACCAAGGGCTTCGGGAACCTCTTCTCCGTGCTCCTCTACGTGATCGGCATGGGCTTTTTGTTCCTGCATGTCAGCCACGGGTTCCAGAGCATGTTTCAGACCTTTGGATTGAGTAACGACCGGACTCTGCCGGTCATGGGCAATCTCAGCAAGCTCGTTGGAGTGGTCCTGCTGGTGGGCTATGCGTCCATCCCGCTGCTGATCATCTTCGGCATCGTACGGTAAGGGGGTTGGTGAATGATACTCGACGGCAAATGTCCGACCGGACCAATTGAAACTTCCTGGGATCGCCACCGCTTCGAGTCGAAGCTGGTCAATCCCGCCAACAAGCGCAAGTACAAGGTTCTTGTCGTCGGCACCGGCCTCGCCGGTGGCGCCGCCGCGGCGACCCTGGGCGAACTCGGCTATAACGTCGAAGCGTTCTGCTACCAGGACAGCGCCCGCCGCGCCCACTCGATCGCCGCCCAGGGCGGGATCAACGCCGCCAAGAACTACCCGAACGACGGCGACAGCATCTACCGGCTCTTCTACGACACCATCAAGGGCGGTGACTTCCGCGCCCGCGAAGGCGACGTCTGGCGCCTCGCCCAGGTGTCGAACAACATCATCGACCAGTGCGTGGCCCAGGGTGTCCCCTTCGCCCGCGACTACGCCGGCTACCTCGACAACCGCTCCTTCGGCGGCGCCCAGGTCAGCCGGACCTTCTACGCCCGCGGCCAGACCGGCCAGCAGTTGCTGCTCGGCGCCTACTCGGCGCTCTCCCGCCAGGTCAAGGCCGGCACGGTCAAGCTGTTCGTCCGCCGCGAGATGCTCGATCTGGTGGTCGTCGACGGCGTGGCCCGCGGCATCACCTGCCGCAACCTGTGCACTGGCGAGATCGAGTCGTACTGGGGCGACGCCGTGGTGCTGGCCACCGGCGGCTACGTCAACGTCTTCTACCTCTCGACCAACGCCATGGGCTGCAGCGTCACCGCCACCTGGAAGGCCGCCAAGAAAGGCGCCTATTTCGCCAACCCCTGCTACACCCAGATCCATCCGACCTGCATCCCGCAGACCGGCGAGCATCAGTCGAAGCTGACCCTGATGTCCGAGTCGCTGCGCAACGACGGGCGCTGCTGGGTGCCGAAGAAGAAGGACGACTGCGAGAAGCCGGCCGGCCAGATCGCCGAGGAGGACCGCGACTACTACCTGGAGCGCAAGTACCCCTCCTTCGGCAACCTCGCCCCGCGCGACATCGCCTCCCGCGCCGCCAAGGAGCAGTGCGACGACGAGCGCGGCGTCGGTCCGGGCAAGCGCGGCGTCTACCTCGACTTCAAGGACTCGATCAACCGCCTCGGCCAGGCGACCATCGCCGAGCGCTACGGCAACCTCTTCGAGATGTACGAGAAGATCACCGACGAGAACGGCTACAAGCAGCCGATGCGCATCTACCCGGCGCCGCACTACGCCATGGGCGGGCTGTGGGTCGACTACAACTGCATGAGCAACGTCCCCGGCCTGTTCGTCCTCGGGGAGGCCAACTTCTCGGTGCACGGCGCCAACCGCCTCGGCGCCTCGGCGCTGATGCAGGGGCTGGCCGACGGCTACTTCGTCATCCCCTACACCATCGGCGGCTACCTGGCCACCGTCAAGCCCGGCCAGGTCAAGGCCGACCACGCCGAATTCACGAAGTCCAAGGAAGACGTCCAGGCCGAGATCGACAAGATGCTCTCGATCAACGGCAAGAAGACCCCGTCGGAGTTGCACCGCGAACTCGGCAAGGTCATGTGGAACAACGTCGGCATGGCGCGCAGCAAGGAGAGCCTCACCGAGGCCCTCAAGGTCATCCCGCAGATCCGCGAGGAGTTCTGGAACAACCTCAAGGTTGCCGGCGTGGGCGCGGAGTTCAACCAGCAACTGGAGAACGCCGGCCGCCTGGCCGACTTCCTCGAGTTCGGCGAACTGCTGGCCAAGGACGCCCTGGACCGCGAGGAGTCGTGCGGCGGCCACTTCCGCATCGAGCACCAGTACGATGACGGCGAGGCCAAGCGCGACGACGAGAACTTCTGCTACGCGGCGGCCTGGGAGTTCAAGGGGGCGGGCAAGGAGCCCGAACTGCACAAGGAACCGTTGAAGTTTGACAATGTCCATCTTGCCGTAAGGAGTTACAAATAATGAAAGTCAAACTGCACGTATGGCGCCAGAAGGGGCCGAAAGCTCCGGGGAAAATGGAGACCTACGAGGCGAATCACGTCAGTCCTGACCAGTCATTCCTCGAGATGCTCGACGAGGTCAACGAGGTGCTGGTCAAGGAAGGGAAGGACCCGATCGCCTTCGATCACGACTGCCGCGAAGGGATCTGCGGGATGTGCTCCCAGGTCATCAACGGCGTGCCGCACGGCGGCCAGGACCGCACCACCGTCTGCCAGCTGCACATGCGCAGCTTCAAGGACGGCGACGAGATCTTCGTCGAGCCGTGGAAGGCCCGCGCCTTCCCGATCATCAAGGATCTCGCCGTCGATCGCTATGCCTACGACAAAATCATCGAGGCGGGTGGCTACACCTCCTGCCACACCGGCGGCGTGGCCGACGGCAACGCTATCCTGATCGGCAAGGAAGCCGCCGACTACGCCATGGACGCGGCCGAGTGCATCGGCTGCGGGGCGTGTGCCGCCTCCTGCCCGAACAGCTCGGCGATGCTCTTTGTCAGCAACAAGGTCGCCCAGCTGGCGGTGCTGCCGCAGGGGCAGGTGGAAGCCAAACGCCGCGTCATGGCCATGCTCGAAGAGGCCAAAGCGCTCGGTTTCGGCAACTGCACCAACCACTACGAGTGCCAGGCGGCGTGCCCGAAGGGGATCAACGTCAAGTTCATCGCCAAGCTCAACCGCGAGTACATCAAGGCGATGTGCTGCTGTTAGAGTTGCTGTCTGCATGAAGTGCCGAGGGGCGGACCGCCTGGTCCGCCCCTCGTTTTTCCTCCACAATGGTTTTTTCTTGAATATACTCCACTCAGCACTCAGCACTCAGCACTCAGCACTCAGCACTCAGCACTCAGCACACACTTCCTTTAGGTGACGCAGACGAAATCTTCCCCCTCGACCAGCCCGACAGCGCGGGCGGACGCCCGCACCTGCTCCCGTGCTCCCTTGGCGCCGACGGTCACCAGGGTCTTGCCGTCGCCCGGAGCAAGCGCGCTGATGCCCACCACCGGCGCGCCGTGAATGACCTGGCCAAGCTTGCGTGGGTCGACCTCGATCCAGCGCCTCACGGCAACCCCTTCTGCGCGCAGGGCCTGACGCCAGGACTTCCCCTCGATCCCCGCCCCCCACAGGGTCACCTCGTCGACGCCGCCCAGGAACGTCTGCCGCAGGTGGTGGGCCTTGCAGGCACGGAAGGCTGTAAAGGTATAGTCGTCGGCGGTGCGGGTCAGGCGCTCCGGGCGGTCGCGCCAGTACAGGAGGGTTTCGGCGAGGCGGGCGAAGCGGGCGCCGCCGCGGGCCAGTCGCAGCCAGAGGTCGTAGTCCTCGGGCCAGCCACAGGCGCGGTAGCCGCCCAGGGCCAGCACCGCCTTGCGGCGGAACATCACGCTTGGGTGGGTGAAGGGTGATTCGACGTAGAGGTCGCGCATGATTTCGTCATGGTCAAGCAGGCTGTTTTGCCACTGTTCGTAGGCGCGCATGCCGTCGCTCAACTGCTGGCGTGGCACATGGCGGACCCGGCAGGCCACCAAGGTCGTCTCGGCATGGGCGGCGAGGTGGGCTGCCTGGCGTTCCAGTCGTTGCGGATGACAGATGTCGTCGCCGTCCATGCGCGCGACCAGCGGTGCGCGGCAGGCCTCTAGGCCGGCATTGAGGGCGGCCACCAGTCCTTCGGGTGGGCGGCGGATCACGCGGATGCGTGGATCGTTGCCGGCGGCGATGTCAAGAATCTCCCCGGTGGCGTCGCGGCTGCCGTCGTCGACCGCCACCAGTTCCCAGTCGCTCAGCGTTTGGCGGAGCAGGGAGGCAAGCGCCGCCGGCAGCAGGCGCTCCTCGTTGCGCGCCGGCAGCAGGATCGAAATGTGCGGGGGGCTCATAGCCCCTGACTTCTGAGGATCAGCAGGATGGCGGTGTAGGTGGCGGCGGAGAGGAGGGTGGAGAGCATGACGATGGTGCCGGCCAGTTCCGCGTCTCCCTTGAGTTGCTGGGCCATGATGTAGTTGGCGGTGGCGGCCGGTGTGCCGGCGATCAGCACGCCGATCTCCAGGTCGGTGCCGGTCACCCCCAGCCAGGTCAGGATGACCGCGGCCAGCAGCGGCATCCAGACCAGCTTGGCCCCGGCCGCCAGGGTGGCCGTGAACAGGTCGCCCCGCAGTCGCTCAAAGGAGAAGCTGCCGCCGATGGCCAGCAGGGCGAGGGGGAGAGACATCCCCGAGGCAATCTTCAGGCTGCGCTCCAGCAGCAGCGGCGTCGGGATGGCCAGGAAGCTCCAGGCGATTCCGGCGAAGGAGGCGAGGATCAGGGGGTTGAGGGCGATCCGGCGGAGCAGGTGGACCGATGCCTGCGCGGTGTCGTCATGACGGTGCGGCCAGATCAGGGCCAGAATCGCGTAGAGATTGAGAAACGGCACGAGAAAGCCCATGAGGATGCCGGCGCGGGTCAGGCCGGCCTGGCCCAGGGCATTGAAGACGATCGCCAGGCCGACGTAGGCGATGTTGCCGCGGAACGCCCCCTGGCTGAAGACCCCCCGGGCGGCAGGTGGATAGCCGCGGAGAACCGTGTAGGCATAGCTGATCAGGAAGGTAACGGTGACGGCCAGAATCGAGCCGAGTGATCAGGCGGCCGTTGAAACTGGCCAGGAAATCGGCGCGGCCGATTTCAAAGAAAAGCAGCAGCGGCAGGCAGACGTAGTAGACCAGTCGATTGGTCTGCTGCAGGAAGGTCGCGTCAATCAGGCCGATACGCTTGAGCAGGGCGCCCAGGGCAATGACCGCGAAGACCGGCAGGACGATGTTGAGAGTGTCGATAAACAATAGCATGGCCGCGCCAACATAGCTCAGCGGCAGCGGCGGTTCAATGGGTGATTTCGGGGGGGTTGGCTCGCAGTCGGCCTTTGTGTATAATATTCAACAATTGCTCTTTGGCGAAAGGTTGTCGGCAGAATGGAACCCATCAGGTTGGAGCGGAGCACGTATCTGCGCATCGCCGTGATTGTCGGGATGCTGGTGGCGATCAGCGCCCTGCACTACCTGACCACGCTCCAGCATGAACATGCCCACGACATCTACCGCCGCCTCTATTACGTGCCGATCGTCCTCGGCGGCCTGTGGTTCACCCTGCGCGGCGGGCTGGCCACGGCCATCGCCGCCTCGCTGCTGTTTCTCCCCCATGTCGTCTTTCAATGGGGTCATCATCCGGTTTCCCAACCAGAGCAGTATCTGGAAATCCTCCTTTACAATGTCATCGGCGGCCTGACCGGCTTCCTGGCCGGGCGCGAGCTCGAACAGAAGCGCGCCCACCAGCAGGCGGCGCAGCGCCTGGAGGAAAGTTACCGGACGCTCAGTGCCCAGGCCGATCAGATCCTCGAGATCGAAGAGCAACTGCGGCGGGCCGACCGCCTCAGTACGCTGGGGGAGTTGTCCGCCGGCATGGCCCATGAGATCCGCAACCCCCTCGGATCGATCCGTGGTACCGCGGAAATCCTCAAGGACGGCGTCGATCCCAACGATCCGCGCCACGAGTTCGCCGAGATCCTGGTCAAGGAAGTCGACCGGCTCAACCGGGTCCTTGAGGATTTTCTGCGCTTTGCCAGCCAGGCGCCGCTGGAGCGGGGGCGTTTCGACCTCAATGCCGTGGTGCGCGAAGTCCTCGATCTGACCCGCCGCCAGGCCGAGCGCAGCGACGTGGCAGTCATCGTCGCCCTGGGGGAGTTGCCACAGTTGGCCGGCGACGGCGGCCAGTTGCGGCAGGCGCTGCTCAATCTGGTCCTCAACGCCCTGCAGGCCATGCCGCAAGGGGGGCAGCTGACCGTGACCACGCACCGCTCGCATGAACAGGCCGAGGTGACCGTCGCCGACAGCGGGCCGGGGATTCCGCCTGGGGAGGAGGAGCGGATCTTCAAGACCTTTGTGACCACCCGTCCCGACGGAACCGGGCTGGGGCTGCCGATCAGTCAGCGGATCGTGGTCTCCCATGGTGGGCAGCTCACCTTGCGGAACAACCCGGGGCAGGGGGCGGCCTTCACCATTGCGCTCCCGTTACCCGGGAGAGAGTGCTGACCCCTACGCCATGGCCAATTCCGTGAAAATCCATGAACGGTCGGGAAAGCCGACCATCCTGGTGATTGACGACGATGCGTCCCTGCGCCGGGTGACCGAGTACAACCTGGAGCAGGCCGGCTACCGGGTGCTGACTGCCGTCGACGGTCGCGCCGGGGTGCAGCTGTTCCGCGAGGAACGCCCGCCCCTGGTGATTACCGATCTGCAAATGCCGGGGCTCTCCGGTCTCGAGGTGCTCGAACAGGTCAAGGCCATCCTTCCCGAAACGCTGGTAATCGTCATTACCGCCTTCGGCACCATCGAGCAGGCGGTCGCGGCGATGAAAAAGGGGGCCCACGATTTTCTGACCAAGCCGGTCAGCCGGGATGCCCTGCTGCTGGCGGTGGACAAGGCCTGCCGGCTGCTCGGCCTGCAGGAAGAGAACCGGCGGTTGCGCGAACAGCTCGGCCACCAGGTCGAATTCGGCCACCTGGTCGGCAATTCCGATGTCATGCACCAGGTTCTGGAGATCGTGCGCCGGGCCGCACCCAGCGACGCGACGGTGCTGCTCACCGGGGAGAGCGGCACCGGCAAGGAACTGATCGCCCGAGCCATTCATCAGGCCAGTGATCGGCGCAATGCCCCCTTCGTGGCCGTGAATTGTGCGGCGATCCCTGCCGAACTGCTGGAAAGCGAACTGTTCGGTCATGTGCGTGGCGCCTTTACCGGGGCGGTCAGTGATCGGGCCGGCAAGTTCGAGCGGGCCGATGGCGGCACCCTGTTCCTTGACGAAGTTGGTGAACTCCCCGCGAATCTGCAACCCAAGCTGCTGCGTGCGTTGCAGGAGCACGAGATCGAACCGGTTGGTGGCCGGCCGAAGCGAATTGACGCGCGCGTGGTGGCGGCGACCAACCGGGATCTCGAAGCGGCCCTGGCCTCCGGTGCGTTTCGCGAGGATCTTTACTACCGGCTGGCGGTCATTACCGTCGCCCTGCCGCCGTTGCGCGCCCGCCGCGAGGATATCCCGCTGCTGCTTCGGCACTTCCTGGCCAAACACGGCGCCGCCGGTCTGGACGTGGCTCCCACGGCCCTGCAACGGCTGGTCGAGTACGCCTGGCCCGGCAATGTCCGCGAGCTGGAAAACGCCGTGCAGCGGATGATCGTCCTGCGGCACGGCGACCGGTTCGAGGTCGATGACCTGCCCGACAAGATTCGCGGCTTGGCGCTTGCGGCGACCCCGGCCGGAGGCGGGGTGGTGCAGCTGCCCGCCGACGGCTACCCGCTCGAGGCGCTCGAGCGCGAGGTGGTCCTGCAGGCACTGGAACGCAACCGCTGGAATCAGACCCGGGCGGCGGCCTTTCTGCGCATCCCGCGCCACGTGCTGCTGTACCGGATGGAGAAGTACGGCATTCACAAGCCGTGAGGTGTGAGGAGTAAGGGGTGAGGCGTATCGGTAATGGCCGGCCTCGGATTTGTGAATTACTCCTCTCTCCTCACGCCTCACTCCTCACGGAGATTGATATGGCCACACTGCTAGTCGACGGCAACCAGCCCCGCCGCGCGGGTGCCACCCAGTTTCAGTTGAAGACAGTGGATCGACCTGGCGCCGTTCGAGGACTTCGTCGGCCTGACGATCGAGTCGGCGGAGAACGGCGAGGCCCGGCTGTCCATGCCGTTCCGCCTCTGTCTGGCCAACGGCGGCGGGGTCATGCACGGCGGGGCCCTGGTGACCCTGGCCGACACCGCCGTGGCCATGGCGATCAAGAGCATCCTTCCTGCGGGAACGGTGTTCGCCACCACCGAGCTGGAAACCCGTTTCCTGGCTCCCGTGCAGGAGGGCACCGTGGTGGCGCTGGCCCGGGTGCGCGGGCCACAGGGCCGGACTTTTCACGGCGAGGCCGAAGTGCGCGATGCGGCCGGCACCGTGGTGGCCAGGTTCCATTCGATCTTCCGCATTGCCCGTGGCCAGGGCTTCGATGATCCTCCCGGTGGTTGACTCGCGGGACTTCGAGAGGTTACAAGAAGGTTGTACATCAAGTCAGTCACCGCGGCCCCGGTCGCGCAGCGTGGAGATTTCATGCGTCACCTTAGCCTTGCCGTTCTGCTCAGCCTGATGTGCCTTGGCCTGTCCGCCTGCTCCAGCCCGCCACCCCAGGAGCCCTCCTCGGGACCACCGGTGGTCGGTCAGGCAGCCCCCGATTTCACCCTGAGCGACCTCGGCGGGAAGCCTTTTTCGCTCTCCGCCTTGCGCGGCAAGGTGGTCATCGTCAACTTCTGGGCCACTTGGTGTCCGCCCTGTCGTGCGGAGATGCCGTCGATGGAGCAACTGCATCGTGAACTGGGCGCCGAAGGGTTGGTGTTGCTGGCCGTCAACGTCGAGAAGGATGGCCGTCAGAACGGTCCCGAAGTTCCTTGCCTCCAGTCCGCACAGCTTCCCGATCCTGCTCGACGACAAGGAAGAGATCCAGAAGCGCTACGGCGTCTACAAATTCCCGGAGTCGTTCGTGATCCGCAAGGACGGCGTCATCGACGACAAGGTCATCGGCGCCATCGACTGGGCACACCCCCAGACCGTTGCCTACTTCCGCACGCTGCTGAAGGAGTAAGCGCATGTTCTCCGCAGGGGCCGATGTCAGCCTCTGGATCGCCTTTACCGCCGGGATCCTGTCGTTTTTCTCCCCCTGCGTGCTCCCCCTGATCCCTTCTTACCTGACCTACATCACCGGGCTGTCCTTCGGTCAGTTGCAGGAGGCGCATCCGGGCGCCAAGGTCCGCTTGACCGTCATCGCCCACTCGCTGACCTTCATTCTCGGTTTCTCGGCGGTATTCATCACCCTCGGCGGCATTGTCGGTCTGGCCTCGGCCGGTTTCCAGGAGCATCTGCGCACCGGCCTGGTCTGGGTGGAGCGGCTCGGCGGCCTGCTGATCCTGCTCTTCGGCGTGCATCTGACCGGCCTGTTGCACTTTGGCATTCTGCTCGGGGAAAAGCGCGTGCATCTGCACAGCAAGCCGAGTGGCTACCTCGGCACTTTCGTGGTCGGGCTGGCCTTTGCCGCCGGCTGGACCCCTTGCATCGGACCGATTCTCGCCTCGATTCTGATGATGGCCGCAACCTCGGGGCAGGCAGGGCGCGGGCTCCTGTTGCTGACCATCTATTCCCTTGGTTTGGGACTACCCTTCCTGGTGTCCGGCCTTGCTTTTTCACCAGTTCCTCTCGTTCTTTCAAGCATTTCCGCAAATACATCCGCCTGACCGAGATCATCACCGGCGGCCTGCTTATCCTGGTCGGCCTGCTGCTGATCTCCGGCAAGCTTGGCTGGCTGACCATGCAGCTGTACCAGTGGCTGCCGGTGCAGGGGTAATCCTCCCAACTTATCCGACAAGCACGCTTGCCCGGCGGAGATCGCTGCCAGCGCGGATGTCCGAAGCGCAGCGGTTTCCGTCCGCCAAGGCGAGATTCGCCGGGCAGCGGTGGCCAACTTGCTACTTGACGCGATTCTCCTAACTTATCCGACAAGCCGCTGCCCGGCGGAGATCCCTGCCAGCGGACGGATGTCCGAAGCGCAGCAAGTTTCCGTCTGCCAAGGCGAGATTCGCCGGGCAGCGGTGGCCAACTTGCTGCTTGACGCGCTCTTTCCTTTCGTTTAAATTGAAATCCAATTTCAATAGCCAACAACATGACATCAATCAAAGCCAAAGACGATTTCCGCACCTACCTCGCCACCCAGGGGCTCAAGTCGACCCGCCAGCGCGAAATCATCCTTGATGAGTTCCTGCGGGCCGGGGCCCACCTCTCCACCGAGGAACTCTACCTGAGCCTGCGCTCTCTTCACCCGGGGATCGGCTACGCCACGGTCCATCGCACCCTCAAACTCTTTGCCGAGTGCGGCATCGCCGAACCTCGTCACTTCGGCGACGGTCAGACCCGCTACGAGACGCGTGCCGGCGAAGAGCATCACGACCACCTGATCTGTACCGACTGCGGCGCCATCGTTGAGTTTGAGAACCCGCAGATCGAGGCGCTGCAGGAAACCGTCGCCAACCAGCACGGCTTTCGCATCGAGCGTCACCGCCTGGAGTTGTACGGGCGGTGTCGGGAGTGTCAGGCCACCCTCGATACGGGCGCCGAGCGCAGCGGTTGACCGCAGTCTCGACGGATGTTCGAAGCGCAGCAAGTTTCCGTCGGGGCGAGGATCATTCGCTGCGCTCGACGCGGCAAACTCCGCCCCCTGGAGTTTTTTTTGTGGTTATGTGTGAAAATGATTATCAAAAACAACGAAAGCAGTCATTGTGAGCGTTTTGCATAAAGAAGCCGACAGCGAAAAGAAGATCGTCCTGGTCGGTTGCCCGAACGTCGGCAAGAGTGTGGTCTTCAACAGCCTGACCGGCGCCTACACTACCGTCTCCAACTATCCGGGGACGTCCGTCGAGGTGTCGCGCGGCCACTGCCTCATCGGCGGTGTGCACTACCAGGTGCTCGACACCCCCGGAATGTACGCGCTGCTGCCGATCACCGAGGAGGAGCGGGTTGGTCGGCGCATCCTCTTCGAAGAAGACCCGCACGTGGTCATCCACGTGGTCGATGCCCGCAACCTCGAGCGGATGCTGCCGATGACCATCCAGTTGATCGAGGCGGGGCTGCCGGTGCTGCTGCTGGTCAACATCATCGACGAGGCGGAGCGGGTCGGCATGCGCATCGACACCGCGCTGCTCGACGAAAAGCTCGGCATCCCGGTGGTCAGCGCGGCGATCGGCCGCAAGCGCGGCCTGGGTGAACTGCGCCAGACCATCACCGAGTATCGTCCGCAGCGGGCGACCTTTGCCTATGCCGCCGACCTGGAAAAGGACATCGAGCGCATTGCCGGGCTGATCCGCGGTGACTACCGGCTCGAGCGCCGCAGCCTGGCCCTGCTGCTGATGCAGCGCGATGAGGAGCTGCAGGAGCGGGTCCGGGCGGGGGAAGGTGCCCACGCTGCCGTGATCGAGGAGGCAGTCAACGCCGTGGTCTTCGAACGGCGTGTCGACCTGCACCTGCGTATCAGTCTGGAGCGAAAGCGGATCTGCAAGGGGCTGCTCGACGGCGTGGTCGTCCAGCAGGCGGGGATCAGGCCGGCCTTCGCCGAAAGGCTGTCGGCGCTGACCATGAGCCCCTGGACCGGCGTGCCGCTGCTGCTGCTGGTTCTCTACTTCGGCCTCTACCAGTTCGTCGGCGGTTTCGGTGCCGGTACGGTCGTCGATCTCCTCGAGGGGACGCTCTTCGAGGAGCACCTCAACCCCTGGGCGATCGCCTGGTTCGAGCAGCAAGTCCCCTGGTACTGGCTGCGTGAGCTGGTGGTCGGCGAATACGGTCTCTTTACCCTGGGGCTGCGCTATGCCGTGGCGATCATCCTGCCGATCGTCGGCACCTTCTTCATCGCCTTCGCCATAATCGAGGACAGCGGCTACTTCCCGCGCCTGGCCATGCTGGTCGACCGGGTCTTCAAACGCATCGGCCTGAACGGCCGGGCGGTGATCCCCATGGTCCTCGGTTTCGGCTGCGACACCATGGCCACCGTGGTGACGCGCACCCTGGAGACGGTGCGCGAGCGGATCATTGCCACCCTGCTGCTGACCCTGGCGATTCCGTGTAGTGCGCAGATGGGGGTGATCCTCGGCCTGCTGTCGGGGGTGCCGGCTGCCCTGGCGGTGTGGGTCGCCACGCTCACCGGCATCTTCCTGCTGGTCGGCCTGCTGGCCGCCAAGGTGGTCCCAGGCGAGCGGCCGATGTTCTACATGGAGATCCCGCCGATGCGCCTGCCGCAGCCGCGCAACGTGCTGGTCAAGACGCTGACCCGCATGCAGTGGTACTTCCTGGAGATCCTCCCCCTGTTCATGATCGCTTCGGTGTTGCTGTGGGCCGGCAAGCTCAGCGGCGCGCTGGCCTGGCTGGTAAATGTCATGCAGCCGGTCATGGGCCTGCTGGGCTTGCCGAAGGAGACGGCGGCAGCGTTTATCATCGGCTTCTTCCGTCGCGACTTCGGGGCAGCCGGGCTGTACGACCTGCAGACCAACGGCTTGCTCGATCCATTGCAGTTGACCGTCGCCGCGGTGACCCTGACGCTGTTTGTTCCCTGCGTGGCCCAGTTCCTGGTCATGAAGAAGGAGCGTGGCTGGAAGGTGGCGCTGCTCATCTTTGCACTGGTCACCGTCCTGGCCTTCAGCGTCGGCTTCGGACTGAACCGCCTGCTGCTGGTCACGGGAATCCTCGGATGAAGTGCACCTTCTGCGAGCATGAACTGACCGTCGCAATGTTGCGCGAAGAGGGGTGTGGCTCCTGCCTCGGCGGGTGCCACAAGATTCATTGCCCCTACTGTGGCCAGGAGAATCCTGTCGTTCCCGAATTTTTGGATAAACTGTTCAAGCCGGAGAAAGGAAACAAGCCATGAAAGTATCGGCCAAGGCCGAGGAGATCCTCGAAGCGCTGTGGATCGCTACCGAAGAGCAGGGGCAGCCCGCCGCTGACTTTGCCGTCCTGGGGATCGATGCCGACGACCAGGGGTTGGCGGAACTGCTTGGAATGATTTACGTCGAAGTGCACGGCAGCCGGGTCCGCCTGCGTCCCGAGGGGCGCGACGAAGCGCGCCTGACCGTGCGCCGACACCGCCTGGCCGAACGGCTGATGATGGATATTCTCGATATCCAGGGGCAGTCCGGCAACGAGCGGGCCTGCGAGTTCGAGCACCTGCTGCACCACGGCGTCGACACCAAGATCTGCACCCTGCTCAACCACCCGGCCACCTGCCCCCACGGCAAGGCGATCCCCCCGGGCACCTGCTGCGAACAGGCCCGCGCCACCGGCGAGGTCGGCGTCGTCGCCCTGACCGAACTCAAGCCCGGCGAGCCTGGCGAAATCGCCTATCTTGCCGCCACCGACGTACGCAAGATGCAGAAGCTGATGACCATGGGAGTGCTTCCCGGTACCTCGGTGACCCTGCTGCGCACCTATCCTTCCTATATCTTCAAGGTCGGCCATTCGGAGTTTGCCGTCGATGAAGAACTGGCCAGTGAGATCTTCGTGCGCAGGGAAGTCGGATAGCGGGGTTCTGCCCCTTTCCATCTGCTCCTTTCCTCCTTGCATCCGCAGCCCCCTTTTCCTATAGTGTCAAACGGTGACCGCATCTTGTGCGGACGCCGTCTGACATGACCGATTGCGAGCAGTTAGGGAGGCGCGACTTGGAAATTCTGGGGATTGACATCGGTTTCGGTTTCACCAAGGCCGCCAGCGGTCAGCAGGAGCTGATCTTCAAGTCGGTGCTCGGCGAGTCGACCGACATCCAGTTCCGTGAGCAGATGCTCCCGGCCGGTGCGGCCGAGGAGGACTACCTGCAGGTCGAGGTCGACGGCAAGTCGTACTTCGTCGGCGAACTTGCCGAACGGCAGAGCAACGTGCGTTTTTTCACTCTCGACCAGGCCCAGTTCATTGGCAAGTTCGCCAAGGTTCTGGCCCTGGCCGCCACCGCCCGGGCGGTCAAGGGGTTCGTGCCGGTCAACCTGGTGACCGGTCTGCCGATCGGCTCCTACCAGAAGCATAAGGACGAACTGGCCAAGCTGCTGCTTGGCGAACACCAGGTGGTGCTGGTCGATGCGGCCGGCAAGCGCGAGGAGAAGTCGCTCAGCATCAGCAAGGTGCGGGTTATCCCCCAGCCCTTCGGTTCCCTCTTCAATCACATGCTCAACAGCCAGGGGGAACTCGCCGACAAGCGCCTGGTCCGCGAAAAGATCGGCATCATCGATGTCGGCTTCCGCACCGCCGACTACACCATTTCCGACAAGATGCGCTATTCCGAGCGTGGCAGTCGCACCACTGATTCCGGTATCGCCCGGGCCTTCAACGTCATTGCCACCAAGCTGCGCGAGAGCAGCGGGATCAACGTCGAACTCTACCGGCTTTACGAGGCCATCGACCGCGGCAACATCAAGATTCGCGGCAAGGACTACGATCTCAAAGGGATGACCGACCAGGTTTTCGGCCAATTGGCGGCCGCCGTGGCCAATGAGGTCGACCGTCTGTGGGCCGACGACTGGGACATGGACGCCATGATCATCACCGGCGGCGGCGGCGCGGTGCTCGCCAAACACCTGCAGCCGCTGCTCAATGGTCAAGTGCTGACCATCGACCCGAAGATCGACATGCGTCTCTATAACGTGCAGGGCTACCGCAAGTTCGGCCAGCATCTGTGGGGGCGCGGCGCGTCCCCGGCGCCCGCCGCGCCGACCCCGGCCAATCCCTGAGTTCGTCCGACGCCCCCGCACTCCGGGGGCGTTGCCGGTTTAAGTATGGTGACCACCCAGCAAATTCTCGACCTGCTCGAACGCCGCGGCGGCAAGGCCCTCTCTTTGCGCGACCTGCAGTCGGCCTTTGAAATCGATGCCGGCGAGCGCAAGATCCTGTCACGTCATCTCAAGCAACTGGAGCGCGATGGTGTGCTGGTCTGCGGCAAGGGCGGGAGCTATGCCCTGGCCCGGCGGGGTCGTTCCCTCTCCGGGACGCTGGCGCTGCATCGTGACGGCTACGGCTTTTTCACCGCCGACGGTACCGACGGCAGTGACGACCTGTTTGTCCCCGCCCGCCACGTGCGCCCGGCGATGCACGGCGACCGGGTCCTGGTCGCCATCGAGCGCGGCCTGCGCGGTCGTCCCGAAGGTCGGGTGATGCGGGTGCTGGAGCGTGCGCATGAGACGCTGCTCGGCCGCTTCGAGCTGGTTCACGAGGTGGCCAGGCTGGTGCCGGTCGATCCGCAGTTGCGCGAGAGTTTTTTTATTCCGCGCGGCGGGGAGGGGGGCGCGCGCCCCGGCGAGGTGGTGACGGCACGTATCGAGACCTACCCAGGGCGGGCGCAGGCGGCCACGGCCCGAGTGGTCGAGGTGCTCGGAGCAAGCGACGATCCGGCCGTGGAAATCCGCGTCGCCGCCGAACGCTTCGGCCTGCCCCACGCTTTCCCGCCCGAGGTGCTGGCGGCGGCCTCTGCCATTCCGCCCCAAGTGGCCGAAGCCGAGCTGGCCGGCCGTGAGGACCTGCGCCACCTGCCGTTTGTGACCATCGATGGCGAAACGGCAAAAGATTTCGACGACGCCGTGGCCATCGAACGGTTGCCCGGGGGCGGCTACCGCCTGTGGGTGGCGATTGCCGACGTCGCCCGTTACGTTCCTGCCGGCGGTGCCATCGACCGCGAAGCGCTCAATCGCGGCACCAGCGTCTATTTCCCTGGGAGTTGCCTGCCGATGCTCCCCGAGGACCTGAGCAACGGCATCTGTTCCCTCAAACCCGCCGTTGACCGCCTGGTGATGGCTGCCGAACTCACCTTCGACGGCCGTGGCCACCGCCAGCAGGCGCGCTTCTGCGCCGGGGTGATCCACAGTCGGGCGCGTCTCACCTACACCGAGGTGGCGAAAATCCTGGTCGATCGTGATCCTGAAGCCCGCGCAAACCACGCTCACCTGCTCGACATGCTGGCGGTCATGGGCGAACTGGCCGAGTTGCGCATCGCCCGCCGCCACGAGCGCGGCAGCCTCGATTTCGATCTTCCCGAGGCGGAGGTCATCCTCGGATTGCGTGGCCGTCCAGAGCAGATCGTGCGCTCCGAGCGCACCCTCGCCAACCGCCTGATCGAGGAGTTCATGCTGGCCGCCAACGAGGCGGTCGCCGAATGGCTCGACGGGCGGCGCGTGCCCCAGCTCTTCCGGATTCATGAACCGCCCGGCGAAGAGAAGCTGGCTGCCTTTCAGGAATTCATCGCCCATTTCAACCAGGGGCTGGCGATCCCCGCCGAGGGGATCAAACCCAAGCTGCTGCAGGAGTTGCTGGAGCGGGTTGCCGGCACGCCGGAGGAGAAGCTGATCAACCACGTGCTGCTGCGCAGCCTCCCCCAGGCACGCTACAGCGTGGACAACCGGGGTCATTTCGGCCTGGCGGCCAACTGCTATTGCCATTTCACCTCGCCGATCCGCCGCTACCCCGATCTGATCACCCACCGTTTGCTGCGCCGCCAGTTGCAGCTTCCCGGCGAACGTAACGCCCGGCTGCCGGCGACTCTCGAAGAGATTGCCGAGCGCTCTTCGCACTGCGAGCGGCGGGCGATGGAGGCCGAGCGCGACATCGTCAGCCTCAAGAAGTGCCAGTACATGCTGGAGCGGATCGGCGAGGAGCACCGCGGCTTCGTGGTCTCGGTTCAGCCCTTCGGGCTTTTCGTCGAGTTGGCGGAGATTTTCGTCGAGGGGTTGGTGCACATCTCCGCGATTGCCGACGACTACTACCAGTTCGACGAAGCCACCCACAGCCTGACCGGGATGAGCCGGCGCCGTCGCTTTACCATCGGCGACCCGGTGGTCGTCACGGTCCACCGGGTCGATCCGGACCGCCGCGAAATCGATTTTCGCCTGGCAGGCGAGCAGCCGGCCCCTCGGCCCCTCCGCACCGCCCCCCGAACGAAAAGGGGTTCACTCAGCACTCAGCACCCAGCACTCAGCACTAAAGGCTCTCCCCGTCGGAGGGATCGGTGAAGATCGCCCGCTGTCTTTCGCAACTGGTCCCCCCGCCCGGCGGTACGGTGGTCACCATCGGCAACTTTGACGGGGTGCACCTCGGTCACCGCGAGATCTTCCGCCGCGTCGTAACCGGCGCCCGCGAAAGGCAGGCCGCTGCCGCGGTCATCACCTTCGAGCCGCACCCGCTGCGCCTGCTTGCCCCGGAGAAGGCGCCGCCGCGTATCAACACCCCCGAGGAAAAGGTCCGCCTGATCCGCGCCTCGTGCATCGACCTGCTGGTGATCCTCCCCTTCAACCGCAAACTGGCGGCCCTCGCGGCCGCCGACTTCATCAACGGCATCCTGGTCGGCCGGCTCGGCGTCCGTCACCTGGTGATCGGCTACGACTATGCCTTCGGCCGTAACCGCGAAGGAGACGCGGCCTTTCTCGCCGCCGCCGCCAAGCGCCACGGTTTTACCCTCGAAGTGCTCGAGCCGCTGCGTGCCGGCAGCGAAGTCTACAGTTCAACGCGCATCCGCCAGACCCTGCTGCGGGGCGATGTCAATGGCGTGGTCGGCGTTCTCGGCCGCCACTTTACCCTCGATGGTCGGGTGGTCGGCGGTGCCGGCCGCGGCCGGCGGCTCGGTTTCCCGACGGCCAACCTGGTCACCGCCAAGGAACTGCTGCCGCGCGAAGGGGTCTACGCGGTCCGTGTGCGTCATGGCCGGCGCATGTACGATGCGGTCGTCAACCTCGGTCGGCGGCCGACCTTTGCCGGGGCCGAACCGACCCTCGAAATTCATCTCCTCGATTTCACCGGCGACCTTTACGGAGCGCGTTTGCGGCTCTATTTCGTCGAGCGTCTCCGTGATGTGCAGCGTTTTCCGTCGGTCGAGGCGCTGCAGGCGGCGGTTAAAGCCGACATCGAACGGGCGCGCCCGCTCCTCGCCACCACGCGGGTGCTGGTCTACAAGGAAACCTTCGATTGCGGAATGGTCCTTCCATGCAGCCACCAGAATAACCATGATTTCTCGCTACGCTCTAAATGACAACCAGGTGAATTGTCATTTCGACCAACGGGAGAAATAGGACTTATGCACTTAGGAGTTTCATCCATGCCCATCACCGGTTCAACCCGTATCGTCGGCATCTTCGGTGATCCGGTTGCCCATTCCCTGTCACCGGCCATGCAGAACGCCGCCTTGCAGAAAGCGGGAATTGACGCGGTCTATGTGCCATTTCACGTCACCCCTGCACAGTTGTGTGACGCCGTGTGTGCCGTGCGCGCCCTGCAAATATCTGGAGTCAACCTGACCATTCCCCACAAGGAGGCGGTCTGTCCGCTGCTCGATGAACTCGATCCGATAGCCACATTGACCGGAGCGGTGAACACCATCGTCAATCGTGATGGCCGCTTATGTGGCTACAATACCGATGGCTTGGGGCTGTTGCGGGCTGTCGCTGAAGATCTGGGCGTCGACGTTCGGGGCCGGCGCGTACTGGTCGCCGGTGCCGGCGGCGCTGCCCGCGCGGCAGTGGTGGCCCTGTCCCGGGCCGGTGCCGCCTGGATCGGGGTCGCCAATCGAACCTTGCAGCGGGCGGAAGCTTTGATAGCCAGCCTGGCGCCGAAGTTGGAAGGCACGGCTCTTGCTGCTCTCCAACTTGCGGCGGATTTGCCGGTGCGTCTGGGGGATGGCGTTGACCTGCTGGTGAACTGCTCGGCGGCGGGGCTGAAGGGCGAAGCGTTGGCGCTGCCGCTCGAGCTTTGCATGCGTCCCGGCGGCGCGGTTTACGATATGATCTATGGTCAGGCAACAACGCCGTTGGTGACAGCTGCCCGTGCTGCCGGTCTGCCGGTAGCCGATGGCCTCGGCATGCTGGTCGGGCAGGGGGAGGAGGCCTTTCGTCTCTGGTTTGCCGAGCCTGCGCCGGCGGGGATTATGCGGACAGCCATCGAATGCCTGGGTTGTGAAAAATAAGTATTTGATTTCGGTCAGTTACGGCCTCTGTCAGTGGCCGGTTGCGCTTGACAGGCTGACGTGCGATTGGCTACAATACGGCGGTTTATACTTATCCGGGGGGATTCGGAACTTCTCATGACGACCAACCGACTCGGCGTACTTCTGGTTCGCAATAAGCTGATTGACGAGAAGCAGCTCGCCAAGGCGCTGGAAGAGCAGCGTACCAGCGGCGGGCGGCTCGGGGCCAGCCTGGTCAAGCTCGGTTACCTCAAGGAAGAGGACCTGGCTGCGTTCCTTTCCCGCCAGTATGGCGTCCCTTCCATCAATCTCGCCGAATTCGACATCGATCCCAACGTCATCAAGCTGGTCCCCGCCGAAGTCGCTCAGAAATATCAGCTGGTTCCGGTCAACCGCGCCGGGTCCACGCTGATCGTCGCCATGGCCGACCCGTCGAACATCTTTGCCATCGACGACATCAAGTTCATGACCGGCTACAACGTCGAGATCGTGGTGGCGGCCGAGGCGAGCATCAAGCAATCCATCGACAAGTATTACGACCAGAGCGCCTCTTTCGACGATGTCATGGGCAACATGGAGGACATCGACCTCGAGTTGGTCGATGATGACGAGCAGATCGACGTCGGCGCCCTGGAGAAGGCCACCGAGGACGCCCCGGTCGTCAAGCTGGTCAACCTGATCCTCACCGACGCCATCAAGAAGCGCGCCTCCGACATTCACATCGAGCCCTACGAAAAGTCGTTCCGCGTCCGCTATCGCATCGACGGCGTGCTTCACGAAGTGATGAAGCCGCCGATGAAACTCAAGAACGCCATCACCTCGCGCATCAAGATCATGTCGGAGATGGACATCTCCGAGCGCCGCCTGCCGCAGGACGGCCGCATCAAGATCAAGCTCCCCGGCGGCAGCGACATGGACTACCGGGTCAGTTGCCTGCCGACCCTGTTCGGGGAGAAGGTGGTCATGCGGCTCCTCGACAAGTCCAACCTGCAATTGGACATGACCAAGCTCGGTTACGAGCCGTCGGCGCTCAAATGGTTCAAAGAGGCGATCCACAAACCCTTCGGCATGGTGCTGGTCACCGGGCCGACCGGTTCCGGGAAGACTGTTTCCCTCTATTCCGCCCTGGCCGAACTGAACAAGGTCACCGAGAACATCTCCACCGCCGAGGATCCTGTCGAGTTCAACTTCGCCGGCATCAACCAGGTGCAGATGCACGAGGAGATCGGCCTCAACTTCGCCGCGGCCCTGCGCGCCTTCCTGCGCCAGGACCCGGACATCATCATGATCGGTGAGATCCGTGACTTCGAGACCGCCGAAATCGGTGTCAAGGCGGCGCTCACCGGTCACCTGGTCCTTTCCACCCTGCACACCAACGATGCTCCGGCCACCGTCAACCGCCTGCTCAATATGGGGATCGAGCCGTTCCTGGTCGCCTCGGCGGTCAACCTGATCACCGCCCAGCGCCTGGCCCGCCGCGTCTGCTCCGAATGCAAGGCACCGGAGGAAGTTCCCAAGGAAGTGCTGATCCAGGCCGGGGTCAAAGAAGCGGACCTTGACGGCTTCGTCTGCTACAAGGGGCAGGGTTGCCCGACCTGCAACGACTCCGGCTACAAGGGCCGCGTCGGTTTCTACCAGGTCATGCCGATGTTTGAGGAGCTGCGCGAGATGATCCTGGCCGGTGCCAACACCGCCGAGATCAAGCGCGAATCGATGCGCCTTGGGGTCAAGACCATGCGCCAGTCGGGGTTGACCAAGATGGCCGAGGGGGTCACCTCCCTCGAGGAAGTACTGCGCTGCACCATCGCTGATGACTAAAGACAGGGGCTGGGGACTGGGGGCTGGGGACTAGTTGTTGCCAGTCCCCAGCCCCTAGACCCCAGCCCCTAACAGACAGGTAGCCAACATGTCCGACCAGCCAGCAACCGAGAACTTTTCCATCCAGCAGCTGCTGCACACCATGGTCCAGGCCGGGGCCTCCGACCTGCACGTCACTACCGGGACGCCGCCGCAAATCCGCGTCAACGGCCACATGACGCCGATCAAGATGCGCACCATGCTGCCGGCCGATACCAAGCACGTCTGCTACAGCATCCTGACCGAGCAGCAGAAGCGCAAGTTCGAGGAGAACAACGAACTCGACTTCTCCTTCGGCGTCAAGGGGCTAGCCCGTTTCCGTGGCAACATCTTTATGCAGCGCGGTGCCCTTGGCGGGGTTTTCCGCCTGATCCCCTACCAGTTCCTCTCCTTCGAAGAGCTCGGTCTGCCGCAGGTGGTCACGGATATCTCCCGCAAGACCAACGGTCTGGTCCTGGTCACCGGGCCGACCGGTTCGGGGAAGTCGACGACCCTCGCCTCGATCATCGACAAGATCAACTCCGAGCGCCACGAGCACATCATCACCATCGAGGACCCCATCGAGTATCTGCACCCGCACAAGCAGTGCGTGGTTAACCAGCGCGAGGTCGGTTCCGACACCTACTCCTTCAAGAATGCGCTCAAGTACATTCTGCGCCAGGATCCCGACATCGTCCTGCTCGGCGAGTTGCGCGACCTGGAGACCATCGAGGCGGCGCTGACCATCGCCGAAACCGGTCACCTGTGCTTTGCCACCCTGCACACCAACTCGGCGGTGCAGACCATCAACCGCATCATTGACGTCTTCCCGACCAATCAGCAGCAGCAGGTGCGCACCCAGCTGGCCTTCGTGCTCGAAGGGGTGCTGTCGCAGACGCTGCTCCGCAAGCGCGACGGTAAGGGACGGGTGCTGGCCCTGGAGATCATGGTGCCGAACACCGCGATCCGTGCCCTGATCCGCGACGACAAGGTTCACCAGCTCTATTCGCAAATGCAGATGGGGCAGGACAAATACGGCATGCAGACCATGAACCAGTGCCTGTTCAGCCTTTACCACAAGCAGATCATCTCCCTGGAAGACGCCATGTCCCGGTCACCCGACACCGAAGAACTCAAGGAGATGGTTGCCAACCCGCAGGCCGCCCTGCGCCGCGGCATCACTACCAGTGTCCAGAAGCGGTAGGAAGGAACGAGATCAGTCATGGCTAAATTCAGCTGGGAAGGTGTCACACGGTCCGGCCAGACGCTCAAGGGGGAGATGGAAGCCCCCAATCAGGATGCCGTCATTGCCCAGCTTCGCCGCCAGGGGATCCAGCCGGGCAACATCAAGGAACGTGGCAAGGGGCTCGACATTGATATCAAAATATTCGCGCCTAAGATTACCTCCAAGAATCTGGTGGTCTTCACCCGCCAGTTTGCCACCATGATCGATGCCGGCCTGCCGCTGGTCCAGTGCCTCGACATTCTCGGCAAGCAGCAGGAGAACGCAACCTTCAAGAAAATTCTGCTCAAGGTCAAGGAGGACGTCGAGTCCGGTTCGACCTTTGCGGACGCTTTGAAGAAACACCCGAAAGCTTTTGATGAGTTGTACGTCAACCTGGTGGCCGCCGGCGAGATTGGCGGTATCCTCGACACCATTCTCAACCGCCTGGCGGCGTATATAGAAAAGGCGCTCAAGCTCAAGAAGAAAGTCAAGAGCGCCATGACCTACCCGACCACCATCATCGGCATTGCGGTCATCGTCATTGCAGTCATCCTGATCTTCGTCATCCCTTCCTTTGAAAAGATGTTCAAGGACTTCGGCGGCGAGTTGCCGATGCCGACCCAGGTCGTCATCACGCTCAGCAACCTGATCCAGCGCTATATTCTGGTCGCGATCGGCGGCTTCTTCGTCGGCAGTTGGGCCTTCAAAAAATATTATGCGACCCCCGTCGGCCGTTTACAGATGGATGCGCTGTTCCTCCGGCTGCCGGTCATGGGGCCGCTGATCCGCAAAGTGGCCGTCGCCAAATTCAGCCGAACCCTCGGCACCATGATTTCCTCCGGCGTGCCGATCCTCGACGGCCTGGAGATTGTTGCCAAAACCGCCGGCAACAAGGTCGTCGAAAATGCCATCTACAAGGTGCGGCAGAGCATCAGCGAAGGGAAGACCATCGCCGAACCGATGGAACAGTCGGGGGTCTTCCCGTCAATGGTCTGCCAGATGATCTCCGTCGGCGAATCGTCCGGCGCCATCGACACCATGCTCAACAAGATCGCCGATTTCTATGACGACGAGGTCGATGATGCGGTCGGCAACCTGACGGCGATGATGGAACCTCTGCTTATGCTCTTCCTCGGCACCACGGTCGGTGGTCTGGTCGTCGCCATGTACCTGCCGATCTTCAAGCTGGCCGGGGCCGTCGGCGGATAGCTATTAACAGCATGGTCTCCTCGCCGCCCCACCCGGCAAGTGATCCACAAATCCGGCGACTGCTCTCCTGGTACCTTGGTGCCAGGCTGGCGGTCATCGGCTTTTTTCTGGTCGGCGCCATCATCTACCACCTGGGCCGTAGCAGTACGGCATCGCCGGCCATGGTCCCCTGGCTGCTTGGCCTGATCGCCCTCGCCGGGCTGCAGACGACGGCTTCGGCCTTCATTCTCAAGCGTCTCGAGCAGTTCACTCGCTTCGTCCACGCCCAGATCGCCTGGGACCTCCTCTTCGTCCTCGTCGTCATCTACATGACGGGTGGGGTGGAGAGCCCTTATTCGTTTCTCTTTATCCTGATCATCGTTGCCGCCAGCGTCTTTCTCCCCCGCGGGCAGCTGTTTGTTGTCGCCTCTGCGGCGGCGATCCTGCACGGCAGCCTGCTCGATCTCCAATACTATCGCTACATGCCGCTCTTCGGCGGACAGCCTTTTCCCGAAACGCTCCGTTACCACGACGTCTTCTACTCGGTTTTCATTCACGTCGGCTCTTTTTTCCTCACCGCCTTGCTCAGCGGTTACCTGGCCGAGCGTCTGCGCCGCAGTGAGCAGGCCCGCGAACAACGCGAGATCGACTACGGTGAACTCGAGCAACTCAACCGGGCGATTCTTGCCAACATCACCAGTGGCCTGATGGTGGTCAGCCCGGAGGGGCGGATTCGCTCATTCAACCAGGCCGCGGCGCGGATCAGTGGCTATCGGCTGGAGGATGTCTATAATCGACCCGTGGAGGTGTTTTTCCCGCCGTTCGCTGACATTGATCGCACCCTCGGCATTTCCCTGCAGCGCGGCGAAGTCGTCGTCAGAAACCGGGGGGGGAGCAAACTGATCCTCGGTTATTCGGCCAGCCACGTGCGGGATCCGCAGGAGCGCGATTTTGGCCTGTTGGTAGCCTTTCAGGACCTGAGCGGGGTGAAGGCCCTGGAGGAGCAGCTCAAGCGGGCTGACCGCCTGGCCGCGGTGGGGCGCCTCGCCTCGGGTCTGGCCCATGAAATCCGCAACCCGCTGGCGTCGATCAGCGGCTCGGTGCAGTTGCTCAGGGAAGATCCCGGGATTGGCGGAGAGAACCGGCGGCTGATGGGGATCGTCATCAAGGAAGTAGACCGGCTCAATCTTCTGCTCGGCGATTTTCTCAACTTCGCGCGGCCATCGCCCCTGCAGATGGAATCCGTCGACATCGCCGCGCTCTTCGATGAACTGATCGCTCTGCTGCGTGCCGGCGGACAGGCCGAGGGGGCGACTTTCGAGAAGCTTTACCCCGCGTCGGTGACCATACTGGTCGATCGGCAGAAGCTGCGCCAGGCGGTCTGGGACCTGCTGATCAACGCCGTCGATGCCACTGCTGCCAAGGGGACGATCCGGATCAGCGTGAATGCCGCCTCGGGTGAGATCATGATCGAGGATAGCGGGACCGGGATCGCTCCCGAAGCCCGGGAGCGGATTTTCGAACCGTTTTTCACCACCAAGGATCGTGGCACCGGTCTTGGTCTGGCCAACGTCTATGCCAGCATCGAGGCCCACCGCGGCCGTATCTACGTCGAGCCGTCCAGCCTGGGCGGTGCCTGCTTCATCATCGAATTGCCGGAACAGTGCCGGCAAAGCAGTTGAAGGGTTGAGTTGCGCTGCGCACTTTGAATCGTTGAATCGATAACGGCCGAAGGACCTTTTACCTTTCACGTTTTACGTTTTACGAATCGCATTTTCAGGGAGATTACTCGATCCATGTCGACCGACCCGAAAAAACACCGGATTCTGATCGTCGATGACGAAGAGAGCCTGCGCGAATTTCTGAGCATCATGCTGCATCGCGAGGGCTACCAGGTCGATACCGCCGTCGATGGCGCCCAGGCGGCCACCCACCTGCGCGACCACGCCTACGACCTGGTGATCTCCGACATCAAGATGCCGCGCATGACCGGTCTCGAACTGCTCCGGCACATCAAGGAGCGCTCCCCGGAAACCGTGGTGCTGATGATCACCGCCTTCTCCACGACCGAGGAGGCGATCGAGGCGATGAAGCAGGGCGCCTACGACTACATCACCAAGCCGTTCAGGAACGAGGAGATTCGTCTCATCGTCAAGAACGCCCTGGAACGGCGCGAGTTGCGCCAGGAGAACCTGGCCCTCAAGGAAGAGTTGGGCAAGCGCTACTCCTTCGAGGGGTTGGTCGGCAAGTCCAAGGCCATGCAGGATGTCATCACCCTGATCCGCAAGGTGGCGGCCAGCCAGGTGAAGGTGCTGATCACCGGCGAAAGCGGCACCGGCAAGGAACTGGTGGCGCGCGCCATCCATTACCAGAGCGACCGCCGCGACCAGCCCTTCGTGGCGATCAACTGCGGAGCCATTCCGGAGAACCTGCTGGAGAGCGAACTGTTCGGCCACGAGAAGGGCTCCTTCACCGGCGCCATCCGGCAGAAGGAGGGGCTCTTCGAGACCGCGGCCGGCGGCACCATCTTCCTCGACGAAATCGGCGAACTGCCGCCGATGATGCAGGTCAAGCTGCTGCGGGTCCTGCAGGAGAACGAGTTTCGCCGGGTCGGCGGGACCAAAGCGCTCAAGGTCGATGTGCGGGTGATCGCCGCCACCAACCGCCGCCTCGAGGAGGCGGTTGCCGATGGCAGCTTCCGCGAGGATCTCTACTACCGCTTCAACGTCATCCGCCTCGACCTGCCGTCGCTGCGCCAGCGGCGCGAGGATATCCCGCTGATGATCGACTGGTTCTGGGAGCGCTTCACCAACCAAAAAGGGGTGCAGGTGGCCGAGGATGCCATGCGCCGCCTGATTGACTACCACTGGCCGGGGAATGTGCGCGAGCTGGAAAATGTCATCGAGCGGGCCACGGTCCTTGGCCACGGCGGCAAGATCACCCTCGACTGCCTCCCCCCCAACCTGCTCACCGGGGTGGCGGGCGGTGTCTCGCCGCTGACCGACATCCCCGAAACCGGCATGGATCTCGACGCCTACCTCGGCGAGATCGAAAAGGAGATCCTTCTCAAGGCCCTGGCCCGCACCAATGGCGTGCGCAAGGCCGCCGCCGAGCTGCTCGGCATCACCTTCCGCTCGATCCGCTACCGCCTGGCCAAATTCGGCTACGGCGATAACCCTGACGAGGAGTGATAAAGCTCCGGGGTATGGACTCCTGAATTTCCATTGACCTTTTTTGTCATCTGATCTGCCCCTCCTGGTCGCCTCAGTCGTTGGGACTTCAACGGTTACCTTGGTAAAGCCTTGTCATATCGGTCAGTTGCAACACGTCTGCGGTCAATTCGAACTTGGCATGCCGCTTGCTCATGGTAATGTTCAAACAATTCGTGCTCGGCAGACCGGCCGGGCGAGTGTCTACCCAAGAAAGGAGACTGACTATGTTGAAGAAGTTTCGTAAAGGCGAAAAGGGTTTCACCCTGATCGAGCTGCTGATCGTCGTCGCGATCATCGGCATCCTGGCGGCCATCGCCATCCCGCAGTTCTCGGCCTATCGCGAGAAGGCCTACAACAGCGCGTCCAACAGCGACCTGAAGAACATCAAGACCGGCATGGAAGCATTCAAGGCCGACACTCAGGTTTATCCTGTCGACTTGATCGCCGGGTAGTAGCTAACTAATCACACCATAATTTATACGAGACAAAGGAGTTACTTATGAAGAAGATATTCTCTCTGGCTATCGTGCTGCTCTTCGCTACGGTCGTTTCTTCGTTTGCGGCGGTCTCTGCCGCCCCTGCCTCTGCCGACGCCGGCAAGTCCTTGTACGGTGCAAGCAGCGGTACGGCGACAACCGGTAGCACTCTGATCGGCAAACTGTCGAAAGGGGTCTATGCCGGGTGGATCGTCACCGCTAGTGGCTCTGGCTACACGCTTACCACCCAGCATCAAAGCGGTAGCTAAGTCGTTCGGTTCTTCCCACGACTCGACCGCGATTTATCGTAATGATACTGCTCCTCTGACACCTACTGCCGCGTCCTCCACTTTCTTTGCAAGTGGCAACTGGACTGCCATGTAATCGGCACCTTTTTGTGAATAAAACCGGCTGGAGATTGACTCCAGCCGGTTTTTTCTTTAGCATTCGCGAATGATTTCAAAACTTTCCACCCTTGTCGTCAACCATCTGCGCGGGATGCTGCGTGACCGCATCCTCTACGGCGTCTTTGGCATCGCCGCGGTCATGATCCTGCTGGTTCCCGCCCTGAGCAGCTTTTCCATGCGCCAGGTTCAGGAACTGTCGATCACCCTCTCCCTGTCGGTCGTGTCCGCAGTGCTATTGGTGGTCACCCTGCTGCTTGGCGCTTCCTCGATCTGGCGCGACGTCGAGCGGCGCTACACCGGTTCGATCCTTTCCCTCCCCCTGAGCCGCGCGACCTTTCTCCTGAGCAAGTTCTGCAGTGTCGCCCTGTTCCTGGTTTTGTCGGTTCTGGTGCTTGGCGCTGGCTGTGCCGTGGTCATCCTCCTAGCTTCAGTTTCCTATCCGTCCGACACCCCCATTCACTGGGGCAATATCACCCTGGCGCTCGGTGGCGTACTCGGCAAATACCTGCTTCTTTCCGCCCTGGCCCTGTTGCTCTCGACCCTCAGCACGTCCTTCTATTTGCCGTTTTTCGGCACGCTGGCCATCTACTTCTGCGGATCAGCCTCCCAGGAGGTTTATGAGTACGTCACCGGAGAATTTGGCAAAGGGATCGACCCCGTTTCGGCTAACGTGGTAAAGGCGGCCTATTACCTTCTCCCCAACTTCTCCGCCTTCGATTTTCAGGTGCAGGCGGTCTACGCGCTCCCTGTCCCGGCCCAGGGGTTATTGCTGACGGCGCTCTATGCCCTGGTTTACACCGGCATCCTGTTGGTCCTGGCCGTGCTGGGATTCGAGCGGAGAGAGTTGCCATGACCCGGAGCCTGCTTTGCGGTCTACTGATGGCAGCTTATGCCCTCCTGATCATCCCGTTCACCGATTTGCAGAGAAATCGCCCCGTCGAGGTGAAACTCGGCTATCTGCCGCATGCGCAGATCCTCAAGGTGACCAGCGGCGAACACCGTACGACCACGGCCGGGCTGATCGTCATGCGTATCCTCTTCTACTACGGTTCCGTGTTGCAGAAGCTTCAGGAGAACGTCATCGTTCGCCCCGAGTTTTTCAACCTCTTCAAAACCGTGCAGACGGTCGTCGATCTCGACCCGTACAACATGGATTCCTACTACTTTGCCCAGGCCGTGTTTACCTGGGATGTCGGCCGGGTCCAGGAGGTCAATTCTCTGCTTGAACAGGGGATGCAGCGTCGTACCTGGGATGCTTCCCTGCCTTTTTATGTTGGTTTCAATTCCGCCTATTTTCTCAAGGATTATCCCAAGGCTGCGGTTTACATGCAATATGCTGCGGAACGCTCGGACAATCCCTTGTATACGCAGCTCGCCGCCCGCTATTTTTATGAATCCGAGCAGTCTGCCCTTGGTCTGGCGTTTCTGGAGTCGATGATCCTTACAGCGAAGGACAAGGCCGTCCGCAGAAGCTACGAGTTGCGCCGCGACGCACTGATTGCCACGACGACCCTTGAAAAGGCGCGGGATGCCTACTCTGCCAGGTTCGGCAGTTTGCCGAAACAGCCGGAGCAACTTGTTGAAGTACGTCTTCTTCCGGCTCTCCCCAAAGACCCTTATGGGGGGACGTTCTTTTTCGACGAGCGCGGTCAGGTGCGTACCACCAGCAAGTTGGTTGCTGCTCCGCCCGAGGGGGAGGGGCGCAGGAAATGAAGCAGGCCATTGCAATCGAAGGTTTGTCAAAAACCTTTCCCGGCAAGAAGCATCAGCAGATTCTGGCCCTCGACGACTTGAACCTGTCGGTTATGCGGGGTGAAGTCTTCGGTTTTCTTGGGCCGAATGGCGCCGGCAAAAGCACGACCATCAAGACCCTTGTCGGGCAAATCAAGCCGACCAGTGGTTCCGCGCGGATTTTTAATCAGTCCATTTTGTCGCGGCAGGCTCGCGAAAAGGTCGGCTATCTTCCTGAAAATCCGTCTTTTTATGATTTTCTGACCGCACGTGAATATCTCGATCTGGTCGGTCGTTGTTTCCGGATGTCGGCGAGTGACATACAGCAGGAATCGGATCGGGTTTTGCGCCTCCTCGACTTGGACAAGGCCGCCGATCGCCCGATGCGGGGGTTTAGCAAGGGAATGGTTCAGCGTCTGGGGTTGGCCCAGGCGCTACTCCACGATCCGGATCTGTTCATCCTCGATGAACCGATGAGTGGTCTCGATCCGGTTGGGCGGGTTCTGGTCAAGCAGTTGATGCAGGAGCTTCGGGACCGTGGCAAAACCATCTTCTTCAGCACGCATGTGATTGCCGACGTGGAAGCGGTTTGTGATCGAGTCGGCATCATCGCCGGCGGCCGGTTGCGTTTTGTGCAGAGTGTTGACCAGGTGCTCCGGGCCGGGATCGAAGGTTACCTGGTCCAGGTCAGTGACTGCCCGGCGACCGCGCTGGATGGCTTCAAGGTCGTTGATCGCGGCGGCAGATGTCTGGAGGTTTCAGTGCCCCGCGAACGCTATCAGGAGTTTACTGAACGGCTGTTTGCTCGGGGAGGGAAGGTGGAGTTGGTCGAAACCCAAAGGAGAAATCTCGAAGCCCTCTTCATGGAGATAATCGGTCGAGAGTCATGAGCCTGCCGTCAGCCAGAATCCAGGGGGTCATCCTGGTGCTGGTCACCTTGGCCGTTTACTATTCATCGCTGTTTGCCCCCCTCAACCCCCTCGATGATCGGGCCCTGATCGGGGTGCTCATCAATCAGCAAAACCTGTCTCTTCAGGAGGTATTCAGTCGAACGACCGACTACTACTATCGCCCGGTCCTCTGGCTGACGTTTTGGGCCGATTATTATCTCTGGGGAGCCGAAGAAAGCTTCATGCACCTTGGCAACGTATTGCTGCATGCCGCCAATGTGTTACTGCTGTTTCTTTGCGCAAGGCAACTTCCTTCTCAGGTCGATCCGGCCAGCCAATGGCCCCCGTTCCTGGCGACTTTCCTCTTTGCCATCCACCCGGTCAATACCGAAGCGGTCAACTGGATTTCCGCGCGCAGTGACTTGCTTGCAGGTTTTTTTGTACTGCTATCGGCATACCTTTTACACCGTGCGATTCGGATACAGCGACCGCTTCTGGCGTGGGCTTCATTCATCCTGCTTCTTCCCGCTTGTCTTAGCAAAGAGACGGCTTTGTTTTTTCTGCCGGCGGCACTGCTCATTATCTACTGCTATAGCCGATGTGCCCCCGGTGGGCGGCTGACTTTGCGGCAGAGCCTTGCGTATGGGACCCCCTTCCTCGGGCTTCCCTTGCTTTACTTCGTGATACGGGGGCCAATCCTGTTACGGCAGGATGCTGGGGCGGGGCTCTTTCACAAACTGTACGAACTCAGCCTGCCAAGCTTGACCGCGGTCCTCGGGGGCATTGGCTTCTACACAAAGAAACTTTTTTGGCCCTGGCCGCTTAATCTGACCATCGACCATGTCCCTGCCGGGTATGCTTTTCTGGGGATTCTGGTGGCGGTTGGCCTTTGTGTGGCGCTTTGGCGCCGGGGCGAACTGGCGGGTCTGCTGCTCGCATCGTTCTGCGTCGGGTTGTCAGCCTTGCTGGTGATTTTGCTGCGCCCGGCCTGGACCCCGGTTGCCGAGCGCTATCTCTATATCCCCTCCGCATTTTTCTGTCTGGCCATGGTCCCGGTCGGGGAACATTTGGCCTGTCGCTGGTCTTCATCGCGGTTTTTGCCGGGGTACTAGCCGCGGTTTTTGCCCTTATCGTCTGGACCACGGTTGAGCGCAATGTCCTTTGGCAGGACAATATCCTGCTTTTCGAGGATGCAGTTCGCAAGTCTCCCGATTTTCCTTTTGCCAAATCGACTCTTGCCAGTCTTTTGAGAGAAGCTGGGCGCAAGGAGGAGGCGGCCGTCATTATTCAGAACAATGTCGCGCCGGCCGACTTGCGCAATGCCGACTCCCTCGATTTGCAGCGGGCCTGGTTGTTGTATGAAAATGGTCGCCACGTTGAGGCGCGGGCCCTGGTTTTGGCAAAACGCAACAAGGACCGGCCACTTTATTACAAATTCCAGGAAGCGCTGCTTGCGGTCGACGCGGTTCTGCTCGGTGAAATTTCGGTTCACAGTTCTCGCGATCTTCTCGAGGAGTATGTTGCCCTGCACAGGGAACTCTATTCGGTTTATCGCGACCCCTTCTATCTCTACCGCTTGGGATATGTTTATTGGCGGCTTGATGATCACGAAAATGCTCAGAAATGTTTCCGGCAGTCCGCTGCGGAGGCGCCCCCGGGTGCCCATTACCGGGCAAGTGCGCAGTTGCTTGCCGCTAGGTTGGTGAAGCCATGAGGCTGCTGTCGGTCATTCAATTGATGAGGCCTTGGCAATGGTCAAAGAACCTGATGGTTTACTTTCCCCCGCTTCTGAGCGGGGCAATTCTTCATTATGGCTTCGGCTTGCGGATGTTCCTGCCATTCGCCGCCTTCTGCGTTGTTTCCAGCGCTACCTATGTGTTTAACGATCTGATCGATCTTCCCCGCGATGTCCGCCACCCTGAGAAGTGCTCCCGTCCGCTCCCCGCCGGAGCGGTTTCAAAGCCTGTCGCCATGCTGATGGCCGCAGTTTTGATGACCGTCGGCCTGACCATCGGAGGGCTGATCTCACCGAAGTTTTTTTATCTCCTGTTGGTTTACCTGCTGGTATCGATCAGTTACACGCTGCTGTTGAAGAACCTGCCGATCATCGATATCTTTTGTGTCTCGCTCGGCTTCGTCCTGCGTTTGTACGGTGGCGGCGAGGCTTTCGCCGTGTTTATTTCCGACTGGCTGTTCCTCACGGTATTCCTCCTCTCCATCTTCCTGAGTGTCGGCAAGCGCTACAGTGAAAGACGCGCCCTCGGCGAGACCGCCGGCGAACATCGTCCGACCCTCGAAGAGTATCCGGACGGTTTTCTCGAGAGCGCCTTGTACCTGTCCGGCGCCGCCGTGCTGGTCACCTATGCCATTTATGCCATCTCCTGGCCGTTTCTGGTTTACTCGGTGCCGCTCTGCATGTTCGGGCTCCTGCGCTACCTGTTGCGGATCAAATCGGGTCAGAGCGGGGATCCCTCTTCGGCCTTGATCAAGGACGTCCCGTTGCTGGCAACCGGCATCCTCTGGCTGCTGATTGTTGGTTGGAGTGTCTATCGATGAGCCGGGTGGCCGTCGTTTTGGTCAACTGGAACGGTTGGAAGGATACCGTCGAATGCCTGGAAAGTCTTTTCCGCCTTGATGACCGGGAGGTTCGGGTCGTTGTCTGTGACAATGCGTCGAGCGACGGTTCCGTTGAACGGGTAAAGGCTTGGGCGAACGGCCTGGCTGTCGCGCCCTGCGATGCTCCCGCAACGTTACGACCGTTGATACTGCCTCCCGTAGCGAAACCCATCCCTTTTGCAGAACTGGACAGGGCGACGGCCGAAGTCGGCGGTGATCCAGATTGCGACCCGCCGCTGATCATCATCCGGACAGGTGGCAACCTCGGCTTTGCGGGCGGCAACAATGTCGGCTTGCGTTATCTGCTGGCGCGCGGCGGCTTTGATTTTGCCTGGTTGCTGAATAACGACACGGTCGTTGATCCGGCAAGTTTGGGCCATCTGGTCGCCGAATTTTCCAGCAGGCCGCAACTTGGCATCTGTGGCTCGACACTTCTCTGTTATGATGACCCGTCAAGGATTCAGGCGCTCGGTGGCGGGTATTACTGTCGCTGGATCGGCTTGCCGTGGCTGCATGGCCGTTGGCGCCGAATGAAGCCGTGTCATCTGCAAGCCAAAGCCGCTCCTTTCCTGATGAACTACGTGGTTGGGGCCTCCATGTTGGTCTCTCGGGAGTTTATCGAGCGGGTTGGCCTCATGGCCGAAGATTACTTCCTTTTTTTTGAGGAGACCGACTGGGCCTGGCGGGGTCGCGGGCGCTTCGCGTTGGGGTGGGCGCCCCGCAGCCTCGTCTACCACAAGATCGGCCGGAGTATCGGGACCAGTACCGATCCCCGCAGGAAGAGCGCCACGTGCGATTATTACGCCCTGCGCAACCGATTGCTCTTTACCCGGCGTTTTTGCAAGGTCGCCTTGCCAACGGTCTGGCTTTCCCTGCTGGGTGCCTTGTTGATCAGGATCCTGTCCGGTCGCCGCGATCTGGTTGGTCCTGTCTGGAAGTTGCTGACGGGCCGGCAGGGATTGCCTCCCGTGGGCCGCTGAGCGCCCTCATGCGATTTTCCGTCGTAACCGTATGCCTCAACCCGGGGCGCTATCTTGAGGAGACGATCAAGAGCGTTCTCGGGCAGGATGCTGCGGAGCTCGATTACTGCCTGATTGACGGTGGCTCAACCGATGGCACCCTGGACACCCTTCGGCATTTTGCTGCCGCTGATCCCCGGATCCGCTGGAGTTCGGCCCCCGATGCCGGGATTGCCGATGCCATGAACCGTGGCGTGAGTTGTTGCCAGGGCGAAATCGTGGCCTTCCTCCATGCGGATGACCGTTACCCCGACAGGACGGTCCTGGGTGACGTGCGAGATGGCTTTGCCAAAGCCCCGCACGCCTTGTGGCTCACAGGAGCGATCCGTGAGATTGACGCCCGAGGCAAGGTCGTGTGCGAACGTCCGGCGCGCGCCTTCTCCTACCGGCGCCTGCTGCGCAACAATATTATTTACCACCCCGCGACCTTTGTGCGGCGCGAAGCGTTCGACCGGGTTGGTCGGTTCGATACCGACCTGCGCTATGCAATGGACTACGATTTATGGCTGCGCCTCGGCAAAATTTCCCCGCCGATCACCGCAGACAGGGTGCTCGCCGAATTCAGGATCCATGCGGGGAGCCTTTCGACCGCGCACAGGCAGGCGGCCATCGATGAGGAGTACCAGGTGCGACTGCGTTATGTTCGCAGTCCGATTGGCCGACTGGCACATGCTCTCTATCACTCCTGGCGAAGGCAGCGGTGCTGACCGGTGAACTCCCCGGTGGTGAGCGTGGTGATCCCCTGTTACAATCAGGGGCAGTATCTGGCGGATGCAATCGCTTCCGTGCAGCGGCAGGCCCTTCGTTCGTTTGAGATCGTCGTGGTCAATGACGGTTCCACGGATTGCGGAACATTGGAGATTCTCGAAGCATATTCCCGGCAAGGGCTCAAGGTTCTGCATACGCCCAACCAGGGCCTGGCTGCGGCTAGGAATCATGGCATTCGCCATTCTTCCGGGAAATATCTCCTGCCGCTGGATGCCGACGACCGGATCGCCGCCGACTATCTGGAACTGGCGGTCGCCGAGCTCGAAGGCGATGCCCGGATCGGCATTGTCTATGGCCTGGTGGAGTTTTTCGGTGAGCGCACGGGCATTTGGGAGCAGCCCGATTTTTCGGCATCGCACTTGCTTTATGAAAACATGATTGTGGCAGCGGCCGTTTTCCGCCGCTCAGACTGGGAAGCTGCGGGCGGCTATCGCGAATCGATGCGCCACGGCTGGGAGGATTGGAATTTATGGCTGTCGCTGGTAGGCCGTGGCCGGCGTGTTGTCAGGATACCGAAGGTCACCTTCTACTACCGAATTCGCAGCGACTCGATGACCAGGACCCTGACGAAGTGGCGAAAAATCGGGATGTTGCTCGGGCTTGTTTGCAACCATCCGCGACAGTACTTGCTGAATGCCGGTCCGTTTCTTCTCGGGCTGGTCAGACATCTCTTCGGCGCAAGAAGGTTGTAGGGAAATGGCCCTGAAGATTGCTGAACGGCCTTCGTTGGAATGGGATCTGCGTCCGACCCTCCCGTTGCGAATCGATCGTTCCGGGGTGACGGTCGCCGACTATCTGCACGACCTGGGGGTCAGTTGGACCGTGGGGGAGCCCCTTGATGCCGACATAGAGTTGGTCAAGGAGGCGGTCGGCCCTTTGACGCGGCAGTTCTTGACGGAAAGGCTCGGACGTCGTTGGCTGTCGCGGCGACCCAGTATCTCCCTGATCGGCGAGCCCAGAGAGATAGCGCCGGCAGCCTACGCCCTCGCCGGAAAGGCCAATACCCTGGCGGTGGCCCCGGGAAAAAGTTTCAGGCGGCTTTTCTTCGCCAGCGAGTGGCTTGATCCTCAACTCGAAAACTGGTCGCGTCGCCTCGACCGGATCTGCTGGATCGCCCGCCCCACTCCTGGCAGGATCGAGTTGGCCGAGATGCTGATAAGAGCAGGGGTGCCACTCGACATTTACAGCAGGACCGCTTGGCCGCTACCCGAATGGAGAGGGTTTGCGGAAGACGAAGTGGCAACGTCCCGGCAATATCGCTATCGAATTGTCTGCGAGAATTCCAGCCGACATGGTTATCATTCGGAGAAGTTTTTCAACAGCATCAGGAGTGGATGCGTAACCTGTTACCAAAGGGATCCCAACCTTGATCTGTCCCATGCCGCAGGTACCTATCTTCCCCTCGACGTTGAGGCGGTCAAGCGGCGCGAGGAAGCCTCGCGTGATATTTTGACGGGCATGGAACGCTTCATGTTCTCGGATGCCTGGGAGATTTACTCATTCAGGAGCTTCTACGACAGAATCCTGAATCTGGCCGCGGCGTTGCTGCGCTGATGGTTGCCGGGACGCACCACCATTCTTTTTCAGGGGAAAGCGACGATGGAATCCGAATGGACCGTTGAAGTCCCCGCCCGGCGGCGGCTTTTCTCGACCAGTCTACGGGAGCTCTGGCAGTATCGCGACCTGATCACGCTTTTGGCCTGGCGCGATTTTGTGGCGGTCTACAAGCAGACCATTCTCGGTCCGTTCTGGTTTCTGCTCCAGCCGCTGGCGACGACGCTGATCTTCACCATTGTTTTTGGCAACATCATCGGCATTTCGACCGGAGAGGTGCCGAAGGTCCTCTTCTACTTCTCGGGGGTGACGATCTGGACCTTCTTTGCCTCGGGTCTTACTAAGAACGCCGAGCTCTTCGCGGCCAATGCGGGGATCTTCAAGAAGGTCTATTTCCCCCGCCTGGCCGTGCCGGCGTCGTCGCTGATCATCCATAGCCTGACTTTCCTTGTGCAATTCGGTCTGTTCCTGTTGTTCTGGGGTTACTTCCTCCTGCAGGGCGCGCCGGTCCGTCTGGGGGTGTCGATGCTTGTTCTCCCGGCCGTACTGCTCCAGGTGGCGATACTTGGTTTTTCGGTCGGGATATTGATTTCCTGTCTGACCATCAAGTACCGCGACCTCTCGTTTCTCACGGGTTTTGCCGTGCAGCTTTGGATGTATGCGACCCCTGTCATCTATCCGGACAGCCTGGTCCCGGAGCGTTGGCAGTGGCTCTATGCGCTGAACCCCATGGTCTTTGCCGTCAAGTCATTCCGGCAGGCATTCTGGGACAACGGGCCGCTGGTGTTGAGTGAGCTGGCGACCAGCCTGACGACGACGGCCGTGCTGTTCCTGCTGGCCATCACGGTTTTTGCCCGCGTCGAGCGGACCTTCGTCGATACGGTCTAAGCATGAGTGACCCTGTTATCCAGGTCGAGCACCTGACCAAGGTCTATCAGCTGGGTGCCATCAACCACGGCATGCTTAGGCACGATCTCGAGAGCTGGTGGGCGCGGTTGCGCGGGAAAGTGGGCTCGCATGCCGGAGCGGGTGACGACAGCCATGACGATGCAGCAAAGTTTCTGGCGCTCGATGCTGTAAGCTTTGAAGTACGGTGCGGCGATACCGTCGGCATCATCGGGCGGAACGGCGCCGGCAAGTCGACGCTGTTGAAAATCCTGTCGCGTATCACCGATCCTACCTCCGGGATATTTCCGGCATAAGGGGAGGGTGGCGAGTCTGCTCGAAGTCGGGACGGGATTTCACCCTGAGCTGACAGGGCGGGAGAATATATTTCTTAATGGTGCGATCCTGGGGATGACCAAGGTGGAAATCCGGCGTAGGTTCGATGAAATAGTCGCTTTTGCCGAAACCGAGAAGTTCCTTGATACACCCGTGAAGCATTATTCGTCGGGGATGTACGTGCGGTTGGCTTTTGCCGTGGCGGCACACCTGGAACCGGAGATTCTCATAGTGGATGAAGTGCTTGCAGTCGGCGATGCAGCCTTTCAGAAAAAATGTCTCGGGGAAGATGACAGAGGTTGGCCGGGAAGGACGGACCATTTTATTTGTCAGTCACAACATGGGAGCGGTTCTCAACCTCTGTTCGCGGGCCATTTTGCTCGAAGGCGGCAGGAAAATTGCTGATGGCGCAGTTGATGAAGTGGTCAATGGTTACTTGACCAAAACCATGGCACAGAGGCTCATCGTTTACCACTGTGCAGTTCCCCCAAACAACCGGGCCTGGATTGCCAGGGCCGCGTTGCTCGGTAGCGGTGGGAAACTTGCCGAGCGGCTCCTGATGACGGAAGCCCTGAAGGTCGAGTGCGATTTGATGATCACCTCGTCATCCCGCTATACGCTCAGTGTGCAGATCAAGGAGCTGAATGGTACCCCGGTCTTCCATTTCCCAAACGGCGATGCTAATTTTCTCATACCTGAGCAGCCCGGAAAGTATCGGGTCAATATCCTGCTCCCCCCGTTGCATCTATACCCGGGTGAATATCTTGTGCAATTGACTCTTTGCGCGGGCTTTGGTGAGCATTTCGAACCACTGCATATCGTTGATACCCTAGGGTTCTCTTCAGAGCAGGACTATGCCCTTTGCTCGCGGCCGTTAGGGCGGCATGCCGGGGTTGTCTTTAGCAAGGCGGATTGGCAGTATGAGCTCCTGCCGGCCGAAAAGTCATGAAGAAGTACTGAAAGCAATCAGAGGCATAGCCAGTTGTTTGACCGATTGCGCAAAAGATGGAATAGGCACGGTAGCCAATTCCCCAATGTCCCCAAGGCGAACATCGTGACCCCTGGTGGGGAGTTGTCTCCTTACCAGGGAGATTATGTCAGCGTTTTCGTGGTAGGGCCATCCTTCGACCAGAATGTGCCGACGGCCATGCTGACCTGTCGCATGGGCTATGCCCGTGCCTTCGAAGCGCTCGGTATCCCGTATCTGTTCGTCGACCAGCAGGACCTGCCGGCAATGCTGCCGCGCTTGAACAGGCCGTTCTGCATGGTCAACGGATCGGACTACCTCTACATGGAGAAGTCGGTTCTCAAGGCCTTGAAGGCGGTTCCCCACTGTGTCTGGGTAGATCCCTGGTTCCCTGACAGTGACCGGTTTTTTGCCGCCCATGATCTAGATGCCAGGATCTGGCACTGGTCGGATGAGCACCGCCGCAAAATTCTCGCCACGGAACCTTGTTTCCTGCATACCGCCACCGTCGTCACCGGTCTGCACTTTTTCGCCGGATGGCAAAATCGGGGGCAGCAGGTCGTTTCTCTCCCCCTGGCCTGCGACACGTTCCTTTACCAGTCGAAGGGTGACCCCCTCCCAAGGTTCGAGGGGGTAAAGCTCGCTTTCGTCGGCGGTTACTGGGAGAGCAAGGGGAGGCAACTCGATCGTTATCTGCGGCCGTTCGAGGACGACCTGGTCATCTATGGTTATTCGGCATGGCCGTATCGCGGTTATCGCGGCTTGCTGCCGATTGCCGACGAACCGGCCCTCTACCGGCAGGCCTTGGTCTCTCCGGTGATCAACGAGCCCTCCGTGGCGATCCTCCACGGGCAGATCAATGAACGGATCTTCAAGGTGCTCGGCTCGGGTGGTTACCCCCTGGTCGACGCGGTTCCAGCCTATCGCGAACTGTTCAGTGCGGCCGAACTGCCGATTTCCGAGGATGCCAGCCACTTCGAGGAGATGCTGCGCGAGTTGCTGCGCCGGGGGGGGGGGCGCGAACGGTGCGCCCTGGGGCAGGCAGGCCGTTCTGGAACGGCATACCTATCTGCACCGGGTCAGGCAGGTCATGGAAACAATGGGCCTGCACCTGTCGACGGATGCCGCGGCCGATCCGCCATGTCCCGGCAACTCCTATCGGCCAGGAGTTGCCGGGTGATCTGGCTGGACAAGCTGAAGAGGTTCGCGGTTCTTTCGCGGCGGACGGTCGCTCCCGTCGAGCCTGAACACGTAACCAGGGAGCGAAACCTGACGTTCGCCTACGACCAGTTCGTGGAGATGAACGTGCGGCCCGGCATCCGTGAGGTCCGTTTTGCCGACGGTGGCGCGGTGATCACCCTCGATGACGGGCGGCGATACAATTTCGACATGCACGACCCGGTCGCCAGGCTCTACACCGTGCCGTACACGGGCAGTTTCGAAGCCAAGGAGACCGAGTTTCTGCGTCGCCGAATCGGTTCCGGCATGGTTTGTGTCGATGCCGGGGGCAGTTTTGGCTGGTATGCCGTGCTGCTGAGCCGGTTGGTCGGCGTGGCTGGCAAGGTCTTCTCCTTCGAGCCGCTGCCGGTTAACTTCAGGCAGTTGCAGACCAACGTCGCCCTGAATGGCTGCCGCAACGTGCAACTGGAGTGCTGTGCCTTGGCGGAGGCTGCCGGGATGCGCGAGCTGTTCCTGCCGGACATCGGGGTGTCGGGTTCCTTCGCGCTCCATGAGTACCGGGAGCGCTTTGAGAAGGTCCTGTGCCGGACGATCACCCTCGACCAGTACTGCCAGGAAAACGCGGTGGCAAAAATCGATTTTATCAAGGCCGACATCGAAGGCGCTGAATGGCTCCTGCTCAAAGGCGGCGAACAGATCATCAGGCGCGATCGGCCGATGTTGTTCATGGAGATCCAGGCGCATTCGACAAGACTGTTCGGGCATGAGCCGGAAGACGTCTTCGGCTGGCTGACGGATCTGGGATATGCGCCCTATCGGGTCGATCAGGCCGGCTCACTGCTCCCGGTGACCGATCCGGCCGGGCCATTGCCGGACTACAATTTCATTTTCATCGCCGGGGCCGGGAGAGCTGAATGACGACCGTTGCCTATGCCTTCCATGATCTGGTCGGCATCCACGTCGAACGGGGAGAGAAGCAGCTGCCCGACTATTACTCACACTATTTCCGGCGTTTCGAAGCGGCTGCCCAGGCCGGCCAGCCGGACTACGCGGTGCTTGAATTCTCCCGTTTTCAACTGCCTGCCGAACATCTCAACGTGAGCAACATCTTTCTTGGCTTTCCGACGGGGGTGTGCCTGCCTGCCGAGGCCTATGCGCTGACGTTCGATCACGGTCGAATCACCGAGTACACGGATATCCCCAATCGGGCAACCAACTTCTGGCTACAGGCCTGTCTCCTGCGGCGGGATGTCAGTCTTGTCCACAGTGCCGGTCTGGCCCTCAACGGGCAGGGCTTCATTTTTCCCGCTTTCGGCGGTGCCGGCAAAACCATGCTGATTGCGGCGCTGCGGCAGCAACCCGGGTTCAGATTTTTCGGCGATGATTTTGTTGCCGTCGACAGTAAGGGGGGCATGTACGCTTACCCCAGCGACTTCTCCATTTACCCGCAACACCTGGAATTGTTTCCTGAACTGATGGCCAGTATATTCCATGAGTATTTCCTCGAGCGTGAACGCCGTCCCAAGCTTTGGGACGCATGGTATCGCCTACCAGGCAATCCCTTCCTTCGGGCAATCGCCAGAAGGTTGCGAGGAACGGTCGATCCCCGCCGGCTGGGCCCGATCTTCCCCACTCTGCCTGGATGGGAGATGGATTACGTCAAGGTGCCGGCAGGCTCAGTCTTAACCGATGATCAGATCGGTTCGGTGGCCCCCCTGAAGCACTGCCTGCTGTTGAGTCGGTATTCCGGGAATAAGTTTCAGGTTGCCGGGATCGATTCCGATCGGCTGGTCGACAGACTGGGGGGGATCCTGAACGTCGAGTTCAGGTATGGACTGATCTACCTGCACCTGCTGGCGTCGTTTGGCGTAGTTGACCCGCGGTGGTACGAGGAAGAGCAGCTGCGTATTCTCAAAAGCTGTTTCACCAACGTGCGCTTGCATGAAGTTCTGATTCCGATGACGATGACTCCGGCCGATTACGCCGCCCGCATGCAACGGCTCGTTACGGAACTGGCGACATGATCGCATCGCCGGCAACCAGTTCACCGCGGGTCACAGTTCTGATGCCGGCCTACAATGCCGGCGCGTACCTGCGTCTTGCGGTCGATAGCGTCCTAAACCAAACCTTCGCAGATTTCGAGCTGCTGATCATGGATGACGGTTCTAACGACGGCTCGCTCGCTACCGTCGAAGCCGGGCGGGACAGCCGTATTCACTTGGTTCACCATACTGACAACCTCGGTTTGATTGCCACCCTCAACAGCGGCGTTGCCTTGGCACGAGGGAGCTATCTGGCTCGGATGGACGCGGACGATCTCTGTGAACCGGAGCGTCTCGAACGTCAGGTCGATTACCTTGACGGACATCCGGAAGTTGGTGTTTGCTCGACCTGGGCCACCTTCATCGACAGGGAAGGGCAGGAGATCGGGGTCCTCCGGACGGCCACCGGCAAATGCCTGCAGCGCCTTTTCTGGAAACCGTCACCATTGGTGCACGCGGCCATGATGGTTCGCAGGCAGCTGTTACTTGAGCACCCCTACGATCCAACCTATGAAGATGCCGAGGACTACGAGCTGCTCCTGCGCCTCTACGACGTGACGTTGATGTACAACCTGCCGGAAACGCTCTACCGGATAAGACGTCACGGCGGCAACATTTCGACAGTCAAGCGCTACAGCCAGCTCAGGAGCAGTTATCGGGCCTTCTGTCGCTTCCTCGGCCATGAGCGGTTCAGTTACGATGAATTCCTGGCGCTTTCGTTTGTCGACTTCTCGATGCACCCGTGGCGCCGGTTCCTGGCTTCGTTGCTGGCGTCCCGGCGCACGGGCGTGAGCATCCCCTGCCTGTTGCGGGACAACTGGAATTATTACCGTAAAATTTACTGATGCGAGTTCTCCACGTCAGTACCTATGATGACCACGGGGGTGCCGCCAGGGCGGCATACCGGCTGTTTACTGGACTGAAGGGGGAGTGCGATGTCCGGTTCGTGGCCAAGGAAAAGAGGTGCGGCGATCCGGCGGTTTCCCAGTTGCCTGTAAGGCAGCAGTCCTTGTTTCGGAAAAAAACCTATCAGTTGACAGGCCTTCTCAGGAAGCATCCGGGTGCATTGCAGGTGCCGTCCGGCTTTTCCCCACCAGCGGAAGACTTTCACGGTGCCGATCTTGCCGGAGCCGTCGCTGCCTATCAGCCCGACATTGTCCATCTGCATTGGCTGTGCAATCAGTTCCTTGCCCTCGAGGAACTGACCCGCATCCACCGGCCGCTGGTCTGGACCCTGCACGATTCCTGGCCTTTCACCGGCGGTTGCCATGTCCCCGGTGACTGCACTGCGTACCGGCAGCAGTGTGGCAACTGCCCCGTCCTCGCATCCGGTCGCGGCGAAGATTTGAGCAGGGCCCTGCTCCGACGCAAGCAACAGGCCTATGCCGGGCTCAATTTGACCGTGGTCAGCCCGAGCCGCTGGCTGGCCGATTGCGCCCGGCAAAGTCCGCTGCTTGGTGCAAGGCGCATCGAGGTAATCCCTCACGGCCTCGATTTGGCGGTCTTCCGGCCGGTGGCGCGGACTGTCGCCCGCCGGGCGCTCGGCCTGGCGGAGGACGAGACCCTGGTCCTGTTCGGTGGCATGAGCAGCACCCGGGATCCGAACAAGGGCTATGACCTGCTGGTAGAGGCTTTGTCAACACTGACCGACCAGTGCTGGCTGGATCGGACCCGTCTGTTGGTTTTCGGCGCTGGCGAGGAGGAACGTCCCGCGGTCAATCTGCCGGTTGCTCAGCAGCACCTTGGGTACTTGAACGACGACGTCAGTTTGGTCTTGGTCTATTCGGCGGCCGATGTCATGGTGGTGCCGTCACGCCGGGAAGCGTTCGGACAGACGGCCATGGAAGCCTTGGCTTGCGGGACTCCGGTCGTCTGTTTCCGGACGACCGGGCTGATCGATATCGTGGATCACCATGCCACCGGCTATCTGGCAGCCCCTTACGATGCCGAGGATCTGGCCCGGGGGATCGTTTGGGCAACCACGGCAGACCAGCGTGGGGAACTTCGTGACCGCGCCCGGCGCAAGGCCGAGCAGGCCTTCGCGCAGGCAATCGTTGCAGGTCGGCACATGGAACTGTACCGGGGGCTCTCCCCGACGGCAGCCCAGGACCACCGCTAATACCGAATCGCCCCCTGCGAAAGAGACACTAATGACGGACAGCCATGACAGGATAGTCAAAGATTACTGGTCGAAGGTCGATATCTCGGCATCAGACAAGAATTTTTACTGCTTTCCCGCAATCCGCAGCCGCTCCTGCCGCCTGATTTTCGGCGAATCCGATGCCGGCCGGCGGGATTGGTGCCAATACTGGACCGTCGAGAAATACCTGAAAAAATATCTGCCCGTGGAGAAATGCCTGAGTATTTGCTGCGGTTTTGGTGAGATTGAAAGGATGCTCGCGCGCCTGAATGTTGCCAGGCAGATTATCGGGGTCGATATTGCGCCCGGAGCGATTGAGAAGGCCCGCGAACGTGCCGCTGCCGAAGGTCTCGGCAATATCGACTACCGGGTTGCCGACCTCAATGTCGATAGTCTGCCTGCCGAGGAGTATGACGTCATCTGGGCCAACGGTGCCCTGCATCATATTCGCGAACTGAACTTGGTTGCCGAAAAGCTCAAGCGGGCACTCAAGCCCGGCGGCTTCTTGGTCTCAAATGAATATGTCGGTCCGGATTACCAACAGTTGCCGGTCAGGCAGCAGGAGATCATCAATGCCGTCAGGCACCTGTTGCCGCAGGATTTGCGTTCGCCGTCCGGCCCAACCGTTGCCGGGGGGATGTTGGCAAGGCTCAGGGGTCTGGTCTGCCGGGCGCTCTGCTCGCGACCATCCAGCGACGAGGCTATCTACTCCAGGCGGTGGGAGATGCCCGGAGTCGAGCAGTTTCTCGCCACCGACCCGTCCGAGTGCGTCAGGTCCAGTGAGATCATCCCGACCCTGCAGCGCAACTTCAATGACATCGACGTCCGCTATTTCAACGGTTCGGTCCTCTTTTATGCGCTGGAGCAGGCTTTTTATGATAATTTTGACCACAACAATATACACCACCGCCGCATCTTGGAGCTGCTCTTCGCCATTGAAGACCATTTCATCGAGACCGGCGAAATCCAGCGAGACAACGCGCACATTATCTGCCGGAAGGAGGCAACATCCTGAAGCCTGGGATCATGAAGCCCGCACTGACTCTTTCTGTCGTCATCGGCTCCTATAACCGCAAAAGATTTCTGCTGCGGGCGCTGCAGACTGTACGCGCCGAACTGGCGAACTGTCGCCTATCAGCCGAGATCATCGTGGTGGATGGGGGGTCGACGGACGGTTCTCTCCCCTGGTTGCTGAAACAGAAAGACCTCGTAACCATCGTGCAGCATAATCGCGGCGAGTGGCGGGGTCGGCCGGTCACGAGGCGCTCATGGGGATACTTCATGAACCTCGGTTTCAAGTGCGCCCAAGGCAAATACGTCTGCATGCTCAGCGATGATTGCCTGTTGGTTCCGGGAGCCATCGAGAACGGTGTGGCGCTGTTCGAGGCACGGCTGGCCACGGGGGAACGGGTCGGCGCCATGGCATTTTACTGGCGCAACTGGCCTGAGCAGCAGAATTACTGGGTAGGCTATACCTTTGGGGACCAGATGTTTGTCAACCATGGTCTGTTTCTGCGCGCGGCCATGGAGGAGGTTGGTTATGCCGACGAGGAGAATTACTCTTTCTACCATGCCGATGGTGATCTGTGCCTGCGGCTGGCCCAGCAAGGCTACACCTGCATCGATTCGCCACAGTCTTTCGTGGAGCACCACTCCCATGTGAACTTACCGGTCAAAGCTGAAAACTTACAGTGTCAGCAGGCCGACTGGTCACAATATGTGGCCCGCTGGAGCCATCTGGGGAAACCGCAGCAGGATTGGCGGGAGCGGGCCTTCGTCGACCCGGTGGTGACCGCCCACCTTTTCAGGAAACGTTGGCCCTGGTGATGAAACTGCATCTTGGTTGTGGCGAAAGATATCTCGAAGGATATCTGAATGTAGATTTCCCTGCGGGATTTCACACCGTTCAGAAGCACAGTCCAGCTGATTTGCATGCGGACATATTGTCATTGCAATACCCCTGCGGCTCGATTGACGAGATCCGCCTCCACCACGTCTTTGAGCATTTTACTCGGCCGGTAGCCTGTGCCCTGCTAGCGTCTTGGCATTCCTGGCTCAAGGTTGGGGGGGTATTGCATCTCGAGGTGCCGGACTTTGCTCGTTCTGCAGTAACAATTCTGAACCCCCTTTCCCCTGCAGGCGCTAAGACAGTTGCCATGCGGCATCTGTTCGGTTCTCATGAAGCAAGCTGGGCAGTTCATTGCGAAGGGTATACGCGGGAGATGCTCAAAGCCCAGTTGGTTGAATTCGGTTTCGAAGTTTTTGAAAATCGGTGCAACTCATGGATGGGGACCTATAATTTCGAGATTCTGGCTAGAAAGATCTCGAACATTGTTTCAGCGGATGGTTTCAAGTCCATTGCCAGGGATCATTTAAGGCATTTTCTTTTAGATGTTACCCAAGAATCGGCACTTCTTGATACTTGGATGGAAATATTCGAGTTACAACTGCAAAAAAGCATGTCTACCGATGACTAGTTCCGTTTCAGTCATCATCCCCACTTGGAACCGCGCTATCTCTCTCGAACGGTCCATTCGCAGTTGCCTGGATCAAACAGTTCCAGTTTTGGAAATATTGGTTTGCGATGATGGCTCCACCGATAATACCGAATCTCTCGTCAAATCCTTTGTCGACCCTCGAGTTAAATGGTGCCCTGGTGTACGTGGAGGGCGTCCGTCTATCCCTAGAAATCGAGGTATTCATAGCAGCAAAGGAGACTGGATTGCCTTTCTGGATGATGATGACGAATGGCACCCCGATAAGATAGATAGGCAGTTACACCGGGCGGCAGCAGCAGGCACCGCCGCAGTTTGTACGAATGCCATGAGACGTCATCCTTATGCGGGAGAATTGGGGCCGCTGTTAACGGATAGTGATGCAAGATTTGGTTTTGACGATTTGCTGGTTAGTAACAAAGTGATCTGCAGTTCCATGTTGGTCAGGCGTGTAATTATAGAAAATTCTGGTGGTTTTCCGGAGGATCCTCAGCTCAAAGCGATGGAGGATTACGCTCTTTGGTTGAGAGTTGCGGTTTTTACCGATATCGCTTTTATGCAAGATCGACTGGTCCGCTATACTGATGACCCATCGCAGAGTCTTCGCAAGGAACCTTTAGGTATCCATCAACAACGCAGGATTGTTTTTAGTGATTTTGCTCGGTGGGGGGAAGGGTCCCATGTTGCCGCCAGTCATGTCAAAAAGGTTAAAAATGTACTTGCGGTTGAAAGGCGCTTGTACTGGATAAAACGATTACTTGGCAAATCTGGTTGAAGTGTTCGATGAACATCCTCTTTATCTATCCCTCCATTAATCTTGGCCGCTGGGTCAACTATGGAATTGCTTCTCTCTGCGGGGTGATTTCATCTCGCGGCCATACCGTAGATCTGTACCAGCCGATTACTTTTGAGATCGAAGAGATTGAAAGTTTCCTCAAGGGGAAGGAATATGGCCTCTGTTTGATCTCATCCGTCACGAACCAATGGCCATATGCACTAAGATATCTTCGGCTGATTAAGTCGGTTTTAAATGTTCCCGTGGTTGTGGGCGGTCATCACCCGACCAATTGCCCTGCGGTTTTCGACGAGCACCGGGAAATCGACGGTCTCTGCATTGGCGAGGGAGAAACTGTCATTGATATGTTGTTGGCCTGTCTCGAACAGGGGCGCGAGCCCAACGATATTCCTGGGCTTTGTTTCCGAGATGGCGAACGCGTATTTAAAAATGACGTTGGCGATTTAGTGCAAAATCTGGATGCCCTGCCATTGCCGGACTATTCTCCGTTTGCCATGGCGACCATTCAAAATCGGCCGTCGCTCATTTTTTCGAGGGGATGTCCCTACCGTTGCAGTTACTGTTGCAATAATAATTTGCGAAAGATTTATGCCGGCAAGGGGGAGTATGTCCGTAAAAAGAGTGTAGCGCGGGCTCTTGAGGAGGTCCAAAAGTTTATTATGACCTATCAGCCTGCAATTCTTAATTTCGATGATGACACATTCATTAAAGATAGAAAATGGACCAGTGAATTTTTGTCCGGTTACCAGCAGTTGACGGATACGCCTTTCAATTGCAACTCAAGGCCGGAAACGATCGATGCAGAAATTTGCCGGGAACTCAAGGCCGCCAATTGCAAATCATTTTGTATCGGGATCGAGAGCGGCAGCGAGAGATTCCGGCGTGAGAAATACGGGCGGCGCATGTCAAATCAGCTCATTATCGAAGCATTCAATCATGCCCACAAGGCTGGCCTTGAAACCTATGCATTCAACATGGTTGGTGCTCCGGATGAAACATTTGCCGACTATCTTGAAACCGTTCACCTTAACCAGAGCATCATGCCAACCGGTTTGCAGATGACAATTTATTACCCTTATCCCGGATCAGAACTTTATTCTTATGCCTGCGCCAATAAGAGTGTCGATGACAAGGCTTATGCCGACAACTTTATTTGTGAGCCGATGCTGAACATGAAACAATTCCCGAAATGGAAGATTCGCTATGCTGCCCAGACATTTCAATTTCGGGTTTACGAGCAGGATCGGCACTGGCTGGCAAAACGTCTGATTCTGCTGGGCTTTCTGCTGAAAAATATCTATTGGGGATTTAAGAGGGCAACATCCAGCTGATGAAAATTCTTCACACCGTTCAGAACTACTGGCCGTCGATTGGTGGCATGCAGGAGGTTGTCCGGCAACTTTCCGAGCGGCTGGTTTTGGCCGGGCATGACGTCACCGTTGCGACCAGTCGGCATCCGTTGCGTGCAGGCAATTTGTACCATGGGGTCAAGATCGTCGATTTTGAGGTTTCGGGCAACCTGGTTGCCGGCATGGCCGGCGACGTCGAGCGTTACCGCGAGTACGTGCTTGATGGCGGGTTCGATGTGGTCGTGAATTTTGCCGCGCAGCAATGGGCGACAGATGCTTTGCTCGAGCATCTAGATCAGATTAAAGCGGTTAAAGTTTTTGTCCCAACCGGGTTTTCGGCGTTATTTGATCCCGGGTACCGGGGGTACTTTGAGTCGATGCAGCGCTGGCTGCATCAATATGATATGAATATCTTTCATTCGGAAAGCTATCGTGACATCAGTTTCGCCCGGCAGTGCGGGGTTGGAAAAATTTCCGTCATTGCAAATGGAGCCGATGAAAGGGAGTTTCTCCCTGCAGCAACAATTGATATTCGTCAAAAATTGAACATCCCGACCAGGGACCTGCTGGTACTTCTTGTCGGTTCGCACTCCGGCCTCAAGGGTCATGCCGAGGCCATAGCGATATTCCGGCAGGCTAAAATCCGCAACGCCACACTGCTGATCGTCGCTCACGAAGAGGCGGGCGGGTGCGAGCGGGACTGCAAGGTCAGCGCCAAGCGGGGGCGTCTCAATCCATTCTGGCATCTTGCCGGAAAACAGCTCCAGATCAGGGCTCTGTCTCGTGACGAAACTGTGGCTGCCTGCCAGGCGGCAGACTTGATGCTTTTCCCGTCACAGGTTGAGTGTTCCCCGCTGGTGCTCTTTGAAGCCATGGCTTCGAGAACCCCCTTCCTGGCGAGCGATGTCGGTAATGCTGCTGAAATCATCGGTTGGTCCGGTAGTGGGGAGATTTTGCCGACGGATAAAGACGAGCAGGGTTACAGTCACGTGCTGATAAAGCCTGCCAGCCGGATTCTGGCTCAAATGTGCGGTGACCGTGAACGACTGGCGAAGTTGGCCGAGTGCGGCCGCTCTGCCTGGGAAAAACGATTCACCTGGGAATTGATTGCGGACCGGTATCTGCAAACGTATCAGAGGTTGGTAACCTGAAGATGAAGCTGTTTTCGTCCATCAAGCGGCGCTATTTTCCAAGCAAATGCTTGTATGGAGATGCCTGTGTCAATGAGGGTTGCGAAGCTTTTGAAGTCAACAACTGGATCCTCTCCGATTTCGTGGTAAAGGAATTGCTCCCCGTTATCGGGACGCGGCCTTTCCCGTTGAATGAACTCATGCTGATGACTGCTGCTGTATGCAGGCTCAAGCCAACCCATATTTTCGAATGGGGAACCCACGTCGGCAAGTCAGCGCGGATTTTTTATGAAACCTGCCGGTGTTTCGGGATCGATACGGAAATTCATTCCATTGATCTGCCCGCTGATGTCGAACATGCGGAGCATCCGGGGAGTGACCGGGGACATCTGGTCAAAGGGTTGCCGAAGGTTTTTCTCCATGCCGGCGATGGCTTGACGGTGGCGCTGGATCTGCTGGTAAATCTCGACAAGAAGTTGGTGAGGCCACTGTTTTTTGTCGATGGCGATCACAGCCATGACTCGGTCCGCAGGGAACTCGAAGGCATTTTGCGGCATGCCCCGACAGCCAGCCTGCTGCTGCACGATACGTTTGGGCAATCGGTCGGCTCAGGCTATAACATTGGGCCTTTCAAGGCACTGGAAGAGGCTTTGGTAGCACATCCCGGCAGATTTGAGGTGCTCAGGCAGGAGCAGGGACTGCCGGGGATGACACTGCTGATCAAAAAGTGCAAGAAAATGGCAGGGCCATGATCCTTGTGAAACTCATGGGTGGCCTCGGCAATCAGATGGCCCAATATGCCCTCGCTCGCCATCTCGCCCTGAAGCATCATGCCGAAGTGGTCTTCGATTGCTCTTATTTTTCCGACACCCCTCCGGGCGACACCCCCCGTCGTTATGAACTGGGCCATCTTGCCGTCCATGGGCGCATGGCGACCCGCGAGGAAATTGGCCGGTTAAGCGGTCAAGGTGGATCTCTTTGGTCGCGCCTGCTGCGCAAAACGGGGCTGCAGAACCCCAGCGTATTTTTTGAGCCTCCCGGGCGATTTTGCCCTGAAGTGCTGGATCTTCCTGATAATTCCTATCTGGTTGGTTACTGGCTTTCGGAAGGGTATTTCGCGGAGATCGCTGACTTGCTGCGGGAAGAATTGCGCGTTGCAGCGCCACTGTCTGGCCGTAATCTGGAACTCTCCCGAAAGATTCTGGAAGTTGAAGCGGTCGCTGTGCACGTTCGCCGGGGTGATTATGTGAGCAGTCCGAAGACGACGGCTTTTCATGGCATCCTTGGCCAGGATTACTACGAGCAGGGGATAATGCTGCTCCGACAGAGGGTAGCCAATCCGTATCTTTTCATCTTCTCCGATGATCCGCAATGGGTACGTTCGAACCTGAACTTATCTGTCCCCTGCGAGGTCGTGGCACATAACCCCCCGGAGCAGGGGCATGAAGACCTGCGATTGATGAGCCTTTGCAAGCATGCAATCATCGCCAACAGTTCCTTCAGTTGGTGGGGGGCATGGTTGAATGAAAACCCCGCCAAGTTTGTGATCGCCCCCCGCCGCTGGTTCAGCGATCCGTCGATTGATACGTCGTATGTAATCCCGCCAGCCTGGGAAAGGATCTGAGTCGGCGTGTGTGGCATTGTCGGCATAGCCGCTCCGCATGCGGTCCGTTACCGGGACGCCCTGCAGAGGATGACGGACAGCCTTGGCCATCGGGGGCCGGACGAACAGGGGCTGTACTTTTTCGCAAATTGTGCGTTTGGTCATCGTCGGCTCAGCATCGTTGACCTGCGGACCGGGCAGCAGCCGATGCTCTCTGCGGATGGTTTGCAGGGGATCACGTTCAACGGCGAGATTTATGGTTTTACGGAGATCCGCCGCAGGCTTTTGAGTGAAGTCTGCTTTCGGACGACCTCCGATACGGAAGTCATCCTGGCTCTTTATCGCCGGTACGGGACGGAGTTGCTCGATAGCCTCCCCGGCATGTTCGCTTTTGCTCTCTGGGACGAAGAGACGCAATCACTGTTCTGTGCGCGTGACCGGTTTGGCGAAAAACCGCTGTATTATGCCGTCGGCAATCATGGTGAATTCATTTTCGCTTCGGAAATCAAGGCGATAGTTGCCAGCGGGTTGATAAGTCCGCAGCTGGACAAGGCGTCTCTTGCGCATTATCTGAAGAAACTGTATGTCCCTGCAGAGCGTACGATTTATCGAAACATCCACAGCCTGCCGCCGGCTCATTGTCTTGTATACGACGGCGAGGACATCTCCCCCCGCCGCTATTGGAAGCTCCCCGCACCTGTGCAGAGCATTGGTATCGACGATGCCGCTGAGCAGTTGAAAGAGTTGTTGTCCGCCGCAGTCGACAGGCAAATGGTCGCGGATGTTGAGGTCGGGGCGTTTTTAAGCGGTGGCCTTGATTCGAGTACGGTGGTCGCCTTGGCGGCAGAGCGGCACCCACGCTTGAAAACCATTTCTTTCGGTTTTGGTGAATCCGCCAGTGAACTGCCATACGCACGGGATATTGCGGAACGCTACGCCACGGAACACACTGAAATTCTTGCCGGGGATTATCCTCTCGAAGAGCTGCTATGTTCGATGTCGACGGTATACGACGAGCCTTTTGCCGATTTGTCGTGCATTCCGACCTACATCATCTGTGCTCATGCAGCCAAAAGCCTCAAGGTCGTCCTGACCGGGGACGGCGCCGATGAATTGTTGGGAGGATATGATTACTGGTATAAACCGCTTTACTGGGCGGAAAGAGCCCGCAATGAAAGGATATCCAAAATAAATGTCGCGAGGGCTGTCGCATTTATCGGTGACCGGCTCAATGTTATCCCGTCGGGCACAGCCAGTTCTCTCCGGGATGGCTACCATTTATCCCTGCACGGCGAGGTCTCTCGACTCCACGCGATGCAAAATTGTTTTTTTTCCAGTGCCGAGATGGCAGCTTTTGGCCTGCCGGATTGTATTGTGAAAAATCCGGAGCTTTATGGTGGCGTCGATGATGCCCTGCGCATGGATCTCGTCGATTATCTCCCCGGGGATATTCTGGTAAAAACTGACCGGGCCTCAATGGCAAACGGTCTTGAATTGCGGCTGCCCTTCCTTGATGTCGAGGTGGCGACTTTTCTGGCAAGCCTCCCCGCCGCTTTAAAGATTGATGCTGAAACGGATAAGCTTCTGCTGCGCAAAGCCTTTGCCCAACGATGGAGCCATGCCGTGCGCAGGCGGGCAAAGCAGGGCTTCGGTGCGCCCGTGGAGGTTTGGCTGCAGCGGCAGGAAATGAGCGGTCTTGTCAAGCAGTCCCTTTGCACGCCCGGCAGCAGGCTCTTTGACCTATTCGACGGTCGTTACTTGCAGGGTATTGCCGGTGAGAACAGTTACCGGACCTGGATAATGCTTGTACTGAGCCTATGGCTCGAAAGGCATCCTTGTGAAATCTGAGGGTGCCGTGCCGAAAGTATCGGTATTGATGGCGGTCTATAATGCCGAACGCTATCTTGCCGCGGCCCTGGAAAGTATCTTGGGGCAAACGTTCACTGACTTCGAGTTTATCGTCGTGGATGACGGTTCGAATGATGAGTCGGCCAGGATTCTTGCCAAGTATGGCGCCGCCGACCGTCGTCTTCGGATTATCCCCAACGAAGCTAATTCCGGCCTTGCATATAGCCTTAATAAGGGAATTGATTTTGCCCGTGGAGCGTATATCGCCCGGATGGATGCGGACGATATCTCCCTGCCGACTCGGCTCGCTGCCCAGGTGGCTTTTCTCGATGCGCACCCCGATTGCTGTCTGTGCGGTGGCGCCTTGATGACTTTCTCCACGGAAGGGGCGGGGGTATTATGGCAACCGCCATTGGCACACGATGATATACTGTCCAGCATGATCTTCGAGTCGGTGATCTATCACCCGACGGTGATGATGCGCGGGGAGACTCTCAATCGGTACGGCTTGCGCTATGCCGAGAATTTCCGCGTTGCGCAGGATTATGAGTTATGGATTCGCCTCGCCGAGGTTGGCAAGCTGGCTAATCTCCCCGAAGTCCTGTTGCACTATCGATTGCACGTTGGGAGCGCCAGCAGTCATCATGGACAGGAGCAGATCAAGGCGGCCAATCACGTGCGTCGGCGACTTCTTGCGGATCTCGGGATTGAAGCAGCCGATGACGAGGCAAAACTTCATCAAGACCTTGCGCACTGGCGGGTTGAAGACAATCTTGCGACTCTGGACAATATTCACTTGTGGTTGTCAAGACTGCGGAGAGCGAATGAACTATTTCGGCGTTTTCCTGATCAGGCATTCAACCAGGTATTGAGCCGTCGCTGGTATTTTTTTTGTGAAGCATTGGCGCATCATGGCTTGTCGTCCTACCGATATTGGCGGAGGTCTGATTTTGCAACTTATTTCCGTCCATCATTCCACAATCGAGTCCTGTTTTTGCTGCGAGCACTATTCCGGCGTCGCCAATGAACCCTTCAAAACTACCCCAATCCAGCGGTAAAAAAATTGCCGTCTTTGCCCCATCGGCGCCGCCTGCCGGCTACGGTGGGGTGGTCATCGCGCATTATTACCTCTCAAGGGTTTTGCGGCAGTTAGGCTGTGAGGTCACACTGCTCACATTCAACGAGACCTCCACTGCAGCAAGCGAGCCCCACCTGCTGCGCGCCGGCGCTTCCGAATGGCTCCGCAAACTGTTGGGCTACGCCAGTTTTTTCTATCTGCGTCTTAGCGGATCGAAGAAGCCGGTTTACCAACTGCTGGACATCGTCACTTGTCAGGTCGGGGCGCGCAAGAACTGCCGTGCCTTGGCCGGGATCGCCGCCGACTTTGTCATCATTCCGGACCATGGTGCCCCAGGGCTGATGCTGCCGCGGGTTCGTCCGCCGGTTATTTTGGTTGTGCATCACAGCCCGGCAAGGTTTGCGGGAAATCCGCTGCTCGGCGATTGTTGCCCGATCGACGTCGAGAAAAGCAGGCGACTGGAACAGCGGGTTCTCGACAAGGTCGATGCTGTTGTCTGCCCTTCGCGGTATATGAAACAGGTCTTTCAGGAGCATTACGTATTTTCCGGGCCGGTCGAAGTCATACCCAACCTGATAGACGAAGAGTATCTTGCGGCTATTCCTTTGCGCGATATTCGCAGGGAGCTCAATCTGCCTGTCCGTGCCCCGATCATTTATATCCCTTCTGCCGGCAGTGAGTTGAAAGGGGCTAACTACCTCTTTGAGATTGTCAGGCGGTTGGCCATCGCCGCCCAGGGACCTGTGGGCTTTTACCTTTCGGGGACAATCGGCGCGAGACTTGCCGCTGAACTCGGACGTCTTCCCGGGGATGTGCGGGTATACATGCCTGGCGCCTTGCCGATCAGCGACAACATCGCGGTATTGAAGGGTTGCGATTTTGGTGTGTCTCCGACTTTGATAGAGAGTTTCGGCATGGCGCTGCTTGAGGCCGGGTTCTGCGGTGTGCCTATGGTCACTTTTGATGTCGGTGGTAATTCGGAACTTATCCGCGAGGGAGAGAACGGTTTTCTGGTGCCGCTTCTTGATATCGAAGCCCTTGTTGCAAAAGCCGCAGCGCTGTTCGATGGGAACCTGCTTGCCGCCTTGCGGCTGTCAACCGGTAATAGTGTGAAAAGGCGCTATGATCAACGTTCCATTGCCAGTCTTTATCTGGAACTTGGCCAACGCTTGTGTGATGAGGTTGTGAGACGAAAACTTTAGACATATGGCCTATCCAGAAGGAAATAATTCATTATTGCGAACCCCGGTGGTCTTTCTGATTTTTAACCGTCCCGAACCGGCTCGCAAAGTATTTGAGGCGATCCGTCAAGCCCGCCCCGCTCAATTGTTGGTGGTCGCCGACGGCCCGCGTTCAAGTCACCAGGATGATCAGCAACTCTGCCTGCAGAGCCGTGCACTGCTCAACCTGGTCGATTGGCCATGTCAGGTTTATACGAACTTTGCAGACACCAACCTGGGGTGCCGGCGAAGGATTGTCTCAGGTTTAAATTGGGTTTTTGATCAGGTTGAAGAGGCCATCATTCTCGAGGATGATTGTTTCCCCGATCCAACCTTCTTTCGATATTGCAGTGAACTTCTGGAGCATTATCGCGATGAGCCACGGATTGGCCAGATAAGCGGGGCCAATTTTCAGCCTCCGGGACGCGGGGATGGTTACAGTTATTATTACTCTCGCTACAATCACATCTGGGGATGGGCCAGTTGGCGGCGGGCCTGGCGGTTGCATGACGATACCATGGGGGGGTGGCCGGGATTTCGAGATGGCGGCGGCTTGAAGAAACTCATCAGCAACGCCGCAGAGCGGCGCTACTGGATTGATATTCTTGACCGCATTGCTGCCGGGCAACTCGACACCTGGGACTGCCAGTGGACGTTGTCCTGCTGGCAGAACCGGATGCTGACCGTTTTGCCGCAGGTGAATCTGGTCTCCAATATCGGCTTTGGCCCAGCCGCAACCCACACTTCGGTAAGTTGCCGGTTCGCGGCGTTGCCGACAAGTCGAATGACTTTTCCTTTGAGACATCCCGGGGAGATCATTCCCAACCATCGTGCGGATGCCCACGACTCTCGTCGTAGCTTCCGTCCGTTGTCTTTTTGGCGTAAGTTGGCAATCATCGTGGGACGGCGGGTGTGACGAATTATGATGTCGCGACGGTCGCGTCGTCGTTGTGCCGGACATTTTTCGCGGAGGAAGTTCTTTAATGACTGAATACGCGTGCCAGTTGTGCCATGGCTCCAGGCATATAGAGGTAGGCAGCTACGCTGCCAGAGAAATCACCAAACTTTACATGGCTAAGTATAAAGTTGATGTATCCGGATACTTTGCCGGCGAAGAGTTCCAATTGTTGCAATGCTGCCAATGTGATTTGCAGAGTTATCGGCAGGTTAGCTGTGGCGACGATTTGTTTTACCGACAGTTGCAGCACACTCAAAACTACTATGAGAAAGATAAACCGGAATTTTCTTTCGCGATCGATGTGTTGAAGGGAGCAAGCCCGCGACATGTCCTGGAGGTCGGCTGTGGGGCTGGCCACTTCCTGCAAAAGATCAAATGCGCCTATGAGGTCGCCGGTGAGGAAATAAACCAGGCGGCACGTGAGGCCCTGCGGCAAGCGGGTATCGGTTTGGACAGCAAAGGTCGTCAATACGATTTTATCGCGGCCTTTCAGGTTTTGGAGCATGTTGCCGACGCCCACGGATTTCTCTCGGAACTTGTTGATAAACTGCAACCGGGCGGCCATCTCCTGCTCACAGTGCCTAACCCGGAATCATCCTGTCTGCGAGAAGCGCAATTTGTTCTCGACTATCCGCCCCATCACCTGACGCGCTGGAGTATGCAGGCACTGGAAAATATCGCGAATTTTTTCCCCCTGGAGAAAACGGCTGCCTACCATGAACCGTTAAGGCTGGAACATTTTCGCGCGATGATTATCGCCAGAAGGCAGCAGATTGTCGGATCCGGATTGTTTGGGCGAATCATGATGCGCCTGGGTGACGTGTTTGACGGGCTTTACCTGCCTTTTTCTTCAGGCAATGGCAGCGAGTGCGGGATCACCCACGGCATTGTTTTCGTGAAAACCGGCAAGTGATTGAGTCTGTTTGCTTGCCGGCCGTCTGACCACGATTAAGAAGAACAATGATCAGAGAAGCGGGAATTCCAAGGATCTTATTCTTGATGGTGAGCCTCTCGGGGCTCCTGCTGTGGGGAAATCTCAAGCCTGGCCACAATTGGGGCGATGACTTCGCTGCCTACATCATGCAGGCGAAAAGCATCACAGAGTTTGCACCGCGTGCTTTTATTGAGGCCAATCGGTTCACCATCGAGCACTCTTCCAGTCCCTTCGGCCCGATTGCCTATCCTTGGGGCTTCCCCTTGCTGCTGGCCCCGCTATACGCCCTCTTTGGCCTCAACCCGCAGGCGTTGAAGGCCGTGGGGGTGATTTCTTACCTGGGTTTTTTGGTGGTGCTGTGGTTTTCGTTTCGTAAAGTTCACGCCCCGGTGTGGTTGCTCTTGCTGGTGAGCTTCTTTGCGCTGAATCCCACCTTGATAGCTTTTGCAAACAACATTCTGTCTGACTTGCCATTTCTTCTTGTGTCGACCCTCTGTGTAGCGTTGATCCGGGAGACCGTGGTTCTGGATCGCTACCAGTTCTCGCGATTCGCGAGCTACGCATTAATCGGTGCCGCGGTCTCGGCCGCTTTTTTGATTCGCACCAATGGCATACTCCTCCTGGCTACGCTCGGTTTGTCACAGTTGATTGCCAGTTTCCAGAAACGGCCAATTTGTCGATACCCATCCGTTTCGCGCGGGAATTTCTTGATTAACACCCTGGGGGTGCCGTTAGTTCCCTATATTGTGTTTGCCTGCACGGTAACCATTACCTATTGGGTTTTGCCCGTTGGGGGGATGTCTTACCTTTCGTATCTGTCAAACATCTCGGCGGAGGTAGTCAAAAGCAATCTTGGCTCTTATCTTGTTGAGCCCTCTGGTTTCTTGTCTGGAGTTCCAGGATACCAACTGGTTTACTGGGTGAGTATGCCTCTTGCAATTGCAGGTGCGATGCGAAGATGCCGGTCTGACTACACTGCAATAGTCTACGTCGTGCTCACTTTTCTTCTATATATTATTTGGCCAATACAACAAGGACTTCGTTTTTTCTTCCCTATCCTGCCTTTCTATGTTTCCTTTACGTTCTCCGGTCTCGAAGCGGGTTGCAGTGGCTTTTTTGTGAAAAGCCTGTTTTGGAAAACGCTTTGTTACGGCCCGGTTCTGCTCATTATGTTTTGTTTCGGCTTCACCTCTTCAAGCAACGGTATTGATACCGGGGTAACATATGGGCCGTTTTCGTCTTCGTCACAAGAAATGTTCTCATTCATCAATGATGAAACAAACTCTAATAGTACTATCATTTTTCACAAGCCTCGCGTCATGCGGCTTATGACCGGCCGAAAGTCGGTTATGATAACCAAAGTGAACCAACTGGCCATCGGTGACTACCTGTGTTTCTCGCGGAGAAAGGACACGGATGATCAGTTTTCTGACGGCGAAGTAGAAAATCTGGTTTCACTCAAAGTCGCGTCTGGAGTCTTTGCAAACGACGATTTCAAAGTGTATCGTTTAGATAGGGCAGCTTTGGCTTTGAAAACAGTTCAGGAAAGTTTGCGATGAGATTTGCAACAATTGAAAAGGTCGATGCGGAATTAACTGCACGGCAGCGTTGCGCAATGGTGTTGAGAAGATTGCGGATATTGCAATTGGCAGATCAATTGTTTTTTTGTTATCTTCTTTTTCGGCAGCGCAAGAAGAATCAAAGCTTCCGCATAGACAACCCTTCCTTAGCGATCCCCCCCATGCCGATTCTCTACGACATCCTGGGTACTTGTGATGTTGAAGGGTATTTTGTCAGCGGCAGGGAGCATGCGAGTCGCATACGGGATATAATCTGCCAGCACCAGGCAGGGAAACCTCTCAAGGTTCTTGAGTGGGGCTGTGGTCCCGCCAGGGTGCTTCAGCATTTGCAGCCGCCCTCGGGGCAAAAATGGGAGTTGTTTGGCTCCGACTACAATCCCCGAACCATTGAATGGTGCCAGGCTAATTACCGGAATATAGAATTTCATAATAACAACCTCGGCCCTCCGCTGAACATTGAGTCGGAAAAGTTTGATGTGATATACTGCATCTCAGTGTTTACTCACCTTTCTGAAGAATTACATTATCAGTGGATACAAGAAATGTTGAGGCTTCTCAAACCAGGAGGGCTTTTTATAAGCACTTTTCATGGAAAAAATTATCGTAAGCAACTTTGTGATAAAGAAAAACTACAGTTTGATAGCGGTGAGCTGGTTGTAAGAGATAAAATACGCGAAGGAAAGAAGAACTTTACAGCCTATCACGGCGACCGTTTCGTTAAAAATCTACTTTCTCCATTCTCCACCAGTTGGTTTTTCGAGGATCCGTGCTTCCGGCAGACCGTCTGGTGTGCGATTAAATGAAATTACCGACAGAGTCAAGGTCATCTTGAAAGTCGTTCTCCTGAATACCTACGAAACCGGTGGTGCGGCTCGTGCATGTTATCGCCTTTTCAGGGGGTTGCAAGACACTGATACCAACGTCAGTATGCTGGTGCGAGGGGCGGGACAATCTCCAGAAGTGATTTCTGCGGGAACCCACTGTGGTGGTTTCATGAGGGCGCTGCTTGAAGAGCTTCCGCTCCATAGTTATTCAAGTCGTCAACTGCACAACTTTTCTTCCGCACGGGTGCCGGGCAGGGGGGTGGGGGAGGCAGCCCGTCTCTCCCCTGATATTGTTCATCTGCATTGGATCCCGCAGGGTTTTGTCCATATTGAATCACTTAAAAAGTTGGGATGTCCGATTGTGTGGACATTGCACGATTCGTGGCCATTTACCGGAGGGTGCCACCTCCCTGGCGAATGTACCAGGTACGAAAACGAATGTGGTGCTTGCCCGGTACTTGGCTCAACCAAGAACAATGATCTTTCCCGTCGAGTATGGCAACGCAAACGTCGCAGTTACCCTGTCGACCATTTGACGGTTGTCGCTCCCAGCCGCTGGATGGAGGCGAAGGCTAAAGCCAGTTCACTTCTGAAAAACTGTACTTTTGTGGTCATCCCCAATGGGGTTGATGTAAGAATCCATAGACCAGGGGATCAAACCTCTGCCCGTGAAGAGCTTGGGCTGCCTCGCAACAAACGGTTGATTTTGTGCGGCGCCCGCCATGTATTATCCGATCGGAACAAGGGGTTTGATTTGCTTTCTGCCGCGGTTGGTAAGCTCTCGCCCGAACTTCTGGCCGGTTCTGCGCTGGTTGTGTTCGGCGATTCGCGGCAGCCGCCATTGCCCTCTCTGGGTATTGAAGTTGTCAACCGGGGTGAAATTTCAAATGAGAAGATGGTCGCCGCACTTTATCGTGCTGCCGATGTAATGGCTGTGCCATCACGTGAAGAGAATTTGCCCAGCATGATTTCCGAGGCCATGGCGTGTGGCTTGCCCTGTGTGGCCTTCGACGTTGGGGGTATCGGGGATCAAGTTCGCCACCGGATTACCGGCTGTCTGGTGCCACCTCATGATGTCGATGCTCTGGCGGCTGAAATATCCTGGTTGCTTGTAAATGCTGAGGCTCGAAAGTTGTTGGCTCATAATGCAAGAGAACATGCAATGGCAAACTATTCCCTTGAGAGAGTCGCTAGGCAGCATCTTGCGCTCTATCAGGGTCTGGTAAGGCCTCTGTAAGTTGAGACCCATGCGACTCAAAACCATTGATCGCTGGTTTGGAGCTGCTCTTGTGGCACTGTTGCCCCGGCCCGGTTTGCCGTCGTCTCAGATTTTGCCCGGCTCAATCCTTATCATCCGCCCCGGTGGTATCGGCGATGCCGTACTGCTGGTGCCGGCTATCAACGCCCTGCGAGAACGTTTTCCAGAGGCAGTCATCGACGTTCTTGCCGAAAGCCGAAATGCCGGTGCCTTCGCCCTCTGTCCCGGTATCCGCCGGGCCTTTCTTTACGACCGTCCTGGGCAATTGCTGGAAGTCTTGCGCCAGCACTACGACGTGGTTATCGACACTGAGCAGTGGCACCGCCTTTCTGCTGTCGTGGCCAGACTGGTACGGTCATCGGTGAAAATCGGCTTTGCCACCAACGAGAGATCGCGACTTTTCTCCCATCCCATCCCATACGCTCAAAATGATTTCGAAGTCACTAGCTTTCTTCGGCTTCTCGAACCGTTGGGCATCCCCGTTGGTGAAATTTCAGTTGGAGGGTGGTTGCATATTCCTGCAGCTGCGCGAGAGCCTGTCGCTTCATTAATGCCGCAGGACGATCGGCGCCCGATGGTCGTAGTATTCCCAGGTGCCAGCACGGCTGAAAAGCGCTGGGGCGCCAGCCGGTTCAGGTCGGTGGCCGAGTGGTGTCTTGGCTGTAGGTTGCAGGTTGTCTTGATCGGTGGGAAAGGGGATCGTGCGGAGAGCGAGCAAATTGCCTCGGGTCTTGATATCGTCAATCTGGCTGGGAGAACCAGTCTCGTACAAACGGCGGCCATTATTGACAAAGCTGCGGTGATCGTGAGCGGCGACTCCGGGGTGTTGCATATTGCCGCGGGGCTCGGTCGGCCAACCGTGGCCTTGTTTGGTTCAAGCTCCGTTGACAAGTGGGCACCCCGCGGCCCACGGCATGTGGTGCTGAAACAAGAATTGCCCTGTTCACCATGTGCCCGTTTCGGCTACACTCCCTCCTGCGCCTATTCTGTTCGCTGCATGAGTGACATTGCCGTGACTGATGTCACCCATGCGATAGCCAAACTTCTTGAACTTTCGGACTGATCATGGACTGGACATGAACCCGGCACAAATCCTTGTCTTGGTTAGCTGTGCCTTCACCCTCGGCGCCGTCATCGGCTCGTTCCTCAACGTCTGCATCTACCGCATCCCGGCCGGGGAGTCGGTGGTCACCCCGCGGTCCCGCTGCCCGCACTGCCAGACCACCATCCGCTGGTATCACAACCTCCCGGTGATCAGTTGGGTGTTGCTGAAGGGGCGTTGTGCCTATTGCGCTGCGCCATTCTCGATCCGCTATCCGCTGGTCGAGGCCCTGACCGGCGTGCTCTTCGCCCTGTTCTGTTTCCGTTTCGGCCTCCACCCCGTCACTCTGGTGGCCTGGCTGCTGGCCGCGGCCCTGGTGACAATCAGCTTCATCGACCTCGATCATCAGATCATCCCGGATGTCATCAGCCTGCCCGGCATCCCCATCGGTTTTCTCTGCTCTCTGGTGCTCCCCTGGGTCTCGTGGCAATCGTCACTGCTGGGGATCCTGCTCGGTGGCGGCATCCTGCTGGCGATTGCCCTCGGCTACGAATGGCTGACCAAGCAGGAGGGGATGGGACTGGGGGATGTCAAACTCCTGGCGATGCTTGGCGCTTTTCTTGGTGCTCCTGCTGTGCTGCCGATCATTTTTCTTGCTTCGATCATGGGGACGCTGGTCGGTGTCCCGCTGATGCTGATCAAGCGTGCCGGTCGGAAACTCGCCATCCCCTTCGGGCCGTTCCTGGCTACTGCGGCCCTGGTCTATCTCTTCTTCGTCGACAAAATTGATCCCGTGGCCCGGTGGTATGGCGAAGCGTTGGGCTTCTGGTGGAAAAACCTGGGGGCTGGAGGCTAGGGACTGGGGGCCAGAAACCAGCGACAACTGATCGATTTTGCCAGCCCCCAGCCCCGGTCCCCGATTTTTTTTGCTGCCTTGAATCCCCTCCATCTTGTGTGCTCCCCCTGATTTTGCCCCACGATCTTGTGAATCCTCTCGTTTTTCCATGGCATTTCCACCCATGAGCTGGTTGCTTACTGCATATAATTGCTTGACATTGTGTTTAATTTGAAAATAATTGCACTTAATTGCGTATAATTGTGCAAACCTTGGTCAACGAACCTATGATCACTTTGGACGCAAACATGAGAAATCAGGTACGAGAGATTCGCGAGGCCCAGTTGATGAGCAAGGCGGAACTCGCCCGCAAGGCGGGTGTTTCCCCGGTGACCATCGACCGGATCGAAGGCGGTGCCATCTGCCGGATGGCGACCAAGCGGAAAATCATTTTGGCCCTCGGGCTCAAGCTGTCCGAGCGGGAAAAGGTTTTTGCGAACGATCAGAGCTGAATGTGGTATGCGCTTTGCTTGATCATTCTGCCGTGAGCTAGGTTGAGATGTTGAGAGTCGAACATTTTCGGGCGGTCAAGGGAGAACGATAGTGTTCCAGGGCAAGAAAGATCTGATCGGGATTGACATCGGATCGAGTTCGGTGAAGCTGGTGCAGCTCAAGGAGGTGCGGGGCGGCTACCAGCTGGTCAATCTCGGCATGTCGATGCTTCCTCCCGAGGCGATCGTGGACAATGCCATCATGGATTCAAGTTCCGTGGTCAGCGTGATCCGCGATCTGGTGGAAAGCCATAAGGTCAAGACAAAAAATGTCGCCACCTCGATTTCCGGGCACTCGGTGATCATCCGCAAGATTCTGTTGCCGATCATGACCGAGGAGGAGATGGAGGCGTCGATTCAATGGGAGGCTGAACAGTACATCCCTTTCGAGATTTCGGAGGTCAATCTCGATTTCCAGATCTTGGGGCCGGATGCCAACGACTCTTCGCAGATGAATGTCATCCTGGTCGCGGCGAAGAAGGATTTCGTCAACGATTACGTGGCGCTTTTTAAAGAATGCGGGCTCAATCCGCTGGTCATGGATGTCGACTGCTTCTCCGTGGCGAATGTCTTTGAAGCCAACTACGGCGTCTCTGAGAATGAGATCGTTGCCCTGATCGACCTGGGGGCGAGTTCCCTGAATGTCAACATCCTCAAGGGCGGGATGTCGGTATTCACCCGCGACATCCAGATGGGTGGCAATGTCTATAACGAAGAGCTGCAGAAACGCCTCGGCCTGAACAGCGAGGATGCCGAAACCGTCAAACTCGGCGGCGAGGTCAGCGGTGTTTCGCCGGAGACGGTCGCGGCGATCATCGAGGATGCCACCGAGGCTTTGACTACCGACATCCAGCGCTCCCTCGATTTCTTCTCCGCCTCCTCGTCGGATGACCGCCCCAAGAAGGTCTATATCACCGGGGGTGTTTCCAAGGTGGCGGCGATCAGGACCTCCCTGGCGCTACGCCTCGGCAGTGAGGTGCAGTTGATCGATCCGTGGCGGCAGATTTCCTACAATAAGAAGGATTTTGACCCCGACTATCTGCAGGCCGTCGGGCCGCTCTTTACGGTTGCCGTTGGCTTGGCCATGAGAAGGGTGGGCGACAAATGATTCGCATAAACCTGCTACCCGTCAAGGCGGCGCAAAAGAAAGAAAAACTCAAGGGTCAACTGTTTGTTGCGCTGGCCGCAGTGGTCGTGACAGTAGCTCTCTGTGCCCTTGCCTATTTACAGATGCTCACCTGGGTTCAGGATGCCCGGGAACAGGTTGATCAGAAAAAAGTTGAAATCACCAGGCTGATGAAGACGATCGGCGAGGTTAACGAGTACAAGAAACGCCAGGACGACCTTCGTTCCAAGCTGGAGATTCTTGATAAATTGGACAAGTCGCGCATCGGCCCGGTCATGATCCTTGATGATCTTTACAAGGCCCTCCCCGAGAAACTCTGGCTTTCCTTGTTCAAGGAGAGCAACGGCAACGCCAGTCTTTCCGGAATTGCCACCAACGAAGAGACAGTTGCCCTGTTCATGCGCAATCTCGACGAGTCCAGCCAGTTCTCCAATGTTTCGCTCGGGGTCGTGCAGCAGGTGGTTGTCGACGGGACGAAGCTGCAGAAGTTTGATTTGTCCTTCAAGATCGAGAGCCAGCAAAGTATCGATCTGGCCGCGGCCGGCACCCCGCAGGGTTCGGGCCAGAAGAAGAAAAAATAATGCTGGTGGTTGTCTCGCTCACTGGAGAATGGTGATATGAATCCCCGCGTCGAGAAGTTACTCAAATTACCGCTCTATCAACGGTTTGCCATGCTGGCGGCGGTCCTTCTGGTCATCGTCGGCTTGGCCGTCTGGTTTCTCGGCATGCCGCTGTATGAGGAACTGACCGGCCTCAAGCAGGAAGCGCAGAAGCTTGACGCTGACATCGCCCAGAAGCGCCTGGTTGCAAATAATCTCCCGAAGTTCAAGGAGGAGTTTGCCAAGATGGAGAAGCAACTTGAGAAGGCCCTGACCAAGTTGCCGAACCAGAGCGAAATCCCCTCGCTTTTGACCAATCTGGCCGGTCTGGCCAAGGACAACGGTCTGGAGGTGCAGAGTTTCAAGCCGAGACCTGAGGTTCCCAAAGGGTTTTTTGCTGAGGTTCCGGCCGATATGGTGTTGCGTGGCAACTATCACGAAGTTGCCATGTTCGCCAGTGCCGTCGGCGGCCTGCCGCGTATTGTCAATATCAACAATCTCTCGTTAGGAAACCCGAAACCTGTTGGCAAAGAAGCAAACCTCGACGTGACGTGCAATGTGTTGACGTTCCGTTTTGTCGACTCCAAATAGGATGTTCCGAGCATGAGACGGTATGAATTTCTGAAAGCGTCGCTGTTGGCTCTGGGGCTTCTTGCTGGTTGCGACAAGGACCAGTCCGCCAATGTGGCCCCTCCACCTCCCCAGGCGGTGGCAAAGCCACCAGTGAAAGCCGTGCCTCCGCCCGAGGCGGTTTCACCGGTTCCGCCCGAGGAAGTCAGGTACGTCTACAAGGTTGAAGGACGCCGTGATCCGTTTCTTCCCGCCATCGGCAAGAGTGTTGCGTCTTTTGCCGCTAATCCTCTGGAGAGCTTCGACCTGGCACAGTTCCAGGTGCGGGGCCTGATTATCGGTTTGGGGGAGCCTAAGGCGCTAGTGGCCGCCCCTGACGGCAAGTCCTATATCCTCAAGACGGGGTTGCGGATCGGCAAGAGCAATGGCGTCATTCGCGACATCAACCGCGAGAGAATTCTGGTTGAAGAACAATATCAGGACCTTTCCGGGGCGACCCATACGAATGTCCAGGAGATCAAAGTTCCCAAGCGGGGAGGAGCTGATCGATGAACGGGGTAAATACAATGGCAGACAAATTCCGAAGAACCGGCCGCTGGCGTGGCATGATTGACGCGGTGCTCCTCGGTGCTGCCGTGATGCTCATGGTGGCAGGAAGTGCCCTGGCGGCGCCGGCAGGCAATCAGCTGCTCGCGGTGAAAATGGAGTCGGGAGCTGCCTCTCCGACCGTCCTCATCCAGACGGCGGAAGCCGTGGGCTATCGCTATACCGTCTATGACTCCTTCGACCCGGTCCGGGTTGTCGTCGACTTTCCGGGAATGACGGCCGGGGCGATCCCTGAGACGATCCAGGCGGGACCCGCGCCTTTGAAGGAACTGCGGGTCGCCAAATTCGATCTTTCCTCCGGTAGCCTGACGCGAGTCGAGATCGTTCTGGCAGCCAACGCCGAATATCAGGTTGCCATGAACGGCAAAGATTTCCGGGTGGTTTTCCCGGGGGTTGCTATGGCGCCTGCCGCTCCCAAGCAGGTGCCTGTGAAGCCGCAGGCCACCGGCGCCGTGGCTGCCCCGCCGGCTGCCCCTGCCTCCCCGGAGACTGCTTTGGCGGGGCAAGAGGCGACTGATATCAATGAGGTGACGGTCGCTCCCGGCAAGATGCTGTTCGCCACGAACGGAGCTGTCGGCCGTTATGAGTATTTCACCTTGGGGAATCCGCCGCGCCTGGTCGTCGATCTCTACGGTCTCCGCCCGGTGTTCAAGCAGCGGGCTTTCGACGTGTCCGGAGGCATGAAGCGGGTGCGCGTCGGTGTCTACGGTGACAAGGTCCGCTTTGTGTTCGATGCTGATGGGAAGGCTTTGCCAGAGCATACCGTGGAAAAGCAGGCCGGCGGTTTGGCCGTCTCCTGGGGCAAAGGTGTCCCGGCGGCCTCTGCTCCGGTCACAGCTGCCCCGGTCGCAGCAGCTCCAGTTGCAGCAGCGCCAGTTGCAGCAGCGCCAGTTGCAGCTGATCGAGTCTCAGTGACAGCCCCCGTGGTACCGGCGGCGGCTCCCGATATGACTATGACCGCTCCGGCAAAAAAGGTGGTTCCAACGGGACGGCAGGTGTCCGTCGAGGGACTGGATTTCGTCAACCGCGACGGTCGGAGTTATGTGGTGGTGGCGCTTTCGGCCCCGGCCAACATCTCCCAGCCGGTTATGGACGGCAACCTGGTGCGTTTTGAAATCAAGAACGCTGCGATCAGCCGGTCGCTGCGGCGCTCGATCGATGCCTCGGCGTTCCCGAGTGCCGTCAATACGGTCACTCCCTATATGGTTACGGACGATGGCAAGCAAGCCGTCCGGATCGCCGTCGAACTCAAGGGCACCGTGCCGTTCACCCTTGCCGACGAAGGGACAGTCGTCAAGCTGGTAATCGATGACGGCGCCTATGCCGAGGCCGTGCCGCCGGCAGTAACGACCAGAGAAATGGTTGCCGATATGGCCGCTCCCGCCAAGATGACCGGCTCAAGCAGCGCCGCCGTTGAAGAACCGGCCGCGGAGCCTCAAGGCCCGAAATATACCGGTCAGAAGATCTCCCTGGTGTTTGACAATGCCGACATCCGCAGCATCCTGCAACTCATCGGCGATGTCAGCGGCCTGAACATTCTCGCCAGCAACGACGTCAAAGGGGAAATCACCCTGCGCCTGATTGATGTGCCGTGGGACCAGGCCCTTGAGCTGGTGCTGGATACGGCCAACCTTGGCAAGCTGCGGGAGGGGAATGTCGTCCGCATTATGCCGCTCGACAAGATCCGCGAGCGCGAACAGGCCTCTTTCAAGGTGAAGAAAGAGGAGGTCGATGAGGGTGTACTCGAAAGCCGGGCCTTCTCGGTCAGCTATGCGAAGGTCGATGACGTCAAGAAATTCCTGGAGGACATCAAGTCGAAGCGCGGGTCGATCGTTGCCGACACCCGCAATAAGCAACTGATCGCCAAGGACGTCACTTCGGTTCTCGACCAGATGGCGGAGATGGTCAAGGTCATTGATCGGCCAGTGCGCCAGGTCATGATCGAGGCGCGGATTGTCGAGGCCAACACCAACTTCGCCCGGCAGTTGGGAGTCAAGTGGAATTTTGAGTCGACCGAAAAAATGGAAAACGAGGATTTCTATGGCTGGCGCGGCTGGGATGGGCGGCGCGTTCGTGATCCCGGTGACCACTCCTGCCGCGGCCGGGGCGGCCATGAACGTGGCCTTTGGCGCGCTTAACGGCAATATCAATGTTGACTTGAGACTGTCCGCTCTTGAGGCGGCCGGTGAAGGCAAGATTGTCTCGACGCCGCGGGTAACGACCTTGAATGGGCAAAAGGCGGTGATCTCGCAGGGAACCAAAATTCCTTACACGACGACCAGCGACCAGGGGACGAATGTCCAGTTCGAAAACGCCGAGCTGAAGCTGGATGTCACCCCCGAGATCAACCCGGATGGAAGCGTTATCCTCGATATCAAGGCCTCCAACAGTGCCGTCGGCCAGATTTACCAGACCTCGAATGGTGAAACGCCGGCCATTGATGAGAAAAAGGCTGAAACCAAAGTTCTCGTCCGTGACGGTCAGACCACGGTCATCGGCGGGATTTTCGTCGAGAGCGACCGCGAAACCAACACCGGTGTGCCATATCTCAAGGACATCCCTTATCTCGGACATTTTTTCAAGTCGAGTTCCAAATCCAAGGAGCGCCGCGAACTGCTGATCTTCATCACGCCGCGGATCCTGGAATCCTGAGCGGCAGTTTCCGCTGCAGACAAAAAAGGACAGGTCTTACCTGTCCTTTTTTGTCTTTGACGATGGCCAGAAAAAGTTGTGGTTGGTGTGCACATGGAAAGATCGAATATTTTTCTGACCGGTTTCATGGGGGCTGGCAAAAGTACGATTGGGCGCCGATTGGCCAACCGGATCGGTTATCGCTTTGTCGATCTTGACGAGGTGATTACAGCGAGAGCGGGTTGCTCGATCCCGGAGATTTTTGCGACGCACGGTGAGACTTATTTCCGTGATTGCGAAACTGCCGTGCTGGCCGAGCAAAAGGCCGCCGAGCAGGTGGTTTTCGCGACTGGCGGCGGCATGGTCGGGCGGGCCGAAAACCGGACACTGATGAAAAAGATCGGTTGTGTCGTATATCTGCGTGCCGCGTGGCCCACCCTTGAACAGCGTCTTGCCAGGGGGAGGGGGCGTCCTCTTGCCGATCCACAAAAGGGGTGGGATAGTGTCAGGCAGTTGTGGCAGAGTCGTCTGGCATGGTACGAAGAGGCCGACGTGGTGATCGACACCGATCGACTGCGGGTGAACGAGGTGGTGTGGCAGATCATCTCCCGGTTGGGTTGCGAGGAGTCGGTGCAATGAAACAGGTGACGGTCGGGCTCGGCGAGCGCAGCTATCCGATCTGGATCGGGCATGGCCAGTTGCCGGAACTTGGTGGGGCCCTCGATGCGGTGGGATTCCCCCGCCGGGTCGCCATCGTGACCAACCCGACAGTAGGCGATCTTTACGGCGAGCAGGTGGTTGCGGCACTGCGCGACAGCAACCGCCAGGTCAATGTCGTCACGATTCCCGATGGCGAGGAGTACAAAACCCTGGCAACGCTGGAGCAGATCTACGATCTGCTGATTGACTGGCGTTTCGACCGGTATTGCGGTTTACTCGCCCTTGGTGGTGGCGTGATCGGGGATCTGACCGGCTTTGCCGCCGCCACCTTCCTGCGCGGCATCCCCTTTGTGCAGGTGCCGACCACCCTGTTGGCCCAGGTCGACAGCTCCGTGGGGGGCAAGACCGGGGTCAACCACCCCCAGGGGAAGAACTTGATCGGCGCCTTTTACCAGCCGCGCCACGTCCATATCGATGTCGGTGTCCTGGCCACGCTCCCCGACCGGGAATATGCGGCCGGACTGGCCGAAGTGGTCAAATACGGGGTGATCCGCGATGCCGCCTTCTTCGCCTGGCTGGAAAATGAGCGGGCAGCTTTACTGGCGCGTGATCCGGCGGCGCTGGAGCACGCGGTTATGATCTCTTGCCAAATCAAGGCAGATGTTGTAGAAAGTGACGAAAATGAGCAGGGATTACGGGCAATTCTGAACTACGGCCACACCTTCGGCCACGCGGTCGAAACCTTGGCAGGATACGGAGTCATCCGGCATGGCGAGGCCGTGGCCATCGGCATGGTGATGGCGGCGCGGACCTCGGCCCGCCTCGGTCTTGGCAGCCACGACGATGTGGCAAAGATTGCCGGGCTGCTACGTTCGTTTGGCCTGCCGGTCGAGCCGCCGGCGTTCCCAGCCGAAGAATATCTGGCCGTCATGCGTCATGATAAAAAAGTGCGCGACGGCGCTCTCCGGCTGGTCCTGAACCATGGTCTCGGGGTTGCTGACCTGCACCAGGTCGAGGCTCCGGGAGAGTTGCTTGGCGAACTGCTGATCTGAACGGGACACGAGGACGCATGATGCAACCGAGGGGCGGTGGGAGTCTGGTCGGCAAGATCAGCAGTTACCTGCAAATCGTCAGCAAGGATCCCCATTCGACGGCATTTGTCCCTCTGGCTGAAGCCTACCGGCAGATCGGCTTGCTCGACGATGCTCTCGAAGCGGCACGCATGGGCACTACCATGCTGCCGCATTTCAGTCCCGGATTTGCCACGCTGGGCAGAATTCTCGGTCAGATGGGCCGCATCGAAGAGGCGATGAGTGCCTATGCGCGGGCGCTCAGCATCGACCGGCAGAGCCAGTCGGCCCTGGTTGGCCTTGCCCGTCTTCACCTGGTGCGCGGCGAGCGCGAATTCGCAAGAAAAATCCTGCTGCAGGCGGCGGAATTCCATCCGCAGGATGAAATGGTCGAAAACATGCTGGTGGCCCTCGATCTGCCGCGACCTTGGCAGAAGGTGACGGTCGCCATCCCGGCCGAAGCAGCTGTTGTCGATAGCGTGGTTGCCGAAGAGCCGGCAGCGGACCCGGTTGCGGGTGAACCGATCCCGACGGCAACGCTGGCCGAAATTTACGTCAAGCAGGGGTTGACCGACCAGGCCGTCCGGGTTTACGAGGAAATTCTACGTCTCGAACCGGACAACGCCATGGCCGCCCATCGCCTGGGGGAATTGCGCGGGGCACCGGCTGTCGTTCCGGAGCCGGCCGTTATCCCGGCACCTGTTGCAGCGCTCCCCCCTCCGCCACCAAGCGAGGCGCGTACGCCGCGTCAGCCCCTGGACATTTTTGAAAATTGGCTGCAGGCGATTCAGATCAGGAGAGCCCATGTTCAATAAGATTCTCGCGAGGATCGTCGAAGAGAGCGGCGGTGGCATTGGTGCTGTCCTGATGGGATATGACGGCATTGCCATCGATCAATATTTCGCCACCGGGGAACAGATCGATTTGCAGATGATTGCCGTCGAGTACGCCAACGTGTTGAAGGAAATCCGCAAGACGGCCGAAATCCTCAGTGTTGGCGAGCTGGAAGAGGTGGCCATCAAGACGGACCGTTTCCATATCGTGGTGCGCATCATCACCCCCGACTATTTTGTCGCCATGACCTTGTGGCGCGATGGCAATTTGGGCAAGGCCCGCTATCTGCTCACCCGGGAAACGGGCAACCTGATCGCGGCGCTTTCCTGACGGCCATGAAGATTCTTGTCCTGCACGGGCCCAATCTGAATCTCCTCGGCACGCGTGAACCCGAGGTGTACGGTTTTACCACCCTTGCCGACATTGATCGGGATACCGCCGCGCTGGCTGCTGATCTGGGCGTAGTGGTGGAATCTTTCCAGTCGAATCACGAAGGTGCGCTGATCGATCGAATCCATGCCGCGGCCCGCGAAGGGATCGCCGGCATCCTGATCAACCCCGGTGCCTATACGCATACCAGCATCGCCCTGCGCGACGCCCTTTCGGCGGTCTCGATCCCGGCCGTCGAGGTCCATCTCTCCAATATCCATGCCCGTGAATCGTTCCGCCGGCGCTCGCACATTGCTCCGGTGGTGGTTGCCCAGGTGGCCGGTTTCGGGGCCGCTGGTTACACTCTCGCCCTGCGCGGCCTGGTGGCGCGTCTCCAGGGCTGATCCCCACCGCCCACTCATGACAGCTTTGGACAGGCAGCAGCGGGCCCTGGCGCTCCTTGCCGAGCACGATCTTGATGCACTGGTTCTCTGTGCGCGGGAGAATCTCCGCTACCTCAGCGGGTTTACCGGCAGCGAAGCAGTTCTGTTGCTGACTGCGGGCTCGAGCCTGTTCCTCACCGACTCACGCTATACCACGCAGGCCCGGGAACAGGTAACTGCGGGGCGGGTCGAGGAGTACCGGGTTCAGGCCGAGGGGATTGCCGCTGCGTTGCGCCATGCGGGGGTACGAAGAATTGGTTTCGAGTCGAGCCTCGCTTATGGTAAAGTCAACGACCTGCGCACCCGGGGTGATTCAACCTGGGAGTGGGTTCCGCTTCGGGAAGAACTTGAAACGTTGCGGCTGATCAAGGCAGCCGATGAGGTTGCGGCGATCGAGGCTGCCACCCGGCTGAATGCTCTGGCTTTTGCCGACATTGAACCGCTGATTCGGCCGGGGGTTGTTGAACGGGAAGTGGCTCTGGCCCTCGAGTTTGCCCTCAAGCGGCTTGGCGCTGAGGAAAAGGCCTTCGATTTCATCGTGGCCTCGGGCCCCCGGGGAGCGCTTCCCCACGGGATCGCCAGCGACCGGCGGCTTGCCGAGGGGGAACTGGTCACCATTGATTTCGGCTGCCGGATCGATGGATACCATGCCGATGAGACCGTGACAGTCGGCCTCGGCAGCGTATCCGATGAGTTGCGCCGCGTTTTCGACACGGTTCTGGCAGCTCACGACCTGGCACTGGCGGCGGTGGCGCCGGGGGTGCCGCTGGTCGAAATCGACCGGGTCGCGCGCGAGTACATTGCCGCGGCCGGTTTTGGGGAATTTTTCGGGCACGGCCTCGGCCATGGGGTCGGACTCGAGGTGCATGAGGCCCCGACCGTTTCGCCGCGCAGCAAGGCGGTCATACAGGAGGGGATGGTCTTCACTGTTGAACCCGGGATCTACCTCCCTGGCACAGGCGGGGTAAGGATCGAGGACATGGTGCTGGCCACCTCGGTGAGAGCCCGGGTGCTCACCCGGCTGCCCAAACAGTTTCGCAACCTATTGGCCTGATAATCAGCCTATCACAGCGCGACCGCCGCCGGCGGCCGCCGCGACCACGGGAGGACGATGATTTATGGACGTCAAGGATCTGAAAACCCTGATCAAGATGGTGACCGAAACCGATATCACCGAATTTGAAATGGAGAACGCCGACGAGAAGATCGTCATCAAGCGTGGCACGGCCGGACAGATCATCCACATGACGGCCCCCGCGTCCATGGCGGCCCCGGCCGCCATGCCGATGATGACCGCGGCAGCGCCGGCAACTTCTGCCGCCACTGCGCCTGCGGCCCCGGCCGCAGACGACAAGTATGAAACCATCACCTCGCCGATCGTCGGCACCTTCTACCGCAAGTCGAGCCCCGAAGCGCCGGCGTATGTCGAGGTCGGGAGCGTCGTGGAAAAAGGACAGACGGTCTGCCTGGTCGAAGCGATGAAGCTGTTCAACGAAATCGAGGCCGATTTCAATTGCCGGATTGTCGAGATTATCAAGAATGATGCCGCGCCGGTGGAATTCGGCGAGCCGTTGTTCAGAGTAGAGCGGCTTTAAAGGTCGTGAAACGTGAAAAGTGAAACGTAAAAAGTGACGCGGGTTTAATCGATTCAACGATTCAACAATAGTCCTTACCTCGGGAGTTCCCATGTTCCATAAGATCCTGATTGCCAACCGTGGCGAAATCGCTTTGCGTGTTATCCGTGCCTGCAAGGAGATGGGTATCCGCACCGTCGCTGTGCATTCCGATGTCGACAAGGATGCACTGCACGCCAAGCTGGCCGACGAAAGCATCTGCATCGGCCGGGCGCCGAGTTCCGAGAGCTACCTCAACATGAAGGCGATCATCAGTGCCGCCGAGGTCACCGATGCCGAGGCGATCCACCCCGGCTACGGCTTTCTTTCGGAGAACGCCGAGTTTGCCGAGATCTGCCAGAACTGCGGGTTGACCTTCATCGGCCCCACCCCCGAGAACATCCGGGTGATGGGGGACAAGATCGCCGGCCGCCAGTCGGTGACCAAGGTCGGCGTGCCGATCCTGCCGGGGACCAAGGACAATGTGGCGAGTGTCGAAGAGGCCCAGAAGATTGCCGAGAAGATCGGCTTCCCGGTGATCATCAAGGCGACTGCCGGCGGGGGCGGCAAGGGGATGAAGGTGGTGCACTCGCCGGCCTCCCTCCCCAACCAGTTCGCCATGGCGCGGGCGGAAGCACAGGCGTCTTTCGGCAATGCGGATGTTTATATCGAGAAGTACTGCGAGCGTCCGCGCCATGTCGAGGTGCAGCTCCTCGGCGACAAATTCGGCAACGTCATTCATCTTGGCGAGCGTGACTGCTCGGTCCAGCGGCGGCACCAGAAGCTGATCGAAGAAGCGCCATGCCCGGTGCTCACCGAGCGGGTCCGCAAGAAACTCTGCGAGTGTGCGGTGATGGCGGCCAAGGCGATCGGCTACCGCAGTGCCGGGACCATGGAGTTTCTGCTCGACAAGAACAGCAATTTCTACTTCATGGAGATGAATACCCGCATCCAGGTCGAGCATCCGGTCACCGAGGCGATTACCGGCGTCGATATCGTCAAGGAACAGATCCGGATCGCGGCCGGCCTGCCCCTGCGCTACAAGCAGCGGGACATCAAGTTCCAGGGGCATGCCATCGAGTGCCGGATCAACGCCGAGGATCCCGTCAAATTCACGCCATGCCCCGGCAAGATTGACGGTTATCATCCGCCGGGGGGGCTGGGGGTGCGCATTGACAGCGCGGTCTACGATCAGTACACGGTGCTGCCGAATTACGATTCGATGATCGCCAAGCTGATCGTGCACGCCGACACCCGCGAAGAGGCCATCAAGCGCATGGCACGCGCCCTGGACGAGTACATCATCGGCGGGATCAAGACCACCATCGAGCTGCACCAGAAAATCATGAACAACGCCGATTTCATCGAGGGTGATGTTGATACCAGCTACCTCGAAAGGACCAAACTGTAAAGCTCGCGGGGCCAGGTTTACCTGGCCCTTTTTGCTGATGATGACAGACGAATCGATAACGTGGCGGCTGATCCGCTCCGGGCCTCTTCCCGGCGCCATGAACATGGCCCTGGACGATGCCCTGCTGCATTCGGTGGCGAGCGGCGCCTCGGTGCCGATTCTGAGGCTTTATCGCTGGCAGCCGGCGACCTTGACTGTTGGCTATGCCCAGACGATCGATGCCGGCATCGACCTGGATGCCTGCCGGGCAGGGGGGATCGATGTGGTCCGCCGGCCTACCGGCGGCCGGGCCGTCCTGCACGATCGTGAAGTCACTTACGCGGTCATTGCGCCGGTCGGCGGCCCGTTCGGAACAGGCGTTGCCGAAAGTTACCGGGTCATTGCCGGTGTGCTGAGAAATGTTTTGTGCAAGTTCGGCTTGCCGGCTGAGCTTGTCCCCGGCCAGTCGCGAGGGCAGCCGGGGCGCGCCGCCTGTTTTACCGCCCCGGCCCAGCATGAGCTGCTGGTCGACGGCTGCAAGGTGGCGGGTTGTGCGCAGAAGCGCCGGGGGCAGATGTTCCTGCAGCATGGTTCGATCCCCCTCGACCTGGATCTCGATCTGCTGAAGCAGCTGATGCCCGCTCCTCCGGGAGAGGTTACGACCGGCAGGTTCCGCACCATCGGCTGGCTGAACCGCTTTGCCTCGGTGCCGCTGCTTGTCGATAAGGTGGAGGATGCCCTGGTCGACGGTTTTGCTGCCGATCTCGGCATCCACTTTGAACCGGGCATGCCGACGCTGGAGGAGAGCAACGTCGCGGAACGCCTCCATGCGAAGTGGTATGGCAACCGGGCCTGGGTTCTGGGGGGGCCTGGGTGGCGCGGGGCGGCGGACGGTGCTGTTGATGATTGAACGGTCATGACGGCCGTGCTAGGATTGCCGGGGTTTGTTTATATCGATGTCGGAGGGCTGGTATGAAACGACTTGCGGTGTTGGCCCTGGTGCTGCTCGGTACTCTGTTCTGCATGGGCATGAGCGAGCTTGGCGGGCATCCGGAAGGGACCGTTCCTGAAACCGATGTGCGGATCGCGGCGAAGGTCGTCGACCGCTCCGGTACGGAAACCAATCTCAACCAGTTCTCCATGGATGGCAAAACCTATCTCGATGCCATGCGCGGCAGCGGCCAACTGACGATCCCGTTTCAGCAGTTGGCTACTCTGACCTGCGACAAGGTCAGTGGCGACGAGTTGGCCGTGCAGGTCAAGCTCAAGTCTGGTTCGACCCTGGATCTGTCCATCCGCAAGCGCGCCCTGTTCTACGGCTCGACCGGCTACGGGGCTTTTGTCATCAAGGCCCGCGATGTCGCCCGTATCGAATTTCCCTGAGGACACCCGGTGAATTGAACCGATGGATGCGGGGGGAACCCCGCATTTGTCTTTTCTGGCGGACACGCGCATGACCCTGACTGTCGGCCGCATCAGCTACGTCAATACCATCCCCTTCTTTCATCACCTGTCCCGGAGCGGATTTGCCGGCCGGGTGATAGACGGCGTTCCGGCCGATCTGAACACCCGGCTTGCGGCCGGCGAACTCGATCTCAGCCCCTCATCCTCCTTCGAATATGCCCTGCACTGGCGGGACTACCTGCTGCTCCCCGGCCATTCAATCAGCAGTCGGGGGGCCGCCCACAGTGTGCTGCTGTTCAGCCGTCTGCCCCTTGGGGAGATTGCCGGGGAGGTCGTGGCGCTGACCGGAGAGTCGGCCACCTCGGTCAACCTGTGCAAAGTGCTGCTCAGGGAATTCTGCGGTGCGAACCAGGTGACCTGCCGGGTTGCGGATACCCCAGTGGAAGAGCTCATCGCCGGGGGGGGCAATGCCCTGCTGATTGGTGACCGGGCCCTGCGTGCGGCCCGCTCCCTCCCGGCGGGGACGAAGGTTTTCGACCTGGGCGAGCTGTGGCACCGGTTTACCGGGTTGCCGTTCGTCTTTGCCCTGTGGATCGTCCGCCGGCGGGCGTTTGCCGAACACCCGCAGGCAATCCTGGAATTCCGCGACCAGCTTGACCGGGCTTTGTCGCTGGCTTTTAATGATCTGGCCGGGATGGCGGCGGCGGTTGCTGCCGGGGCCCCGCTCGCGGCAGATGAACTGATCACCTATTGGCGGGACAGCATGTCCTACGAGCTGACGGCCGAGCACCTCGCCGGCCTGCGTCTTTTCTACGCCTTGTGCTGCAAGCATGGGTTGCTGGCGGAAGAGCCGGAGCTGCGGTTTATCGGGGAGCAGACCGTTAGAAGTGAAAAGTGAAAAGTGAAGAGCTGTTCTTTCAGAGGACTTTTCACGTTTTACGTTTCACGAGTCACCGTCTTCCGGTAGTCTTCAAGAATTCTGCGCGTGGTCGAAGCATAGCGGCGAGGGGAGGGCGTCGAGGGGGAACCAGCGGGCCTTGCCGGCATCGTCGCCGGCCTGCAGGGTGCCGCTGCCGCGGGCGATGAACACCACAGAGATGTTGTGCTGGCGCGGGTCGCGGGCCGGATCGGAATAGGCCCGGAACTGCTGCAGGTCGCTCAGTTCCAGCCCGGTTTCCTCGCGGGCCTCGCGCGCGGCCGCCGCTTCCAGGGTTTCACCGTAGTCGACGAAGCCGCCGGGCAGGGCCCAGCCGAGCGGCTCGTTGCGGCGCTCGATCAGGACGACCCGGTTGCCGTCGTCGCGGATGATGATGTCCACGGTCGGGAACGGGATTGCGGTAGCGGGCGACTGGTGCCGCCGCAGGATGGGCACGTCAGCGATTCCTTCATGCAGACCTCCATTGACAGAATGGCGTGTGCACTCAATAATAACGGACTTTTTGTGAAAATGCCCGGGTGGCGGAACTGGCAGACGCAAGAGACTTAAAATCTCTCGGCCTTTGGCCGTACCGGTTCGATCCCGGTCCCGGGCACCACTTAAAAAACAGGTATTTAGCTAAGAAAAGAAAAAAATGGTTGCATGTAGGGAATGAATTGGTAAGCAAATAGTAAGCAGAAGAAAAAATTTGGTCCCGCTTTGGGACCATTTTTTTGCTAGGTATCTTCTGCCGGCACCAGCATCTCCGCCGGCCCCTGCACGACGATCCCCCGAAGCGCTCCAGCACCAGGTCGCCGATGGTCCCCTCGATAGTCCCGACGATCCCCTCGAAGCGGATCAACTCGCGGGGGCGGTCGGTGATCGGTAGCACCAGGACCACGCGGCCGGTATCTGCCGGCGGGTCTGATCTGTGTGGGCGGTGCCTTGTGTGCATAAACGTCGGGGGCATGGTGCCGATGGTGGCAGGGTACAGTGACAAGGTAAGTCGCGCCATTTATTTGACGCAGCCTCACCCCTGCACCAGTGACGGAAAAGCCCGCCTGGGCATCCTCGTGCGACTGGCGGCACAAAAAAAAACGGCGACCCATAAGATCGCCGCTGGCGTAAAGAGGAGACACGCCAATAAGGGTTGCTCGGATGGCCCCTTACGATATGACTGACGTGTCCCCTCAAATTGAGGAAGACATAACGTGTTCAAAGTTTGCAGCATGGCAAGATACTAAGCAATTAATAAAAGGTTTAATTCTGTATACCTATCGATAGAGGAAAATCTGCGCTCTACCGGCAAATAACAACGGCGACCCGTGAGGATCGCCGCAGCGTGGGAAGATGAAGCAGTCTAGTCAGGCGACGCGGCGCTCAGGTCCGTGATAGTTTTTGCCACCGGAGTCACGGACCGGATCACGTCCGACAACCACCCATTCAGATGCCTGCTTAAAACTGGAAAGATAATTCTTCTCAAGAAGTAGCCCGAGAGAAGTGTGCTTAACTATGTCAAACCTGCCATCGTTGTACATGACTCTGATCGTCATGTCATCAATCCTCCCGCAGTGGAGCAACTAAGACCGCTTCTTCCTCCAGACCGCCACCCGGCAAGGCCAGCGCAGAGGTTGAAGGTGGAGGGTTCGGGAACAGGAATACTTGAACGTCATCAGACCCGTCAGATCGATGTCTATTTTCAATGTACCAGCCAGGGTAACTTGGATCGTTTCCTGTGTTATATTGCCAAGCACCGTATCAGCCCCGGTTGCGCAAGGCGGAGCTGATACCAGGCGCTTCCGCTGCATCCCTGGCGCACTTTACAGCAACCGTCCTTTTATGTAACGCTTCAGCCATGCGCCTGCTGCCGGTTCTCCTCCTTGTTCTGATTCTGCTACTGCCTTTGGCGGGGTGCGCAGACAATAATCGTCTCCTGAAGAACCTTGCCAAGACCGATATCGATTTCATCGCCGACGCCCACCAGCGCGAGATGAGCCGCCTGATGCAGAGCCTGATGATCAAACTCTACAAGCGCAATCCGCGTGAACTCAAAAAGGGGACGGGCGGCAGTGTCGAGCAACGGCAGCAGCAGGTTTTCGCCACGACAGGACGCCTGATCTTTGCCGAAATTGACAACCGCCAGGGAACCGAGGCTCTGGAGTTGGCATTCGCCCCGACATTTTCCGGCGACCGGGTGTTTGCCTTGATGGTCGGGGTGGTGGGGATGGTGCGCAGCAGCTACAACTGGCAGGATGAGCAGTTCCTCTTCGACTCGCTTGATCCGCAGCAGCTGTTCAATTGCGCCCGCAACCTCGAAATCCTGGCCTGGCGCCTGAGCAACCGCCGCGACGCCAGAGGCGAATTTCTGCTGCTGACCAACAACCTGCCGGGCGAGGAGGAGAACCTGAGTTTCGAGCGGCTTTATGGCAAGTTGATAGCCGTGCAGGATATGCTGGCCTTCATCGTTGCCGGCAAGGTCGATCGGGGGATCAGCCGGGTTGCGCAGGGGGCGCTGTCGGCGGCGGTGTTCTTCCCGATGGGGTTATAATCTCAGTGGCTGAGTGCTGAGTGCTGAGTGCTGGACAATGAGCAAGGCCGCCCGTGGGGGCGGCCTTGCTTCATTGTCTGGGAGATGAAATCGGCTGGTGGTGTCAGGCGAACTGGCCGTCGTTATCTTTGACTTTGGCGATCGCAACGCAGACGCTGGCCTGTTCCAGCAGGTAGAGGAAAATCCCCGTGGCGAAGACTAAAAAGAAGTTGGCCGCCAGCGTGCCGGAAAATAGGTAGAAAGCGTAGAAAGCAGCTCGGTAACCGAGGTGCCTCCAGTGCGACACCGGTAGATCGCCATTGAGTAAATGGATGGTCAGCGGGATCAGCACGGTGACGACGTAGCCGGCCAGGGCCATGTGTACAAGGGTGGGCGGCGGCGGGCAGCCAAGGACCTGCAGGACCGGTTCCGGGAGGGTTGCATACAGGTTGAAATCCCTGACCAGGAAAGCGGCAATGCTGATTGTCAGAAACAGCTGCAGACTCCACAGCCCGCGCCAGGAAATGGCACGCAGCTCATCGTTCACGGGCAGGCCGTCCTCTTTCTGGCGCGCCGGGGCGAAAAGGCTCCCAGCCCAGCCTTGTGCCAACACGGCGATGCTCGTATCCAGGAAATATTTCCCGACGGATTTTTTATTCTGATACGGAGCCTGGTTTTTCATGGGAGCCTCCATTATATCCTGCTAAATCAGTAAGCTGCGGCCGTTATCACTCATCCGGCTAAACGGTGTGGTGCGAGTGTTTGCCCGCCGGCTCTTCCTCTTCCCAGCCGGTCCACATCGGTTTGATGTAGGCCATCGGGGTCTTGCCGAGGGTTGCCAGGTAGACGTGGGTGAAGAGGAAGGCGATCAGGCTGCAGGCCAGCAGGAAGTGCACGCTCATCAGGAGCTTGAGCCCGCCGAGCAGGATCACCGCTTCGCGCAGCGGGCTGACGTTGGTCAGCAGGATGCCGGAGAGGGCGACCAGCGGCATCAGCACGAACATGATCGCCATGTAGGCCGATTTCTGCATCGGGTTGAACTTGTTCTCCGGCGTCGGGTGATGCGGGTTGGGCCAGCCGAGGAAGTAGGTCAGCAGATAGAACTTGGCCTGGCGGAGCAGGCCGACCTGCAGATCGTCCTTGGTCGGGACATAGATTTTTCCCATGTTGCGCGCCACCACCCCGTAGTAGAAGAACCACAGGGAGAAGGAGGCCGCCACCACCAGCCCGGCGGTGTTGTGCAGCAGGATCGCCGATTTGTAGCTGGCGAACAGGCTCACGTATTCGGGGAAGCGGATCTGCGCGCCGGTGGCGGTCAGGGTGACGATGCCGAAGGCGTTGAGCCAGTGCCAGATGCGGACCGGGGTCGGCTGCAGATAGACTTTATGGGTGGTTTCCATGGCTACTTCTCCTCCTTGTTCTGCCGGTTCTTGCGGGTCAGGAAGCGCAGGGTGCCGTGCCCGACCGGCATGACCATGCCGCCGGCAATGATGACCAGGCCGATGTAATCGAGCATTTTGCTGCGCGTGGCGCCGACCATGTAGAAATCGGGGGTGCCGTAGAGCGCGTCCAGAACGGCGCCTTTTTCGGCGGCGATCCGGCGGTAGCTGCCGTCTTCCTGGACCAGGGAGACGAAGCTGGTCTGGCGGGCGCCGGGGCCGGAAGCGTGGCAGAAGGTGCAATCCCAGCGGTTATCGAGGGTCTTGAAATCGTGGGTCACCTTCTCCGGAGTCATCATCCCGTGCAGGCGCAAGGTCTTGTTGTCGGAATCGAGGTTGAACAGGCGCAGTTCGGCCAGGGAGATGTAGTTGTCTTCGTTGCGGTCGATCAGGCTCTCGATGCTCTTGCCGCCGGCCTGTTCCTTCAGTTCGGCGTAGGTGGCGAGTTCGCGGTTGCCCGTGAGTGACCGCTTGATGATGTACATGGTGATGACGTTGTTCTGCGCCGCGGTGTGGCAGGAGATGCACGGCAGGGCGGCGATGTGCAGGTCGGCCTGGGGGAGCCATTCGGCATGCTTGAGAACCGTGTCGAGGCTGCCGTGACAGCGCTCGCACTGCCGGTTCATGTCCACCCCGGACACCGCGGTGGCGCCGCGGGCCAGGTGGGGGTTGTGGCAGTCATGGCAGGCGGCACTGCCGTGATGGTTGCTGTTGGCGTACTCGGCGCTGACCGCGTCGTGGCACTCCTGGCAACTGGCTTTCGACGGAGCCTTGCCGTCATCGGGATGGTCGCCGGTTACCGATGCGTGGCACGCCTGGCAGCCGACTTCGGCATGGGCCGTGGTGTCGAAGGTGACCGGATTGATCTGGAACTCGCTGCCGACTGTCTCGGCGTCGGCATGACAACCCAGGCAGTCGCCATTGTCGGCGGCGATGACGCCTGGCGGCAGGATCAGTACGGCCAGCAGCAGGATCGGCCAGATAAGTTTTTGAGAGTGAATTCGCATGATCGATACCGTCCCTTGTCAGGTAGTGGTTGCTAGGCTCAGCGCAGCAGGCGCCGGAAGGATTCGGGTTACTTGTGAGCCGTGACTTCCTGCGCTGCAGTTTCCTTTTTCCCTTTGAGCAACCCCTTGACCAGGCCGTAGGCGAGCATGGCCACCGGCATCAGCTGGATGATGACGATCAGGGCACACATGCCGAGAAATGCCCAGACCAACAGTTGGCTGCCGTCCTGCCGCGTCCCGGTCTCGGCCAGGGCGGAGGTTGCTGGAGCGAGGAGCATGCCGCTCAGAATGGTTGTGATGCACTTGGTTTTCATGGGACGTTTCCTTTCTTGAAAGAAGGCTTGAGTGTCTGACGGCGTCGTTACCGTTCAAATTCTTCTTCGGTTTTGGTGAACAGGGATTTGATCAGGCAGCCGAGCAGCATCATGGCCGGCACGACCTGGATGGCAATGATGGCCGCCAGGAAGGCCATGAACACGGTCTGCAAAGGTCCAGAGCCCCGCGAGGCGTCGCCGACGAAGGCAACCAGGGCGGTTCCGGTGGCGACTACTACCAGGATCACGGAGTTGAGATATTTTTCTTTCATGGCGGCCTCCTTGTGAATGTCGTGTCAGTTGCTGAAAGGTAAGAGCAACCGCCATACCAAGCTGGGCGATAAATAAAAAACGAATAATATCAGTAGGTTGTTTCGTAAAATGCGAATCTTGCCGCACAGGACGATTCCTGTCAGACAGGAATCGTCCTGTGCGGCAGAAATGATTCCTGTCAGGCAGGAATCATTTCTGCGGGTTGCGGTCGCTCAGCGGTGGGGCAATCTGGTACTTCTTGAGGAGGGTGTACAGGCGTGAGCGGGAGAGTCCGGAGAGTTCGCAGGCCTTGCGGATGTTGCGGCCGGTCAGGCTGACCAGATTGTGCAGATACAGGTATTCGGCCCTGAAGAAGACATCTTCTCGCAACTCCCGCAATTTTGGCATGGAGCCCGACAGGTGTCCGCCGCTCCCGGCAAGGCTGCCAAACGGTGCCTGCTCCAGAGAGCGGGGGAACGGTGAGCCGATGGTCGTCGAGGGCTGCTGTCCCATAAGAAATCCGTGTCGTTCATGGTGCGGCAAAAATTTGATTGTTTAAAGAGCAGAAGTTGTGCCAATTGGATCGTTTTTATAAAACGCAATAATAATGAACAGTTATAATTTTTGCGTGGGCTCGGTGGCAGTCCGGCGGCCAGGAATTTTCCTGCTGGTCAGGAATAGTCCTGCCAGGGGGGAATACCGGTGCTGGATTATCGGCTGCGGAGGATCTCGTGTTTCTTCAGGAGGGCATACAGGCGGGACTGGGACAGGCCGGAAATCCGGCACGCTTCGGGGATGCTCTGGTCGGCAAGGGCGAGCAGGTCACAGAGATAGTTTTTCTCCGCCTCATGGTAAACCGCCTCCCGGTAATCGGTCAGCTTGGGAAGGGCCTGGACGGCATCGCTGTTGAGGGTCATGTCGGCAGAGCTTTCGCGGTCGACGGTGGCTCTGGTGACCTCGATGCGGATATTGGTCGGCAGATGCTTGGGGAAGAGCGTCGGCTCAAAGCGTGCAGCCGACAGGACCCGCTCCATGGTGTGCACGAATTCGCGCACATTGCCGGGCCACGAATAGGCCAGCAGGGTCTTGGTAAACTCCGGGGAGAACCCCTTGGGGGCCATCCCGTATCGCTCGCAGAAGCGGTCGGCATAGTATCGGGCGAGTTCCTGGATGTCCTCGGGGCGTTCCCGCAGTGGCGGCAGTTCGATGACGTATGATCTGAGCCGGAACAGCAGGTCCTCGCGGAACTGCCCCCGCTCGACCATCTGGTCGAGGTTGCGGTTGGTGGCGGCCACCAGTCTGAAATCGCTTTCAATTTCGCGGCTGCCGCCCAGGGGACGAAAGCGATGCTCCTGCAGCACCCGCAAAAAAGCCTTCTGCATCAGCAGCGGAAGTTCCCCGACCTCATCCAGAAACAGGGTGCCGCAATGGGCCTGGCGGACCAGACCGTCCCGGGCTTTCTCGGCGCCCGTGAAAGAGCCTTTCTCGTGGCCGAACAGCAGGCTTTCCACCAGCGTTTCCGGCAGGGCCGTGCAGTCAACCACGATGAAATTGCCGCGGGCGCGCTGGCTGTTGTCATGCACGGCTCGGGCGAACAGTTCCTTCCCCGTGCCGGTTTCCCCGGTGATGAAGACGTTGACGTCGCTGCCGGCCGCCTGAGCCACCAGGTCGAGGCAGGCATTCAGCTTCGGGCTGTTGCCGATGATCTGGCTGCGCTTGAGGGCCGCCACCGGCCGGGCTTTGGCGACGGCGGTTTTCTGTTGGCGATATTGGAGGGCCCGCTCCAGGGAGAGGGTGATCTCTTTGACCGACGAGCTTTTCTCGATGTAATCCCAGGCGCCGCTTTTGATGGCCAGCTCGGCGCCGTTCGGGTCGCCGAAACCGGTCATGATGATCACTTCCGGTGGGTCTGGGACTGCTTCGAGTTTGGGCAGCAGCTCCAGGCCGTTGCCATCGGGCATCCGGACGTCGAGAAAAACCACGTCGAAGGAGTGCACGGCGGTCAGCGCCAGCCCTTCCTTGAGCGTCTGGGCGCAGAACGTCTCGTGGCCGAGACGCCTGACCAGGCGGGTCATGGTATCGCAGATCAGGCTGTCGTCATCGATGATCAGGATATTTGCCATGGCGCGGATAGCGGCAGGGACGATCAATCCAGGACCCGCCGGATGGCCTGGGTCATTTCGTCGCGTTCATAGGGTTTCGACACCACTTCCCGGATGCCGATCTCCCTGGCCTTCCTCTCGTAGATTTCGCTGTCAGCCGATGGGCCCCGGCCGGAGCAGAGAATGATCGGCAGGTCGGAGCGAATATTGAGAATCTCCCTGGCGAGCATTTCCCCGGTCATGTAGGGCATGGTCTGATCGGTGATGATCAGGTCGAAGCGATCCGGTTGCTCGGTGAAGAGCTTGAAGGCCTGGCGGCCATCGGTCACGGTGACCACTTCATAACCGAGGCGCTCCAGCATTTTCTGGCCGGCAAAGACCAGATCCTCCTCGTCGTCAACCAGCAGAATGCATTCGCTGCCCCCACGTACCGGCAGGGAATATCTTTTTTCCACCGGCGGACGGGTGGTTTTTTCGAGCCTGGGCAGAAAGACCTTGAAAGTCGTGCCTTCGCCCGGGGTGCTTTCTGCCGTGATCAAGCCACCATGATTTTTGATAATGCTGTGAGCCACCGACAAGCCGAGCCCGGTTCCCTTGCCCTGGCCCTTGGTGGTGAAAAACGGATCGAAGATCCTTTCCATCACCGCGCGCTCCATGCCATGCCCGGTGTCCTTGACCACCAGGCACAGGTAGTGCCCGGTCGTCAGGCCGGGATAATCCTGCATGTACGGGGCGATGTGATAGAACGGCTCAAGCCGGATCTCTAGAACCCCCTCGCCTTGCTGCATGGCCTCGGCGGCATTGGCGCAGAGGTTGAGGATCACCTGGTGGAGCTGGTTCGGATCGGCCATCGCCATCCCCAGTTTCGGAGCGATATGCTTGCGAATCTCGATGGTCGCCGGCAGGGAGGCGCGCAGCAGCAGGAGGCACTCTTCAACCACCTGCTCCACTCGTACCGGGTAGCGCTCATCTGCGCTCTGCTGGCCGATGGTCTTGATCTGCCTGACCAGGTTCTTGCCGCGGAGCCCCGCCTGCAACACGACTTTCAAATGCGCCTGCATGGGGCTGTCCGCGGGGACATCGTCCATGGTCAGTTCGGTGTTGGTGATGATGGCGGCCAGAATGTTGTTGAAATCGTGGGCAATACCGCCGGACAGGGTGGCAATCGCTTCCATCCTCTGGGCGGTGCGGAGTTGTTCCTCCAATTGCACTTCGTGGGTGACGTCACGGATGACCGCGACATAGCGAACGATCGTGTCGGCATGGCCGCGCACCGGTGAAACCCGGGTATCGATCTGGAAGCGGGTCCCATCAGGCCGCAGGCAGACGAAGTTGCCTATGATGGTTTCCCCGCGCGTGACGGATGCCTGCATCGCCTGGTACAGCTCCCGGCAGTGGCGGGCGCTATCGAGGCTGTGCAGGTTCTTGCCGGCCAATATGCCGGCAGGAATGCCGCAGATCGTTTCCCAGGCCGGGTTGACATATTGCACCGTGCCGTCCCGATCGAAGGTCATGACCCCCTCCGACTCCTGATCGATGACGGCGATCAACAGCATCTGTTCCTCTTTGATGCGGGCCTGCTCGGCTTCCTTGCGGATGTTGGTCATCCCGGAAGAGAGATCGTCGGCCAGCTCCTCCAGCAGATTGATCTCGTCATTGTTGAAGGCGTCCTCTTCTCCGGCCAGAATGACCAGGGCGCCGAAGACCTCCTTGCCATCCCGCAAGGGGAGGGCGATGGCGGCGGCGAACCCCTGCTTGAGAGCCACCTCGCGCCATGGTTTGAACTTCGGATTGGTCATGATGTGCTGGACGACGGTAGTCTGGCCGGTGCGGATGGACGTGCCCGCGGGGCCCTGGCCCGTTTCGCTGTCATCCCAGGTCACCTTCAGCCCGGCCAGGTAGCCTTCCTCTTGTCCCCAGAACGCTACGGGAACCACGCTTTTCTCGGCGTCGTGCCGGGCGAAACCGACCCAGGCCAGACGGTAGCCGCCGAGCATCACCAGGATCCGGCAGATCTTGACCAACAGTTCCGGCTCATCCCGGTCCCAAGTGATGGCCTTGTTGCATTCGCTGAAAACCCGCAGGGCCCGGTTCACCCGGAACAGCGATTCCTGTGAGCGCTCGATGGCGGCTTCGCGATGCCGGATCAGCCAGTACAGGGCCTGCCCTGAAACCACAATGAAAATCCAGTTGATCAGGATTTTGCTGCGACCGACCAGCGTTGGATCCCTGACGAAAACGGCCATGACGATATCGGCGAAGAAGATCCACACCCCGCCGAACACGGTGTAGACCAAGGCGATATTGAAAGGAGTCAGCCAGGTTTTGAGCGTTTTTTCCGTCATGAACGTCGTGTTGGCCCTTTGGCGGGATCCCCGTGCTTAGAAAAACGGGCCGCCAACCCCAAGATTGGCAGCCCGACGGTCTGCCATGACTTTAGCGGTGCAGGCCCGAAGCTTTCCGTCACCATCTTCGTGGTGGTCTGGCGGTGTTAAAAGTATAAATTAATTAGTTCCTGTAAATTTATCACTGGTTGACTGTCCCGTCAAACAGGAAAAGATGGTTCCTGCGATTAGTTGTTGCTGCGGGGTCAGTCGTAGACCACCTGCGTCTGGCTGCCAATCTGCGGTTTCCGGTCGCAGCCGTGGGCCTTCCCCCAGAAGGAAATGATCTTCTGGAGGAGCTTGGCTGCGACCATTTCCGAGACCCGGCTCGATTGGGGGACCATTTCCACCAGATCGACGCCACGCAGATCAAGTCCGGAGCGGTTGAATACGTCCATATCGCCTTCGAAATGGCGCCCGCTGCCTTGAGGGGAGCGGGTCAGCAAGCCAATTCCTCGCGAACGGTTACGGTCATGGCATCGAGTAACTGTTCCAGGTCGTCGCCGCCAATGAGGTACGGCGGCATCAGGTAGACAAGACGACCAAACGGTCGCAGCCAGATGCCGCGCTCGACAAAGCGGGCGGTCAGCGCCGGCAGATTGACGGGCCTCTGCATTTCGATGACGCCGATGGCCCCCTTGACGCGCACGTCAGCCACTCCCGGCCACTGCCGACACTCTTCCAGATGCCGGCGGCAGGCCGCCTCGATGGCAGCGACCCGCTCCTGCCAGGGTGAGGCGAGCAGCAGGTCGATGCTGGCGCTGGCGACGGCGCAGGCCAGGGGATTGGCCATGAAGGTCGGTCCGTGCATGAAGGCCCCGGGAGGATTCTTCGAGAGGGTCGAGCTGACCTCGGTGGTCGTCAGGACGGCCGCCAGAGTCAGGTAGCCGCCGGTCAGAGCCTTGCCGAGGCACATGATGTCCGGGGCGATGCCGGCCTGCTCGCAGGCAAAGAGGGTGCCGGTGCGGCCGAAGCCGGTGGCGATCTCATCAAGGATCAGCAGGACCTCGCACTCGTCGCAGAGCGCCCGCACCCTCCTGAGGTACTCGGCGGCATAGACGCGCATGCCGCCGGCCCCCTGCACAATCGGCTCGAGGATGACCGCGGCCAGCTCCCCGCGGTGCCTTTCGATCAACTCCCGGAACGGGGCGATATCGGCATCGTTCCATTCGGCATCGCAGCGGCAGGTCGGTGCCGGGGCGAACAGGTGCTGCGGCAGGATGCTGGTAAACAAATGGTGCATGCCGGTCTCCGGGTCGCAGACCGCCATCGCCCCGGTGGTGTCGCCGTGGTAGCCGCTGCGGACGGACAGCAGCCGCTGCTTGCCGGGCCGCCTCCGCGCATGCCAGTACTGGATGGCCAGCTTGATCGCCACTTCGACGCTGACCGAGCCGGAATCGCAGAAGAACACGCTCTGCAGCGGCGCCGGGGTGATCTCCACCAGACGGGCGGCCAGTTCGGCGGCCGGGCGGTGGGTCAGCCCGCCGAACATGACATGGGCCATGGCCTCGAGTTGGGCGCGGGCGGCGGCATTGAGCACCGGGTGGTTGTAGCCGTGGATGGCCGCCCACCAGGACGACATGCCGTCGATCAGCTCGCGGCCGTCTTCGAGGGTCAGGATCACGCCGTGGGCCGAGCGGACCGGGATGGGTGGGTGCGCCCCCTGCAGCGGCGCGTAGGGGTGCCAGACGTGGGTGCCTTCGAAGGCAAGCCAGCTGTCGTCGGACAAGCGATTCATGGGGTGCCGACGTTTCCGGGTCCCGGCCGCCGGGCCAGGTGGCGGCGGAACAGGCCATAAGCGACGGCCGCGGCGGCCAGCAGGATCACCAGGCCGAAACCGCCGCTCAGGTTGCGGGCCAGTTCCCAGCTCGACCCGCCGAGATAGCCGATGCCGGGGTAAGCCACCCCCCAGAGCAAGCCGCTGACCACCGCCCATCCCAGCAAGGGCAGGGGGCGCATGCGTGCAGCGCCAGCGATGAATGGCACCAGCCCGCGCAGGGGGCCGACGAAGCGGCCGAAGAAGATGCTCTTGCCGCCGTGATCGAAAAAGAACAGCTCGGCCTTGCGGACCAGGTCCATGTGCTTGCGCAGCAGGCCGCGCCCCCACATGCGGTTGCCGAAGCGGGCGCCGATCAGGTAGCTGAGCAGGTCGCCGAAAGTGGCGCCGACCCCGGCGGCCAGCATGATCGCGCTGATGTCCCCCTTGCCGTGGTAGGCCAGGAAACCGCTGAACAGGGTGATGATCGCTCCGGGAAAGATCAGGCCGACGCCGACGATCCCTTCGAGGAAAGCGACGGTGCCGATGATCGCCACGAAGAGGGTACCACCGGGCACGAAGGTGATGATCTGTTGCAACCAGTCTTCCATGGGCCTCTCGATGAGGATTGCCAGCGCCAGGAATTATACACGGCTGCCGGTGGAGGAAACAGCAGTTTCGTCAGGCTGGCGCAGGCTCCCCAGAAAGGCCAGGGCAGCCGGTAACAGCAGGATCATCAATCCGGCCAGCAGGACCAGGAAGGTGGCCGCCAGGCCGGTCTGGTCGGCCAGGAGGCCGACCAGCGGCGCGGTGGCCGACGAAGCCGAGGCGAAAGAGCAGCGATTTCAGGGAGAGGATGCTGGCGCGTTCGCCGTGCGTGCTGAGGTGCTGCAGGTGCAGCCGTACCAACGGCCCCTGCAGGCCGCGCATCAGGGTGAGCAGCAGGTACCAGGCGCACCCCCATATGGCCGTGGTGAGCGCCAGCCCCAGGTAACCGGCAGCGGTCAGCAGGAGGCACAGCCAGATCACACCGCGGGTGCCGAGGTGAAAATGGGCCCGGGCGCTGAGGATCGAGCCGAGAGAGACCGCCAGGTTGGCGGCGGCCCAGACCGGCCCGAACCAGGCGAGGGGGACGCCATGCTCCTGCATGTAGGGCTGGACCAGCCAGACCGGGTAGAAGGAGGCGAGGCCGATCAGGGCGCCGAACAGCAGGGTTCGGCGCAGCGCCGGATTATGCGCCAGCGCCTGCCGGGCGATGCGGCTGGCCTCGCGCCAGTGCGAGGCGACCGGGGCCGGTGGTTGGCCGGGGGGTTCCCGCAGGCGCCGGCAGACCAGCCAGGCGCAGATCCATACGCCGACCTGCAGAATGAACGGCAGCAGCGGCAGCTTGGCATACAGAACCCCGGCGCCGATGGCGCCGGCGGCTTCCCCGGCCTGCGCCCAGGCGGTCATCTTGCCGTCGTGGCGCAGGTACTCCTCTTCGCGGCCCTCGCCCCGCAGGGTCTCGAAAAGCAGGGCGCTGTCGGCGCCGCTGATGAAGGCGTAGGAGACGCCGAGCTGCACCTCGGCGAGGAGCACGGTCAGGAAACTCCCCGCCATGGTGTAGGTCAGCCAGCCGGAGATGCCGAGCAGGCTGGCGAGGAGCAGGGAAAAGCGGTAGCCGAGGCGGTCGCTCAGGTAACCGGACGGGTACTCCATGACCACCGTGGCTATCGAGAAGATCGCCTGCAGCAGGAGGATGTCGGCCAGTGTCAGGCCGATCTGGTCTTTCCAGAACAAAGTGATGATGGCCATCGGGAAGAGGGCCATCTTGAGGAAGGCGAAGGTGTTGAGGAGGGGGAGGTTGGAGTCGAGAATCGAGAGGCGAGAGACGCGAGGCGCGAAAAGGCTCATTTCTCGTATCGCGCTTCTCGTTTCACGTTTCGGATCTTGGGGTTAAACCCAGTAAATACAGGCGGATGGACAATTGTCCATCGCCTGCTCGATCTTGGCTTCCGGGGCGCCGGTCGGGTTGTAGACCTCGGACTTGTGCTCGTGGCCATGGGCATGGCTGTGATGCTCGTCGCCGGCCATGCGGAACACCTCCGGACAGATCTGGGTGCAGACCTCGCAGCCGATGCAGCACTCCTGGTCAACCGCCGGAACTCGGGCCATGGGACACCTCGGACAAAGTCAGTTACCGCTCCTGTCATTTCGAGCGCAGCGAGAAATCTTTCCGGCAAGGGGTTCCGGCAAGACCGGATTTCCCTCTTTGGTCGAAATGACAGCAGCCGTTGTTGAGATCATAGCAAGAGTATCGGCCGAAAACCAGATTGTTCTTAACGGTTTGCCAAGATTCCCGCGGAGCCGTATACTGGGGCCCATTATGGCGATGAAGACCGGCCTGCGCACAGAAGTTGTCGTCAGCACCGTCCTGCTCCTGGCGGCCGCGCTGCTGTTTGCCGGCTTTCTGCTGGTCAAGCTGACCGAGCGCGAACTCCTCGAAGAACGCCGCCTCGCCCTGCACCGCACGGCGCGCCTGCTTGCCGCCGTCGACCCGGCCGCAACGTCCCTCCCTTCCCAGCTATTGCCCCTGACCCGTGACGGCGACTTGGTTGCCTGGCGGCTGCTCGACGGACAGCTCGCACCGCTCATGACTTTCGCCGTGGGCGCCGAAGCCTTGCCGGACGCCCCGCCGCTGCCCTTCGAAGCTGGCGCGATTGGCGAGAATCTCCTTTACTCATCGGCCTGGAATCCGCTTGGCGCGGTGCCCCCCAGTTATCTCGACCTCGCCACCCGCACCGGCGAGGGTGGTGAATATCTCCTGCAGCTGAGGTTTTCGCTGGAATCGCTGGTCGTCCAGGTCCATCGCGCCCAGCGTCTGGTGCTGATCTACGTCCTGCTGTACGGCGCCGTGCTGAGTGTCTTCGGCATCTACGTGCTCAACCGCAACGTGGTCGAACCGGTGCGGCGGCTGCGCATCGCCACCGCCGGGGTGGCGGCCGGCGACCTGGCGCCGATCGACGCCGCCCGCGGTCCGGGCGAGATTCGCGAGCTGGCCGACGATTTCAACAGCATGATTGCGGCGCTGCAGGCCAGTCGTGCCGAGACCGCGGCGCACATCGGTTCCCTGGAAGATGCCAACCGGGCGCTGCGCCAGGCGCGCGACGAAGTGGTCCGCGCCGAGAAACTGGCCTCCGTCGGCCATCTGGCCGCCGGCATGGCCCACGAAATCGGCAACCCGCTGGCCGCCGTGATCGGCTACCTCAACCTGCTCAAGGGCGAGCTTGCCGATCCTGCCCAGCGCGATCTGGCCGAGCGGTCCCTGCTCGAGGCCGGGCGCATTGACCGGTTGGTCAGGGACCTGCTCGACTATGCCGCCCCGGCGGCGGCTGCGGACGAAGCGTTCGACCCGATCGCGGCGGTCCGCGATGCCGTGGCGCTGCTGGTCAACCAGGGGGCCCTCGAAGGGGTCAGGGTGGTCGATCGTGCTCCGGTCCAGCTTGCGCCGGTGCATATGGACCGCAGCCGTTTTGTGCAAGTCTGGGTCAATCTGGTCATCAATGCCCGCGACGCCATGCCGACGGGTGGTGAGATCGTTCTCGCCGCAGAGCAAAGCGGCAGCGAGCTGCTGCTGACTCTCGCCGACAGCGGTGCCGGCATTCCGGCGGAGCGGCTGCAGCGCATCTTCGAGCCGTTTTACACCACCAAGGATCCCGGCAAGGGCCGCGGACTCGGCCTGGCCGTCTGCCAGCGGCTGATCAGCGAGGCGGGTGGGCGGATCGAGGTGCAGTCGACAGCGGGGCAGGGGAGCACGTTCAGCGTTCATCTGCCGATCGTGCAGGAAGGTGCCTGATGGCGAAGACCAAGCGACAGGTGTTGGTAATTGACGACGAGGCGGCCATGCGCCACATGCTGCGGCTGGTGCTCGAGCGCGACGGCTACGCGGTCAGTGAGGCGGCCAGTGGCCGCGAAGGGCTCGACCGCCTGCAAAGCGCCGCCTTCGATTTTATCCTGTGCGATATCCGCATGCCCGAACTCGACGGCCTCGGCTTCCTGCAGGAGAAGGCCCGGCGTGAACTCGGCGGCATGGTGATCATGATGAGTGCCTACGGCACCATCGACACCGCGGTGGAGTGCATGAAGCACGGGGCCTACGACTACATCTCCAAGCCGTTCCGCCCCGACGAAATCCTGCTCGCCGTGCGCAAGGCCGAGGAACGCCTGTCTCTGTGCCAGGAAAACCTGCAGCTGCGCGACGACCTGCACCGCAGCGGCCGGCCCCAGGGGGCGGCCGCCATCATTCATCGCAGCGCGGTTATGACCGCGCTGCTGGAAACGGTATGCAAGGCGGCGGCGGCCCCGGTGCCGGTGCTGATCCTTGGCGAGACCGGCACCGGCAAGGAGCTGATTGCCCGCGCCCTGCACTGCGAAAGCCCGCGCCGCGACCGGCCGTTCCTGGCGGTGAACTGCAGTGCCATTCCCGCCGGCCTGCTGGAGAGCGAACTGTTCGGCCATGCCCGCGGCGCTTTCACCGGCGCCGACCGGGCCCGTACCGGCCTGTTCGGTGCGGCCAATGGGGGCACCCTGCTGCTCGACGAGATCGGCGACCTGCCGCTGGAACTGCAGCCCAAGCTGCTGCGCGTGCTCCAGGAAGGGGAGGTGCGCCGGGTCGGCGACAGCCAGTCGCAGCCGGTCGACGTGCGTGTGGTGGCGGCCACCGCCAAGGACCTGCGCCAAGCCGTGACCCAAGGGCGTTTTCGCGAGGACCTCTTCTACCGGCTGGCCGTGGTGACCGTCGAGCTGCCGCCCCTGCGCCGGCGCCCCGAGGACATCGCCGTGCTGATCGATGGCTACCTGCCGCGCCTGGCCGCCCGGCTTGGCCGGCCGGTACCGGTATTGTCCGCCGAAGCCCTGCAACTGCTGGAAAGGCACCCCTGGCCGGGGAACGTGCGCGAACTGGTGAATGTCCTGGAAAAGACCCTGGTGCTCTGCCGCGAGGAGATCATTGCCGCCGGCGACATCCTGTTGAGCGAGGCGCCGGCATTGTCCGGCGCACCGGCCGACCTGTCGCTCAAGAAGGCGGTGAGCGAGCTCGAGCGCGACTTCATCTGCCGGGCGCTGTCCGCCACCTGCGGCAATCGTACCCAGGCGGCGAAACTGCTGGAGATCAGCCTGCGCAACCTGCTGTACAAGATCAAGGAGTACGGGCTGCATAATTAGTTTCCATCCGGAAACGGTGCTTTTCCGCCCTAGCGGTGTCAATCCGCGGGATCGCTTGTGCGGCGTACCGACGTACGCCTCCGCGCAATCCCTTGATTTCCTTGCCAGGACGAAAAATCCCTCGTTTCCGATCTGGAAACCACTTGTGTCTCATCCGGGGTTTCCGGATGGACACTAATTAGTTGCGGGGACTGGGGACCAGGGGCCGGCACAGTCACGCTGTTCTTCAGATTCCAGCCCCCAGTCCCTAGCCCCTGGTACCGGTTTTGTGATCTTTTTGCGCGCCGACCGTGCAATGATTGCGTATCTGGCAATGGCCGGGTCCGGCAAGGTCTGCATATTGCCAGTCATATCGAAAGGTTAAACAGTTTTCCCGAAAGGGGGCTCTTGGTATGGGACTTGCTCACAAGCACAGCGTGGTCACAGGTGCTGACCTGATGGAGGCGTCAATGAGGCAAAGAACCCTAGGACAGCGGATCTCTTCCCAGGCCGGCATGTCGATGATCGAGATGCTGATCGCCGTGGTGATCCTGGCCGTCGGCCTGCTCGGCCTGGCCGAACTGCAGGTGACGGCGATGAAGGCCAATTCCCAGAGCAACGTGAGCGTGACCGCCGTCTCCCTCGCCCAGCGCGTGATCGAATCGATAGCTGCGCAATCCCCGGACGACATCATCTTCGATAACGGCGTCCTCAACCAGACCTGGACGTGGAGCCCGATCACCGTGGACGGGTCCGGGGTCTTCAACGTCACCTACTCGGTCCGGCGCAGCATCAATCCCGATGATGCCGACCCGGCCGGCCCCGGCTACATGGGAGTGCGGGACCTTTGCCGGATCGACGTCACGGTGACCAGCGCGGACAAGGTGGCCTGGGGGTTCGGCGGCTCCAAGCAGCATGCGGTCACCATGACCACCATCAAGCGGGCGAGCTAGGGAGCGGGTATGCCGATACCACGGAAACAGCGCCGGCAGGACTCCCGCGGCTTCACCCTGGTGGAGACGCTGGTGGTGATGGCGATCTTCGCCATTGTGGTGATGGCGGTTTTCAGTCTGGTGATCCCCACCCAGCAGTCGACGGTGGCCCAGTCCCGGGTGGCCGACCTGCAGCAGGGGTTGCGCCTGGCGGTCAACGTGATGACCCAGGATCTGCTCAAGGCCGGCTTCCTGGTGCTCGACGATCCGATCACCTTCGAGGGGAACCCGACCGGCACCCCGTCATCCGACCCCGACGACTTCACCATCCGCACGCGCATCGTCGGCAACGATTTCGGCCGGGTGGCGGCCAATGCCGCGGCCGGCGCCGACCTGATCCTCGGGGACGGCAACACGGCGGTGCTCTCCGACTCCGACAAGGCCATGGACCAGAATTTCCCGAACGGCAGCAAGGTGCGCCTGTTCGATCCGCTGACCACCAACGAGGTTGTCCCCAACGGCGTCTACACGGTGACCAACGCCAACCTGAACGACGGGATCATCCGGACCGACTATCCGAATGCGGTCGGCGCCGAGACGGTGATCGTCAAACTGGCGAACGCCACCGCCCCCGCCATGCAGACGATCCGCTACCGGCTTAACGGCGGCGCGCTGGAGCGGATTGTCAACGGCACCACGCAGATCCTGGCGCGCGACATCGCCGGGGTAAGTTTCAGCTACGAATGGACCAGCGCCAGTTCCCCGCCGCGCAAGGTCCGCCGCGTCGATATCCTGTTGCGCGGGCAGACCCTGGCGCTCCAGAACGATGCTATTTCCGGGGCGAAAGAGCGCGACGTCCGCACCTCGGTCACCCTGCGCAACGTGTTCTGAGATCAGTGCTGACGGCAAGGAGCTATTCATGAGGACCGCAATGAACAGGCCAATATGCAACGGCGAACGGGGGATGGCCCTGGTGGTGGCCATCGGCTTTCTGCTGGTGCTGAGCATCCTCGGTGCGGTGGTGCTGACCGTGGCCAACCGCGGCCTGCAGGACTCCGCCAGTTTCAGCCCGGTCCGGCGCTCCTTCTATACCGTCGACCAGGCCGTCGAATATTCCATGAACGGCGACCTGATCTACAACCTGAGCATGACCGGCACCATCAGCCTGGTCAATCCCGCCAGCACCGCGACCCTGTCCGACGATGCCCTTGATTACCTGGCCCGCGACCGCACCGGGACGAGCCTCGGCGTTTCCCACGAACAGGTCATCGAGAAAGCCAGCGGCGGCATCCTCGTCTCCGGCCAGGTCACCGACCTCGGGGCCCAGGCTCTCCCCGCCAGTCTGGCCGGCAAGTACACCACCGACTTCGGCGCCAACCTCTATCACGTCACCGCCGAAGGTCGCGGTTCGGCCGCCAGCGACACCCAGAAGGTCGATGCCAGCATCGTGCGCCTGTACAAACTCGAAGACGACGTCATTTTCCGCACCACCGGAGGAGGTTGAGATGAAACGCCTGTTCGTGATGTTCAACCAGGTTCTGACCTGCCTGCTCACGGCCCTCATGGCCTTCGGCCCCTGGCAATACGCCCTGGCCGCCGCCCCCGACGATTTCGTCGACGATTCGAGCATCTATATCGGTACGCCGTCAGTGCGCCCGAAACCCAACGTGCTGATCCTCATCGACACCAGCCAAGCGACGCTCAATGTCGCCTCCGGCAACCCCTACGTCCAGAATTTTACCTACCCGTCGGTCGGCGGCATCAACCCCTGGGATATCTACTCGGGGGACAACCAGGGGGATTTCACCAAGATCGCGGTGGCGAACAGCACCGTCGCCCTGGAAAACCTGACCTCTGATGCCTGCGCCGCCATCATCCGCACCACCCTGGTCAACAACGGCACCTACTCGGGGAGCGGCACCAGCGCCGCGCCCAACATCAAGAACGGCGCCTGCAGCACCGGGCCGAACGGCGCGGTCTACGCCCTCGGCAATTACCTCAATTATCTGAAGTACTCGGTTGCCGGCATTGCCGATGCCGACGGCGACACGGTCCCCGATGCCAGTGACCTGTGCCCCGGATTCGACGACCGGATCGACACCGACCACGACGGCAAGCCCGACGGCTGCGACAACTGCCCGGCCGTGGCCAACGCCAGCCAGGCTGACGTCGACGGCGATTCGGTCGGCGATGCCTGCGACCGCTGCCCCGGCGCCAACGACCGTACCGACGCCAACGTCAATGGTACTCCGGATTGTCTGGAAACCCCCACGCCCCCCGATCTCGATGGCGACGGCATCGCCGACGATGTCGACAACTGTCCGCCGCAGCTGTGCGTCGACCGCGGCCTGGCGGGGACAGCCTGCGCCAATCCTACGCAACAGGATCTTGACCAGGACACCTTCGGCCATGTCTGCGACCAGTGCCCCGGCAAGGACGACCGGCTGGTGTCGCCGCCTACCTGCGGCGTCGGTTCGGTCGTCGATGACGATGGCGACGGGGTGGAAAACGCCTCCGATAACTGCCCGACGGTGAGCAACCCGCTGGTGGGGACCCCGAAAGTCCAGCCCGATGCCGACGGCGACGGTCTCGGCGACGCCTGCGATGACTGGCCGACCTGCGCCAACCACGGCGACTTCGATGCCGACGGCAAGCCTGACGCCTGCGGCCACACCTGCACCTGTACCGACGGCTCCGGCAACCCGGTCGTCGACCTCTGCGAAGGGAACGACGCCCTCGGCGACCCCGACGCCAACGGCCTCTGCGGCAACCAGTGCTCGGCTGCCCTACAGTTACGTCATCGTCACCTACGGGACCGGCGCCAACGCCGGCAACCGCTACCAGTTGGTGGCCGGGAAATCGCACACCTCGGCGACCGCCAACCGTCCCGACAAAAGTTCCGGCCACTGGGCGCTGCTGGGCAAGCCGGGGGGCACGGATACCCGGGCCGCCAACTTCGGCGCCTGGGGCGCCGGCAAATGCTACGTGCACCCCGACGTCTGGTGCAACGGGGCCAAGCCGAACAAGAACGGCTGCGACCCGGCGGTGCCGGCAGCCTCGCCGGTGGCCGGCGGCCCCTCCGTGCCGGCCGCCCTCCTCATTGCGGCCATGCCCGCCGCGTCCGCCGCAGTGGCGACACTTGTGGCCCTCGACGCCTGGTTGACCCCCGCCGCCGAGGCGGCGCCGCCGCCGGTCGGCACCGCTACCGAGACCCAGCGCAAGATCATCCACGACTCCCTCGCCCTGGTGGTCGGCAACGCCCGCTACGCGGTCAACTTCGGCGCCGTGACCTACGGCAGCAACCAAAAGGGGGCCGATGTTCTCGCCGATGTCGCCAGCCTGAGCTCGGATGCCGCCTTCAATACCTTCATTTCGGCGATCCCCGGGCCCGGCGAGAACGACGGCTGGCCGGCGATCCCGTCCAATTCGGTGCGTCCGCTCTCCTCGGCGCTCTACGACGCCGGCTACTACTTCGGCGCCCAGTACGGTGCCGTGACCATCGGCCGGCGCATCCCCAACGGCGTGATCAACCAGTGCGGCTACAACCACATCATCGTCATCACCAACGGCCTCCCCAACAACGACGGCGCCAACCCGATGCCGGCCACCATCCGCGACGCCGACGGCGACGGTTACGGCGACGAGGCTTCGGGCGGCAGCGCCGACTACGGCCTCGGCGACCACTATCTCGACGATACCGCCGCCTACCTCTACAACAACCACGGCATCAAGACTCACACGGTGCTGGCCTTCCAGCCCTCCGACCCGCTGGTCGAGCACACCGCCGCCATGGGCCACGGCAAGTTCTACAACGCCTACGATGCCCAGGAACTCGCGGCCGCCCTGACCAAGCTGCTGACCTCGATCCTCCTCGAGGCCGACACCGCCTTCGTCGCTCCGGTCGTCCCGGCCAGCACCACCAACCGCACCATCAGCAGCGACCGGGTCTATCTCGGCCTGTTCAAGCCGCAGCTCGAGCAGCCGTGGCTGGGGAATGTCAAGAAGTACCGGGTCGGCAACGGCGACCAGTTGATCGACAGCCAGGGGAACCCGGCAACCAATGCCACCTCCGGCGTATTCATCGCCGAGTCACGCTCCTACTGGGGGACGGCCATCGATCCCGCGGACAATCAGGAGAAATTCAAATGCTTCGACGGCTATCGCAACCTGGCTCAGGGTGACGGCGGCATTGTCGGTTGCGGCGGGCTCGGCGGCACCCTGGCGGCGCGCAACCTGGTGAGCGACCCGCGCCACATCTATACCTATCCCAGCGGCTCGACCTCGACCACGCTGACCCATGCCGACAACGCCTTCAGCACCGGCAACGCCAAGCTCACCACCGCCATGTTCGATGTCGCCGACGCCAGCAAGCTCAGCCGGACCATCCGGTTCGTGCAGGGGTTCGACCCCGACAGCGTGGTGGCCAATGCCCAGCGCAGCTGGCTGCTCGGCGACGTCCTCCATGCCAAGCCGCTGGTCTTCAACTACACCAACTACCCCGGCAGCGCCGAGGGCACCTGTCCGTCCGGCGGTGCCGACTGGCCGGCGAACCTCGCCAGCGAAGCCGCCTTCAACTCCTCGATCCTCTTCGTCGGCGCCAACGACGGCATGCTGCATGCCTTCCGCGACTGCGACGGCCGCGAGCTGTGGGGGTTCATCCCGCCGGAACTGCTCAAGAGCCTCAAGAAACTGGCGGAGGAGGGGCATTACTACTACGTCGATTCGTCGCCGGTTTCCTACGTCCACGACGCCAACAACGACAACCTCATCGACGCCGATGCCGGCGACCGGGTGATCCTCATCTTCGGGTTGCGCCGCGGCGGCGGCTCCAGTGACCTCGCCGATGCCGGGCCGTGGGGCGGCTACTACGCCCTCGACGTCAGCCGCCCGACTGCGCCGGTCTTCCTCTGGAAGGTCACCAACCAGACCAGTAACATGGCGATGCTCGGCCAGACTTGGAGCCAGCTGCGCATGGCCAAGATCCGCGACGGCAGCGCCGTCAAGGTGGTGGCCTTCATCGCCGGCGGCTACGACAAGAACGAGGATCTGCGCTTTGGGGCGACCCAGACCTTCCCGGACACCACCGACGATATTCCCGGAGACACCACCATCGTCGATGCGCAGTACGATGACGGTGGCCTGTTGAGCGGCGCCGGCAAACGTTCGAGCGGCACCAGCGCCCAGTACTACCCCGATGGCACCCACCTGCGCGGGCGCGGCATCTATGCGATCGAAATCGCCGAACTGGAGATCAGCGGCGGGTCCTATACCCCTAATTTCACCCAAACCGGCAACGTGCTCTGGCATTACGACCATGCCGATAACGAACACATCGACTTCTCGCTCCCGTCGGACCTGGCCGTGGTCACCGACAACAGCGCCTTCGCCCAGAAGATCTATGTCGGCGACACCGGCGGCCGGATGTGGCGCTTCGATGTCAGCAGTTCGACCATCGGCAGTTGGGCCGGCAACATCATCTTCGATGCCAACAGCGGCACCGGTTCGGATGTCGGCCGCAAACTCTTCTACCGGCCGGCAGTGGCCTACGTCAACGGCCTGCCGATGCTCTGGTTCGGCTCCGGCGACCGCGCCCACCCGCTCAACCACGACGTCGTCGACCGCATGTACATGCTCATCGATCGCGGTCAGGTCACCTCTGACGGCATCAACGAGACCAGGATGACCGACCTGACGGCCAACCAGTTGCAGGACGGCAACCCGAACAACGACAACGAGCTGCTCTGCCGGCTCGGCAAGCTTACAGGCGATCCCTGCGCCGGCTTCTCCCTGAGCCCGCCCTATTACGGCTGGTTCGTCAAGATGAACTGGGACTACGACACCGACGACGACGGCGAATACGACTCCAGTGGCGGGGCGGCCTCGAATGTCGTCGGCGAGAAGGTGCTGGCGGCGGCGGTCATGTTCAACCGCGAGGCCTTCTACACCACCTATTCGCCCTATCCCGACCCGACGGCCAACGATCCGTGCCAGGCCGGCAACCTCGGGACGTCCCGCCTCTACCACATGAATTTCGAAACCGGCGAGGCTGTGTACAACTACTCGAACAGCAATACGACCTTCAACAACGATACGTCGGCCAACATGACCGATATCGCCGACGACCCGCGCGCCTCGATCATCAGCGGCAAGGTGCTGCTGCGCGCCGACCGGATGCGCACCCTCGGCGAGGGGATCCCCTCGGGGATCGTCACCCTGATCGACGCCAGTGGCAACGTCACCATGATGATCAGTACCAGCAACCGCGTCGATACCTATAACGCGCCGGATGTGCGCCTGATCAGCCCGGTGTACTGGATCAACTGGTAAGACTGGCGTCTCTGCCTGTACCGACCCGGCCGGTTGCGCAAACCGGCCGGGTCGGTTATTTTTGACAACAGACCTTCCCTCGAGGGATGACCATTATGAAGATTGCCCCTGTTCCGTCGCTGCTGATTTCCTCGGTCTGCCTGCTGCTGGCGGCCTGCGGCCAGGAGCCGGTGCCCCAGGCGCCACCGCCCGGGGCCGCACCGCCGGCAGCCGTAACAAGCGAAATCAAGGTGATCATCCAGCCGGCCCAGCCGACCTCCGGTGATTGTCTGCGCGTCATGCTGCGGGGACAGCCGGAGCGCCCGGTCTACCGGTGGGAGGTCAACGGTCAGCGGGTTGCCGCCGACCAGCCCGGGGAGCTGTGCAGCGGCGCCTTCAGGCGCGGCGACCGGGTGACGCTGCATGTCGGCACCGCCAACGCCGGCGGTTCGGCGGCCGTCACCATTGGCAACAGCCCCCCGAAGGTGACCGGTATCTCGGCGACCCCGAAGGAACTCTTTGCCGGGATGGATGCAGAGGTTTTCCCGGTTGCCGAGGACAAGGACGGCGACCCGGTGGGGTTCCGCTACCAGTGGCTGATCAACGGCGAGGCCGACCCGGTCCTGACCGATGCCAGGATTCCGGGCACGCGCTTCGTCAAGGGTGACCGGATCATGGTGACGATCACCCCCTACGATGGCCAGAGCGAGGGGCCGGTCTATCAGAGCTACACCATGCCGATCCCCAATGCCCCCCCGCAGATCGTCTCCCAGCCGCCGCAAAAGTTCGAAGCCATGGAATACAGCTACCAGTTCAAGGCCAGGGACCCCGATGGCGACAAGCTGGTCTACAAGCTCGAGAAGGCCCCTGCGGGGATGACGGTCAACCGTGCTACCGGGCTGGTCGCCTGGCCGCTCGCCGGCGTGAAGGCGGGCACCTATCCGGTGAAGATCGTGGTCAGCGACCCGGATGGCGCCGCGGTTTTCCAGGAGTACACCCTGACCCTCGGCGCGCCGGCCTCGGCGGCGGCAGCGGCGAAGAAGCCGTAGGGGCAGAGCAATGCTTGATCGCTTTGCCCTTGTTTTCGGCGCGAAGCAGATGAAACGTGCTTCGCCCCTACCTGAACATCGTCATGACGGGCCGGTTCGCCGGCCCGTTTCCTTTTCCGCTTAAGTCGGTTCGCTTCAACGATCCAACGCGCGTAGCGCAGGTCAACAATTCAACAGATTTTTACGCTTGCCTTGCCGGCGCAAATCGATTAGCGTTGTCTCATTGCATTTTGGCCCGCCCCGGTTGCGGGCCGGCATTTCGGCCTTTGGCCAGGAGGGTTTGTTATGGAATGGCTGTTCCCGTGGCGGGAGCTCTCCCGCCGTCCACTCGCGTTCTTCTCCCTGCTGCTCCCGCTGCTGTTCGGCCCGTGTCTGTCGCCATCCGCTGCCGCTGCGTTTTCCGCCGCCACGCTCGGCGACTACGACAACGTCACGGTCATGCAGGTGTCGGGGAGCTACGACGTCGCCTACCTCAACGGTAGCCCCGACCTGTCGGCACGCCGGGAGATCGCCAAGGAGTTCTACCGCACCCACGGCGACGACTACGACTTCCTGGTGATCTTCACCAACTTCAATTTCGCCATGCCGCCGGGAGCCAAGGCGTTCTTCTCCACGGCCAAAAATGACGTCCGCGGCATCGGCGTGAAGCTGAACGGCCAGGAGCTTTACGACTACACCAACGCCTACTCGCCGACGGGCAGTTACCTGGCCCGCCTAAACGGCACCATCGACATGGCCAACGTCGTCAGCCACGTGCTGGAGCCGGCCGACCCCGAGTTCGACGACACCCTGATGACTCTGACTCATGAATTCCTGCACCGCTGGGGCGCCTACGTGCATTTCAAGGACGGTGCGAACGACAGCAACGCCCTGCTCGGTCTCGGCGACGCGCACTGGAGTTACCTGCTCGACTCGAAGGGCTCCACCCTCTACGGCAACCACTGGCGTGACAACGGTGACGGCACCTTCACCACCGTCGCCCCCGAGCAGATCCGCGCGGGCGAAGTCATCGGCCGGATTTTCAGCCCCCTCGACCTCTACCTGATGGGGTTGATCGACAAGACCAAGGTGCCGCCGCTGCTGCTGATCGACGCGCCGGGGATTGACAGGAACCAGCTCCCCGCCGTTGGCGGCACCATTCCCGGCGTAGCCCGGACCGTGACCATCGACGACATCATCGCCGCGGAAGGGGAACGGGTCCCCGCCTCTGCCGAGAGCCGCAAGGAGTTCCGGACCGCCTTCATCTACGCCGTCATCCCCGGCACCTGGTCGGCGGGTGATGCGCAGGATCGCGGCGAGGTGGCGGCCATCAACCGGTTGAAACTCGAATGGGAGAAGCGTTTCTCGATCCTCACTGATGGCACCGCGATGATGCGCACCGCTATTGTGGTTCCCGAAGCCATCGACACCAACCCCGGCGTGACCACGCCGACCGTCACCCCGGCGGTGACGCCGAGCGTGAACAGCGGGGTGAACTGGCTGGTGAGCCGGCAGCAGCCGGGCGGCTACTGGCAGGACCAGCCCGGCACCGACCGGCGCGATACGGCGGCGGCGGTGGCGGCGCTCAAGGTGTTTCCAGCTGGGCTCAGTGCCGCCGCCGGCGGCCAGGGCTGGCTCGCCACGGTGACTCCCGAGAACAGTGACTTCCTCGCCCGCAAACTGCTCGGCCTGAACAGCGCCAGCGTGACCGAACTGGTCGCGCTGCAAAACCTTGACGGCGGCTGGGGGAGCGCCCCCGGCTACGCCAGCAACCCGGTCGACACGGCGCTGGTGCTGCAGGCCCTCAACGCCCGCGGCGGTGCCGGCAGCGGCGTGCTGGCCGCGGCGGTCAACTACCTGCACGGCAAGCAGAGCCCCGACGGCGGCTGGAACACGGGCCGCGGCGGCAGCATGGTCCAGCCGTCTGCCCGGGCGCTGCTGGCCCTGAACAGCCACCGCGGCAGCTACCCCCTCGAGCCGGCCATCGCCGACGGCCTCGCCTGGCTGTCCACCCACCGGAACGGTGATGGCGGCTTCGGCAACAGCCCGAGTACGGTGATCGACACATCCCTCGCCCTGCAGGCCCTCAAGGCGACCGGTTCAGCGCCGACGGCAGCCAGCAATGCCGTCAGCTATCTGCTGGCCAGGCAGAGCAGCACCGGCAGCTGGAACGACAGCGTCTTCCAGACCGCTCAAGCCGTCGAGGCCCTCTATGCCGGGCAGGTGGCGGCGGACCTGACCGTGGCCGTGGCGGACATCAGCTTCAACCCGGCCACGGTCTCCGTGGTGCCGACGCCGGTGGCGGTAACGGTGACCGTCCGCAACCTGGGGAGCAACACGGCGTCATCGGTCAAGGTGGCCCTTTACGAAAACGACCCGGCGCCGGCAAACCTGCTGGGAGAAAAGACCATCAACGTGCCGGGCAGCGGCAGCGCGTCGGCCACCTTCAGCGTGACGGTCAGTGCCTTTGGCCTGCACAGCTATTACGCGGTCATCGATGGCGGCAACCAGGTAATCGAAGCCAACGAGTGGAACAATACCGCCAGCAAAACCTTGGCCGCCAATCTGCCGCCGCCCTCGGTCGGCTTCGCCCTGTCCGCCACGGCAGGGTCCGAAGCCGTGACCAGCGTGCCGCTGACGGTCAGCCACAGCTATCCCTGGACCGCGCCGATCACCGTCAACTACTCGGTGGACGCGGCCAGCACCGCTACGACATCCGCTGATTACTTCCTGGCTGCCGGGACGTTGACCTTCGCCGCTGACGAGACGAGTAAAACGATCAACCTTGCAATCGTCAATGACTTGGTGGCGGAGATCGACAAGACCGTCATTATCGACCTGTCCAGCCCAAGTCTCGGCACCCTCGGCACGTCGCGCCATACCTACACCATCCGCGACGACGAACCGCCGGCGGTGGCCATCACTTCGCCGCCGGCCGGCCTGACCGGCCAGAGCGCGCCCCAGTTGCTCTACACCACCACCGGCGGCGACGTGGTGGTCAAGGTTGACGGCAGCATCGTCAGCAAGCTCTCAGGGAACACCCTTGGCCCCTTCGCCGATGGCGCCCATTTTGTCGAGGTTTCAGCCAGCAACAGCTTCGGTACGGTCACCACCGCGCGGGTCGACTTCAGTGTCGACACGAGCGTGCCGACGGTGACCATTGTGTCGCCACTGACGGGTACTTACCCTGGCGATACCCTGCCACTTTTCTACCAGATTGACGGTGGCGAGGTGAGCAGAGTGCTTCTCGACAGCCAGCCGACAGCGGTTCGCTCGGGAGGATCGCTGGGCCCGCTTGGCGATGGCGAACACCAGGTCAGCATCACGGCGGTCGATAGCGCCGGCAACTCCGTGGTGGCGACGCGCGCCTTCGTCGTCGCCAGGAACGGCTCGGCAACGCCGGGCCAGGAGGAACTGCCACCAGAACGACTTGGCAGTCGTGAGATCATCCGCACCAGCTACTATGAACGTGGTGTGATGAAGGTCGATGCGGTCGGCAACGCCTACCTCGCCACCCTCCGCCTCGGCAGCTTCTCTGGTTATGACGTCCTGGTTTACAAGTTCGATCGCAACGGCCGACCGCTCTGGCCGGCCCCGGTCACAATCGATTTCCCGTTCAATTCCGACCTGGTCGGGCTTGAAGTCGATCCTTGCGGCAATGCCTATGTTTTCGGCAGGACCAAAAGTACCTTCACGAGTGCTTCAGGTTCGATCGGCGAGGACTGGGATTACGATCTATATGCAGCCAAGGTCAGCAACTCGGGGACGTTGGCCTGGAGTTATGCCTGGGGTTCGATTCAAACCGATTTTGTTTACGCAGGGTGCCTGACGAAGAATGGCACCCTTTACCTTACCGGCAAAAGCGAGGGCCCGATCGACGGTTCTTACGGCGACAATCCGGGGCAGGAGATGTTCATTACCATCTTCGATGCTGCTGGCAACCGTCTCCATAATAAAAACTACCCGACCCCGGCTGGTTGGGCGATCGCTGCCGATGAAGCTGGCAATATCTTCTTCAGCAACGGCGCGTCGTTGCAGAAATATTCGCCGTCCGGTCAATTGCTCTGGTCAAAACCGTATGTGGGAACCTCCCGGATTGCCATCGATCGCCAGGGGAATGTAATCCTCGGCAAAAGCCCTTTGCAGAAAATCGATCCCGTGGCGGGTGCCCTTCTCTGGAGTGCCAACGCGATCAATGCCCAGCCCTTCCCAGGGAAGACCCCTTATCCACCCGGGATCGACTGGCTCGGCATCGACGACAACGACAGTATCTACGTGCTCGGGGTCACCAACCAGCAGCTCGATGGTCACCAGAGCCTGGATGGCAACGATCCGTATCTGGCCAAATTCGACCGGCAGGGACGAAAGTTGTGGGTCGAGCAGCTGGACACGCCGATGGAAGGGACTTTCACCGGCGGCTTCGCTGCCGGGGACGGACATCTGTATGCGGCACGGACCCGGGGGGCAAACCTGTCATCGGCACCTGACTACGTGTTCATGGTCGATGAGTTCGTTCCTCTCCAGCCTTCGGCAACGGCTGGGTCCGGTGTCAACTACTATCTGGCGCCGGCATCGGCATGCAGCGGTATCAGTTACTCTCAGGCCCCTGTCAGCGTCCGCCTGAATTCAGCTGAAGCGGAGTGCGCCACTCCCGACCAGTTGGCCATGAATTTCAAGGGGAGCAAGGACATGCTGGTGGCCTATCTTGCGAATGGAGGTTATCCGCTGGCGGCCGATGTCGAACTGGCCGCATTCGGCAATGCGTTGACACTGCTGGCCTCAGATTCCGCCGGAACCGCAACGGTCACCCTCCTCGAGGTCGAACCGGCCAGCGGTTCAGGGTTGCGAACCCTGGCAACCAAGACGTTCCCGCTAACGGCCGGCAAGGCCACGGTCATCCGCGACCTCTCCGGTCTGGCGGGGCGGATTGCCGCCGGTAAGAGCTTCGGTATCAGATTGACCATGAACACGACGGCGAGGAGCAACAACCGCATCGCCTGGGGGAGTGCCTTCGATTGCCCGACGGGCAGCCGTCAGTACCTTCGGGTCACGGAGCGGCCCGTCGATGGCGAGGCGCCGTATTCAACGCTGCAGCAGCCGGTAGAAGGCGCTCATCTTCCTGGGGGATGTACGCTGGTGACAGGGAGTGCCGGCGACGGTACGGGGAGCGGGGTGGGGCGCGTGGAGGTTTCCGCCGATGGCGGCCGTTCCTGGCAATTCGCCACGGACACCTCTGCTGACCAGCGCTGGTCAGGCTGGGCGTACCCCTGGTGTCCATCGCTATCCGGCCGCTATCTGCTGCATTCGCGGGCTACCGACCGCACCGGCAACGTCGAGCCGCTGAATCCCGGCGTTACGGTTACCTTCGGCAGTTACCTGCCAGCAAAGCTGAGCGTCACTCCGGATACGATCTCCCAAGGGGTGTCGACAGCTGTTGCCCTGACCGTCGCGCAGTTCGATCCGGCCGTTCCCGCCATCCCGATCAAGCTGGTCCGGGACGTTGGCGGGGACGGCTCGCCGGTCAACGACCCGTTCGTTCGGCTCTTCGCCGTACAGGACGGTATCGCCTCGAACGATCCGAATGTCCCCGGCGACGAGGACGGCCAGGTCAACGGCCGGATCGTCACCACCCTCAACTTCAATTACCTGAATGATGTGCAGATGGTGCCCGGCGATTACGTTTTCGTGGCCGACACCTCCCCGGCGGCGGTGGCCGCGCGCTTCACGGTCACTGCAGCCAGCCAGCCCCAGACGATCCAGGGGTATGTCCTCGATCCGCAGGGAGTTCCTTTGGGGGGGGCAACCGTGCAGCTCCTTGACAAGTGGGGGCAAAGCCACGGCTACGCCTTTACCGACAGTGCCGGGCACTACCTGTTCAACGTGGCGGCGCCGGGCGATTACGTCCTGCTGCCAACCCGGGAGAACTTTGCGTTCGCCAAGGCCAACCTGGTGCCGCGCCCGTTGACGGCCGGGCAGCAGCTGACGGTCGACCTGCCGATGGTGGCAGGCACCTACACGGTCGATGGCCAGGTGCGGGATGCCGGTTCATCAGCCCAGTTGGCAGGCGGGATCCTGGTTCGAGCCGAAAGCAGCCAGTATGTCGCGGCGCCGATGCCCCGTGCTTACGGCAGTTACGGCATCGATCTGCCGGCCGGTGAATACCAGCTGTATGCGGACGCCTACACCACGCAGGGGGCGGCGGCCCAGGGCTATATGGGCTCCCGCGCACCCCTTGGCCAGGTTACGGTCACTGCCACCTCGACCGGCAACCACCTGCCATTGAGCCGGGCGACCACCCTGGTCTGTGGGCAGGTGCGCGATTCGGCGAACCTGGGGGTGGCCGGGCTGGTCGTCGAGGCGGTCTCCGGCAACGGGTCCGGGCGGTTCGCCACGGCGGTCACCGATGGCGAGGGCCACTACTGTCTCGGCTTGATGAATGACGGCAACTGGCAGGTCGCCCTGAACGACAGCGCCGACCAACCACTCGGCTACGTGGGGACGGCGGTGGCGGGGGTCACAGCGACGGCGGGGCCGTTCAACGGCGTCGACCTGACAGCCTACCCGGTGGGCGGGGCGATCGGTGGCAGTGTCAAGGAGGGAACCCAGCCCGTCGCCGGGCTGGCCGTAAAGGCGACCTGTGCAACCACCGGCGTCGTGGTGACCGGCCGGACGGCGGCAGACGGCAGCTACTGCCTGGGCGTGCATGCCGGGACGTGGCAAATTGCCCTGGCGGCGGAGGCCCTGGGCTACGAGCCGGTCGCGCCTGCGACGGTCACCGTGGGCGACGGAGGCGCCGCCAGCTGGAACTTTGCCGTGTCGAAGCCGGTCCGGCCGGTCAACACCATCGCCATCACCAAGGCGGCCTACGATACCCGCAAGAAGGTGCTGAATGTCGAGGCCAGCAGCAGCTACCAGAACGCCAACCTGCAGGTGGTCGGCTACGGGCCGATGACCTACTCCCGGTTGTCCAAGGGGAAACACTATTGGATCTTCTCGCAGGGGATGGCCACCAAGCCGGCGACGGTCACCGTCTCGGGCCCGGAAGGGTCGAAGACGGCAACGGTCCAGTAATCCTTGCCCTGCCACGACCATAAAGGCCGGAGCAAATTTGCTCCGGCCTTTATGGTCTGTTGGGTCGGAATTCGGTCAGACGTCGTTTTCGCCGATAACCTGGGCGCTGAACACGTAGATTTCGGCATCGGCGGCTTCCCAGGCATTGGTCGGCAAGCCGGCCTTGACGCAGGTCTGCTTGAGGAAGGTCGGGCGGTCCCAGCCGTGTTCGGTGGCGACCTGGGGAAGCAGTACGCCGCGGTAATAGCCTTTTTCGATGTAGATGCCGTGCTTGCCGACCTCGATTTCCTCGACGCTGTCGACCTTGCGCAGAGGGGAAAGGACCGAAATCTCGATGGTGAAGGAGTCGAGATCGACTTCCTTCATCGGGTAAAAGCGCGGATCGCGGGTCGCCGAGGCCAGGGCCATGCGGGCGACCTCGCGAAACAGGGGGAGTTCCGACTGGAAATTGCCGATGCAGCCGCGCAATTTGCCCTGCTGCTTGATGGTGACGAAGCAGCCATTGCGCTGGTTGAGGAGCTTCTCTTCGCGTGGTTCGATGTACTCCTGGCCGGTGAGCACCCCCTGGTTGACCGCTTGGCGGGCGATCGCCAGCAACACCTGCTTTTCGTGGGTGTTCAGTTCTCTCTCCACGCAACCTCCTGCTGGTTTGGCGGGGATGAAACGAAATCCTGCAACGACTGCCCCATGATAGAGGTCGGCAGGGAATTTTTCAAGGGAATCCAACAGCCGAGCGGAGGGGGGTTAAAGCGAAGACCGATCCCCGGGAAGATTCCCGAAGATCGGTTTCCATGATGTCAGGCGCGCGGTTTACCGGGCGGGATGATCAGGCCCAGGTTGCGCCGTGCAACAGTCTGGCCCTGGTCTTGCCCTGTGTCCAGAGTGCCCCGCAAACGCCGCATTCTTCGAGATTCCGGGCGAAGCCATCGGCATGGGTGTCGATTTGGACCTGGTCGATGCTGTGGCAGATCGGGCATTCGTTGGTTTTCGAGCCGTGTTGGTGCGTGGCCCCGTGCAGTACTACGATTTGCTCGCCTTCGGTGGTCCATAGGGTGCCGCAGATCCCGCATTCCTGGAGGTTGGCGGCAAAACCGTCGGCGTGGGTGTCAATCTGGGTGTGATCGGTGTCCTGGCAGTTCGGGCAGGTCATTGCTTGGCTCCTCTTATCGTCTATATGGGATTTATTCCCATCGGTTGTGAGGACGATAGCCGCGCCAGTGCCGGAAGTCAACAAAAAAACCACAAAAAAACAATAGGTTAGTGATGTTTTTGTTTTGCACAGCAGATTGTTTTTTTGGAACGGTTTTCTCCCCGGTATCGGGGAGAAAACCTTAAAACACTTTTAATGTCTTTAAATCATTACTGAAAACGGAAATCAACCGACATTTTGCTGAAAATGCCGGTTGATGGATACCGTAGCCTGCCTTCGCGAAAATATTTTTTATCGGTCAGCCTTTTTTCTTCTCCATGCGCTTGCGCTCGTTTTCATCAAGGTAGCGTTTGCGCAGACGGATGCTCTTCGGCGTTACCTCGACCAATTCGTCGTCGTCGATGAATTCGAGGGCCTGCTCCAGGGTCAGCAGGCGCGGCGGGGTGAGGCGCACGGCGTCGTCGGAGCCTGAGGCGCGCACGTTGGTCAGCTTCTTCCCCTTGCCGACGTTGACCACCAGGTCGTTTTCCTTGGCGTGCTGGCCGACAATCATCCCCACGTAGACCTCGGTGCCGGGGTTGACGAAGAAAATGCCGCGCTCCTGCAGGTTGAACATGCCGTAGGCCACGGTTTCGCACGCTTCCATGGCGATCAGCACGCCGTTCTTGCGTCCCGGGATCGGCCCCTTCCAGGGGGCGTATTCGTGGAAGGTGTGGGTCATCACCCCGGTGCCGCGGGTATCGGTCAAGAACTCGGTGCGGAAGCCGATCAGGCCGCGCGCCGGGATGATGAATTCAAGCCGGTTGACGCCGTCCATCGGGTGCAGGGAAACCATCTCGGCGCGGCGCGGACCGAGCTTCTCGATGACCGTCCCCTGGTGCTCTTCGGGGACATCGATCACCAGGTACTCCATCGGCTCGCACCGGACGCCGTCGATCTCGCGGCTGATGACCTCCGGCTTGGACACTGCCAGTTCGTACCCCTCGCGGCGCATGTTTTCGATGAGGATCGACAGGTGCAGCTCGCCGCGCCCGGAGACCTTGAAGGTATCGGTGTTGTCGGTGTCCTCGACGCGCAGCGACACGTTGGTGCGCAGTTCCCTGGTCAGCCGCTCACGGATGTTGCGCGAGGTGACCAGTTTTCCCTCGCGGCCGGCGAAGGGGGAGGAGTTGACGATGAAGTTCATGGAAAGGGTCGGTTCGTCGATGGAGACATAGGGGATCGCTACCGGGTTGGCGGCAGAGGCGAAGGTCTCGCCGATGCCGACATCGTCGAAGCCGGCCACGGTGACGATGTCACCGGCAATCGCTTCTTCGATCTCCAACTGCTTGAGTCCTTCGTAACCGAGCAGTTTGCTGATGCGCCCCTTGTTGATCGTGCCGTCGCGTTGCACCAGGGCCACTGTCTCGCCGGTTTTGACCTTGCCGGAGAAGATCTTGCCGGTGGCCATACGGCCGATGTAGTCGTTGTAGGCGATGCTCGCCACCAGCATCTGGAAGGGACCGTCGGGATCGACCACCGGCGGCGCCACGCGCTCGCGGATCATGGCGAAGAGTGGCTGCATACCGGTCGCCGGCTCGTCCAGGGAGCGCTTGGCGTAGCCCTGCTTGGCGCTGGTGTAGACCACCGGGAAGTCGAGCTGGTTCTCGTCGGCGTTGAGTTCGCAGAACAGATCGAAGACCTGGTCGACGGCCCACTCCGGGCGAGAGCCGGGGCGGTCAATCTTGTTGATGACCACGATCGGGCGGATGCCGAGGTCGAGGGATTTCTTGAGAACGAAGCGGGTCTGCGGCATCGGCCCGTCGAAGGCATCGACCAGCAGCAGCACCGAATCGACCATCTTCAGCACGCGCTCGACCTCGCCGCCGAAGTCGGCGTGGCCGGGGGTGTCGACGATGTTGATCTTCACGCCGTCAACCTGGATCGACAGGTTCTTGGAGAGGATAGTGATGCCGCGTTCCTTCTCCAGGTCGTTGCTGTCCATCACCCGTTCGGTGATCGTCTGGTTTTCGCGATAGACCCCCGACTGGCGGAGCATGGCGTCGACCAGGGTGGTCTTGCCGTGGTCGACGTGGGCAATGATCGCGATGTTGCGAATGTTTTCGGCCATGAGTCTCTCTCTCTTTTGGTTTTCGGGGCGCCCATCATACTCCCCCCCCGGCAAAATGCAACCTTCACCTTGTCAGCGGATGCTGCTTTGGCTTAACATGAAATGTTTATGGACTCAATCAATCAATCCGCCGAAGCGACCTGGCCACTGCTGCAAGACGGTGAACTGCTACGCTGGGAAGGGCGGCCGGCGCCGCGTTGCTACACCTTCCGGCAGTGGCGGCATGCCCTGTTCGGCCTGGTGCTGACGGCCGTCTGTGCCGTCTGGGCATGGCTTGGTATGCAGCAGGCAGTCGAACAGGGGTGGCCGTGGCTCGCCTGGGTGCCGCTGCCGTTCCTCGCTTATGCCCTGTGGCTGGGGTGCGGCCAGCTGTTCGCAGCGCGGCTCGAATGGAGCCGGGTTGCTTACGCCATCACCGATCGGCGGCTCATTCTTCGCCGCGGGCTGTGGCGGCTGCGCGAGGCTTCGCTGCCGCTGGACCGGGTCACCTGGTTCCGCCTTGAGCCGCACGGGGAGGAACTCGGCACTCTGCAGGTCCGTGGCGGGGAGGGCGACCCGGCACTGCTTCTGCACTGCATCGAATATCCGCGGCGGGCGACGGTACTGCTGGAAGCGGCGATCAAGGCGAAAGAACAACCGTGAAACGCATGATGTCTGCCTCCCCTGCGAAGTAGGGGGGGTGCCTGCAGGGCGGAGGGGTTGCTACGGGCGGCATGCCCCCCCTGTCTCGCCGCGCGAGCCATCCCCCCTGCTGCGCAAGGGGGACTTGAAAGTTATGGACAAGACCTTTTACCTCGAAACCTTCGGCTGCCAGATGAACGTGGTCGACTCCGAACGGGTCGTCGATCTGCTCGGCGGCATCGGCTACCGGCAGGTCGAGCAGCCCCGGGACGCGCGCCTGCTGCTGCTCAATACCTGCGCGGTACGCGACAAGGCGGTGCGCAAGGCCTACGGCCACCTCGGCCGCTTCAAGCCCCTCAAGGATGCCGACCCGGCGCTGATCATCGGCCTGGGTGGCTGCGTGGCCCAGCAGGAAGGGGAGCAGCTGCTCAAGGAGTTCCCCTATCTCGACCTGGTGTTCGGCACCCACAACGTCCACCGCCTGCCGGAGCTGGTGAACGACATCGAGGTCAAGCGCGGCAAGGCGGCGGCGGTCGATTTCCTCGACCGCGAAACCCGCCTGCAGCTCTTCCCGAACCGCATCGGCAGCGAGGCGGTCAACCGTTTCGTCACGGTCATGCAGGGGTGCGACAACTTTTGCAGCTTCTGCGTGGTGCCGATCGTGCGCGGCCGCGAAATCAGCCGCCCGAGCGGCGAGATCCTGAGCGAGGTGCGTGACCTGGCGAGGCAGGGGGTGCGCGAGATCACCCTGATCGGCCAGAACGTCAACTCCTACGGGGTCGGCGTCGCCGGAGAGATGAATTTCGCCGGGCTGCTGCGCCAGGTGGCGGCGGTCGACGGCATCAGGCGCATCCGCTTCACCACTTCGCACCCCAAGGATCTCTCCGACGAATTGATTGCCTGCTTCGGCGAGATCGACAAACTCTGCAAGCATCTGCACCTGCCCGTGCAGTGCGGCAGCGATGCGATCCTTCAGGCGATGAACCGCGGCTATGGCCGGGCCCACTACCTCGCCCTGGTGGAGAAATTGCGGGCGGTCTGCCCCGAGATTCGCTTGACCACCGACATCATCGTCGGTTTCCCCGGCGAGCAAGAGGCCGATTTTGGCGATACCATGGCGTTGCTGGAGGAAGTGCGCTTCGCCGAGATCTACTCGTTTCTCTTCTCGTCGCGCCGCGGCACCGCCGCAGCCGAACTGCCGGATGATACCCTGGCGGCGGTCAAGCAGGAGCGTTTCGACCGGATGCTGGCCCTGCAGAACGAGATCAGCAAGGACGCTTGGGCACGGGATGTCGGCCAGGTGCGCGAAGTGCTGGTGGAGGGGGAGAGCAAGCAGGGGCAAGGGCAACTGTTCGGCCGGACCACCTGGAACCGCATCGTCAACTTCAGCGGCCCGCCGGAACTGGTCGGCCAGCTAGTGCCGGTGCGCGTGACGAAATCGTACCGCAATTCGCAGTTGGGGGAGTTGGTGGTTTAAAGGCTTTATTGACGCGGAGACGCAGAGGCGCGGAGAAAAACAAACGCAAAAGCATGATTTACAGGGATGCACGGGATAGGCGTTTCTCCTCTGCGCCTCAGTGCCTCCGCGTCAAAATAGGTGTTCAAGGAGTTAAGTCCAATGATAGATCTTCACACCCACAGTTTATTCAGTGACGGCGAGCTGATCCCGGCGGAGCTGACCCGCCGCGCGGCCCAGGCCGGCTACCGGGCCATCGCCATTACCGACCATGGCGACCGCTCGATGTTCGACCTGGTCATCCCGCGCATCGCCCGGGTGGCCGGCGACCTCGGCAAGGCCTGGGGGCTGACTGTCCTGGTCGGCGTCGAACTGACCCACATTCCACCGGCGGAGATTGAGGCGGCCGCCGCCGAGGCGCGGTCCCTTGGCGCCCAGGTCATCGTCTGTCACGGCGAGACGCTGGTCGAGCCGGTGGCGCCAGGGACCAATCTCGCGGCGCTGGCAGCCGATATCGATATTCTTTCCCATCCGGGGCTGATCACTGTCGAGGAAGCGCGGCTGGCGGCACAACGCGGCATCTGTCTGGAACTGTCGGCCCGCAAGGGGCACTCCCTGAGCAACGGTCACGTCGCCCGTACGGCACTGGCCGCCGGGGCCAAACTGGTGGTCAACTCCGATGCCCATGCACCGGGTGACCTGGTGCCGCTGGAGATGGCGCGCAAGGTCGCCCTCGGCGCCGGGTTGAGCGAGGAGCAGTTCGAGCAGTGCCGGCGCAACGCTGAAGAGCTCGTGGTGCGAGCTCTTCAGAAGTGCTGAGTGCTGAGCGATGAGTGCTGAGTCGGGAGCCATGAACGAGGCCGATTTCGAATTCTTCAAAGAACTGGTCGAGGCGCCCAGCCCCTCGGGGTTCGAGCAGCCGGCCCAGCGGGTGATCCGCCGGGCGCTCGACGGGGTGGTGGATGAACTGCGCACCGATGTGCTTGGCAATGTCATCGCCACCGTCAAGGGTCCCGAAGGTGCGCCGCGCCTGATGCTGGCCGGGCACTGCGACGAAATCGGCTTCATGATCAAGTATATCGACGAGCGCGGTTTTCTCTTTTTTGCGCCGATCGGCGGGGTCGACGCCCACCTGGTGCCGGGACAGCGGGTGACCGTGCATGCGGCGGCCGGGCCGCTCCCCGGCGTGGTCGGCCGCCGGCCGATCCATCAACTGGAGACCGCCGAGCGCGACAAGGTGATGCCGTTCAAGAACCAGTTCATCGACATCGGCTGTCCGGACCGGGCAGCCGCCCAGGAACTGGTGGCGATCGGCGACCCGGTGACCTTCGCGGTCGGCGTCGAGCGGTTGCAGGGATCCAAGGTCACTTCGCGGGCCTTCGACGACAAGATCGGGGCTTTCGTGGTCGCCCAGGTGCTGCGCGAGGTGCGCCGGCGCGGTGACCAGCAGGTGACCGTGGTCGGGGTGAGTACCGTCCAGGAAGAGGTCGGTCTGCGCGGCGGGACAGCGAGCGCCTACGGGGTCAGACCCGATCTCGGCATCGCCGTGGAAGTCGGTTTTGCCAGCGATTATCCCGATGCCGACCACAAGCATGCCGGCGAGATCAAGCTCGGCCAGGGTCCGATCCTGGCGCGCGGCCCGAACATCAATCCGGCGCTGTTCGACCTGCTGGTGGCCACCGCCCGTGCCGAGGAGATCCCTTACCAGGTGATGGGCATTCCGCGCGCCACCGGCACCGATGCCAATGTCATGCAACTGGCGCGCGGCGGAGTGGCGACGGCTCTGATCAGTGTGCCGCTGCGCTACATGCACACCCCGGTCGAAGTCCTCGACCTTGACGATCTGCAACGGACGGTGCAGCTGCTCGCCGCCCTCTGTGCGCGGATCACGACGGAAATATCCTTCGTTCCGAATTGAAAGACGGGTGACAAGGCGACAGTCATTTCGACCGCAGGGGGAAATCCTGAAGGCAATATTTATGAACAGGTTTTCTCGCTCTTCTCGAAATGACAGATGAAGACAGCTGTTTCCGTTGTTTTTCCGGAAATAATGCTTGACACCCCACGGGAATTTGGGTAACTTCTCGACTTCTGTGAGCCCCCGTTACCATCACGGAAACCGTCAAGAGAGGATTCAATGAGTACCTTAACTGCCAAGAAGGACGACCTTCAGAAGAGCTGGTTCGTGGTCGACCTGGAAAATCAGGTGTTGGGCCGGGCTGCGACCGAAATCGCCCGGGTCCTGCGCGGCAAGCACAAAGCGATCTATACCCCGAGCGTCGACACCGGGGATTTCGTCATCGTGCTCAACGCCGGGAAAGTCCGGCTGACCGGCAACAAGCTCAACCAGAAGATGTATTACAGCCACAGCACCCATCCGGGCGGGCTGAAAGAGATCACCGCGGCCAAGATGCTCGACAAAAAGCCCGAGGAACTGATCCGCAAAGCGGTCAAGGGGATGCTGCCGAAGAACAATCTCGGTCGCCTGATGTTTCGCAAACTCAAAGTCTATCCCGGCGCCGAGCATCCGCATCAGGCTCAGCAGCCGCGTGAACTGAAGATTCAGGGGACGCAGGAGAATCAATGATGATGGCTGAAACCAAATTTTACGCCACCGGCAAGCGCAAGACCTCCGTGGCGCGTGTCTGGATGAAACCCGGCAACGGCAATATTGTTGTCAACCAGAAGTCGATCGACGATTACTTCGGGCGCGAAACCTCGAAGATGGTCATTCGCCAGCCGCTGGAACTGACCGGCAACGTCGGCAAATTCGATATTTTCGTCAACGTCTGCGGTGGCGGTCCTTCCGGTCAGGCCGGGGCGATCAAGCACGGCATCACCAAGGCGCTGCTGGAGGCCGATGTCGACCTGCGCGGCGCCCTGAAGAAGGCCGGGTTCATCACCCGCGACAGCCGCATCAAGGAACGCAAGAAGTACGGCAAGCGCTCGGCGCGCCGCAGCTTCCAGTTCTCCAAGCGTTAAACTTCCCCGTTACGGGAGAAGTCAGAATGCCGGAAAGGGGAGCCCACGCGGGTTCCCCTTTTTGTATGTGATGGCGACAGTCTGGTCTGTCCGCGCAGGGCAGCCGGGGGTGACGAGTCGTTCTTGCGCGGACAGAAACTTGCTTCGCTTCGGACATCTGTCCGCTTGGCGAAAGCCCCGTCACCCCCGACTTTGGTTGGGACAAGGAGTCTGCCATGCATAAAGTCGCCGTCATCGGCGCCAGCGGTTACACCGGGGTGGAGCTGTTGCGCCTGCTGGCCGGGCACCCGGCAGTGACCGTCACCTGCGTCACCTCGCGGCAGCAGGCCGGCCAACCGCTGGGTGAAGCCTTTCCGTCGCTGGCCGGGATCTTCGACCTGACCTTCGAGGCCGTCGAGCCCGCGGCCCTGGCCGGGCGCGCCGATCTGGTCTTCCTGGCGGTGCCGCACCAGGCGGCCATGGGGATGGTGCCGCAACTGCTGGCGGCGGGGTGCCGGGTGGTCGATCTCTCGGCCGACTACCGGTTGCACGACGCCGCTGTCTATGCCGAGTGGTACGAACCGCACCAGACTCCGGAACTGCTGGCCGAGGCGGTCTACGGCCTCCCTGAATTGTACCGGGAGCGGGTGCGAGGGGCGCGGCTGGTCGCCAACCCGGGCTGCTACCCGACCAGCGCCGCGTTGGCGCTGGCGCCGCTGCTGCGCCACCGGCTGATCGATCCGGCGACGATCATCGTCGACAGCAAATCGGGGACCAGCGGCGCCGGCCGGGCCGCCAAGGTCGATACCCTCTACTGCGAGGTCAACGAGGGGTTCAAGGCCTATGGGCTGCCACGCCACCGGCACACGCCGGAAATCGAGCAGACGCTGAGCGAAGTCGCCGGCAGACCGGTGACGATCAGTTTCACGCCGCACCTGGTGCCGGCCAACCGCGGCATTCTGAGCACCTGCTACGCCTCGCTGGCCGGCGCGGCCTCCACGGCGGAACTGGTGGCCCTCTACCGGCAGGAATACGCCGGTGAGACGTTTGTGCGGGTCCTTGCCGAAGGGCGGCTGCCGAACATCAGCCAGGTGCGCGGCAGCAACTTCTGTGACCTTGGCCTGACCGTCGACCCGCGTACCCGGCGGGTAGTCGCGGTGGCGGCGATCGATAATCTGGTCAAGGGGGCGGCCGGGCAGGCCTTGCAGAACATGAACCTGATGCTCGGACTGGATGAGGGTACCGGCCTGCGCGGTGCGCCGGTTTTTCCCTAGATTCTATCGCAAGGGTAAATCAAAAAGGGGGCGGATTTCAAATCCGTCCCCTTTTTCGTGCGTTGCTTATTCGGGTTTCTCGCCTCTCGCCCCCAAGATTATTCCGTTGGTGGCGCCGGGCCTTCCCAGGCGATCGCGCAGTTGCGCCCCTCTTTCTTGGCGGCGTACAACGCCCGGTCGGCCAGGTTGAGCAGTTCGTAGATGTTCTTGCTGTCCACGGGAAATTCGGTGATGCCGAACGACACGGTCAGGCGCCCCCCGGGCTGGCTCTCCGCCGCTCTGGGGAACTCTTCGGCGCGGACGCACTGGAGCAGTTTCTCGGCCGTGGCCAGTCCCCCTGCTTGTCGGTCTTGGGGAGGAGGGGGAGTAATTGCCGGGTCGGGAGTTGCCATCGGCTAGTGGGGAAAATGTCCTTCAGCGTACATGCCGATGAAGGCGGCCGCAACCTCCGGATCGAACTGGCAGCCGGAGTTATCGCGGATCTCCTGGATGGCTGCCTCCATGGGGAGTGCCTTGCGATAGGGACGGTCCGAGGTCATGGCGTCGTAGGTGTCGCAGACGGCCAGGATCCTGGCTTCGAGCAACCACTCCTCGGGACTCAGTCCCCGCGGGTAGCCCTGACCGTCGTAACGCTCATGATGTTGTTCGATGATCTCGCGGACTTCGCCGAGAAAATGAATCGGTTCGAGGATGCGCACGCCGATCGACGGGTGCTGCTTGAGCACCTCGATGTCGGCCGGCGTCAGTTTTTCGCGTTTGTGCAGGATGTTGATGTCGATGCCGATCTTGCCGATGTCGTGCAGAACGGCAGCCCGTTCCAGGCGGCGGAGGGCGCCTTCGTCCAGGCCGACTCGCCTGCCGAGAGCGATGCTGAAGCGGGTCACCCGCTCGGAATGCCCGCGGGTGTAGGCGTCGCTGGCTTCGATGGCGGAGACCAGAGCCTGCACAGTGTTCAGGTAGTTTTGTTCCTGCGCTTCGTAGAGGCGGGCATTGCGGATGGCAACGCTGGCCTGGGCGGCGATGGTGCTCAGCAGTTCCAGGTCTTCGCTGGTGTACTTCGAGCCGTCCACCGGGGTGATGATGGTGATGGTGCCGATGACCTTGCCCTGATCGGCGAGCGGTGCGCAGATGACCGATTCGCCAACGAAGCCGAGCCGGCTCAATTTGCTGAATTCCGGGGACTTGTCGACGTTTTCGACCAGCAGCGGGCGATTGTTGGCCATGACCCACGAGGAGACGCTGCCCGGTGTGAGGGGGATCGCCTGGTAGCGGTCGTAGTCCTCGGCAAGGCCTGCGGCACCGCCGACCTTGAGGTCGCCGGTGGCCTCGTTGAGCATCAGGATGTAGCCGACCCGTCCCTTGAGGGTGTCGGCGGCCTTCAGGCTGAGCAGGTCGAGCAATTCTGGCAGCTTGACGATGGCGTTGACCGCCAGCCCCATCTGGTAGAGGGCCTGCAGGCGCTCGACGGCCTGGGAGAGGCGGAAGTTTTTCCCCTCGAGTTCGCAGGCCAGGTCGGCGATCTTGAAGTTGGCCTCCTCGATCTCCTCGATCCGTTCCTCGAGATTGATGTTGAGGTATTCGATCTCCTTGAGGCGCTCCTCAAGGGTCGTGTTCAGTGCCTGGACCTCCTCGGTATGAGCCAGTTTTTCCTGGGTCACGGCCGTCTCGCGCTCATTCCTGACGGTGGTATCCATCTGTTCGCGCAGACGCTGGACCATGGAGTTGAATTTCGCGGAAAGCTGGCTCATCTCGTCGGAGCTGGTGACGGTGGTGCGCGCCTTGGAGAAGTCGCCGCTCTCGGCAAATTTCATGGCGGCGACCAGCTTGCGGATCGGGGTATCGACATAGATCAGCAGGAAGGCCGTGATGCTCAGCACCAGAATGAGCAGCATCGCCCCTGAGGCGATCATGGTGGCGTTGCGGCTTCGGTTCTGCAGCTGCGCCAGATCGTCGAGCGACAGTTTCAGGCTGAGGACGCCGAGCGTCTGAATCTCTTTGCCGTGGCAGGCGTAGCAGGCCGGGCCGTTCTCGAAGGGGAGGAAGATGTTGTAGTGGTCGTGATCGCCCACGCTGTCGGGAAAGGCGTGGTTGCCGGTGCGGAAGGCAAGCAGGTCGGCGGTGGCGACCAGGTCGCCGATCTGGGTCGGGTCGTCGGCGATCATGACCCGGCCGGTCTCGTCGAAGATCCGCAGGCTGTCGATGGCCGGTTCACGACTGATCTTGGTCAGGGTATGACCGACCTGCTCGTTGCGGCCGTTGGCCATGTCGGTCATGACGCTGTTGCGGACAGTTTCGGCGACCAGGCGGGCGTGTTCGGCGGCCATCTTCTGCAGCATGGCCTTCTGGGTCCGCAGGTTGTACCAGGTGGTCCCGATGATGGCGACCACCAGGATGATACTGGTCAAACCGAGGAATTTTAATTTTAGCGAGTTCATCGATGTCCTTGTCACCCGCCGGGTCTGTTATAAAGTGCCGTGATTTGACGGCAATTGCGCCAAAAAAACCAATAGCCGGCCACCCTTGCACGGCAACCTTTGCGCGCTGGCGAGGGGCTGCTTGACACTCCTGGCCCGAGACTCTAACATGGCTTGCTTGTCCGCTTTACCAAAAACTCGTCGAAAGCCGCAAACCGCATAAAATTCCGGATTTCCCCGTGTTTCTGCCCTGCAACTAGCTTGCCAAGCGACAGGGCGTCTTCTTTTAATGAAAAGGATGGCGGCATGGATTTACTGGTGGTCATCGGGGTGGTCATGATTGTCGAGGGGGTCCCCTGGTTCCTTTCGCCGGGAGGATACAAGCGCCTGCTGCTGCAGGTGCTGCCACTGAACGATGGTCTCCTGCGCCTGATGGGTCTGGTCCTGATGCTGGCCGGACTGTTGCTGGTGTACCTGGTCAAAGGCTGGCTTGCATCGTAGCATGTGAATTTATGAATATTCAAGTGGCTGACGCGGCATTTCCCGGGACATGATGCACCTGCGCGATTTCGACTTCGAGCTGCCCGCCGAGCTGATTGCCCAGGCACCGCTCCCCGAACGGGCGGCCTCGCGCCTGCTGGTGGTGCGCCGCGACGCCGGGGCCATCGAGCATGCCCGCTTCGCCGACCTCCCCGAGTGGCTGGTGCCCGGCGACCTGCTGGTGCGTAACGAAACCCGGGTCATCCCCGCCCGGCTGCGCGGCCGCAAGGCCAGCGGCGGGCAGATCGAACTGCTGCTGGTCGAGCGGGTCGCCGGCAACGGCCAGTGCTGGCGCTGTCTGGCGCGCAGCGCCAAGCCCGCCCGCCCCGGCAGCCGCTTATTTTTTCCCGGGGGGATCGAAGGGGAGGTCACGGACGATCTCGGCGAAGGCTGGCGGACGGTGCGCTTCGCCTGCACCGGCGATCTGCTCGCGCAGTTGGAGACCGTCGGCGAGATGCCGTTGCCGCCCTACATCCAGCGGGCGCCGGCGGCTGCCGACCGCGAGCGTTACCAGACCGTCTACGCCCGTGAGCCCGGTGCGGTGGCGGCGCCGACCGCTGGTCTGCATTTTACCGCGGCGAGCTTCAAGGCGCTGGCGGCCCGCGGCGTCGAAATTGCCGGGCTGACCCTGCATGTCGGGCCGGGAACCTTTCAGCCGGTGCGGGCCGAACGGCTCGACGAGCACCGGATGCACCGCGAGCGGTTCGACCTTCCGGAACCGACTGCGGCAGCCATCAACCGGGCCCGTGCGGCGGGGCGTCGGGTGGTGGCGCTTGGCACCACCAGTACCCGCGCCCTGGAGAGTGCCGCTGATGCTGCCGGCAATGTGCAGGCCGGCGCGGCGGAAACCGCGCTGTTCATCCAACCGGGCTACCGGTTCCGGGTGACGGATGCGCTGATCACCAACTTCCATCTGCCGAAATCGACGCTGCTGATCCTGGTGGCGGCCTTCGCCGGCCGCGAGCTGATCCTCGAAGCCTATCGGCAGGCGATGGCGGAGAGATACCGGTTCTTCAGTTATGGGGATTGTATGCTGATCATCTGAGACAACAACATTGACGCAGCGGCGCGGAGACGCGGAGAAAATCAATTCCGTTTTATTGTCATTTCGAGCGCAGCGAGAAATCTTGCCATTACAAAGGACCAGGATTGCTCCCGTTGGTCGAAATGACATCGACTTTGGGCATCAGAATTTTTAGGTTTCTCAGCGTCTCAGCGCCTCCGCGTCAAAGAGATTTTTCTGTGCCAATGCACACCCCTGTGACAAGTGGATGACACATGAGTAGGACATTGCCGGTAAAATTTGACCTGCTGGCCACGGACGGTGCCACTGCCGCCCGGCGTGGGCGCCTGCACACCCGCCGTGGGGTGATCGAGACACCGGCGTTCATGCCGGTCGGCACCCAAGGAACGGTCAAAGGGATGCTCCCCGAGCAGTTGCGCGAGGTCGGTGCCCAGGTCATCCTGGCCAACACCTACCATCTCTACCTGCGCCCCGGGCACGACCTGGTCCGTCAGTTGGGCGGCCTGCACCGCTTCATGCAGTGGGACGGACCGATTCTTACCGACAGCGGCGGCTTCCAGGTGTTCAGCCTCGGCGACCTGCGGCGCATCGAGGAGGAAGGGGTGCGCTTCCAGTCGCATCTCGACGGCAGTGCCCATACCCTGACCCCCGAGAGTTCCGTCGCCATCCAGGAGGCTCTCGGCGCCGACATCATGATGGTCTTCGACGAGTGCATCCCGTATCCGGCGGAACGTGCGTATGTGGCAACCTCCACGGCGCGCTCGGCCCGCTGGGCGGCGCGCAGCAAGGCGGCGCGCACCGACGCGTCGGCGGCCCTGTTCGGCATCGTCCAGGGGGGGATGGAGCAGGAACTGCGTCGCCAGAGCGTGGAACAGTTGCTGGAGATCGGTTTCGACGGTTATGCCCTGGGCGGGCTGTCGGTCGGCGAGAGGGCGGAGCTGATGTACCAGGTCATGGAATGGACGCTGCCGCTCCTGCCGGCCGCGCAACCGCGCTATGTCATGGGGGTCGGCACGCCGGAGAACCTGGTTGAGGCGGTGGCGCGCGGCGCCGACCTGTTCGACTGCGTGATGCCGACCCGCAATGCCCGCAACGGCGTACTCTTCACCAGCTTCGGCAAGCTCAGCATCAAGCAGAACCGCTACCGCGAGGATCACGGCCCGATCGATCCGGCCTGCGACTGCATGGTTTGCCGACGTTTTTCGCGGGCTTACCTCCGTCATCTCTACCAAAGCAACGAAATTCTTTCTTCGGTCTTGAACACCTGGCACAACCTGTATTACTATCTACTGCTGATGCGCAGGATGAGAGAAGCGCTCGAGGCCGGAACCTTCGGGGAATTCCGGAGCGAATTCCACCGCGGGCGCCTGGCGACCGGTGAGGCCTGACCGCCCACCGGTTCCTTTATTACTTAAAACCAGATTGCTCAATATCCATTGAGGAGGACTCACCATGTTTTTCGTTTCGGAAGCATTTGCCATGGCCGGCAACCAGGGACAACAGGGAAGCGCTTCAGGCGGTTTCGAGGGGATCTTCATGCTGGTGGCGATGTTCGCCATCTTTTATTTCCTGCTGATCCGCCCCCAGCAGAAGCGCGCCAAGCAGCACAAGGAGATGATCGACGCCCTCAAATCCGGCGACCAGGTGGTGACGGCTGGCGGCCTTCACGGCAAGATCGTGGCCGTGCAGGACAAGGTGGTCACCGTGGAGATCGCCACCGGCGTGCGCGTCAAGGTCAATCGTATCTCGATAGCCGGCATCACCACCGGCTCGGACGACTAGCATCCCGTTTACCGATGTCGGGCCCCACGGGGGCCTTTGAAAGGAGATAACCGAGTCTCATGGCGAATACCATCAAACTCCGGGCACTGATTGTGCTCGTGTGCTTCGTGCTCGCGGTCGCGGCCCTGGCCCCGACGGTCGCGCGCGACAGCCTTCCCGACTGGTGGCGCGGCCTGTTCGATCCGATCCACTTGGGGTTGGACCTGCAGGGTGGCATGCACCTGGTGCTTGGTGTCGAGGTTGACAAGGCCGTGGACACCCGGCTCGACACCATTGCCGACCAGGCCGAGACCGCGCTGCGCGAAAAGGATGTGATCTACAAGCGGGTGAGCCGTCAGGGTGGCGACATGGTGGTGGTGACCGTGTACGACGAGGCCGCCGCCAAGCAGGTCGACACGCTGATGAGCGAGCAGTTCCGCGGTCTCGACAGCAAGAGCCTGGGCGAAGAGGGCGGTTTCATCACCCGCGGCTACCAGCTGAGCGCCGGCGAAATCGAGAATGTGCGCGAATACGCCGTGCGCCAGGCGCTGGAAACGCTGCGCAACCGCGTCGATCAGTTCGGCGTCAGCGAGCCGACCCTGCAGCGCCAGGCCGATAACCGCATTCTGATCCAACTCCCCGGCGTCAAGGATCCGCAACGGGCCATCGACCTGCTCGGCAAGACCGCCCGTCTCGAATTCAAGATGGTCATCGACAACGCCAACCCGCAGGATGCGATCAAGGGGATCCTCCCTCCGGGCGGCCAGTTGTTGTACGAGAAGGACGTCAACAAGCAGACCGGTGCCGTTACCGAGACGCCGATGGTGGTCGAAGGCAAGACCAGCCTGACCGGCGATCTGTTGGCCGATGCCCAGGTGCGCATCGACAACCGTTTCAACGAGCCGTACGTGGCGATCGAGTTCAACCCGGTGGGGGCCAAGCGCTTCGACCAGATCACCGCTGCCAGCGTCGGCCGGCGCATGGCCATCGTCCTCGATGACACCATCTACTCGGCGCCGGTGATCCGCGAACGGATCTCCGGCGGCAGCGCCCAGATCAGCGGCTCCTTCAACGAGCAGACCGCCACCGATCTGGCCATCGTGCTGCGTGCCGGCTCGCTGCCGGCGCCGGTGACAATCCTCGAGAACCGCACGGTCGGTCCCTCCCTGGGGCGCGACTCGATCGACCAGGGGATGCTGGCGGTAGTCCTGGCGGTGGTCCTGGTCGTGGTGGCCACGGTCATCTACTACCGGGTGGCCGGGGTGGTGGCCACCGTGGCCCTCGGGCTCAACCTGATCTTCCTGCTCGCCTGTCTGAGCCTGTTCAAGGCGACGCTGACGCTGCCAGGCATTGCCGGCATCGCCCTGACCCTGGGGATGGCGGTTGATGCCAACGTGCTGATCAACGAGCGCATCCGCGAGGAAATGCGCCTCGGCAAGACCGCCCGGGCGGCCCTGGAGGCCGGTTACGAGAAGGCTTTCTGGACGATCATGGACTCGAACCTGACCACCTTGCTGGCCGGCCTGGTCCTCTTCCAGTTCGGTACCGGCCCGATCAAGGGCTTTGCCGTGACCCTCTCGGTCGGCATCGCCACCACGCTGTTCACGGCAATGTTCATCACCCGGTTGATCTACGATGCCTACATGGCCCGCCGCCACGTCGAGCGGCTGAGCATTTAAGGGGGGGCGGCCAATGGAAATCATCAAACCTGGCATCAATCTCGATTTTGTCGGCAAGCGCAAGATCGCGCTCATCATCTCACTGGTCCTGCTGCTGATCGGCGGCGCATCGCTGCTGGCCAAGGGTGGCCCGGAGTATGGGATCGACTTTTCCGGCGGCACCCTGGTGCAGATCAAGTTCAACAACGCCACCACCGCGGCTGATCTGCGCTCGAACCTGGGCGGTCTCGACCTGCGCGGCCTGACCATTCAACAGGTGGGCGACGCCGGCAACGAGTTCCTGGTCCGCGTCCAGGAGTCGAGCGAGAACCTCACAACCCTTGCGGGGCGGATCCAGTCGACTCTGGAAGGCAAATACGGGGTTGGCAAGCTCGAGATCCGCCGCACCGAGATGGTCGGCCCGCAGGTCGGCAAGGACCTGCGCAACAAGGGGGTGCAGGCGATCTTCTTCGCCATTGTTGGCATGCTGATCTACATCACCTTCCGCTTCGAGTTCCGCTTCGGCGCGGGGACGGTGATCGCCCTGTTCCACGACGTGCTGATCACCCTCGGCCTCATGTCGCTGCTCAACCTGGAGGTCGACCTGACGGTCGTCGCCGGCTTCCTGGCGCTGGTCGGCTATTCGGTCAACGACACGGTCATCGTCTGCGACCGCATCCGTGAAAACATGGGTAAGCTGCATAATCAGACACTTGCCGAGATCATCAACCGCAGCATTAACGAGACGCTGTCGCGCACCATCATGACGTCCGGGCTGACGCTGCTCTCGGTCCTGGCCCTCTACCTGGTCGGCGGCAGTGTCATCCATAACTTCGCCTTCGTCCTGCTGGCGGGGATCATCGTCGGCACCTATTCGTCGATCTTCATCGCCAGCCCGGTGATCCTCTTCTGGGAAAATTACCGGCAGCGCAAGGCCGGCCGCACCGCATAAAGGAGACAGTATGAAAAACGACACTATTCTGATCGGCATCGTCGCCCTGGTCGCCGGCCTGATCATCGGCTGGATGGCCGGGCAGAAGAGTTCCGGGCCGACGCCGGTTCCAGCCGCTTCCGCGCCCGCACCCGCCGCCGCGCCGGCACCGATGGTCAACGCCCAGCAGAAGGTCGGCGAGCTCAAGGCGATCGTCGCCAGGGACCCGCAGAACCGCCAGGCCTGGGTAGCCCTCGGCAACGAGTATTTCGACGCCGACCAACCGATGGAAGCGGTCGAGGCCTATCAAAAGGCCCTCGAACTCAATGACAAGGATGCCAACGTGCTGACCGACCAGGGGGTGATGTTCCGCCGTCTGGGAGGGTACGACCGCGCGGTCGCCAACTTCAGCAAGGCCAACCAGATCGACCCGCGCCATGCGAACAGTCTCTTCAACCTGGGGATCACCTATCGCTACGATCTGCAGGATTTTCCCAAGGCTCAAGAGGCCTGGAAAAAATTTCTGACGATCAATCCCAGCGGGCCAGGTTCCGATCGGGCTCGGCAGGAGTTGGAATTCCTCAATACCCATCCCCCCATGCCCAAGCCGTAATCCGCCGGCGCGGGCCGGGTCGTTTGACCGGCCCGCGCCGTTTTCCTCCAGTTGGCAACGTCATGCCGCTCTCTGTTCCTTCCAGTGAAACCGGTTCGTCATGGAACCGGTAACGCTGCGCCGCTGGTCGCCGCGCGGTGCGTTTCCCAAGGCTGCGGCGGTGGCTGCAGTGGCCCGCGACCTGTCCGTACCCCCCCTCGTCGCCCGCTTGCTGCTGGTCCGCGGGCTGAGTGGCTCTGACGCCGGCGAATTTCTTGCCGGCGGACTCGCCGGCCTGCCTGATCCGCTGCTGCTGCCTGATATGGAACGTGCCGCCCGGCGCATTGTCGAAGCGGTGCAGCACGGCGAGGCCCTTGCCGTGCATGGCGATTACGACGTCGACGGCATCACCGGTACCGCGCTTCTGGTCGAGGGATTGCGGGCCTGCGCCGCCGTGGTCGACTATCACCTGCCACTGCGCCTGAAAGACGGTTACGGCCTGTCGGGCGCCGCCCTGGAAATGGCGGCTGCCGCCGGCGTCAAGGTGGTCATCTCGGTCGACTGCGGGGTGTCCGCGCAGGAGGAGGCGCATCTTGCCATTGAACTTGGCCTCGACCTGATCATCAGCGATCACCATCAGCCGCCCCCCCAGCTGCCCGCCGCTTTTGCCGTCGTCAACCCGCAGCTTACTGATTCCGTCTCCCCGTTCAGCAGTCTGGCCGGGGTCGGCGTGGCGTTCTTCCTGCTCGCCGCCGTCCGGCGCATGCTGCGTGAGTCCGGTTGGTTCACCGTGCGCGCGGAGCCGGACCTCAGGTCCATGCTCGACCTGGTGGCTCTCGGCACGATTGCCGACCTGGTGCCCTTGCAGGGGGTGAACCGCACCCTCACCCGCAGCGGTCTGACCCTCTTGGCGGGCGGTGCGCGGCCGGGGATCCATGCGCTCAAGGAGGTGGCCGGCGTCAAGACGGTGAATTGCGGGGTGGTCGGTTTTCAGCTGGCGCCGCGGCTGAATGCCGCCGGACGGCTGCAGGATGCGGCCCTTGGGGTGGAACTGCTCCTCGAAACTGACCGGGCCAAGGCGATGGAGACGGCAAGGCTGCTCGACCGCTGCAACCGTGAGCGCCAGCAGATCGAGTTGCAAACGTTGGAGGAGGCATTGACCATGGTGGCAGGTCTGCCGGCTGAGTTCACCCATTCGATCGTGCTGGCCAAAGACGGCTGGCATCCGGGGGTGATCGGCATCGTTGCCAGCCGGCTGGTCGAAAAATTCAATCGCCCGACCGTGCTGATTGCCCTGGACGGGGAGGGCGGGAAGGGGTCGGCGCGGTCGGTGCGCGGACTGCACCTGTACCGCGCGCTGCAGACCTGCGCCGCCTCGCTGCTGGCGTTCGGCGGCCACGAGATGGCGGCGGGACTGAGTCTGGCCCGCGACCGGGTGGCGGTCTTCGCACAGAACTTCGAGGAGGCGGCACGGGCTGCGCTCAGCGACGGCGATTTGGTACCGGTGCTGCTCTACGATGGGGCGGTGCTGCTGGAGGAACTCGATCTCGACCAGGTGATGGCCCTGGAGCGGTTGGCGCCCTTCGGCATGGGCAATCCGGAGCCGGTCCTGCTGATCGAGCGGGTCCGGGCCCGGCAGTTGCAGCAATTGGGGGAAAGTCACCTGCGCTTCATCGCCTGCCAGGGCGGTGATACCCTGCCGGCGATCGCCTTCGGCATGGCTGCGCGGCTGGCCGATTTCCAGGGGGATCTCGACCTGCTGGTCTCGCCGCAGATCAACCGCTACAAAGATCGGGAAACGGTGCAGCTCAGGGTCAGGGATGTGAGAAAAGCAGATGAGTGAGACGAGAATTGAGAAGCGCGAACCGTGGAGTGGCTATTGGTTCTTCTCGCTTCTCGACTCGCGTTTCTCGCCTCTTAGGTGTACGAACCAGTAGGCGAAGGCAACGAACACCACCCCGCCGACGATATTGCCCAGGGTCACCGGGATGAGGTTGCCGATGAAGAAATTCCCCCAAGTCAGGCCCATGGTCTGCTGTCCAAGCTTTCCGTCGATGAACAGCCCCGCCGGGATGAAGTACATGTTGGCTACCGAGTGCTCGAAGCCGCTGGCGACGAAGGCCATGATCGGCGCGTAGCAGGCCAGCAGCTTGCTGACGATGTCGCGGGCCGCGGTGGCCATGAACACCGCCAGGCAGACCAGCCAGTTGCACAGGATCGCCCGCACGAAGGCCGGCCAGAAATCGAGCTGGCACTTGGTGGCGGCGATGCCGACCGCGTGCTCGCCGATCCTGCCGTTCTGCCACAGCCCGGTTTCGGTCATCAACCAGGCGAAGAACAGTGATCCGGCCAGGTTGCCGAGAATCACCACCCCCCAGTTTTCAAGCAACTTCGCCCATGGGATGCGTCCCTGCAAGGCGGCCTTGGCCAGCAGACTGTTACCGGTGAACAGTTCCGCGCCGCAAACCACCACCAGCATCAGCCCCAGAGAAAAGACACTTCCCCCCAGCAACCGGCTGACTCCCAACCCGAGGTGCGTTGCGGCATCCGACGTCACCACGGTGGCCAGTTCGGCGCCAAAGGCGATGTAGAAACCGGCAAGCAGGCTCAGCACCAGGGTGCGGGAGAGCGGCTGGGTGAGCACGCGTTCCCCGGCGGCGACGATGGCCGTCGTGGTCTCGGCCGGGGTCAGAAAACGCTTGTCCATCTACAGCCCCACTTCCCTGGCCAGCTTGTCCCAGGCCGGCAGACTGCGCTCGATAACGCCCGTCTCCACGCAATAAGCGATGCGGAAATAGCCGGGGGCGCCGAAGCCGCTGCCGGGGACGAGCAGGATGTTGTATTCGAGGGCTTTGCGGACGAAGGCCACATCGTCCTCCAGCGGCGATTGCGGAAAGAGGTAGAAGCCGCCGCCGGGCTTGACCATATGAAAGCCCAAGGCCGTCAGGTGACGGTAGAGGCGGTCGCGCTTGCGCTGGTATTCGCCCACATCGACGCTTTCGCGCTGCAGGCCGGCTACCAGGCGCTGCATCAGCGCCGGGGCGTTGACGAAACCAAGGACCCGGTTGCAGAAGATCGCCCCTTCCAGAAAGAGCGCGCAGTCGTCCATGGCCGGATTGGCGGCGAGGTAGCCGATCCGTTCGCCGGGGAGGGCCAGATCCTTGGAGTGCGAGGTGACCACGATGCTGTTGCGGATATGACGAAAGACCGGCGGCACCTGGTGACCGTCGAAAGCCAGTCGGGCATAGGGCTCGTCGGAGATCACGTAGATGGTGCGGCCGAGCTCGGCCTGTTTGCGCTCGAGCATCCGGCCGATGGCCGCCAGCGTCTCTGCCGGGTAGACCACGCCGGTCGGATTGTTCGGCGAGTTGAGCAGCAGCGCCCGGGTATTGGGGCCGATGGCCGCCTCGATCGCCGCCACGTCCGGTTGGAACGTCTCCCGGTCGGTCCAGACCTCGACGGTCGTGCCGCCATGGTTGTCGACGTAGAACTTGTACTCGACGAAATAGGGGGTGAGGATGATCACCTCTTCGCCGGGGTTGAGGATGGTCTTGAACACCACATTCAACCCGGCGCCGGCGCCGCAGATCATCACCACGTGGCTGAAATCGAGCGGTATTCCGGTCTTTTCCGTGAGAAACTCGGCCACGGCCTTGCGCGTGAATTCGTAGCCGGCGTTGTTCATGTAGCGATGCATCCCCGGCACGGGGTTTTCGGCCAACCGGCGCAACTCCCGGCGAAAGGCTTCGGGCGGCTCGATGGCGGGATTGCCGAGGGTGAAGTCGTAGACGTTCTCGGCGCCGAAGCGGGCGGTCAGCGCCGCCCCCTCCTCGAACATGCGGCGGATCCACGAGGCGCGCTCGATGGCGCCGCGGACCTTGATGGCAATCGACATGTGCAACTCCTTGAAGGTAGGTTGCCGGAGTGTAAAGGAAACGGGGACAGAATTCAATTCTGTCCCCGTTTCCAACCCCCTGCCCGGCTTGCCTTTTCCCCCTGCTTCGGCTAGAGTCGCAACTCCGGAAATCCGGGGAAGGAGGCGGCCGTGGCCGACCAGAGCCTCGCCGGTCTGCGCCAGCAGATCGATGCCATCGACGACCAGATCCTCGACCTGCTCAACCGCCGCGCCAGCGTGGTGATCGCTGTCGGCAAGGCCAAGGAGGGTGCCAGCGGCGACTTCTACGTGCCGAGCCGCGAGCAGGCGATCTACACGCGGCTGATCGCGGCCAACGCCGGGCCGTTCCCCGAGGAGGGAGTGCGACGGGTGTTCCGCGAGATCATCTCCGCTTCGCTCTCCCTGGAACAACCGCTCAAGGTGGCGTTTCTCGGTCCTCAGGCAACGTTCACCCACGTCGCCGCCATGCACCAGTTCGGCTTCTCCGCCCAACTGGTGCCGATCAAGAGCATTCCCTCGATCTTCGACGAGGTCGGCCGCGGCCGCGCCAACTACGGGGTGGTGCCGGTGGAAAACTCCAACGAAGGGGTGGTCTCCCACACCCTCGACATGTTCATGGAATCCGACCTCAAGATCATTGCCGAGGTACTGATCGAGATCTCCCACGATCTGCTCAACCGCACCGGCCGGATCGAGGACGTCCGCAGGGTGGTCTCCCACCCGCAGGCACTGGCCCAGTGCCGGGCCTGGCTGGAGGAGAACCTTCCCGACGTGCCGCTGGTCGATGTCGGCAGCACCGCCCTGGCCGCCCAGCAGGTGGCCGAGGACGAGAGCGCCGCGGCGATCGCCAGCGAGGCGGCCGCGACCCTCTATGGCCTGCGCACGGTCAAGCACCGCATCGAGGACAACCCCAACAACTTCACGCGCTTTCTGGTCATTGGCGGGCAGATGCCGGAGCCGGGCGGGTGTGACAAGACCTCGATCATGTTCAGTGTGCGCGACGAGCCGGGGATCCTCTACCGGATGCTCGAACCGTTTTCCAAGCGCGGCCTCAACCTCTCCAAGATCGAAAGCCGGCCGATGAAGGGGCGGGCGTGGGAATACATTTTCTTCCTCGATCTGGAAGGACACATCCGCGACGAGCAGGTGGCAGGCGCTGTCGAGGAGCTCAAGGGCTATTGCCAGTTTCTCAAGGTGCTCGGTTCATATCCGAAGGCAAGGTGAGTGTTCAGGTTGAGGTTGAGGTAGAAGTGAGTTTAAGGTTGAGAGACGATGACTGATTTCTACATTGATAAACTGGCGGTGGTCGGGGTCGGGCTGATCGGCGGTTCGCTTTCCCTGGCACTGAAGGCGACCAAATCGGTCGGGCACGTGGTCGGCGTCGGCCGTGGCCGGCCTAACCTCGACAGGGCCATGGAACTCAGGGTGGTCGACAGCGTCACCCAGGATCTGGCCGGCGGGGTCGCCGATGCCGACGTGGTGTTCCTGGCGACCCCGGTCATGACGCTTGGCCCGGTGGCGCGCGAGATGATGCCCCACCTCAAGCCGGGGGCAATCATCACTGACGGCGGCAGCGTCAAGCAGGCGGTGATCGACGAGATCGAGCCGTACCTGCGCGCCGATGTCCAGTTCGTTCCCGGCCACCCGATCGCCGGCACCGAGCACAGCGGCGCCGAGGCCGCGTTTGCCTCCCTCTACCAGGGGCGGCGCTGCATTCTCACGCCAACGGCGCGCACCGCACCAGCGGCCCTGGCCTCGGTCCAGGCGATGTGGCAGGCCGCCGGCTGCGAGGTGGTGGCGATGGAGGTCGAGAAGCACGACCGGGTGCTGGCGGCGATCAGCCACCTGCCGCACATGGTCGCCTATGCCCTGGTCAATGCGGTCGGCGCCTACGACCGTTACCAGGAGAACATCCTCGAATATTCGGCCGGAGGCTTCCGCGATTTCACCCGGATCGCCTCCTCCGACCCGACCATGTGGCGCGACATCGCCCTGACCAACCGCGACGCCCTGGTTGAGATGATGGGGCAGTTCGAGGCGTTCTTCCGCGAGCTGAAAGATGATGTGGCACGCGGAGATAACGAGAGGTTGTTCGAGTTCTTTCGCAGGTCGAAGGAAAGCCGCGACGCAATTTTGTGATCGTTTGGCACGCGGGGCGCGCCACCCTCCCGTCGGCGCTTCGAAACTTGCTTCGCTTCGGACATCGAAGCGCTGTCCGGGATGGCGGCACACCCCGCATTAGGTATGACTTTGTCTGTCAGAACCAAGTTATGGGGCTGGCCGCCCCTCGCCGACCAAACACCCTATCCAGAGAATTTCCATGAGCACTGACCGCACCCTCCACCCCGCCCGCACCCTGCGCGGCGAGATCCTCACTCCCGGCGACAAGTCGATCTCCCACCGGTCGATCATGTTCGGCTCGCTGGCGATGGGGACCACCCGGGTCAGCGGCTTCCTGACCGGCGAGGACAACTTCTCCACCCTCAAGGCCTTCCAGGCGATGGGGATCGCCATTCACCAGACGGCACCCGGCATGCTGGAGATCGAGGGGCGTGGCTTGGACGGGCTGCAGGAACCGGGCGATGTCCTCGACTGCGGCAACTCCGGCACCACCATGCGCCTGATGAGCGGCCTGCTCGCCGGGCAGAAATTCTTCTCGGTGCTGACCGGCGACCAGTACCTGCGCCGCCGGCCGATGAAGCGGGTAGTCACCCCGCTGGCCGCCATGGGGGCGCGCATCTGGGGGCGGCGCGGCGGCGAACTGGCGCCATTGGCCATCCAGGGGACGCCGCTCAAGCCGATCAGTTACGACTCGCCGATCGCCAGCGCCCAGGTCAAGTCGGCGATCCTGCTGGCTGGCCTGTACGTCGACGGTGAGACCACCGTGCGCGAGCCGCACCTCTCCCGCGACCACAGCGAACGGATGCTGGCCTGGTTCGGCGCCGCCGTCCGCCCCTTCCCCGGCGGCGTAACCGTGGCCGGCCGGCCGCACCTGGTCGCCCGCGATATGCATGTCCCCGGTGACATCTCTTCGGCGACTTTCTTCCTGGTGGCCGGGCTGATCACCCCCGGCGCGGAATTGCTGGTGAAGAACGTCGGCCTTAACCCGTCCCGCAGCGGCGCTATTGACATCCTGCGGGCCATGGGCGGCCGCCTGGAGCTGATCGATGCGCGCGAGCAGTCCGGCGAGCCGGTGGCCGACATCCTGGTCAGGCACAGTCGCCTGAAGGGGATCGAGATCGGCGGCGAAGTGGTGCCGCGCGCCATCGACGAGTTCCCGGTGCTCAGTGTTGCCGCAGCCCTGGCCGAGGGGACCACGACTATCCGTGACGCCGAGGAACTGCGGGTCAAGGAGACCGACCGCATCGCCGCCATGGCCAGCGAACTGGGGAAGCTGGGCGCCGATGTCACGCCGACCCCGGACGGCATGATCATCCGCGGGCGCGAACGCCTGCAGGGCGGGGCGGTGAGCTCCCACGGCGACCATCGTATCGCCATGAGCTGCGCCATTGCTTCTCTGGTGGCCGCAGGTCCGGTGACGATCAGCGACACTGCCTGCACCGAAACCTCCTTCCCCGGCTTCTGGGAGTTGCTCGAGTCAACTCGCACATGAGACCAGCCCCCGGACGTCAACCGATCATCGCTATCGACGGCCCCTCGGGGGTCGGCAAAAGCACCCTGAGCAAGTTGCTGGCCAGCGAACTCGGCTATATCAATCTCGACACGGGAGCCATGTACCGGACCGTGGCGCTCGCCGCCGAGCGTCACGGCATTGATCCCGATAACGCCGCAGCACTTGGCCGCCTGGCCAGTGCCGTGGTCATCGACTTCGCCCGCAAGGCCGGCAGCGAGCAGGTTCTGCTCGACGGTGTGGACGTCTCCGCCGCCATCCGCACCCCGGAGATCAGCCTGCTGACCTCCAAGGTCTCGGCCTGTCCGGCCGTGCGCGAAGCCATGGTACGCCGCCAGCGCGAACTCGGCGCGCGGGGCGGGTTCGTTCTGGAAGGTCGTGATATCGGCACCGTGGTCTTCCCCGATGCCGAGGTGAAGTTCTTCCTGGTGGCCAGCGCCGCCGAGCGGGGCCGTCGCCGTTTCCTGGAACTGCAGGCCAAGGGGATAGGGGTGGATCTGGCGAAAACCGTCGCCGAAGTTGAGGCGCGGGATGCTGCCGACAGCGGCCGCGCCCACTCGCCGCTGCGCCGGGCCGACGATGCGGTGACGATCGACACCACGGCCCGCGGCATCGACCAGGTACTGGCGGAGATGCTGGCAATCGTCCGCTCCCGGCAAGGAGTGAGCTGATGGAGATCATCCTCGCCAAAAGCGCGGGTTTTTGCTTCGGCGTCAAACGCGCCACCCAGATGGCCTTCGAAGCGTCGGCGGAACATGAACAGATCTGTTCCCTGGGGCCGATCATCCACTCTCCACAGATGGTGCAGAAGCTTGCCGAGAAGGGGGTGGCAGTGGTTGATCAGGTCGGGGAGATTCCCGAAGGGGCGGTGATCATTCGCTCCCACGGCGTGACCGCCGACGAGATGCAGGCGGTCTTGGCACGTGATCTGAGCGTGGTCGATGCCACCTGTCCGTTTGTGAAAAAGGCCCAGGAATACGCCGCGCGTCTGGCTGCGGAGGGCTACACGGTCGTCGTCATCGGCGAAGCCGACCATCCCGAGGTCCAGGGGATCGTCTCCTATGCCAATGCCGCCAAGGTGCAGGTGGTGGCCAACGCCGTCGAGGCAGACAAGCTGCCGCGCCTGAGCCGGGTCGGCATCGTCGCCCAGACCACCCAATCCTTCGAGAATCTGCGGCAGGTGACCGACATCTGTCTGGAGAAATGCCAGGAGCTGCACGTCTTCAACACGATTTGCGACGCCACCACGGTCCGCCAGAACGAGGCGCAGGCCATCGCCCGGCAGGTCGACGTGATGCTGGTGATCGGCGGCTTCAACAGCGCCAACACCTCGCGCCTGGCCCATATCTGCAGGGAAATCCAACCGGCCAGCCATCACCTGGAAACGGCTGATGACGTCCGGCGCGACTGGTTCCTCGGCGCCGGCCGGGTCGGCATCACCGCCGGTGCCTCCACCCCGCGCTGGCTGATCGACGAAGTGGTCAACCGGGTCGTCGAACTGACCAATCTCGGCGAAAAATAAACATTTGTTTTTCCATAAACGCTGTGCTACGTTCAACGGCCATGGCTAGGGCCATACTGCTGCGTCGCAGCAGACTTTGTTAGGGGGTACCGGGTTAATGTCGGACAACATCAACAACAAGCGGGAACAAAACGAAAGTGTGGAACAGGAACAGGACTTCCAGTCGCTGTTCGAGAGCAGCCTCCAGGAACTGAACGTCGGTGACGTCGTGCGCGGCACGGTGGTTCAGGTCAACGATGACACGGTCATCGTCGATGTCGGTTACAAATCGGAAGGCGTTATCCCGATCGAGGAATTTCGGGACGAAGCCGGTCTCCTCCAGGTCAAGGTGGGGGATGAGATCGACGTCCTGTTCGAACGCCGCGAGAACGAAAGCGGTCTCATCTCGCTGTCCAAATCGAAGGCCGACCGCCAGCGCATCTGGGGCTCTCTGGAAGAAGGTTCGGTGGTCGAGGGGAAAATCACCGGCCGCATCAAGGGTGGCCTGACCGTCGATATCGGGGTGAGCGCATTCCTTCCCGGTTCCCAGGTGGACATTCGCCCGGTACGCAACCTCGACAAGTTGCTTGGCGCCACCCTCAAGTTCAAGATCATCAAGCTCAACAAGCGTCGCGGCAATATCGTCCTGTCCCGCCGGGTCCTGCTCGAGGAAGAGCGCGATTCCATGCGCGGTCTGACGCTGGAGAACCTGACCGAGGGGCAGGAGGTCGAAGGTGTGGTCAAAAATCTCACCGATTACGGCGCCTTTATCGATCTCGGCGGACTCGACGGCCTGCTGCACATCACCGACATGTCCTGGGGGCGGGTCAACAACCCGGCGGACGTGCTGGCCGTCGGTCAGAAGTTGAATGTCAAGGTCCTCAAGTTCGACCGTGAGCGCGAGCGCGTCTCCCTCGGTCTGAAACAGATCATCCCCGATCCCTGGTCGGAGGTCGAAGAGAAGTACCCGGTCGGCGGCCGCATCAAGGGGAAGGTGGTCAGCCTGACCGATTACGGCGCCTTCATCGAACTCGAAGGGGGCGTCGAGGGCTTGATCCATGTCTCGGAAATGAGTTGGACCAAGCGGGTCAAGCATCCGAACAAACTGCTCAATGTGGGCGACGAGGTGGAGACTCTGATCCTTGCCCTGGATATCCCCAACCGGCGCATCTCCCTGGGTTTGAAGCAGACCGAGGCGAACCCCTGGGAGCAGATCGGCGAAAAGTTCCCGGCGGGAACCATCATCGAGGGGCAGATCAAGAACATCACCGACTTCGGCATCTTCGTCGGAGTCGACGAGGGGATCGACGGATTGGTACACATTTCCGATCTTTCCTGGACCCGGCGCATCAAGCATCCCTCCGAACTCTTCCGCAAAGGCGATATGGTCAAGGCGGTGGTGCTTAACATCGACCGGGACAACGAGCGGTTCTCCCTGGGGATCAAGCAACTCACCCCGGATCCGTGGAGCGTCATCCCCACCAAGTGTGCGCCGGGAACAATCATCCGCGGCCGCGTGACCTCGGTGACCGACTTTGGCGTGTTCCTGGAGATCGAGGAGGGGATCGAGGGCTTGATCCACGTCTCTGAACTGAGTCGCGAGAAGGTCGAAAATCCGCGCGACTTCGCCAAGCCCGGCGACTTGCTGGACGCCGTGGTGTTGGGCATCGATGGTGTCGATCGCAAGATCGCCCTGTCGATCAAGCACCTTGACGATTACAAGGAAAAAGCCGAAGTCCGCGAATTCCTCGGCGCACAGAAGGAAGCCACCTCCAACCTTGGCGACCTGTTGCAGGGCGCGATGGGACGAAACGGCGCCGATAACGGCTAAACCACCACCTGACCGTTGCCGCGCTCCTGCTCTCCGGCGGGGGCGCGGCAACTTCCCTTCCAATGCAAAAACGACCGCTGCTCATAGCCCTGGTGTTACTCTGCGGGATCTTCGTCTTTTTCCTGGCGCTGGTCGTTGCGGTCTCGCATCTGCTTGATCGGCCGACCCGATTTGTCGTCCGCCATCATGTTGGCGTGGTTGAAGTCAAAGGGGTCATCATCGATTCCAAGAAGACTATCGAGCAGCTCACGGCATTCCATGAGAACAGCGCCATCAAGGCGATCGTGCTGAGGGTCGATTCCCCCGGCGGCGGGGTTGGCCCCTCCCAGGAAATCCATGACGAAGTCAAGCGGATCGATGCCGACAAGCCGGTCGTGGTTTCCATGGGCTCGGTGGCCGCTTCGGGGGGGTACTACATTGCGGTGCCTGCCCGTCAGATCTTTGCCAATCCCGGCACGATCACCGGTAGCATCGGCGTGATCATGGAGTTTACCAACTTCCAGGAATTGCTCGAGAAGATTGGTCTGCACAGCCAGGTGGTCAAGAGTGGCAAACACAAGGATATCGGGTCGCCGGTCAGGCCGATGACCGATGAGGACCGGACGATTCTGCAGGGCTTGATCGACGACGTCCACAGCCAGTTCATCGATTCGGTGGCGGCCGGACGTCATCTCGATCCACAGAAAGTACGGGTCCTTGCCGACGGGCGAATCTTCACCGGCCGCCAGGCCCGCGCGCTCGGCCTGGTCGATGAACTGGGCAGTTTCGACGCGGCGGTCCGTCGCGCCGGAGAGTTGGGCGGCATTGACGGCAAGCCGGAGGTCGTCTATCCCCCGACCGAAAAACCAAAGCTGATCGATTTCCTGATCCAGGAAGCGTCCAGCCAGATCCGTCAAGCGCTGATCGGGCAGCAGGGTGGCGGACTGCAGTACGTCTGGTCGGGGTTCAATTAAGAAGGAGCGAGACAATGACCAAAAGTGAATTGATCGAAAATCTTACCACCACTAACGAGATGCTGAACAAGCGCGAGGCGGAACTGATCGTCAACGCCATTTTCGATGGCATCGGCCAGGCGCTGGCCGGCGGCGACCGCGTGGAAATTCGCGGGTTCGGTTCCTTTACCGTGCGTCAGCGCGATGCCCGCGAGGCGCGCAATCCGAAAAGCGGCACGGTAGTACGCATCCCTTCGAAAAAGACGCCGTTCTTCAAGACCGGCAAGGAGTTGCGCGAGCGGGTTAACGGCGGCGCCGAAGACTGAAAGCCGGGCTGTCCCTGGATGGCGCTTGCCAGACAGCTTTCGCGACTGAAAATACGGAAGGCCCCGCGCATCTGCGCGGGGCCTTCCGTATCTGTCCCGTTGGTATTGCACCGACCACCGGGTGCCCGGCGTGCTGGGGAACCTGAACTCCTGTTGGCGCCGGGCCGGACACACAGGCCCTCTGGTGTGGCCGTGCAATACCAAGCTGTAGGAAGCGATCTCCGGAATGCCGACGATTGGCTCAAACCGGCCTCGGTTGGCGATAATGCCCCGGGAGGCCGCTTCAGGCGTCCCGCTCGCGGGCGGGCTGGCACACCACGGCCGGGCCTGGGGACGGGTTTGACAATGGTTGGCCGGGGTTGAGCGAATAACCGTCGGGCATTCCAGAGAATGTCAAAGACCTTGGTTGTGCCTGCTACTCATGCTAGCATGCGCCGGGTCGCTGTCAAGGACATGCCCCCAAAGTTTTCCAAATCCTGTCATCCGGTCTATTGAGTTGTGAACCAGTGTACGCTTGCCCCCGGCACCTACCGTTTCATCGTGCCCGTCGATCGGGCGGACGCCCGCCTTGACCTGTTCCTGGCCGGCGTTCTCGAGGATGCGGGGCGTGGCCTGGTCAAGCGCCTGATCGATCTGGGTGGAGTGCATGTCGACGGCCGGCGGGTGCGGCGTTGCAGTCTGCCGGTTGCTGCCGGACAGAGGGTTGAACTGTTTGTCGACGGCCTGCCGCTGGAACCGTTTCAACTCGACCCGGCCATGATTCTGTACCGCGACCGCTATCTGCTGGCGCTCGACAAACCTGCCGGGGTCGCCACCCAACCGACGCCGGCGCGCTACCAGGGGACGGTCTATGCCGCCTTGCAGCAGTTTCTGGGTGGCACCGGGCAAGTGAGCCTCGGTATGGTGCAACGGCTCGACCGTGACACCAGCGGGGTGATGGTTTTTTCCATCCATCCCCAGGCCCATAAGGGGCTGACCGCGGCCTTTGCCGAGCACCGGGTGAATAAGCGCTACCTGGCGCTGGTGTCCGGCCACCTGCCGTGTGCCGAAGGGGAATTCCGGTCGGAACTGGCGCGGCGCCGGTCAACCAACCGCATGGTTTCGGTCGAGCACGGCGGCAAGTCGGCCATCACCCGCTACCGGGTGCTCGCGGCCGCGGATGATGCCAGCCTGGTCGAGGTCGAGATTCCGACCGGGCGCTCCCACCAGATTCGCGTGCATTTCGCCGAGGCGGGACATCCGCTGCTTGGCGACCCGGCTTACGGCGGGCCAGTGTTCCTCAGGGGGATGACGATCCCGCGCCAGATGCTGCACGCTCGCGAACTGTTGCTCGATCACCCGGTCACCGGAGTCCCTCTGGAGCTGAAGTCGCCCCTGCCGGCGGATTTCACGGCGGTACTGCATCACCTCGGCATTTCGGCGTAGCTTTTCACGTTTCTCGTTTCACGATTCACGGATTTTGCTATGACCTTTCTGCAAATTGATCCGGTCCTGGTGCACATTGGTCCGCTGGCCATCCGCTGGTATGGCCTGATGTACCTGTTCGGCTTCCTGGCGGCCTATGGCCTGATCCGTCATCTTGCCCGATGGCGCGAACTGCCGCTTGACGGCGACGGCGCCGCCGACCTGTTGTTTTACGGGGCGGTCGGCGTGGTGGCCGGGGGGCGGCTCGGTTACGTGCTGTTCTACAATCCCGGCTGGTATCTTTCCCATCCGCTGGAAGCCTTCGCCATCTGGCAGGGGGGGATGAGTTTTCATGGCGGCTTGCTCGGCGTCATTGCTGCGGCACTGCTCTTTTGCCACCGTCGCCAGTTGCCGATCCTGCTGGTCGGCGACATTCTGGTGACGGCCTCAACTATCGGCCTGGGACTTGGCCGGCTGGGCAATTTCATCAATGGCGAGTTGTGGGGGCGGCCGACCGCTCTGCCGTGGGGGGTGATCTTCCCCGGCGCCGGGCCTGAACCCCGGCATCCGAGTCAGCTTTACCAGGCCTGCCTCGAAGGCCTGGTGCTGTTGGTCCTGCTATATTGGCTGCACCGGCGGCGAGCCGGACACGGGGTGCCGTTCTTCACCTTCTTCTGCGCGTATGGTCTGTTCCGGTTTCTGGTGGAGTTCGTGCGCCAGCCGGATGCGCACCTCGGTTTCCTCTGGGGCGGGGCGACCATGGGGCAGCTGCTGTCGCTGCCGATGATCGCCATTGGTCTCGCCGGGCTTTACTGGGTCCGCCCGCGCGGAGCGGTGCCATGAGGGGGATTGCCGGGATCGTCTTCGACTGCGACGGGGTCCTGTTTGAAAGCCGTGCCGCCAATCTGGCTTATTACAACACCATCCTGGAAGCTTTCGGGTTGCCCCCGATCACCCCGGGCGACTGCGAGCGCGCCCACCTCTGCCATACCGCGGCCAGCCCCGAAGTGTTCCGGGTCCTGTTGGGAGAAGAGCATGTAAACGCAGCCCTGGAAGCCGCCCGGCTGCTCGACTATCGCCGCTTCATCCCGGCGATGCAGCCGGAACCTGGCATGACCGCTGCGCTTGCCGGTCTATCGGCGCGCTTTCCTCTGGCCGTCGCGACCAACCGCGGCAGCAGTATGCGCGAGATCCTCGCTCATTTCGAATTGTCCGGGTATTTCCAGGCGGTAGTGACCAGCCGTGACGTGGCGCGCCCCAAACCCTATCCGGACATGCTGATCGAGGCGGCCCGGCAGCTGGCTCTGGAGCCGGCACAGCTGCTCTTTGTCGGCGATTCTGAGCTCGACCAGGCTGCAGCAGCAGCAGCTGGAATCTGCTTTGCCGCTTACCGGAACGACCTGGCGGCCGAGGTTAAAATCGACTGTCACCAGCAACTGCTCAGGCTGTTTAGTGGCGAGGGTTGAAAGACCAGACCCCGGTGCAAGGGCCGGGGTCTGGTCGTGCTGGCAACTGTGGCTTGGAGGTCAGTTGAGGGTTTTTCGCATCTCCAGCACGTGACCGAATTCCGAAGGATGATAAGCGACTTCATCCATGATGCTGTGGATGAGATAGATGCCCCGGCCATGCTCGTCAAGCGGGTGGCCGGGTTCGGCAAACTGGCAGATATCGAAGCCCTGGCCATAATCGTAGACGCGGATGGTGAGCTGACGGCCGACCAGGCCGATTTCGATATGCACTTCCTTGGCGGGATCCCCCTCGTTGGCGTGCAGGATGGCGTTGGCCATGGCTTCCGTCAGCACCAGGTTCAGCTCGTAGGCAAGTTTCTCCCGGTCGCCGCCATAGTGCCTGAGAGCCAGGGCAATGTTCTCGCCGATATGGCCGATGAGGCAGAGATAACGGGTCTGGTTAGGAACCTTGATGTCAACTTCGATCCGGTCGGCGTTCATACATGATCTCCCGGCATCCTGTTGTCCCATCCAGTAGCGTGATCTCAGGGGAAACTGGCCAGCGCTTCGTCAACGTCCGGAAAAATTTCAAAAACCCGGTGCAGGCGGGTCAGTTCGAACATCGACTTGACCTGCAGCTGCAGCCCCGACAGTTTCAGGCAGCCGTTGCGGGAGCTGGCGTTCTTGAAGCCCGACACCAGCGCGCCCAGCCCGGAAGAATCGACAAAGCGCACGGCATGCAGATCAACCACCAGGTTATGCTTCCCTTCCTCGAACAGTTTCAGCATCTGGGCCTTGAGCTCGCCGCTGTTGTGGGCGTCAAGACGCTCCTCCTGGACAGCCAGCAGGACCGCGCCACCTCTTTGTTCAATCTGCAGATTCATGAAGGGCTCCTTGAGGAGATGTCATCGGTCACCGCGAGGGTAACGTTACGCATCCTAGCATAAATGGGCCGTCATCAAGATATTTTCTTGTCCTCTTCCACCAGCATGACCACCAGGGAGACATCGTCGTTGAAAGTTTGCGAGCCGCTGAAGAGCCGGGCCCGCTGAAAAATCAGCTCGATCAGTTCCTGGGGCGAACGCTGGTGGGCATCCCTGAGCACTTCCGCCAGGCGCTCTTCGCCGAACAGTTCATGGTCCGCGTTGGCGGCTTCGATCACGCCGTCGGTATACAGCAGGAGGACGTCGCCGGGTGCAAGGCGGATGCTCTCCTGTTCATAGGGGAATTCGCGGCGCACGCCCAGGATCAGCCCTTCGGCATCCAGCCTGCGGCAGGTGCCGGCCGCCTTCTGCCAGAGCAGCGCCGGCGAGTGCCCGGCGCTGGCGTAGACCGTTTGCCGGTTCTCGGGATCGAACTCCAGAAAGAACATGGTGACGAACAGTTCGGCGCGGCTCAAATCCTCGTAGAAGAAGCGGTTAAGCTCAGCCAGGATGTCGCGCGGGGTGCCGATCTGGCCTTGACGGGCACGGATCAGGGTACGGGTCTCGGCCATCAGCAGCGCCGCGCCGACGTTGTGGCCGGAGACATCGGCAATCACCAGACCGAGGCGGCCATCAGGTTGCAGCAGGTAATCGTAGTAGTCGCCGCCGACGTCCTTGGCCGGCACGCAGACGCCGGCCAGTCGCACCCCGGGGATCTCGGGAACAACCGTCGGCAGCAGGCCGAGCTGAATATCTTTGGCAATATCCAGTTCGCGCTGCAGCTCGCGGGCGACGATCAACTGCTCGGTCTGCTGGGCATTGCGCCAGGCAACGCCGACCTGCCCGGCCAGACTGCTGAACAGTTCGACAAATTCGTCGGTAAAGATCCCCTTGGATGTGCGGGAAAAAGCCGAGAGAACCCCGATCGGCTCGCCCTCGACGGTGATCGGCGCGTGGGCCAGCGAGACGATCCCTTCGCGGCGGGTGATTTCGGCGGTCTTCTGCTTGCTGATGGTGTCGATGTCGTTGACGACGATCATGTGGTTGGTGAGGAAAGCCTCGCCGATGAAGGTGTCCATGTTCAAGTCCCGGTCCGCATCGCCGGCGTGCGCCAAAGACATGCCGCGCTGGCTGCGCACGGTCAGTGCCTGGCGTTCCGGGTCGAGGATGCGGATCACGCAGAGGTCGAAGCGAAATTGCTCGGTGAAGATTTTGAGAATCTCGTCAAGCACGGCCTGTAGACCGGCGCCACCCGAGGCTGCCCGGGCGGCCTCGTAAAGCACGCCGAGTTGCTCGCGGCTGGCCGTGCGGCTGATATTGACCGAGCCGAACACATCGAACACGTCTTCCATGCGGCTGCCGCGCGCCGCCAGGTAGTTCTCGATGATGATGCGCGCCGGGGCGATGCCGACCGAGCCCGCCAGGGTCAGCTCGGTAAAGCGCTTCAGCTGGGGCAGTTCCTGCTCGGAAAGGCTCCCCTTCTCGTCGATTTCGCGGTCGCCAAGGTATTCGCTGATGGCCGAGTGCGCCTGTTTCTCGCCAATGAATTTGGCCATCAACTCAACGAACTCGACGATCGTCGGTGCCTTGGTGAAGCGCCGCAGCTGCGGGGCCTCCGTGCGCGTCTTGAACACATCGACGAACTTGCCGATCTGTTCCTCTTCGGCCGGCAACGGTGAGGTCAGCAGGGAAATGGCAAGAAAGCTGCCGACATTGACGAACATCGTCCAGAACAGGGCATGGGTCCACAGGTCGAAGCCGACCAGGCCGAGCAGGGCGGTGGGGCGCAGGATGGCCAGGCCGAACAGGCCGTCATCGAGGATCGCGCGGCCCAGCCAGCCGGAATCGACGAAGGCCGGGACCAGCATGGTGTAGAACCAGACGATGAAACCCAGCACCAGCCCGGTCGTCGCCGCGCGGCGGGTGGCCCGGCGCCAATACATGCCGCCGACGATGGCGGGGGCGAACTGGGTGGCGGCCATGAACGAGATCAGGCCGATGTTGACCAGGGCGGCCGACTCGCCGAGCAGCCGGTAGTAGAGATAACCGAGCAGGATGACGGCAATGATCGCGATGCGCTTCAGGTTGATCAGCAGTCCCGACAGGCTGCCGGCTCCTGAATAGACCCTGAGGATCACCGGCATGATCAGGTGGTTGAGGATCATGGTCGACAGGGCCACCGATTCGACCATCACCATCCCCGCCGAGGCGGAGAAACCGCCGATGAATACCGCCAGTGCCAGCCATGGCTGATCGTTTTGCAGGGGGATCTGCAGAACGAAGAAGTCGGCGCCGGAGGTGTCGCCGTGGTTGAGAAGAATCCCGGCCAGGGCAATCGGAATGGCGAACAGGGTGATCAGGAACAGGTAGGCGGGAAAGCGCCACATCGCCTTGTGAATATGTTCTTCCCGGCAGTTTTCGACAACCATGATGTGAAACTGGCGGGGGAGAAACATCACCGCCATCATGGCCATGAAGGTCAGGGAAAACCACTCCGGGTAGGAGGTCTGTTGCGTATCGAGCATGAGCAGATGGTGTCGTTCCGGAAAGCGGGTCAGAAACTGCGAAAAGATGTCGGTAAAACCGTCGAACAGTCCGTAGGTGACATAGATGCCGACCAGCAGGAACGCGATGAGCTTGAGCAGCGACTCAACGGCGACAGCGGCCACCAACCCCTCATGGCGCTGGGTGGCGTCCAAATAGCGGGCACCGAACAAAATCCCGAAAAGCGCCAGCAGCAGGGCGGCAATCAAGGCGGTGTCGACCTGCTGCGACAATACGGGGAGATAGTGCCTGGCCCCCTGGGCAATCTCGCCGGGAGGGATGGTGAGCAGTTCGAAGGAGCGGCCCACGGCCTTCAGCTGCAGGGCAATGTACGGCAGGATGCCGAGGACTGCGAAGAGGGTGACGATGCCGCCGAGCACGGCCGATTTGCCGTAGCGGCTGGAAATGAAGTCGGCGATGCTGGCGATGTTCTGTTCCTTGCTGATCCGCACCATCCGGCGCAGCAGGAACCACCAGGTAAAGGCTATCAGGGTCGGACCGAGATAGATGGCCAGGAAATTGATGCCGCTGGTTGCCGCCCGGCCGACGCTGCCATAAAAGGTCCACGAGGTGCAATAAACCGCCAGGGAGAAGGAGTAGACGTTGGGGTTGTCGATCAGGCTCCGCCCGGCTTGGCCGCGCCGGTCGGCATACCAGGCCACCGCGAAGAGCATCCCGAAATAGAGCAGGGACAGGGATGCGACGATGCCGAACGGGATCATGCCCGATCCTGGGGAGGAGGGGCGGGGGTTTCGCCAGACTCTTCTTCCTCGGCACCAAGCGGGAGCGAGAAGAGGTAGACGACGGCAATCGACAGCGGCCAGCCGGTCAACAGGTAAAGAACCATCAGCGGGATGCCCAGCACCTGTGTGTCCTTGTTGAAGATGTGCAGGAAGGGGAAGTTGAGCATGACCAGGCCGAGGACGAAAAAGATGACCCATGCCTCGCGCAGATGCAGTGGGTTTTTCGCACGCATGTTCATGGACAGATCACCTGGTCAGCAACTGGCAGATAGCATTTTGGACAGTATAGTCGACACCGGCGGCAGTGTCGATTGTGATCACGCGCGGATCGCAGGAGACAGGTTCGAAAACGGCCGCCTGGGCATCGAGCAGTTCCCTTCGTCCGTCCGAAGCATCCCGACCTTCGGTCTGGCGCCGGTCGAGGCGGGCCACGGTGAGTGCCCGGTCGCAGTGCAGATGAAGCAGCCGCGCCGGCACGGTCAGCCGGTCCGCCATGGCAAAAAAATCCCGCCGCGCGGCGGCGCGGGAAAAAGAGGCATCGACGATCACCGTGTTCCCCTGCTGCAGCAGGCGGGCGGTGCGGTGCTGCAGTTCCGCGTAGGTCCGGGCCGTCATCGCCGCGGCGTAGAGCCCTTGACCGGAAGCATCCGGCCGGGAACTGTCCGGGGCGATGCCGGCCAAATTCTTGCGGATCACATCCGAACGGAGCACTTCGGCGCCAAGGGCATTGGCCATGGCGCGGGCGAAGGTGGTCTTGCCCACCCCCATCAGCCCGGTTGTGAGCAGCAGCATCGGTGGCACGTGATAGCCAAGGGCCAGGTTGAAGTAGCGGCGGGAGTGCGCCAGAGCGGCGCTGCGGGCCGCCGGTGCCACCTCGGCTTCGGTGGCCAGCAGGAATTCAACCTTGCCGCGGACCCAGGCCCGGCAGCTCTTGTAGAACGGCAGCAGGGTGACGAGGTCCGGGTCGGCCGCCTGCTGCTGATAGACGGAGAGGAAGCGCCTGGCCAGGTCTCGTCGCCCGCGCCCGTCGAGATCCATGAGCAGGAAAGCCAGTTCGGCAGCGACATCGGCAACCCGGAACCGCCGGCAGAACTCGATGCAGTCGTAAACCTGGATCGGGTCGGTCATGCAGATGTTGCGGGAATGGAGGTCGCCGTGGCCATCGCGCACGTAGTTGCGCGCCTCGCGTGCAAGGAACAGGGGAGTGAGGCGCTCGACCTGGGCCATGATCTGCCTGGCCATCGCCTGGTGCGCTGGCGCGCTCAGGGCATGACCGATAGCAGGCTGCGTCTGAGCCAGGTTCTCCGCGCAGTTGGCCTGGATCTCTGCGGCGCTGCCGCCCGGGACCTCATCGCGGCAGATGGGTGCAGCCGCCAGCAGCGGGGCCAGATGCCGGGCCAGGCGCTCGATTTCGGCGGGCAGGTCGGTGGCGGCCGCGTCGATGAGCCGGTCGAGCATGCGCTCTTCAGGGAGACGGCGCATGTGCACGGCAAAGTCAACCAGTCGGCCGGGGCCATGAAAGTGCAGCCGGTTCCGGGTCGCCCGCAGTTCGACGACACCCAGATAGACATCGGGAGCGAAGCGGCGATTTAAACGGACTTCCTCACCACAGAAAAACCTGCGTCGCTCGCGGGTGGAGAAATCGAGGAAGCCGAGATCGAGCGGCTTCTTGAATTTGTAGGCGTGGGTATCGGTCAGGTAGACGCGGGAGATGTGGGTTTCGCGAAACTCCACTCGCAGGGTCGGTTCCGGGTAGGTTGCCGGGTCGAGCAGCTGTTCATGCATGCTTTGGAAGTCCATCGCCACCCCTGTCCTGTCTTGCACATTTCTTTATAAATTACCAAATGATAGCCGTCTGTAAAGCGGTTGGCCAGGGGGCGCGCGAATTGACCACTGCTGATACATGTGCTAAATTCCAACGTTATTGATTGCAAATTGACAATGTCTTTGGGGATGACGATGCGATTTTGGGTGTTACCATTTTTTTTCGTGCTGATCGGTGCGGCGGGTTGCGCTGCCCCTGCGGGGAATGGTTCGCCCGCGGTATATGTGTCCCGGCTGGAAGATCCGCAGGCCAAGGCGCTGTACCACTATGGGCGGTTCCGGCTGCTGGTTGCCGAGGGGGACGACGAGGGGGCGGTGACCGCCTTGCAGGAGGCGATCCGCTACGACCCGGAGAATGAGGAACTGCGCTTCGAACTGGCCGAACTCTACATCGATCTTGACCAGATCAAACAGGCGGTCAGGACGGTCGAGGATATCCTGATCCGCAATCCCGACTCGGTAAAAGCTCACCTGCGGCTGGGCAATGCCTATTTCGGCAGCCGTCAGCCGGAACGGGCGATCCCGCATTTCCGCAAGGTCCTCGAGCTTGACCCGGCGCGGGAACAGGTGCGCCTGCACCTGGCCATCGCGCTGGCCCGCTCCGGCGATGCCGGGCTGGCGATCGAAGAGCTCAAGGCGTTGCTCAAGCTTTTTCCGGATTCCCAGCCCGGCCGGCTGGCGCTGGCCCGCCTCTATCGTGAGACCAAGCTTGATGCCATGGCGATCGAGCAGTACCGTCTGTTGATCCAGAACCATCCCGAACTGACCCAGGCCTCGCTGGAACTGGGGCAGCTTTATGAAGAGCGGCGGCAGTGGAACGATGCCCTGAGCGTGTTTCGCGCCGCCCTGGCCAAGGACCCCCTCGAATTCTCCCTGCGCCATCACCTCGCCCGCGTCTATGTCGGCATGAAGCGTTATGCCGACGCCCTCAACGAATTGCAGACCATCGTCGAGCTGAAGCCCGAGGATTTCGATGCCCGCCGCAAGATCGGGCTGATTTACCTGGAACAGGAGAAGTGGGACAAGGCAATTGCCGTATTCCGGGAAATTCTCTCGCTCCGGCCCGATCTCGAGCCGGTGCGCTACTACTTGGGCACTGCTCTTGAACGCAAGGCGGACTGGCCGGCTGCGCTCGCCGCTTTTGGCGAGATCGGCAGCGATTCACCGCTTCACGACGATGCAATTTCCCATATGAGCTATATCTACGTGCAGACAGCCCGCACCGCCGAGGCGGTTGCACTCCTCGAAAGCCGTCTCCAGCAACCTGAGCCACGGCCGCAGATCTTCTATTACCTGGCCGTGCTGCACCTCGGTGCCGGTAACGAGCTCAAGGCATTGGCCGTGCTTGATCAGGGGTTGATCCGTTACCCCGAGGATGCCGAGCTGCTGTATGAAAAGGGGCTGGCGCACGAACGCCTTGGTGAAAAGGCTGCTGCCCGCGCGGTCATGCGCCAGGTCATTGCGGCCGATCCCGATCATGCCGAGGCCCTCAACTTCCTGGCCTATGGACTGGCTGACGAAAACCGCGACCTCGCCGAAGCGCTGGCGATGGCCGAACGGGCCGTGGCACTCAAGCCGGCTGGCCATGTCCTCGACACGCTCGGCTGGGTCTACTACCGATTGGGGCGTTTTGACGATGCGCGCAAGGCCATCGAAGAGGCCAGGCGACTGCTTCCCGATGACGAGGTGATCCATGAGCACCTCGGTGATGTGCTGCTGGCTCTCGGCAAGGTTGCCGCGGCCCGGGATGCCTACCAGAAGTCGCTCGAACTGAAACCGGACAACCAGCTCCTGCGCGACAAGCTGCAACGGCTTGGCCAGTCGGAATGAGCGGCTCCCTACGGCTGGTGTTACCCGTCCTGGCCGGTTGCCTCCTCGGGCTGCAACTGGCCGTGCTCTCCGGATGTGCCACCCTGCCGGCTCAACGGCCGGAGATCCCTGCTGCGGAAGTGGACGGCCGCATGCTGCTCGAAGAGTGGTTGCGCAGCCCTCGTCCTGGATCGCTGCAAGGGGTAGCCAAGGTCAAGCTGCAGACCCCGGAGCGGTCACTCAGCGGAACCCAGGTCCTGCTGGCGGAGACCCCGGACCGCCTGCGTGCTGAAACGTTGAGCCCCTTCGGCACGCCGCTCATGGTCATGGCCGCCAATGGCTCCGAACTGGCCGTGCTGGTGCCGGGTGACAACCGCTTCTATCAGGGGCGGACGACTCCGGAAAACCTCGGCCGTTTCACCCGCCTGCCGTTGCGACTTGCCGAGCTGGTCAACATCCTGCTCTTCCGGCCGCCGCGGATTGCCTACCAACAGTTGCAAACCTCACCACGAACTGACGGTGGCTGGCTGGTCGTGCTCGAGGCCGGACCGCGGCGCCAGGAATTGCACTTCGATGCCGGCCGCCGGCTGATCGGTGTGGCTTATCTCTATGACGAGGAATTGCAGCTGCGCCTCGCCTACGGCGAGTTCGCCGCGGAGCCGCTCAATCTGCCCCGCCGAATCGAGCTCGTTCTCCCGCTGCAGCGGACGGAAGTCAGCTCTGACCTTTAAGGAGTTGGAGGTGGATCGGCCGTTCCTGCCCGGGGTCTTCACGCTGGTAGCCCCGCCGGGAGCAATGGTGACGAATCTGGATGAAACGGCCATGCCAAGTGATGGTGCAGAGACCGGGGCAGCATCAGCTGAAGGATCGCCGTTACTTCGAGCGGAGGGCGAATGATACGTTACCTGCTGAGCGGTTTCCTGTTGCTGGCAGTCTTTGGCTGCAACCGGCAGGAGGCGGTCATCCCCGTTGCCGAGCAGGGGCACAAGCCGGCCTACGGCGACACCCTGATCGAGGCCTCCATCGGCGAGCCGAGCACTCTGCTGCCGGTGCTGGCCTCCGATTCCGCGTCCTCGGACATCAACGGCCAAGTCTACGACGGCCTGCTGCGCTACGACAAGAACCTGCAGCTGGTGGGGGTCATGGCGGAATCGTGGGAGATTTCCCCTGACAACCTGACCATCACCTTCCACCTGCGCAAGGGGGTCAAGTGGCACGATGGCGCGCCGTTCACCAGCGCCGACGTGCTCTTTACCTACCAAATGTACATCGACCCCAAGGTGCCGACCTCCTATGCCGAGGATTACAAGCAGGTGGCCAAGGCCGAGGCTCCCGACCCCTACACTTTCCGGGTTACCTATCCCAGGCCTTATGCTCCGGCCCTGGAGAGCTGGTCGCTGCCGATCCATCCCAAACACCTGCTCGACGGGCGGGATGTCACCAAGAGCCCGTTGGCCCGCGCCCCCGTCGGCACCGGCCCGTATCGCCTGGTCGAATGGAAGGCTGGTGAGAAACTGGTGCTCGAGGCCAATCCCGATTACTACGATGGCAAACCCTACATCCGGCGGGTGGTCTACCGCATCATCCCCGACAGTTCCACCCAGTTTCTGGAGTTGCAGTCGGGCGGTCTCGATTTCATGGGGCTGACGCCGATCCAGTACTCAACCCAGACCGATACGCCGGCCTTCAAACGCAACTTCAACAAGTACCGCTACCTGAGCTTCGGCTACAGCTACCTTGGCTACAACCTGCGCAAGCCGCTCTTCCAGGACGTGCGGGTGCGCCGGGCCATCGCTCATGCCGTCGACAAGCAGGAGATCATCGACGGGGTTCTGCTCGGCCTGGGCAAGGCAGCCACCGGCCCTTACAAGCCGGACACCTGGGTCTACAACCCCAACGTCAAAAAATATCCTTACGATCCGGCGGCAGCCGGAAAACTGCTCGATCAGGCCGGCTGGCGCGATGGCGATGGCGATGGCGTGCGTGAGAAGAACGGGCAGAGGCTGGCTTTCACCATTGTCACCAACCAGGGGAACGACATCCGTTCCAAGACCGCGGAAATCCTGCAGCGGCGGCTGAAGGAGGTCGGCATCGACGTGCAGATCCGCATCGTCGAATGGGCCACCTTCCTCAAGGAGTTCATCTTCCCCGGCAACTTCGACGTCACCATCCTCGGCTGGACCGGCAGCCCCGAGCCCGACCAGTACAACATCTGGCATTCGAGCAAGACCGGCCCGCGCGAGTTGAACTTCATCCATTACCAGAACGCCGAGGTCGACGATCTGCTCGAGCGCGGCCGGCGCACCTTCGATCAAGCCGAGCGCAAGAAGATCTACGACCGCTTCCAGGAGATCCTCGCCGAGGAGCAGCCGTATACCTTCCTCTACGTCGGCGAAGCCCTGCCGGCAGTGGCGAGGCGCTTCCGCGGCATCGAGCCGGCCCCGGCCGGGATCACCCACAACTTCATCAAGTGGTATGTGCCGGAAGGGGAGCAGAAGTATGCGCGATAGCGAGAGCGGCAAGAAGCGAGAGTCGAGAAGCGAGAGTCGGGAAACGTGAGGAGAGAAACGAGAGAAGGAATTGATGGCGTGAGGCTTTTGCCCGTTCTCGTTTCTCGTATCGCGATTCTTGGGTTGAAGCGAACTGTGCTTCAGAAATTGGGACGTGATGTTTACTCATCTGCCAAAACGCCTGCCGATGATGATCCCCCTGCTGATCGGCATCACCCTGATCAGTTTCATGGTCATTCATCTGGCCCCCGGCGAGCCGACCGACCTGCAGACCGATCTCAATCCCAAAGCCAGCGCCGAGATGCGCGAGCGGCTGCGCGAGCGTTACGGCCTCGACCAGCCGCTCCCGGTCCAGTACGGGCAGTGGCTGGGGCGGTTGGCCCGGCTCGACTTCGGCGAATCCTTTGCCCAGGATCGTCGCCCGGTCTTCGACAAGATCGTCGAGCGCCTGCCGGTGACCATCATGATCAACCTGCTGTCGATCGCCGCCATTCTGGTCGTGGCGGTGCCCCTCGGGGTGCTCTCGGCGGTGCGGCGCAACTCCCCCTTCGACAAGGCCACGACAGTGTTGGTCTTTGCCGGATTCGCCATGCCGTCGTTCTGGCTGGCGCTGCTGCTGATGGATTATCTCGGCGTGCGCCTCGGTATCTTCCCGATCGCCGGCCTCAAGTCGATCGGCTTCGAATACCTCGGTTTTTTCGGCCAGGTCTGGGATGTGATCCATCACCTGATCCTGCCGGTGTTCGTCTCGGCCTTCGGCGGCCTGGCCGGTTTTTCGCGCTACATGCGCTCGAACATGCTCGAGGTGATCCGCCAGGACTACATCCTCACGGCCCGGGCCAAGGGGCTGCCGGAGGCGCAGGTGATCTACCGGCATGCCCTGCGCAATGCCCTGCTGCCGGTGATCACCATCCTCGGCCTGTCGGTGCCCGGGCTGATCGGCGGCAGCGTAATCTTCGAGACGATCTTCGCCATCCCCGGCATGGGCAAGCTCTTCTACGACGGGGTGATGATGCGTGACTACCCGCTGATCATGGGGATCCTGGTGATCGGCGCGGTGCTGACCCTGGTCGGCAACCTCCTGGCCGATCTCGGCTACGCCCTGGCCGACCCGAGGATCCGCAGGAGTTGACGGCGAGCAACTCACTCTTGACAAGTGTCGGCACTTTCTGTTTTAGTCTCAAGACAATCTGCACAGGCTGTGAAAAGGAGTAGTAGGGACTTCCTCCTGCTGGAGAGAGCCGGTGGTTGGTGCGAACCGGTGCAGGACTTCCTGAACTCGCCTTGGAGCCGCGGACGTGAACGGGCCTTAAGCGCCCCGGTAATTTCCGCCGTAAGCCGGCGTCAACGGTCAAGCAAGGTCCGCCATAGCCAAAAAGGCGAAGGTGGACGAAGCAGGGTGGTACCGCGAAGCGTTCAGCTCTCGCCCCTGTCAGGGGCGGGAGCTTTTTCATTTTCGGCAACGACAGCCAAAAATCTTAACGCACGAGGAGGCGACAGCGATGAGCAAAGCCAAGGAACAGGCCAGGACGATCAAGATTTTCGACACCACCCTGCGCGACGGCGAGCAGTCACCCGGCGCCAGCATGAACATCGAGGAGAAGCTGCGCATCGCCCATCAGCTCGAAAAGATGAATGTCGATGTCATCGAGGCCGGTTTCCCGATCGCCTCGGATGGCGACTTCGAAGCGGTCAAGAAGGTGGCGCAGATCATCCGCGGGCCGCAGATCGCCGGCCTGTGCCGGGCCAACGACATGGATATCGACCGCGGCTGGGAGGCGCTGAAGTACGCCGGCGAGCGCGGGCGCATCCACACCTTCATCGCCACTTCCGACATTCACATGAAGTACAAGCTGAAGATGAGCGAACAACAGGTGATCGACATCGCGGTCAAGGCTGTCAAACGCGCCGCCGGCTACACCCCCAACGTAGAGTTCTCGGCCGAGGACGCGGTACGCACCCGCCTGCCATTCCTGGCCAAGGTGATCCAGGCGGTGATCGAAGCCGGGGCCAGGACGGTCAATATCCCCGACACGGTCGGCTACACCATCCCGTCGGAATATTTCAACATCATCCGCTATCTGAAGGAAAACGTGCCAAATATCGAGAAGGCCGTGATTTCCGTGCACTGCCATAACGATCTCGGCCTGGCTGTGGCCAACTCGCTGGCCGCCGTGCAGGCCGGCGCCGAGCAGGTGGAGTGCACCATCAACGGCATCGGCGAGCGCGCCGGCAACTGCTCGCTGGAAGAGGTGGTGATGACGCTGCGCACCCGCCAGGACATCATGCCGTTCAAAACCAATGTCAACACCGAGTACATCTACGGCGCGAGCCGGCTGCTCTCGACCATCACCGGCATCGTGGTGCAGCCGAACAAGGCGATCGTCGGCGCCAACGCCTTCGCCCACGAGGCGGGGATCCACCAGCACGGCGTGCTGATGGAGAAGAGCACCTACGAAATCATGACCCCCGAGTCGATCGGCCTGAACGCCAACAAGCTGGTGCTCGGCAAGCACTCCGGCCGGCACGCCTTCATCGCCCGCCTCAAGGAACTCGGCTACGAGCTGTCCAAGGAGGACCTCGAGAAGGCCTTCGTGCGTTTCAAGACGCTGGCCGACCTGAAGAAGGAGATCTTCGACGAGGATCTCGACGCCATCGTCGCCGACGAGATCATCCGCGTCCCCGAGGCGATCAAGTTGGTGCAGATGAATGTCTCTTCCGGCTCCTTCGCCGCGCCGACCGCCACGGTGGAACTGGAGATCAACGGCCGTCGCAAGAAGGCCGCCATGATCGGCGACGGGCCGGTGGACGCGACCTTCAAAGTGATCAAGAAGCTGACCAGGATGGAGCCAAAGCTGCTGCACTTCGGCATCGGTTCCATTACCGGCGGCACCGACGCCCTCGGCGAATGCACCGTGCGCCTGGAGGTCGATGGCCGCGAGGTGCTCGGCCAGGGGGCGCATTCCGACATCATCGTCGCCAGCGCCAAGGCCTTCATCAATGCCTTGAACAAGGGGCTGTCGAAGGCCAAGCGCAATCCGCATCAGCTTTAAAGGCAGCAAGAAACGAGAAGAAAGATAACGAGAAAAATCAGAGAATTGACTATCCCTTATTGAGAAAGTTTCGAGGAGAGTTGCATGGGCCAGACCACAGCTGAAAAGATCTTCGCCGCGCATCTGCGCGACGAGCCGTTCCCGGGGGCCAAGGTGCTGAACCTTGACCGGGTCTTTTGCCACGAGATCACCACCCCGGTGGCGATTGCCGATCTCGAGGCGCGCGGCAAGGACCGCGTGTTCGATGCCGGCAAGATCAAGGCGGTCATCGACCACGTCACCCCGGCCAAGGACAGCAAGACCGCGCTGCAGGCCAAAATGCTGCGCGACTGGGCGCACCGTCACCAGATCAAGGATTTCTTTGATGTCGGCCGCAACGGCGTCTGTCACGCCATCTTCCCGGAGAAGGGCTATGTCCGTCCCGGCTTCACGGTGATCATGGGCGATTCGCACACGTGCACCCATGGGGCCTTTGGGGCCTTCGCCGCCGGGGTCGGCACCACCGACCTGGAAGTGGGAATCCTCAAGGGGGTGTGCGCCTTCCGCGAGCCGATGACGATCCGCGTCAACCTGACCGGCACCCTGCCGAAGGGTGTGGTAGCCAAGGACGTGATCCTGTTCGTCATCGGCCAGCTCGGGGTCAACGGCGCCACCGACCGGGTCATTGAGTTCCACGGCCCGATCGTCGCAGCGATGAGCATGGACGCGCGCATGACCTTGTGCAACATGGCCATCGAGGCGGGCGGCACCTGCGGCATCTGCCAGCCGGACCTGACCACCGTCGACTACCTGTGGCCGTTCATCCAGGGCGAATTCGCCAGCAAAGAGGCGGCGCTGGCCGAGTACTCGAAGTGGCGTGCCGATGCCGACGCGCACTATGAAAAGACTTTGAATTTCGACCTGTCGACCCTGGAGCCTCAGGTGACTTATGGCTTCAAGCCCGACTGTGTCAAGCCGGTGAAGGAACTCTGTGGGACGAAGGTCGACCAGGTCTACATCGGTACCTGCACCAACGGCCGCATCGAGGATCTGCGCCAGGCAGCCGAGGTGCTCAAGGGGCGGACGATTGCCGATTCGGTGCGCGGCATCGTCTCGCCGGCGACGCCGAAGATCTTCCAGGAGGCACTCAACGAGGGGATCATTCAGGTCTTCATGGATGCGGGTTTCTGCGTGACCAACCCGACCTGCGGTGCCTGCCTCGGCATGAGCAACGGCGTGCTGGCCGAAGGAGAGGTGTGCGCCTCGACCAGCAACCGCAACTTCAACGGGCGGATGGGGAAGGGCGGCATGGTCCACCTGATGAGCCCCGCCTCCGCGGCCGCCGCGGCCATCACCGGCGTCATCACCGACGCACGGACGCTGTAGGTCGTTCGCGTTATTTGTCGTAGGGGCGCACTGCGTGCGCCCAGGGCGCATGCAATGCGCCCTTACATGAAATTTGCCAGGGAGAATCTTGATATGAAAAAGACTTTCGGCGGGCCGGCGCTCTTCCTCGACCGGGCCGACATCAATACCGACGAAATCATCCCGGCCAAGTACCTGACCGAGGTGACCAAGGAGGCGCTTAAGCCTTACTGCCTCGAAGACCTCAAGCTCGAGGGCTTCGATCCCGAGGGGGGAGGCTGAAAACAGCCCGGGTGGTTGTCTCCCGCGCCAACTTCGGCTGCGGCTCCTCGCGCGAGCACGCTCCCTGGGTCTTCGAGGTCAACGACATCCACACCGTCATCGCCGAGAGCTACGCACGCATCTTCCGCCAGAACATGTTCAACTGCGGGATGCTGGCCATCGAACTGCCGGCCGCCGAGATTCAGCGGCTGTTCGGTCTCGAGGCGGCCGCCGCCGGGAACATCGAAATCGAGGTGCACCTCAAGGGTCAGCGCCTGGTCGCGCGCGGCAACGGCCGGGAGGAGTGCTTCACCTTCGAAATCAGCCCCTTTGACAAGGCGCTGGTTGAAGCCGGCGGCTGGGTGGAGTACGCCGACGCGCGCTATTGAAACTCCACCCTGCGAAAGTGACCAAGGGGAGCGGAAAATCCGGCCCTCCTCTTTTTGCCTGTGGTTAACCGGTTTCTTGACTGTCAGGGGAAATACGAAAGCCCGGGCAAAGGATTCTCAAGCTGCGAAATGAGGCAATTTGTCTGCAGGGCAGCGCAATTGGCAATAAAGTGCGGTATACTGTGTGGCAAAAACCAGAAGGAGACCGTGAGATGAAGTGCCCATTATGCAAGAGCAGGAACGTGGAAATTCACATGCACGCCGATGGTTTTTCCCAGGATGCTCGCGAATGCAGTACGTGTGGTGGCATCTGGACATTCTCCAATGACAAGCTGAAAATCATCAAGGGGCTTGTTCTGGAGCAGCAGAAAGTCAGCACCGACTTTGTCTGTCCCACCTGCAAACATATGGTCAGTTACGAAACCGCCCTGAGTGCCTTCCAATTCCACGAAGAACTTTATGAATGCACCGTCTGCGGGACCATTTGCGCCGTTGCCCATGACAAGGTGGAGGTCGTCAAGGATTCTCAGAAAGACTCGTTTCTCAGTTCCACCGGGGACAGGGTCGAATCGGACGACTACAACACCCTTTGATAAGCGTCGGGCCTGCCACTATTTTCCCGCGGGCCTGCCAAGCTGACTCGCCGCTGTCCCCGGTCCCGCGTGGTGACAACCTGCCGCCGCCGTTTCACTAAAGAGCCTGTGCCGGCGGCACACTCAGCATTTACCCAGCAGGGAGACAAGGCCATGACGACATCCAAGGGCACGATCGGCATCCTGACCGGAGGGGGGGATGTTCCGGGACTCAACCCGGCGATTCGCGCAGTCACCGTGCGGGCGCTGGGCGAAGGCTACCGGGTGCTCGGCCTGCGCCGCGGCTGGGCCGGCCTGGTCGAACTGGTGCGCGACCATAAGGCCGACAACAGCCATTGCGTGCAGGTGCTCACGGAAGAAATCGTCAACCGCGCCGGCCGGACCGGCGGCACCTTCCTGCACACCTCGCGCACCCGGCCCAGCCATCTTCCGCTCAGCAACGTGCCGCCGCATCTGCGGGACACCTACACGGCGCCGATCAATGACATGACGGCCGAGGTCCTGCAGAATCTGCAATGGCTGGGCATCGACTCGCTGATTCCGATTGGCGGCGACGATACCCTCAGTTACGGCCGGCGCCTGCACGGCGAAGGGGTCAATGTGGTGGCCATCCCCAAAACCATGGACAACGACGTGCCGGGCACCGACTACTGCATCGGTTTTTCCACCTGTGTGACCCGCACCATCGAACTGACCCACCGCCTGCGCACCTGCGCCGGTTCGCACGAGCGCTTCCTGGTATTGGAGGTGTTCGGCCGCTATGCCGGCTTTTCCGCCCTGCTGCCGACCATGGCGGGTGCCGCCGATCGCTGTATCATTCCCGAGCATCCGTTCGAAATGGAGATGCTGGCCGAACTGCTCAGTTACGATCGCAGCCGCCATCCGAGCAACTATTCGGTGGTGCTGATCTCCGAGGGCGCGACCTTCAGCCATCAAAGCGAAATGAGCTTCGAGGGGGAGGAGGCCGATCAGTACGGCCACCGCAAACTGGGCGGGATCGGCGATCAGGTCGCGCAGGCCCTCAAGGATCTGTCGCCGCGCTACAACAACGGGCGGCGGGTCAATGCGCTGAGCCAGCGCCTGGGTTATCTGGTGCGCAGCGGCGATCCCGACGCCATCGACTCCATCGTGCCCATGGCGTTTGGCAACCTGGCCCTGGATCTGGTTGCCCAGAAAAACTTCGGGCGGCTGGTCTGCCTGCACAATGGCTGTTACGACAACGTGCCCATCGAAATCGTCACCGACCACAAGAAGGTGGTGGATGTCTCCAAGTATTACAATACCGCGCGGCTGCGCCCCAACTACGATTCGTTCCAGCGGCAGCCGCTGTTCATCATGACCAGCGACTATTAGCCGCGATCGTCCGCGAGCGGGCGCAGCGGATCCTGACCCTGATGATCGGGGAACTGCCACGTTGGTCAAGGTAACGACCCGGTAACTTTTAATGCTGATTTGAAGCGCCTTCCCCTGGTCTTGCCGGTTCAAGCCCTCCGGCAAGCAACCTGGACCCCTGATACCACCCCGCGCCTTTTGACTTGTCCCGTCGCCCCACTGTGTGCTAGCACTTCGGGACTTTGCCCGGAGGCACCGCATGATCCACCTGAGCAACATGACCCGGCAGCATGGCGACCGGGTCCTCTTCAAGAACGCCAGCTTCCAGATCCTCCCCGGCAGCCGCAGCGGCCTGGTCGGCCCCAACGGCGCCGGCAAGACCACCATCTTCCGCCTGATCACCGGCGAGGAGCATGCCGATGCCGGCGAGATCAGCTGTGGCAAGAATACGGTCATCGGCTACTTCTCCCAGGATGTCGGCGAGATGGCCGGCCGCTCGGCCCTGGAAGAGGTGATGGCGGCCTCCGCCCGCACCGTGGCGTTGGGGATGGAACTCCGCGCCATGGAGGCCGCCATGGGCGAGCCGATGGCGGATGACGCCATGGCCGACCTGCTGGCCCGCTACGGCGATGCCCACGAGGAGTTCGAGCATCGCGGCGGCTACGATCTCGAGGCCCGCGCCCAGGCGGTGCTGACCGGTCTCGGCATCGGCCCGGACGCCTATGGCCGCCCGGTGGAAACGTTCAGCGGCGGCTGGAAGATGCGCATCGCCCTGGCGAAAATCCTCACCATCAACCCCGACGTGCTCCTCCTCGACGAGCCGACCAACCATCTTGACGTCGAGTCGATCGTCTGGCTGGAGGAGTGGCTGGCCAGCGAGTTCAAGGGGGCGCTTGCTGATGACCAGCCACGACCGCGACTTCATGAACCGGCTGGTGACGCGGATCATCGAGGTCGCCAACGGGGCCATCACCACCTACGGCGGCAACTACGATTTCTACCTGCGCGAGCGGGAGATCCGCCGCGAGCAGCTGCTGGCCAGCCACCGCCGCCAGCAGGAGATGCTGGAGAAGGAGGAGGAGTTCATCGCCCGCTTCGCCGCCCGCGCCTCCCACGCCGCGCAGGTGCAGTCGCGGGTGAAGAAGCTGGAGAAGATCGAGCGCATCGAGATCCCCGCCGAGCAGCGGCTGATCCGCTTCGAGTTCAGCGAGCCGCCGCGCAGCGGCGACGACGTCTTCCGCATCGACAACCTCGGCAAGGTCTGGCAGCCTGCCGGAAGGGGGCGACAAATCGGTGTTCGGCGGGGTGTCCGGCAGCATCCGCCGCGGCGACAAGATCGCCGTGGTCGGCGTCAACGGCGCCGGCAAGTCGACCTTTCTCAAGGTGTTGGCCGGACAGACCGAGCCGACCGCGGGGAGCGTCACGCTCGGTGCCAACGTCAATCTCGGCTACTTCAGCCAGCACGCCATGGATGTGCTCGATCCGAAGAAGAGCGTGTTCGAAACGGTGCAGGATGCTCTGCCGACCGCCACCATCGGCGTGCTGCGCAACCTCTGCGCCGCCTTCCTCTTCCAGGGAGACGACGTCGACAAGCGCATCGACAAGCTCTCCGGCGGCGAGAAGAGCCGGGTGGTGCTGGCCACCCTGCTGGCCCGCCCCCTGAACCTGCTGATCCTCGACGAGCCGACCAACCACCTCGACATCCAGTCGCGGGAAGTCCTGCTCGATGCGCTGCAGAAGTTCGCCGGCACCGTGGTGCTGGTCAGCCACGACCGCCACTTCCTGCGCTCGCTGGTCACCCGGGTCTTCGCCATCGACCACGGCGAGATGGTCCCTTATGAAGGGGATTACGACTATTATCTGTTCAAGAGCGGGCAAAAGGGCCAGGCGGCCTGAAGTTGCCGGCAAACCTTGACAATTTGCCGGCATCAGTGCTAAAAGCGCGGGGCTTTCAACAATCAACCGAAACCTGTGGAGGATAGTCATGGAACAGACATTTGCGATCATCAAGCCGGACGCCTTTGCCGCCGGCGACGCCGGCAAGATCCTGGCGCGCATCTACGCCGAAGGGTTCAAAGTCGTCGGCCTGAAGAAGCTGTACATGAGCAAGGTCGAGGCCGAAGGCTTCTACTATGTGCACCAGGAGCGGCCGTTTTTCGGCGAATTGACCAGCTTCATGAGCAGTGGCCCGTGCGTGGTCATGGTGCTCGAGGCCGCCGGCGCCATCAAGAAGTGGCGCGACCTGATGGGCGCCACCAACCCGGCCCAGGCCGAGGCCGGCACCCTGCGCAAGGAGTTCGGCAAGTCGATCGGCGAGAACGCCACCCACGGTTCCGACGCTCCGGAAACCGCGGCCTTCGAAATCCCCTACTTTTTCTCCGGTCTCGAGCTACTTTAAACAGACCTTTTCCGGTTGAGTTCGTCCGGCCCGGCGGCTACAATCGCCGGGCCGTTGTCTTTTGAAAGAGAAGGCTGGAGGTGTCGCAACTCTAAGCTTGCTGATACAGTTTGCCGCAGATTAAATCGAAAAAGGCGGATCTTCAAAAAGTTGTTCTATGCTTGATCAGATTTTATCGCCAAGATTTCTCGCTATGTCTTCTGAAAATAGCCCGGTTTTCATTCATATCTCTGCGAATAAAGCTGCCTATGGTTTTAAGTCCTCCAACTTGGTCGACCTGAAAAATCTCTCCCCTGCCGAACTGGAGCAGTTCCTCGCCGGGCTCGGCAAGGAGCGTTTCCGCGCCGGGCAGCTGCTGCGCTGGATCTACCCGCGCGGGGTGACCGATTTTGCGGCGATGACCGACCTCGCCAAGGGGTTCCGCGAGGAGTTGGCGGAGCGCGCCACCATCTCGACCTTTGCTGCGGAGGCCGAAGAGGTCAGCACTGACGGCACCCGCAAGTTCCTCTTCCGTCTGGCGGACGGGGAGAGCGTCGAAACCGTGCTGATCCCGATGGAGGAGGGGCGGGCGACCCTGTGCGTTTCCACCCAGGTCGGCTGCGCCATGCAGTGCGCCTTCTGCCTGACCGGCACCTTCGGCCTGACCCGGAACCTGACCGCGGCGGAGATCGTCAATCAGGTGTGCGCGGTGCGCCCTCGCTTTCCGGTCGACAACATCGTGCTGATGGGGATGGGCGAGCCGCTGCACAATCTCGACAACGTGGTGCGCGCCCTGGAGATCTTCTATAGCGCGCCTGGTTTCGACTACAGCCCGCGCAAGGTGACGCTCTCGACCGCGGGGCTGGTGCCGGAGATGCTGGAACTCGGGCGGCGCATCCGCGTCAACCTGGCGGTGTCTCTCAATGCCACCACCGATGCGGTGCGCAATGAGCTGATGCCGCTCAACCGCCGCTACCCGCTCGCCGAGTTGATGCGCGCCTGCCGCGACTACCCGCTGGCGCCGCGCCAGCGCATCACCTTCGAGTACATCCTGATCCGCGGCGTTAACGATGCGCCGGAAGATGCCAGGCGTTTGGTCAAGCTGCTGCACGGGGTCAAGGCCAAGGTCAACCTGATCCCCTTCAACGAGCACCCCGGATCGGCCTTCCGGGCACCGGACGCGGCCGCCATCGAGGTGTTCCAGCGCCTCCTGCTCGACCGCGATATTGTCGCCATCCGCCGTGCCAGCAAGGGGCAGGACATCTCCGCCGCCTGCGGCCAGCTCAAAGGGCGGCTGGAGGAGCGGAAACCATAGTAAGAAGAAACGAGATGCGAGAAACGAGAAAAGGCAATAGTCAAACCAGTTAAAGTGATGATGCTTTTTCTCGTCTCGCTCGTCTCTCGTCACTCGTTTCTCGTTTCTCGAACTTAAAGGAGTCCACCCATGTCCCAAACCACCATCGGCGTCATCGGCGGCAGCGGCCTCTACGAAATCGAAGGGCTGACCGACATCAATGAGGTGACCCTCGACACCCCCTTCGGCGCACCGAGCGACAGCTTCGTCACCGGCATGCTCGACGGGGTGAAGATGGTCTTCCTGCCGCGTCACGGCAAGGGCCACCGCCTGCTCCCCTCGGAAGTGCCCTACCGGGCCAATATCTTTGGGATGAAACAACTCGGCGTGCAGCGGATCATCTCGATCTCGGCGGTCGGCAGCATGAAGGAGGCGATCGCCCCCGGGCACATCGTCATCCCCGACCAGTTTTTCGACCGCACCCAGGGGAAGCGCGCCTCGACCTTCTTCGGCAACGGCGTGGTTGCCCACGTCCAGTTCGCCGATCCGGTCTGCCGGGATCTTGCAAAGGTTTTGGGTGATGCCGCCCGCAAGGTCGGCGTCGAGGTGCACCGTGGCGGGACCTATATCTGCATCGAGGGGCCGAACTTCTCGACCCGCGCCGAATCATTCATCTATCGCAGTTGGGGGGTCGACGTTATCGGCATGACCAACATCCCGGAGGCGCGCCTGGCCCGCGAAGCCGAGATCTGCTACGCCACCGTGGCCCTGGCCACCGACTACGACTGCTGGCACGACGCCCACGACGATGTGTCGGTCGAAGCGATCCTCGCGATCATCCGGCAGAATGTGGCGACCGCCCGCAATATCATCAAACAGGCGGCGCACGTGCTCAGTCAGCCGCCAACTTGTGCCTGCGGCGAAGCCCTGAAATACGCGATCATGACCGATCCGGCCCGGATTCCGGCGCAGGCCCGCAAGGACCTGGACCTGCTGATCGGTCGATCATCTGCCGCAGTCGTGACCGGTTGTTCGCGCTACCTCATTGCTAAATTGCGCCGGTTTTGCTTTAATGCACTAAATTGCCGATATTGTTGAAGGGACAGTGCTTCAGTGGATATTCTGGTGGTTGGTTCGGTGGCGTTTGATACGGTGGAGACCCCCTTTGGCCAAGGGAACGAGGTCCTGGGCGGTTCTGCGACCTATTTTTCCACGGCGGCCAGTTTTTTTGTCGGCGTCCGCCTGGTCGCGGTGGTGGGGGAGGATTTCCCGGCCGAGCATCGAGAGTTTCTGCAGAGCCGCAACATCGATCTGGCAGGGTTACAGGTTGCATCCGGCAGAACGTTCCGCTGGAAAGGTCGTTACGGCTACGATCTCAACGAGGCGCAGACCCTCGAAACCAATCTGAACGTGTTCGAAGGGTTCCGGCCGGAGTTGCCGGAGAGTTTTCGCGATACCGAGATCGTCTTTCTTGCCAATATCGACCCGGAGTTGCAACTCGAGGTCGTTCGCCAAGTCAGGCGCCCACGCCTGATCGCCTGCGACACCATGAACTTCTGGATCGGCGGCAAACGTGAAGCGCTGGTGCGCACCCTCCGCGAGGTGGATATCCTGGTCATCAACGAGGGAGAGACTCGCCAACTGGCCAGTGAAGCCAATCTGGTCAAGGCGGCCCGCGCCGTACTGGCGATGGGCCCGAAAACGCTGGTCGTCAAACGCGGTGAGTACGGGGTGCTGGTGTTCAGCGCCCACAGCACCTTCTCGGCGCCGGCCTTCCCATTGGAAGAGGTGTTCGATCCGACCGGCGCGGGGGACACCTTTGCCGGCGGTTTCATCGGCTACCTGGCGGCCACCGGCGATTTCAGCGAGGCGACGATCCGCAAGGCCACGGTATTCGGCAGCGTCATGGCCTCGTTCACGGTGGAGGATTTCAGCCTCGACCGCTTGCGTCGCGTGAGCTGGCCGGAAATCGAGGGGCGTTTCCGCACGTTTCAGGCGCTGACCGCATTCGAAGGGCTCGACTGAGGCAGGGAGGTGGCGATGTTTCAGTGGGACAAATCGATCAAGACTCTGGATGTCGCCGTCGGCCAGGTCATCCAGCTGTTCAGCTCCATGCGGGATGTGCAGCTCGCCCTGCCGGGACTCCCGGCGCAGGAGGCGAGCGCCTATCTCTGTCAGTACCAGACGTCTCAAGGGGTCGGTACGACCGCCATCTTCGCTCTGCACAAAAGCGGCCAACTGGCTTTCTATGTGAACACGCCGCGTGAGGTCGCTCCCGACAAGGCCGAGATGATGCTCGACCAGGCCCTGGTATTTGTCGAATCGATGGGTTTCCTGTTGACCGATCTTGACATCCATCTGTTGACCGAATCGGACCGCGAAATGCTCTGGGCTTCGTTGCCGCTGCAAAAAGGGACGAAGAGCCCGGACAAGACTCCACCGGCAAAACCGGTTCCTGCCGGGCCTGCCCCTGCTTCGCTGAAATCCGCGGATGCGGCCACCGTTCCGGACCTGCTGCCAGTCCCAGCCGCAAAGCTTGCAGCGACAAGTGCGCCACCGTCCGATCCGGAGCCAGCCGGGCCGGTTCCTGAACAAAATCAACCGGAGAGGACCCTGTCCGTCGAGGCCGATGGGGGCGAGCAGGCCAATGTCGATGAGCTGCTGGCTGCCGTCGAAGAATTGCGCACCCGCCGCCCCGGAGTCCGTGCCCGCAAGAAGCCGCCCAGCCCGGAAGAGCTGAAACGTCGACGTCAGGAACTGCGCGAGAACATCGGGCGAATCCTGGCTTCCCTCTAGTCGCAACTTTCCGGGAGGGTTTCATGAGCAAGCGCCAGTTGCTGCAGGTTCTCCTCTTAAGTCTGAGCCTGTGTCTGTGCCTGTGCGCCTGTGTTACGAGTACGTCGGGGCCACCGCGGCAGGACGCCAAGGCGCATTACCTGGCTGGTGCCTCAGCCCTCGCCGAGAACAACCCGACCACGGCCCTGCAGGAGTTCCAGCTGGCCGAAAAGTATGATTCCCACGACCCCGAAATCCAGTCGGGGCTGTCTCAGGCATACCAGAGGAAGGGGGCGTACGATCTGGCCGAGAAACATCTCAAGAACGCGATTGAACTGAGCGACGGGGTACCGAAATACTACAACAATCTCGGGGCCCTGTACCTGGCGATGGAGCGCAACGACGATGCTATCGCGGCCTTCCGCAAAGCAGCGGAAAACCTGCTGTTTGCCACGCCGGAAATGGCCTGGGCCGGGATGGGGTATGCCTATTTCAACAAGCACGACTATGCTGCCGCCGAGCGCTATTACAAGAAAGCCCGCGAGATGAATCCCCGCTATGCACAGGCATCGTTCCGGTTAGGTGAGCTTTACTACGGCCAGGATCGTTCAGTGGAGGCGCTCGCCGCCTTCGAGCGTGCGGTCGAATTGGCGCCGCGCGCGGCCGAGTATAACTACTGGCTTGGCCTGGCATCGATGAAAACGCGGGACAATGCCAGGGCTCGCAGGGCGTTCCAGGAAACCATCAAGCTGGCTCCGGATAGTGAACTGGCCCGGTTGTCCAGAAATTATCTGAAAGTTCTGCAATAGATTGATAGCCATGACTGAATTCAAGCAGAGTGGGTTTGGCGCCGTTCTCCGCCGGCGCCGTGAAGAACTGGGGCTGTCGCTCAACGATCTTGCCGCCAGTACCAGGATCCGCAGGACCTATCTGCAGGCACTCGAGGAGGAGAACCTGCGGATGTTGCCCGGGGTGGCTTACTCTATCGGTTTCCTGAGGATTTATGCACGTCAGCTGGGAGTGCCGGTCGAACCCCTGCTGGCGGCCCTGGCGGGAGACGAGACCTTGGGAGAACATGATGTTCTCCCCATGCTTGGGGGTGACCTTCCGCGGGGAGCCAAGAAGACCAGGGGCAAGAGGAAGCTGGGTAGATTGCTGGTATTGCTGATCCTGTTGCTGCTGGCGACGATGGGGTACCTCTACTCAGAAATCTACCCAAGATCGCCGCCGCCGGCGATTTCCTCGCCGGAGAGCTCATCCTCAACCCGAGCCGCCCAGAAATCGGCAGTGGAGCCGCTCGTGGCCGTCCAACCGGCGCCAGTCCCAGCTGCCGGCCAGGGCCAACCGGCGGCGGCTCCGGCTGAACTGCCGGTCATCCCGGCAACCGGGGCGGTGGTCCGCATGCTGCCCGTTGCCGCCGGCACGATGAAGGTCTCGCTCGACAACCAGGAAGTGCGCGAGTACCAGTTGCTGCCTGACCAGTCATTGAACTGGAAGGTGTCGGCAAGCCTGGCCGTCGAACTCTCGGCCCCGGGGTTGGCCCGCATATGGGTCGATCAGCAGGAGATTGCCGTCGCCGAGCAGTCAGTCTTCATTCTGAAGAGTGCTGTCAAACCGGGGGGGCGACCATGATCATCGTCTGTCCGCAATGTCAGTCGCGCTATCGGATCAACCCTCCGGCCGGCAGCAAGCCGCAGGCCCGGGTCAAGTGTCCCAATTGCCAGAATACCTTCGACATTACTCTTGCCGTCGCGCCGGTTGCCGTGGAGGCCAGCGCTGTTGCGCCCGCTTCGCCGGAGGGGGACGCGGAAAACCCCTGGTGCTGGTGGTCGACGATGCCCGTTTTTTCCGTGAAATGATCCGCGATCTGCTTGCCGACCTGCCCATCCGCGTGGAAACTGCCGGTGACGGGCACGAGGCCTTGCAGATGATCAACAAGCTCCACCCGGCCTTGCTGCTGCTCGACCTCAATATCCCGGGCGTGAGTGGCCAGGAAATCATTGCCGCCGTCCGTCGTGACGCAGCATGCAATACGGTCCGCATCCTGGCCATGAGCGGGGTCCAGCGCGGCGAGGAAGCCGCCCAGGATGTGCGCCGCCTCGGTGCCGACGATTTCATCAATAAATCATTCAGACCGCGCGATTTGCAGAACCGCGTCCGCCAGATTCTGGGACTTTGAGGAAAGATCACCCTCCCGTCTCCCGCCGCCCCCTTCCCTCTGGTTTTTTCTCGCATAACCCGCTATCGACGTAATCCAGCAACCTATCGAATTCAGATGACAATCAATCGATGATCGGGTTGTCTGGCCGGCTTGACAGTCGTTAGGTCCGTGTTAGACTTTCCCCATTGCTACGCAGACTGGAGCGGCTTTTGGGCGAACTGGCCAAACGCATACTGATCGTCGATGATGAGGAAAATACTCGCCTCGGCTTGAGCAAGTTGCTGAGCCAGGACGGGTTCGTCGTTGATCTCGCGGCCAACGGCACGGAGGCCCTCGATATGTTGCGGCGTCAACGGGTCAACCTGGTCATCAGCGACATCAATATGCCTGACATGAACGGGATCGCGTTCCTGCGTGAAATCAGCCGGCGTTTTCCGAGCACCAATGTGATCATGATCACGGCCTATGGCGGGGTGGAATCCTATCTCGAAGCGATGAATCTGGGGGCTCTCGAATATCTGCACAAGCCGATACGCCTCGATGAATTGCGTTCGGTCATGAAAAAAGTCTTCAACGGCGCCAGTGCTGTCCTGTCCTGAAACCGTTTCTGCCTGGAGGAAGCATGTTCAATACCATCCTGTTTGCCACGGATTTTTCCGAGAGTTCGGAGCATGCCTTCAAGTATGCCCTGTCTTTGGCCCGCAAGTTCGAGAGCCGGCTGGCGATCATCCATGTCATTAACGAACCGGTCGATCTGCGCGGTTTTTACGTGCCGCACATCTCCTTCGACAAACTTGAAGAGGAGATCGAGCAAGGCGCCTTGAAAATGATGGAAAAATTCTGCCACGCCAATGCCGATGCCACGGTCAAATGCGAATCCTTTGTCGTTCCCGGGATTCCGTATGACGAAATTATCAAGAAGGCCCGGGAGCTTGGCGCTGACCTGATTGTCGTCGGCACCCATGGGCGGACCGGACTCGACCATGTTCTCTTCGGCAGTACCGCCGAAAAAGTGGTGCGCAAGTCACCGGTGCCGGTGATGACGATCCGCATCGAGGGGTGAGTCTTCTTGCCACTTACGCAAAGGCAGCGGAAACGCTGCCTTTTTTATTTTGAGCTGCTATGGTCATACTTGCCAAAAGGTACAGCGACGGGTATTCTGGCGGCCTATTCCGCGTTACGGCAGGATGAATGATGAATCAGAAAATCATCGTTATCGATGACGAACGGATGATCCTCGATCTGACCGCGATGGTGCTGCAGCATCGCGGTTATGAGGTCTTTACCGCCGACAACGCCCTGACCGGTTACGATATCATTGCCCGCGAGCAGCCTGCGGTCGCATTGCTCGACTACATGATGCCGCAGATCAACGGACTTACGGCGTTGCGGGAGATCCGCCAGCGGTTTCCGGCAACCTACGTGATCATGTTCACCGGCAAGGGGAGCGAGGAGATTGCCGTCGAGTTGATGAAGGCCGGGGCGGCGGATTACATTCTCAAGCCGTTCAGCAACGCCAACCTGGTCGATCGCATCGATGGGGTTCTGCGCTTGCGGGCCATTGAGCTGCGCAACCGCGAGTTGCTCCTCGAGCGTGAGCGGCTGCTGGCCGAGATCGAGCGCTGGAACCAGGAGCTGGAGCAGCGGGTCGCCGAGAAGAGCCTCGAACTGGAGCGTGCTCACACCGAAATTCTACAGAGCGAAAAGCTGGCCGCGCTCGGCCATCTTTCCGCGGGGATGGCCCACGAGATCCGCAATCCGCTCAATTCGATCAGCCTGTTTGCCCAGGTTCTGCGCACCGGAGTCGGCCAGGATGCGGAAATGCTTTCCTACGCCGACAAGATCGTCAATGAGGTCGAGCGAATCGACGACATCCTGGTGAAACTGCTGGCGACCAGCAAGCGCTCACCGTTCCAATTGCGGTCGGTCCATGTTCAGGACATCATCTCCAGGGTGGTTGCCAGCTTTGACGAACAGGCGAGGGCCCAGAACGTCGAGGTTGTCGTGGAGCAGCTCGGCGCCCCGCCGGCCATTCTGGCGGATGGCGATGAGCTGGCGCAGATCTTTTCCAATCTCATCGCGAATGCGCTTTTCGAAATGCGCGTTGGTGGCCGCCTGGATATAGGTCTCGGCCATGACGAGCGTAATCTCATTGTGACGGTCGGTGATACTGGCGGCGGGATCCCCGTCGAGTACCTTGGCAGGATCTTCGACCCATTCTTTACGACCAAGGAGAAGGGCACCGGTTTCGGTTTGTCGGTCGTGTTGCGGATTGTCAAAACCTACGGTGGCAGCATCCATGTCGAAAGCGCCCCCGGGGCCGGCAGCCGCTTTGTGGTCAGTCTCCCCCTGGGCTGACGGTTGCTGAGACCGTGGCGCTCTGGCTGCGCGATATTGCCCTTGCCTGGGGTGAGGACGAAAGCTGCCTGCCAGTGCGGGTCGCCCGGCTCCTGGGGGTCGCCCCCGAGTCCTTCACCGTCTTTCGCATTATTCGTCGCTCGCTGGATGCTCGCCGCAAGCCGCGGCTGTTCCAGATTTACACCGTCGAATTCGGTCTGCCCGATGAAGCGGAGTTGCTGCAGCGCCTGGCGGGGAATCCGCGGCTGCAACCTGCTGCGTACCAGCCTGGGCCATCGCTGGTAAAGGTTGCCACGGCGCACCGTGCCCTGGTGGTCGGCATGGGGCCGGCAGGGCTGTTTGCCGCCAAACGCCTGGCGGAATGCGGCGTGCAGGTGACCCTGGTCGAGCGCGGCCGCCCGTTGGAGCGCCGGGTTCGCGATGTCGAGCGGTTCTGGGCGTGCGGCGAACTGGATGTCGAAAGCAATGTGCAGTTCGGCGAAGGCGGGGCCGGGACCTTTTCCGACGGCAAGCTGAGTACCCGGTTGAACCACCCCTGGTTGCGGCATGTCCTGGAGACCCTGGTTGCGTGCGGCGCCCGGGAGGAGATTCTCATTGAAGCCAGGCCCCATATCGGTACCGACCGGTTGCGCCTGGTCCTGATCAGGTTTCGCGAACAGCTGCGGGCCCTGGGTGTCGATCTCCGCTACGAGACCCGCCTGACTGATCTCGAGACCAGTGCCGGCCGGATCGTCGGCGGCATTCTGAACGGTAACGCGTTGCTCCCCTGCGAGTCGCTGCTCCTGGCTCCCGGCCACAGCGCGCGTGACACCTACCGCATGCTTCACTCACGCAATGTCGCGCTTGAACCAAAAGAGTTTGCGGTCGGTGTCAGGGTCGAGCATCCGCGGGAACTGATCGACCGGATCCAGTACGGGTCCCGGCATCCGCGCAACGTGCCGGCAGCGGATTACACGCTGCGCTATAATGATGCCGAAAACGGCCGTGGCGTCTATTCCTTCTGCATGTGCCCCGGCGGCGAGGTCATCAATTCGGCATCGGAAGCTGGGGGCATCGTGGTCAACGGCATGAGCCATGCGGCTCGCCACCGCGCTTGTTCCAACAGTGCCCTGGTTGTCTCGGTGCGCCCCGGCGACTGGCCTGAGGCGGGGGTGCTCGGTGGCGTCGCGTTCCAGGTGCAGATGGAGCAGGCGGCCTTTCGCGCCGGCGGCGGCGGGTATCTGGCCCCGGCCCAGAATCTGATGGCGTTTGTCGGCCAAAAGGGCGATAACTGCCGTTCCTCCTGCCGCCCCGGAGTGAAGCCGGCTGATCTCGCCACGGTTCTGCCGGATTTTGTCGCCGCCAGCCTGCGCCGGGCTTTGCCACATTTCAACCGGCAGATGCGGGGATTTCTGACGGTCGAAGCGGTTTGGTCGGGGTGGAAAGCCGAACCTCGGCACCATTGCGGATTGTGCGCGATGACCGTGGTGAGTCAGTTTCCCACCCAGGGCTCTTCCCGGTGGGGGAGGGGGCCGGTTATGCCGGCGGCATCATGAGTGCTGCTCTCGATGGTCTGCGCATCGCCGAGCAGGTCGTGCAACGTTTAACCGACAGGAGTTGTTCGTGAAGAATGTATTCGTCAACCGGATCCAGGAGCGCGACTGGGTCGAGGCCGCCTTCCTGGTGCGTGACAAGATCATGGGAATGGCCAAGAACGGCAAGCCTTACCTGACCCTCAAGCTGATGGATCGAACCGGTGAGGTGGAAGGCCGCATCTGGGACCGGGTCGACGAATTGGCTGAACAGTTCGAACGGGACGATTTCATCCGGGTTGCCGGCAAGGCCAGCACGTACCTGGGGAAGATGCAACTGGTTATCCAGGACGTGACGCGGCTCGACGACCGGGATGTCGATCTGGCCGATTTCCTGCCGGTTGCCGCCCGGCCGGCGGAGGAGATGGTTGCCGATCTCAAGGGCCGCGTGGCCGGCTTCACCGATCCGCACCTGCGCGCATTGCTGCAGGCCTTTCTCGACGACCAGGAATTCCTGGCAGCCTACAGCCGGGCCCCGGCCGCCAAGGCCATGCACCATGTCTATCTGGGGGGGTTGCTCGAGCACTCCCTGGCCGTCGCCACCCTGGCGGACGATATCTGCCGGCGCTACCCCGGACTGAACCGGGATCTGCTGGTGGCGGGCGCCTTGCTGCATGATGTCGGCAAAATCAATGAACTGCGTTATGCGCGCTCTTTCGAGTATACCGATGTCGGCAAATTGCTCGGCCACATCGTCATCGGTGTTGAAATGGTCGAAGAAAAACGGCGGAATCTCCCCGGTTTTCCGATCGAACTGGCGATCCTGCTCAAGCACCTGCTGCTGTCGCACCACGGTCAGTACGAATTTGGCTCACCGAAGCGGCCGAAGACCCTCGAGGCGGTCATCCTCAATTTCCTCGATGACCTCGATTCCAAGATCAACGGCGTCCGGGCTCATCTTGACCGGGAGGCTGACCGGGATTCGTCCTGGACCCAGTACCACCGTCTTTACGATCGCTACTTTTTCAAGGGCTTCGGCGAGCCGGCCGAAGGTGCCGGGCCCGCTGACGCCCCACTTGCCCCCGAAATCGCAGCGCCAGTGCCACCGCAGCGGGAGCCGGCCGCGGCCGGCAGGACCCCGTTCAACAGCGTTTTGCAGGAAAAGCTGCAGGGAATCACGCCGGATCTGTTCACCGCGGCCCCGGAAGAGAGGGATAATGGCTGAGCAACCCCTGATCACGACGCTGGTCGTCGGTCCGCTCCAGGTCAACTGTTTCATCGTCGCCTGTCCCCGCAGTCGCGATGCCCTGGTGATCGATCCGGGTGACGATGGCGAGCGCATTCTCGCGGCCATCCGTGCAGCGAACTGGCGCGTGGTGCGGATCGTCAACACCCATGGGCATTTTGACCATATCGGCGCCAACCGGGCTTTAGTCGATGCCACCGGTGCCGAGTTGCTGATTCATGGGCTCGATCTGCCGCTGCTGCAAAAAGCGCAGACCCATGCCCAGGTCTACGGCCTGCGCACCGAGCCGTCACCCGTTCCCGACCGGCTGCTGAGCGATGGGGACACGGTTGCCTGCGGGGAGTTGAGCTGTCAGGTCATCCATCTCCCCGGACATTCCCCAGGTGGGATCGCCCTGCTGTGCGGCGGGCACCTGTTTGCCGGCGACGTCCTGTTTGCCGGCTCGATTGGCCGCACCGATCTTCCCGGCGGCGACCATCGCCTGCTGGTCGGTGGCATTCGCGCAAAATTGTGGGCTCTCCCCGGAGAGACCGTCGTCCATCCCGGGCATGGCCCAGATACCACCATTGCCAGGGAGATGCGCAGCAACCCGTTCGTGGCCGGGCTGGCCGACTGAGCGGGACGGAGGACGCGATGTATCGAGACAAGCAGATTTTGCTCGGCGTGGCCGGCGGCATCGCCGCCTACAAGGCCGTCGAACTGTTGCGCCTGCTGGTCAAGGCCGGAGCCCGGGTGCAGGTGGTGATGACCCGCCACGCCCAGGAATTCGTGGCGCCGCTGACGTTCCAGACCCTGTCCGGCAACCCGGTCCACGTCGAGTTGTTCGACCTGATCCAGGAACGGGAGATCGGCCACATTGCCCTGGCCGACCGGGCCGATCTTTGTATCGTGGCGCCGGCCACGGCCAATGTCGTCGGCAAGGTGGCCAACGGCATTGCCGACGACCTGCTGACCACCACGCTGATGGCGACCAAGGCGCCGGTCCTGTTCGTGCCGGCCATGAACGTCAATATGTGGGAGAACCCCATCTACCAGGAGAACCAGGCGCGCCTGGTGCGTCATGGCTACCATTTCATGGCGCCGGCGGTCGGGGAACTGGCCTGCGGCTGGGAAGGGCAGGGGAAGCTGCCGGAGCCGGCGGTGATCTTTGATTACGCCCAGGATCTGGTCGGCGGTAGCGAACTGTCCGGGAGCACCGTGCTGGTTACCGCCGGTCCGACCCGCGAGGAACTCGATCCGGTCCGTTATCTGACCAACCACTCGTCGGGAAAGATGGGGTACGCCATCGCTCGGGCTGCTCGCAACCGCGGCGCCCGGGTGATCCTGATCAGCGGTCCGGTCGGGCTGGCCGCTCCGGAGAAGGTCGAAGTGGTGCCGGTCACGACCGCCCGGGAAATGCATGCCGCGGTGATGGCGCACTGCGACCGGGTCGATGTCATCATCAAGGCCGCGGCGGTGGCCGATTTCCGGCCGGCCGCGCGCAGCTCCGCAAAGCTCAAGAAGGGGCGGAGCGAGGAGATGACGCTGGCCTTGACCCGCAATCCCGATATTCTCGCTGAACTCGGTGCCCGGCACGGCAAGGCTCTGTTGGTCGGGTTTGCCGCCGAAACCGGGGAATTGCTGGCGAATGCCCGCAAAAAGCTGGAAGAGAAAGGGCTCGACCTGATTGTGGCTAACGATGTCACCGTGGCGGGGGCAGGGTTCGGCGGGGAGACCAACATCGTTCGGCTGATCGACCGGAGTGGGCAGGTCGAGGAACTCCCCTGTCTCCCCAAAGACGAGGTTGCCGGCCGGTTGCTCGACCGGGTCGGGGAACTCCTGCAGGCGCGGAAAACCCCCAGACTCAGGAAGCGGTGAGTCGCAACAGGCGGTCCTGGTGGAGCATGCCGTCGCGCAGGGTACCTTTCATCTGCAGCAGCAGTCGCTCGGCGTCCGCCTCGGCGAGCTTGCCGTCCAGCCAGAGCATGTGCAGGTTGCGGCGGATCTTCCCTGCGGCGGCCAGGGCCCGTGCCCCGGTGGGGTCGGCGGCTAGCCAGGGACTCTGTTCCAGGTCGCCGAGCAGGCTCAGGGTGGCGGCGCAGGCCAGGTCGAAATATTCCTGACGGTCGCTTTCGCTCAGGGGCCAGCGGGCAGTTCTCCCCATGGCGGCCAGGGTCCGCTGCCAGCGCTTGAGCCGGTTGAGCAGGAGCAGGGAGTCGAACAGGCGTTTGTTGGTGCCGAAGGAGAAGATCGTATCGGCAAGCACGGTGCGCAGCATCCGGTCGTTGTCGGAAAAGTCGAAGCGCGCCAGCGCCTTGGCCAGGTCCCACGATTCCTGGTCGACATGAGCCTCGAAGCGCATCTCCCAGTAGGCGTGCTGCAGCAAGGCCGTGTTGTAGCTGCGCATCAGTTTGTAGGGGACGTAGTAGCCGTGGGCGATGGTGTCGGCGGCCAGGTGGCTGAGGTAGCCGTAGGCGCAGGCGCGTCGGGCATCGTCATCGGCGGCGGCCAGCACCTGGTGGCCCATGCGCCAGGAGTGGCAGTGCTGCAGGTAATGGGTGTATTTCTTGCCGAGGGTGATGTCGGCGCTGATGCACCCGTACAGGTAGTCATGCGGGTAGGCGGCCAGCAGGGTCTGCAGATGGGCCGGCAGCAGCGGCAGGCGTTCGAGCAGCCAGGAGCCGACCTGGAGATGAACGCCGACCCCCCACGCCCAGGCGTCCGCGGGGAACAGCCAGGGGAGGAGCAGCAGCAGAAAAATCAGGAGAGGTTTTGGCGATTTCATGTTCGACCTGACTATAAGGATAATACATTGCAGGAATTACCGCCATGCCTGAACGGCTGCTGAGCGAATTGCGCGAAGCCCTTGCCGCGGGGCGCAGCCAACTCGAATACCTGCGCGATTTGGGCTTTGACGAGATCCCTGCCGTGCAGCGGGCTGTTCAGGTGCAAGCTGCAGCCCCCCGGGAACCGAGAGCCTCGCGGCGATCCGTGCCGACCTGGGCGACTGCCAGCGTTGCGGGCTCGGTAAAACCCGGCAGTGCCTGGTCTTTGGGGTCGGCAACCCGCAGGCTCGTCTGCTGCTGGTCGGCGAGGCGCCGGGGCGGGAAGAGGACGAAAAGGGCGAGCCGTTCGTGGGTGAGGCCGGGCGGTTGCTCGACCGCATCCTCTTCGCCATGGGGCTGCAGCGCGACGAGGTCTACATCTGCAACGTCCTCAAGTGTCGCCCGCCCGGCAACCGCAATCCCGAGCCCGACGAAGTTTCCACCTGCGAGCCGTTCCTTATCCGCCAGCTGACGGCGATCCGTCCGCAGATCATCGTGGCCCTTGGCCTGTTCGCCGTGCAGACGCTGCTGCAGAGCAAGGTGCCGATCGGCAAGGTGCGCGGCACCTGGCAGCAGTACCAGGGGATCCCGCTGATGCCGACCTACCACCCCGCCTACCTGCTGCGCAATCCCAATGGCAAACGCGAGGTCTGGGCCGATATGAAGCAGGTGGTTGAGCGCTTGCGCGAAGGGGCCCTCTGAAGAGAAATTTGCTTGAAGATCTGAGCTGATGCGACGAGGCCCCGGTTATTGCCGGGGCCTCGTCGTTTGGTTCAGCAGGGACAGCTGAATCAGGTAAGGAACACTGTTGCGCGAAGTCGACATTCTTCACTCAGCCGACCACCTTGATCGGCCGGGTCGGCTTTTCCTGATGCAGGTGCACCTCGCGCTGCGGCAATGGCATTTTGATGCCGGCCGCGTCGAGGTGAGTCTTGATCAGTTCCTGCAGGTCGAAAAAGGCCGTCCAGTAGTCGTTGTTGTCGACCCACGGGCGCACGGCCAGCCGGATGCAGCTGTCGCCGAGCTCCAGGACGCCGATGGCCGGTTCGGGATCTTTCAGCACGCGCGGGTAGTCGCCGAGCACTTCCTGGAGGACTTCCCGCACCCGGCTCAGATCACTCTCGTAGGCGACGCGGATCTCCAGGTCGAGGCGCCGTGTCCCCTTGCGCGAATAGTTGATGATGTTGTCGTTGAGCAGCTTGCCGTTGGGGATGAAAATGGTCTTGTTGTCGGCGGTCCGTAGCTGGGTGGAAAAGAGGTCGAGGGATTCCACCTCGCCGACCACGCCGGCCGCTTCGATCAGGTCGCCGGTATGAAACTGGCGGAAGATCAGGATCATCACCCCGGCGGCGAAATTCCCCAGGGAATCCTTGAGGGCCAAGCCGATGGCCAGGGCGACGGCGCCGACAATCGCGACAATCGACATCGTCTCGATCCCCAATTGGCTGAGGGCGGCGATGACCGCGAAGGCAATCAGGGAGATGTTGATCAGATTGCCGAGGAACCCGGCCAGGGCCGGGTCGGCCTTGCGGCGCTCGAGGGCGCCCTGGACCAGGTGGGCGAGGATCTTTCCGGCCCAGACCCCTACCGCCAGGATGATGGCCGAGTAGATGATTCTGACGGCCATTGTTGCCAATAGCGAGGTTTCCTGTGGGTTCATATTCATTCTCCGGACAGAGTTGTCGGTAATTCTATGGTTGGCTCATCCCGGCGGGAAGGCCGAGCCGTTTGATTTTTTCCACCAGGGTAGTGCGGTTCAGGCAGAGCAGCGTGGCGGCTTTCGCCTTGACGCCCCCGGATATTTTCATAGCCTGCACGATCATGGCCCGCTCGATCGCATCGATGGTTTCCGGCAGATTGATCCCTTCGTCAGGCACCGTCGGAACGGGCATCAGGCCGCGATCGCTGCCGCCGCCGGCGAACTGCGATGGAAGATCGTGCCGGTCGATGATGTCCCCGTCGGTCAGGGTCACAGTGCGCTCGATCACGTTCTCCATTTCGCGCACGTTGCCCGGCCAGTCGTAAGCCTCCAGGGCGCCGATGGCGGCCGGGGTCAGGGTCATCAGTGGCCGCTTCATCTCGGCGCACAGCTTGCGCAGGAAATAGCGGGCCAGCAGGGGCACATCCTCGCGCCGCGCGCTCAAGGGGGGGAGCCGCAGCGGGATCACATTCAGGCGGTAGTAAAGGTCCTCGCGGAAGCGGCCCTGCTGCACCTGCTCCTCGAGATCGGCGTTGGTGGCGGAGATGACGCGGACGTTGAGTTTGATCGAGCGGGTGCCGCCGACCCGCTCGATCTCCTGCTCCTGCAGTACGCGCAGCAGCTTCATCTGCAGGTGCGAAGGCATGGTGCCGATCTCGTCGAGGAAGATGGTGCCGTCGTTGGCCAGTTCGAATTTCCCCAGCTTGTCGGCAATGGCGCCGGTAAAGGCCCCGCGCACATGGCCGAACAGTTCGCTCTCCAGCAGGTCGGCCGGGATGGCCCCGCAGTTGATGGCGATAAACGGCTTTTCCTTGCGCGGCCCGTTGAAGTGGATAGCGCGCGCCACCAGTTCCTTGCCGGTTCCCGACGCGCCGAGGATCAGCACCGTGGAGTCAGTGTGCAGGATCCGCTCCATGCGGCTGAAAACCTGCTGAATCGCCGGGCTGTTGCCGATGATGTTGGCAAACTTGTACTTGCCGCGCAGCTGCTGGCGCAGGAAAAGATTCTCCGCGATCAGGCGACTTTTCTCCACCGCCTTGGCCACGACCACCCGGAGCTTGTCGAAGTTCACCGGCTTGGTGACGTAGTCGAAGGCCCCCTCCTTCATTGCTTCGACTGCGGTTTCCGCCGAAGCCTGGCCGGTGAACAGGATGACATTGGCCGGCAGCGCCATCTCCTTGACGCGCTTAAGCAGGTCGATGCCGTTGACCCCGGGGAGGAACAGGTCGGTAATGATGACTTCGAAGGGTTGTTTGATCAGGAGGGCGAGACCCGTTTCGCCGGAATCGACGGTTTCGACCGCATAGCCTTCCCGGCGCAACAGCAGGCCAAGGCCTTCGCGGCTGCCGGGTTCGTCGTCAATGAGCAGGATCCGGGCGGTTTCCGACACGGTGCCTCTTTTTGCATGCGTCATGTAATTGACGGGGGAACCTTAGCACGCCCGTCAGTCCTGGGCAAGCGCACCGTGCGCGTTGGCCCGGACTGGCGGCCACCGGGAGCCTTTCACCGTTGCCGGAAATCTCGCCACAATGGCATTGACAGACCCCTACGGGTTGATAAACTGGCTTCATGGTCAAGAGGATAATTGCAATAATTTTCGCCGGTTCAGTGATTTCCTGTGCGGCGTTGGCCGGGGAGTTGCCGACTCTCCGGGTGAGCGGATCGATCAACCCGGTGGTGGCCGACTTTGTCGCCGACGAGCTGGCCCTGGCCAATGCCGCCAATGCCCCGGCGTTCCTGGTCGAGCTCGACACCCCGGGCGGGCTCGATACCGCCATGCGGCGCATCATCCAGGCGACGCTGGCCTCGCGCACCCCGGTCATCGTTTATGTCGCCCCGTCCGGGGCGAGGGCCGCTTCCGCAGGTGCCCTGATCACCCTGGCCGCCGATTTTGCCGCCATGGCGCCGGGGACCAACATCGGCGCGGCCACGCCGGTGTCGATCGGCATCGGCGGCGGGATGGACGAGACGATGAAGCACAAGGTGGTCAACGATGCCGTCGCCTACGCCCGCTCGCTCGCCGAGCAGCGCGGCCGCAATCCCGACTGGGCCGAGCGGATCGTGCGCGACGGGGCCTCCACACCGGCCAGTGAGGCCCTTGGCCTGAAGGTCATCGATCTGGTGGTCGACAGCCGCGCGGAACTGCTCAAGCAGCTCGATGGTCGCCGCTACCTGCGCGACGGCAAGGAGCATCGACTGGTGCTGGCCGGGGCCGAACCGGTGGTTCGCGAGATGAGCTGGACCCGGAGGATCCTCAACGTCGTCAGTGACCCGACCATTGCCTATCTGCTGATGATGCTCGGCATCCTCGGCATCTTCTTCGAAATCTCCCAGCCGGGGGTGATCCTCCCCGGCGTGGTCGGCGCCCTGGCCATCCTGCTGGCGCTGTTCGCCTTTCAGGCGCTGCCGGTCAACTACGTCGGGGTGCTGCTGATCCTGCTGGGGCTGGTGCTGTTCATCCTCGAGATCAAGGTGACCTCCTACGGCATGCTCTCGGTCGGGGCGATTGTCGCCCTGACCATGGGTTCGCTGATGCTGATCGATTCGCCGGACCCGATCATGCGCATCTCCCTGTCGGTCATTGCCGCCACGGTCGTTTCCTGCACCGGCTTCATTCTCTTCTGCCTGTGGTTCGTGACGCGCAGCCTGAAGCGGCGGGTGGTCACCGGGCAGGAAGGGCTGGTCGGCGAGCATGGTCGGGCGCTGACCGCCGTGCACGCCACGGGGCGGGTGTTCGTCCATGGTGAGTCCTGGGATGCCTATGCCGCTGCCGCCGTGCCGGAGGGTGCCGACATCGAGGTGGTCGGAGTGGCCGAACAGATGCGCCTGCAGGTGCGGGCCGTAACGCCCATGCAGCAATTGCCAAGGAGCCAGTGATGTTTCGAATCAATGCCCAGGAGGTTGACATGCTGATTGCCTATGCCGTTCCGATTGCCCTGCTGGTCTTTGCTGTCGCCAGCGCTGTCCGCATCCTCATGGAGTACGAGCGCGGCGTGGTCTTTCGCCTCGGCCGCTTCGTCGGGGTCAAGGGACCGGGGCTGTGTTTCATCATCCCCGGCATCGACAAGCTGGTGAAGATCAGCCTGCGCACCGTGGCGATGGACGTGCCGCCGCAGGACGTGATCACCAAGGACAATGTCTCGGTCAAGGTCAACGCGGTCCTCTATTTCCGCGTGATGGCCCCGGAGAAGGCGCTGATCCAGGTGGAAAACTACCTCTACGCCACCAGCCAGCTGGCGCAGACCACGTTGCGCAGCGTGCTCGGCCAGTCGGAACTGGACGAACTGCTGGCCCATCGTGACAAGATCAACCTCGAATTGCAGCAGATCCTCGATCGGCAGACTGATGCCTGGGGGATCAAGATCGCCAACGTCGAGGTCAAGCACATCGACCTCCCCGTCGAGATGCAGCGGGCCATGGCCCGCCAGGCCGAGGCCGAGCGCGAGCGGCGTTCCAAGATCATCCATGCCGAAGGGGAGTTCCAGGCCAGCCAGAAACTTGCGGATGCGGCCCACGTGATCTCGTCGGAAGCCGGCGCGCTGCAGTTGCGCTTCCTGCAGACTTTGACCGAGATCGCCACCGAGAAGAATTCAACGATCATCTTCCCGATCCCCATCGACCTGATCAAGCCGTTTCTGGACAAGAAGGACAGGTAGGGGCGACCCGGCGAGTGCGCTCGGAGCGAGGCTGAGAAAAGGGGACAGAATTCAATTCTGTCCCCTTGCTGCGCAAGAAACGTGAGGAGTGAGGCGTAAGGGGTGAGGAGTATGCAGGCTGGTAGGGGCATGGCACGCCATGCCCCTTTTTTTGACGCTTGACAGGGGGGGAGGGGTTTGTTTAGATGGCCGGGTTGTGGCGTCTAAGTATTTAAAATCGTTGAAAAAGTTTATTGCGACTAAATATTTTAGCGATACTTTCCGAAATTTGATTTCCGGTAAAATTTCCCGATCCATTATCGCTTGAGGAGACCCGCATGCCCGTCAAGAAATTCCGCAAGGTCATGGCCGCCAACCGCGGCGAGATCGCCATCCGCATCTTCCGCGCCTGCACCGAACTGGGGATGGGCACGGTGGCGATCTACTCCGAGCAGGACAAGCTCGCCCTGCACCGCTACAAGGCCGACGAGGCCTACCTGATCGGCAAGGGGAAGGGGCCGATCGACGCCTATCTGGCCATCGACGAGATCATCGACCTGGCGCGCCGCAAGGAGATCGACGCCATCCATCCCGGCTACGGCTTCCTCTCCGAGAACCCCGACTTCTCGGCGGCCTGCGAACGGGCCGGGATCGTCTTCATCGGCCCGACCTCGGCGATCCAGCAGCAGGTCGGCGACAAGGTCTCCGGGCGCAAGGTGGCGGTCGAGGCCGGGGTGCCGGTGGTTCCCGGCACCGCCAACCCGGTCCGCTCCGAGGAAGAGGCGCTGATCTTCGCCAAGGAGGCCGGCTACCCGATCATCGTCAAGGCGTCCGCCGGCGGCGGCGGGCGCGGCATGCGCGTGGCGCGCAACCAGAAGGAACTCCTCGAGGGGCTCAAATCGGCGGCTTCCGAGGCCCAGGCGGCCTTCGGCAACGCCACCATCTTTCTCGAGAAGTACATCGAAAGGCCCAAGCACGTCGAGGTGCAGATCCTGGGCGACAATCACGGCAACATCGTGCACTTCTACGAGCGCGACTGCTCGATCCAGCGTCGCCACCAGAAGGTCATCGAGATCGCCCCGTCGCTCTACCTGACCCCGAAGAAGCGCAAGGAAGTGTGCGACTACGCCATGGCGCTGGCGCAGCACGTCGGCTACCGCAACGCCGGCACCGTCGAGTTCCTCATGGACCAGGAGGGGAAGTTCTACTTCATCGAGGTCAACCCGCGCATCCAGGTCGAGCACACGGTCACCGAGCTGGTCACCATGCGCAACCTGGTGCAGGCGCAGATCCGCGTCGCCCAGGGGTACAAGCTCTCCGACCCGGAGATCGGCATCAAGAGCCAGAAGGATATCGAGCTGCGCGGCTACGCGATCCAGAGCCGCATCACCACCGAGGATCCGAAGAACAACTTCGCCCCCGACTTCGGCACCATCAAGGCCTACCGCTCGGCCGCCGGCTTCGGCGTGCGCCTCGACGCCGCCGCCGCCTATTCCGGCGCGGTGATCACCCCGCATTACGACTCGCTGCTGGTGAAGATTTCCACCTGGGGACTGAGCTTCCACGATGCGTCGCGCACCATGCACCGCGCCCTGCAGGAGTTCCGCGTGCGCGGGGTGAAGACCAACATCAGCTTCCTCGAGAAGGTCATCACCCACCCGGTGTTCCTCGAAGGGAAGTGCGACACCTCCTTCCTCGACGACCACCCCGAGGTGTTCGATCTGAAGGAGAAGAAGGACCGCGCCAACAAGATCATGAACTTCATCGGCACCACCACGGTCAACGGCTATCCCGGCATCAAGCCGGAGCGGGCCCTGAAGTTTCACAATCTGCGCGAGCCGATCGTGCCGGAGATCGCCTACGGCAAGTCGCATTCGCGCGGCACCCGCGACATCCTCCTGGCCAAGGGGCCGCAGGGGTTGGCCGACTGGGTGCTCAAGAACAAGCAGTTACTGATCACCGACACCACCATGCGCGATGCCCACCAGTCGCTGATGGCCACGCGCTTCCGTACCCACGACCTCGACCGTATCGCCGAGGCCACCGCGCATCTGGGCGGCGGGCTGTTCTCTCTGGAGATGTGGGGCGGAGCGACCTTCGACGTTTCCATGCGCTTTCTGCGCGAGGATCCGTGGGAGCGTCTCGACCGGCTGCGCAGGAAGGTGCCGAACATCCTCTTCCAGATGCTGCTGCGCGGCTCCAATGCGGTCGGCTATACCAACTATCCGGACAACGTGGTCCAGGAGTTCGTGGTCAAGGCCGCCGAGAGCGGCATCGACGTGTTCCGCATCTTCGACTCGCTCAACTGGACCAAGGGGATGCAGGTCGCCATGGGGGCGGTGCGCGAGCGCACCGGGTCAGTGTGCGAGGCGGCCATGTGCTACACCGGCGACATCCTCGATCCGAAGCGCGACAAGTACCCCTTGAGCTACTACGTGGAATTGGCCAAGGAACTCGAGCGGATGGGCGCGCACATCCTGGCGATCAAGGACATGGCCGGGCTGCTCAAACCGTTCGCCGCCGAGAAGCTGATCAAGACCCTCAAGCAGGAGATCGGCATCCCCATTCACCTGCACACCCACGATACCTCGAGCAACGGCGGCGCCACGTTGCTGATGGCCGCCCAGGCCGGGGTCGACATCGTCGACGTGGCGCTCTCCTCGGTATCGGGGCTGACCGCGCAGCCGAACATGAACGCCCTGCTGGCCGCCCTGCACGGCACCATCTGGGACCCGCAGCTCGACCAGGACGGCCTGCAGAAGCTGGCCAACTACTGGGAGACGGTGCGCACCTACTACGCGCCCTTCGAATCGGAACTGCGCAGCGGTACCGCGCAGGTCTACCATCACGAGATCCCCGGCGGCCAGTATTCCAACTACAAGCCGCAGGTCGAGGGTTTGGGCCTAGGTCACCGCTGGGAGGAGTGCAAGGAGATGTACCGCAAGGTCAACGACTTGTTCGGCGACGTGATCAAGGTCACCCCATCGTCGAAGATCGTCGGCGACATGGCCATGTTCCTGGTGCAGAACAATCTCGAGCCGGAGGACGTCTTCACCAAGGGGGAGGAACTGGCCTTCCCGCAAGGGGTGATCGACTTCTTCAAGGGGATGATCGGCCAGCCGGTCGGCGGTTTCCCCAAGCGCCTGCAGGAGATCATCCTGAAAGGGGAAAAGCCGTTGACCTGCCGTCCGGGTGAGCTTCTCGAACCGGTCGACTTCCCCGCGAAAAAGCAGGATATGGAGACCAAGCTGGGGCATTCGGTCAGCGACCGCGACGTCCTGTCGGCGGTGCTCTACCCGGGGGTGTTCGAGGAATTCGACCGTTTCCGCCAGGAGTACAGCGACACCTCGTTCCTGCCGACCCCGGTGTTTTTCTACGGGTTGGATGTCAACGACGAGGTGAGTATCGACATCGAGGCGGGCAAGACGCTGATCATCAAGCTCAATGCCATCGGCCGGGTCCACGACGACGGCAACCGCAACATCTACTTCGAACTGAACGGCGAACCGCGCGTGGTGATGGTCAAGGATCTCTCGGTGAAGACCGACGAAACTACCCATGTGAAGGCCGACCCGGCCAATCTCAAGCATGTCGGCGCGCCGATGCCCGGCAAGATTTTCAAGCTGATGGTGACGGTTGGCGAGAAGGTCAACGCCGGCGACACCCTGCTGACCACTGAGGCGATGAAGATGGAGACCAACGTCAAAGCCAAGGTCGACGGGGTGGTTGCCGAGCTGCGTCACGAGCAGGGTGCGCAGATCGAGCAGGGAGACCTGCTGGTGGTGCTGGAGTAGCGACGGCACTTCAGGGTCGCAGTAATACATCGGGCCCGCCTGGTCAATTCAGGCGGGCCCGATGCTTTTCGGCCAGTTGGTGCGGGGTCGGTGCCTTCGGCTATAATGGAAGCATGTCGAAACCAATGGTCACGTTCATTCTCGCTGTTGCGCTGACCTTGTGCTGGCGGGCACAGGGGCGGGCACAGCAGAGTGCGGTGGAGCCGATCTACCGGTTCGATCCCACCCTGTCCATCGAGAGCCCGCAACCATCCATTTCGTCCGCCGGGCCGCCGGTCATGATCGACAAACTTGACCGGGAAGTCAACGTGCGCCTGGAGACCGAAGGGGCGGTCGCGCCGTATCTGGGCGCGGGCCAGGGCGAAGCGTTGTCGCCGCAGGAGTTGCGACTGCTGCCCGAAGAGGAAAAGCGCAGGCTAAGCGAGGACTACCGCCTGGAAGCCGGCATCGGCCTGTTTGTCGAGGACAAGGCTTCCTTAAGCCTCGGCTACCGCTTCAACAAGCCACCCTCGCTGCTCGATGAAAACCGCAATGACCCGCTTTCCACGTCGGGCGATGTGCACATCAAGTTCGACATCAAGGTACCGTTCGACTAATCCCCATCCAGCATCCGCCCCAGTCCGCCGAGCACCGAACCTTCGCCCTTGGCGCTCCCTCCCTGGCTCGGAGCGTGGGCGAGGATGCGGTCGGCCAGGCGCGAGAAGGGGAGGCTCTGCAGCCAGATCTTGCCGTAGCCGCTCATGGTGGCGAGGAACAGCCCCTCCCCGCCGAAGAACATGCTCTTGAGGTTGCCGGCCCGCTGGATGTCGTACTGCACGGTCGGCTCGAAGGCGACCAGGCAGCCGGTGTCGACGCGCAGCGTCTCGCCGCGCAGTTCGCGCTCGACGATGGTGCCGCAGGCATGGACGAAGGCCATGCCGTCGCCGCGCAGGCGCTGAAGGATGAACCCCTCGCCGCCGAAAAAGCCGGTGCCGAGTTTGCGCTGGAAGGCGATGCTCACCTCGGTACCGAACGCGGCGCAGAGGAAGGCGTCCTTCTCGCAGAGGATCTCGCCGCGCATCTTGCCAAGATCCATGGGAATGATCTTGCCGGGGAAGGGGGCGGCGAAGGCGACCTTGCGCTTTTGCTGGCGGGAGTGGTTGGTAAAATGGGTCATGAAGATCGACTCGCCGGTGAGCGCCCGCTTGCCGGCGGAGAAGAGCTTGCCCATCAGCCCCTGGTCGGCTTGCGAGCCGTCGCCCATGCGTGATTCAAACCCAATGTCTTCTTCCATGAAGTTCATGGCGCCGGCCTCGGCGATGACTGTTTCCTGCGGGTCAAGTTCGACCAGCACCATCTGCATGTCGTCACCGACTATCTGGTAATCGACCTGATGACATTTCATCTTTATGCCTCCCTGATATGGAATGAATTCTCCGCAAAGTATCCCCGAGCGCCATATATTTGGCAAGAGGGCGGACTTGACCCCTCGTTAACGCTCATTTATAACAAATCCACAAGTCTGTCATTTCGAGCGTAGCGAGAAATCCGGATTTCTCCCGTTGGTCGAAATGACAAGCCTCTCCCTTTCGTGCCGGGTTTTGCAAGAGGTGATGTCATGACCAACCAGATCAAAGCATGGAGTATTGCTGCCCTTGCGGCCCTTGTGCTGCTGCCGGTTCCAACGCTGGCCGAGCCGCCGCCGATTGTCATCGGTGTCGCCGGTTCGCACAGTGGCGATCTGGCCCCTTATGGGATCCCGACCAAGGAGGCGGTCGAAATGCTGGCTGCCGAGCTGAATGCCAAAGGCGGCCTGCTCGGCCGGCCTGTGCAGCTGCTGGTCCTCGACGACCAGTGCAAACCGGAGATTGCCGCCAACGTGGCCAGCGCCATGGTGTCCAAGGGAGCCCAGGTCGTAATCGGTCACATCTGCTCGGGGGCGGCCAAAGCCGCGCTCGGCATCTACAGGGAGGCGAAGGTCGTTGCCATCTCCCCCTCCGCCACCAACCCGGCGCTGACCCAGGGTGGCGACTACCCACACTTTTACCGGACCATCGCTCCCGACGACAAGCAGGGTCAGTTGGCTGCGACCTTTGTGATGACCAGGACCGGCGTAAAGAAAATTGCCGTGATCCACGACAAGGGCGACTACGGCAAGGGTTTCGCCGATGCTGCCAAGGCGGCACTGGAAAAGGACGGCAAGGCCCAGGTGGTTCTCTACGAGGGGATTACCCCAGGCGCCATGGATTATTCGGCGGTGATCCAGAAAGTCCGCCATGCCGGGGCCGATGCCGTGATCTACGGCGGCTATCATCCCGAGGCGTCGAAGCTGGTGGCGCAGATGAAAAAGAAGCGCATCGACATTCCCTTCGTCGGCCCCGATGGCTTGATGGGCAGCGGCCTGCTCGCCATCGCCGGGGCCAATGCCGAAGGGGTTTACGCCACCGGGCCGATGGATGTCAGCAACTATCCGCTGAACCAGCAGATCCGGGCTGCCTATTTGAAAAAATACGGGCGTGCACCGGGGATGTTCTTCGACCAGGGGGTGGCGGCCTGGCAGGTGTTGGTCGCCGCGATCCAGAAGGCTGGCGGTATCGATGCTGCGGCGCTGGACAAGGCCCTCAAGGGAAATCTGGTGGAAACCAGCGTCGGCCGCATAAAATTCGATGCCCGCGGCGACGCCGAGGGGGTCGGTTTTGCCGTTTACCAGGTGCGCGGCGGCAGCTTCGTCGAGGTAAAGTAAGCTGACCTATTTTCTCGAACTCGTCTGCAGTGGCCTGACCCGCGGAAGCATCTACGCCCTGATCGCCCTGGGCTACACGATGGTCTACGGGATCATTCAGCTGATCAATTTCGCCCATGGCGAAATCTACATGATCGGCGCTTTCGTCGCCCTGATCGTCGCCGGGGCGTTAACCATCTACGGTTTCTCCGGCTGGGCGATCCTGCCGCTGGCGGCACTGGTGGCGGCCGTCTATGCCGGGGCCTACGGTTACACCCTGGAGCGGATCGCCTACCGGCCGCTGCGCCAGGCGCCACGCCTCTCGCCGCTGATCAGCGCCATCGGCATGTCGCTCTTTCTGCAGAATTACGTGATGCTCGCCCAGACCCCTGATTTTCTGCCGTTCCCGGCACTTATCCCGGAATTTGCCTTCATGGAGCCGGTGGCCCATATCGTCGGCTCGGCAGAGCTGGTGATCCTGGCCACCAGCACCCTGCTGATGATCGGGCTGACCGTTTTGATCCGTTACACCCGCATCGGCAAGGCGATGCGGGCCACCCAGCAGGACCTGGCGATGGCCCGGCTGGTCGGTATCGATGTCGACCGGGTGATCTCCTTCACCTTCGTGATCGGCTCGGTGTTGGCGGCGATCGGCGGGGTGCTGGTCGGCTCCTATCTCGGCCAGATCAATTTCGCCATCGGCTTCATGGCCGGGATCAAGGCCTTCACCGCCGCGGTCCTCGGCGGTATCGGCAGTATCCCCGGCGCGGTGCTCGGCGGCCTTGTTCTCGGTCTGTCGGAAGCGCTGGCCGCCGGTTATATTTCCAGTGCCTATGAGGATGTTTTCGCCTTCGGCGTGCTGGTGCTGATCCTGACCCTGCGCCCGTCCGGCCTGCTTGGCCGGGCCGTCCGGTCGAAGGTCTGAAGGGGGCGACGTGGCGGTAATCCTGGCCCATCTGCGGGCGGCCGGCGTGGCGGCGCTCTGGTTCATGTTCCTGGCCCTGCCGTTATTGGCAGTGCGCGTCGACACCCTTCATAACGTGGTGGAATGGCGTTGGGAAAAGCTTCCCTGGGTGGGGGCGGGGGCGTTCCTGGTGGTGCTGATATGGCGGGCGGCAGAATTCTGGCGGCAGCGGCGACTGGCCGCAGCACCGGCGGCGCCGTGGCTGCTGACCAGCGTTGCCGCAAACCTGCTCGAGCAGCCGCGCCTTTACCGCCCGGCTCTCGGCGTCCTGCTGGGCGTGGCAGTGCTCTTTCCGCTGCTGGTCGATACCTACCAGGCCAATATCATGGTGCTGGCGCTGATCTTCGTGGTGCTCGGCCTGGGGCTGAACATCACCGTCGGCCTGGCCGGCCTGCTTGACCTCGGCTACATTGCCTTCTTCGCGGTCGGCGCCTACAGCTACGCCCTGCTCAACACCTTGCACGGCGTCGGTTTCTGGCTCTGCCTGCCCCTTGGCGGGCTGGCCGGGGCCCTGTGCGGCATCCTCCTCGGCTTCCCGATTCTGCGCCTGCGCGGCGACTACCTGGCGATCGTCACCCTCGGTTTCGGCTCCATCGCCAAGATCGTCTTCGAAAACTGGGAAGAACTGTTCGGCGGCGGCAAGGGGATCGCCGGCATCGCCCGCCCGGGGCTGTTCGGAGCCGAACTGTCGCTCGCCGGGGTGACCACGTACCTCTACTACCTGCTGATCGCCCTGGTGGCGGTCACCGTTTTCGTGACCCGGCGCCTGCAGCATTCGCGTATCGGCCGGGCCTGGGTGGCCCTGCGCGAGGACGAGATCGCCTGCCGCGGCGATGGGAATTAACATTGTCAACACCAAGCTGTCGGCTTACGCCTTCGGGGCCTTCTGGGCCGGGCTGGTCGGGGTGGTTTTCGCCGCCCGCAACACCTACATCAACCCCAACAGCTTCACCTTCATGGAGTCGGCGCTGGTTCTCTCGATTGTCGTCCTCGGCGGCATGGGTTCCATCGTCGGGGTGGTCCTTGCCGCCCTGGTGCTGGTGCTCCTCCCCGAGTACCTGCGGGCGGTAGCCGAATACCGCATGCTGGTGTTCGGGGCGATCATGGTGCTGATGATGATCGTCCGCCCGCGGGGGCTGGTCATCGCCCGGCGGCGCCGCTACCGGGTGCCGAACGGGGAGGGGGCGTGATGTCCGCGCTTCTCGCGATCAGGGAGCTGACCATGGATTTCGGCGGACTGCGTGCCGTCGACGGGGTCTCGCTGGAGATCTTTCCCGGTGAAATCGTCGCCCTGATCGGTCCCAACGGTGCCGGCAAGACCACCCTGTTCAACTGTGTGACCGGCATCTATCGCCCGACGCTGGGCGAGATCCACGTGCAGTTGCCGGGGCAGATTGGCCGGCGGATCGACGGGCTGGCGCCGCACCGCGTGACCGCTCTCGGGCTGGCGCGCACCTTCCAGAACATCCGCCTGTTTGCCGGCATGACCACCCTGGAGAATGTCATGCTCGGCCGCCATTGCCGCACCACGACCGGGCTGCTCGGCGCCATCCTGCACGGCCCGGACACCCGCCGCCAGCAACAGGAGACCGTGACGCGCAGCTACGCCCTGCTCGAACGGCTGGGGCTGGCACAGTATGCCGATGAAGTGGCCGGCAACCTCCCTTACGGCGCCCAGCGCCGCCTGGAGATCGCCCGGGCGCTGGCAACCGCCCCCGGCCTGCTGCTGCTCGACGAGCCGGCCGCCGGCATGAACCCGCAGGAAACCAATGAACTGGACGAACTGATCGTGCGCATCCGCAATGAAGACGGGGTGGCGATCCTGCTCATCGAGCACGACATGAAACTGGTGATGAACATCTCCGACCGGATTCATGTGCTGGAATACGGCAAGTCGATCGCCTGTGGAACGCCGGCCGAAATCCGCGGCAACCCCAGGGTGATCGAGGCCTATCTCGGTGAGGACGTCCATGCTTGAGCTGCGGGAGGTCCAGGCCGGTTACGGACGCATCCAGGCGCTGCGCGAGGTGACGCTCAGCGTCGGCGCCGGGGAGATCGTCACCCTGATCGGCGCCAACGGCGCGGGGAAGAGCACCACGCTGATGACCATCTGCGGCCTGGTCCGCGCGCAGGCTGGTGACCTTCGCTTCGAAGGGGAGTCGCTCAAGGGGCTGCCGCCCAACGCCATCGTCGCCCGCGGCATCGTCCAGGTGCCCGAGGGACGGCGCATCTTCCCGCAGATGAGCGTCATCGAGAACCTGGAGCTCGGGGCCTTCCTGCGCCGTGACCGGGCCGGGATTCGGCGCGACCTCGATCACGTCATGGAGCTCTTCCCGATTCTCGCCCAGCGCCGCCACCAACCGGGCGGGACGCTCTCTGGTGGCGAGCAGCAGATGCTGGCGATCTCGCGGGCGTTGCTGGCCCGGCCGAAGCTGTTGCTGCTTGACGAGCCGTCGCTGGGGCTGGCGCCGCTGGTGATCCGGCAGATCTTTGCCATCATCCGGCGCATCAACCAAGAGGGGACCACGGTCTTCCTGGTCGAGCAGAACGCCAACCAGGCGCTCAAGCTGGCCCATCGCGGCTACGTGCTGGAGAATGGCCGGGTGGTGCTGGCCGACACGGCCGAGCGATTGCTGGTTAACGAGGAGGTGAAGCGGGCTTATCTGGGGATATGAGTCCTGAGTCCTGTCTACCGGCTTCCTCCCCCGAAAAGGTTCAGCAGGACGTCGCCGAACCCCCGGCAGAGTTTTGGAATGTCGAAGCCGAAGACAATTATATGCAGTTATGTTTACCTGCGGATGACCGGTTCGTCCTGCTCGGCGACGATGTCAGCGATCAGTCGCTCGGCGATCATTCGGCGCAGGCGCCCGATGATTTCCTCAGATGGAGAAAGGAAGCGGATCGCCATGCCGGGGGGGAGGGTAAAGCGGTCCTTGGGCAGGTTTTTCGTGTAGATAACCTCCCCCTCGAGCCGCAGGGTGGCGCCTTCGTCCATAGGGAGATGAATATCAACCAGGCAGCCCTGGGGGAAGGGGAAGCGCCGCCGGATGTAGATCCCCCCCTCGGAGAGGCTGACCGCCTGGCACGCGACTGTCTGGCCGTTCCAGTCCAGGTCGACCTGGCGTGTGAAGGCAATGCGCGGCGAACGGCGCTGGCCGCCGGGGAAGTTGCGGGTCTGCTCGAGGGCGGCGTGCAGGGCCTCGAGACCGATCGGCTTGGCCAGAAAACCGGTTGCCCCTGCGGCCATGGCGGTTTCCTCGTCGGTTTCATTGGCGCTGGTGAAATAGATGGGCAAACCGCCGAACGTCTCATCCGCACGCAGTTCCGCAATCAGCTGCAGTGGATCGGCTTCCGCGAGTTCGGCCCCGACGATCAGCAGATTGGGGCGAACGGCGCGGACCATCTTGATTGCGGCTGCCCCCGAAGTCACCGGCAGCGCCTCGAATTCGAGGCGGTTGAGCAGAATCGACAGGTACATCAGGAAGGCTTCGCTGCAGTCGGCAACGACCACGGTCGGACTCAGGCTCATCAGTTGCTCCGGAGTTTATGAGGATTGGTCGGGCAGTATACGGGGAAGTCTGCCTGCTTTCAAGCCACCTGAAATCGCTGGCGAGGATAGCCCGGTCAACGTCCCGTTTTTATCGGAAAAGTCGATTGACAGCGGTCAGATGCGCTCCTATAGTGGCACGTCGATTTCCGGGCGGGGAGCGGTATCCCAACCGGCATTTACGGATCCAGGAGAGAAACTTATGTCAAAGACCTTCAAGGTAGCCGTTCTTCCCGGCGACGGCATCGGCCCCGAGGTGATGGCCGAGGCGCTCAAGGTGCTCGACGCCATCGAGCGGAAATGCGCGGTCAAGTTCACGCGCACCCACGCCAACGTCGGTGGCGCCGGCATCGACCTCGAAGGGAAGGCCCTGCCGCAGAGCACCATCGACATCTGCAAGGCCGCCGATGCCATACTCTTCGGCTCCGTCGGCGGGCCCAAGTGGGAGAGCCTGCCGCCCGACGAGCAGCCGGAGCGCGGCGCGCTGCTGCCGCTGCGCAAGATTTTCGGCCTCTACGCCAACCTGCGCCCGGCGATCATCTTTCCGTCGCTGACCGGCGCCTCGTCGCTGAAGGAAGAGGTCATCGCCGGCGGCTTCAACGTGCTGGTGATCCGCGAACTGACCGGCGGCATCTACTTCGCCCAGCCGAAGGGGATCGAAGGGCAGGGGCGCGAACGGGTCGGCTTCGACACCATGCGCTACAGCGTGCCGGAGATCGAGCGCATTACCCACGTAGCCTTCCAGGCCGCCCGCAAGCGCGACCGGAAGGTCTGCTCCATCGACAAGGCCAACGTCCTCTCCTCGTCGGTGCTGTGGCGCGAGATCGTTACCGGAATTGCCAAGGAGTACCCGGATGTGGCCCTCTCCCACATGTACGTCGACAACGCCGCCATGCAGCTGGTCAAGTGGCCGAAGCAGTTCGATGTGATCCTGTGCGAGAACATGTTCGGCGACATCCTCTCCGACGAGGCGGCGATGCTGACCGGTTCCCTCGGCATGCTCCCTTCGGCATCACTGGCGGAAGGGACCTTCGGCATGTACGAGCCGTCGGGCGGCAGCGCCCCGGACATCGCCGGCCAGGGGATCGCCAACCCCATCGCCCAGATCCTCTCGACGGGGATGATGCTCAAGTTTTCCTTCGGCATGCTCGATGCCGCCGACGCCATCGATAACGCCGTGGCCAAGGTCCTCGACCAGGGACTGCGCACCCGCGACATCTTCCAGAACAAGCCGGGAGAGCGTGTGGTGAATACGGCGGAGATGGGTGACGCGATTGTGGCCGCTCTTTAGAACGCGGCTTTTCCGCAATCTCGGCGTTGGCCGGCGCGATCCCTTGTGCGACGTACCTTGCGGTACGCCTCCGCGGGATCGCTTGGCCGCCTTGACCTTGCGAAAAATCCACGTTCTCAGGCATAATTAAATCGTTAAACAAAAATCAACATCAGAAAAGGAACAGTGCCATGAAAGTTGGTATCGTCGGTTGGCGCGGGATGGTCGGTTCGGTTCTCATGCAGCGCATGCAGGAAGAAAACGACTTCGCCGGTATCGAGCCGGTCTTCTTTTCCACCTCCCAGGCGGGGCAGGACGCCCCGATGGGTGCCGGCAAGCTGATCAGCGCCGATGATCTGGGCGCGCTGAAGAAGCTTGACGTCATCCTCACCTGCCAGGGGGGCGACTACACCAAGGCCGTTCACCCGGAACTGCGCAAGCAGGGGTGGCAGGGGTACTGGATCGATGCGGCCTCCACCCTGCGCATGGAAAAGGACGCGGTCATCATTCTCGACCCGGTGAACCGCAACGTCATCGACCAGGCGCTGAAGAACGGCCAGAAGGATTTCATCGGCGGCAACTGCACGGTCAGCCTCATGCTGATGGCGCTGGGCGGTCTGTTCCGCGCCAATCTGATTGAATGGCTGTCGACCATGACCTACCAGGCGGCCTCCGGCGCCGGTGCCCCGAACATGCGCGAACTGCTCGACCAGATGGGCGTGCTCAACGGTTCGGTGGCGGACCTGCTCAAGAACCCCGGTTCGGCGATCCTCGAGATCGACCGCAAGGTCACCGCCGCCCTGCGCAGCGACGCCATGCCGAAGCAGGAGTTCGGTGCGCCGCTGGCCGGCAACCTGCTGCCGTGGATCGACCGCGAGGTCGAGGACGGCCAGAGCCGCGAGGAGTGGAAGGGGCTGGTTGAGACCAACAAGATCCTCGGCACCACCACGCCGATCCCGGTCGATGGTATCTGTGTGCGCGTCGGTGCCATGCGCTGCCACAGCCAGGCGCTGACCATCAAGCTCAACCGCGACCTGCCGATTGCCGACATCGAGGCCCTCATCGCCAATGACAACCAGTGGGTCAAGTTGATCCCCAACACCAAGGCGGCTTCGGTCTCCGAGCTGACCCCGGCCGCGGTTTCCGGCCTGCTTACCGTGCCGATCGGCCGGGTGCGCAAAATGAAGATGGGTCCGCATTACCTGTCGGCCTTCACCTGCGGCGATCAGCTGCTGTGGGGTGCCGCCGAGCCGCTGCGCCGCATGGTGCGGATCCTGGCCGAAAAATAGTGCTGAGCGATGAGTGCTCAGCAAAACCTTGAAAGCAAGACGGGGGCCGAGTGGCCCCCGTTCCTTTAAGGCGATCGATGCGCACCATTCTGCTGATCCTCGAGTATGACGGTACCGATTTTGCCGGGTGGCAGTTGCAGCCCAACGGGCGCAGCGTCCAGGAGGTGGTCGAGGGTGCGCTGGCGGAGCTGCTCGGCGAGCCGGTGCGTCTGCATTCGGCTGGGCGTACCGATGCCGGGGTGCATGCCTGCGCCATGCCGGTTCATTTCACCACGCAGCGCGACCTGCCGCTGCGGGCCTTTCGCGACGGGCTCAACCGCCTGCTGCCCGCCGATGTTGCCGTGTACGCAGCTTACGAGATGCCGGACACGTTTCACGCGCGCTTCGGTGCCCGGGCAAAATGGTATCGCTACAGCATCGACCGCCGCAGCGTGCGCTCGCCGCTGAGCGGGCGCCGTGCCTGGCAGGTTCGCGGCATCCTTGACTTGGATGCCATGCGGGAAGCGGCTGCGCTGCTGGTCGGCGAGCACGACTTTGCCGCGTTTCGCGCCAGTGGCTGCGCGGCGAAAACCACCGTGCGCCGGCTGGATGCCATCGACCTGGTCGAGGACGGGACCTTGCTGCATATCGATGTGCGCGGCAGCGGTTTCTTGCGGAACATGGTGCGCATGCTGGTCGGCACCCTGGTCGATGTGGGTAAGGGAAAGCGGCCGGGGGGTGACATCCCCCGGCTCCTTGTCAAAGAGCCTGGGCTCAGAAGTGGGCCGACGGCTCCGCCGCACGGACTCTGCCTGATGTCCGTCGACTATCCCGAACCATTTAAAAAAAACGTTTGATTACGGTAGGTTAACCTTCTGGCCCGGCTGATCCAGCCACCGTTTCTCCTTGACTGTCGACGCCTGCTGGCATAAAATCATCGTTTAAATCTTCCCGCCTTTCCCCCGTACCGGAGGTGCCGATCATGCTGGACAAAGAGCTTCGCGAAGGGTTGACGTTCGACGACGTCCTGCTGCTCCCCGCCCATTCGACGATCCTGCCCAAGGAGACCGATCTCTCCACCTGGATCACCCCCAATGTCCGCCTCAATATTCCGTTGTTGTCGGCAGCAATGGACACGGTGACCGAATCGCGCACCGCCATCTGCATGGCGCGCGAGGGGGGGATGGGGATCATCCACAAGAATATGACCATCGCCGAGCAGGCGTCGGAAGTCGATAAGGTGAAGAAGAGCGAGTCGGGGATGATCGTCGATCCGATCACCATGCGCCCGACCCAGAAGATCCGCGAGGCGCTCGAAAGCATGGAGAAGTACCGGATCTCCGGGGTGCCGATCATCAATGCCAAGGGGAAGCTGGTCGGCATCCTGACCAACCGCGACCTGCGTTTCGAGACCGACTTCGACATCCCCATCTCCGAGCGCATGACCAAGCGCAACCTGGTGACCGTGCCGGTCGGCACCACCCTGGAGGAGGCTCGCGAGCACCTCAAGCACACCCGCGTGGAGAAGCTGCTGGTGGTCGACAACGACCGCAACCTCAAGGGGCTGATCACCATCAAGGATATCGAGAAGGTCAAGAAGTACCCCAACGCCTGCAAGGACAGCCTCGGCCGCCTGCGGGTCGGCGCGGCGGTCGGTCCGACCGACGACATGGAGGCGCGCGCCGAAGCGCTGCTGCGAGCCGGGGCAGACGTGATCATCATCGACACCGCCCACGGCCACTCCCAGGGGGTGATCGACGGCGTCAAGCGCCTGCGCTCGACCTTCCCGAACATCGAGTTGGTGGCCGGCAACATCGCCACCGCCGCTGCCGCCGAGGTCCTGATCAAGGCCGGCGCCAACGCGGTCAAGGTCGGCATCGGCCCCGGCTCGATCTGCACCACCCGCATCGTCGCCGGGGTCGGCGTGCCGCAGATCTCGGCCATCGCCGACGTGGCCCGCATCACCCGCAAACAGGGGATTCCGCTGATTGCCGACGGCGGCATCAAGTACTCCGGCGAACTGCCCAAGGCGATCGCCGCCGGGGCCGACGTGATCATGATCGGTTCGCTCTTCGCCGGCACTGACGAGTCGCCGGGGGAGACGATCCTCTACCAGGGGCGTACCTACAAGAGCTACCGCGGCATGGGCAGCCTCGGCGCCATGAAGCAGGGGAGCAAGGACCGCTATTTCCAGGGGGACGTGGAGAGCGAGATCAAGCTGGTTCCCGAGGGGATCGAGGGGCGCGTGCCGTACCGCGGCCCGCTTTCCTCCACCATTCATCAGCTGATGGGCGGGCTGCGCTCGGGGATGGGCTACACCGGCTGCCGCACCCTCAAGGAACTGCAGGAGCAGGCGGCGTTCATGCGCATCACCAACGCCGGCCTGCGCGAATCGCACGTGCATGACGTGGCGATTACGCACGAGGCGCCGAATTACCGGGTCGAGCGAAACGGCAACTGACGGCCGCTCAAAAAGGTCTAGGTGCAAGGCGCCCGAAGGGCGAGAAGTGAGGCGTACCCTTGGGTACGTCGCAGCGACGAGGCCGAGGGCAACGCCGCAGATGGGCCTTTTTCAGCGGCCACCGAAGGACAGCATGGACATCCATTCCGAAAAAATCCTGATTCTTGACTTCGGTTCTCAATACACCCAGCTGATCGCGCGGCGGGTGCGCGAGGCGCACGTCTACTGCGAGTTGCACCCCTTCGACATGGGACTGGAGGCGATCCGCGCTTTCAAGCCGTCCGGGATCATCCTCTCCGGCGGGCCGAAGTCGGTCTATGACGAGGGGGCGCCGGCGGTGGCCGAGGAGTTGTTCGAACTCGGTGTGCCGGTGCTGGGGATCTGCTACGGCATGCAGCTGATGAGCCGCCACTTTGGCGGCCAGGTGGTGCCGGCGGGGAAGCGCGAATTCGGCCACGCCGACCTGCACGCGACGGGAACGCCCGGCCCGCTGTTCGACAGCTTCTTTGTCGAAGGGCACAGCCCGGTGTGGATGAGCCACGGCGACCACGTCGCGGTGGTGCCACCCGGTTTCCAGGTGGTGGCCAGAACCGCCAACGCCCCGGTCTGCGCCATCCAGGACATCAAGCGCAGCCTCTACGGCGTGCAGTTCCACCCGGAGGTCAACCACACCCCGCGCGGCGAACTGTTGCTCGACACCTTCGTGCGCAAGATCTGTCGCTGCACCGGCCAGTGGACCCCGGGGCACATCATCGACGACGCGGTGGCGCGCATCCGCGCCCAGGTTGGCGGCGAGCAGGTGATCCTCGGCCTCTCCGGCGGTGTCGATTCGTCGGTGGCGGCGGCGCTGATCCACCGCGCCATCGGCGACCAGCTCACCTGCGTCTTTGTCGACAACGGCCTGCTGCGCCTCGGCGAGGGCGACCAAGTGATGGCGACCTTCGCCGAGAACCTCGGCGTCAAGGTCCTGCGCGTCGATGCCGAAGATGCGTTTCTTAAGCAAGCTGGCCGGCGTGACCGACCCGGAGCAGAAGCGCAAGATCATCGGCAACCTGTTCGTCGACATCTTCGAGGAGGAGTCGAAGAAGCTCGCCAACGCCAACTGGCTGGCCCAGGGGACGATCTACCCGGACGTCATCGAATCGGCCGGGGCCAAGACCGGCAAGGCCCACAACATCAAGAGCCACCACAACGTCGGCGGCCTGCCGGATTACATGAAGCTGCAGCTGCTCGAGCCGCTGCGCGAGCTGTTCAAGGACGAGGTGCGCGCCATCGGCGAGGAGCTGGGGCTGCCGCATCGCATGGTCTGGCGCCACCCCTTCCCGGGGCCGGGACTGGGGGTGCGCATCCTCGGCGAGGTGAAGAAGGAGTACTGCGACATCCTGCGCCACGCCGACGCCATCTACATCGACGAACTCTACCAGAGCGGCCACTACGACAAGATCAGCCAGGCCTTCGCCGTGTTTCTGCCGGTGAAGAGCGTCGGCGTCATGGGCGACGGCCGTACCTACGAGTACGTGGTCGCCCTGCGCGCGGTGGAGACCAAGGATTTCATGACCGCCGGCTGGTATCCGCTTCCCTACGAGGATCTGGCGCGCATCTCCAACCGCATCATCAACGAGGTGCGCGGCGTCAACCGAGTGGTTTATGATGTGTCGAGCAAGCCGCCAGCGACCATCGAGTGGGAATGAATCTATAAAACCTGCATTGACGCGGAGACGCTGAGGCGCAGAGGAGAATCTTGAGCTGAAATTTGGATCTTATTTTCTCCGTGCCTCAGCGCCTCTGCGTCAATGCTTTAGAAAGGGTAGACATGTTCTTCGCCGACACGCTCTACGGCAGCTACGAACTGGCGATCCTGGTCAAGCTGATTCTGGCCGCCATCGCCGGCGGGGCAGTCGGACTGGAGCGCGAGAAGCACGGCCGCCCGGCCGGGCTGCGCACCCACCTGCTGGTGGCCCTCGGCGCCGGCCTGATGATGATCGTCTCCGAGGCGTTTCACCTCAAATATGCCGCGCACGATGTGCAGTCGGCACTGCGCATCGATCCCAGCCGTACCGCGGCGCAGATCGTCACCGGCATCGGTTTCCTCGGCGCCGGGGTGATCATCAAGGAGGGGGTCACGGTGCGCGGACTGACCACCGCCGCCAGCCTCTGGCTGGCCGCGGGGCTGGGGATGGCCTTTGGCATGGGGCTCTTCCTACCCGGAGTGATGGCCACGGTGCTGGCGCTGCTCAGCCTGGTCTTCCTCAAGAAGCTCGAGCCGATCATCAAGAAGGACCGCTATCTCGACATGGCGATCACGGCCCGCAACCGGCCGGGGCTGCAGGATGAAATTGAAAGGTTCTTCCTCGACCGGAGCATGACCATCACCGACATCCGTTCGCAGATCGATCTGCAGCATGGCGAGATCACCTTCGAATATGTCCTGACCCAGCATCGCCGGCGCATGGGCCGCGAGTTGTCCGGCCTGATTGAAAAGCTGGATGGGGTCCACAGGATCCAGTATCACTAGAACAAGCCCGGAAGCGTGAAACGCGAAACGCGAAAAGTCCAACATTACGCCGCTTCCGGCTTAGACTGTCTCTCGTATCTCATCTCGTCTCTCGTCTCCTGCTTCTCGAGATTTATTCATGACCGAACCCCACCGCCCCGGCAAACCCTCCAAGAAATACAGCCAGGCCGCCCGGCTGCATGACGTCATCCGCCTGCTCGAGGCGCGCTACGGGGCGACGGTCGATGAACTGGCCGAAGAGTGCGGCGTCACCCGGCGCACTGTCTACCGCGATCTCGAAGCGATCGGCGCGGCCGGCTATCCGTTGATGCCGGAGCGACAGGGCGACGGCCGGGTGCTCTACCGGTTCATCACCGGTTTTAAAAACCTGCCGCCGATCACCTTCTCCCTGCAGGAGCTGATGACCCTCTACCTGTGCCGCGGCCAGCTCAGCTTTCTGCAGGGGACGCCGTTCCAGGAGGATCTCGACGCGATCTTCGGGCGGATCCGCTCCAGCCTGCCGCCGCGCAGCGTGGCACACCTGGAGCGGATCGCCGAGGCCGTGGCGCCGCGCTTCCAGGGGGTGCACGACTACCGTTCCCAGCACGACATCCTTGCCGCCCTGCGCGAGGCGCTGCTCTTCCAGTACCGCATCCGCCTGCACTACACCCCGGCGCGGCGCGAGCCGGAAATCTACCTGTTCGATCCCTACACGCTACTCTTTACGCAAGGGGCGCTCTACCTCGGCGGCTACGCCCACAACCGCAAGGCGCTGCGGCTCTTCCTGGTCGATCGCGTGCAAGGGGTGGAGCTGACGAAAGAGCGTTTCGAGGTACCCGAGGATTTCACCGCCGAGCAACTCATCGGCGGCGGTTTCGGCCTGGTCAACGAGGCGCCGATGGCGCTGCGGGTTCGCTTTGCCGCCGAGGTCGCCCACCTGGTGGCCGAGCGCATCTGGCACCCCAGCCAGCGTCGCGAACTTCACGCCGACGGCAGCGTGACCCTGACCCTCGAGGCCGGCGGCCGTACCGAGATCCTGGCCTGGCTCTACGGCTTCGTGCCGCACGTCGAGGTGCTGGCCCCGGCGGAGCTGCGCCGGGACTTTGTCGCCGGGCTGCGCGCCGCCCTGGCGCGCCACGCCACGGAGTGACGGGCTCCCGCCGAAACGCCGCCGCCCGGCCGCATGCAGCGGCCGGGCGGCAATGGTGAGGGAGAGGGCGAAGGCTATTTCTTCTTGACCGGGCGCCCTTCGAGCACCCACTGCTGGATGCCGCCTTCGACAATCTTCACGTCCTTGTAGCCTTTGGCGGCCAGAAAGCGCGCCGCCGTCGGCCCGCGATGCCCCTTCAGGCACATGATGACGATCTCCTTGCCTTTGGGGATGCTCTTGTACTTCTGGTCGAGCTCGAGCAGGGGGATGTGCATGCGCTTGGGGGTGTCGACCCAGAACTTGTCGGCATCCTCGTCGGCGTTGATGTCGACCAGGACCATGTCGTCGCTCTTCAGCTTGGCGGCCAGCTGCTCGGTGCTGATCATCGGGACCTTCACCTCCGGCAGCTTGTCGGTGGCGGCGGTCGGGTAGCCGGCGGCCTTCCAGGCGGGGATGCCGCCGCGGTAGGCATAGAGGTTGAGGTAGCCGAGGTCGGCGGCGTCTTCGGCGGCGCGCCAGGAGTAGACGCACTTTTCGCCCAGGCAGTAGAAGATGATCGGCTTGCTCTTGTCGGCGGGGAGTCCCTGCTTGAGGCGTTCGATGGGGATGTTGACCGAGCCGGCGATGTGCTCGTCGGCAAACTCGATCGGCGTCAGCGGGTTGACCACCAGGACGCCGCCGGCATCCATCATTGCCTTGACCCCCTTGGTGTCGATCTCCTGGTACTTGGCGGCGTGGGCGGCGAGGGGGAGCCCCAGCATCAGCAGGGCAAGGATCGTGACGAGAGGTCTGGCAGTCTTCATGCGTCTCCTCCGGAACAAGTGGAATATTCGGGCGAAGCTGACTCTGTCGGTCTCTTATAAGAAAATTTCGTTAAAAAGTCCACACGTTTTTTCGACAGATCCGGAAGGGGCGGGTAAGCCCTGTGATGGCGGCGGCTTGTCGAGCAGCGCCGGGCCTGCTCCATCAGCTGCATTGCATTTTTAGGTCCTCTGGGTTAAGAAATAGCGTTGCCTGCCGCCGCGGAGTCGCCATGCGCACCATCGTGCTTGCCTCGACCAGCCCCTATCGCCTGCAGCTGCTGCGCCAGCTGGGGGTGAGCTTCAGCGTGGCCGCGCCACTCTTCTCCGAGCAGCTCGACCAGGGGGTGTCGCCGGAGCTGCTGGTGCGCCACCAGGCGCTGCACAAGGCCAAGAGCCTGGCGGGCCGCTACCCCGACGCGCTGATCATCGGTGCCGACCAGGTTTTCGTCGATGCCCGCCACCGGATTGTGGGGAAGCCGGGGAGCCCCGAACAGGCCATAGTCCAGCTTCTCGACATGCAGGGGAAGGCCCATACGTTCTATACCGGCGTGGCGGTCTTCGATAGTGCCGATGGTGCCCATTTCGCGACTTGCGAGACCTTCACGGTCACTTTGCGCGCACTGACCGAGGCGCAGATCCGCAAGTATGTCGAGCGCGAAAACCCGGTCGACTGCGCCGGGTCGTTCAAGATCGAGGGGCTGGGTATCGCCCTGATGGAGAAACTGGAGGGGCGCGACTACACTGCCCTGATCGGCCTGCCGCTGATCCGCCTGGTCGATATTCTGAAACAGTTCGATGTCGAAGTTCTGTAATTACCCTTTGTCACTTGTCACTTGTTGAATCGTCGACCAATGACGTTTGACCAATGACCTCTGACAATTGACGAGTTCCTGATTTATGCACCACGCCCCCTTCGTGCACCTGCACGTTCATACCCAGTACAGCCTCCTCGACGGCGCTAACCGCATCGGCGACCTGGTGGAACGGGCCCGCGAATTCCGCATGCCGGCGATCGCCATCACCGATCACGGCAATATGTTCGGGGCCATCGAGTTTTACCTCAAGGCCCAGGCCGCCGGCGTCAAGCCGATCATCGGCTGCGAGGTCTACGTCGCTCCCAGTTCGCGCCATGACAAGAGCGGTGCGGCCAGTTCCGGCGATGCGTCCGGGCACCTGATCTTGTTGTGCAAGAACCAGATCGGCTACCGCAACCTCTGCAAACTGGTCTCCACCGCCTACCAGGAAGGGTTCTACTACAAGCCGCGCATCGATTGGGATCTGCTCGCGACCCACAACGACGGCCTGATCGCCCTGACCTCCTGTCTGGGCGGGGAGATCCCCAGCCTGCTCAACCAGGGGCGGACGGAGCAGGCGCGCAAACGGGCCGGCGAGATGGCGCAAGTCTTCGACCGCGACCGGCTTTACCTGGAGCTGCAGGAAAACCACATCCCCGAACAGGCGACGGTCAACAAGGGGCTGATCGAGTTGAGCCGCGAGCTCGGCCTGCCGCTGGTGGCGACCAACGACTGCCACTACCTGCGCCGCGAGGACGCCTTCGCTCACGAAGTCCTGCTCTGCATCCAGACCGGCAAGACCATGGACGACCCGTCGCGCATGCGTTTTGCCAACCACGAGTTCTACGTGAAGAGCCCGGCGGAGATGGCCGAACTGTTCAAGGCCGTCCCGGAGGCCTTGGCCAACACCGTGACGATCGCCGAGCGCTGCAACCTGGAGCTGCACGCCGACGGCAAGAACCCGCACTTCCCGGTCTACCCGCTGCCGCCGGGGGAAACGCCGGCCGCGCATCTGGAACGCGACGCCCGCGCGGGACTGGAAAAACGCCTGGCCGAGATCCGCCTGCTCCGCCCGGATTTCGACGCTGCCGCCGCCCAGTCTTACCACGACCGGCTGGAGCGCGAGCTCAAGGTCCTCATCGACAAGGGCTACGCCGGCTATTTCCTGATCGTCGCCGATTTCATCAACTGGTCGAAGCAGAACGGGGTCCCGGTTGGTCCGGGGCGCGGCAGCGGTGCCGGCAGTCTGGTCGCCTATGCCCTGCGCATCACCGACCTCGACCCGCTCCCCTACCATCTTTTGTTCGAGCGGTTTCTCAATCCGGAACGGGTGTCGACCCCCGATATCGATGTCGACTTCTGCATCAACGGCCGCGACCGGGTGATCAGCTATGTGCGCGACAAGTACGGGCGCGACAATGTGGCGCAGATCATCACCTTTGGCTCGATGCTGGCCCGGGCGGTGATCCGCGACGTCGGGCGGGCCATGGGGATGGCCTATGGCGAGGTCGACAAGATCGCCAAGCTGGTCCCCAACCCGACCGGCAAGAAGGTGACGCTGACCGACGCCCTCAGGCAGGAACCGAAGCTGCGGGAGATGGTCGACAAGGACCCGAAGGTCAAGCAGCTGTTCGACGTCGCTCTGGCCCTCGAGGGGTTGACCCGCCATGCCTCGACCCATGCTGCCGGGGTGGTGATCACCCCCAGGCCGCTCACCGACTACCTGCCGCTCTACGTCGACCAGAAGTCGCAGGGGCAGGTGACCCAGTATGACATGGGTTGCGTCGAGAAGATCGGCCTGATCAAGTTTGACTTTCTCGGACTCAAGAACCTCACGGTCATCGAAAATGCGGTGCGCCTGATCCATGCCGACAAGGATCCGGCCTTCGACCTCACCAGGCTGCGTGACGACGACCCGGTGACCTACCAGTTGCTGCAGGCGGGCAATACCACTGGTGTCTTCCAGCTCGAGTCGTCGGGTATGAAGGAACTGCTGATCAAGCTCAAACCCTCCTGCTTCGAGGACATCATCGCGGTCTGCGCCCTCTACCGTCCCGGCCCCCTGGGGAGCGGCATGGTCGACGACTTCATCCAGCGCAAGCACGGCCGAAGGACGATCACCTACGACTTTCCGGAACTGGAGCCGATCCTCAAGGACACCTACGGGGTCATCGTCTACCAGGAGCAAGTCATGCAGATCGCCCAGGTGCTGGCCGGCTACACCCTTGGCCGCGCTGACCTGCTGCGCCGCGCCATGGGCAAGAAGAGCTCGGAGGTCATGGCCAAGGAGAAGGCGCCGTTTCTGGCCGGCGCCAAGGCCAAAGGCTTCGATCTGAAGAAGGCGGAAGGCATCTTCGACCTGATGGCCAAGTTTGCCGAGTATGGTTTCAACAAGTCGCACTCGGCCGCCTATGCGCTGATCGCCTACCAGACCGCTTACCTCAAGGCCCACTACCCGGTGGAGTTCATGGCCGCGCTGCTGACCGAGGACATGGAGAATACCGACAAGGTCATCAAGAATATCAACGAGATCCGCAATATGGGGATCGCCATTCTGCCGCCGGACATCAATGCCTCGCGGCGCGATTTCGCCGTGCACGAGAAGGACATCCGCTTCGGACTCGGCGCGGTCAAGGGGGTCGGCGATGCGGCCCTGGAGGCGATTGTGGAGGCGCGCCGGGATGAGCCGTTCCACTCCCTGCAGGATTTCTGTGAACGGGTCGACCTCAGAAGGGTCAATCGCCGGGTGATCGAAGCGTTGATCAAATGCGGGGCTTTTGACAGCGTCGGCGGCAAGCGCGCCCACGACATAGCCATCCTTGACGAGGCTGTGGACACCGGCCAGAAGCTGCAGCGCGAACGCGAACTCGGCCAGGAATCGCTGTTCGGCACCGAGCAGATCGTCGTCCCGCGGGCCGGCAGCCGCCCCCCGGAGGGCGACGAATGGCCGGAAAATGTCCTGCTCGCCAACGAGAAGGAGGCCCTCGGCTTCTACATCACCGGACACCCCCTGGCCCGGCACAGCGCTGCCATCAAACGCTTTGCGACCTGTGATACCTCCAGTCTTGCCGAGCGGGCCGACAAGGAAGAAGTGAGCTTGTGCGGGATCGTGGCGGGCCTCAAGGAGTTGACCACCAAGAAGGGGGACCGGATGGCCTTCGTCACCTTGGAGGACCTGAGCGGTTTTGTCGAGCTGGTGATCTTTCCGGAGGTGTACATGGCTGCCAGCGAACTGCTGAAAAGCGAGGAGCCGCTGCTGGTGCGGGGCGCTGTCGATGCCGGCGAGGAAGTCCAGGACGACGGCGAGGGACCGGGCGGCGGTAACGGCACCGGTCGGGGCGGCGCGGCCAACCGCGGCAGCAAGCTGCTGGTCACCGAGGTGCTGTCTTTGAAGGAGGTGCGTGAACGCCTGACCAGGCGGATCCATTTCCGCGTGACCACGCCGGGCCTCGACGACCGCCAACTGCGCGCTCTCAGGGAAATCGTCGGCCGTTACCGGGGCGAATGCGAGGGACTCATCCATCTGATCATCCCGAACCGCAGCGAAACCGTGGTCAAGCTCCCGGATTCCTTGCGGATTCAAGCCTGCGATGAATTGATGGATGACGTTGAGAAGCTGTTCGGCTATAATGTCGTGACTTTTGAATAGGCCCTGCGGGCCGCCGGGAGTGAACGCATGCAGTATTTCCTCGATTTCGAGAAACCGCTGGTCGAACTGGAACAGAAGATTCGCGAACTGCGCGACTACTCCACCGACAATGTCGACTTCTCCAGCGAGATCAAGAAGCTCGAGAAGAAGGCCGAGAAGCTGCGCGATGAGATCTTCACCAACCTGACGCGCTGGCAGCGCACCCAGTTGGCCCGTCACCAGAACCGCCCTTACACCCTCGATTACGTCAAGCACATCTTCACCGATTGGAACGAAGTGCATGGCGACCGCAACTTCCGCGACGATCCGGCGCTGGTCTGCGGCTTCGCCCGGTTCGAAGGGGCGCCGTGCGCAATTATCGGTCACCAGAAGGGGCGTGACACCAAGGAGAAGGTCTACCGCAACTTCGGCATGCCCAATCCGGAAGGCTACCGCAAGGCGTTGCGGGTGATGAAGATGGCCGAGCAGTTCCAGTTGCCGATCTTCACCTTCGTCGATACGCCGGGGGCGTTCCCGGGGATCGGCGCCGAGGAGCGCGGCCAGGCCGAGGCGATTGCCCGCAACCTGCGCGAGATGGCGGCCTTGTCCGTACCGATCATCGTCACCGTCACCGGGGAAGGTGGCTCCGGCGGGGCGCTGGCCATCGCCGTGGGCAACAAGGTGCTGATGATGCAGTACTCGGTCTACGCGGTCATCTCCCCGGAAGGGTGTGCGGCGATTCTGTGGAGCGACGGTACCCGCGGCCCGCAGGCCGCCGAGGCGCTCAAGCTCACGGCCCAGGATATCGACGAGTTGGGCACGATCATCGACGGGGTCATTCCGGAACCGCCCGGCGGAGCCCACAACGACCATGTCATGGCCGCCAACCAGGTCAAGAAGGTGCTCCGGAGCCATCTCGCCGAGCTGAGCAAGCTTTCTCCCGATGAACTGGTCGAGCAGCGCTACCGGAAGTTCCGGGCGATGACCGTGGTGGAAGAGCCGCAGTAATGGCCAGGCCCTGGCTGCGGCGCCACTGCTTTTGAACCAACCGTCCCCCGGCCTTGCGTGCCCGGGGGATTTTGTTTTTTTCTGGAGAGATGTTTACTGTTCGGCGACGGGCCAGGCGATGCTGGATGGCATTGATATAAAACATCAAGTATACGGTTTCAACTTACTGACTATTCATGAATTTAAACCGATATCATAATATCCATGGCGGGCTCATTCCCTTGCTTCTGCTGATCCTTGGCCTGACCGCCTGTGGTGGGCCGAGCTACCGGGTCAGGGTCATCGATACGCCGGGGAGCGACCTGAAAGGGACGCAGAAACCGTACGAGGTCAACGGCGAGCGGTTCGAGCCGGTGCGCAGCGCCGACGGCTACCGCGAAGAAGGGAAGGCGAGTTGGTATGGTCAGGATTTTCATGGCCGCAAGACCAGCAACGGCGAGAGTTACGACATGCACGCCATGACCGCCGCCCACAAGACCTTGCCGATGAATGTCTACGTGCGCGTGACCAACCAGAGCAACGGTCGCCAGAGTGTGGTGAGGGTCAACGACCGTGGTCCCTTTGTCCGCGGGCGGATCATCGACCTTTCCTATGCGGCCGCCAAGGAGCTTGGAGTCGTCGGGCCCGGTACCGCGCCGGTACGGATCGAGGCGCTTGGCTACCGGGAGCCGGTGGCGGCCGGTGGCGCGGTTGCCTATCGACAGCCGGTGTCCTATGAAGCCGGGCCGTTCACCGTGCAGGTCGGCGCCTTTATTGTGCTGCAGAATGCCCAGCGCCTGGCCGAAGAACTGCGCCGCGGTCATGGCGAGGCCACGGTCATTGAGGGGTGGGTGGCCGGCCAGAAGTATCATCGGGTGAGGGTGGGGCTGTACCCGACCATGGCAGCGGCGGTACAGGCTGAGGCTGAATTCGAAACCAAGGGGTACCGCAACTGTTTCGTGGTGGCGAAAGATTGAATGCGGGACCAGGGACTGTCCCCGCAGGGGGCTGTCCCTGTAGGGTCCGCAGGGGGCTGCCCAGTAGGGGCTGCAGGCTAGCGGGGTGGAAGGACAACGGATGAGTGCTGGTAATAAATCGATCTATCGCATCTTCTTCACCAGCCAGGGGAAGGGCTACGAGCTTTACGCCCGGAAGATCAGCCAGAGCGAGGTCTACGGCTTTGTCGAGGTGGAGGGGTTGCTGTTCGGCGAGCGCTCGAGCATTGTTGTCGATCCCGGCGAGGAGTCGCTGCGCAACGAGTTCGGCAGCGTCCGTCGGCTGCTGATCCCCTATCATGCGGTCAGCCGCATCGACGAGGTCGAGAAAGCCGGCGCCGGGAAGATTTTTTCCCTGCCGCCGGCGGTTCCCGCGGAACCCGCGGCGCTTCCGCCGCGCCCCGGCAAAGGCTAGCCTGACCTTGAGCGCGCTGCGCACCGTCCGATCCCATGCCCTCGAACTGGGGGTCTGGGAGGCCTTCGTCACCGGGGTGGCCGGCCGGCTCAACCCTGCCGGGGCCGCTCTGCTCACGGCGCGGCTCGGCGAACTGCCGGTCAGGTCGAGCCGGGCGACGGGGCTGCTGGGCAGCTACGCCCACCGTGGTGGCGAGCCGCTGTGCATCCGGCTCCAGCCGCTGCAGGAGCCGGCGCTGCTGCGGACCACCCTGCTGCACGAGCTGGCGCATGCCTGCGAACACCTGACCGCGCCGCACCCGCGCCGCCACCGCTGTACCCATGGGCCGGCCTGGCGCGCCTGGGCGCTGGCCTTCGGCATTGCCCCGCAGCGCAGCGGACAGAGCGCCGCGTTGCACACCCTGCGGCAGGAGCGGCTCAAGCCGGTGGCGGTCTGTGAGCGGTGCGGCTGCGTGTTTCACCGCCTGCGGCGTTTGCCGGTCCGGCGTAACTGGGTGCATCCCGAGTGTGGCAACGGCCGGGTCGTGCCGGTAGCGGCGGGCGGACGGGGCAAGGGGTGAGCGGGGCGGGGCAGGCGGCCGGGGATGAAAATGAAAGCCCTCGGGCCGCACCGGGTTGCAATGCGGCAACCGGCTGATACAATCCTGGAAATCCAATCCGTCCGGAGGTGAGGGCATGCTCAAGGAATTCAAGGAATTTGCCATGCGCGGCAACGTGCTCGACATGGCGGTCGGCATCATCATCGGCGGGGCCTTTGGCACCATCATCAGTTCGATGGTCAATGATGTGTTGATGCCGCCGGTCGGCATGGCCCTGGGGAATGTCGACTTCACCAATCTCTTCATCGTGCTGAAGCAGGGAACCAAGGCCGCGGCGCCGTATGTGGCGCTGGCCGACGCCAAGGCCGCCGGGGCGGTGACCATCAACTACGGCCTGTTCATCAACAGCGTGGTCAGCTTCGTCATCGTTGCCTTCTGCGTGTTCATGCTGATCCGTTCCATGAACAAACTCAAGCGCGAGGAAGCCGCGCCGCCGGCCGAACCGACCACCCGCGACTGCCCGTTCTGTTTCTCGGCCATCCCGCTCAAGGCCAGCCGCTGCCCGCAGTGCACCTCCGAGGTCAAGGCGGCCTGACCGGAGCCACAATTGAGCGAAACCCGACGGCCGCCCCCAAAGGGCGGCCGCTTGATTGCCAGTGTCATGAAAACTGCCACTTAGCGCCCTCCGCGCCGCTGCAACTCCTCCTCCACCAACTTCTTCTGACTCGGATTGAGCCGCTTCGAGGCGAGCAGGTTACGCACGTCGGGAGAGCGCATGCCGGGGAGAAACTGTCTGAACCAGAGGTCGGGGGTGCGGCGGTTCCTGAGGATGGCCAGGCGCAGATTGGGGCGCATCTGCCAGCGCGGGTGGCGGGCGACCATCGAGATGGTCTCGGCCGTGGCAGTGGGTCGATTGAGAAACTGCAGGATCGCCACTTCGCGCAGATGCGGGCTGGCCAGGCAGATCTCCACCAGGGGCGGGTCGCCGTCTCTGAGCATCTCGCCGACCACGCTGGCGGTGGCGCGGCGGGCGACAGTCATCTTGTTGCCGAGTTCGGTGGTCGGCAGGCGCTGCAGGATGGCGCGTTCGGCGGCGAACTTCTGGTCGGGGGTGACGCCGGGGAGATAGCAGAGATCAACCAGCTCGAACAGGTGCAGGCGTGGCAGCAGGGCCAGTATCACCGGCCCGGGGGTTCCCGGGTTGCGCACCAGGGCCAACTGCAGGCGGTGGCTTTCGGCCGCGAGGGCAAGCTGCCAGATCGCCTTGAGCAGCTCTTCGTTGAGATCACGGCGCTTGAGCAACGCCAGCAGGTGTTCCTCGCTCAAGGATGCGGTTCTTCAGGGCGCTGCGCAGCACCTCCTGAGACGGATCCTGCAGGACCCCGTGCAGCTCGTCGCCGCCGGCGGTCAGCGCCCGGTGCAGGCGTTTTGCCAGGTCGGGATCGATGGTGTGTTTGGCATGATTTTCAACGGTCATGAGATAAATTTTAGCACAGAGACGCAAAGCACTGAATAGCAAGAGGGCGCCGCGCGCGAAGATCAGTTGTTATTGCTGTGCTGAACCAAAGCGGGGACCGGTAACTAACCGGTCCCCGCTTTGCGTTGGTGCGTGAGGAATTAAATCAGAGCAGATCCTTCAGCCACTTGAACGCCAGCAGCACGCCGACGGCGGCGCCGAGGTTGGAGAGGAAGAAGACCAGCAGCACGCGGGTCATGCGGTTGCGCCACCAGCCGCGCACGGTGACGATATCCTCGCCGGCGCGTTCCATGTCCTTGACCGTGGGGGGGACCAGGAAGGCCTGCACCAGGCCGGTGACGAAGCCGACGCCGATGGCCGGATGCAAGGTGGTGATCGGCGCGGCGACGAAGGCCGACAGGATGGTCAGCGGGTGGCCGAGGGCGAAAGCCGTGGCCAGTGCCGAGAATCCGCCGGTGGCGAGGACCCAGCCGATGGCGGCACTGCTGAGCTTGGACATGTCGCCGGCGAAGAAGCCGAAAATGAAGACCCCCACCACCAGGGCCGGGATCAGCCACTGCAGCGACTGGCTCAACTTGCCCTTTTCGGGGATGACGCTGAGTTCGGCGATGACATCAGGCGGCGGCGAGGGGGCGGCGAGGCGGGCGCTGATCCCCGGCAGGTGCGCGGCGCCGACCACGGCAACGACGCGCTGCCCGGAGCAGTGGCGAATCTCGTTGGCCATGTACAGGTCGCGCTCGTCGACCAGGATGGTCTTGACCGTCGGCAGCACCTGGGCCAGTTCGTCGAGCAGCACCGTCAGCGTATCGCTTTCGCGCAGGCGCGCCAGTTCCGCCTCGTCGATGACCTGCTTCTCGAACATCCCGGCCAGCAGGGTGGCCAGCAGGCTCATCTTCTTCCAGAAGCCGGCCGTTCGCCAGGCGCGCAGCAAAGTGGTGCGGATCTGCCGGTCGACCAGGCATAACTTCAGGTTGCGCGCTTCCGCCTCTTCCGCCGCCGCGGCCAGTTCGGCCCCGGGGCGGACGCCGGTGTGCAGCCCCATCCGTTTCTGGTAGGCCGACAGGGCCAGGTTGGCGCACAGAAACGGCGCCTGCCCCTGGCGGATCACCTCGATCAGGTTGAGGGTTTCCCATTGGCCCTGGTTGCGCAGGGCCTTGTGGCGCTGGTGGTCGAGTTCGACGCAGACCGTGTCCGGCTGTTCCGCGGCAATGACGGTACGCACCATGTCCACAGACGCCTGGGAGACGTGGGCGGTGCCGAGCAGGATGATCTCCCGGCCGTCGAGAGTCAGGCGGCGGATGCCGTTGCTATCGGTCGAATTGGCGTTGGTTTCGGTCATCGCTGATAAGGGGCAAAAAAAGACGCCGGTGGAACCGGCGCCTTGCTATCGTTGGCTCTCCACACCTGCCGTGGGTCCTTGGCCTCACGTCGACGGCCAAACAGGTGGGCGGGCTTGCGAGCGCTTCAGGCGTCCCACTCCAAGGTGGGCTGGCACACCACGCTCTAAAAAGCCTGCCCGATGAGGAGCTATTCCGCGTGGGCATTGCGACCACACGCGCAGGGCAGAGAGCACATCCGCTAAAATTGAGTTCAGTATAGGGGAAAAGGGGTGGCAACTCAAGGAGGAATTCTCCGCCCGCAACAATATCGAGAAGAAATCCTGCGGCGTTCTGCCTAAATGTTGGGCAGTTACGGGTGGAATTTACGCAGGCCGGTCGCAACCTGTTCGCGCTCCCCTCGCCAATATCCTGGATTGATTGATCTTTCCACAATGGCGGACTGGCACGTCTTGTGCGTTTACTGAGAACATCAACAAATATCCGATCGGTGTCCGCATGTCCGAAAATAAATCGACACGTCTGCTCAACGCATTGATCGAGATCGGCCAGGAACTGGCTTCGACTACCGATCTTGAGGAACTGCTCGAGCGGCTGTTGCAAATTTCCCGCGAGGTGTTCCGTTTCGAGAACGCCATCATCCGGCTGCTCGACGAAAGCAGTGGCGAACTGGTGGCGGCCGCAGCCTTTGGTTACGCCGATGAGGCGGTGCGCCGGACGATCCGCCTCGGCCAGGGGGTGATGGGGCGGGTAGCCGTGGAGCGGGTGCCGGTGCTGGTCGAGGATGTGCAGTTGCTGCCGGACTACGTGCCGGGAATCCCGGGCGCCCGCAGTGAACTGGCGGTGCCGCTGATCTGCCGTGACAAGTTGGTCGGGGTGTTGAACGTCGAGAGTCCGGCCCCCGGTGCCTTCTCGGACGAGGATGTCGAGCTGCTGATGACGCTCGGCCGGCAGGCGGCGATCGCCATCGACAACGCCCGTCTCTACGCCGGGCTGCGTGAACTCTCCACCGAGCACCAGCGGCTTCACCAGTTCAACGAGCGGATCCTGGGGAGCATCAGCCTCGGGGTCTACACCGTCGACCATGATCTGCGCATCACCTCCTGGAACCGCCGCATGGCCGATCTAAGCGGGGTGCCGGCCAGTGCCGCCCGCGACGCGATCCTCCCGGAGCTGTTCCCGAACCTGGTTGCCGACGGGGTCATCGACCGGATCCGCACGGTCCTCGCCAGTGGCGAGCCGGCCAAGCTGCGGGTGACCCATCATAGCCTGGAAGGCACCGTGCGCTTCCAGAAGCGGCGGCTGGCGCCGTTGTTCGAAAACGACCAGATCATGGGGGTCGTGGTCATCGTCGAGGATATCACCGAGTTCAAACGGTTGCTTGATCAGACCATCCAGAGCGAAAAACTGGTCGAGGTCGGTCGACTGGCGGCCGGCATCGCCCATGAGATCAACAACCCGCTGGCCGTGATTGCCTATGCCATCGAATTGCTGCGGCGGGACGAGGAGCTTGCCCCGTTTCAGGTGGAGATGGCCGAGCGGATCGAGACCGAGATCGAGCGGCTCAAGACTCTGACCGGGGGGCTGCTCTCTTTTTCCAGCAGTAAGGAAGGGCGGCGCCGTCTGGTTGACCTCAAGGAGATCAGCGAAGAGGTGCTCAGCCTGGTGCGCTTCGAGCTGCAGCGCCAGGCGATCACCCTGGAGACCGATTTTGCCGAGCTCCCCCTGGTTGACGCCGATCCGAACAAGCTCAAGCAGGTGGTCATCAACCTGGTGATGAATGCCGCCCAAGCCATGCACGGGGAAGGTAAGATCGTGCTGCGCACCTGCCGGCACGGCGAGCAGAGTGTCGAACTGGTGGTGGCCGATACCGGACCCGGCATCCCTGAGGAGGTCCAGGCGCAGATGTTCAACCCCTTCTTCACCACCAAGCCGGAAGGCGAGGGGACGGGGCTCGGTCTTTACCTGTGCCGCAATATCGTCAAGGAGCACGGCGGTGAGATTCTGGTCGAGAGCGCTCCGGGGGGCGGTGCTACCTTCCGGGTGCGGCTGCCAGTTCAATGAGAATGCGAGCAAATGGTTGCCCACAAAATAGGCAATAATTTTTGATGGGTCCATGGGCTACCTGATAACTATATGTAAATAAAGAGAAATTTTTTTTGGCACAGCCCCTGCTATATAAGGGGGCGAAGGGTGGTTCAGCTCCGCCCATGCTGACAATATAAACAGACCGGCGGGACAAGGATGTCCCGGTTAAGGTTTCCAGGCAATGGCGCCTCCCCCTTTCGGCAACGACAGGGCGAGGCGCCATTTTTTTCGAACCACACTTTAAGGAGACTGCCATGAAAAAAGTGGAGTGCATCATCAAGCCGTTCAAGCTGGATGACGTGAAGAACGCGATCACCGCCCTGGGGATCACCGGCATGACGGTCAGCGAGGTGCGCGGCTTCGGTCGCCAGAAAGGGCATACCGAGCTGTACCGCGGCGCCGAGTACCAGGTCGATTTCCTGCCGAAAATCCGCATCGACCTGGTGGTTGCCGACGAGCAGGTACCCACCCTGGTCGAGGCGATCCGCCGTGAGGCCTGCACCGGCCGCATCGGCGATGGCAAGATTTTCGTTTACGCCGTCGAACAGTCGATTCGTATTCGTACCGGGGAAACCGGGACGGACTCACTTTAACCGTTCACCCATCAACTGAAAGAGTCGAGGTGCTGAGATGAAAGGGAAACTTCGCAACATGCTGCTTCTGCTTGCCTCTCTGGTGATGGTGCCGGGGATCTGTCTGGCCGAGGGCGCGCCGGCGTTCGATACCGGCGACACCGCCTGGATGCTGGTGTCCACCGCCCTGGTTCTGGTCATGCTGCCGGGCCTGGCCCTCTTTTACGGCGGCATGGTGCGCGCCAAGAACGTCCTCTCTACCTTCATGCATTCCTTCGTCGCCATGGGGATCGTCGGCGTGCAGTGGGCCGTCATCGGCTACTCGCTGGCTTTCGGCCCTGATACCGGCAGCGGGATGATCGGCGACTTCAGCAGGACCATGCTCAACGGCATGATCAGCTTCACCGACGGCACGCCGATCTACACCATCTTTCAGAACGTCGCCGACCAGGGTGGCATCCCTGAATACGTGTTCGCCATGTATCAGTGCATGTTCGCCATGATCACCGTGGCCCTGATCTCCGGGGCCCTGGCCGAGCGCATCAAGTTCTCCGCCTTCTGCCTGTTCGTCCTGCTGTGGACCACCCTGGTTTACGACCCGCTGGCGCACTGGGTGTGGATGGTCGACGGTTGGCTGTTCAAGAAGGGCGCCCTCGACTTCGCCGGCGGCACGGTCGTGCACCTCTCCTCCGGGATCTCGGCCCTGGCCGTGTTGATCTTCCTCGGCAAGCGCCACGGCTTCCCGCACGACCGGATGGCGCCGCACAGTCTGCCGCTGACCATGCTCGGCGTCGGCCTGCTCTGGTTCGGCTGGTACGGCTTCAACGCCGGCAGCGCGGTGGTCGGCGTCAACTCGGTCCATGCCGCCGGTGGCCTCGCCGGCCTGGCCCTGACCACCACCACCATTGCCCCGGCGGCGGCCGGCCTCTCCTGGATGATCGCCGAGTGGCTGCACCGCGGCAAGCCCTCGGCCCTCGGTTTCGGCTCCGGCGTGGTCGCCGGCCTGGTGGTCATCACCCCGGCCGCCGGCTTCGTGCAGCCCGGCGCCGCCCTGATCATGGGGATCCTGGCCGGCCTGGTCTGCTACGGCGGCATCCTGCTCAAGGCCAAGCTCAAGTACGACGACTCCCTGGATGCCTTCGGCGTGCACGGCATCGGCGGCACCTTCGGCGCCCTGGCGACCGGGGTCTTCGCCACGGTCGGCGCCACCGGCCTGCTCTCCGGCAACATGGACCAGTTCATCACCCAGGTGATCGCGGTGGCGGCTGCCGGCGCCTATGCCTTCATCGTCACCCTGGGGATCGCCTTCGTCCTGCACAAGACCATCGGCCTGCGCGTCGAGAAGGAAGACGAGATCATGGGTCTCGACCAGACCCAGCATTCGGAAAGCGCCTACAACAGCTGACATTTCACCCTGACCGGCTGGCCGGGGCGACCCGGCCAGCTCACCTAACCACTGAGATGAGGAGACTGACCATGAAGAAGCTTCACCTTGTTTTCGCAGCACTGGTTCTGGCCGCCACCGTTGTCGCCACCCCGGCCCTCGCCGCCATCGAAGTCACCGGCGACGCCTATGTCGGCTACTTCAGCAAGTATGTTTGGCGCGGTATCGATCTGAGCGGCGGCATGCCGGTGGTGCAGAGCGGCGTCGACCTGAGCGCCGAAGGCTTCACACTCAGCTACTGGACCAATATCGCAGACCCGGAACGACGATACCAACAACGATGGCGATCTCGACTTCGAAGGCGGCCAGGGCACCGAAAACGACCTGATCCTCAACTACGCCATCCCGGTGGGGGAGATCGCCACGATCAACGTCGGCAACATCTATTACATGCTCGACAACCTTACTGACACCAATGAACTCTATGCTCGGGGCGACGTTCAAAACGCTACTGTCCCCGACCGTCAAGATCTTACTACGATTGGGACCAGGCCGACGAGAACGGGCTCTTCTACACGGCTTCCGTGAGCCACAGCCTGCCGGTCGGCGACAAGGTGACCCTGAGCGCCTCGGCGCTGGTCAGCTACAACGACGAGAGTGACTATTCGATCCCTTATGACGATCCCGATACCAGCAAGATCGAAAAGAGCTACAGCGAATGGCACAACTACGAACTCAGCGCCAAGGCCGATTTCAAGGTGACCGACCAGCTCACCATCACCCCGTCGATCCTCTTCTCGGAGGGCCTCAGTGATGAGTCCAGAGACGTGCTCGACAGCCAGTTGGTCGGCGGCGTGAACCTGATGTTTACCTTCTGAGCCCAATGATAATAAGGATGTTGTTCGTCAGCTTTGCCTCCTGACGGACCGGCCGCCATCCCCTCCGGGCTGGCGGCCGTTTTTTTCAACCCATTGTCGCAGTGAGGCGAGGCCATGCTGGCGAGCCCGATCAATCTCTGCAACCTGCCCCCCTGGGCCATCGCCTCGCGGCATTTCAACCGGCATCCCCAGCCGCTGGAGATCCAGGGCGTGCGGCAGAGCCACCAGCGGCTGTTTGCGGCCCTCGATCGGATCGATGCGCGGCTGGACCGCGGCCAGCAGTTCCACGACTACATGGACGTGCTCTTCCAGTTGCACCAGTGGCAGAGCGCCGATACCAGCAGCAGCCGCAAGAGCCTGAAGAACAGCTACCTGCGCTTCCTGCGCGGCTGGATGTTCGACAGCAACTCGCGCGAGGGGGCGGTGCTCAAGGGGTGGGTGGAGAGCCGCCTGGGGTTGCCGCCCACCTTCCACCAGGTGCCGATCACCGACCTGCACGGCGAGGCTTACCATGCCTACCTGGTCGAGCGGATGCAGGGGGTGGCGCGCACCAGCGCCCTGATGGCGCAGTTCGACCTGCTCTTCGAATTCGTCCAGGACGAGTTGCGCCGCAGCAAGCCGGTGCCGACCCATCTGCGCCTGTGGCGCGGCATCCACGATTTCAACGATCAGCGCATCCTGGAAAAGCTCGGCGGGCGCCGGCACCTGGTGCGGCTCAACAACCTGGTCTCCTTCACCACCGATTTCGAGCGGGCCTGGGAATTCGGCTCCAAGGTGATGCAGGCCGACGTGCCGCTCCCCAAGGTGTTTTTCTGCGGCGACCTGCTGCCGGCGGCGCTGTTGAAAGGGGAAGGGGAGGTGATGGTCATCGGCGGGGAATATCGAAGTCGAAGTCCTCATAGGGGGCTGAGGACTTCAACCAGTGCCGAGTGCTGAGTGCTGAGTGCTGAGTAATAGGCACATATATCAGAAGGGGTGGGATTTTGACTCAGGACTCAGGACTCAGGACTCAGCACTACGAAGTGCTGGCCCGTGCCCGCGGCGCCTTCCTCGGCGTGGCGGTCGGCGATGCGCTCGGGGCGACCACCGAGTTCATGACCCCGCTTGAAATCCGGTCGAGATTCGGGGTGCACCGCAAGATCGTCGGCGGCGGCTGGCTGCACCTGAAGCCGGGGCGGGTGACCGACGACACCGAAATGTCGCTCTGTCTGGCCCGGGCGATTTTGCAAAACGGCGGGTGGGACCTGACGGCGGTGGCCGACGCGTTCCTCGCCTGGATGCGCTCCAAGCCGGTCGACATCGGTTCGACGGTGCGCCGTGGCATCCGCGACTACCTCTTGAAGGGGCAGTTGCAGACGCCGCCCAACGACTGGGATGCCGGCAACGGCGCGGTCATGCGCATGCTGCCGGTAGCGCTGTTTACGCTGGGCGATGTCGAACGGCTACGGGAGCTGGTGGTTGCCCAGGCGCACCTGACCCACAATCATCCGCTTTCCGACGCTGCCTGCGTCACGGCCGGGCGGATGGTGCAGGCCGCTCTGCTCGGTGCCGACCGCTTCGCTCTGCACGGCATTGCCCGCGAACTGGTGGCGCAGCATCCGACTTTCCGCTTTAAGGATTATTCCGGCCAGGCCAGCGGCTACGTGGTGGAAACCATGCAGACGGTTTTCCATTTCCTGTTCACCACCGGCTCCTTCGAGGAGTGCCTGGTCGGGGTGGTCAACCAGGGAGGCGATGCCGACACCACCGGCGCCATTGCCGGGATGATTGCCGGGGCGCTCTACGGCGAGGCGGCGATCCCGGCTGCCTGGCTGAAGCGGCTCGATCCGCTGGTGCGCCGGGAAGTAACGGCGGCGGCCGAGGCGCTGGTCAGGCAGGCGCCGTATTGTCAACCACGGCAGGAAAAGGAGAATGATCATGAGGAGATTGACAGATCACGACGTCACGAGGGTGCCGACGGTGCCGATTGCCGAGGCGGCCCAGACGCTGGGGACGACCCCCTCAACGTGCTGATGCACATCAAGCGTGGCCTGTTGGTCGGCAGGGAGCATGAGGGTGGCTGGCTGGTCGATCCGGAGTCCCTGGCAGCGCTGCTCCGCAAGCGCGCCGCGGGGCGAACTGCCGGCCGTGTGCGAGAGCGGCTGCAGCAAAAAGGCCATGGCTGCGGTTCCTGCGGCTGAACAGCCCTTTTCATCAAGGGTAGGGAACCCTGAACGCATTGATATCAGGAGTAGCAACCATGAGCATCTTCATCAAGCCGTCCGACCTGTATTACAAGTATGCGCGCAAGAAGGCGACGCGGGATATTCCCAAGTTTGCCGGCAAACCGGATGCGCACCCCTTCGACCGCGACGACCTGTTCGAGGTCATCCCGATGCTGGCGGCGGTGATGAACGAACTGGGCAGCGTCGATGGGCGCGTCCTGCATCGCCTGGAAGAGGTGATGATCCTGGAAATGCCCGGCTTCATCCGGACCCGCGAGGAGGTGTTCGACTGCCTGGTGGCGGTGGTGCGGGAGGAGTTGGAGGGGTGAGGCTGGCCGTAGCCTGTCAACCAGATTGTCTAAATGGGTTGATCATCGCAAAATGTAAGATAAAATGAAATTTCGCGATATTAAGGTGCTATCTAAGCGCCGTCCCCGTGGCCCTTGTAACGCCCTGTCATGGCGATGCGTGTACGCACTCTCTTGAAGCAACATCCTTTTCCTCTGCACTTTTTTTGCCCAGACGCACAAGGGGCAGTGAATGAAACGGATCGGAGTGATCACTGCCTTACTCTTCCTGGTGCTCACCGGAGCGATCACTGCCATGGCAACCGAAGAAGCACCCTACACGGTGATAAAAACCGACGGTATTTTCGAGCTGCGCGAGTACGCGCCCCAGGTTCTGGCCGAAATCATGGTTGACGGAGAGCTGGAAGATGCCGGTAACAAGGCCTTCAGGCCGTTGTTCCGCTACATCTCCGGCGATAACCAGTCACAAAGCAAGATCGCGATGACCGCCCCCGTATCCCAGGAACAGCAGGGGGAGAAAATAGCCATGACCGCTCCGGTCAGTCAGCAGCGCGTCCAGGGAAAGTGGGCCGTCAGCTTCATGATGCCGGCCGCATACACCTTGGCAACGCTGCCGACTCCAATGACCCGAACATCACGCTGCGGCAGATTCCGGCCCGCCGGGTGGCCGCCGTGCGCTATTCCGGTACTCTGGAGCGAGGAGAAATATCTGCTCCACAAGGAAAAACTGGAGAAATGGATCACGGACAACCGCTTTACCGTGAGTGGCGAACCCATCTGGGCCCGCTACAATTCACCGTTTACGCTCTGGTTCCTGCGCCGCAACGAAGTCCTGATCCCGGTAACGGTTCCGGCACCATGATTTGTGTGGGGAGAACGGCATGCCGACCTTGATTGAAGCACCCACCGTCATTGCATCGGTTGGTAATAAGCCAAAGCGGATCGAAGAATATGTCGGCCGGATCAATTCGGCGACCGAGGCACTGAGCATTGCCAGGATGACGAGCCCGGGCGGCTGGGAAGAGCCGGGGCAGACACCGGAATTCGACGAGTACACCCTGGTCTTGGCGGGGATGCTGCGCCTGGAAACGGCAGAAGGGATTCTGGACGTAGCTGCCGGACAGGCGGTGATCGCCCCTGCCGGGCAATGGGTCCGCTACTCCACGCCTGAGGAAGGCGGGGCGGAATACGTGGCGGTCTGCCTGCCGGCTTTCTCGCCGGCGACGGTCCACCGGGATTCGTAAAGACGTCGTCAGAGAATCCAGCCACCGGTGCGGGAACGGTTCTCGGCGAGTTATCGCCCCCTCGACTTGTAATCCGACAGACAACGACCGCGATTTGTGCGAAACTCAGGCCATGACCGCGAACCGCAGACCCCCGGCAAATCAGCCAGCAGCGAAGCCCTCCCCGATCTACATGACCCCCGCCTGCGCCCTGCGCCTGCGCGCCGAACTCAAGGAACTCCTCTACAAGCTGCGTCCCGAGATGGTCAATACCGCCGCCTGGGCCGCCAGCAACGGTGATCGGAGTGAAAACGCCGATTACCAGTACGCCAAGCGCCGGCTGCGCCAGTACGACGGGCGCATCCGCTTTCTGAGCAAGCGGCTGGAGAACGCGACCATTGTCGACCCGGTCGAGCAGGCGAAGACCGCCAACGGCCGGGTGCTGTTCGGCGCGACCGTCACGGTCGAGAACGGGGAGGGTGAGGAGAAGGTCTACAGCATTGTCGGCGAAGACGAATTCGACCCCGCGCGCGGCTACGTGAGCTGGAAATCCCCCATCGGCCGGGCCCTGCTCGGCAAGCGGGAGGGGGATGAAATCGTCTTCACCACCCCCGGGGGGCGGGTCGAACTCGAGATCGTTCAGGTTGAATACCGGGCCCTCGAGTAATTATGCCCATACCCTCCGCACCCCCTGCTCAAATCTTACGCACGTTTCCCTGCCGCTGCCGACCGCCCATCCCAGCAATACCCATAAATATTCGTCAAAATGCCGATTTATTGAACTTGGCACACCGTATGCTTCCATGAGGATGACACGCGATGGCACACTGTGGTGCCTGTTGCGCGACTAAAGGCAAAGACGCCCGCACGGTTGATCGACCGGCGGGCTTTTAATTTGGCAGCAAGCAACCAACAGGCGCCCCACCATGACGGCGGGGCAGGGCAGTGTGGCCCCATCCGGATCATCCGGGTGGGGTTTTTTGTGGCGAATCAACGGGGATGCCGCCTCACGCAAGAGACAGTCACAAAACCACAGCACGAAAGGAATCAAGTCATGGAAAAGAAACTTCGGCAGATCGCCATCTACGGCAAAGGCGGCATCGGCAAATCGACCACCACCCAGAACACCGTCGCCGGCCTCGCCTACCTCGGCAAGAAGGTCATGATCGTCGGTTGCGACCCGAAGGCCGACTCCACCCGCCTGATCCTGCACGCCAAGGCCCAGAACACCGTCATGGACCTGGTGCGGGAAAAGGGCACCGTCGAGGACCTGGAGCTGGAAGATGTCATGAAGGTCGGTTACGGCGACGTCAAATGCGTCGAGTCCGGCGGTCCGGAGCCGGGGGTCGGCTGTGCCGGCCGCGGCGTCATCACCGCCATCAACTTCCTCGAGGAAGAGGGTGCCTACACCGAGGATCTCGATTTCGTCTTTTATGACGTCCTCGGCGACGTGGTCTGCGGCGGCTTCGCCATGCCGATCCGCGAAGGCAAGGCCGAGGAGATCTACATCGTCTGCTCCGGCGAGATGATGGCCATGTATGCCGCCAACAACATCGCCAAGGGGATTCTCAAGTACGCCTCCTCCGGCAAGGTCCGCCTGGCCGGCCTGATCTGCAATGCCCGCAAGACCGACAAAGAGTACGAACTGATCGATGCTCTGGCCAAGAAGCTTGGCACCCAGATGATCCACTTCGTTCCCCGCGACAACCAGGTGCAGCGCGCCGAACTGCGCCGCATGACGGTCATCGAATATTCCCCGGAGCATCCGCAGGCCCAAGAGTACCGGACCCTGGCCGAGAAGATCCTCAACAACAAGATGCTGGTGGTGCCGACCCCGCTGGAGATGGAAGAGCTCGAAGATCTGCTCATGGAGTTCGGCATCATGGAAGCCGAGGATGAGGCGATTGTCGGCAAGGCTGAAACCGCCGCCTAGCGGGGAGCAGTTAACGTTCAGTCATTCAAGGAGACTATCAATGTCCGAAAAAATAAGGAAAGTCGACGGCATCACCAAGGAGTCGACCCAGGCGATGATCGACGAGGCGCTGGCGGCCTATCCGGAGAAGGGACGCAAGAAGCGCGCCCCGCACCTGGCCCCCAACGACCCGGCCTCCGGCAAGTCGTGCGTCAAGTCGAACAAGAAGACCGTCCCCGGCGTGATGTCAGCCCGCGGCTGCGCCTATGCCGGCGCCAAGGGGGTCGTTTGGGGCCCGATCCGCGACATGGTCCACATCTCCCACGGCCCGGTCGGCTGCGGCTGGTACTCGTGGGGGACGCGCCGCAACCTGATGAGCGGCATCAACGGCGTCACCCAGTTCGGCATGATGTTCACCTCCGATTTCCAGGAGAAGGACATCGTTTACGGCGGCGACAAGAAGCTCAAGACCCTGCTCACTGAGGCCAAGGAACTCTTTCCGCTGGCCAAGGGGATCTCGGTTCTCTCCGAGTGCCCGGTCGGCCTGATCGGCGACGACATCAACTCCGTGGCCAAGACCTCCGCCAAGGAGCTGGACATCCCGATCATCCCCTGCAACTGCGAGGGGTTCCGCGGCGTCTCCCAGTCCCTCGGCCACCACATCAGTAACGACACGATCCGTGACTACATCATCGAGACCCGCGAGTTCAGCGAGCCGGAGACCCCTTACGACATCGCCCTGATCGGCGACTACAACATCGGCGGCGACGTCTGGTCGGCGAAAGCGCTGCTCGAGGAGATCGGCCTGAACGTCAAGTCGGTGTGGACCGGCGACGGCGAGATGGAGAAGATCGCCGCCACCCACCAGGTCAAGCTCAACCTGATCCACTGCTACCGCTCCATGAACTACATGTGCAAGGTCATGGAAGAGAAGTACGGCATTCCCTGGCTGGAGTTCAACTTCTTCGGCCCGACCAAGATCCGCGAGAGCCTGCGCGCCATCGGTCAGCGCTTCGACGCGACCATCCAGGAGAAGGTCGAGCAGGTCATCGCCAAGTACGATCCGATCATGCAGGCGATCATCGACGAGTACAAGCCGCGCCTCGACGGCAAAAAGGTCATGCTGCTGGTCGGCGGGCTGCGCCCGCGCCACACCATCGGCGCCTACGAGGACCTGGGGATGGAGTGCATCGGTTCCGGCTACGAGTTCGCCCACACCGACGACTACGACCGCACCGCCCCGGAAATGCCCGAGGCGACCGTGGTCTACGACGACCCGTCGGAGTACGAGCTGGAAAAGTTCGTCCACCAGCTCAAGCCCGACCTGATCGGCAGCGGCATCAAGGAGAAGTACGTGTTCCAGAAGATGGGCATTCCGTTCCGGCAGATGCACAGCTGGGATTATTCGGGCCCGTATCATGGCTATCAGGGGTTCGAGGTGTTTGCCCGGGACGTGGATATGGCGATTAATTCGCCCACCTGGAAGCTGGTGAAATCACCATTCTAGTGGGGGGCGTCCGCTTTTGCGCCAGCTCGGCGTTGGCCTGCGGCCTCCCTTGTGCGGCGTAGCGTCTGCTACGCCTCCGCGGGAGTCCTTGGCCGCCACCGATCTGACATCAAAATCGAACGCCTGGTAGGAACTGAAGAAGCGACAACTACTCAACCTGAACGAGGAATTTTTCGTGAGACCAAGGAAGGCAAGCGGCGACGCGGAGGCGTACCGGAAGGTACGTCGCACAAGGAACCGCGCAGGCTGACGCCGGTATCGCGGAAAAGGACCGTTCCCCGAAGGAGATACGACAATGGCAAACGCACTCGGACTGGCAGTCAAGCCGGTCACCGAATACCTCCCCGAAGAGGTGGAAAAGGTCAAAAACTGGATCAACAGCGACGACTACCGGGAGAAGAACTTCGCCCGCCAGGCGCTGGTCATCAACCCGGCCCACGCCTGCCAGCCCCTCGGGGCCCAGCTGGTGGCCCACGGCTTCGAGGGGACGCTCCCCTTCGTGCACGGCTCCCAGGGGTGCGCCTCCTACTACCGCTCCACCCTCAACCGCCACTTCCGCGAGCCGGCGCCGGCGGTTTCCGACGCCATGACCGAGGACGGCGCGGTGTTTGGCGGGCAGGCCAACCTGCACGAGGGGCTGGAGAACGCCCATGCCCTTTACAAGCCGAAGATGATGGCGGTCTTTACTTCGTGCATGCCCGAGGTCATCGGCGACGATCTCACCGCGTTTATCAAGAATGCCAGGCAAAAAGGGCATATCCCCGAGGATCTTCCGGTGCCGTATGCCAACACGCCGAGTTTCAACGGCACCCACATCCACGGCTACGACTCCATGCTCCTCGCCATCCTGCAGAATCTTACCGAGGGGAAAAAGGTCGAGGGGCGCTGCACCGGCAAGCTCAACCTGATCCCCGGGTGCGACTTCAATACCGGCGATTACCGCGAGTACAAGCGGATCCTCACCGCCTTCGGCATCCCGCACACGCTCCTGGCCGACATCTCCGAGACCTTCGATTCCCCCTGCGACGGCAGCTACAGCGTCTATGCCGGCGGAACGAAGCTCGACGAGGCGGCCGACTCCATCAACGGCCGGGCCACCATCACCCTCGGCCCCTACGCCACGCCGAAAGTTTTCGGCTGGATCAAGGACAACTACGCCGGCAAGCACGTCTCCCTGCCGATGCCCCTGGGGATCGCCAAGACCGACGACTTCCTGATGACGTTGAGTGATCTGTTCGGCAAGGAGGTGCCGGCGGCACTGAAGGCCGAGCGCGGCCGGGCCGTCGACGCCATGACCGATGCCCAGCAGTACATGCACGGCAAGAAGTTCGCCGTCTATGGCGACCCGGACTACCTGATGGGCTACCTCTCCTTCCTGCTGGAGATGGGCGCCCGGCCGTATCACGTGCTGTGCAGCCGCGGTACCAAGAAGATCGAGAAGGAACTGCAGGCGCTGCTCGATACCTCGCCCTACGGCAAGGGGTGCACGATTTACATGAACAAGGACCTCTGGCACCTGCGCAGCCTGCTGATGACCGACCCGGTCGATGCGGTGATCGGCGACACCCACGGCAAGTTCGCCGCGCGCGACGCCAAGGTGCCCCTGTTCCGCTTCGGCTTCCCGGTATTCGACCGGGTCAACCTGCACCGCTACCCGCTGGTCGGTTACCAGGGGGTGATCAACATGGTCACGGCGATCTGCAACAAGTTCATCGATATCGTCGATGAGACCTGCGAGGATCGTCGGTTTGAAATGATGAGGTAGAGTGGCAAATCGGTTGAATGATCTGATGGGGAACCCATGTTGGAGCTGCATGGCGATATCTGGGACTACCTCGGCAAAGGGATCATCGCCATCACCACCAACGGCTATGTCAACAAGGATGGTCGGGCAATGCTCGGGCAGGGGGTGGCGCGTCAGGCCGCCGAGAGGTTTCCGCAGTTGCTCCGGGAGTTGGGGGAAGCGATTCGCACTGGTGGCAACCATGTCTTTGAGTTGGCTCACGGGTTGGTCAGCTTCCCGGTCGAAGACTCCCCCTGGTCGCTCCCCGACCAGCGTTTGATCAGAAGGTCGGCTTGTGAGCTACGTGAACTGGCCGATTGCAGAGGGTGGTCGCTGATTGTCGTTCCCCGGCCAGGGTGTGGTGGCGGCGGGCTCGACTGGAGAGAGGTCGCACCGATCCTGAAAGATCTGTTTGATGATCGGTTCCATGTCATACAGGCAGCTTCGCCAGGGCGGGCCGGGCGGAGACTCTCCGAAGCGCCGCCGAGGAGCTGAGCCAATGATCAGAACCCGACGTTTCGAATTGATCGATGGCAGCAAGAAGAAAGGATTGTCCATGAAAGTCGCATTTGCCAGCACCGATAAAGTTCATATCGACGAGCATTTCGGCCAGGCCGAAGTCTTTTACCTCTGGGAGGTAGGACCGGAGGAGGCCGCCTTTTGCGGTGTCGTGCAGGTCAAGGCCGAGAGCGAGGCGGGGCACAGCGATGACAAGATCGAGGCGCGCAGCAGCGCCCTGAGTGACTGCGCCCTGGTCTACGTCGCCGAGATCGGCGGCCCGGCCGCCGCCCGGCTGGTCGCCAAAAAGATCCATCCGATCAAGAGCAAGGAGCAGGAGCCGATCGCCGTCGTCATTGAAAAATTGCAGGAAGTATTAAGAAATAACCCACCGCCATGGTTGAAAAAAGCCATGCTTAAAGGAGAACGGACATGCCTTTCCTGACCGGACTGACCAAGGGGAAAACCGAATGGACCCCGACCTTCATCGAGAGTATCGACGCTGAGAAGTGCATCGGCTGCGGCCGCTGCTACAAAGTCTGTTCACGCAGTGTCTTCGCCCCCGAAGACCTCGAGGACGAAGAGAGCGAATCGACCCGCATGGTCATGGCCATCGCCAACGATGCCAAGTGCATCGGCTGCGCCGCCTGCGCGGTGACCTGCTGAAGAAGGCGTTTACGCTGAAACCGCTGGCGGTTTGAAAGTCATGGACTGGAGGCTGAGGCGCTAGGGAATAGCTAAACGACAGGCCTCTCGGCTTTTTACTCCTAGCGCTTCAGCCTCCTACAGATAATGAACGGAGTGTACTTATGCTCATCGCCGTCGCATCGAAATCCGGTTCCGAGGTCGACCAGCACTTCGGCCACGCCGAGCGCTTCCTGGTCTACGACTGTGCCGCCGGCAAGCCGCAACTGGTCAGGGAAGTTCCGGTCGAGAAATACTGTTCCTTCGATCCCGATCATGCCTTCCGCAAGCCGCAGTTCCAGGCGATCGTCGAGGCGCTCTCCGGGTGCCGGGCGGTGGTCACCGCCATGATCGGCGACTACCCGCGCCAGGAACTGGAGAAGGCCGGGATGGTCCATGTCAATGCCGTCGGGCCGATCGAAGCGGCGCTGCTTGCCGCGCACGGCCAGGTGTGCGGGTGCGGCTGTGCCTGCAGCGGCAAGAAGCAGTGCTGAGCGATGAGTGCTGAGTCAAGGCGAACCCCTGCTGCTGGTTGACGTCTGGGCTGAGTTGCCTCTGGAATGCCGACAGGATGGGCAGGTACGGGAGGGAAACCTCCCTGCCTGCCTGCATTTTTGGGGAGGAGCGGACAGCGAATAGAGCAATAGGGTCAGGCTTGCATTAGTGTATTAAGCTGATAAGATTCTCGACATGGCAAGAAAACCGAGGGTTCACTATCCGGCTGCACTGTACCACGTAATGATGCGGGGCAACTCCGGCCAGGATGTCTTTTTCGACGATACTGACCGCTATCGCTTCTACCTCTTGCTTCAGGAAACAGTCGCGCGCTACGGTCACCGTATCCATGCTTTCTGCCTGATGTCCAATCACATTCACCTGGCGGTTCAGGTCGGAGATGTGCCGCTGTCGCGCATCATGCAGAACATCGGCTTTCGATACACCCGCTGGATTAACTGGCGCCGCAAGAGCAGCGGACACCTTTTCCAGGGACGATTCAAGGCTGTGCTTGTTGACGCGGACTCCTATCTCCTGCAACTGACCCGCTACATACACCTTAACCCGGTTCGCGCCGGCATGGTGCAGGCGCCAGAGGAATATCCGTGGAGCGGGCACCGGGCCTATCTCGGCCAGGAAACGATCCCATGGCTTACGACCGAATGGGTGCTGTCGCAGTATGGCCAAACCGTTGTCAGGGCACAGCATGAATACCGAAAGTTTGTCGAACAAGGCAAGGACGAGGGCCGTCAGAGCGAATTTCACAGCGGCAGAGTCGATGAGAGTCGCATTCTCGGCGATGATGACTTCATGGAGCGGGTGCTGGTGCGTAGACCGAAGCGGCCGCTATGTCTGACTGATATAGTTGCACGTGTTTGCCAGGAGTATTCAATCGATCAGCAGGAACTTGCAACTCCTGGCCGATATCGCCGCCTGTCAGAAGCGCGTGGCATGGCGGCATGGTTGATCTTGGAGACCGGCTGTGGAAGTATCTCGGAATTGGGAAAGATAACCGGGAGGGACGTAACGACCATAAGCTCCGTGGCAAAGCACCTTCAGATCCGGGCAAAAGCGGATTCCGTGCTTGCCGAAAAGATGAGAGGCCTGCTGGAGACGTTTAAATAATACACTTATGCAAGCCTGACCCCAGAAGGAGGCTAACGGGAGCATGTCGTGAACACTCGAACAAATCGTGCTGACATCACCCGGCTACCGGACGCGTACCGTATTTTTTACAACGACTGCATCAGGTTCATCCCTGAATCGAGGGTCTTCTGCGATCCGATCAGCACCCTGGCTTACGGGACTGATGCAAGCGTCTATCGCCTGACCCCGAAGATTGTCATCAAGGTCGAGTTCTGCCGATGAGATGTCGCGCCTCATCAGGCTGGCAGGCTCGCACAGGATTGCGTGACCTTCCGGGCGGCCGGGACCAGCCTGTCCGGCCAGGCGGTCACCGATTCGGTTCTGCTGGTGATGGCAGGCGGCTGGGGGAAATGCGTCATTGCCGACAACGGCGAGCACCATCTCGCTGGAGCCGGCCATTATCGGCGCAGAGGCCAATGCCTGGCTGAAGCCCTATCACCGCAAGATCGGCCCGGACCCTGCCTCGATAAACCACGCCATGATCGGCGGCATTGCCGCCAACAACGCCAGCGGCATGTGCTGCGGCACAACCGACAACTGCTACAAGACCGTTACGGAAATGAAAATCATCTTCCACGACGGCACCCTGCTGGACACGGCCGACCCGGCCTCGTGTCTGGCCTTTCTGGCCGGTCACCCCGACCTGGTCAACGAAGTGGCATCGATACGCGACGAGATTGCCGCCGACCGCGCCCTGTCAGAGCTGATCACGCGCAAATACAAGATCAAGAACACCACCGGCTACGGTCTCAACTCCTTTGTCGATCACACCGACCCCATCGAGATCATCAAGCATCTGATGATCGGTTCCGAAGGGACCCTCGGTTTCATTGCCGACATAACCTTCCGCACCATTGTCGAGCATGACCATAAGGCCTCGGCATTGATAATTTTTCCGGATATCGGCAGCGCCTGCCATGCGGTCATGCAGCTGGACCGATCAATCGTTTCGGCCACGGAACTGATGGATCGCATCTCCCTGCGCTCTGTGGAAGAGAAGCCCGGAATCCCCGCCTACCTGAAAACCCTGGATGAGGAGATGGCCGCTCTGCTGGTTGAGGTGCGCGGAGAGAGCTATGACGAAGTGGCAGGGAAGGTCGAGCAGTTCAAACACCTCTTGACCGGATTCGCCACGGTCTTTCCGATCAGCTTTACCGATGTCAAAGCCGAGTACGAAGCGCTCTGGAATATCCGCAAGGGGCTTTTCCCGGCGGTCGGCAACGTGCGCCGCGTCGGCACATCGGTCATCATCGAGGATGTGGCCTTCCCCCTGGAGCGGCTGGCCGAGGCGACGGTGGAGTTGCGCAGCCTGATGATCAAAAACGGCTACGGCGATGCGATCATCTTCGGTCATGCCTTGGACGGCAATCTCCATTTCGTCCTGACCCCGGATTTCACCAGGCAGGATGAGATCGATCAGTACGAAAAATTCATGCAGGAAGTCTGCGCCATGGTTGTCGAAACCTACGGCGGCGCCCTGAAAGCCGAGCATGGCACCGGGCGCAACATGGCCCCCTTTGTGGAAATGGAGTGGGGGGTGCAGGCCTATCGCCTGATGAAGCGGATCAAGCAGGCCTTCGACCCTCGCAACCTGCTCAATCCCGGTGTGCTGATCAATGACAATCCGGCTGTCTACCTGGAAAACCTCAAGCCTATGCCCCCGTCCGACGAGAAGATCGACCAATGCATCGAGTGCGGCTTCTGCGAGGTCATGTGCCCATCGAAGCATCTGACCTCAACACCCCGGCAGCGGATCACGGCACAGCGGCAGATCGCCGGCCTGCGCCAGTCCGGAGGTGATCCGGGACAGCTGCAGCGCCTTGAGCAGGACTACAACTACTGGGGTGAAAACACCTGCGCCGCCGATGGGCTCTGCGCCACCACCTGTCCGGTCTCGATCAACACCGGCGACTACACCAAGCTGCTGCGCAGCCGGAAGCACAGCCCCCGGGCCAAAGCCGCGGCAAGCTTCATCGGCCGGACATTTTGCCGGCACCACCAAAGTGGTCCGCACCGGGCTGAAGCTGGCTGACCTGATGCACAAGACCGTCTCGGCACCCCGGCCATGCTGAGGATGACCGGCGCAGCCCGCAAGCTGTCAGGACAGAAGCTCCCCCTCTGGAACCCGTGGATGCCCAGGGCGGGCGCAACCCCCTGCCCGGGGCACCGGCATGGCGGCAATAAACCGAAGGTGGTCTATTTCCCCAGTTGCGTCCAGCAGAACCATGGGGCCGGCGCAGAGCGATCCGGATCAGCGCCTGCTCAATCAGGCGGTCATGTCACTGCTGGAAAAGGCCGGCTATGAGGTCATCCTGCTGCCGGATATGGACAGGCTCTGCTGCGGCATGGCCTTTGACAGCAAAGGTTTTTTTGCGGAGGCCGATGCCAAGAGCCGCGAACTGGAGGCGGCACTGCTGCTCAGCAGCAATGACGGTGAATATCCGGTGCTCTGCGATACCAGCCCCTGCCTGTTCCGGATGCGCCAGGCTCTGGACAAAAAGCTGAAGCTCTATGAACCGGTGGAGTTTATCCACGACTTCCTCATGCAGCGCCTGATCTTCAACAAAGCGCCCGAAACCGTGGCGATTCATGTGACCTGCAGCTCCACCAAAATGCTGCTGGCAGAGAAGTTCAAAACAGTGGCCCTGGCCTGCGCCGAAAAGATCGTCACCCCGGCCAAGGTCACCTGTTGCGGATTTGCCGGAAACAAGGGCTTCGATACGCCGGAGCTGACAGCCTCCGCCCTGGCGCAGCTGAAACCATCCCTGCCGGCTGACTGCAAATCCGGCTACTCCAACAGCCGCCCCTGCGAAATCGGCCTGTCACAGCACGGCGGCATCAACTACCAATCCATCGTTTACCTGGTGGATCGCTGCACAACCCGCAGAAATCCGGATGTTCGCGAAGAGGTGCTGCTGGAGTCAACGACCTGGGTGTGAACTGGCAGGAAAAGGGGCCAGGCCGCCTTTTGAACAACTGCTGACTTGATGAACTTCTGATGAGCGGTAAGGGCGAAAGGGACGCTGTTGGTTGGTCAGCGTCGGTGCTTAATCGATAAATCAGCAACGTCCCTCAACGCCCATCAGTATAAACCAAACGATCTTCCGGAAAAACCCGACCGGTCTTCAGAGCTTGGCAAGCTCCTTCAGAAGCGCCTGGTTGTCCGGAACTCCCTTCTGTACAAACCGGACCACTCCGTTCTTGTCGATAATGAAGGTAACCCTTCCCGGTGCATACTGCTTCTGAATCTCCCCCTGTTCATCCGCCAGCAACGGGAACTTCAAACCGTACTTATTCGCGAACTCGATATGGGTTGCCACACTGTCGGGACTGACGCCCAAAACTTGGGCGTTGAGCTTTTCAAAACGAGCCAGGTCGTTCTGAAAAGCCTGCATTTCGTCCGTTCAGGTCGAAGTGAAATCAGCGTAGTAGAAGGCCAGCACCAGGTGCTGCTTGCCCTGATAGTCAGCCAGTCTGACGGTTCCCTGGGTTGACGCTGCCTCGAAGGCTGGGGCCTTCTGGCCGACCTCCAGGGCTTGGGCGCCGATAGCCGAAAGCGCCACCATGGCGCTCGTCGCGAGACTTCTGAATATTGTTTTTTTCATATCATCACCTCGTTCCGAATTGGACTCCACGGAAAGAGTACCAGATGCCGGCCCCAATGCCATGCCATCCCCGCGCAAGTGGACTGCTGTGAAGCAATCTGACCAATAATTAGGCTGCGGCCGGGAGCGCTCTGCCGAAGTCATGGGCAGGAATAGCCCCGGGCGGCGGTTTTCCCCCGTATTTCCTGCGGTTCGCGAGTTGGCACTGTTAATGCTAGAATAAAGCCAGCTGAACCAACCATAAGGTACAAGGTCGTACCACCCATAATCCAGGCAACGACGCCCCGTGACCATTCGACAAGGTCCGGGGTGTTGACGTTCAGGCCCAGCGACGGCGCTTCCGGGAATCTCCGGGAGCGCCGTTGTGCATGAAAGGAGCGAAAAAATGGCCAGCGGTTGTCCGATGATGGCGATGAAAACGGCGAGCGAGCACCCCTGCTTCGGTGGCGACCACAGCAAGGCCGGGCGCATCCACCTGCCGGTGGCGCCGGGGTGCAACATCAAGTGCGGCTTCTGCGAGCGCAAGTTCGACTGCGCCAACGAGAGCCGTCCCGGCGTCACCAGCCGGGTGCTCACCCCGGAGCAGGCGGTCGAGCGGGTGCGGCTGGTCAAGCGCCACATGGAGAAGCAGGGGGGGGCGCAGCTCAAGGTGGTCGGCATCGCCGGCCCCGGCGACCCGCTGGCCAACCCGCGCACCTTCGAGACCTTCCGCCTGGTCAAGGAGGCCTTCCCGGAGCTGACCCTGTGCCTGTCGACCAACGGCCTGCGCCTGCCGGAGATGATCGATACGCTCAAGCGCCTCGACCTGCACAGCCTGACCGTGACCATCAACGCCCTGACGCCCGAGACCGGCGCCAAAGTGTACGAGTGGATCAAGCTCGACGGGCGCCGGCTGGAAGGGGAGGCGGCCGCGGCGCTGCTGCTCGAGCGCCAGTTGGAAGGGGTGCGGCTGGCGGCGGCGGCCGGGCTGCTGGTCAAGATCAACCACGTCTACATCCCCGGCGTCAACGACCATGAAACCCTCGACCTGGCCGTGAAGGTGCGCGGCCTTGGCGCGCAGATGATGAACATCATCCCGGTGATCCCGATCGGCCTGTTCAAGGAGGTCGAGCCGCCATCGGCGGCGCTGATGGAGATGGTGCGCAACCAGGCCGAGCTGATCCTCTCCCAGGCCCGTCACTGCAAGCAGTGCCGCGCCGATGCGGCCGGGGTGGTGGGGCAGGATCTCGACCTCGACAAGATCGCGATGATGGCTTCGTAGCAATGCGAACTTCTTGCGGTTTGTCCACAAAGCACCCTGAAAGGAGTCAAACATCATGACCTTGCTGATCCCCCTGCTGCTGCGGCTGACGACGTTGTTCGAACGGGGCGTGCGCGCAGAAGAGCCGTCCGCAGACGCTCAGCTTGTTTTTGAAGAGGTGGCAGTCAACCCGCCAGAAAAGGAGTAGAAAATGTCTGCCGAACTGATCCCGTTGCTCGCCGTCTGCATCTTCGTCGTCGCCATGCTCTATGCCAGTGTCGGTCATGGCGGCGCTTCCGGCTACCTGGCGGTCATGGCCCTGTTCAGCCTTTCTCCCGCCGCGCTCAAGCCGACCGCCCTGGTACTGAACATCGTCGTCGCCGGAGTGGCCGCCTGGCTGTACTGCACGGCGAAGCAGTTCTCCTGGCGGGCCTTCTGGCCCTTCGCCGTCACCTCCATCCCGGCCAGCTATCTCGGTGGCTGCTTCAATCTCCCGCCGCATCTTTACCGTCCGGTGCTGGGGTTGATCCTGCTGTTCGCCGCCTGGCGGCTGTTCGTCCGCACCGAACGCCAGGATGGCGAGATCGCTCCCCCGCAACTTCCGCTGGCTATGGCCGTCGGCGCGGTGCTCGGCTTCGCTTCGGGCCTGATCGGCGTCGGCGGCGGGATCTTTCTCAGCCCGCTGATGGTGTTGCTCGGCTGGGCGCGGGTGCGCGAAGTCTCCGGGATCGCCGCCCTGTTCATCCTGGTCAACTCGATCGCCGGCCTGCTCGGCCACGTCGACAGCCTGCAGGCGGTTCCCGGTTATGCGCCGCTGTTGGCGGTCATGGCTCTGGCCGGTGGCACCATCGGGGCGCTCGGTGGCAGCCGCCACCTGCCGGTGCCGGCGATTCTCAAGGCCATGGCCATGGTGCTGGTGGTGGCCGGCGGGAAGATGTTTTTGGTCTAGCCCGCGAAGCGGTTGACCAGCGGCGGGACATGCTGCACCGTGCGCGCATAGTGGTGTGCCGGCCAGCCGAAGGCCATGGCGTAGCCAAAGACGTGGTCGGCGGGGATGCCCAGGCGGGTGCGAAACTCCGGCAACAGGTCGCTGAGCGCCCCCTTGGCCAGCCCGTTCCACACCGTGCCGACGCCGCTGGCCTGGGCGTAGAGCTCGAAGTAGGCCAGGGCGATCAGGCAATCCTGCTGCGGGCACGCCACCTGCTGCGGTGCCGTGGCAATCAGCAGGTGGGGAGCGTTGCGGAAGATGATGTCCTGGCCCTTTTCCTCCCACAGGCGCACGAAGTCGGCGAAGAACCCCCGTCCTTCGGGGAGGCCGTTGCTGCGCACCAACTGGCCCAGCCCGGTCATGACCTCATCGCGCAGAATTGCCAGCTTCTGCCGATCGTCGACCACCGTGAAGTGCACCTGCCGCGAGTTGACTCCGGTCGGGGCATGCCAGGCCACTGCCAGCAGGCGCTGCAGCAACGCCGGCGGCAGGTTCTCCTCGCGGTAGCGCCGCACCGAGCGACGCCCCTTGATCAGCGTCTCCAACTGCTCCGGGGGAGGGAAATTGCCGGCCAGCGACCGACTGTTCGCCGGATTGAGGCCGAGAATTGAGACGGCGGCGGCGGGGCAGACGGCCAGGCAGTGCTGGCACCGGTAGCAGGCGGCTTCCTGCGCCGGAGCGATGGCCGGGAAGCCGTCGTCGGCCATGGCGATGATTCGCGCCGGGCAGTCGGCGATGCACAGGCCGCAGCGGGTACAGGTCTGATGGTTCACGGTAAAGTCGAGCATCTTATTCCTCCCAGGGGATGTGGCGGCGTAATCATACCTTGCCCACGGGGGCCAGGTAGATGGTGAACTCGTCCTGGCCGTCGACGCCGAGCAGGCGGTCCATCAGTTCCTGGTGGTAGGCGGCGATGGCGCAGGTGCCGGCCTTGATGGCGGCGCAGGCCAGATAAAGGTTCTGGCAGAGGTGACCGACATCCATCAGGATCACCCGGTGGGCGGCCAGATCGTAGCGCCACTCCATGCGGTAGGGGATGACCGTCCAGGCGAAGCTCACCGGCGCCGTCGCCGCGAACTGCTGGTGCAGCGTCGCCTCGCCCAGGGCAGCGGCCAAGCCCTGGTCCTGCCGCTCCAGGACCAGGGCGTGCTCGACCGGGAGATATCGGTACACTCCCGGCGCCAGCCCCGTCACCCTTGACACCAGCAGGTAGCTTTCGAAGGCGTGGCGACAGCCGGCCGACGGCACCGTGCGCAGGGCATGGCCGGCATCGAGCACCTGTCTTACCCCTTGGGTGGCCCACAGCAGGAAGGCCACCTCGTCCAGAGTCAGCGGCATGTCGCGGAAGCGCCGGTGGCTGCGGCGGCCGGCGATGGCGTCGATCAGGTCGGTGCCGGCAAATCCCCTGAAGGCGTTCTCCGCCGGCAGGGGAATCTTTTGCTGGCCGGGATGCGGCGGCTTCTCGATCGGCGGCGGTTCGCTCCCCCGGTTCTGGTCGGTCTGGCGAAAGTCGATCTGAAGGCGCAGCGTGTCCTTGAGAAATTCGCGGTGAGCGGCGATGTCGGCGCGGGTCATGGGGTTTCTCCGGTAAAGTCATGCAAGACAAGCGTCCATGCTTTGATACAATTGCCGTGACACAAAAAGAGTGCTCCTCGGTGAGTGAGGGCATAAGGGAGAGGGTCGATGAGCAAGATGAATAACGAGGCCGGGATGCCGATTGCGCTGACCCTGGAGCCCGGCACCTATTCCCGGTGCACCTGCGGCAAGTCGCAGCATCTGCCGTTCTGCGACGAATCCCATCGGGGTGCGGGTGGCGGCCCGATCCGCTTCGAGATCACGGAGCGGAAGAAAGTCTACCTTTGCAGTTGCGGCCTCACGAAAAACCCTCCGTACTGTGACCGGAGCTGCGGAGTGCAGTTGCCTGAAAGCTAATGACTACTTGACGAACGTTCCCTTGTGGAACTCCTCGAAGGCGATGCGCAGTTCCTCGCGGGTGTTCATCACGATTGGGCCCTGCCAGGCGATTGGTTCGCCCAGGGGACGACCGCACAACAGCAGGAACCGTGCCCCGTCATTGCCTGCCATCACCTGGATCCCCTCGCCATCCCGCTCGTACAGGACCGTCGTTTCCGCCCCGAAGCAGCAGCCCCGCTCCAGGTCGAGCCAGCCGTTGCCGGCATAGTCATAGCCGAACGGGTCGCGCCCTTCATCGAAGTGCCCGCTGCCGGAGAGTACGTAGGCGACCGCGGTGTGCCCGGGCTTGACCAGGTGTTCGAAGCCGATCCCGGCCGGCACCGTCACATCCATCAACTCCGGGTCGATGACGATGTCCTGCACCGGTCCGCGCACCCCGTCGAGCACGCCACTCACCACCTTCACCCGAACGCCGGAGCTGAGCGCAACCTCGGGGATGGTGGCTGCCGGCACGTCCCGGTAGCGGGGCGGCATCATCTTCCGCTCGGCAGGGAGGTTGGCCCAGAACTGGAAGCCCCACATCGTCCCCGAAGGGCTCAACTGCGGCATCTCCTGGTGGATGATGCCGCTGCCGGCCGTCATCCACTGCACGTCGCCGGCACCGATCACCCCGCGGTTCCCCATGCTGTCGCCGTGCTCGACCCGCCCTTCGAGAAGATAGGTGATCGTCTCGATCCCCCGGTGCGGATGCCAGGGGAAGCCGGCCAGGTACTCGGCAGGGGTGCCGGTGTGAAAGTCATCCAGCATCAGGAACGGGTCGAACAGCGGCGTCTGGTGGTAGCCGAAGGCCCTTTTCAGGTGGACGCCGGCCCCTTCGACGGTTGGGACGCTGCGGAACACCTTGGAGATTTTGCGAGCGGTCATGTTTGCGCTCCCTCCGGAACGAGTGCCGGGGTGTTCAGATCAGCGCTCTGGTCTCCACGATCCTGAACCAGGCGGCATGGGTCACGGCCCGCCCTGCACCCGTGCCGACGATCGCATCGGTGTTCTGCCTGATACGGGTCAGCATGGCCCCTTCCTCCTCAACCCTCAGCAGTTCGAGATACAGGCGCACCCCGCGAAAGCCTGGGTCTGACGTCTTGAACAGGAAGGACGCGCGCGGATTGACGGCGACATTGTGAAAGGTGCGCCCGTCGGTCATCCCCCAGACCAGGGTGGTCGCATCGATGACGTGTGGGCGGGCATAAATTGCCGTGTTGACATTGCCCGCGAGGTCGGCCGTGGCCATGACGCCGAAGCCCTGCTCCTGGAAGAGTTTTGCGAGGTCCATGGGCTGCTCCCTGATTACTGAGAATTTACCCGATTATAGCAGGATACTGGCAGTTTGCAGTCGGAACAGGAGTCTTGCAGGGTTCACCCCTCGCGGGCGAAAGCACAGCGCATAGTCGCTGCACATCCCGCAATCCGGCGTCCTGCACATCACCCCGCCGGTCTGCTCACACAATCTCTTGAAAAAGAAAGCGCTTCCAGCGCATCCCCTTGTCGTTGGCGGCGGCCAGGGCCGGGAGGTGACGGGGAATGGCGGCCGTCAGTTCCGGGCGGGCGAAGAGCCCCATGGCAAGCCAGAGGTGGCCGGGGCGGGCGGCGCGGGCGGCGAGGATACGGGCGAGCCAGATTGACGGGGCCGGGGTCCAGCCGTCAGGCATCGTGGGGGAGGTAAGTCGAGCAGCAGCTCAAGAATGTCGGGATTGGCCTGCGGCGGGGCGGGCGATGCTGATGCGCAGAGCGGCCGGAGGTGATCGATTGTGGTCGTGGGGAAATAAAGGTGGAGGAGGTCGGCAAGTTCGTCGTCACCCAGGCCGAGGGCGGCCGCCATGTTGGCTGACTCGCCGGCGGCGACGGCGAGCAGGCAGGCGAACAGGTGGCGGTCCTCTGGTGGGGCGCCGGGCGGGGTCGGGCTGTCCATGAGCAGGCGGTAGACCGGGTCGGCGGCAGTGACGCGCGGGGCATGGTCGTCGTCCGGCGCCAGCGCCGCCGCAACGGGGGCACGGCCATTGCCGGCACTCTTGACCGCGGCCTGCAGGGCCTGGATGGCCAGCACGGCGCAGTAGTCGCGTTCTGCGGGGAGCCCGGCCAGGGCGGTGTCAACCATGGCCGGGGTGAGGGCGGCAATCTCAGGCAGCGTACGCCCTTCGGCCAGTTCCGCGGCGGCCGCACAGGCGGCGATGGTGAAACCGCAGCCGAACACCTGGTAGCGCACGGTTTCGACGCGCTCATCGCGGACGCGCAGGGCGAAACGCACCGCCAGGCGCTTGCCGGCTTCCTCCGCGCCCAGACCGACTTCGCCGACTCCGTCGGCGTCGGCAAGCGTTCCGGCGCGACGGGTATCGGTGGCCCAGTGGCGGATGGTGTCGGTGTAATGTGTCATGAACAGACCCCCCTGTCACGCTGTGCGTGACGTCCCCCCTGCTGCGCAAGGGGGATATCCTCCCCTGCGAAGTAGGGGAGGTGCCCGCAGGGCGGAGGGGTCAACACCCCTCTCTCCGCATCCGCTCCGCCGCATTCGCCACTTCGAAGAGGAAGTAGGTACCCCCCTCGTAGAGCACATCGTTCCTGAGCTGGTTGCCGAGCGTTTCCCAGTCGGGGAAGCCGCGCACCACCACCCCCTTGCGGCAGCGGTGGGCCAGCGCCTCGACGTGACCGTTGCCGACGATCAGGTCGTACTCGTCGCGCAGGTCCTCGGCATCCTCGAGGTCGCCGACCAGCACCCGGTCGGCGGGGAGCCCTTCCAGTTGCGGCGAATCGACGGTGGCGATGGCCACCGTGACCTTGGCTCCGGCCTCGGTCAGCAGCCGGCAGGAACCGGCCAGAAAGTCCGGTTCACCGACCGCCAGGATGCGGGTCTGGCCGAGGGCGAAGTGGCAGTCGAGCAGGGCGTCCTGCAGACGCTGCCGCCAGCGCACGATTTCCGCAGCGGGACGCTCTAAATCTCTCTCGACCAGCAGCCGTCGGGCCAGCAGATCGGTCGCTTCCAGACCAAAGAGATGGGGGAAGTGCAAATGGCGTATGGCCGGATTTTTTGCCTGCAGGGCCCGGACACAGGGGAGCATCGATGCGCCCACGCTGATCACCAGCCCGGCGTCGGCCAGAGCGCGGATCTCCTCCACGCCGATGCCGCCGCTGGAGAGGGCGCTCTGCTTCTCGCCGAGATGGCCGTCGAGGCTGGTGGAGAGATCCGGCAGGGCCAGCACTGTGAGGCCGAAGGCGGCGATGAAGCTTTTCAGCTTCTCCACCTCGATCGGCTGCAGCGAGACGTGCGGCAGCAGCACGACCTTGTGGTCGTCGATGGCTGTCGTCGGCGCTGTCAATTGCTCGATCAGCGCCTTGGCCGCCAACGCCCAGCCGCTCTCCAGTCCCCCCTCGTAATCCGGGGTGTTGACCCATACCAGCGGGTAATCGACCTTGGCGGCGACGCCGCGGATATCGTCCCCCTTGGTCTCGGTCAGCCCGGTGGTATACAGGCCGACCAGCGCCGGGGCACTCTTGCCGGCGATGTTTTTAACCGCCTCGACGATGTTGTAGTCGCCGCCGTCGAGAACCGCGGTGACGTCGGTGACCGCGGTAGTCTGGATGGCGATCGGCTCGCAGAAGTGGCGGGTGAAGTAGACCTTGGCGAAAGAGGTGCACCCCTGGGCGCCGTGCATCAGCGGCATGCAGCGGTCCACGCCGAGAAAGGCCAGCGTCGCGCCGAGCGGCTGGGTCAGGCGCACCGGGTTGACCTGCAGCGGCTTGACCGGCTTGTGGCTCACTGCTCCCATGGCGCCCTCCGTGCGGCGTTGCGGAACACCGGGGTCTCCAGGGCGTGCTTCAGGTCCTCGGCCAGGTTGAGCAGGCCGGCATAGCCGCCGTAGCTCTTCTTCTTCTCCTGGTTGACGTCAGCGAAGGCGATCCCCTTTTTGAGCGCCGTGTAGAGGCTGCGCCCACCGGCCAGCAGCAGGTGCGCGCCGGTCTCGTCGATGATCTTCGCCTGTTCCTGCCCGGGCTTGGTCATCAGCACCCCGTTCGGGCCAAGGTATTCGCGGGCCTTCTCGCGGTCGGCCTCGGTCGATTTACCGACGGCCGTGGCCACCACCTCGATCCCCAGGTCCTGCAGCGCCGCAGCGATCGACCAGGCCTTGTTGCCGCCGGTGTTGAGCACCGCCTTCTTGCCGCGGAAAATCGAGCGGTAGGGGACGAGTTGTGTTTCCAGCGCGGCCTCTTCGCGGGCGATCAGGGCCTTCGGTCCGTGCCATCAGGTCCGGCATCGCCGAGCGCTTCGGCAATGGCCAGCAGCCCGTTGCTGGTGTCGCGCTTGCCATAGAAGGAGACCGAGATCGACGGGATGCCGTAGCGTTCCTCCAGCTTGCGGGTCAGTGAGATCAGCGATTTGGCACAGACCAACACATTCAGTTTCGCCCGGTGGGCGGTGCGGATCTGCGCCACCCGGCCGTCGCCGCTCAGGGTCGAGAGGATGCGGATGCCGAGTTCTTCGAGGAGCGGCGTGTATTGCCACATATCGCCGGTGACGTTGTACTCGCCGATCAGGTTGATGTCGAAAGGGGTGGTTTCCTGCGGCTCCAGGGTGCCGATCAGGTGCCGGAGCACCGCTTCGCCGCCCAGACGGCTGCCGAGGTTCTTGCTGCCGACGAAACCGGCGGCGTGCACCGGGACGACCGGCAGGCCGTGGCGTGCGGCCGCCGCCTGGCAGACGGCGTCGAGGTCGTCGCCGATCAGGGCGGTGACGCAGGTGGCGTAGACGAACACCGCCTGCGGGGCATAGCGGGCGACCAGGTAGTCGATGGCTTCGGCAAGTCGCTCCTCGCCGCCAAAAATCACGTCGTTGTTGGTGGTGGCAGTGGTGAAGCCCATCTGGGTGAGATCGCGCCCGCGCCAGCTGGTCTTGGTGGCGCGTGTCTCCCAGGAGGCGCCCAGGCAGGTGAGGGGGCCGTGCACCAGGTGGGCGGCATCGGCATAGGGGAAGAGGGAGATCTGCGCCCCCTCGAAGGCGCACCCCCCGGTGGTCGCCCCCGGGGTCGGCGCGTTGCAGGCGCTCTTCTTCGCCGGGCTATGGACGCAGGCACTCTCGTTGAGCAGTTCGCGGATTTTCGGTTTGTCTCCCACAAGGCGCTCCTGTCCGGATGGTGCCGCATCGCACTTCGTCCGTCCCGTCGCGCCGTTGAGAGGGGTGGCCAACTCGGTAAATGCAAAAGTCTCGCCAGCGGATTATTATTGCGAAAAAAAGGTTTTTGATGGAATGAGGAGTGAAATGATGATCAATCCGCAGACCGGATGCCGTAAATTTAGGCAGAAGTTTCCGACGACGAGCCGGAAAAATCGCTATTTGCTGGATGCTGCGAACTGGCCGTCTTTTTGCAAAAGCTTCAGGTCATGCTGAAACCGGTCCACATCGTCCAGGGCGATCCCGAAGTCCCCGCCGGGGTCTTCGCCGCCCTCCTGAACGAATGGCAGGTGCCGTTCCGGATCCTGCGCCCGGATCTTGGCGAGACGCTTGCGGAGGACTCCGCTGCGGTTATCGTCCTCGGCGGGAGGATGGGGGTGCATGATGAGGCGCAGCACCCGTTTCTCGGTTCAGTCAAGGAATTCATCGGCCGGATCCTGGCCAACGGCACCCCGCTGTTCGGCATCTGCCTCGGCGGGCAGCTGCTGGCCGAGGTCGCCGGCGGTGAGGTCGCGAGCAACCTCTGCGGCGAGAAGGGACTGGTTGACGTCACTCTGTCCGCTGCCGGCGCCGCCGACCCGCTGTTTACCGGCATCGACCAGCGTTTTTTGGCCTTCCAGTGGCATAACGACAGCTTCACGATTCCTCCCGGGGCCGTGCCTCTGGCGGGCTCGGCGGCGTGCCCCGGTCAGGCGTTCCGCACCGGCAATGCCTGGGGGGTGCAGTTCCACCCGGAAGTCGACAGCACCATCGTCGCCGCCTGGAGCGGCCACTCGCCGGCACGGCAAGCGCTGACGGCTGAATTCGCGGCCGCCGAACCGGCACACCGGCAACTGGCCCGGCAACTGCTCGGCAACTTTCTGACCATTGCGGGACTGCGCGGCGCCTGACCGGCCGGCAACCCACGGATAAGTTTCCGGCAAAGGTGCCGGAACAGGGCAACGTCGCCCCGGAGCCATACGGTTCCGGGGCTTTTGCGTCTTTCGGAGGCACAACATGGATCCGTTCGCAGGGAAAGAGATCATCATCGACGACACCACGCTGCGCGACGGCGAGCAAACCGCGGGCGTGGTCTTCTCCCTGGAGGAGAAAGTCGCCATCGCCCGGCTCCTCGACGCCATCGGCGTGCAGGAGATCGAGTGCGGTATCCCGGCCATGGGAAAAGAGGAGCAGGCCTCGGTCCGAGCCCTGGTCGACCTCGGCCTCAACGCCCGGCTGATCACCTGGAACCGGGCGGTCATCAGCGACATTCAGGCCTCCATCGACGCCGGCGTGACGGCGGTCGACATTTCCCTGTCGGTTTCCGACCTCCATATCCGGCACAAACTCGGTAAAGACCGCGCCTGGGTCGCGGAGCAACTCCGGGTTGCCCTCGATTTCTGCAAGGCGCACAATCTCTACGTCTCGGTCGGCGGCGAGGACGCCAGCCGCGCCGACCTCGTTTTTGTGGCCGAACTGATGGCCATTGCCAGCAGCCTCGGCGCCGACCGCTTCCGCTTCTGCGACACCCTCGGCATCCTCGACCCCTTCACGACCTTCGACAAGATCAGCTCCCTGCGTGCCCGGGTACCGGAGCTCGATCTCGAAGTGCACACCCACAACGACCTGGGGATGGCCACCGCCAATGCCATCGCCGGGATTCGCGCCGGGGCGCGTTTCGTCAACACCACGGTTAACGGCCTCGGTGAGCGGGCCGGTAACGCCGCCCTGGAGGAGGTGGTCATGGCCCTCAAGCATGCCTGTGGCATCGATCCGGGCATCGACACGCGGCGCTTCGTCGAACTGTCGAAGCTGGTCGGGAAGGCCAGTTGCCGCCCGGTACCGGATTGGAAAGCGGTGGTCGGCGAACGGGTCTTCGCGGTCGAATCAGGGCTGCATGCCGATGGCGTGCTCAAACACCCTGGCAACTACGAGGGCTTCGACCCGTCAGAGGTCGGTCTTGCCCGGCAGTTCGTCCTCGGCAAACACTCCGGCAGTCACGGTCTGCGCCATCGGCTGGCGGCTCTGGACATTGTCCTCTCCGTCGTTGAGGAACAACGCTTCATGACCAGGGTTCGTTGCCGCAGCCAGGAGCTGAAGCGTCCTTTGAGCGATAGCGACCTGCTGGTGCTGCTGACGGAGATGCACCATGCTGCCTGAATGTCAATCTGCCGAAGCGGCCTTCGGATCTCCCACCGTGCAGGACTGGGAGATGTTTCTGGAATGGTCCGCAACGGAGGGGTGGCGAGTCCCCGCCCAGGAGTTGGCCCTTTATCGCCATGAACTGGCCGACAGCGCCTTCGTCCTGCACGATGAACAGAGGCAGCCGCTCGGTTTCGTTACCGTCTGCCGCCAGCATGGCAGCGCCTGGATCGGCAATCTGATTGTCGATCCGGCCCGTCGCGGTCAAGGCCATGGCCGCCGGCTCTTCGAGCATGCCGTCGGCACCCTGTCCGCCCGCGCTGCCGCGGTCCTGTGGCTGACCGCGTCCGTGGCTGGCCGACCCCTCTACGAGAAGCTGGGTTTTCGCGAAATCGGGAGAGTCGAGCGCTGGGTCTGGAGTGGCACCGGCCTTGCCCGTGAGGGCACGGCCGCAGCCGGCAATGGCCTCCTTTGCGATCTGGTGCGCGCCGATGCCGCCGCTTGGGGGAGCTCGCGGGCCGGTCTGCTGACGTTGTTGGCGCGCGGCGGGCAGATTGTCTCGGCCGGCAGCACCGTGGCGATGCTCCAGCCGGGTGATGGTCTGCGGGTCCTCGGTCCGTGGCTGTCCGCCGACCTCTGCCCGCGCTCCAACCGCATCGTGCTGACGACGGTCTTGGAAGCTTTCTCCGGTGCCGGGGAGATTGCCGTCGATGTGCTTGGCGGTTCGCCGGTGCGGCCGCTGCTGTCTGCCGCCGGTTTTCGCCAATGCGGTGAGACCGTGTTGATGATGCGCGGCGAGGCGGGCAGGGTAAGATTTGGCGAGGTGGTGGCCCTGGCCAGCCTGGGGAGCATGGGGTAATCGGTCGGCCGTCCCGGTTTATGGCATCACTGATGCACAACGACTGTTTGAACCTGTAACTCTTCTATAGGGGGAAAAGCCCATGCGCTGCGCACTGGTGGTCGACGACGAGCCGTTGCTCCGTCGCCAGGTTGTTGAAATTCTTGAGCAATATGGTTTCGACGAGATTCTCGAGGCGGACGACGGCCTGCGTGCCCTGGAGATTGCCCGGCACCGGGAGATTCTGCTGACCGTGATGGATATCGGCATGCCGGGGCTTGACGGCATCACGGTTGCCGAAAAAATAGGCAAGAGCAAGCCGATGCCGATTGTCCTGCTGACCGCCACGGCCGATGCCGCCACCGTGGAACGGGCCCGCCTGGCCGGGGTGATGAATTTCGTGGTCAAGCCGGTGCGGGCCGAACAGCTGCTGGCCGCCGTCGATCTGGCGATCCACCAGTTCGTCGAACTGGTTAGCCTGCGCGACGAAGTCGTCAAGCTGCGCGAATCCCTCGAGACCCGCAAGCTGGTCGACCGCGCCAAGGGGGTGTTGATGAAGCGCGGCATGGACGAGCCGGCGGCTTTCCGCCGCCTGCAGAAGCTGGCCATGGACAAGCGCAAGTCGTTGCGCGAGGTGGCCGAGGCGATCCTGCTGGCCGAGGAGTAACCCGCCTGCCGCCAAGAAACTTCGTTAAACGCTTGTCCGCCCCTCGCTCACCCCTTGCATTAACGCCCTTTATTGGTAAAACTGTAAGCTAGCCGTTGCAGCCGAAAACAGCCGAGCGGGGGACCTCTTATGTACAGCGTCGACAATGTGGGGAGGAGCACCATCGCCATGGTGCTCGCCGGGGGAAAGGGGAGCGGCTCAGCCCGCTGACCATGCGCCGGGCCAAGCCGAGCGTGGCCTTCGGCGGCAAGTACAAGATCATCGACTTCGTCCTGAGCAACCTGTTCAACTCGGGGATCCGCAAGGTCTACATCCTCACCCAGTACCGGGCCTACTCGCTGAACAAGCACATCCGCGAATCGTGGGGGAAGTGGACCGGCCTGGGCGAGTTCTACGTGGCCATCTCCCCCGAGACCAGCAGCGAGAGCGAAGAGTGGTTCAAGGGGACGGCCGATGCCATCCTCCAGTACCTGCGCTTCGTCGAGTCCTCGGATGCCGACTACGTAGCCATCTTCGGCGGCGATCACATCTACAAGATGGACGTCACCCAGATGATCACCAGTCACCGCCTGAACCGCGCCGACATCACCATCGCCGCGCTGGAGGTGCCCTTCGAGGAGGCCAGCCGCTTCGGGGTCTTCTCCGTGGATGACGACGCGCGGGTCATCGGTTTTGCCGAAAAGCCCGAGGTGCCGGAGCGGATCCCCGGGCGGGAGACCTGCTTTGCCTCCATGGGCAACTACATCTTTTCCACCAGAAAGCTGATCGAGGTCTTGCAGGAGGGGAAGAAGCACCACGAGGATCTGGATTTCGGCAAGCACGTGATCCCGAGGATGCTCGAAAACGGCGACCGGGTCTTCGCCTACAACTTCAACGACAACGTCATTCCCGGGATGAAGGCCGAGGAGCGCGGCTACTGGAAGGACGTGGGGACGCTCGATTCCTACTACGAAGCCAACATGGACCTGGTCAAGGTCTCGCCCCAGCTGAACCTGTACAACTACAAGTGGCCGATCCTCACCAACCAGGGGAACCTGCCGCCGGCCAAGACCGTCTTCGACGACGACGACCGCCGCGGCCAGAACATCGACTCCTACGTGTGCGGCGGCTGCATCACCAGCGGCAGCACGGTGCGGCGCTCGATCCTCGGGCCCATGTGCCGGATCAACAGCTACAGCCTGGTGGAGGACTCGATCCTCTTCGAGAATGTCACCGTGGGCCGGCACGTCAAGATCCGCCGGACGATCATCGACAAGAACATTGTCATCCCCGATGGCACGGTCATCGGCTACGACCATGCGGAGGACCTTCGCCGGGGGTTTACGGTGACGGAGTCGGGCATCGTCGTAGTCCCCCGCCAGGATAAATAGGCGGCTCCGCTTTTGCGCCAGGCCGGCGTTGCCCGTCGGGTCGCTCTTGTGCGGCGTAGCGCTGCTACGCCTCCGCGGCTCCCCTCGGGCGCCACCGCCCTGGCATCAAAATCGAACGCCTTGATACGTCTGCCCCTGAGAAAAGCCATCCCCCGGTTGCGGGGGGATGGCTTTTGTCTGAAATGGATGTCGCTGAACTGAGCTACTTCTTGTGGCACTCCCCGCAGGCGGTCGGGCCGGCCCCCTTGGCCTTGTGGCAGTCGCGGCAGAGGGCGTGGGCCGTCTCCTTGGTCAGGTCGATCTTGCCGGGGGTGGCTTCGCCGTGACAGGTGGCGCAGGGAAACAGCTTGGCGTGGGCCAGGTGGGGCAGGGTGACTTTCCCTTGGCTGGCCGGCAGGACGAGGGTGTCGGCCACGGCCGGTGGCTTGGCGGCGGCTGCCGGCTTGGGTGCTACGGGCGCCGGGGCAGGCTTGGCCGCAACCGGTGCGGCCTCCGGCTTGACCGCCGCGCTGACGGCAGGGGCGGCCGGTTTGGGCGCTTCCTGGGGGGCGACCGCCGGCGGCGGAGCCACCGGCTGTGCCGGGGCGGCGGCGACGGGAACGGGTGGCTTGGCCGGTGGTTGCTCCGGGGAGCCGCAACCGCTGATGATCATGGCAACGACGACCGCAACGACCCAAAGCATCTGCCGCATGTGACACCTCCCCGTCTTGATATTCGCCCAAGTGTAGCAGGGAGGGGTGGTTTGGCAACCGGCTACAGCTGATTCCGGGGGACGAAGACCAGCGCCGCCGAGTTCATGCAGTAACGCAGCCCGGTCGGCTTCGGCCCGTCCGGGAAGACGTGGCCGAGGTGGGCGTCGCAGCGGCTGCACAAAACCTCGGTGCGGACCGAGAAGAAGCTGCGGTCCTCGGCGGTGGCGATGTTCTCCGCGGCGACCGGCTCGTAGTAGCTCGGCCAGCCGGTGCCGGACTCGTACTTGGCGCGCGCATCGAACAGGTCCTGGCCACAACCGACACAGCGGTAGACGCCATCGGCGTGATTGTTCCAGTCCTTGCCGGTGAAGGCCCGTTCGGTCCCCTGTTCGCGGGTGACGTGATATTGCTCGGGGGTCAACTGGCGGCGCCATTCCTCGGCGGTTTTGCGGACCTTGTCGGTCATGATGTAGCCTCCCTTGGCGACGGACCAGACGCGCAGCGAGTTGCCCGCCGCGATGGCTGTTGCCGTCTGCAGCCCGAAGGGGACGCCGGTGGCCAGCAGCGCGGCGAACACCACCAGTTTCAAGGCGGATCTTCGTTTCATGGCACGCTCTCCGTTCTTTCCGACATCATAGCACAAGAGCCGGATCGGTGGTTCTTCCCCCGACTTTCCGTATTACTCTGTCGAGCTTTTGTGCTAGATTGGAAGTCAGCGATTTCCCTCGCTACATGGAGCCGTTATGCCGCTGTTCATCTGGAAACCGAGCTACGAGACGGGGATTGCCGAGATCGATCACGATCATCGCCTGCTGGTCGGAATCATCAACGAGCTTTATGAGGCCATGAAGTCCGGGCACGGTTACGAGATCCTGACCCAGACCATCGATCGCCTGGTCGACTACGCCAACCGGCATTTCGAGACCGAAGAAAGTTTCATGCGCATCAGCCACTATCCGCAGCAGGCAGCCCATGAACAGGAGCACCGGTTGCTGCGGCAAAAGGTTGAAGAAATGGAGAGGCAGCGGCGGGCCAACAAGGGCCCCTCGGCCGTTGAATTGCTGACCTTCCTCTGCGACTGGCTGCGTGATCACGTCACCACGGCCGACAAGGAACTGGGCGTCTATCTGAAGAAAACCCGCATTTGACCGCTGCCCTCGTTCAGCCCTCAGCCCGGCCTTGCGCTGGCCGGGTTCCTGGCACAAAAGCCCCCTAATCCCCCTCTCCAAAAGGGGGATTTCAACAGAAACAAGGGTTGCCGCATGATTATCGGTTTCGCCGGCAAGGCCGCCTCGGGCAAGACCACCGCCGCCAACTTCCTTAAAACCATGCTCGTCGGGGAGACGCTGGTCATCCCCATGGCCATGGTGCTGCGTGACGAGGTCGAGGCGTTCCTGCGCCGGATTGGCGCCGACAGGCACGTGCCCCTGGTCCACGGTTCGCAGGAGGACAAGGTGACGGTCTTCCAGGTCGATACCGTCCGGGCGCTGGCCGCCTGCAGCGAGTGGGCGCATTTCCTGAAGGAGCACCGCGACATCCAGGATCAACCGGGACTTTCCGCGGTCACCGTGCGCCGCATCCTGCAGTGGTGGGGGACCGAATACCGCCGGGCCCGGGACCCGGACTACTGGACCAAGGCCTGGGGGCGCAAGGCCGGGCAGTATGACCTGTCCCACACGCATATCCTGGTCGACGACGTGCGCTTCATGAACGAACTCGAGGTCATCAAGGCCACCGGCGGCCTGATCGTCAAGATCGAGCGCCCCGGCTGCCTCGGCGCCAACAACCACGCCAGCGAAACGTCCCTGGACGACTTCGCCGCCTGGGATGCCATCGTTGTCAACGCTGGCACGCTCGAGGAGTTGCGGGCCAAGATCGGGCAGTTGGCTGCGGACTTGGGTGGGAGTGTCGCTGCCGGTTGACAAACCTGATCGTCTTTGTGATGCTCAGCCAGGTAACATCTCTGCGGTGAAAGCCCCGACACGGTCTCCAGAGCGGTGTGCCGATGAAGAACATGCAAAATCGCCTCGACGAGATCCTCGCCAAATTACGTGAGCGGCACTGCCGCATCACCCCGCAGCGGGTGGCGATCCTCAAGATTTTCCTGGGCAGCAGCGACCATCCCAGCGTCGAGCAGGTCTATGCGCAGGTCAAGGTCAACTTCCCCACCACCAGCCTGGCGACGGTCTACAAGACAGTTCATCTCCTCAAGGAGATCGGCGAGATCCTGGAGATCGGCTGCGCCGGCGGCGGCAACCGCTACGACGGTAACAAGCCCTATCCGCACCCGCACCTGATCTGCACCGGCTGCAAGTCCATCATCGATCCGGACGTCCATCTGCTGGCGCAGCTCACTGCGGAGCTTGCCAAAACCTCCGGTTACCGGATCGTTTCGCACCAGCTCGATTTTTTCGGCATCTGCCCGGCCTGTCAGAAGAGATAGCCCCCCTAAAAATTTTAACTGTTATCGATAATTGTTATCTATAGCAATTGACAACACAACAACTGCTGATAAAATGAGCTGAAATTAACAGCTCAGGCCAGGTCGGCCCGCCGTGGTTCACCAACCCGACCCGTCAATTCTTCGATGGAGAAAACCGCTGGCCAGGCAGGATGACCGATAGAAAATACTCATCATCCGCACCGGCGCCCCGCTGGTCGACAACCTCATTCGATGAAAGGGGACAAATTCATGAGTACTGACAGCAAGTGCCCGGTCACGGGCAGAACCAGCAGGCAGGTCGCCGGCGGCGGCACCTCGAACCGGGACTGGTGGCCGAACCAGTTGAACCTGCATATTCTGCATCAGCATTCCGCCAAGTCCAACCCGCTGGGCGAGGAGTTCAACTACGCTGAAGCGTTCAAGAGCCTCGACCTTGCTGCCGTGAAGCAGGACCTCTGTGCGCTGATGACCGACTCGCAGGAGTGGTGGCCGGCTGACTGGGGTCACTACGGGGGGCTCTTCATCCGCATGGCGTGGCACAGCGCCGGCACCTACCGCGTGGGCGACGGCCGCGGCGGGGCCGGGTCCGGTTCCCAACGCCTGGCCCCTCTCAACAGCTGGCCTGACAACGTGAACCTCGATAAGGCGCGGCGTTTGCTCTGGCCGATCAAGCAGAAGTACGGCAGGAAACTCTCCTGGGCCGACCTGATGATCCTGGCCGGCAACTGTGCCCTGGAGTCGATGGGTTTCAAGACCTTCGGTTTTGCCGGCGGGCGCGAAGACGTCTGGGAGCCCGAAGAGGACATCTACTGGGGTTCCGAGGATAAGTGGCTGGGGGACAATCGCTACAGTGGTGATCGAGCACTCGACAATCCCCTCGCCGCCGTGCAGATGGGCTTGATCTATGTGAACCCGGAAGGGCCGAACGGCGTGCCTGATCCGGTGGCGTCGGGCCGTGACGTTCGCGAAACCTTCGCGCGCATGGCGATGAACGACGAAGAGACCGTCGCCCTGGTCGCCGGCGGGCATACGTTCGGCAAATGCCACGGTGCCGGCGATCCCTCCCATGTCGGTCCGGATCCGGAAGCCGCCCCCATCGAGGCGCAGGGTCTCGGCTGGCAGAGCAGCTTCGGCAGCGGCAAGGGGGGGGACACCATCAGCAGCGGCCTCGAAGGGGCCTGGAAGCCGAATCCGACCCAGTGGGACATGGGCTATCTGAAGGTCATGTTCAAATACGAGTGGGAACTGGTCAAGAGCCCGGCCGGCGCGCAGCAGTGGCTGGCCAAGGACGTAGACGAAGAGGACCTGGTGGTTGACGCGCACGACCCGACCATGAAGCGCCGGCCGATGATGACCACGGCGGACCTGTCGCTGCGCTTCGACCCGAGCTACGAGCCGATCGCGCGGCGCTACCTGGCAAACCCCGCGGCATTCGCCGATGCCTTCGCCCGCGCCTGGTTCAAGCTGACCCACCGCGACATGGGCCCGCGATCGCGCTATCTCGGTCCCGAGGTTCCCGCGGAAGAGCTCATCTGGCAGGACCCCGTCCCCGCGGTCACGCATCCGTTGATCGCTGCGCAGGACATCGCCCACCTCAAGGGGAAAATCCTCGCTGCCGGACTGTCGGTCTCCCAGTTGGTCGCGACGGCCTGGGCGTCGGCATCCACCTTCCGCGGCTCCGACAAGCGCGGCGGGGCCAACGGGGCGCGCATCCGTCTCGCCCCGCAGAAGGATTGGGCGGTCAACCAGCCGGCCCAACTGCAGACGGTGCTGCAGGCCCTCGAGGGGATCCAGCAGGAGTTCAACAGCGCGCAGTCCGGCGGGAAGCGGGTTTCGCTGGCCGACCTGATCGTGCTGGGCGGCTGCGCGGCGGTCGAGCAGGCGGCGAAGCATGCCGGCTTCGAGGTGACCGTGCCGTTTACGCCGGGACGCACGGATGCCTCGCCGGAGCAAACCGAAGTGAAGTCCTTCGCGGTCCTCGAACCGGTTGCGGACGGCTTCCGCAACTATCTCAAAAAACAGTACTCCGTATCGGCGGAGGAGTTGCTGATTGACCGGGCGCAGCTGCTGACGCTGACCGCTCCCGAGATGACGGTCCTGGTCGGCGGCCTGCGTGTCCTCGGTGCCAACGCCGGCCAATCGCAGCACGGTGTCTTCACCAGGCGGCCGGAGACCCTCACCAATGATTTCTTCGTCAATCTGCTCGACATGGGCACCACCTGGCAGGCAGCCTCGGAAGCCGGCGACGTGTTCGAGGGGCGTGATCGCGCCAGCGGCGAACTCAAGTGGACCGGCACCCGGGTCGATCTCGTCTTCGGGTCGAACTCCCAACTCCGGGCCATCGCGGAAGTCTATGGCTGCCAGGACTCCCAGGAGAAGTTCCTGCACGACTTTGTCGCCGCGTGGCACAAGGTCATGAACCTGGACCGCTTCGATCTCGCCTGATCGTTGCGCAAACGTTTAAGGGAACTGATCATGTTGATCTGACAAGCAAAGGCCTTCGGGTCCGCTTGCACTAGCCACGAAGGCGCTCATTTCACGCTGCCAAAGGAGAGAACCGATGTCCGCACCGCTCAAGGGAACCAAGACCGAAAAGAACCTGATGGAAGCCTTCGCCGGGGAATCGCAAGCGCGCAACAAGTACAGTTACTTCGCCGCGGTGGCGAAGAAGGAGGGGTTTGAACGGATCGCCGCTTTCTTTCTGGAGACGGCCGACAATGAAATGGTGCACGCCAAGCTGCATCTGAAGGCCCTCGGCGGGATCGGTACGACGCTCGATAATTTGCGTGAGGCGGCTTCAGGCGAGCATGGCGAGAGCGCCGACATGTATCCGCGCATGGCCAGGGAGGCGCGGGAGGAGGGATTCCCGGAACTTGCTTATGCCTTCGAGGCCATTGGCAAGATCGAAAAGGCCCACAAGGAGCGCTACCTGAAGCTGCTTAAAGAACTGGAAGACGGCAGCCACTTCGCCAGCCCGGAAAAGGCCCGCTGGCGCTGCCGCAAATGCGGGCACATCCACGAAGGGACCTCCGCCCTGCAGCTCTGCCCGGTCTGCAAGCACCCCCAGGGCTATTTCGAACTGGTGGAAGATCACTATTGAGCAGCGCTGGCAACGCTTCGGGTTTCAAAAATTCGAGATGGTCGTTGATCTGACGAGAAGGGGCGCCATTGGCGCCCCTTCTCGTCAGGAAATGTAAAGAAAGCTGTGCGTTGAACAGCCTCTGGACGATTTTTGTTTATTGGTTATGATTGATCGGGAAGCCCTCATTTTCAACCTCGAGGTCGTGGGGATTGTCCTGTCTTGCGATAAAAGTCAATTTTAACGGGAGGTGTAAAATGTTGCGAGTCATGTTTTGGTGGATGATGGTCGGACTGCTTGTCGGTTGTGCCGCCGGCGGGGAGAAAAGACCGCTGATTGGTCAAGCGGCTCCCCCGCCCGCCCTCACCGGCCTCGAGCAACTCGGCAAAAACCTGTACTTCGATGCCTCCCTCTCGCAACCGGCTGGACAGTCCTGCGCCACCTGTCACGATCCGGCGGTAGGCTGGACTGGGCCGAAAGCCGAGATCAACCAGGGCGGCGCGGTCTACCCCGGCGCGGTCCACGACCGCTTCGGCAACCGCAAGCCGCCAAGCGCGGCCTATGCCACGCCGAGCCCGGTGCTGCATTACGATGCGGAGGAGAAGCTGTTCATCGGCGGCAACTTCTGGGACGGCCGGGCGACCGGCTGGCTGCTGGGCGAGCCGGCCGCCGAGCAGGCCCAGGGGCCGTTCCTCAATCCGGTGGAGCAGAACCTTGCCGATGCCGCGACGCTGGTTGGCAAGGTGTGCAGCTCGGCCTATGGCGACCAGTTCAGAAGTTTCTACGGCACGGCGATCTGCGCCAACGTCAGCGACGCCTACAACGCCATCGGCCAGGCGATTTTCGCCTACGAGAACTCCGCCGAGCTCAACGCTTTCAGTTCCAAGTACGATTACTACCTGAACGATCCGGTCAAATACCCGCTCACCGAGCAGGAGTTGCTCGGCTTGAGGCTCTTCAACGATGAAAACAAGGGGAAATGCGCCGAGTGCCATCCGAGCGCACCGGGGAAAGACGGCAATCCGCCGCTGTTCACCGATTTCAGCTACGACAACCTCGGTCTGCCGAAGAACCCCGCCAATCCCACCTACGGGATGTCCAAGGATTACAACCCGGACGGCGCCGCCTGGATCGATCCGGGGCTCGGCGGCTTCCTGGCCGGGGTGCCACGCTTTGCCCATCTGGCCGAAGCCAACCTGGGGCGGCACAAGGTTCCGACCCTGCGCAACGTCGACAAGCGCCCGACACCCGGGTTCGTCAAGGCCTTCGGCCACAACGGCGTGTTCAAAAGTCTCAAGGAGATCGTGCACTTCTACAACACCCGCGGCGTGCTGCCGGCCTGCGAGGCGACCCCGGACGCCAAACCCGGCCTGAACTGCTGGGTGAAGCCGGAGGTAACGGCCAACCTCAACACCGAGGAGTTGGGCAACCTCAAGCTGACCGAAGCCGAGGAGTGGGCGATCGTGGCCTTCCTGCAGACCCTGAACGACGGCTGGGTGCCAACCGTCAGGTAGGCAACAGCGACAACGGCTCAGTAGGGAACCTTGATTGCGGCCAACTCTTCCTTGGTCAGGGCATCGAAGCGCTTGAGCGTCCACCCGCCGACCCAGTTCTTGAAAAGGGCCAGGTTCTGCTGCCGCTCCGCATCGCTGTCACCAAGATACTGGTACATGTTGCCGGGCTTCTTGTCTTCCTTGCCGGTGCCGTCGTCCAGGCGGCGCATGATGGCGCCGGTGTCCGGCCAGCCGGTGAAGGAGACCAGATGGGGATAAGTGTCCATGCGCGGGCCGATCCCCTTGGCCATCCAGGCGTCCTTGTCCTTCTTGAAGGCCTTGTGTTCGGGGGCGTCGGGACCGTGGCAGGCCGCGCACTTTGCGTCGAACAGCGGCTTGATCTGCTGGCTCCAGGTGACCTCGCCGGCGTTGGCGGCGGCCGCGGTCAGGGTGATGAAGATGAGGGGCAATGCAATCCGTTTCATCGTTGTCTCCTCGTGATTTTGAAAATCGTTTTCAGTTTATAGATGATGCCGCCGCGGCTGTCAATCCAAAAACAACCGAAATGTTAAATGAACACGGTTTCCTGTTGCGCCTGCAGACGTTCCTGTTGCCAATAATCAGCTATAATGTGGATCAACCCGAGCATGAGAGCCGCCCTATGCCCGATCCGCACTTCCCGCTCCGCATCTTCTACGACGGCGCCTGTCCGCTCTGCTCTCGGGAGATCGAACACTACCGCCGGCAGGACCAGGCCGGCCGGCTCATCCCGGTCGATATCAGCGCCACCGATTTCGATCCCGAGCCGTTTGGCATCCCGCTCAGCGCGTTCATCTTTGAACTGCACGCGATCGATCAGGCCGGCCAAATTTCCCGCGGGGTCGAGGCCTTTCGCGCGATCTGGCAGGCTTTCCCCGACTCGACCGGCTACCGTGCTCTGGCAACTTTGGTCGCCATGCCGGTGATCAACCCCCTGGCCCGGCTCGGCTACCGGGTGTTCGCCCGCCTGCGACCGTTTCTGCCGGGACGCCGGGCGGCTTGTGCTGCGGGAAACTGCCAGATCGACCGGGACAGCCATTTGCATTGAAAGGAGAGGGCAATGAGCAAAATGAATGTCGCGGCCGGCATGCCGATCGAGATCACTCTGGACCCCGGGGTCTATTACCGCTGTACCTGCGGCAAGTCGCAGCATCTGCCGTTCTGCGACGAATCCCATCGCGGGGAGGGTGGCCCGGTCCGATTCGAGGTCAAAGAGCGGCAGAAACTCTACCTGTGCAGCTGCGGCCGGACGAAGAAGGCTCCGTACTGTGACCGGAGCTGTGGCGTCGAGTTGCCCTGAACGGAGCTTCGCCGTAGCCGTTGACCATCCGGCGGCAGTGTCCCGGTTCAGAACTTTTTGAAGTTGTCCGTTGCCATGCTATAATCTCCCGTCATCACGGGGGATCCATGAAATCAGGACGTCTGAACACGCTTGCCGGGCATCGCGGTCTGTCGATCGTGGTGCCTTGCCTTTGAGGAGAATCCGCGGATGACCGGACCGGTACCAGGCAAGCCCGCCGCCCGGCGGGAGCTGACCATCAAGGGGGTGGCCGACCTGCTGCGCCGGCGCGGCCTGATTGATGCCGCCCAGCACGAAATGATCCTTGCCCGTGGCGACGGGCAGGCGGCGCACCTGCGCAAACAACAGCAGCAGGGAGCGTCGCGCCGGCATTTCAAGGTCGTCGAGACGGTTTCGCCGGCGGAGGTGGTCTGCTCCTTCAACCTGGTCATGCCGGAGAGCGGCAAGGTGCTCACCGAGGATCTCGTCACCGAGGTCATCGCCAAGGCCGTGGGGCTGGAATTTCACAAGATCGATCCGCTGCGCCTCGACCTCGACCTGATCACCTCGCACCTCTCCCGGGCCTTCGCCCTGAAAAACCTGATCCTGCCGGTGGCCCTGGCCGACGGCGTGATCACCGTGGCGGTCGCCGACCCCTTCAACGTTCAGGCCCTTGACGACCTGCAGCAGCATCGCAACCTCCAGGTGAAGCCGGTGCTGGCCTCGCGCACCGACATCGTCAAGGCGCTGGGGGAGTTCTTCGGCTTCCGCGCCTCGGTAAAGGCCGCCGAATCGGAGATGGGCAAGGGGATCGACCTCTCCAACCTCGAGCAGTACTTCCACATGAAGGGGCAGCACGAGATCGAGAGCAGCGACAAGCACATCGTCGCCGCGGTCGAATACCTGATGCGCTACGCCTTCGACCAGCGCGCCAGCGACATTCATATCGAGCCGAAGCGCGACAAGTCCCTGGTGCGGATGCGGGTCGACGGCGTCCTGCACAATCTGCACACCGCCCCGAAGAATCTTCACCCGCCGATCGTCTCGCGCATCAAGCTGCTGGCCCGCCTCGACCTGGCCGAGAAGCGCCGCCCCCAGGACGGCCGCATCAAGACCCAGCATAAAGGGAAGGAGATCGAACTGCGCGTCTCGACCCTGCCGGTGGCCTTCGGCGAGAAGGTAGTGATCCGCATCTTTGACCCGGAACTGCTGATGCAGGATCTCGACCGGCTCGGTTTCTACCCGCGCGAATTCCAGCTGCACACCTCGTTCATCAACAAGCCCAACGGCATCCTGCTGGTGACCGGGCCGACCGGCAGCGGCAAGACCACCACGCTCTACTCGTCGCTGCGGGTGCTGGCCTCGCCGGAGGTCAACATCGTCACCGTCGAGGATCCGATCGAGATGGTCATGGAGGAGTTCAACCAGGTGGGGGTGCAGACCGCCATCGACGTGACCTTTGCCACCGTCCTGCGCAACATCCTGCGCCAGGACCCGGACATCATCATGATCGGCGAGATCCGTGACCGGGAGACCGCCGACATCGCCGTGCAGTCCGCCCTGACCGGGCACCTGGTCCTCTCCACCCTGCATACCAATGATGCCCCTTCGTCGGTGGTCCGCCTCCTCGACCTGGGCGTGCCGGCCTTCCTGATCGCCTCGACGGTGGTCGGCATCAATGCCCAGCGGCTGGTGCGGACCATCTGTACCGCCTGCAAGCAGAGCCGCCCCTTAAGCGAGCAGGAGATCCGCTACCTGCAACTGCCGGAGGCGGAGTACACGGTCTGGGAAGGGGAAGGGTGCGGCGAATGCCGCGGCACCGGCTACCGCGGCCGGACCGGGATCTTCGAGATCATGGAATTTACCGACCGGGTGAAGATGGTGCTCACCGCCGGCGCGGACCTGGTGAACATTGCCGAAGCGGCCCGCGCCGACGGCATGGTCAGTCTGCGCCAGACTGCCATCCGCAAGATGCTCGAAGGGGTGACCACCTTCGAGGAGGTGGTGGCGATCACCGGGTGAACCATGCTTTGCCCGTACCGGGCAATCTGTTATCCTGTCGGAAGAATGGCTCGATCCCACCTCGGAGGAATGCCCAATGTTGCGATTTCTGAAACTCGTCATGCTGGCGGCAGCGGCCGTGTCCCTGCTCTCCGGTTGCCTGGCGCCGCGCGGCGATTCGCCGGAGGCGAAGCGGGCGGCCATCCAGCAGATGAAGGCCGACACCCTGAACTACCTTTACAAGGAACGGCCGACCGCCAGGGACGTGATCGACAAAGCCGCCGGCCACGCGGTGTTCAGCAACATCAACGCCCTGTACTTCATTGTGCGGCGGGCGGTGGCGGCTATGGGGTGGCCGTCGACCGTAAGGCTGGCCGCGAAACCTACATGAAGATGGCCCAGATCGGTCTCGGGCTTGGACTTGGCGGTGCAGGACATCCGGGTCGTTTTCGTCTTCCACAGCCAGCGGGCCCTGGACAATTTCATCCTCAACGGCTGGGAGTTCGGCGGCCAGGCGGATGCGGCGGCCAAGGCCGCCGAAAAGGGCGGGGCGTTTACCGGCGAGGTCTCGATCGATGCCGAGACCACCATGTATACCCTGACCCAGACCGGGTTGCTGGCCAAGGTCAACCTGGCCGGCACCAAGTACTGGCGGGATGACGCGTTGAACTGAAACTCATGCCGGCGTCCTGCTGCTGAAAGAGCCAGCCGTTGCCCGACTGGCTCTTTTTGTTGATTTTTTAACGGCTGTTGTACGGATGCCGCCAACAATCGTCACAGGTAAATTGCCCGATATTATTGATATAACTTAAAGATTGGTTTTTTCTTCCGCGGTTATGGTCGATATGATGGCCATCAGGTCCAGGGTTCTAATGTCAGTGAACTCAACGCCCATGCCTGTTGGTTTGTTCGGATTTATCGGATTGACTTTTGTATTAATCCAGGCAACCCGCCCTTTGCAGTTTATCGGTGCAATATCACTGCTCATGCGAAGTTGAATAATAATAGTGGAATTTACCGTCTGTAACTGCTCGGTTTCGAGAAACAGCCCGCCAACACTGATATCCCATGTATTGGCAGGATATTCTTTCGATGCATGAATGCCAAAGGCTGAAGGAAAATTAACTCTGATCCTTTTCCCGGACCATATCGGTACCCTGACAAGCTTCCGGTATGCTTCTAATACATATTCACGTGTCAATGGCTTTTTAATGAAAGCATTGCAGCCGGCCTGTTGACAGCGTTCTACATCGCGGGGGTTGTTGCTGCCAGTCAAAATAATGACTGGTATTGACTTCAATATAGGATCACTTTTTATTTCCTTGCACACCAAATCCCCGTCGCCGCCGGGCATATATAAATCGAGGAAGACAATGTCCGGCCTGGTTTTTCTTATCGTTTCCATGGCTTCCGCGCCGCTCGTGGCAGTCAGCAGCCTTACCTGGTCACGTCGGAAAAAATCCTTGGCAATTTCGGAAAAGAAAGGGACATCATCAACGAGCAGAATGGTTTTCGAATAACTCGATAGTTTGTCTTTGATCTTTACTCCCACGGTTTTCCCCCTTCCTGCAAATTCGGCCGGCCTGCAACCGGAACCGGTCCGGGCATTCCGTCCTCGACGAGAATATCTCTAGCAAATTACCGTGCATTTAGCAAACAGCAATGCTGCGAGGAACTTCTGCTCACAAAGCCCAAATCTCCGCGACTTCCAGCTGGAACGAGCCACCCTGGCGCTCGGCGATGAACAGGCCGAAACTCTGGATCCTGGCCGGATCGAGCGGTGCCGCGCTGGTCAACTGGCGACCGTGGTGGGTGGGGATGAAGCCGGCAAAGGGGAGGGCGACCTCCAGCCACTCGTCGCTTTCCGTCAAGAAGCCGGCCTGGTAGCTGATGTCGTCGAAGAAGCGGTCGGTGCGCAGGCCGAGTTTGTAGTGCTTGCCATCGCCATGCACGCGCAGGCGCAGGCCGGTGAACCCAGCCAGATCATAAGCGGCTTCCGGCGAGCGGATCGAGGCGAAACCGCCACCGTTGTCGAAGGACACCACACCACGGAAGCGCAGGCCGCCACCCGCGACGAACTCGGCACGGCTGAGTGAACAGCCGCCCATGATGCGGTCATCGATGGCCCGCCAGCCCTGCACCGCGGCCGGATCGGCAAAGCTGAAAACGGTTCTTTGGTCACTCATCGGCATGCTCCTCGTAGGGTTTTTCACCCGGTGGTGGCCCCGGGCCTTTTGGCTCCCGCTTTCTTGACAAAACTGCTGCTTCTGAATTAGAATTTTCATTAGTGATTAAATTGTGCCGGAAAATTTTCAATTAATTTCCGTTATATTTTACTGTAGATAAAATTCTTGGTCGTTGAGGAGCGCTTCCTTGAAAAACACCAAAATGACGCTTTCCGCGCGGACCATGAACCTCGATTTCGTCCGCAAGGTGGAGACCCTTTCGGGCACCTCGGTGCGGCGCTGCTTCCAGTGCGGAAAATGTTCGGCCGGCTGCCCGATGCGCTCCTTCATGGAGCATCCGCCGAACCGCATCGTGCGCCTGCTGCAACTCGGCCAGTATGAGCGGGTGCTGGCCGGCCGCTCCATCTGGTTCTGCGCCTCCTGCGAAACCTGCTCGACGCGCTGCCCGAACAAGGTCGACCTGGCGGCGATCATGGACGCCCTGCGCAAATGCTCGTGGGATGCCCAGGGGCCGTCGAAGGAAAGCTTCGTGCAGCTGGCCAACCGCATCTTCATCGAGAATGTCCGCACCTATGGGCGCCAGTACGAGATGCGCCTGGCGGCGGTCTTCAACGTCAAGTCCGGCCAGTTCCTCAAGGATATCATGCTTGGGCCGTCCCTGCTGGCCAAGGGGAAGCTCAAGATGTTCCACCAGAAGAACCGCAATATCGCCGAGATCGAGAAGATTTTTGCCCGGATCGAGACGCTGCGCAAAAAAGGAGAGGCCCTGTGACGCCAACCAAGCACGTGCTCGACTACTCGTACTACCCCGGTTGTTCGCTGCACGCCTCGGCCAAGGAGTACGACGAATCCACGCAGCGGCTGTTCCGCGCCCTGCACATCGGTCTGCAGGAGGTTCCCGACTGGTTCTGCTGTGGCGCCACCCCGGCGCACAATGTCGACGAACTGCTGTCGTTGTCGCTCTGCGCTAAAAACCTCGAGCTGGCCAACGACGTCCCCGGCGACCTGGCCGTGGCCTGTGCCGCCTGCTTTTCGCGCCTGAAGACCACCCAGCACAAGCTGGCCGAGGACCCGGAGAAGCGCCGCCAGGTGGAGTTCGCCATCGACGCCCCGGTGACGGAGGGGAAGGCGGTCAAGCACCTGCTGGAAATCCTGGCCCGCGACTTCGGGCTGGAGCGCCTCGAGGCTGCGGTGACGAAGCCTTTGGCCGGTCTGAAGGTCGCCTGCTACTACGGCTGTCTGCTGACCCGGCCGCCCGATGTGCCCCAGCTGGATTGCGTCGAAGCTCCCACCATCATGGAGAAGGTCATCGCCGCCACCGGGGCGCAGACCGTCGACTGGAGTCATCGCCTCGAATGCTGCGGTGCCAACTTTACCCTGTCGCGCCCCGGCGTGGTCCTCAAGCTGTCCGCCGAGATCCTGGCTGCGGCCCGCGATGCCGGTGCCGACTGCATCATGGTCGCCTGCCCCTTGTGCCACGGCAACCTCGACATCCGCCAAAAGGCGATCGAGGAGGAATCTGGCGAGCATTTCAATCTGCCGATCTTCTACATGACCCAACTGCTGGGTCTGGCGGTCGGAGTACGGCCCAACAAGCTCGGTCTCGACAGCATGATCGTCGACCCGATGCCGTTGCTGAAGCAGAAAAATCTATTGTAGGGGCGCAATTCATTGCGCCCTGGGCGTGATAAATCACGCCCCTACGAGGAAAATTATACATGTCCCGTATCGGTGTATTCGTCTGTCACTGCGGGGAGAACATCTCCCGTACCGTCGATGTGGAAAAGGTCGCGGAAGCGTCCCGCCGGCTGTTGGGCGTGGCCCACGCCTGCGACTACAAGTACATGTGCTCCGACCCGGGGCAGTCGTTGCTGAAGAAGGCCGTCGCCGAGCACCGGCTGGACGGCGTGGTGGTGGCGGCCTGCAGCCCGCGCATGCACGAGAAAACCTTCCGCAAGGCCGCCGAGCAGGCCGGACTCAACCCGTTCCTCTGCGAGATGGCCAACATCCGCGAACACTGTTCGTGGGTCCACGAGGATCGTGACGAGGCGACCGCCAAGGCCATCGACATCGTGCACATGCTGGTCGAGCGGGTGAAGCACAACCGCAAGCTGCAGCCGATCAGCGTGCCGGTCACCAAGCGCTCGCTGGTCATCGGCGGCGGCATCGCCGGGATCCAGGCGGCCCTCGACATCGCCGATTGCGGCCACCAGGTGGTGCTGCTCGAGCGCGAACCGTCGATCGGCGGGCACATGGCTCAGCTTTCCGAAACCTTCCCGACCCTCGACTGTTCGCAGTGCATCATGACGCCGAAGATGGTCGATGTCGCCAACCACCCGAACATCACTCTCCACACTTACAGTGAATTGGAAGAGGTGGATGGCTATATCGGCAATTTTCAAGTGAAAATCCGCAAGAAGGCGCGCTCGGTGGACATGGCCAAGTGCACCGGTTGCGGGGTGTGCATGGCCAAGTGCCCGCAGAAGAAGATCCCCAACAGCTTCGACCGGAACCTGGGGATGCGGCCGGCCATCTATGTGCCTTTCCCCCAGGCGGTCCCCAACGTCCCGGTCATCGACCGGGCCAACTGCACCTGGTACCAGAGCGGCAAATGCGGGGTCTGCGCCAAGGTCTGCGGTCCGGGGGCGGTCGACTACGCCCAGGAGGACGAAATCGTCGTCGAACAGGTGGGGGCCATCGTCGTGGCCACCGGCTTCAAGCTCTACGACATCGGCGAAAAGCCCAAGGGTTCGCCGATCAAGGGCTACGGCGAGTTCGGCCATGGCAATATCGCCGACGTCATCGACGGCATGACCTTCGAGCGGCTGGCCTCGGCCTCTGGCCCCACCGGCGGCAAGATCATCCGCCCCTCCGACGGCAGGGAGCCGAAGCAGGTGGTCTTCGTCCAGTGCGTCGGCTCCCGGGCGCGCGAGAAGGGGATCTCCTACTGTTCCAAGGTCTGCTGCATGTACACCGCCAAGCACACCATGCTCTACAAGCACAAGGTGCACGATGGTCAGGCCTACGTGTTCTTCATGGACGCCCGCACCCCGGGCAAGGGCTACGATGAGTTCTGGCGGCGTTCCATCGAGGAAGAGGAGGCGGTCTACATCCGCGGCATGGTGTCGCGGCTCTACCAGAAGGGCGACAAGGTGGTGGTGATGGGGAGCGACATCTCCGTCGGCACCCAGGTGGAGATCGAGGCCGACCTGGTGGTGCTGGCTACGGCGGTCCAGCCCCAGGCCGGTGCCGACCTGCTGGCCCAGAAGCTCGGTATCTCCTATGACCAGTACCACTTCTACTCCGAGGCCCATGCCAAGCTGCGGCCGGTGGAGTGCGCTACCGCCGGCATCTACCTGGCTGGCGCCTGCCAGGGGCCGAAGGACATCCCCGACACGGTCAGCCAGGCTTCGGCGGCGGCGGCCAAGGTCATGACCCTGTTCGCCCGCGACCAGTTGGAGCGTGAGCCGATCGTGGCGCGGGTCAACGATCGCTTCTGCGTCGGCTGCTTCGCCTGCAAAAAGGTCTGCGCCTACGGGGCGGTGGAGGAGAAGGAGATCCGCGACCGCCAGGGGAACCTGCTCAAGGTGGTGGCCTATGTCAACCCCGGCGTGTGCGGCGGCTGCGGCACCTGCCAGGCCACCTGCCCGTCGAAGAGCGTCGAACTCGACGGATACACGGATGAACAGATTATGGCGATGATTGAGACGTTGTGATTTTGTAGGGGCGCACCCGCGTGTGCGCCCGTTTTGATCGGGCATGCACGAAACCGGGGGCAGACACTCAAGTCTGCCCCTACGAAAACACCGTTGACGATGTAGGGGCGAAGCAGGTTTTATCTGCTTCGCCCGGAATTGATGGCCGGCACCAAGGGCAAAGCTGATGAACCGTTTGCTTTGCCCCTACGGAGAACACATGCACGCTGAACATGCCAAACACGCCTTCGAACCGAAACTCGTCGCCTTCGTCTGCACCTGGTGCACCTACGCCGGGGCCGACCTGGCGGGGACCAGCCGCATGCACTACCCGAGCAACGTGCGGGTGGTGAAGTTCCCGTGCACCGGGCGGATCGACCCGGTCTTCATCCTGCGCGCCTTCCAGAAAGGGGCCGACGGGGTGCTGGTTTCCGGCTGCCATCCCGGCGACTGCCACTACATGGCCGGCAACTTTCATGCGCGCCGGCGCTTCGCCGCCTTCCGCCAGTTGCTCGACTTCGTCGGCGTCGATCTCAACCGCCTGCAGTTCTCCTGGGTCTCGGCGGCGGAAGGGGGGAAATGGGTGGAAGTGATCTCGGAGCTGACCGGGCGGGTGCGGGCGCTCGGGCCGATGCGCGAATTCCGTGATCTGGAAGCGGCGGAGCACTGGTCGGCGCAGATGGACGATGCGGACATCAAGGCAGCCTATAACGCAATACCGTAGGGGCGTGATTCATCACGCCCAGGGCGCCATGAATGGCGCCCCTACAAGGATATACTCACATATGATGGCAAACGACAAACAATCTGACGACTCCCCCTTGGTCGATCCGGGCTGCTATGCGGCGGCGACGGCGGCGATCCGTGCCGAGGCGGTTCGCCTGCTGGAAGCCGGAGAGGTGGTGGCGGTGGTCGGCTACCGGGCCGGCCGGCGTGCCGGCAGCGCCATGCCGGAAGTGGCTGTCAACGCGGCAGCTGCGGCGCAGCTGCTCTTTTCGCCGGGGTGCCAGCACAACCTTGCGCTGTTTCTCTCCAAGGCCAAGCGCGACGCGCTGCCGAAAGGGAAGGTGGCCATTGTCGTCAAGGGGTGCGACCTGCGCGCCCTGGCCGGGCTGATCGACGAATCGCAATTTAAACGCGATGACGTGCACGTCATCGGTGTGGCCTGTCCAGGGGTGTACGGCGCGGGCGCCGACCACGCCAGGCCGCTGAGTACTGACTCGGTTGCCAAAAAGTGCCGCGAATGCAAGGTCCATCTCCCCGACAGGGGTCGATCTGGTGGCCGGCACCCTGCCGCCGTTGGCCGAACTCGAGCCGCTGGAGGCGCAGGAGATGGCCCGCCTGGAGGCGATGACGCCGGCGGAGCGCTGGGCCTTCTGGACCGAGCAGTTCTCCCGCTGCATCCGCTGCCTGGCCTGCCGCCAGGTCTGCCCGTTCTGCTTCTGCACCCAGTGTCTGTGCGACCGCAACCGGCCCCAGGCGGTCGACACCTCGCCGCGTCCCGCCGGCAACACCGCCTGGCACCTGGTGCGGGCCATGCACCTGGCCGGGCGCTGCTCGGGGTGCGCGGAGTGCGAGCGGGTCTGCCCGATGGATATCCCGCTCAATCTGCTCAACCGCAAGATGGCCCAGGAACTCTACGAGCTGTATGGCTTCGAGGCTGCAATGCAGCCGCAGGAGCAGGGCGCGCTGACCTCGTACCGCGACGATGACGACGAGTCGTTCATCAAATAGATAATGACCGTCCGTAGGGGCAATTCATGAATTGCCCCTACATATGGAACCTTACATGCCCAAGACATTATCCCTGCAAAATCTCTATCGCTTCATCGACGCCTTGCTGGCCGAAGGGACCCGGGTGGTCGGGCCCAAGCGCACCGGCACCCTGACCGTCTACGCTCCGCTGGAGAAAGGGGAGGAACTCGACCTCGCCGGATTGCCACGGCGCTCGGCCAAGGAAGCCTTCTTCCCGCCCTGCGAGACGATCCTCTCCTTCGAGAAGCGCGACGGCAAGACCACGGTCAGTGATCCCGATTTCGACCGGTTCCCCGAAACGGTGCTGATCGGTGCCCGCCCGTGCGACGCGGCGGCGCCGGGGATCCTCGACGCGGTCTTCTCCTGGGATTACGACGACCCCTTCTACCTGGAGCGGCGCAAGCGCACCACCATCATTGGTATCGCCTGCACCTCCGCCGACGATGCCTGCTTCTGCACGGCGGTCGGCTGCGCCCCCGATGCGCGCAAGGGCTCGGACCTCTTCCTGGTGCCGCTGCAGGGCGGGAGTTTCGCCGTCGAAGCCCTCAACGCCAAGGGGACAGCGCTCAAGGCCCGCCATGAAGGGCTGCTCGCCACCGGCGGCAGTGCCCAGCCGTTGCCGCTGGCCGTTCCGGCGGTCGAGCCGGTTGACCTGGAAAAGATCCGCGCCTGGCTCGACGAAAACTTCGAGCACCCGCTGTGGAAAGAAATCGCCGACCGCTGTGCCGGCTGCGGCGCCTGCGCCTTCCTCTGCCCGGCCTGCCATTGCTTCGACATGGTCGACGAGGGGAGCGAGGCCGGCGGCTGCCGGCGCAAACACTGGGACGCCTGCGGCTTTGGCAAATTCACCATGCACGCCTCGGCGCACAACCCCCGCGACGTGCAGCCGCAGCGCTACCGCAACCGCATCATGCACAAGTTCAAGTACTACAACGACAAGTTCGGCCAGACTCTGTGCACCGGCTGCGGCCGCTGCATCCGCTGGTGTCCGGTCGGCATCGACATCAAGGCCGTGCTGGACGAGATCAATAACAAATAACTGGAACGAGAAACGAGAAACGAGAGACAGATCATGCTAACCCTTAACCAGATCGCGATTCTCGTATCGCGTATCGCGAATCTCAAAGACCATGTGCGATCATAACAAAAACATCTACAAACCCCACCTCGCCACCATCGACGCCATCATCGACGAGACGCCGGATGTGCGCACCCTGCGCCTGGTCTTCCAGGACGCGGCGGTGCGCGAGAATTTCGCCTTCCGCGCCGGCCAGTTCGCCGAGTATTCGGCCTTCGGCTCCGGCGAGGCGACCTTCTGCATCGCCTCGGCCCCGACCCGCAGCGGCTACATCGAGTGCTGCTTCCGTGGCGTTGGCCGGGTCACCGAGGCGCTGCGCCGCCTGGAAGTCGGCGAGACCGTCGGGGTGCGCGGTCCCTACGGCAACTCCTTCCCCATCGAGCAGTTCTTCGGCAAAAACCTGGTGTTCGTCGCCGGCGGCATCGCCCTGCCGCCGCTGCGTACCCTGATCTGGCAGTGCCTCGACTGGCGCGACAAGTTCGGTGACATCACCATCGTCTACGGGGCCCGCACCGAGTCAGATCTGGTCTACAAGCACGAACTGGCCGACTGGCAACAGCGTCCGGATGTGCGCCTGGTCAGGACCGTCGATCCTGGCGGCGAGGGTCCGACCTGGGACGGCCAGGTCGGCTTCGTGCCGACGGTGCTGGAGCAGGCCGCACCCTCGGCCGAGAACACCATCGCCCTGGTGTGTGGCCCGCCGATCATGATCAAGTTCACCCTGCCGGTGCTGACCAAGCTCGGCTTCACCGACGAGGCCATTTACACCACCCTGGAGAACCGCATGAAGTGCGGCCTCGGCAAGTGCGGCCGCTGCAACGTCGGCAACGTCTACGTCTGCAAGGACGGCCCGGTGTTTAGCGCCGCCCAGGTCAAGGCGCTGCCGCAGGAGTTCTGAGCCGGATTTCGGGAGGGTCGCCAGCCAATACTAAGTGCATCTCCACCGGGGCCTGTGCTATAGTTCGCAGCGCTTTCAACTCCTGCAGCCCCCGGTCAGCATGAAAATCTCCAGGCTGAAATACCGACTCCAGAACCTCTCCCCGGCGGCGACGCTGGTCAATTTCTACGCCCTCGCCATCCTCATCGCCACCCTGCTGCTGATGACCCCCTGGGCGGCACAGAATGCCCCGGTCGGTTTCGTCGACGCCCTCTTCACCATCACCTCGGCCATGTGCGTCACCGGCCTGACCGTGGTCGATACCGGCACCACCTTCTCCCTGTTCGGCCAGCTGGTGATCATGGCAACGATCCAGCTCGGCGGGCTGGGGATCACCACCTTCTCGGTCTACCTCTTCTTCTACCTGCGCAGCGGGGTCGGGCTGCGCGACCGCTGGGTGGTCAACGAGACGCTGGTACATACCCCGGTTCGCTCGATGGATGATCTGGTCCGCGCCGTCATCCACCTGACCCTGATTATCGAAGGGATCGGCGCCATCTGTCTGGCCCTGGTCTTCGTGCCGCAGTTTGGCCTGGTGAAGGGGAGTTACTACGCGGTGTTTCACGCCGTATCGGCCTTCTGCAACGCCGGTTTCGCCCTGTTCAGCGACAACCTGATCAGCTACCGCGACAACCCGATCGTCAACCTGACGATCATGGGGCTGATCATCCTCGGCGGCATCGGCTTCCTGGTGATGCGCGAGTTGCACGACATCTGGCAGCGCCGCCGCAAAGGGCTGCGCTGGCGGCTCTCGCTGCACAGCAAGCTGGTGCTGATCACCAGCGGCCTACTGATTGTCGCCGGTTGGGTGGCGATCCTGGTTTTGGAACTGGGCAACGGCACCTTCCGCGACACCACGCCTGGGAGAGGCGCTCTGGGTCACCCTGTTCCAGTCGGTGACCACCCGCACCGCCGGCTTCAACACTATTGACCTCAACGCCTTCGGCGTGCCGTCGATCTTCCTGATGATCGTGTTGATGTTCATCGGCGCTTCCCCCGGTTCCACCGGCGGCGGGGTCAAGACCACCAGCCTGGCACTGTTTCTGGCGGCGCTCTACAGCCGGCTCAAGGGTTACAGGGTGACCAGCGTCTTCAAACGCACCATCCCCGACGAGACCGTCAACAAGACCTTCACCCTGTTTTTGCTGGCAACCCTGTGGATCGGGATCATGACCTTCTTCGTGCTGCTGGCCGAGGTGACCGGCTCGACCGGCTCGCAAAATCAAGGCGTGCTGCTCCAATACCTGTTCGAAGTGGTTTCGGCCTTCGGCACCGTCGGTCTCTCGCTGGGCGTGACCCCGAAACTGACCGTGGCTGGAAAATTGCTCATCACCATGCTCATGTTTGTCGGCAGGGTCGGCCTGCTGACCTTCGCCTTTGTCGTGGTCAAGCAGGCCGGGCGCGAGGCAACGGAATACGCCGAAGAAAACATCATGATCGGATAAGGGAGTTCTCTCATGGCTCTGTTCGGTGTCATCGGGCTTGGCAATTTCGGCTACCATGTGGCCAAGACCCTCTACGAGGAAGGGCACGAAGTGATCGCCGTCGATGCCGACCGCGACCATGTCCAGAAGATCAAGGACTTCACCACGGTGGCGCTGGTCGGCGATGCGGCCAACAAGGAGTTTCTCGCCACCCACGGTTTTGCCGAGGTGGCGGCAGCGGTGGTGTCCACCGGCGAACGTTCGCACATCGCCACCCTGATCACCCTCTACCTCAAGGAACTCAAGGTGCCGCGCATCGTGGTCAAGGCAATCAGCGAGGACCACGGGCGGATTCTCGAGAAGCTCGGCGCCACCGACATCATCTTTCCCGAGAAGGACATGGCCATCCGCACCGCCCGGACCCTCTCGGCGCCGAATATCCTTGAGCACATTCCGCTGGGCGAGGACTTTTCCATCACCGAGATCTCGCCGCCGCGCAAGTTCATTGGCAAGAGCCTGGTGGAGCTCGACCTGCGCAACCGCTACAAGGTCACGGTGCTCGGCATCCGCGACGTGCTGACCGATGAGTTCACGCCGCTGCCGCCGGCGCAGCGGCTGATCCGCGACAGCGACATCCTGGTGTTGGCCGGCAAGCCGGACGACGTCGAGGAGGCCTGCAAGCCGTGAGCGAAGCCGGGCATCTGCGCAAGATCTTCTCCCTGCCGGTCATCGTCGCGGCGCTGGGCTACTTCGTCGACATCTACGACCTGGTGCTGTTCAGCATCGTCCGCGTGCCGAGTCTCAAAGCCTTGGGCCTTGAAGGGCAGGCGCTGATCGATCAGGGAGTCTTCCTGCTCAACATGCAGATGGCCGGAATGCTGGTCGGCGGCATCCTCTGGGGGATCCTCGGCGACCGCAAGGGGCGGCTGAAGATCATGTTCGCCTCGATCTTCCTCTACTCGCTGGCCAACCTGGCCAACGCCTGCCGTCGACTACGCTCCCCGCCTACGCAGCCCTGCGCTTCGTCGCCGGCATCGGCCTGGCCGGAGAACTGGGCGCCGGCATCACCCTGGTGGCCGAGATCCTGCACAAGAGCGTGCGCGGCTACGGCACCATGATCGTTGCCTCCGTCGGCGTCTCCGGGGCGATCCTTGCCAACCTGGTGGCCAAGAACTTCGACTGGCGCACCGCCTTCGTCATCGGCGGGGTGCTGGGGTTGCTGCTGCTGATTACCCGGATCTCCGTGGCCGAATCGGGGATGTTCAAACAGATGGAGGTTGCCACCGTCAGCAAGGGCAATTTCCTGGCGCTGTTCACCGACCGGGGGCGTTTCACCCGCTATCTGCACTCGATCCTGATCGGCATCCCGTCCTGGTTCGTGGTCGGCGTGCTGATCACCTTCTCCCCCGAGTTTGCCAAGTCGTTGGGGGTCGTCGGGGCGGTCAGCGCCGGCAACGCGGTGATGTACTGCTACATCGGTTTGGTGGCGGGGGACCTGGCCAGCGGGCTGCTCAGCCAGCTGTTCCGCAGCCGGCGCAAGGCAATTTTGCTCTTTCTGCTCATCACGGTGGCGGCGGTGGGCGCCTACTTCGTGGCCGCCGGCGTCAGCGCCGCGACCTTCTACGCCATCTGCGGGGCCCTCGGCTTCGGCATCGGCTACTGGGCGATCTTCGTCACCGTGGCCGCCGAGCAGTTCGGCACCAACCTGCGCGCCACCGTGGCGACCACCGTCCCTAACTTCGTGCGTGGCATGACCGTGCCGATCACCATGCTCTTCCAGTACTGTCGCCAGTATTTCGGCCTGGAGGGGGGGGCGCTGGCGGTCGGCGCCTTGTGTCTGGCCATCGCGCTCTTCTCCCTGTGGCGGCTGGAGGAGACTTTCCATAAGGATCTCGACTATTTCGAGGAGTTTCTCTAGCCGCTAAACTTCTTGACCGGCTGGATGTATATAGGCGGAGTAGTCCTGATATACTGGCCCCTGAACCCGCGATTTCCAGAGGATGGCAGAGGATGTACGGATTGAACGACCTGTACCTGGAAAGCCTGCGCGGCGTGGTCCTCGCAGCGCTGTTCCTCTATCTCATCGTTCGCGGCCGCCACTCGCGCTTCGGCAACCTCCCCGGCGCCCGGCTGATCATCGCCGGCTTCGGCCTGATGTTGTTCGCAACCATCCTCGACATCACCGACGAGATCCCCGGTCTCGAGCGCTACGTTGTCATCGGCGCCACCGAGATCCAGGCATACATCGAGACGTTCTGCGGCTACCTGGCCGCCTTCGGCACGCTTTTCGTCGGCTTCGTCAGGATCATCCCTTCCATCGCCAGGATCGAAAAAGCGGATCAGGAGCTGTTCGAAAAGGAAGAGAAGTTCCGCACCGTGTTCGAGACGATCCCTGACGTCGTCGGCATCACCCGCCTGAGCGACGGGCTGATCGTCGATCTGAACCCGGCGATCAGCGAAGTGACGGACCTTCCTCGGGAGCATTTCCTCGGCAAGTCTTCGCTCGAACTGAAGTTCTGGAACAACCCGGCCGACCGCGAAAGGATGGTGAAAGGAGTTCTGGAGCACGGTGCCATCCGCAACATGGAGGCGCAGATCAATACCGGCAACGGCCAACTGCGCGACTGCTTGGTGGCGGCGCGGCTGATGCGGTTGCAGGGAGAGCCGCACATCCTTGCGGTCTTCAAGGACATCACCGAGCGCAAGGCGGTTTTGAGGGCGTTGCAGGAGAGCGAGGCGCGCTTCCGCCAGATTTTCGAGTGCAGTCCCGATCCCCTGATCATCGCCCGGGCCGACGGCGGCGGAATTCTCGAAGTCAATCAGGCTTTTGCGGCCGAGACCGGGATCTCCCGGGAGGAGGCGTTGGGGAAGACCTCGGCCGAGCTCAATCTCTGGGCCGACCCGGTCCAGCGCGACCAATTCCTCATGCAGGTGCGGCGTGACGGCGCGGTCGCCAATTTCGAGGCACGCTTCCGCCGGAAGAACGGAGAGCTCCGCATAGGCCTGGCCTCGGCGCAGCTGCTCGAACTGGGCAGCATCTCCTGCATGCTCCTCGCCAGTCGCGACATCACCGCGCAGAAGCAGGCCGAAGCCGTACTGCTGGAGATGGACCGCATGAAGAGCGACTTCATCTCGACTGCGGCCCATGAACTGCGCACGCCGCTGGCGACGATGCTCGGCTATACCGAGTTGCTCAGCATGCCGGATGAATTCGGCAACTTCAGTGTGGAGCAGCGCACCGAGTTTCTTGAAGAAATCAACCTGAAAGGTGAGACGCTCAGCCGCATCATCGACGAGATGCTCGACATCAGCCGGATCGAGAGCGGCCAGAAGATTTCACTCGACCAACAGCCCCATGAGCCGATGGCCTTGTTGGCCAATGTCCTCCGGCGCTTCGAGGTGCAGAGTCAAAAGCACCGTTTCCATCTGGAGTTTCCCGGGGTGCAGCCGCCGACGGTGGCCTGTGACCTGCACCGCCTGACCCAGGTTCTGGAAAACCTGCTGAGCAATGCGGTCAAATACTCGCCGCGCGGGGGGACGATCACCGTCAGCGGCGAAAGTGTCCGGAGCGGAGTATGTCATCAGCGTTGCCGACCAGGGGATCGGCATGACTATCGAACAGCAGGCCAGGGTCTTCGACAAGTTCTACCGGGCGGATGCCTCGAATACGGCGGTCGGCGGCCTGGGGCTGGGGATGAGCATCGCCCGGCAGATCGTCGAGGAGCATGGCGGCCGGATCTGGGTGAAGAGCGCGGTCGGCGCCGGAACCACGGTGACATTTACCCTCCCCATGGCGACGGAAGGTGCCGGTTGACCCTTGCCGTGATTGCAGGCAAACGGCCCCCTGGGGCCAGGGGGCCGTTTGCCTGCTGCGTTTTTTTCAGCGTGACACCGCATCCTCCGGGTAGGCGTTGATCTGGTGGATGGCCAGGTCTGAGCCGCGGAATTCCTCTTCCTGCTCAAGGCGCAGGCCGATGGTCCTGCCGAGCACGAAATAGACGGCGAAGCCGGTTACCAGGGCATAGCCGATGGCCAGCAGGGAACCGAGCAGCTGGGCGACAAAGCTGACGCCGCCCAGCCCGCCGAGGCCGGCATAGCCGAAGATTCCGGTGGCAATCCCCCCCCAGGTGCCGATCATGCCGTGCAGCGGCCAGACGCCGAGCACATCGTCAATCTTCAACTTCTCCTGCTCCCACTTGAAGCCGTAGACGAAGATCAGGGCGCCGAGGCCGCCGATGAAGAAGGCGGCGATGGGGTGGACCAGGTCGGAGCCGGCGCAGATGGCAATCAGGCCGGCCAGGGCGCCGTTGTGGGCGAAGCCGGGGTCGGCCTTGGTGGCGACCACCGCGAAGATCACGCCGCCGACCATGGCCAGCAGGGAGTTGACTGCCACCAGCCCGGAGATGCCGGTCAGGGTCTGGGCGCTCATGACGTTGAAGCCGAACCAGCCGATGGCGAGAATCCAGCTCCCCAGCGCCAGGAAGGGGATGTTGCTGATCGGGATGGCGTGGCTCTTGCCGCGTACCCAGCGGCCCATGCGCGGGCCGAGCAGCAGCACCGCCGGCAGGGCCAGCCAGCCGCCCATGGAGTGGACCACCACGCTGCCGGCGAAATCGTGGAATGGTGCGCCGAATGTCCCCTTGAACCACCCCTGCAGGCCGCTGCTGTGCTGCCCCCAGATGAACGATTCGAACAGCGGGTAGGTCAGTCCGGCGAAGATCGCCCCGGCCAGCACCTGCGGCCAGAAGCGGGCGCGCTCGGCAATGCCGCCGGAGATGATCGCCGGGATGCAGGCGGCAAAGCAGAGCAGGAAGAAGAAGCGCACCAGATCGTAGCCCTGGTTGGCGCCGAGCAACTCTCCGGCGGGGGCCAGGAAGCTGATGCCGTAGGCGATCGGGAAACCAACCAGGAAGTAGACCACGGTGGAGACCGACCAGTCGGTGAGGATCTTGACCAGGGCGTTGGTCTGGTTCTTGCGGCGGACCGTGCCGACCTCAAGGAAGGCGAACCCGGCGTGCATGGCGAAGACCATCACCGCGCCGAGCATCAGAAAGAGAACATCCCCGGAACGGGAAAGTGACTGGACGGCGTTATCCATAGCGCGACCTCCTTGGCGTTGGCCGGGACGACGTTGTCCGCGACGCAGGCTGCTATTACAAGGGCCGTGCCGATAGTTAACAGTCTGAAATTACTGGATTATGTTTTATAATCAGGGGGTCTTGCCAACCGAAAGCTTTGATGGCTGCCCAAGATTTGAATGGGATTGCCCGGAAAATAGGCAACTGGCTTGGAAGTTGAAGTCCGTGCTACTTTAAAACCATTAATTGACGCAGAGGTGCAGAGACGCAGAGACAATCAAAAGGTTCTCTCAGCGCCTCGGCGTCTCTGCGTCAGGATTATTGCTCTGAGGTGGTACGGATCATGCGCGATACGCTGTTGCTCGCCGCGGCAGAGGCGGGGCGAATTCTGATGGAGAAGTATGCGACCGGGGTGACGGTGGCCTACAAGGGGGCCATCGACCTGGTCACCGAGGCCGATCTCGCTGCCGAACAGGCCATTGCCGACATCATCCGCAGCCGGCATCCCGAGCACGACCTCCTCGCTGAAGAAGGTCATGGCGGCTGTCGTGGCGCCGACCAGCGCTGGATTGTCGATCCCCTCGATGGCACCACCAACTTCGCTCACGGTTTCCCCTGGTTTGCCGTCTCCATCGCCCTGGAGGTGCGCGGCGCGGTCGTGCTGGGCGCGGTCTTCAACCCCCACAACCGGGAACTGTTCGTGGCCGAGCGCGGACGGGGGGCCACCCTCAACGAACGGCCCCTGCGCGTATCGACCACCGCCGATCTTGGCAGGGCCCTGCTGGCGACCGGTTTCGCCTACGATCACAAGACCAACCCGGATAATAACTACGCACAGTTCATCAGTTTCCAGCGGGCCGCCCAGGCAGTGCGCCGGGCCGGGGTGGCCAGCCTCGACCTGGCCTGTCTGGCCGCCGGGCGCTTCGACGGCTTCTGGGAGCTGCAGCTCAAGCCCTGGGACGTGGCCGCCGGGGTGCTACTGGTCGAGGAAGCGGGGGGGCGGATCAGCGATTACGCCGGGGCGCCGATGCCCCTTGACCGCGGCCAAATCCTGGCCAGCAACGGGCCTCTGCATGGTGCCATGCAGGCTATCCTCGGTCAGCGAGCTCCTCGTGCCTGATCTTCGCCCCCTGATTTTCCTGACGGTCGCACTGCTGCTCGGAGCATCCGCAGCGCTGGCCGACCCGCACGCCCTGCTGCGGCAAGGTGCTGACCTGCTTCGACAGGGGCGCACGGAAGAGGCCCTGGTGGTCCTGCACGACGCCGCGCGCCGCCTCCCCGAGCCCGCCCAGGCGGCCGGACTGCTTGGCGAAGCCTATCTGCAGCTCGGCATGCAGCACCTCAATCAGGGGGCCGCGCCGGCGGCCCGCGAGGCCTTCGCCGAGGCCAAGCGTTACCTGCCCAACGATTTCCGTCCCTGGCAGGGGACGGCCATCGCCTGGCTGCATGACGGTCAACCGGCGGCTGCCAGCGGTGAACTTCATGAAGCGCTGGCTCTGGCCGGCGAGCGTTCCGAACTGTTGCTCCTGCTCGGCCGTGCCCACTACGCTGCCGGTGAGCTCGAGCAGGCCGAAGCCGCCTGGGTCAAGGCCGCAGAGCGCGGGGCTGGCAACGAGGCCGCGCCGCTGCTCGAAAAGGTGCGCCGCGAACTCCGGGCCGAGCAGGCCATGCGCCGCGACCTGGCCGGGCGCTTCACCCTGGCTTACGCTCCGGGGGTCAGCGATGCCCTGGCCGCGCAGGTGCTCGAGGTCCTTGAAGATGCCTATGCCGACATCGGCGCCGACCTCGGCTATTATCCCGAGGCCGACATTCCGGTACTGCTCTATGCGCAGGAGGATTTCGCGGCGGTCACCCGCTCGCCGGAATGGGCGGGGGGGGTCTACGACGGCAAGATCCGTGTCCCCCTCGGCGGGGTGAAACGCATGAGCCCGCCGCTGCGGGCCCTCCTCCACCACGAATATGCGCACGTGGTGGTGCGCTTCCTCGGTAAGGGGCGGGTGCCGGTCTGGCTCAACGAGGGGATCGCCGAAATGGCCGGCCGCCGCCAGTTTGCAGCGCCCCACGGGACGGCTCCGCCGGCCGGGCAACGCATCGACACGGCGACGCTCGAGCGACCCTTCAGCGAACTGCCGGCGGAGTTGGTGCCGCAGGCCTACGCCCAGAGCCATGCCCGCGTGCAGCGCCTGGTCGAACTGTGCGGCTGGCCGGCCCTCGGCGAACTGCTGCAGCGCCTGGGGACTGGCACCTCCTGGGAAGCGGCGGTGACCGCCGCCTATGCCCCGTGCGGTTACGACTGGCCGCGATTGCAGGTTGAGTTGATGGATAAATTGCACTAGACTCAAACGGTTTGCATTATTTCATGAAACGCCCCCGAAGGAGTCGCCCATGCGCCAGACCGGAGACACCCCCCTGCACGTCGATCTGCGCCGCTACCTGCGCGAAACCGACGAAGATCGTGACCTCACCCGCGTGATCTGCGAGATCGCCGACGCCACCAAGTACATCATCAACGCCATCCGTACCGGCGACCTGGGGATGGCCGGCACCTCCAACCTCTACGGCGAGGCACAGCTGGCCCTCGACGTGCTCTCTGACCGGATCATCCGCAAGCGCCTGGCCCATTCCGGGGTGGTCGCCTGCATCGCCTCCGAGGAGAGCAACGAGATCCAGCAGATCGATCCTGACTGCGAGCACAAGTACTCAGTCGCCTACGATCCGCTGGACGGTTCGTCGCTGGTCGACGTCAACTTGGCGGTCGGCACGATTGTCTCGATCTACAAGGGGTGCGACGTGCTCCGGCCGGGCCGGGAACAGGTTGCCGCCATGTATATCCTCTACGGGCCGCGCACCACCCTGGTCTACTCCACCGGCCGCGGCGTTCACGAGTTCGCCATGAACAGCCTGATGGAGTACACTCTCAATAACGAGAACATCCGCATGACCAACGGCGCGGCCAAAATCTACTCGCCGGGGGGGCAGCGCAGCAAGTACTCCGCCGGCACCGAACGGTTCGCCCAGCAGTTGGAGGCCGGCGGTGCCAAGCTGCGCTATTCCGGTGGCTTCGTGCCGGACATCAACCAGGTATTGGTGAAGCGTAACGGGGTGTTCATGTACCCCCATCTCAACGACGCCCCCGACGGCAAATTGCGGGTGCTTTACGAACTGAACCCGATGGCTTACCTGATCGAGCAGGCCGGCGGCGCGGCCTCCACCGGGCGCAGCCGGATTCTCGACCTGCAGCCGACGGGCATCGAGGACCGGGCGCCGATCTTCATCGGCAGCAAGGAGAGCGTGATGTTGGCGGAGCGGTGCATTGCCGAGGCGGGTTAGAGGCAGAAGCGAGAGACGAGAAGCGAGAGACGAGAGGCGAGAGAGACGAGAGACGAGAGACGAGAGACGAGAACAGGCACGCCCCGTCGGGATTTCCCGCCGGGGCGTTGTCGATTCTAGGTTTTTGGGTTTTTCTCGATTCTCGAATCTCGTATCAGTTTTTAAAGGGTGTATAACGTGTCGTCGTGCTCCGGCGGGGCGAGGCGGCGCTTGATCTCGGCCATCTTCCCCTTGCCGAACAGGCCGTCAAGGTTGTCGCCCTCGCCAAACAGGTCGCCCATCTCCGCCTCGATCTGCTCCGGGTCCTCGCCCGCCTCAAGACGGCGCATCGCCTCCTGGGCCTCCTCGCCCAGGTCCATGCCGGTCATTGCCGAGAACTTGCGCATGAGCCGGGCCATGGCCTTGGGATCGTTCTCGTCGGCCCCTTCCATCTCGCCGGCCAGGGCCATCATCGCCTGCTCCATCTTCGCCTCGTCCAACCCGGCCGGAAGCCCGCCGCCGTCCGGTTCCGGCCGGTTCCTGGAGATGGCGAAGCGGGAAACCTGCCGCTCCAGTTGTGGTCGTCCGCAGCGCGGGCAGTCCGGGCGCTTGCCGGTGTTTATCTGGCGCGACAGGAAATTGAAGATGGCGTGGCAATCACCGCAGTAGAATTCGTAGACGGGCATATGTCCCTCCGCGCAGGTTTCCTTCGGTGGCAAGTTAGTCTTTCGCACTGGCCCAGTCAACGGCAACCGAATAAGCTTACGAACCACGGCCGACTCGCAAAGATAACGGCCAACCGACTTGTCGCCGACCCTCCGGAGCGCCCCGCTGTTCAGCCGTACGGAGGACCTCCTGCTGTAAGGTGTTTTTCCCCCGTGCGTCAGTCAGTTAACCGGGCCATCCCCAGGAACCATGGTTATCGGCTCCTCTCCTGGTCACTGCGTTTCCGCGGCAAGGTATTATGATGCCTATGCCACAGCAAGGCATAAACAGCGGCGTTGACCAGCAGCAAGGCGATCCCGAGGACGACCTGCAGGCCGCGGGTCAGGTAGCCCGGGTAGATGACCGGTATCAGGTAGCGGGCGATGAAATCGCCGGCGTAGCCGGGTTCGCCGGCTGCGTGGCGGAAATGCCATTCCAGGGGGGTCAGGGGACAGCGGCCACCGGTCATTTCGATCGCGAATCCCCAGGCGACGCAGGGGAGATGGAACCAGGCCAACCTTGGCCAGCGCAGTACCAGCAATCCGCCGGCGGCGGCGAACAGGATGAAGCCGAGGTGCAGCAGGACGATGATGTCGGCAATAAGGGCGGCAGTGAACACCTAGCGATCATAGCGCAGGCCAATGCTCCTGTCAGCCTCTGGCTGCCGCGGATCAGCGCGACCGGTGGTGACGGCTATTCGCAACCGGTTCCGATTGACTCCGACGAAACGTGTGATTAGATTGTGATGGACAGCAAAGAAAGTAGCGGCGGCCATGCCACCTTGCAGCAGCGCCAGTCAGGGAAAAACCGGGGAGGTGTTGCTGTCGTTGACTGCATGTGCCGGAGTGACCGGCAAATCCGCAAGCGGCAGGAAAGCATCAACCCATAAGGAGTTCATTAATGTTCAAAAGAGTCATGCTGTTCATCATCACCAACCTGGCGATCGTCTTCATCCTCAGCATTGTCCTGAGCATGCTCGGCGTCGGCCAGATTCTCGACCAGCAAGGGGTCGGGCTCGACATGCGCAGTCTGGTGATCTTTGCGGCGGTCTTCGGCTTCGGCGGTGCGCTGATCTCCCTGGCGATCTCCAAGTGGACCGCCAAGCGCCTTACCGGAGCCAAGGTCATCGATTCGCCATCCAGTGAATTGGAAATGTGGCTGGTGCAGACCGTGCGCCGTCAGGCGGAGGCCGTCGGCATCGGCATGCCCGAGGTGGCGATCTACGACGCCCCCGACATGAACGCATTCGCCACCGGAATGCGCCGCAACAGTGCCCTGGTGGCGGTGAGCACCGGGCTGCTGCGCTCGATGAATCGGGATGAGGCCGAGGCCGTGCTGGCCCACGAGGTCAGCCATGTGGCCAACGGCGACATGATCACCCTGGCGCTGATTCAGGGGGTGGTCAACACCTTCGTCATCGTCGCCTCGCGAGTAGTGGGCCACCTGGTCGACCGGGTGGTGTTCAAGACCGAGCGCGGCCACGGCCCGGCCTTCCTCATCACCTCCATCGTCGCCCAACTGGTGTTCGGCGTCCTGGCCAGCATCATCGTCATGTGGTTCAGCCGCCAGCGCGAATTCCGGGCCGATGCCGGGGCCGCCGCCCTGGCCGGCCGCGAGAAGATGATCGCCGCCCTCGACAAGTTGCGGCGCGGCGTGGCCCAGCCGCACCTCCCCGACCAGATGGCCGCCTTCGGTATTTCCGGCGGCGTCGGCCAGGGCTTCAAACGCCTGTTCATGACCCACCCGCCGTTGGAAGAGCGCATCGAGACCCTCAAGCGTACCGAACGCTTCTAGCAACGGCATACCGTTAGCCTGTTGAACCGGGAACGAAAAGGGCCGGCAGAAAATCTGCCGGCCCTTTTCGTTCATCAGTTGCGGACAAGGTCCTAGTTCATCAGTGCCTTGCCTTTTTCGAAGCCGAGGTTGAAGGCTTTCTTGTTGAGCTCCTTGAAGGCTTCGGGGACCTTGCGCAGCACCGCCTCTTCGGCGGCATTGCGGGAGACCACGCCGGTCATGCCGACCATGGCGCCGAGGGCCACCACGTTGGCGACGATTTCGCGACCGATGTCTTCCTTGGCCATACGCATGATCGGCAGGTGGTAGACCCTGAAGTTGCCTTTCGGGGTATCCTTGACGAAGTCGGCATCGAGCAGCAGGATGCCGCCTTCCTTGATACCGTTGGCGTACTTGTTGGCGGCTTCCTGGGTCATTGCCAGGCAGGCGTCGACAATGGTCGCCTTCGGGTAGTCGATGGGGCCGTCGGAGATGATGACTTCCGACTTGGAGGCGCCGCCGCGGGCTTCCGGCCCGTAGCTCTGGGACTGCACGGCGCTTTTGCCTTCGATGATTGAGGCCGCTTCGGCGAGGATGATTCCAGCGGTAATCAGACCCTGGCCACCGGCACCGGAAAAGCGGAGTTCGTAACGTTCAGCCATGATGAAATCTCCTTGTGCGGGTGATCAGGCGCCCTGCGCCTTCTTGATGACTTCGGCGTACTGTGCGCAGTACTCCGGGCGCTCTTCCTGGAAGAGGATGCCGGTGAGGAACTTGCCCTGCAGCTGCTCGGCGGTCATCTTCGACGCCGCCACGGCCGGCACGGCGTTGGCTTTGAGGTACTTCATCATGTCGACGACCGAGCGGAACTTGTTGCGGCGACCGTAGGTGGTCGGGCAGTCGTCGAGCACTTCGATGATCGACATCCCCTTGTGCTTGATGCCGGCGACGATCAGCTTGTCGATTTCGCGCGGGTGCATGGCGGTGGTGCGGGCCACGAAGGTGGCGCCGGCGCCGATGGCCAGCTTGGAGATGTCGAAGATCGGATCGGGGTTGCCGTACGGCGTGGTCGAAGCCTTGGCGCCGGTCGGCGTGCACGGCGAGAACTGGCCGCCGGTCATGCCGTAGATGAAGTTGTTCATGATCACGTAGGTCATGTCGATGTTGCGGCGGCAGGCGTGAATAAAGTGGTTGCCGCCGATGGCGGTACCGTCGCCGTCGCCGCCGCAGCAGATCACGGTCATCTCCGGCTTGGCCATCTTCACGCCGGTGGCAAAGGCCGCGGCGCGGCCGTGAGCGGTGTGCAGGGTGCAGGCATCGAGGTAGCCGGGGAGGCGGCTGGCGCAGCCGATGCCGGAGACGATGGCGGTGTTGGTCCGGTCGAGGTTGCAGGTGTCCATGGCCCGGATCAACCCCTTCATGACAATGCCGTGACCGCAGCCGGGGCACCAGATGTGCGGCAGCTTGCCCGGGCGGATCGATTTCTCGTAATCGTAAGCCATTACATGACCTCCTTGACTTTGTTCATAATCTGGCCCGGGGTGATCGGGTCGCCGTCGACGCGGAATTCGCCGACCACGATGCAGTTCCCCTTGGCGGAGCGCTCGACTTCGAAGATCATCTGGCCGAGATTCATTTCCGACACGACGATCGCCTTGCACTGCTTGGCCAGCTCGGCGGTGCGCTTCTCGGGGAACGGCCAGAGGGTGATCGGGCGGAACAGGCCGACCTTGATCCCCTCTTTGCGCAGTTCGTTGACCGCGTAGCGGGCCGAGCGGGCGGTAGAGCCATAGGCCCAGATCAGCAGCTTCGGCGTCCTCGGTCAGGTACTCTTCGTTGCTCTCGATGTCGGCGGCGTTGTCCTTGACCTTGTTGACCTGGCGGCGTTCCTCGGCATCGACGTACTCGGCCTTGGTGGTCGGGAAGCCGTCGGACGCCTTGTTCAGGCCGGTGACGTGGAACTTGTAGCCGGAACCGAAGGATGCCAGCGGGGGAACCTGCCCCTTGCTGGCGTCGAAGGGCTTGTAGGTTTCCGGCGGATCGGTCGGCGCGGCGCGGTCGATGACTTCCAGTTCGCCCGGCTCGGGGAAGACGATGCGCTCGCGCATGTGGCCGACGATCTCGTCGAACAGCACCTGCACCGGCATGCGGTATTTCTCGGCCAGGTTGAAGGCGCGCACGGTCTCGGTGAAGATCTCCTGCACCGAGCTCGGCACCAGGGCGATGGCGGCATGGTCGCCGTGGGTGCCCCACATGGCCTGCATGACGTCCGACTGGCCGGGGCCGGTCGGCATGCCGGTGGAGGGCCCGCCGCGCATGACGTTGATGATGACGCAGGGGACTTCGGCGATGCAGGCATAGCCGATCAGTTCCTGCTTGAGGGAGACGCCCGGACCGGAAGTCGCGGTGATCGACTTGGCGCCGGTCAGGGAGGCGCCGATGACCGCTGCCATGGCGGCGATCTCGTCTTCCATCTGGATGAATTTGCCGCCGATGGTCGGCAGCGAAATCGACAGCTCCTCGGCGACCTCGGTCGACGGGGTGATGGGGTAGCCCGCAAAGAATGTGCAGCCGGCGTACATGGCGCCAGCGGCACAAGCCTGGTTCCCCTGCAACAAGGCAACTTTTTTAGCCACGTTTACTCTCCTTGTATGGGAAATTGGATGGTTGTCAGGCGTCGTGGACCTTGATGGCAAAGTCCGGGCACAGCAGTTCGCACTGCATGCACTTGATGCAATCCTCGGGGCGTACGACTTTGACCAGGAAGACGTCCATTTCCAGGACTTTCTTCGGGCAGAATTCGACGCAGATGCTGCATCCCTTGCAGTTGCGTTCGATCACTTCGAGTCTGGCACTGCTCATTCCGGTTGGTCTCCTTTTTTTAGTTTGGCTGAAACTTTTTTGGCTCAATGAATTGGTTGGAGAAACGGCGGAACGTTAGCACAAACCCACCCTCTGGCGCCATACCTAAAATTACGATTTTGTGGGGAATTTTGCGGAAATATTCCCCACCGGCAAAAACATAAAAAGAAGGGCAATGTCGCCATTGCCCTTCTTCCGACCGGGAGTCCGGTAGCGCTTACTTCATGCTGCCGACGAGGTCCTTTGACGGCGGCCACCGACTTGTCCATCATCGCCTGCTCGGCGGCGTCGAGCTTGAACTCGAGGATCTTCTCGGCGCCCTTGGCACCGATGACCACGGGCACGCCGACATAGTAGCCCTTCACGCCGAACTCGCCGTTCAGAAAGACGCAGGTCGGCAGGACGCGCTTCTGATCCTTGAGGAACGACTCGGCCATGGCGATGGCCGACGAGGCCGGGCTGTAGAAGGCCGAACCGGTCTTGAGCAGGGCCACCACTTCGCCGCCGGCGCCGCGGGTGCGCTTGACCATGGCATCCATGACTTCCTGGGCCTTTTTCTTGGACTTGTATTTCTTCTCCAGCAGTTCCATGACCGGAATGCCCTGAACGCTGGCATAGCGGATCAGCGGCACCATGTCGTCGCCGTGGCCGCCGAGGGTCATGGCGTTGACGTCCTTGACCGACACGCCCAGTTCCCAGGCGATGAAGGCCTGGAAGCGGGCCGAGTCGAGCACGCCGGCCTGGCCGATGACGCGGTTGTACGGGATGCCGGTGATCTTCTGGCAGAGGGTCACCATGGCGTCGAGCGGGTTGGAGATGACGATGACGAAGGCTTTCGGCGCGTACTTCTTGATCCCTTCGGCGACCGAGGTCATGATCTTGGAGTTGACTTCGATCAGGTCGTCGCGGCTCATGCCGGGTTTGCGCGGCAGGCCGGCGGTGACGATGACCACGTCGGCGCCCTTGATGTCCTCGTAGCTGTTGGTCCCCTTGAGGCAGACGTCAAAGCCGTCGACCGGCGCGGCCTCGGCGATGTCGAGCATCTTCCCCTGGGGAAGGCCTTCGACGATGTCGAACATGACCACGTCGCCCAGTTCGCGCAGGGCGCAGAGCTGTGCCAGCACGCCACCAATCTGTCCACCACCGATCAACGCAATTTTCGGTCTCGCCATTGTCTCTCTCCTTGATGTTGGAAAATAGGATAGGGACGGAGCCGCTCGGCTCCGTCCCGCCTGAGTTGACTAGATGCTGTCGATGATCGCGTTCAGGGTGGCGCTGGGGCGCATGGCCTTGGCCACCTTCTGCTTGTCCGGGTGATAGTAGCCGCCCATGTCGACCGGCTTGCCCTGGGCCGCCAGCAGCTCCTCGTTGATCTTGGCCTCGTTGTCCGCCAGTTGCTTGCGCCACCTTGGCGAACTTGGCCTGCAGTTCCTTGTCCTTGTCCTGCGCGGCCAGCGCCTCCGCCCAGTAAAGGGCGAAGTAGAAGTGGCTGCCGCGGTTGTCGATCTGGCCGACCTTGCGGGCCGGCGACTTGTTGTTGTCGAGGAACTTGGCGAGGGCCTGGTCCATGGTCACGCCCAGCAACTTGGCCTTGGCATTGTCGAAGGTGGCGCCCAGGTGCTCCAGGGAGGCGCCGAAGGCCGAGAACTCGCCGAGCGAATCCCAGCGCAGGTAGCCTTCCTTGACGAACTGCTGGACGTGCTTGGGGGCCGAGCCGCCGGCGCCGGTCTCGAACAGGCCGCCACCGGCCAGCAGCGGGACGATGGAGAGCATCTTGGCGCTGGTGCCCAGTTCCATGATCGGGAAGAGGTCGGTCAGGTAGTCGCGCAGCACGTTGCCGGTCACCGAGATGGTGTCCTGCCCCTTGCGGATCCGGGCCAGGGAGAACTTCATGGCATCGACCGGCGCCATGATGTGGAACTCCAGCCCTTTGGTGTCATGGTCCTTCAGATATTTCTCGACCTTGGCGATGACGTTGGTGTCGTGCGCCCGGTTCTTGTCGAGCCAGAAGACCGCCGGCGCGCCGGTGGCGCGGGCGCGGTTGCACGGCCAGCTTGACCCAGTCCTGGATCGGGATGTCCTTGACCCGCGACAGGCGCCAGATGTCGCCCTCCTCGACGGCATGCTCCATCAGCGCCTTGCCGTCGGCGGCGACCACGCGCATGGTGCCGTTGGCGGGGAGCTCGAAGGTGGTGGGGTGGGAGCCGTACTCCTCGGCCTTCTGCGCCATCAGCCCGACGTTGGGGACCGAGCCCATGGTGACCGGATCGAAGGCGCCGTTTCTCTGGCAGTCCTCGATGATCTCCTTGTACATGGTGGCGTAGCAGCGGTCGGGGATCATCGCCTTGGTGTCCTGCAGTTTCCCCTCGGTGTTCCACATCTGGCCGGCTTCGCGAACCACGACCGGCATGGAGGCGTCGACGATGATGTCGTTGGGGGTGTGCAGGTTGGTGATCCCCTTGTCGGAATCGACCATGGCCAGGGCCGGGCGCTCCGCGTAAACCGCCTTGATGTCGGCCTCGATCTCGGCGCGCTTGGCTTCCGGCAGGCTCTGGATCTTCTTGTAGAGATCGCCCAGGCCCAGGTTGGGGTTGACGCCCAGTTCCTTGAGGGTGGCGCCGTGCTTGTCGAACACGTCCTTGAAGAAGACCGTCACGGCATGGCCGAACATGATCGGGTCGGAGATCTTCATCATGGTCGCCTTGAGGTGCAGCGACAGCAGGATGCCGCTCTTCTTGGCCTCCTCGATCTGGTCGGCGATAGAACTTCCGCAGCGCCTTCTTGCTCATGAAGGTCGCGGAGAGGATCTCCCCCTTGGAGGCGGTCAGCTTGTCCTTGAGGACGGTGGTCTTGCCGTCGGCCACCAGTTCGATCCTGAAGTCGCCGCCGTTGTCCATGACCACCGACTTCTCGTTGCTGTAGAAGTCGCCGGCGGTCATGTGCGCGACATGGGCCGTGGAACCCGCCGCCCAGGGGCTCAGCGGCACGGTCTTCGGGTTCTTGCGGGCATATTCCTTGACCGCGAGCGGCGCCCGGCGGTCGGAGTTGCCTTCGCGCAGCACCGGGTTGACGGCGCTCCCCAGGCACTTGGAATAACGCTCCTGGATCTCCTTTTCCTTGGCGTCCTTAGGCTCTTCCGGATAATCGGGCAGCTTGTAGCCCTGGCTCTGCAGCTCCGCGATCGCTTCTTTCAGCTGCGGGACGGAGGCGCTGATGTTGGGCAGCTTGATGATGTTGGCTTCGATTTTCTGGGTCAGTTCGCCCAGTTGCGTCAGGAAGTCGGGGATGCGCTGGCTCTCGGTCAGATACTCGGGGAAGTTGGCGATGATCCTGCCGGCCAGGGAGATGTCCCGGGTCTCCACTTCGACCCCGGTCCCCTTGGTGAAGGCCTGGATGATCGGCAGCAGGGAGTAGGTCGCCAGTGCGGGGGCTTCGTCGATTTCGGACCAGATGATCTTGTGTGTGCTCATTGCGGTGTTCTCTCCTTGGGTTGTAATGCCGGAAGGCTCAATGAAGGCAAAGCGCATTCGCCCTTGTCAGCACTGATAGAAACGGGTTTGCCCGGTCAGCGGCGAGCGGGCAAACAAGTGTCCGAAAACGCGGAGAACGCTGGCTTATTAATGAGCCAAAGCGACGCGCGCTGTCCTTTACTGCTGCTAAAAAGCGGTAAAGGCCCCCGCGAAAGTGTATACAGTATACAAACAGCGGAAAGGGTGTCAAGGGGAATTTGCGTGACTTAATGGTTGGTCGGGGCGGTTCGGACCAGCCGGGGGAAAATGTGATTTCAGCGGGGTGGCGGGAGCTTGTCGCCATTACCGGAGGCGATGCCGAACAGCCCCGCCTCGCGGGCTTTCTGGCGGGCGGCTTCAAGGTCGCTGGCGAGCAGGCCGCGGGGGATTTTGAGAACCTGACCGACGTAGATGTGGGCCGGGTCCTTGATCTGATCGCGATTGGCCTGGTAGAGCAGCGGCCAGAGCAGGGGGTCGCCATAGACGCCGACCAGGCCGGCCACGCTCGCCAGCGTGTCGCTGCCCCCGACCCGGTATTCGGCCAGCATGCGTACCTCGGCAGCCTTGCGGGCCTCTTCCTCGGCTGCCTGGCGGGTCTCTTCCTCGGCTTTGCGGCGCGCTTCTTCTTCGGCGATCTTGCGGGCCTCTTCAGCCCTGAAGCGGGCCTCCGCTTCAGTAGCCCGGCGGATTTCCTCCTCGGCTGCGTCCCTGGCCTTGGCCATTTCGGTGGTACTGTAGGCGCGCAGGGCATGTAGGCGGGAGAGGGCGAGGGCCGTTTCGGCACCGCGATAATCACGCCTGGCCATAAACCGCCGGCCGTCCTCGAGAGCGGCAACAGCGGCCTGGTATTCCTCGGCGGCGTAGGCAGGCGCCTGGTAACCGTGGGCGCGGGACACCAGGTACTCGGTGGCGTCGAGTTCCTGTCGCGGCGGCTTGGCGCATGCTGTCAGCAGAAACACCATGCTAAGGAAAATTAGCCAGCGGATCGGCATGAGCGTCAGGGCACAGGGAAACCCGGCTGAAGTCTAGCCATGGGCAGGATCACTTGGGCGCCACCGCGAGGCGGATTCCCAACTCGCGCAGCTGTTTGTCGTCCACCGCGTTGGGCGCTTCGGACATCAGGCAGGCCCCTTTCTGAGTCTTCGGGAAGGCGATGACGTCGCGGATCGAATCCGAGCCGGTCAGCAGCATGATCAGGCGGTCCATGCCGAAGGCGATGCCGCCGTGGGGCGGGGTGCCGAATTCCAGGGCGTCGAGGAGGAAGCCGAATTTCATCCGCGCCTCCTCCTCCGACAGGCCAAGCATGCGGAACATCAGCGCCTGGACCTGCTGCTGGTGGATTCGGATGCTGCCGCCGCCGATCTCGTTGCCGTTGAGCACCAGGTCGTAAGCCTTGGCCCGGCAGCGGCCGGGGTCGCTCTCGACGAACTCGACGTCCTCGTCCATCGGTGCGGTGAAGGGGTGATGCACCGCGCACCAGCGCTGGTCGTCTTCGTCCCATTCGAGCAGCGGGAAGTCGGTGACCCAGACGAAGCGGAAAGTCTCCTTGTCGGTCAGGCCGAGCAGCTTGGCCAGATGGTTGCGCAGGCGGCCGAGGGAGTCGTTGACCACTTTCGGCTTGTCGGCGACGAACAGCAGCAGGTCGCCCTCCTCGGCGTCGAAGGCCTGGTTCATCGCCTTGATTTCGTCGGCGCTGAAGAACTTGGCGATGGGGGAGTGCCACTCGCCGTTCTCGATCTTGACGTAGGCCAGCCCCTTGGCACCGTAGATGGAAACGAACTGGGTCAGTTCGTCGATCTCCTTGCGCGAGAAGCGGGCGCACCCCTTGGCGTTGAGCCCCTTGACCATGCCGCCGCCATTGCAGACGTCGGCGAAGACCTTGAAGCCGGCGTTTCTCACCAGTTCGGAGAGCTCGACCAGTTCCAGGCCGAAGCGCAGGTCGGGGTTGTCCACCCCGAAGCGGCGGATCGCCTCGGCGTAGGTCATGCGCTGCATCGGCAGTTCGACGTCGACCCCTTTGGCGTCCTTGAAGATCCGGGCGATCAACCCCTCCATGACCCGAACCACGTCGTCGCGGTCGACGAAGGAGAGTTCGCAGTCGATCTGGGTGAACTCCGGCTGGCGGTCGGCGCGCAGATCCTCGTCGCGGAAGCAGCGCACCACCTGGAAATAGCGGTCGAAGCCGGAGATCATCAGGATCTGCTTGAAGATCTGCGGCGACTGGGGAAGGGCGTAGAAATTCCCCAGGTTGATGCGCGATGGCACCAGGAAGTCGCGCGCCCCTTCCGGGGTCGACTTGGTCAAGAACGGCGTCTCCAGCTCGAGGAAGCCGTTTTCGGTCAGGTACTGGCGAGTGACCTGGGAGACCTGGTGGCGCAGAATCAGATTGTATTGCAGCTGCGGGCGGCGCAGGTCGAGATACCGATACTTGAGGCGGATGTTCTCGGCCACTTCGCTGTACTCGTCGAGGGTAAAGGGGAGCGGCTTGGAGCGGTTGAGCAGCTTGCACTCGGTGACCTGGATCTCCACCTCGCCGGTCTTCATGTTCGGATTGACCGTCCCGGCCGGGCGGGGGATGACTTTCCCCTTGACGGCCAGGACGAACTCGTTGCGCGCCTCTTCGGCCACCTTGTGGGCACCGGCGCACAGGTCGGGGTCGAAGGTCAGCTGGGCGAGACCGGTGCGGTCGCGCAGGTCGATGAAGATCAAGCCGCCATGGTCGCGGCGGCGCAGGACCCAACCCATCAAGATGACGTCCTGTCCGATTTGCTCCTTGCGGAGGTCACCGCAAAAATGGGTGCGTTTCCAGGTGCCGAGGGTATCGCTCAAGGGAGGAACTCCTTCATGGGAAGATCACCCGGCCGGTCGGGCCGGGGCAAATGGAGATTATATAGAGCGCCCGGTCAGGGCGTCAACGATTTTACTCCTCACCCCTTACTCCTCACGAGGAGCTCGATATCCGCCAGCGGCACTTCTTCCTGGCTGCCGGCGGCCATGTCGCGCAGTTGGGCGATGCCGCGTGCCAGTTCGTCGCCGCCGAGGATCAGCACGCGCTGCGCGCCGAGCTTGTCGGCCCGGCGCAGCTGGGCCTTGAGACTCTTGCCGGCGTACTCCATCTCGGCATAGACCCCCTGGCGTTGCAGGCGGGTGAGCAGGCGGAAGCCGAAGCGTTCGGCATCAGCGCCCAGGGTGGCGATGAACAGCGCCGGCCCTACCGGTACGGCGGCGGCATCGGCCAACAGCAGAGCGAGGCGCTCCACGCCCATGGCGAAGCCGATGCCAGGGAGGGCTGGGCCGCCAAGGTCGGCCACCAGGCGGTCGTAGCGCCCGCCGGCCGCCACCGCGCTCTGCGCGCCGAGGCGGTCGGTAACCATCTCGAAGGTAGTCTTGGTGTAGTAGTCGAGGCCGCGCACCATGCGCTGGTTGACCGTGAACGGTACCTCGAGGTCGGTCAGATGGCCGCGAACCGCCTCAAAGTGCAGGGCGCAGCCGGCGCACAGGTGGTCGACCACGGCCGGGGCCCCGACCGTCGCATCAGCGCAGCCGGGGACCTTGCAGTCCAGTGCCCGCAGCGGGTTGGTGGCGGTACGCCGCTGGCAGTCGGCGCACAACTGCTCATGACGAGACTGGAGGAAGGCAGAAAGGGCCTGGCGATAGGCCGGGCGGCACTCCGGGCAGCCGAGGGAGTTGACCTGCAAGGCGACCCCAGTGATGCCGACGGCGACAAAGAAATGGCTGAGCATGGCCAGGACCTGGGCGTCGATCTTCGGGTCGTCGAGACCGATCACTTCGGCGCCGATCTGGTGGAACTGGCGGTAGCGTCCTTTCTGCGGGCGTTCGTGGCGGAACATCGGGCCAAGGTAGTAGAGCTTGCTGACCGGGTCGAGGGTGTGCAGCTTGTGCTCGATGAAGGCGCGGATGACCGGGGCCGTCCCCTCGGGGCGCATGGTCATGGCGGTACCGCCCTTGTCGGCGAAACTGTACATTTCCTTTTCGACGATGTCGGTGGTTTCGCCGATGGAGCGGCAGAACAGTTCAGTTTTCTCCAGGATCGGGACGCGGATCTCCCGGTAACCGAAAGCGGAGAAGATCCGCCGGGCCCGCTCTTCCAGAAACTGCCAGGTTTCGACCTCTCCCGGCAGGATGTCGTTCATCCCCTTGATTCCGGTAATGCTCACGTGTCCGGTGCTCCCGTTGTTAAGAAAATAAAGACCCCGTGCATGACGGGGCGCAAGCCTTTCACCCAAGGATCGGGGAAGCTGTCAACCGATGGCGTATTCCTGCCTGGTCAGCTCTGCCGGACCTCGGCGGCGCTGCGCGTCACGTTGCGGGACTGCTTCCCCTGGTACATGGCCCGGTCGGCCAGATCGATGAGCTCCTGCTTGGTGGTTGCATGGACCGGGAAGGTGGCGTGGCCAACCGTGGCGGTGATGCGGCAGGTTTGCCCTTGGCCGGCCCGGTAGGCGTGTTCCTCGATCGCCTTGCGGATCCGTTCGACCACTATTTTGGCCCCGCGGGTGTCGGTTTCCACCAGCAAGGCGGTGAATTCGTCGCCGCCGTAGCGGAACAGCAGGTCGGCGTCGCGTACACACTGCCGCAGCAGTTCGCCGACCTCGCGCAGCACGCTGCTGCCAGTAAGGTGGCCGTGGGTATCGTTGACGTTCTTGAACAGGTCGAGGTCGATGAAGGCCAGCGAGAATTCCAGCCCGTAGCGCTCGGCGCGGCGAATTTCCTGTTCGAGGGCGATCTGCAGATAGCGGTGGTTGTACAGCCCAGTCAGGTCGTCGGTGTAGATCAGATCCCGGGCGCCCTGGTATTGGCAGGCGTTCTGAAAACCGAGGGACGCCTGTTCGGCCAGGAACAACAGGGCCTCGCGCGGGAACGGTTCGGGGAAATTCTCCCCGGCGGCGTTGAACAGGACCAGGGCGCCACGCATGCCGTTGTCGGCGTGCAGGGGGAAAAGCCAGAACGTCCGGATGTCATCCGGAGACCCGGGCGGCAGGGCCACCTGGGCCGCCTCGAGGAAACTCCCTTTGTCGACGGCATTGTGCGGTAGCAGCGCCTCGGCCAGTGACCTGGCCTGCTCTTCATTCATGCCGGTGCCGCCGATGACGCGGTTGATCCCGTCCTGGTTGGCGAAAAACGCCAGGCTGCGATGGCTCTCGCCCACTTCGTGCAGAAGAAGGTTCAGGGTCTCGTGCAGGAGGATGTCGACGTCCAGTTGGGACGAGAGCTGCTGGCCTTTCTGGTAGAGGCGGATCTGGCTGTGCAGCAGGCTGTTCTCGTCGAGCAGGCGCCGCTGTTCGAGGCAGGTGCGGACGATGTGGCGCAACTGCTCGGGGTTGCACGGTTTGAGCAGGTAGTCGCGGGCGCCGTACTTCAGAGCCTGGATGGCGGATTCCACCGTGGCGTTGCCGGTGGCCAGAATGACTTCGGGCGGAATTTCGAGGGAGCGGGCGCGGCGGACCAGGTCCAGGCCGCAGATCCCGGGCATGACCATGTCGGTGATCAGCACGTCGATACCGCCGCGGGCGAGACGCCTGAGCGCGGCCTCGCCGGATTCGACGGTTTCGATCGCATAGGTCTCCTCTTCGGCGAGGATGTCGCTGAAGAGGCGCCGGAATAAGGCTTCGTCGTCAACCACCAGAATGGTCGCTTTGGACATGCGGTCAGCTCCCCTGTTTCATCCCGCAACCTAGCAGATGCGCCGCATGCCGTCAATGCCCAACCCCCCCGAAACACTGCACTTGCCAGGGGTCGCCGGCGCTGACGAAGGTCAGGGTCCCCTGGAGGTCGGTCCGGAACAAGGGAATGTCGCGTTCACGGCAGGCGGTGACGCTGGCCGGATGCGGCAACCGATAGGGGTTGTCACGTCCAGCGGAGACAAAGGCGAGGCGGGGGCGCAGGCGGTCGAGGAAACGCTCCGGGCGGGAGCCGCGACTGCCGTGATGGGGGAGTTTGAGCAGGCTGACCGGCTCCGGCAGGCCGGCGGCCAAGAGATGGTCGAAACCGTCGGCGGCGAGGTCGCCGGGGAGCAGGACCCCTTCGCCACCGGCTGCGGCATGGACGACGATCGAGCGGTCGTTGGGATCCGCGGCCCCCTGTGGCGGCACGTACAGGCTGAGTGTTGATTGACTGCCGCCGAGGGGCGTCCACCCCTCGGGGAGGGTGTGCACCGGGATCCTGCGGCGGATCAGGATCTCGGCCAACCGGGTTTCGAGCCCGTCCAGGGGGAGCGCCGACCAGAAACCGTCGACGCGGAAATTTTCCAGGACATGGGGGAGCCCGGCGCTGTGGTCCGGGTGATCGTGGGTGAGGATGACCCCGGCCAGGCGCCGCACGCCGAGCCGGCCGAGAGCCGGGGCGACCAGGCGTTCGCCGATGTCGACCGTGGAGCCGGTCAGCCCGCCGCCGTCGACCAGATAGTGGCGGCCGGCCACGGAGAGGAGGGTGGCGTCCCCCTGACCGACACTGAGGGCCACGACCCGCAGCCGCGCGGCATCCGCCGCGGGGAGCAGGATCAGCAGGCCGGCGGCACCCAGGACGGCGATTCGGTATCGGCGGGTCGGCAGGGGCAGCAGGGCTGCCACCAGCAGCAGCACCCCGAGCCCTTCGCTCCAGGTGACGTGCAGGCTCTGCGCCTGCAGGCCGGGAACCGCCAGGCACCATCGCGTGATGGTAATGCTCAGGGCGACCAGTTGACCGGCGAGGCCAAAGCAGAGATCGGCCAGCGCCGGCGCCAGCGGCATCAGCAGCGCCCCGGCCAGGCCGGCCGGCACCGCCCCCCAGGCCACCAGCGGGATGGCGGCCAGGTTGGCCACCAGGCCGGCCGGCGCGATCTGGTGAAAGTGCCAGAGGACCAGCGGGGCGGTGGCCAGACTCGCCGCCACGGTGGTCAGCAGCATCAGCCCGGTGCCGCGTAGCCAGCGCGGCTGGTCGGCAAGCCGAACCTGCCAGCGGGGCATCCACACCATCAGTCCGCAGACCCCGGCAAAAGAGAGCTGGAAGGACGGTTCGAACAGGCTCAAGGGGGAGATGACCAGCAGGCCGAAGGCCACGGTGGTCAGCAGGGCCAGGGGGGGCGTGCGTCGGTGACTGCTGAACAGCAGGGCACCCAAGGCGATCATCCCGAAGGAGCGCCGGGTCGGCGCGGCATTGCCGGACAGGAGCAGGTAGCCGAACAACGGCACCAGCAGAAGCAGCGGCAGGATGCGTCGCGGCGGGCAGAACAGGAGCAGGCGCTCGCTGCGGCCGTAGAGCCAGCGGGCGATGGTGTAGACCAGGATCGCCAGCATGCCGAAATGCAGGCCGGAGATCGAAAACAGGTGGGCGAGGCCGCCATCGCTCAGCACCTTGCGGAGTTCCGGGGAGATCCCCCCGCCGATGCCGACGATCAACGTCTGCACCAGCCCGGCGTTCTCGCCGGGAATGGCCCGGGTGATACGGGCGGCGATGGTGCCGCGCAAGCGCTCGCAAAGGCGGCCCTCCGGCGCCGGCGCGGCCAGGCGCGCCAGTTCGCTGCCCTGGCCGATGAACGAGGTGACGTAGATCCCCCGGGCGGCCAGGTGGCGCGGGTAGTCGAATTCACCCGGCGTGCCGAACAGCAGCGGTCGCCGCAGTCGGGCCCGCCAGCAGATCCGGTCGCCCGGTGCGGCGGCCGGTCCGCCCTCGCGGATCGTCAGGCGAACCACCCCGGCCGCCGGGGTCGCCGCGTCCCCGGTGCCGACCCGGTCGACCGCAACATCGAGGCGGCTGGTGCCGTCCCAGAGGGACTCCGCCTGCTCGACCACCCCTTCCATGGCCACCGCTTCCGGTCCGGCAAAACCCGCCACCTCCCCGCTGCGGCGTGGCGGTTCGAGGGTCTGGTGGGCCCAGAGGAAGCCGGCCAGGGCCAGGGCGCCGGCCAGCGGCAGCAATCCCAGGGGGCTGCGGCGCAGGGCCAGCCAGAGCAGGGCGAGGGCGGCGGTGCTGCCGAACAGCCAGCCGCCGGAAGGCAGCGGCGCGCATGCGGAGAGGCCGATCCCGGCCGCATAGGCGGCGAGAATCCAGTACGGTGCCACGACGGCTCAGCGAGTGGCGGTGGCCAGACGGGTGGTCAGGCGGTCGTGGTCGGCGGTCGGGGCAACGATGCGGTGAGGATGAAGACCGGGCATGACATTGTCCTCCATGGCATTGAATCGCAAGCACATCATGCGATCAGCCTAGCACATGGTCCTGCGCTTGCAAAGTGGCTGCTGCGCTTTGTCCTTGGCGTGGCGGCAGTCGGCCGCTATCATGAAGCAGGTTGACAACGAAGCAGTTTTCCTTGCGGAGGTGACAGCGATGACGGACAGGCGATGGCTGGCAGTGGCGTGCGGATTGCTCTTCCTAACGGCGACCGGCCTGGGCGGGTGTGCGGTCAATCCGGTGACCGGGCAGAACCAGCTGATGCTGGTTTCCGAACAGGAGGAGCGCCAGCTCGGCCTGCAGGCCCGGGAGTCGGTCGACAAGGAATACGGGGTCTACGCCGATGCCGCCCTGCAAGGTTATGTGAGCGGCCTCGCCCAGCCGCTGGCCCGGGTGTCCCACCGGCCGACCCTCGACTGGCATTTCTCGGTGATGGACTCGCCGGTGGTCAACGCCTTCGCCGCCCCGGGCGGCTACGTGTTTGTGACTCGCGGCCTGCTGGCGGCGGTCAACGACGAAGCTGAGCTGGCCGGGGTGCTGGCCCACGAGATCGGCCACGTCACCGCCCGCCATTCGGCCCACCAGATGAGCCAGGCGCTGCTCGCCGGTCTCGGCGTCCAGCTTGGCACGGCCTTGGCGGGTGATTACGGCAATTTGGTCGGTTCCCTGCTCGAGGCCGGTACCGGCCTGCTCTTCCTCAAGTACAGCCGCGACGACGAGCGCCAGGCCGACACCCTCGGCGTGGAATATGCCACCAAGGGCGGCTACGACACCAACCGCATGGCCGATTTCTTCACCTCTCTGCAGCGCCAGGAAACGCTCGATGGCGGCAAGAGCGGCGGGGTGCCGGAGTGGTTCTCGACCCACCCCAGCCCGATCGATCGCGAGGCGGCGGTGCGCGCCCAGACCCAGCAGTGGCGCGCCAGGCTACCCGGCCAGACCTACAAGACCGGCCGCGACGCCTACCTGGCCCGGATCGACGGGATGGTCTACGGCGAGGACCCGCGCCAGGGGTATCGCGAGGGCGAATGGTACTACCTGCCGAACCATCAGGTGCAGTTCCGCATCCCCGCCCAGTGGAACTTCGAGCGGGAGGGGAACCAGATCCAGATGGGCCATCCCAAGAAGGACGCCGCCATCCTCTTCGGCATCGAGGAGGGGATGGTCGAGCAGGTCGCCCGGGCCTTCGTCACTTCACTGCAGGCGCAGGTGCAGCAGGCGACCGAGCAGACCATCAACGGCCAGCGCGCCAGGCGGCTGCTTTCGGTCGTCACCGATGGCAAACAGCGCGCCCTGGTGGTGTCGCACTTCTTCCAGAAGGGGAAGGACGTCTTCATGTTCCACGGCCTGGCCGGCGAGGCCGGTTTCAAGCGCCTGGCGGCAATCCTCGAGCAGCCGGCCACCAGTTTCGCCCCGCTGACCGACCGGGACAAGCTCGATCGACAGCCGCAGCGGATCGCCGTCAAGCAGATCGGCAAGGCCACCACCCTGGAAGGTGCCCTGCAGGGCTATAAGGTCGACAGCAAACTCTGGCCGCGCATCGCCTGGCTGAACGAACTGCAGCTCAGCGACCGGCTGCAGCCCGGGCAGCGGATCAAGATCGTCGAATAGGTGCGCGTGCAGGTTGGCGTTGGGGGACAGAACCCCTGCCGTTGGCAGTTCGCCGGGGCGTTGCCTGTTGCACGGGCCGGTGGCACACAAATGTATCAGTCGTTGGCGCAGGTGTGCCGCGAAACGCGCTTTTTACCTGGTTTTCCTGCCAATAATCGTCGGTCGGCCGTTCCCCGGAGGGAATTGTCGACCTTTTTAATAGTGGTTTAACCAGAGTGAACGGGCGTGAACGGACGCTTGGTGTTAATTTTTTCTATGATATAATCGCTGAGATACTGGAAAGAAAGGTTCGGCCATGTCAGCGGAAGCTACCAGGGTGCTGGTTGTCGAGGATGATCGGGATTTTGCCGAAAGCCTGGTGATCGCTCTCGGCACGCGCAATTGCCAGGTGAAGATTGCCTACACCGGCGAGGATGCGATCCGCATGTTCCATGAGCACAGTTTCGATATCGCGTTCATGGACATCAAGCTTCCCGGCAAGAACGGCGTGCAGAGCCTGGCCGAGATCCTCGAGTTCGTCCCGCAGGCCCGAATTGTCATGATGACCGGCTTCAGTGAACCTTCCCTGCTCGAGCAGGCGCGCCGCACCGGGGCGGTGGATGTCCTGTGCAAGCCGTTTCGCATGCGCGACCTGCTGGGTTTCATCGACCGTCTGCACAGTGAAAGCCGACCGGTTTCGCCGACAGCTCCCGTGACCCACTGAAAACCTTTCGCCCCGCAGCCATGAGCCACGTGCCTTACCGCCCGCGCGCACCCCGGAGAAAGGTGGCACGAGGTTCCTCTCCACCCTGCGGCGTACCTTGTCCCTGCATTTCCTGCCGGTGGCCGTCATCCCTACTCTGGCCTTTGGCCTCATCGCCATCAGCCTGCTGCAAAAACATCTGCAGGACGGCACCTACGAACGTAACCGGCTGCTCTTCCGGGACATCGCCGCCGCATCCGACCAATTTCTCGCCGAAGTGGAGCGTGACCTGGCCATGGCCACGACATTCGCGGCCATGGCCAACGCGGAAGCCTTCAATCTCGACTCCCAGCTCAATACCGGGGATAGCAGCGTCCTGCTCAAGCGGCAGCGCGCCCTGGGCGCCGACGTCGGCTAGCCTCGTCGCGCCGCATCACTCGTCCGGCCCGGACAATTCTCCGCTGTTCTCTGTCGCTGCGCTTCTGGTGCTTTCCGCGAAAGCTTTCGTCGGCCACCCGGGTCGGCGTGGCCGGAAGCAGCCCGAGCAGGGCGGTCCCGAAAAATCCCATCAGCATGATCAGTTCAAAGGGCATGATTGCCTCCTCCGTTCGTTTGAACCGATCTTCCGCCAGGAGTGTGACAGAATATGTCGCATTTGCGAATTATGGTGTAAAAAAACATTGACGCAGAGAAAACCGGTTTCATTTTCGCAAAAAACAAATAATTGAATGTTTCTCTCCGCGCCTCTGCGTCAAATAGGATTGTGCTGATGTCATTTTAGTGGCAACTGACTCAATAAATCAGCCGCATGCTCGTTGACCACGTGCCGATTATCGTATACAGTATGCAAGTTTCCATGGCCGGCATGTTCCTTTAGCTAGCTGATAACGCGTAACATTTTCCATGTTTGGCGGCACGTGGCCGCCAACCAAACTTGACGAAGGAGAGAGCGATGATCGACGCCTATCTGATGCACGAGAAGGAGCGCAACGCCCAAGGCATTCCGGCACTGCCGCTGAACGCCGACCAGGCCAAGGACCTCTGCCAGTTGCTGCAGAAGCCGCCGAAAGGGAAGGAGCAGTTCCTGCTCAGCCTGCTCAAGGAGCGGATCTCCCCCGGCGTCGATCCCGCCGCCGAAGTCAAGGCCGCGTTCCTCGGCCAGATCATTGCCGGTGAAGCCAGGTCGCCGCTGGTCGACGCCAAGATGGCGGTGCAGATCCTCGGCACCATGATCGGCGGCTACAACGTCGCCCCCCTGGTCGCCGCGCTCAAGGACAAGAAACTGGCCGACTCGGCGGCCGAAGCCCTCTCCGGAATCACCCTGGTCTACAACGCCTTCGACGAGATCGCTGCCCTGGCCAAGTCCAACGCCGCCGCCAAGAAGGTGCTGACCTCCTGGGCTAACGCCGAGTGGTTCACCAGCCGCAAGGGGGTGCCCGACACCATCAAGGTCAAGGTCTTCAAGGTCGACGGCGAGATCAACACCGACGACTTCTCCCCGGCCGGCGACGCCTGGAGCCGCCCGGACATCCCGCTGCACGCCCTGGCCATGGGCAAGACCCGCTTCAAGGGCGGGTTGGAGACCATCGCCAAGTTCCGCAAGGACGGCTTCCAGGTGGCCTTCGTCGGCGACGTGGTCGGCACCGGTTCCAGCCGCAAGTCGGCCTGCAACTCGGTTCTCTGGGCCATCGGCCAGGAGATCCCCTGCGTTCCCAACAAGAAGACCGCCGGTGTGATCATCGGCGGCGTCATCGCCCCGATCTTCTTCAACACCGCCCAGGACTCCGGCGCCCTGCCGCTCAAGGCTGACGTCACCGCCATGAAGACCGGCGACGTCATCGTCATCAACAGCAAAAAGGGTGAGATCACCGACGAGAAGGGGAAAGTCCTCTCCAAGTTCGCCATCGCACCGAACACCCTGGCTGACGAATTCCGCGCCGGCGGTCGCATCCCGCTGATCATCGGCCGCGCCGTCACCGACAAGGCGCGCAAGGCCCTCGGCATGGGTCCGACCAACGTGTTCACCCTGCCGGACAACCCGACGCCCAAGAAAGGGCAGGGCTACACCCTGGCCCAGAAGATGGTCGGCGCCGCCTGCGGCGTGAAGGGGATTCTCCCCGGCACCGCCTGCGAGCCGAAGATGACCACCGTCGGCTCCCAGGACACCACCGGGCCGATGACCGCCGACGAGCTGACCGAACTGGCCTGCCTCAAATTCCAGGCGCCGATGTTCATGCAGTCCTTCTGTCACACCGCGGCCTACCCGAAGCCGGCCGACGTGAAGATGCACAAGAACCTGCCGAAGTTCATCGCCGCCCGCGGCGGCGTGGCCCTGCGCCCCGGCGACGGCGTCATCCACTCCTGGCTGAACCGCCTGCTGCTGCCGGACACCGTCGGCACCGGCGGCGACTCGCATACCCGCTTCCCGATCGGCATCTCGTTCCCGGCCGGCTCCGGCCTGGTGGCCTTCGCCGGCGCCATGGGCTTCATGCCGCTGGATATGCCGGAAAGCGTACTGGTGCGCTTCAAGGGCGACTTCAACCCCGGCATTACCCTGCGCGACGCAGTCAACGCCATCCCCTACTACGCCATCAAGCAGGGGTTGCTGACTGTGCCGAAAAAGAACAAGGTCAACATCTTCAACGGCCGCATTCTCGAAATGGAAGGTTTGCCGAAGCTCACCGTCGAACAGGCCTTCGAGCTGACCGACGCCGCTGCCGAGCGCTCCGCCGCCGCCGGCTGCATCCAGCTCTCCGAGGAGATCGTGGCCACCTACCTGCGCTCCAATATCGCCCTGATGGAAAAGATGATCGAAGAGGGCTACCAGGACAAGAAGACCCTCAAGGGCCGGATCAAGGACGTGCAGAAGTGGCTTAAGAAGCCGGCCCTGCTCAAGGCCGACAAGAATGCCGAGTACGCGGCGGTCATCGAGATCAATCTCAAGGACATCAAGGAGCCGATCCTCGCCTGCCCGAACGACCCGGACGACGTCAAGCTCCTCTCGGAGGTCGCCGGCACGCCGATCCAGGACGTTTTCCTCGGTTCGTGCATGACCAACATCGGCCACTTCCGCGCCGCCGCCGAGATCTGGCGCGGCCAGAAGTTCAACCCGGCGGTGCGCACCTGGATCTGCCCGCCGACCCGCATGGACCAGGACAAACTGAAGGAAGAGGCCTACTTCTCGGTGTTCAGCGCCATGGGCGCGCGCCTCGAGATCGCCGGCTGCTCGCTGTGCATGGGCAACCAGGCCCGCGTGCCGGACGGAGTCAACATGTTCTCGACCTCGACGCGCAACTTCGACGACCGCATTGGCGACGGCGCCAAGGTGTTCCTCGGTTCGGCCGAACTCGGGGCGGTCACCGTCAACCTCGGCAAGCTGCCGACGCCGAAGGAGTACCTGGCGGTGTACAAGGAGAAGGTGGTGCCCAAGGCCGACAAGATCTACCAGTACCTGCAGTTCGACGAGATGGCCGGGTACAAGAAGTCGGCATGACGAGACCAACCGAAGCTGATAAGCTGCCGGTGTGAGAAACGAACCCCCGCCTGGGCAGCACCCGGGCGGGGGTTCGGCTTTGCCCCCAACGGGAAGCAAGAAGCCCTCTCTTGACTCCCGCTGTCGCCGGGCAAAGGACTGTTGCCGTGGGGTGTGCCCCCCGGAAATTCAGCGCTGAATTTCCTTGAAAAGTCACAGGAATGTCGCTATTACAAAAAGCTGATGCATGTTGAGGGACCTGTCCATGGACACCGCCGTCAGAATTTTGATTGTCGACAGCTCCGCCGCCTGGTGCGACACACTGGTGTCGCTCCTGCAAGGGAGGGGCTATCACGTGCTTATCGCCCCCTCTGCCGAAGAGGCCTTCGTCCTCTTCGGTCAGGAGCGTTTCAACGTGGTGCTCACGGACATCATGATTCCGGGGGTGAGCGGCTTCATCTTCCTGAAGAGGGTCAAGGAGGACTATCCCGATACGGAGGTGATCGTTATCTCCGCCAATGCTTCCAGCTTCAGTATCATGAAGGCCCTGCGGCTCGGCGCCTTCGACTTCATTGTCAAGCCCCTGGACGAAGAGACGCTGCTTCTCACGGTCGTCGAAAGAGCCATGGAGAAGCAGCGGCTCGCCCAGGAGAACCAGCGCCTGATCGAGGACCTCTCGGACAAAAACCGGCAACTGGAAACCACTCTGGCCATGATGCAGAGCGTCAACCGCGCCTGCGCCGTCATCGCCTCCTCCCTGAACATCAGCGAGATTCTCAAGCACCTGGTGGATATCGCCGTCGCACAGCTTTCCGCCCACAAGGGTTACCTCCTCCTTTTGGACAAATCCGGCAGGGAGTTTTCCATCAAGGTCAGCATCGGCATCGATCATGAGCTGGCAAAGCGATTCTGCATGCCGGTGGAGAAGGGTCTCTCCGGATTTGTGGCGCGCCATGGGACCCCGCTCCATGTTGGTCGGGAGATCCCTTCAGAACTGAAGCGTCTCATCCTGGAGGAGGACGGTGATGGCGAACTCTTTGCCGCCCCCGGCATCCTCTCCGCGCCGCTGCGCATCAACGCCAAGGTGGTGGGCGTCGTCAACATCTCCGGCCGGACCGACGACCGCCTCTTTGGTCTGGCTGAAGCCGAATTCATGGCCACCCTGTCGAACCACGCCGCCATCGCCCTGACCAATGCCGGCAACTACTACCGGCTCAAGAAGGCCTCTGTCTGACCCCCGGCGGCAGCTTGACATTCGGACATTGGCCGCTTCCCCGCTGCCTGCCCCGCAACCTTCGCATGCAATTATCCCGATGCTGTCTTCCGATTCATCCTCCGCGGCAACGCCGGCGATGCAATCTTCCTTGACGACCGCGACCGCCATCGTCGCTAGCTGATCCTCCCATGCGCCGTCGCGACCTTTCGCGGCCGAATTCACACCTTCTGCGTGAGGGTGACATGCCGGCCCCCGGGAAGTCGGCGCAGCGGGTGGCAGGCGCGGCCAATACCTGCGGGGTCGTTGCGGCAACGGTCGACAGGCTGCGGTTCAGCGGATCACGAGCATGAATGTCCAAAACTCGAGCCTGACCACGGTTACCGTAAGGCTTGCTGGCGTTTTGCTTTCATGCTTACATGGTGCCGGTTGAAGCATAGAGGGTCGGCGGCCGCCAAGAGCAACGACAGCGAGAACCAATGATATTCCACGGCCTAGTCCGAATAGTGGGGCATTCGATTGTGCTGGCGGTACTGCTTGCACTGCTCCCGGCCACGGTTACCGCCCAGGCTGGCGCCAGTTCCGGGGAGGGCGAATCGTTGCTGGCTGTGGCTGACAGCCATGCCGGCGAAGGGCAGAACTTCCTCGCCGTCAAGGCATACCGGCAGGCCATCGCCCTCGGGCGCGACGGGTCCGATGTGCGCTGGAGGCTGTCTCTGGCCCTTTACGGGCTGGGGTTGACCGATGAGGCCGTCAGCGAAATAAACAAGGCCCAGCAGCTTGCTCCCAATGCCAATTACCTGCATCTCCCTACCGGGATCCTGCATCTCGCCAAAGGCGACCTCGCGCAAGCGGCGCAGCAATTCAACGCCGCATTGGAGATCAATCCCGGATTTGCCGATGCCTACTATTATCTGGGTGAGGTTTATTACCGCGAGGGCGACTACCCGCGGGCCTGGCTGTGCTACCTGACCGCCCGGATCCTCGGTCACCCTGGGAGCGACCTGCAGAACAAGCTTGAGGCCGTGTCGACGGTGCCGCCCGTGACCCCTTGGCACACCGACCATGACGTCCTGTGCCTGAGGGCGATTCATGCCGCTTCAAGGGAGGAGGCGCAGCGCCTGCTCGACCGAATAACCGCCGGTGAACTGTTCGAATATATCGCCGCGGAGCGGGGCACGGAGGCTAACCAAGGTTTCGGTGGGTATGTCGGTCTCGTCTCGCCGGCGGAGTTGGATCCGGCTATAACGACCGCCCTTCTCGACCGTGAGGCGTACCATCCGCCGGTGCTTCTGGAATTGGCAGAGGGATACCAGATACTGCAACGCATCGCCCCGTTCGCTCCCGACTACTGGGACCGGTTGCTGGCGCCGGCCACCGCCTTGGCCGCGAAGACAACCAGACCTGTTGCCACCGAGGGTAACCCTTACCTGCTCTATGCCGGTTCATACGGTACTGAGACCAGTGCCCGCAAACGATTGACGGAGTTGGAAGAGCATGGTTTCTCAGCTTATCTGTCCCGCCAGGAAAGCCCTTCTGGAATAAACCTCCATGTCGTTGCCGGGCGCTATGCCAGCCATAAGGAGGCGCAGGTCGCAGCAAATCAACTCAAGAGACTGAAAATCGATCACTATATCAGCACGGCCAAAGGTCGTTTCCAAGAAACACGGCCGCCGGTCCGTCAAACGCCACCCCCGTCCCCTCCGGCGGTGGTGCCCCCTGAAGTCGCCGTGCCGGCCCCAGCCTCGCCGCCGGCACCTCAGCCGGCCGCCGAAATCGCTGCGCCGGCCGTGCTGCCCGTACTGCCTGCTGAGGTTGCGGCCGCCCTGGAGCAACCGGTAGCGGCACAGGCGGCCGAGTTTCCGGTAACCGCCGCAGCGCCGCCCGCCGGTCTGGCTCTCCCGCCGGTCCTGCCGGTGCCGCCAGCCATGCCGGCACCGGTGACGCTAACCGTGCCGGTGCAATCCAAGGTCAGTTCGGGAGAACAGTCGCTCCCCCTGGAGGAAGCGTCCGCGCCGGCCCCGGAAACCACCCCGCTACTGCAGGCTGGCGAAGCGTGTCCCTCGGCTTCGATCTGTTTCCGGCTCCTGGCGGGCGCCTACGATACCGAAGGTTTGGCCACGCAACGTGTGCAGGAGTTGCAGCAACAGGGCTTCCCGAGCTATCTCCTGGTCTGGGGCGGCGCCACCGGCAAAACCTTCCAGGCGGTCGCCGGCAAGTATACCAGTCGCCAGGAGGCGCTGGATGCCGTTGCCAAGCTCGAGGCCTTGGGTATCGATCCTTTGATCAGCGAGTGGAAAGGCCAAAACGGAAAATCATCTGCCGGCAATTGGTCAGCCGGCGGCAGCCACCAGTCGCGAAAGGGCCGCGGTTCCAGTCGTGAACCGGCCGGCCGCGCCGGGGAATCGACAGTTCCGGGTCCATGCCGGTTCGTTCAGCGGCGAAGCCAGTGCCCAGAAAAGACTAGTGGAGCTTGGACAATACGGCTTCTCCGGGTACATCTTCTGGCAGGAAACCCCCGGCGGCAATCCTTTCACGTTGTGGCCGGCAAGTACGCTACCCGCAAGGAGGCGGTCGAGGCCGCGGCGCGGCTCGAGACGCTGCGTATCGAGCATTATATCGGCGGCGGAAAATGAGTCGGCGGGAACCGACGGGAGCAGGCGTGATGTTTGCGCACCCGAGGCGGACCGGTATGGGACGGGTGGTGGTGATGGCGGTGACGCGGGGGGAACTGGAACTCGGCCGGGAGTGCGGGGTTTTTGCAGTGAGTCCGGCGGCAAGCGTTGCCAACGGGTGTCGGTCTGGGTCATCGGCGAGTCGCGGGATCCCTCTTCACCTCCTTCTGCTGCCCCATAATGATCAATGTGCCTCGGTCCGGCGGAGCATCGATCCGATGCCGCGGTGTCAGTCCTGACCGCCAAATTTGTCAAATGGCCGTCATTAAAGCATAATGAAGTCGAATGCTTTTGTGCCAGGCTGATGGAAATGTGACGGATTTTTCAGGAGCTCTCGCCATGCTGAACCGCCGTCTTTCGCTGAGCTGCTGCCTGTTTGCCGCGCTTGCCCTGGTGGCCGCCTGGCTGCCGGTCTCGGCGCGTGCCGAGAGCACCCCCACCACGATGTGGTGCGGCAACGGCGACGACACCATCACCCTCGCGTTGGGCGATTACCTCGTGGATGGCGGCGGCGGGACCGACACGCTGCTTCTGCCGCTCTTCCCCAACGAATACCAGTTCGCCAAACCGGTCGAACCAGTACACCGTAAAGTTTCTTGACTATACCGCCGTCATCGACAACGTCGAATACGTCGAGTTCGGCAGCCACTTCCAGACGCGGCGACCGGCCCCCGAACTACTCTCCGGCCAGGTCCAGACCCGGCTGGCCCAGCTCACCGACTTGTACCTGGCCTTTTTCGGACGCGCCCCGGACGTAAAGGGGCTCGAATACTGGCAGGAGCGCCTGCTTGAGGGGGGGGAGAGTTTCGCCGCCATCGCCAGGGAGTTCGCCTGGAGCCCGGAAGCCCAGTGGCTCTTCCCCAAGGACGCGAGCAATCGCGAGTTCGTGCGGTCGATCTACCAGAACTGTTTTGGCCGGGAACCCGATAAGGGCGGCTGGGATTACTGGACGCAGCGGCTGGATGCCATGGGGACGACCAATCTGAACGATCGGGGCGCGCTGGTCGGTGAGCTGGTCCTGGGGGCCTATGCCCCCACCAGCGGAGCGGAAGACCGGACACTGCTGAGCAACCGGCACGAGGTGGCGATGTATTACGTCAACCGGCTGTCAATGCAGCCGGACAAGGGGTTCGACAGCGCGATCAACGACCTGCTGGTGCGCACTACCGGTGATATGGCCGCGCCGATCAAGGCCAGACAGGTCATCGATTACCTCTTTGCCAACGCGGTGACGCTGACCGAAGTGATGAACAACCCGGAACTGTTGAAGACGTTGTGGGCATACCAGGGAGAATCTGCCCTGTCCGTTTTTTCCTCCGGGCTGCAGTTGGAGCAGTATCTCAAGGCCGCGCTCAAGGCCGGTGCCAGGAATTACGGTTATGCTGCAGACAAGGTGAGTGCCGATGCGGCCATGTCCGTCGCGGGCTCTGCTCAGCCCGCCGCCTATTCCACGACCAACATCCAGGAAGTCGGAGTGGACGAAGCCGACCTGATCGAAACCGACGGCAACTACCTGTACATCGCCCCCAACCAGGCACCGCCGGTCTACTACACCACGGACGCTCTCGCCGTCAAGCCGGCCGCGAGCAATGAGGTCGGCGCCCCGGCTGCCATCCGGATCATGGCTCTGGACCGCCAGCCGGCACAAGCCCGGGAAGTCGCCGCCATCTCCCTGGAGGGCTTTGAAAACCAGGTGGATGGCCTCTATCTGCTGACGCAACGCGCTGGCAGTCAGCCCGATCTGCTGGTCACTATCGGCGGGGCCCGGAACAACCCGTGGGCGATCTGGAATTGTCCGTGGTGCTGGCAGAATGCGCGTACCGAGGTCGGGCTGTTTGATGTGAGTGTTCCCGAGGCTCCCAAGCCGGCAGGGCGCCTCTCCCTCGACGGTCAGCTCATTGCCAGCCGCCGGATCGGCGAGAGCCTTTACCTCGTCACCCGCTACACGCCGATTCTGCCGATGTATAACAATTACCCGGCCACCGAACCGGAGCGACAAAAGAACCAGGCGCTCCTTGACCAGGCCCGGCTGGCCGATCTGCTTCCCGCCATTCGCGTGAACGGCGCCATCGCTGCGCTGGTGACCGCTGAAACCACCTATCTGCCGCCGCTCAATCCCGACCGCTGGGAGGAGCCGTCGCTTCTCACCGTGACCGCCATCGATCTGCGGGATCCGGCCAAGCGGTTCTCCAAAACCATCGTCGGGCCGGCGGAGACCGTCTATGTCTCGCCCGGCAGCCTGTATGTGGCGACCACCCGTTATCAGTACCAGATTCTGGCTGGCGCACAGATGGTTCTCGGCAAAGCTTCGCCGGAGACCACGGAGATTCACAAGTTCGGGCTGACGACGGGTGAGCCGATGTACCGGGGCTCCGCAACAGTCATCGGCAATCTGGGGTGGGAGGCCGACAAGCGGCCGTTTCGCCTGGGGGAAGATCAGGAGGTGCTGCGGGTGGCGACCTCTTTGGGGGAGAGCTGGAATGAAACCTCGACCACCCGGCTGACCCTGCTGAAAGAGACCGGCGACGGCCTTCTTGCCGAAACCGCCCACGTCGACAATATCGGCGAGCCCGGGGAACGGCTGTATGCCGTGCGCTACACCGGCAGCCGTGCCTACCTGGTGACCTTCCGGGTGACGGACCCGCTGTACGTCTTCGATCTTTCGGACCCCTATGTTCCGATCAAGGCGGGGGAACTGCACATTCAAGGCTACTCGGACTACCTGCAGCCGCTCAGCGACACTCGCCTGCTGGGGATCGGCAAGGATGCCGTCGCCGATACCGCGTCCACGGATTTCGCCGGCCGGGGTGCCTGGTATCAGGGGGTGAAGCTCTCCCTCTTCGATGTTGCCAACCTTGCCAGCCCGGCGGAACTCAGCTCCTTGATCATCGGCAAGCGGGGCACGGACTCCGACGCGCTCATGGACCACCACGCCGTGACTGTCCTGCCGGCCGCGGCGGGTCGCCCGGCCCGCTTGGCCCTGCCGATCCGCAAGCATGACACCTTGCCCGCCTACGTCGGGAGCAACCCGGTCATCCCCTCCACCCATTACGACTGGACCCACACCGGCTTGTATCTGTTCAATATCACGGATCACTCGATTGGGCCGGCGGGTACCCTGATTATTGCCGACCGGTCAGGGGGCGAAGTCTTCACTTATGGCGGTTATGGACGGGATCGCTCGGTTATTGTCGATGACAGTGTTCATTATGTGCATGACGGCAAGGTGTGGTCCGCGACCTGGGGTGCCGCGGAGACCATGACGGAGGGTCAGTAGCCGGTACCAACAAGCTGGGGCTCGCCAAGGATATGCGCAGGCACGAAGCCCCCGCCGGACGGTGCCGGCGGGAGCTTTTTGGTCATCACCAGACTGAGCGCGTCGTCAGCAGCCGTGCTCACCCCCGCCACAGCGTCCAAGCCAGATCGTTCTTGTTGCTGCTGTGGGTGAATTTCGCCTGGCAGACCAGGCACTGGTAGTCCTGTTCTGCAAAGCCTCGGGCTTGCGCCCCCTTGAAAAGGCGCGGGGCGTCGGCTTTGCCCAGGTATTGATGGGGTTTGCCGTTCCAGGTTTTTTTCGCCTGATCTTCGCACATGGCGCAATTTGACATGGTCATCTCTCGTTGGCGGATTTTCAGTTAAGTGCGCCTCTTGCCACTGCCGCCGGGTAAAGCCTGCAACCGGGACAGGGGGCTATTTGCAGCGCATGACCTTCTCGCCATCGGCGAAGAGCACCACCATCTTTTGCAGGCCGCTCATCTTCTGAACCAGGCCGAGACCGAAAACCGGGTGATTGAGCAGGGCCTTGGTCTTGTAGGCTCCGGTCATGGAATAGTCCTGCGCGCGGGCAAGGTCCATGTCCGGCCGCAGATTGGCCCACTCTTCACGGGCAGACTTTTTCGGGTCGACGACCCGGCGGTCAACGGGCTTCCTGGCGGCTGATGTATGTTGGCACTTGCTGCACTCCACGGTGGCTGGCAGTTCATCAGCCATAGTCACAATGGCATGTGTGGTGATTTTTCGACATTTGGTGCAACGGGCCTGAATCGGGTCGCCTAAGGTCAGGATCTTGCTGGTCATTGAAGGCCTTTCTGGATTTGAGTCGCCGAAGTTTATCCGATAATTACCAGGAAGATCTCTGGAAACTACGGGCGGGCACACTGATACTCCATACTACCCTGTTTCGGGCAGAATAGATACCGGTACTTCTGATAAGCGTTTCTCTGATAAGCGTTTTCTCTTGTCAGATTGACAAAACCCCGTAAGATTAAAGCGTCAGGAGCGCCCATGCCCGAAGCGGTCACCCTGTTTCAGCCCGTCGGGAATTTCTGCCGGCGCGAAGTGGTCACCTGTGCCGCCGCCGATCCGTTGGTGGCGGTGGGTACGGTCATGAGCACGCGCAACATCTCCAGCGTGGTCGTCTGCGACGGGCCGGCGCCGATCGGCATCGTCACCGACCGCGACCTGCGCAACAAGGTGGTCGCGCGCGGTATCGACCCTAACACGCTGTCCGTGCGCGAGATCATGAACGCCCCGCTGATCACGGTCGGCGAGGGCGAGTTCCTCTTCGAGGCGCTCTACCGGATGTCCAAGCACGGCATCCACCGGGTCGGCGTGGTTGACAATGACGGCCGCCTGGTCGGGATTATCACCGATTCCGACATCCTGCGCCTGCAGACCCGCTCTCCCCAGCAGTTGGTCAGGGACATCGAGGAAACCGGAACCATCGATGAACTCAGGGTCCTTCACGACCGGGTCCAGGGGTTGGTCGTCCATCTGGTCGGCACCGGGGTTTCCAGCCGTGATCTCGTCCGCCTGATCGCCCACCTCAATGATCGTATCATCCTCCGCCTGATTAACCTGTTGCGGGCCACCCGCTTCACCGATCTTCCCGGGCGGTTCGCCTTCATCGTGCTGGGAAGCGAAGGGCGTCGGGAGCAGACTCTGACCACCGATCAGGACAACGCCATTGTTTATGCCGATGACCTCGCGCCTGACGAGGTGGCCAGGATCGAAGCCTTTTCCCGCGAGTTGATCGACGGCCTAATCGCCATCGGCGTGCCGCCATGCCCGGGAGGAATCATGGCCAAGAATCCCGAGTGGCGGCGCAATTTCTCGGCCTGGACCGAAGCCATTGACGATTGGATGGCGACCCCGACCTCGAAAAACATACTCACCGGCAGCACGTTTTTCGATCTGCGCACCCTGTACGGTGATCCCGCCATGGAGCGGGCCCTGAAGGAACATATTTCCGGCCGATTGCGGACCGAGCCGATGTTCCTGCGCTACGCAGCCGCCAGCGTGCTGCGGTTCCGTGTCCCGATCGGCTGGTTCGGCCGCTTCCAGGTGGAAACGCGGGGCGACTTTCGCGGTCAGCTCGATGTCAAGAAAGCCGGCATCTTCGCCATCACCGAGGGGATCAAGGTGCTGGCCCTGGCCGAGGGGATTGTCGGAGGGGGCACCCGGGATCGGCTGGAGGCCCTGGTTTCAGCGGGGGTTTTCGATCGGGCACGGGCGGATGATCTCGAGACCTGCTTCAGTACTCTGGTCTACTTCCGCCTGCGCGGCCAGGTGGCGGCAATCCACGAGGGGCGCAGGCCGAACAACTATATCGACCTGCAGCATTTCACCCGCACCGAGAAGGGCCGCCTCAAGCTGGCCCTGGACGGGGTGGAGACCTTCCAGGAATTTCTCAGGCTGAGGTACAGCCTCGATCTGCTGCGCTGACTGTCCGCTACTCCGCAGCCGGTCCGTATACGGGCCGGGACGGCGGGAGCTCCTCCTGAGGGGGCAGGGACGTCAGGATCAGGATGACCACTCCCGCGGCGCCGAGCAGGCCAACGATCAGGGCAATCACCCCCGTCCACCCCCACACACTCCAGATGACGCCACCTCCGGTGCCGGAGATGCTCGAGCCCAGGTAATAGCCGAGCAGGTAGAGGGATGATGCCTGGGCGCGGGCGGTGGCGGCGCGGGCACCCACCCAGGCCGAAGCGACGGCATGGGCGCCGAAGAAGCCGGCGGTAAAGATGACAACGCCGGTGATGATCGCGGCCAGCGACGTCAGCAGGGTGAGCATTGCCCCCGTGGTCATGATCGCCAGGGCGGCATAGAGGATGCGCTGCCGGCCGATGCGCTCGACCATCCCACCCATGAGGCTCGAGCCAACCGCGCCGAAGGCGTAGGCCAGAAAGATCAGGGCCACCTGCGACTGGCTCAAATCATAGGGTGGAGCGAGCAAGTGGAAGGTGATGTAATTATAGAGAGTGACGAAGCCGCCCATGAGCAGGAAGGCCAGAGTGAAGAGGCAGAGTAGCCCTGGCTCGCGCAGGTGCCCGATCAGGGAGGAGGTGAGCGGTCCGATGTGAAAAGGACGGCGCTGGAAGTGCCTTGACGGGGGGAGCAGCAGCCAGAACAGGATGCTCATCACCAGGGCGAGCAGCCCGATGACCGCCACGGCGCCGCGCCAAGGGAGCACATCGGCAAGAACCGCGGTGAGAATCCGGCCGGTCATGCCGCCGCAGGCGTTGCCGGCGATGTACAGCCCCATCGCCGCGCCGATGGCACGTGGCGACATCTCGTCGTTGAGGTAGGCCATGGCCACGGCCGGCACCCCAGCCAGAACGATCCCCTGCAGCAGGCGCAGGACCAGCAGGGCCGACATGGTGGTGCTGGCCGCCGAGGCCAGGGCCAGCAGGGCGGTCAGGACGATGGCGATCCCCATCAGTTTGCGTCGGCCGAGGGCATCGGAGAGGGTGCCGGAGGCGGGGAGGGTCCAGGCTAGGGCGAAGGTCGCCACCGACAGCGCCAGGCTGGCCGTGGCGGGGGACACTCCGAACTCGGTCACGAACAACGGCAGCAGGGGCTGCACGGTGTACAGTGTCGAGAAGGTCACGAAGCCGGCGATGAACAGCGCCAGGTTGGCGCGCCGGTATTCGCGGGTCCCGCGTTCGAACTGTGTGCCGTGTCGCAGCATCGTACCTGCCGTCAGATTTGTTGACTTGGCACCTTACTGCCGGGACGATAAAGCGGTAAAGTCAATTGTCTCTGTAACCTGTCTCGGTCAGAAAAGGAGATAATCTGAAAAATAAAGCTTGCATTTGTGAACCCTCCTCGTGTAGGGTGCATCATCTAAGCAAGTTTGTGTAGATTTTTTGTTGCCGCTCGTTTGACAAGGTGTCGATGGGAACAAAACGCGCAGACCCAGTTGGGTTGCGTGTTTTTTGGTTTGAGGCCAACTGAATTTACACAACAATTGACGTCCCTCCAAAGGGGACAGGGAGATAGTAAAATGGCTGAAGGTACCGTGAAGTGGTTCAACGACGCGAAGGGTTTCGGTTTCATCCAGCAGGATAACGGCCCGGACGTGTTCGTGCACTTCTCCGAGATCCAGGGCGACGGCTTCAAGAGCCTCGCCGAAGGCGCCCGCGTCAGCTTTGACGTGGTGCAGGGCCAGAAGGGCCTGCAGTCCGCCAAGGTGCGCGTGATCTAAACAGATCCGCATACCCGGAACGGAAAAGCGCCCCGCGACTTGTCGCGGGGCGCTTTTCTTTTACCCTCCAGGAACCGCAGGGCTATTGCCCCTTTTCGACCGGGTAGTCCGCCTGTTCCCACGCCTTGATCCCGCCGGGATGACGATAGACGTTGGCGTAGCCGAGCTGCTTGGCCCACCAGGCGCCGTTGTGACTGCGCCCGCACTTGGTAAATCCGCAGTAGATTACCAGCAGGCGGTCCTTGTCGGGGCCGAGTACCTTGAGGTACTCCGCGCGGGTTTTGTCGTCCAGAGAGGTCAGCTCTTCGATGGGGAACTCGAACTGCACCGCGCCGGGGATATGCCCCTTCACATAGCTGTCGGCATAGGGCATGGTGTCGACGATCAGCGGTTTTTTCCCCTCGTCCAGCCACTTTTTCAACTCGTCGGTGCGCACGATGCCGTAGCTGCCCTTGAGCGTTTCCCGGGTCAGTTTGACGGCGATCTTCTCCGTTTCCAGTTCCTGTGAACCCCAGTCCAAAGCCAGTCCGGGTCCCGCGGCAAACAGCAGCAGAAGGCAGGCCGATGCAGCGGTCGTTAATGCGTGTCGCCAGTAGCTCATGGTTCGTGTTCCTCCTTGTGAAAAAGTGAGGGGACGTGCCCCTGGATGAAGCCGCGCCGTGGCTGGTCGTGACGGTGTGACAGAAAGCCCAGGGCGGCGACCGCCGCCAGCATGAGCAGATCGCGGACAAAGGCCGTTTCCACGGAAGTGTGCGACTGTCGTTCCGTCACCGAGAAACAGCCGCAGTCGACATCGAGCTGCTGGCCGATGGCGTAGCCGAGAACCGCAAGAAACAGCACCAGCAGACTGGCCATGGCCGGCAATCCGCCGCGCCAGCGCCGCAACACGGCGAAGCCGATGAGCATCTCCGCGATTGGCAGGAGGATGGCAGCCGGAACCAGGAGCGCATCGGGAATGAGCCCGTAAGCGTCGATTGACCGGGCGAAACTCTTCGGGTCGGCGAGCTTGATCGCGCCGGCCCAGAGGAAGAGCCCGGCCAGCAGCCAGCGCAGCGCCGAAGAGATCATGATCAGGGGACGGTGTCTCAAGCTGCTCCTGCGATCCGGATCATTCCCCGATTTTTGTTGCGGATTGACAGCAGGCATTTTCCGGGGTTGACGTTGTAGATGCAAATTGATAATTTCGATTTTACCAATAGAAGACATCGAAATTTCAAATAGGTAACCAAATGAATCTGCATCAGCTGGAAACCTTCGTCGCCGTCGCCGAGACCGGGAGCTTTTCCCGGGCAGCCGACAGCGTGCTGCTGACCCAGTCAACAGTCAGCCAGCATATCGCCGCCCTGGAAAACGAGGTGGGGGTCCGCCTGTTCGACCGCACCGGCCGCGGCGCGGAGTTGACCGACGCGGGACAGCTCTACCGGCAGCATGTCCGCCAGGTGCTCGCCGAGTGTGCCGATCTGCGCCATGCCATGGCCCGGTTCCGGGGGTTGGAGGATCCGCAGCTGATCGTCGGTGCGAGCAACGTCCCGGCCAACTACCTGATCCCGCGGCTGCTGCCGAAGCTGGCCGCGCGCTATCCCGGCATCGCCCTGAGCGTCGTTGCCGGCGACAGCCGCGAAATCATCGACCGGCTGGTTGCCGGCGAGGTGGCGATGGCCGTGGTCGGCGGCCGTTTTATCAACGATGCGGTGGAGTTTATGCCGCTGGTGGTCGATACCATGCTGCTGGTGGTCGGCAAGGGGCATCCCTGGTGGGCGCGGCGCTCGGTGACACCGGAGGAACTGGCGGGCAGCCCCTTGGTTGCCCGCGAGTCCGGCTCGGGGAGCGGCAGCGCGGTCGATCAGGCTTTGCAGCAGGCAGGCATCGAACCAGAATCGCTGCGCATCGCCGCGCGCTTCGGCAGCAACGAGGCCGTCAAGCAGGCAGTTGTCGGCGGCTTCGGCTATGCCTTTCTGTCGTCACTGTCCGTCGAGCAGGAGTTGGTGCGCGGCGAACTGGTTGTTGTCGAGGTCGAAGGGATAGCGATCGAGCGCCGCTTCTGGCTGGTTGTCCGGCGCGACCGGACCCTGTCGCCGGCGGCCCAGTCCTTTGCCGCGCTACTCAAGGAGCTTTACCGGGACCCGGTCACGGCTGACGATGCACCGCCAGGTGCCCCCATGCCTGGTCGATCGACATGACCTCGAGGGCGTTGACGTTGATGTGCCCGGGCAGGGTGGTGACAAAGAAGACGATTTCGGCGATGTCCTCTGCCCGCAGTGGCTCCGCCCCGGCGTAGACCCGGCTGGCGCGGGCATCGTCCCCCTTGAAGCGCACGTTGGAGAACTCGGTCTCGGCCATCCCCGGCGCGAGGCAGGTTGCACGCACCCGGGTGCCGAGCAGGTCGGCGCGCAGGTTGCGGGTGAACTGCTCGACGAAGGCCTTGCTCGCGCCGTAGACATTGCCGCCGGGGTAGGGCCAGTGGGCGGCGGTCGAGGAGATGTTGACCACGTGGCCGCGGTTGCGCGCCACCATCCCCGGCAGCACCGCCCGGGTGCAGTACATGACCCCCTTGACGTTGGTGTCGACCATCGTCTCCCAGTCGTCCAGGCCGGCTTCCCAGGCCGGCTCCAGCCCCAGCGCCAGCCCGGCATTGTTGAGCAGCACATCGACTTCAAGATCGCTGAGTTCTTTGGCGACCGCCTCGCCATCGCGGACATCGAAAGCCAGCATCCGGGTGATGGCATCCCCCAGTTCGGCGCGCAGTATTTCGAGGCGGTCGGCGCGCCGGCCGGTCAGAATCAGTCGCCAGCCGGCGGCGGCAAAGCGCCGGGCGCAGGCGGCGCCAAAGCCGGAAGTCGCGCCAGTGATCAGGATGGTGTTGGGCATGTGAACTCCTTGAACAATCAGTAGACGACCGGCAGGGTGGCGGAGCGGGAGACTGGCGAGGACATCGGCAGGTTTTTGCTGCTAGCGGGGGCGGCTCTTTCCGCCCTTCGCCGGGCCGCTGGGCCTGCCGCCGGTGCTGCTGCTGTTGCTGTTGCCGCGGAAGCCGCCGCCTTTCTGGCGGCCCCTGGGCTTTTGCGGCAGGGCCGCGATCACCGAGATGGTGCGGTTGATCAGCAGGGCGCCGTCCAGGGTGACGATGGCGTCCCTGGCCTCGGCTTCGCTGGACATCTTGACGAAGGCGCAGCCGACGAACTCGCCGGATTTGGCATCCTTGACCATGTGCACATAGGTCACCTTGCCGCATACGGCGAACAGTTTGCGCAGATCCTCTTCCGTGGCGTCGGCGGAGATCTGCCTCACATACAGGTCTTTGCTCATCGCCCTAAGCCTGCTCGTCTTCGGACTCCGGCGGTTCTTCGTCGAGATCGGGGAGACCGGCCAGTTTGCGCTGCTTCTTCTCTTCTTTTTTGGCCTGCCGCGCCAGTTCTTTCTGGCGTTTTTCAAAGGAGTAATTCGGTTTTCTGGCCATGGGCATCCTCTCGGGAAAATGGTCCGTTTATTTGGACAGAGTACAGGTTTGCCGGCTGCCCGTAAAGAAAAAGCCCACTGCCTCTTGTCTGCGACAGTCAATTTGTTACCATGAAAGCCGTGGCAAGCCGATTAATACCTATGTAGCGAGGGGGTATCATGACCCGTCCGACCGTCTGGAAGTGCGAAATCTGCGGATATGTCCACCAGGGCGGCGAGCCGCCTGACAGTTGCCCGGTGTGCGGTGTCGACCGCGATCGTTTTTCACCGTTGAAAATCATGGGCGCCCCTGAGGCAAAGCCTGCGTCCGGGCAGTGGCGCTGCACGGTCTGCGACCACCTGGAAACAAGCGGGCAGCCGCCGGAGAGCTGCCCGGTCTGCGGGGCAACCGCCAACCTGTTCGAGCCGTATCGGCCGCCGGCCGCCGTCAGCCGGGAGCCGGCGCTCGGCCGCCTGGTAATTCTCGGCGCCGGGGTGGCCGGGGTCACCGCCGCGGAAACCGCCCGCTCTCTCGATGCCAGCACGCAGATCACCTTGATCTCGCGGGAAAGTGAACTCCCCTACTATCGTCTCAACCTGACCCGGCTGCTGGCCGTCGAAGTCGACGAGCAGGCGTTGCCCCTCAAGCCGATGGAGTGGTACGCGCAGCAGCGCATCGACCTGGTGGTTGGTGAGGCGGTGGCCATTGAGCGCGAGGCACGCCGGGTAAAACTGCAGGATGGCGCGACGGTGCCCTATGAACGGTTGATCCTGGCCAACGGCGCCCACCCCTTCGTCCCGCCGCTGCCGGGGGCCACCCGGGCCGGCGTGGTCACCCTGCGCACCCTTGGCGATGCGCGGCACATCCTCGGCCAGCTGCGCCCGGGAAGCCGCTGCGTCTGCATTGGCGGCGGCCTGCTGGGGCTGGAGACGGCGGCTGCCCTGCAACGACGCGGTGCCGCGGTCACGGTGCTGGAGGGGTTCGGCTGGCTGCTCCCCCGGCAGCTGCCGCGCCAGGGGGGCATCCTGCTGCAGGAACTGGTCGAGGCACGCGACATCGGCGTGTGCTGCGATGCCCAGGTCAAGGAGTTGTGCGGCGATGAGCGGGTGCAGTCCGTGCGCCTGGCCAACGGGCGTGAATTCCCCTGCGAGTTGGTGGTGTTGACCGTGGGGGTGCGGCCCAACAGCTTCCTGGCCCGCGCTGCCGGGCTGGCCGTCGGCAGCGGCGTGACAGTCGACGACCGCATGCTCAGTTCGGACCCGGCGATCTTCGCGGCGGGGGATGTCGCCGAGCATCACCAGGTGGTCTACGGTATCTGGCCGGCGGCTTATGCCCAGGGGGTGGTGGCCGGGACCAATGCCGTCTGCGGCGGCGCCGAATTCCCCGGACTCCCCCCGGCCACCCGCCTCAAGGTGATGGGGGTCGAACTGTTCAGCGCCGGCCGGATCAGCGCCGACGACGGCAGCTACCGGTTGGTCGAGGTGCAGGAAGGCGGCAACTACCGGGCGATCCTTTGCCGCGACAACCGCTGCCTGGGCGGCGCCCTGCTCGGTGACACCACGCTGGCGCCGGTGCTCAAGGAGGCCATTGAAAGCGGCGCCCAGCTGCAGGAGCGGCCGGTTCTGCTGGAGCATTTCCCGGGGGCGGTCACCGCCTGAGCCGGCCTGGCTGACGGGAAGAGCAAAGGGCTGACCGAGTTATGGTCAGCCCTTCGTGTCTGGCAGCCGTCCGGCAGGTTACTTCGCGAAGGCCCTGGCCATCAGCTCGAAGTCCTCGAGCAGCGCCTGCAGATCCTCCTCGTGCTCGACCTCCTGCTCGATGATGGTCAGGATGATGTTGTAGGTGACCGGATCCTTGTTGAGTGTCAGATCCAGCAGCTTCTTGTAGGTGCTGATGGCGCACTGCTCCCCCTTGATGTTCTGCTCCAGCAGCGTCTTGACGAACGGATCGTCCGGCGCGTCGTAGCCGCAGTTGGTCAGCTTGAACCAATCCTGCGGATTGGTGATCGGGGTACCACCCAACTGGATGATACGGTTCGAGAGGAGCAGCGAGTGATTCAGCTCCTCGGTGGCGTGCAGTTCCAGTTCGGCGATGACCGCTTCCTTCATCGGCCCCTTGCAGATTTTTGCCCCCAGCCAATACTGGTAATAGGCCAGCCACTCGTCGGCGAAGGCCTTGCGCAGCAGTTTCAGCAGCTCATCGACATCCAGCCCGACAATCTCACGTCCCTTGCTGCCCATGAAAACCTCCTGATATCAAGTGGTTGTTTTTTCTCACAGGGAAAAATATCACCCATCCGATTTTTGTCAAGCCATGGGCAGCCAAAGCGTCGAGGTGTCAATCAACTGAATCCGTGTTGATTGTTTACAAAGTGTGTTGCTCATGTTTCGTGTTGCAACGGGTCCTGATTTTTGCCATATTTTCAAGAATTTATTCCATTCCAGTCTTACACAAGGAGCGACCATGCCCCGTAGGAACGATATCAAAAAAGTGCTGATCATCGGCTCCGGGCCGATCATCATCGGCCAGGCCTGCGAATTCGACTACTCGGGCACCCAGGCCTGCAAGGCCCTGCGCCAACTCGGCTACCAGATCGTGCTGGTCAACTCCAATCCGGCCACCATCATGACCGACCCGGGCATGGCCGACGTCACCTATATCGAGCCGCTGAACGTGCCGACTCTTACCGAGATCATCGCCAAGGAGCGGCCCGATGCGCTGCTGCCCAACCTCGGCGGCCAGACCGGTCTCAACCTCTCCAGTGCCCTGGCCGAAGCCGGCGTGCTCGACCAGTACGGGGTCAAGGTGATCGGCGTCAATCTGGATGCCATCAAGCGCGGCGAGGACCGCGAAACCTTCAAGGAGACGATGACGCGCCTGGGGATCGAGACACCGCGCAGCGAGATCGCCACCACCCTGGAGGCGGCGAGGGCCGCCGCCGCCCGCATCGGCTTTCCGCTGGTCATCCGTCCCGCCTACACCATGGGCGGCACCGGCGGCGGCTTTGCCTACAACCTGGAGGAGCTAGAGACCATCGTCCGCCGCGGCCTTTCCATGAGCCCGGTCAGCCAGGTGCTGGTCGAAGAATCGGTGCTCGGCTGGGAGGAACTGGAACTGGAGGTGGTGCGCGACGCGAAGAGCCAGAAGATCACCGTCTGTTTCATCGAGAACGTCGACGCCATGGGGGTGCACACCGGCGACTCCTTCTGTACCGCGCCGATGCTGACCATCGCCGCGGAACTGCAGGCGCGCCTGCAGAACTACTCCTACCGGATCGTCGATGCCATCGAGGTCATCGGCGGTACCAACGTGCAGTTCGCCCACGATCCGCAGACCGGGCGGGTGGTGGTCATCGAGATCAACCCGCGCACCTCGCGCTCCTCGGCGCTGGCCTCCAAAGCTACCGGCTTCCCGATCGCCATGGTCTCCTCGCTGCTGGCCGCCGGGCTGACCCTCGACGAGATCCCCTACTGGCGCGACGGCACCCTGGAGAAGTACACGCCCGGCGGCGACTACGTGGTGGTCAAGTTCGCCCGCTGGGCCTTCGAGAAGTTCAAGGGGGTGCAGGACAAGCTCGGCACGCAGATGCGCGCGGTCGGCGAGGTGATGAGCATCGGCAAAAACTACAAGGAGGCGCTGCAGAAGGCGATCCGCTCCCTGGAAAACGGCCGCTACGGCCTCGGCTTCGCCCGCGACTTCAACAGCTTGAGCCTGCCGGAGTTGATGGAGCTGCTGCTGGAGCCGTCCAGCGAGCGCCAGTTCATCCTCTACGAGGCGCTGCGCAAGGGGGCGGATATCGACGCGCTCTACGCCCGCACCTACATCAAGCCGTGGTTCCTGCGGCAGATGCAGGAACTGGTCGAGCTCGAGGAGCGGATCCTCAAGCACCGCGGTGCACTGCCGCCTGACGAGCTGTTGGTGCAGGCCAAGCGCGACGGCTTTGCCGACCGCTACCTGGCGCAGATCCTCGGCATCGGCGAGACGGTCGTGCGCGACCCGGCGCATCGCCCTCGGCGTGGCCGAGGCCTGGGAAGCGGTGCCGGTCAGCGGGGTGGAGAACGCCGCCTACTACTTCTCCACCTACAATGCCCCGGACAGCGTGGCGGTCTCCAGCCGCAAAAAGATCATGGTGCTGGGCGGCGGGCCGAACCGCATCGGCCAGGGGATCGAGTTCGACTACTGCTGCGTCCACACCGCCTTTGCCCTGCGCGATGCCGGTTTCGAGACGATCATGGTCAACTGCAACCCCGAGACCGTCTCCACCGACTACGACACCTCCGACAAGCTCTACTTCGAGCCGCTCACCGTCGAGGATGTCCTCTCCATCTACGCCAAGGAGCAGCCGGAAGGGGTGCTGGTGCAGTTCGGCGGGCAGACGCCGCTCAACATCGCTCGCCAGCTCGAGGAGGCCGGCGTCAAAATCATCGGCACCTCGCCGGCCACCATCGACCTGGCCGAGGACCGCGAGCAGTTCAGCGCCATGATGCGCAAGCTCGGCATCCCCCAACCAGAATCAGGGATGGCCAGCACCTTGACTGAAGCCGTGGTCATCGCCGGACGCATCGGCTACCCGCTGATCGTGCGCCCCTCCTACGTTCTCGGCGGGCGGGCCATGGAGGTGGTCCACGACGAGGAGATGCTGCGCGAGTATCTGGCCAAGGCCGTCGACGTCACCCCGCAGCGGCCGATCCTCATCGACCGCTTTCTGCAGAATGCCATCGAGGCCGAAGCCGACGCCATCTGCGATGGTACGGAAGCCTTTGTCCCGGCGGTGATGGAGCACATCGAACTGGCCGGGGTGCACTCCGGCGATTCGGCCTGCGTCCTGCCGCCGGTATCGATCCCGCAACGCCACATCGACACCATCGACGAATACACCCGGCGCATCGCCGTGGAGATGGGGGTGGTCGGGCTGATGAACATCCAGTACGCCATTGCCGACGACACCGTCTACATCCTTGAGGCCAACCCCCGCGCCAGTCGCACCGTGCCGCTGGTCTCCAAGGTCTGCAACATCCCGATGCCGCGCCTGGCCGTGCAGGTCATGCTCGGCGCGAAGCTGCGCGACCTGGGGCTGAAGCGCAGGGTGCTGCCGCACTTCGGGGTCAAGGAGGCGGTCTTCCCCTTCCCCATGTTCCCCGAGGTCGACCCGGTGCTTGGTCCGGAGATGCGCTCCACCGGCGAGGTGCTGGGGATGGCGCAGAGCTACGGGCTGGCTTTCTTCAAAGCCCAGGAAGCGGCCAATGCCCGGCTGCCGCTGGAGGGGACGGTGCTGTTCACCGTCGCCGACCACGACAAGCACGCGGCGCTGGAGGCGGCCCGGCAGTTTGCCGCCCTTGGCTTCGAACTGCGCGCCACTGCCGGGACCTGCCAGTTCCTTGCTAGCCATGGCGTGACTGCCACGCCGGTGAAAAAGCTGCACGAGGGGCGCCCCAACCTGGTCGACGCCATCAAGAACGGCGAGGTCCAGCTGCTGATCAATACCCCGGCAGGGCGGCAGGGGACGCATGACGACTCCTACCTGCGCAAGGCGGCGATCGGCCAGAAGGTGCCCTACATCACCACCGCCGCGGCAGCGGTCGCTGCGGCCAAGGGGATCGCCGCCCGCCGCCAGGGGCACGAGGCGATCCGCAGCCTGCAGGAGTATCATAAAGATCTTGGGTGAGGAGAGAGGAGTGAGGAGTGAGGCGAACAGCTCACCTCCGCACCGCGCTCCACGCAGATTTTTGCAGCAGTTCATTTCGCGAAGGAGTCGAGAGATGCCGGTATTTGACCAACTGTGTTGTGCTGCGAAACATGCCGAGGAAAAAAACTGATCTCAAAGCAGCTGGCCGAGCGGATTTGCCGGATCGGCGCGGACAGGCTGCACTTCAAGCACCTCGGTCTCGAACTGCACGGCCTGGTCGCCCAGCTGACTCCGGCCAGCGGCAAAGGCTCAAGCGCAGAGCCGGCCGGACTCGAAGCGCTGGTGCGGCGGATCGAGGAGCAGCACCGGCGTACCTGAAACGCGGACGGGGCTGCCTGACCCGCCTGCCTTGACACTCCCCGCCGCTTCCCCTACCGTGGCACGCAGCGATCACTCCCGCCGGAGCCTGCCCATGCGCGTCACCGCCGTCATCCCCGCCCGCTACGCCTCCACCCGCTTCCCCGGCAAGCCGCTGGCCGATCTGGGCGGCAAACCGATGATCCAGTGGGTCTGCGAGGGGGCGGCGCGCTGCTCCCTGGTCGACCGGGTGCTGGTGGCCACCGACGATGCGCGCATCGCCGATGCCGTGGCGGCCTTCGGCGGCACGGCGGTGATGACCCGCGCCGATCATCCGACCGGTACCGACCGCCTGGCCGAAGTGGCGGCGGGGCTTGACAGTGACCTGATCGTCAACGTCCAGGGCGATGAACCGCTCATAGACCCATTGATGATCGAGGCCGCAGTCAGGCCGCTCCTTGCCGACGCTTCGATCCCCATGGGCACCCTGAAGACACCGCTGACCTCCCTGGAGGAGTTCCACAACCCCAACGTGGTCAAGGTGGTCACCGACCGGCAGGGGTTCGCCCTCTACTTCTCCCGGGCGCCGATTCCTCACCCGCGCGATTTTGCCGATCAACTTTCCACCCGCTGGCGCGAACTGGCGACGGCAAAGCACGTCGGCCTCTATGTCTACCGCCGCGACTTCCTGCTGGCTTTCCCGCGGCTCGCGCCGACCCCGTTGGAGGAGCAGGAGAAGCTCGAGCAGCTGCGCGCCCTGGAACACGGCCACCGCATCTTTGTCGCCGAGACGGCGCTCTCCGTGCAGGGAGTCGATACGCCGGAGGATCTGGAAAGAGTAAGAAAATTGCTGATGAACTCCCCATAAGCGGTTCGGTGCGGCGGGGTTGAGCGAAGCCCGAAGATGTCCGAAGCGCAGCAAGTTTCTGAGGGCGCCGCGAAAGCCCGTCGCGCCGAACCGCCTTCACACTCCGTTCGGAACAGGAAATGGGGACAGAATTCAATTCTGTCCCCATTTCCTTGTTTTCAAGCGGCAGCCGTCGGTGTAGAATTCCCCGTTTGCATGGTGTGACCAGTTCCACAAGGAGCAATCATGAAGACCAAGTTCATCTTCATCACCGGCGGCGTGGTGTCGTCCCTCGGCAAGGGGCTGGCGGCGGCCTCCATCGGCGCCCTCATGGAGGCGCGCGGGCTGCGCGTCGCCATGCAGAAAATGGACCCGTACATCAACGTCGATCCGGGGACGATGAGCCCGTTTCAGCACGGCGAGGTGTTCGTCACTGACGACGGTGCCGAAACCGATCTCGATCTTGGCCACTACGAACGCTACACCACCGCCAACCTCTCGCGCCGCTCGAACTTCACCACCGGCCAGATCTACGACTCGGTGATCCAGAAAGAGCGCCGTGGCGACTACCTGGGCGGCACGGTGCAGGTCATTCCGCACATCACCAACGAGATCAAGACCAAGATTCTGGCCAATGCCCAGGACGCGGATATCGCCATCGTCGAAGTTGGCGGTACGGTCGGCGACATCGAGTCGCTCCCCTTTCTGGAAGCGATCCGCCAGTTTCGTGCCGACCGCGGCTACGAAAATGTCCTGTATGTCCACCTCACGCTGGTCCCCTATATCCGCACCGCCGGCGAACTGAAGACCAAGCCGACCCAGCACTCGGTCAAGGAACTGCGTGAAATCGGCATCCAGCCCGACATCCTGCTGTGCCGCTGCGATCGCGAGATCCCGCGCGACATGAAGGGGAAGATCGCCCTGTTTTGCAACGTCCGCGAGGAGTCGGTGATCACCGCCCGCGACGTCGAGAACATTTACGAGGTGCCGATCGCCTTCCATGAGCAGGGGTTGGATGAGCGCATCGTCGAGGCGCTCAACATCTGGACCAAGGCCCCGGACCTTTCGGCCTGGGAGCGGATCGTCAAGCGCGTCAAGGAGCCGGCCGGCGAGACCACCATCGCCATCGTCGGCAAGTACGTCGACCTCACCGAAAGCTACAAATCGCTCTCCGAGGCGCTGGTCCACGGCGGCATCGGCAACGACTGCCGGGTCAACCTCAAGTATGTCGACTCCGAATCCCTCGAGCGCCACGGCATCGGCAGCACCTTTGACGGAGTCGACGGCATCCTCGTTCCCGGCGGTTTCGGCGAGCGCGGCAGCGAGGGGAAGATCGCCGCCATTCGCCACGCCCGCGAACAGAAGGTGCCGTTCTTCGGCATCTGTCTCGGCATGCAGATGGCGGTGGTCGAGTTCGCCCGCAACGTCTGCGGCATCGAGGACGCCTACTCCAGCGAGTTCAAGGAGGAGGCGAAAAACCCGGTGATCCACATCATGGCGATGCAGAAGAACGTAAAGGGGAAGGGGGGGACGATGCGTCTCGGGGCCTATCCCTGCGCCCTGTCCGGGCAGACGCTGGCCCGGCGCATCTACGGCCAGGACGAGATCAGCGAGCGCCACCGCCACCGCTACGAGTTCAACAATGGCTACCGCCGGAAACTGCAGGAGTGCGGCCTGGTGGTCTCCGGTAACTATGTGAAAGAGGACCTGGTGGAGATCGTCGAGCTGACGGATCACCCGTGGTTCCTCGGCTGCCAGTTTCACCCCGAGTTCAAGTCGCGGCCGATGGATCCGCACCCGCTGTTCGAATCATTTGTCGGCGCCTGCCTGCAGGCGCGCAAAGGCTAAGCCGATGGTGCGCGAAGTCAAGGTTGGCGATGCGATCTTCGGCGGCGGCCGGCCGCTGGTGCTGATCGCCGGGCCGTGCGTGATCGAGAGCCTCGACCATAGCCTGCGCACCGCCGAGGTCCTCAGGGGGATTGCCTCCCGGCTCGGGATCGGCCTGGTCTTCAAGGCCTCCTATGACAAGGCCAACCGCACCTCGGTCACCTCCTTCCGCGGCCCGGGGATCGATGCGGGGCTGAAAATCCTCGCCCGGGTGAAGAGCGAATGCGGCCTGCCGGTCCTCTCCGACGTCCATGACATCAGCCAGCTCGCCCCGGCGGCCGAAGTGCTCGATATCCTGCAGATCCCGGCTTTTCTCTCCCGCCAGACCGACCTGCTGGTGGCTGCCGGCGCCACCGGACGGGTCATCAACGTCAAGAAGGGGCAGTTCCTCGCCCCGTGGGACATGAAGAACGCCGTCGGCAAGCTGGAATCGGTCGGCAATCGCAACATCCTCCTCACCGAGCGCGGCGCCTCCTTCGGCTACAACAACCTGGTGGTGGACATGCGCGCTCTGCCGATCATGCGCGAGACCGGTTGCCCGGTGATCTTCGACGCCACCCACGCGGTACAACTGCCGGGCGGGGCCGGTACTGCGTCCGCCGGACAGCGCCAGTTCGTCGGCGCCCTCTCGCGAGCGGCGGCTGGTGCCGGCATCGACGGGCTCTTCTGGGAGGTCCACGAGGACCCCGACCGGGCCCTGTGCGACGGGCCGAACAGCCTCCCTCTCGACCAGGTCGAGGCTCAGCTCCGCCAGGTGCTGGCCATCGACGCCATCGTCAAGGAAGGGGTCCGGGCGTGAGCGATATCCTGGAAGCGGCCCGCAAGGTCCTGCGCATCGAGGCCGAGGCGGTCGCCGCCCTGACCGATCGCATCAACGGCGAGTTTGTCCGGGCCGTGGAGATAATTCTCGCCTGCAGCGGGCGGGTGGTGGTCACCGGCATGGGCAAGTCGGGGCTGATCTGCCAGAAGATCGCGGCGACCATGGCCTCCACCGGTACCCCGGCGCTCTTCCTGCATCCGGCCGAAGGGGTGCATGGTGACCTCGGCATGGTGGCCAGGGGCGACGTGGTCATCGCCGTCTCCAACTCCGGCGAGACCGAGGAGTTGACCCGCATCCTGCCGGTCATCAAGCGCATGGGACTGCCGCTGATCGCCATGGGCGGCCGGCCCGACAGCACCCTGGCGCGGGCCGGCGACGTCTTTCTCGACATCTCGGTGAAGGAGGAGGCCTGTCCGCTGCAGTTGGCGCCCACCGCCAGCACCACCGCCACTCTGGCGATGGGCGATGCCTTGGCCGTGGCCCTGCTGGTGAAGCGCGGCTTCCGCGAGGAGGACTTTGCCCTTTACCACCCCGGCGGCGCCCTCGGCAAGCGGTTGCTGCTGCGGGTCGAGGACCTGATGCACGGCGCCGAGGCGATCCCTGCGGTCGACCTTGACACCCCGCTCAAGGACGCACTTTACGAGATTTCCAACAAGAAGCTCGGCATCACCGGGGTGGTCGATGGCGAGGGGAACCTGGTCGGGGTCTTCACCGACGGCGATCTGCGCCGTACCATCGAGAAAGGGGTCGAATTGCTGCATCGGCCGATCTCTGAATTCATGAACCACCAGCCGAAGCGGATCCTGCGCACCCATCTGGCGGCCAAGGCGCTGCAACGCATGGAAGAGCACGCCATCACCTCGCTGTTTGTTTTCGACAACGACGAGGCGCGCCGGCCGGTCGGCGTCATCCATCTGCACGACCTGCTCCGCGCGGGGTTGGTGTGATGCACGAGCAGCTGGGGAAGATCCGCCTGCTGCTGCTGGATGTCGATGGCGTGATGACCGACGGCCGGATCATCTACGATGACCGCGGCGGCGAGACCAAGGCCTTTGACGTCAAGGACGGCCACGGCATCAAGCTGTTGCAGCGGGTCGGGATCCGCGTCGGCATCATCACCGGCAGGCAGTCACCCGTGGTCGACCGTCGTGCCCAGGAACTTGGCATCGACCTGGTCTACCAGGGGGCGAAGGACAAGCTGGCGCCGTTCCGGGAAATCCTGCAAAAGACCGGCTTCAAGGCCGAGGAAGTGGCCTATGTGGGCGACGACCTCCCCGATCTGCCGGTGTTGCGCCGGGTTGGGTTTGCCGCCACGGTGGCCGACGCCATGGACGAAGTCAAGCCCCATGTCCATTACGTGACCAAGTGCTCGGGCGGACGGGGCGCGGTGCGCGAAATCTGCGATTTGCTGCTCAGGGAATCCGGACGCTGGGAAAATGTGACCGCCCGATATTTCGCTGAATCCCACTGAACCTTTCAATTCTCATGCCAAAACGTAACTCCCTCCTTTACATGCATCAATGCGCGGTGGTATGGTGCTGCGCAAACCGATGACTCTGATCAGGCCGCGAAACCTTCTTCTGCTGCTGGCGCTGTTGCTGGCTGGTGTTCTGGCAATTATCGTCGTGTCGCGCTATCGACCGCCGGCCGAAATCAAGGAACTGGCCAAGGGGTTGCCGCCCGGCGTGGATGTGGCCCTGCAGGAGATCAACTATACCCACACCGAAGGGGGCACGGCCCGCTGGCGGCTGGCGGCGAAGCAGGTCGAGCATCGATCTGCGGAGAAGTTCACTGTCGTCAGCGAACCGAGCCTGACCTTCTTTGCTGCCGACGGGACCGAGCAAGGAACGCTCAAGGCGCGCACTGGCAAGGTGAACAGCGATTTTTCGGTGGTCGAGGTCCAGGGCGCGGTCGAAGTCGTCAGCCGCGGCGGCTACACTCTGCAAACCGATCACCTGACCTACCACCAGCAGAACCGCACGATCAGCACCGATGCGCCGGTCCGGCTGGTTTCCGCGAAAATGCGGCTTGACGGGATGGGGCTGGATCTGAACCTTGATACGCAACGCTTGCGAATACCCGCCAGGGTCCGTGCGGTCATCCAAACCCATCGCTAGCGCGGGAGATGTCATGAAACACTGCTGGAAGCTCTGTGCCGGACTGCTCCTCGCAAGTAGTCTTGCCGTGGCCGCGCCCTCGGCCCAGTCGGGAGGCGGGAGCAAGGAGCCGGTCGAAATCTCGGCCGACCGGATGGAGGCCGATGAAGCGGCCAAGACTCTGGTCTTCATCGGCCATGCCGTGGCCAGGCAGGCGGACGTCACTCTGTACGGTGACCGGCTGATGATCTACAACGCCGCCAAGGGAGGAGATGTCGACCGGATTGTCGCCGAAGGCGGCGTGCGCATCGTCCAGGGCACCCGGATCGCCACCGGCGGGAAGGCCGAATACTTCCGCAGTGAGGATCGCATCGTTCTGACCGGTTCACCGAAAGTCGTCGACGGAACGAACTCGGTACAGGGGCACGAGATCTCCCTCTTTCTCAAAGAGAACCGCAGCGTGGTCAAGGGTGGCCAGGATGGCCGGGTCAATGCTGTGTTCCAGCCGAAAGAGGGGGGTGCGCGTTGAACCATCGGCTGACGGCGCAGGGCCTGTGCAAGCGCTATCAGCGACGCCAGGTCGTCGACGCGGTTGACCTGAACGTGGCTTCCGGCGAGGTGGTCGGGTTGCTCGGCCCGAACGGTGCCGGCAAGACCACCTCGTTCTACATGGTGGTTGGCCTGGTCCGTCCCGATGCCGGCCGGGTGCTGCTCGACGACCAGGATCTCACCGAGGTGCCGATGCATCAGCGGGCCCGCCTGGGGATTTCCTACCTGGCGCAGGAACCGTCGGTCTTCCGCAAGCTGACGGTGGAGCAGAATCTGCTGGCTATTCTCGAAACGATCGAGAAGAATCCGGCGCTGCGGTTGCTGCGCAAGGACCGCCTGCTCGAGGAGTTTCGCCTGGAACACGTTGCCCGGAGCTACGGCTATGCCCTGTCGGGTGGAGAGCGCCGCCGTACCGAGATCGCCCGGGCCCTGGTGCTCGAACCGCGTTTCATTCTACTCGACGAGCCCTTTGCCGGGATCGACCCGCTCGCGGTGCTCGACATCCAGGAGATCATCGCCCAGTTGAAGGGGCGCGGCATCGGTGTACTGATCTCCGATCACAACGTGCGCGAAACCTTGACGGTCTGCGATCGCGCCTACATCCTCAACGAGGGGCGTATCCTCGAAGAGGGCGACCCTGAAACGATTGCCGCCAGCCCGCGGGCGCGGGCGATCTATCTCGGCGACAAATTCCGGCTGTAGCGGCGAATGTAATCATGGCCCTCGAAATCCGCCAACAACTCAAGCTCAGCCAGCAGCTGGTGATGACGCCCCAGCTGCAGCAGGCTATCAAGCTTCTGCAGCTTTCGCGCATGGAACTGCTCGATGTGGTGCGCGCCGAACTCGAGGAGAACCCGGTCCTCGAGGAAGGCCAGGAGAACGTCGACGAGCAGGCTGAACTGGGGGAGCTGGCCGGCGAGGTCGAAGGCGCCGACAGTGGCGAGGCAGTCGTTGAAGAAGTCCGTGAAGTGGCCGGCGATCGCGAGAATTTCGGCGACATCGACTGGCACACCTATTTGGAGAGCTACAATCTCGGCGGCACCACCGCCGATAACTACGAGGATGACGAAGATCGGCCATCCTATGAGAACCTGCTGACCCGCAAGCCGTCACTGCAGGATCATCTGCTCTGGCAGCTCAAACTTTCGACCATCGAGGGGCGCGACCGCCTGGTTGCCGAGGAGATCATCGGCAACCTCGACGACGATGGTTATCTGCAGGCCTCGGTCGAAGAAATCGCGGTCCAGACGGAAAGTGCGGCGGCCCGGGTGGAGCGGGTGCTGCGCGCGGTTCAGGAGTTCGACCCTCCCGGTATAGCGGCCCGCACGCTGCAAGAATGCCTGCTGCGCCAGGTGGAACAGTTGGGGCTGCAGGGAACCCTGGTCGAAACGCTGCTGTGCAAGCATGTCGAGGACCTGGAGAGCCGTCGCTATCCCCAGATCGCCCGGGCTCTGCAGGTGCCGGTGGATGAGGTGCTGGCCGCCGCCAAGCTGATCAGCGGCCTCGACCCGCGGCCGGGGAGCCAGTACGGTCAGGACGAAATCCACTACATCATCCCCGACATCTTCGTTTACAAGATCAGTGACGAATACGTGGTGGTGCTCAACGATGAAGGCCTGCCCAACCTGCGCATCAGTTCCTTCTACCGCAGTGCCCTGTCCGGCGCGGTTTCAATCGATGCCAAGGCCGGCGAGTACATCCAGGAAAAGATGCGCGGCGCGCTGTGGCTGATCAAGAGCATCCACCAGCGCCAGCGCACCATCTACAAGGTGACCAAAAGCATCGTCAAATTTCAACGTGACTTTTTCGACCGCGGGGTCGAGCATCTCAAGCCGCTGGTGCTGCGCGACGTGGCCGAAGATATTGAGATGCACGAGTCAACGGTCAGCCGGGTCACCACCAACAAGTACGTACAGACGCCCCAGGGGCTGTTCGAGCTCAAGTACTTCTTCAACAGCGGGATCAATACCACCGAGGGTGATTCCATCGCTTCGGAAAGCGTCAAGAGCAAGATCCGCGACATCATCGCCAACGAGAGCCCGCGCAAGCCGCATTCCGATCAGAAGATCGTCGAGCTGCTGCGTCGCCAGGGGGTCGACATCGCCCGCCGGACCGTGACCAAGTACCGCGAAATGCTCAACCTCGGCTCGTCGACCCAGCGCCGTCGCCTGTTTTAAACACTCATGCAATCGGATTTGCCACCCCCGCCCACTGGCCAGATTCTGCCGACAGGGTATAATCTCAACAGGACCGTTCCGGTTCGCCCGGATTTTTACAACTCTCAGGAGGTTGAAAGACCATGCAAGTTGCCGTGACCTTCCGCCACATGGACAGCAGTGAACCCGTGCGTAGCTACGTCGAGGAGAAGATGGCGCGGGTGAAGAAGTACATCGACGAGCCGGTCGAGGCCCAGGTGGTGCTCTCGGTCGAAAAGAAGATCCGCCACAAGGTCGAAGTGACCCTGACCGCCAAGGGGATCACCATCAAGGCGGCCGACCAGACCGAGGACATGTATGCGGCGATCGATGGCGTGCTCGACAAGCTCGAGCGCCAGCTCAAGCGCTACAAGGATAAGATCAAGCAGCACAAGCCGCACGCCGGGCGCGAGCGCCAGGTGGCCAAGACCGTGTTTGCCGCCCAGAGTATCGATGAAGGCCATGCCGAACCGACCATCATCAAGACCAATACCTTCCACGTCAAGCCGATGTCGGTTGAAGAGGCCGTCATGCAGATGGATCTGCTCGAGAAGGAATTTCTGGTTTTCACCGATTCCAACTCCGCCGAGATCAATGTGGTCTACCGGCGCAAGGATGGCAATTACGGCTTGATCGTACCGCAAAGCTGAGGCAAAATACTTTGTTGCCGGCGGCAGGTGTTTCCGCCTGCCGCCGGCAATTTTTTTGCTGCCGTCAACCCTCGTCGAATGAGTCGCCCATGCCGGTAAAGATTGCCGAAATACTTGATCCCGCCGCGATTGTCGCAGAGCTCGAAGGGACCGGAAAAGAAGAAGTTCTTGCCGAACTGACCGCCAGTCTGGTCGCCGCCAATCCGTCGCTTAACCGTAAGGAAGTCCTCCGGGTTCTGCTCGAACGGGAGCGTCTGGGGAGCACGGGGATCGGTGATGGCGTCGCCATTCCGCACGGCAAGCTCAATAATCTCGATCAGCAACTGATGGCCTTCGGGCTCAGCCGCAAGGGGGTTGATTTCGATGCCATGGACGGCAAGCCGGCCCGGTTGTTCTTCCTGCTGATCGCGCCCGAGGATGCTGTCGGCATTCATCTCAAGACCCTCGCGCGCATCTCCAAGCTGCTCAAGTCCGCTACCGTTCGCGAGCGCCTCCAGCAAGCTGCCGACGGCCGGCAAATCTACCACATTATCACGGAAGAGGAAGAGAACCTGTAGAGCCATGGCTCAGATCAGCATTGCCGAACTGCTGGCGGAAACGGAAGCCGGCCTCGACCTGGAGCTGCTCGCCGGCGAGGGCGGGCTGGACTCGGCTGGTTCAGGTGCCGCGTATTCAGAAGCCGGGTCTCGCCCTGGCCGGGTACACCAAGAATCTCCATCCCGACCGCATCCAGGTGCTCGGCTCGACCGAACTGACCTACCTCGAAGAGATCACCGCCCAGGATCCCGAACGGGCGCGGCAGAATATTGCCGATCTCTGTGACCTGGAGATCTGCTGCTTCATCATCACCAAGGGGCAGGCGGCTCCGCAGAACCTGTTGAGCGAGGTCGAGCGGCGCGGCATCCCCCTGCTGCGTACCCACCACGTCAGCTCCACCTTCATCACCCTGATCACCCAATATCTCGAAGAGCGCCTGCTGCCGCAGACCACCGTCCACGGCGTGCTGGTCGATGTGCTCGGGGTCGGGGTGCTGTTGATCGGCAAGAGCGGCATCGGCAAGAGCGAGTGCGCCCTCGACCTGGTCCTGCGCGGCCACCGCCTGGTGGCCGACGACGTGGTCAAGGTCCGCTTCAAGTTCCCGGCGGTGCTCTTCGGCCAGGGGAGTGACCTGCTCCACTACCACATGGAGATCCGGGGGCTGGGGATCATCAACATCAAGCACCTGTTCGGGGTGGCGGCGATTCGCGAGCGCAAGAAGATCGATCTGGTGATCGAACTGGCCGAGTGGCAGGAAGGTGCCGAGTACGACCGGCTCGGGCTGGAGGAGCGGCATTACGAGCTGCTCGGGGTGAAGCTGCCGATTCAGACCATCCCGGTGCGCCCGGGGCGCAACATCACCGGCATCGTCGAGGTCGCCGCCCGTAACCGGCTGCTCAGGGAGATGGGTTACCACAGCGCCGTGGAATTCGAGGCGCGCCTCGAGCAGCGCATGGCGGAAGCGGCTCATCTGCACGCCCATACGATCATCGGCGGCAACCTCGAATGAGCCGCCGGCTGGTGGTTATCACCGGGCTCTCCGGTTCCGGCAAGAGTACCGGCGCCCGGGCTCTGGAAGACGCCGGGTTTTTCGTGGTCGACAACCTGCCGCTGCCTTTGCTCCCCGACTTCCTGGCCCTGACCGACCGCGGCTACCGTCATGTCGCGGTGGTTGTCGATGCGCGCAGCCGCGATTTCCTCAGTGGTGCCCAGACCATCCTCGACAACCTGAAAATGGTCGGGGCCGGCGCCGGAAGTGCTGTTTTTCGAAGCGGCCGATGACGAGCTGGTCCGCCGTTTCTCGGAGACGCGCCGTCGCCATCCGCTGGTGCAGCAGGAAGGGATCGCCGCGGCCATCCGCCGCGAGCGCGAGCTGATGAGCGAGCTCAAGCGCGCCGCCACGGTGATCCTCGATTCGACGGAGAGCAACGTGCACCAGCTGCGCCAGCGGGTGCTGGCCGCGGTCTTCGGTGCGGAGGCGGAGACGAGCCGCATGGCCGTGCAACTGGTCTCCTTCGGCTACCGTCACGGTCTGCCGCTGGAAGCCGACCTGGTCTTCGACGTGCGCTTCCTCGACAACCCGCATTTCGTCCCGGACCTCCGCCCACTTGAGCGGGCGCGATCCGCAGGTCAGCCACTTTGTCCTCTCCCAGCCCGACTGCCAGCAGTTCATCGAGCGGGTCAAGGAACTGCTCTTCTTCCAGGTGCCGCGCTGCTGCAAGGAAGGCAAGAGCGCCCTGACCATCGCCGTCGGCTGCACCGGCGGCCGGCACCGGAGCGTGGCCATCGTCGAGGAACTGCGTCCCTATCTGCTCGGCACCGGCTGCGCCGTCGAGATCACCCACCGGGATGTCGAGCGGAGCGGGGCATGATCGGGCTGGTGGTCGCGACCCACGGCACGCTCGGCGAGGCGCTTCTCAACACGGTGACGATGATCGTCGGTCCCCCGGTCCGGGCCTGCGCCGTCAGCCTCTCCCGCGAGCAAGCCCCCGACGAACTGCGTGCTCTGTTGACCGGGGCGGTCAGCCGGCTCGACCTGGAGGGCGACGGGGTGCTGCTGGCGGTCGACATGTTCGGCGGCACGCCGGCCAATATCGGCATGACCCTGCTCGCGCCTGGCCGCGTCGAGTTGGTGACCGGGGTCAACCTGCCGATGCTCCTCAAGTTTTTCACCCACCGCGAAAGTTACCCGTTGGCAGAGCTGGCCGGGCGGCTCAAGGAGCACGCCCGTGACAGTATCGTCCTGGCCAGCGAGGAGCTGGCCCGCCACCTCTGAGAACGACCATGGGTATCGTCCTGACCCGCATCGACAGCCGCCTGATCCATGGCCAGGTTCTTGAAGCCTGGGTACCGCATGTCCAGGCCGATTGCATCGTGGTCGCCAACGACGCGGCAGCGAGAACACCGTTGCAGCGGATGATCTTGCAAGCCGCCGTGCCGCGCGACATCCGCCTGGAGATCGGCACCCTCGACGAGGTGGCCGTGCTGCTTGCCTCGACGGAACTGGCCCGCCGCCGGACGCTGCTGCTGCTGGCCAGTTCCGATGACGCCCTGCGCGCCCGCCGTCTGGGCATCGGCTATACGAAGCTCAATCTCGGCAACATGCATGCCGGCGAGGGGAAGTGCCGCTACAGTTGCACCATCGCCCTCGATCAGCATGATATTGACAATCTGCGCGACGTCGAGGCGACCGGGGTTGCGATCGTCTCCCAGTGTGTTCCGTCCGATCGCGAACAGGGATGGCAGCTCCTGGTGCGCAACGGGGACGGCCAGACGTGAGCGTTGCCGAGTACCTGACTACCGGCACCCTGGCGGTCCTGCTCGGCCTCGACCGGACGGCGTTCCTGCAGTGCATGGTTTCCCGGCCGCTGGTTGCCGCCCCACTGACCGGCTGGCTGCTCGGTGTGCCGCTGGCCGGTTTCGAGGTGGGGATGCTGCTGGAGCTGCTCTGGCTCGGCCGCCTGCCGGTCGGCAGCGTTATTCCCCCGGACGACACCCAGGTGGCGATCGGTGCCACGGCTCTGGTCCTGACCATGGAGCGGCTGCTCGGCCTGCACGGCATGCCCATGGTGATCCTCTGCGTGCTGACGGCTATTCCACTGGGCAAGGTCGGGCAGTACGCCGAGGACCGGGCCCGGCAGGCCAACGACCGGCTCGCCCGGGAGGCACTGGCGGCAGCGGCGCATGGTGATGACCGCCGGATCGAGCGCCTGCACCTGTGCGGGCTGGGGCACTTCGCCCTGGCCGGCCTGCTGACCTGCATGGCCATCGTTGCGGCCGGAACGGTGCTGCTCTATCCCTTGGCGCCGCTGCTGATCGGTGCGGTGCGCGAGACCGGACTGAGCCTGCAGTACAGCTTCACCCTGATTGGCGCCGCCGTGTTGCTCGGCACGCTCAATGTCCGCCGCGGACTGTACCTGTTCGGCGTGGCGTTTGTCGCCACCCTGCTGGTTCTTTGGCTGAGGTAGGCTGATGGCCACGATGCGCCTCCCCTGGGGAGTCCTGCTGCGCGGGTGCCTCCGCTCGTTATTGCATCAGGCGAGTTGGAACTTCGAGCGGATGCAGAACCTGGGTCTTGCCTACCAGTTGCTGCCGGGGCTGCGGCGCCTGTATGGCGGGGCGCCGCCGGCCGCCGTGCTGCGGCGACATGTCGAGTATTTCAACACCCACCCGTACCTGGCATCCTGGGTGGCGGGGACGGTGCTGCGCCTCGAGGAGCAACAGCGGTCAGGCGAAACGCCGGCGATCGACGCCTTGACCTTCCGCGACATGGTGATGGCCCCCTACGCAGCCATGGGGGATGCCCTCTTCTGGGGGGCTCTCCGGCCACTGGCGGCAGTGGTCGGCCTGCTGCTGGCATTCCAGGGGATCATGTGGGCGCCGCTGGTGCTGTTGGTGCTCTTCAATGTGCCGCATCTGACCTTTCGCTGCGGCGGCTGGCTGATCGGCTATCTGCAGGAGCTCCGTTCGGTGGAGTTGCTGCAGCGGTTGCGGCTCCCCGATGCGGCAATCTGGCTCAAGGAGGGAACGGCCATCCTCCTCGGCGTGCTCTGTGCCTTGCTGGCTGCGCGCGGCTGTGAGCACCAGGCGGTCGCCTCGTTGTGGGGCGTGGCCCTGCTGCCGGTGGTTCTGCTGTTTGCCTGGCTGGCCCGCCGCGGTGCGACCAGTTTTTTCCTGGTGATCCTGACCACGGCCGGTCTGCTCGGCCTGGCGCTGCTGTTCTGAGACAAAAAGAGGGGAAGATGACGGAAAGCGCGGAATTTCGCCTGGTCAACCGGCTCGGCCTGCACGCCCGGGCCGCCGCTCAGCTGGTGCAGACCGCCAACCGTTTCAGGGCCGACGTGATGGTGGCCAAGGATGGCGAAGAGGTCAACGGCAAGAGCATCATGGGGCTGCTGATGCTGGCGGCCCCGGTGGGGTCGCTGCTGCGGGTGACGGTCTCCGGCGGCGATGCCGCCGAGGCCATGCAGGCCATAGGAGCGCTAATCAATGACGGTTTCGGCGAGCGCTGAATTTTCCCAGGATACGATCCTGGTCGGCATCGGTGCTTCGCCGGGGATCGCCATTGCCAGGAGTCACCTGCTCAACCGCGCCCGGGTGGGCGGCATCGAACGGCGCATCCTCCCCACTGAGGTCGATGCCGAGATCGCCAATTTCCAGGCCGCCGTCGACAGATCCAAGTCACAACTGCTCGAGGTCAAGGAACAAGCGGCCGGCCAGCACGCCGAGCACCTGTACATTATCGACACCCACCTGCTGATCCTCGAGGACCAGCTGCTGGTCAACTCCACCGCCGACCTGATCCGTTCCGAACTGCTCAACGCTGAAGGGGCCCTTGGCCGGACCCTGCGCCGCCTGCGCCAGCTGTTCGACAGCATCAGCGATGAATACCTGCGCGAGCGGCGTTCCGATATCGACTCGGTGGGCGACCGCCTGATGAGCAACCTGCTCGGCGAGGTCCGCGACAGTCTCGAGTCGCTGACCGGGCAGGCGATCGTCGTTGCCCACGATCTCTCCCCCGCCGACACCATGCAACTGGATCGGGACAAGGTGATCGGTTTTGTCACCGATGTCGGCGGGCGGACCTCGCATACCGCCATTCTGGCCCGTTCCCTGTCGATCCCCGCGGTAGTCGGTCTTGAGAGCATCTCCACCCAGGTGGCCAGTGGCGAGCCGATGATCATCGACGGCACCACCGGCACGGTGATCGTCAACCCGTCGCCGGCCACCTTCCGCGAGTATCTGGCCCGCAGGCAGCGCTACGACTATCTGGAAAAGGAGTTGGAGGGCTATCGGGACCTGCCGGCCGAGACCCGCGACGGCCACCGCGTGGCTTTGCGTGGCAACGTGGAACTGGCCGAGGAAATTGCCGTCGCCCGTGGTCAGGGGGTGGAGGGAATTGGCCTGTTCCGCACCGAATTTCTCTTCCTGTCCGGTAACGAGCCGCCTGATGAGGAGACCCAGTACCTTGCCTACCGGGCCGCTGCCGAGGCGATGGCGCCCCACCCGGTGACGATTCGCACCCTCGATGTCGGCGGCGACAAGTTCGTTCCCGAGCTGAACCTGCTCGACGAGGCCAACCCGGTCATGGGGCTGCGTGCGGTGCGCTTTTCACTCAGGGAAGGGACCCTGTTCCGTATCCAGCTGCGTGCCATCCTGCGGGCTTCGGCCCATGGCTGGGTGCGGATCATGTTCCCAATGATCTCCGGGGTGGCGGAGATCCGCGCCTGCCGGCGCCTGGTAGAGAAGACCCGCCAGGAGCTGGTCGAGGAGGGTTTGCCGGTCGGTTCGCTTGCCCTCGGCATCATGGTCGAGACGCCCGCCGCCGTCCTGCTGGCCGACGTAATGGCCAGGGAGGTCGACTTTTTCTCGGTAGGCACCAACGACCTCATCCAGTATTGCCTGGCCATCGACCGTGGCAACGAGCATGTCGCCTACCTCTACGAGCCGTTGCACCCGGCGGTGCTGCGCGCCCTGCGGCGGGTCTGCTACGCAGCGTGCAACGCCGGGATCGAGGTTTCCATCTGCGGCGAGATGGCCGGCGAGCAGCTTTATGCCCTGGTGCTGATCGGTCTCGGCTTCACCGAATTGTCCATGAACCCCTCGTCGATCCCGCGGATCAAGCGGCTGATGCGCCAGATTACCGTGGCCGAGGCGGGAGAACTGGTCGACCGCCTGTTGCAGCTGCCGACCGCCGCCGAAGTGGTCGCTGCCCTGGAGGCGGAGATGAGCCGCCGCTTTCCGCAGATTTTTGATTTCGGCCATCTCTGAACCCTTGACACTCTGATCCTGAACGGCTAACGTTCCAAGTCCAATTTCAACCACTCAAGGAGTTGCCTCATGGCGATGACCGATTTTCTCTTTACCTCCGAATCAGTGACCGAAGGGCACCCGGACAAGATTGCCGACCAGGTGTCCGATGCGATCCTCGACGCCATCCTCACCCAGGACCCGAAGGCCCGGGTGGCGTGCGAAACCCTGGTGACCACCGGCATGGCGGTGATCGCCGGGGAGATTACCACCACTGCCCGCATCGATTATCCGGTCGTCGTCCGTGACACCATCCGCGAGATCGGCTACGACGATTCCGCCAAGGGCTTCGACTGCGAGACCTGCGCGGTGCTGACCTCCATCGACCGTCAGTCGCCGGACATCTCCCAGGGGGTGACCGAAGGGGAGGGGCTGTTCAAGGAGCAGGGGGCCGGCGACCAGGGGCTGATGTTCGGCTATGCCTGCAACGAAACCGCCGAGCTGATGCCGATGCCGATCATCTTCGCCCATCGGCTGACCAAGCGCCTCTCGGTCGTGCGCAAGAACGGCATGCTGTCGTTCCTGCGTCCCGACGGCAAGTCGCAGGTCTCGATCCAGTACATCAACGACAAGCCGATCCGCGTCGATTCGGTGGTGGTCTCCTCCCAGCATGCCCCGGACGTGACCTACGAGACGTTGCGCGAGGCGATCATCGAGGAAGTGGTCCGCCAGGTGATCCCGGCCGACTTGATGGACGAGAAGACCAAGTTCTTCATCAACCCGACCGGGCGCTTTGTGGTCGGCGGGCCCATGGGCGACTGCGGCCTGACCGGGCGCAAGATCATCGTCGACACCTACGGCGGCCAGGGCTCCCACGGCGGCGGCGCGTTCTCCGGCAAGGATCCCTCCAAGGTCGATCGCAGCGCCTCCTACATGGCCCGCTATGTCGCCAAGAACATCGTCGCCGCCGGTCTGGCCGGCAAGTGCGAGGTGCAGGTAGCTTATGCCATCGGCATCGCCGAGCCGGTCTCGGTGATGATCAACACCTTCGGTACCGGCAGGATCTCCCCCAACCGCATCGCCCAGATCGCCCGCGAGGAGTTCGACCTGCGGCCGCGGGCGATCATCGAGACCCTCGATCTGCTCCGTCCGATCTACAAGCAGACCGCTGCCTACGGCCACTTCGGCCGCGAGCTCCCGGAATTCTCCTGGGAGCGCACCGACCGGGTCGAGTCGCTGCGCCAGCGGGCGGGGCTCTGAGCAGGAACTCGGTCACACTGAACGGGGCGGGCCACAGGGCCCGCCCCGTCGCCGTTGCGAAAGGGTTTGCCGGTGGTTGCTGAAGTGACGGCCAAGCGTAAATGAGTACCCACCACGCCGAAGATTCCTTCTGGGGCGGGATCGTCAAGTCGATGGGGCTGGTCTTCGGCGATGTCGGCACCAGCCCGATCTATACCCTCACAGTGGTCTTCGCCCTCACCGAGCACACCCGGGAAAACGTCTTCGGCATCCTGTCCCTGGTCTTTTGGACCATGACCCTGCTGGTTACCGCCCAATACGCCTGGCTGGCCATGAACCTGTCCAAGCGGGGGCAGGGGGGGGAGATCGTTCTCCGCGAGATCCTCATCAAGATGCTCAAGCAGGGGCGGCTGCTCGCCTTCTCCGGTTTTCTCTCCTTTGTCGGCGTGTCGCTGCTGCTCGGCGACGGCGTGATCACCCCGGCGATCTCGATCCTCTCCGCCGTCGAGGGAACGCGGCTGGTTCCCGGCTTCGGCGGTGTTCCCCAATGGGTCCTGGTCGTGGTCGCTGCCTCCATTGCCATCACCCTGTTCTGCTTCCAGTCGAAGGGGACCGACAAGGTCGCCGGGATCTTCGGGCCGATCATGGTGATCTACTTCGCCGCCCTGTTCGTCTCCGGCATGGTGTCCATCGCCACCATGCCGTCGGTGGTGGCGGCCATCAATCCCTGGTACGCCGTAGAGTTTCTCTACGTAAACGGACTTTCCGGCTTTTTCGTACTCTCCGAGGTGATTCTCTGCGCCACCGGTGGCGAGGCGCTCTACGCCGATATGGGCCATATCGGCAAGAAGCCGATCATCCGCGCCTGGTACTTCGTCTTCACGGCCCTGTTCGTCAACTACCTTGGCCAGGGGGCCTACATCATTGCCCACCCCGAGGCGCAGAACATCCTGTTCGGCATGGTGCAGTGGGAGTCGCCGCTGCTCTACGTGCCGTTCCTGTTCCTCACTCTGATGGCCACCGTGATTGCTTCCCAGGCGATTATCAGCGGGGTCTTCTCCATCGTCTACCAGGGGATCACCACGCGCCTGATGCCGCTGATGCGCGTCAAATACACCTCGACCCAGTTGCAATCGCAGATCTACATCCCCGCGGTGAACTGGGCACTGATGGTCGCGGTCATCCTGGTCATGTTCCTCTTCCGCGAGTCGGGGAATTTGGCAGCGGCCTACGGCATGGCGGTCACCGGGTCAATGACCATTACCTCGATCATGATGATGGTCGTTTACGCCCATACCACCAAGAAATGGAAGGTGCCAGTGGTGGCACTGATTTTCGCCATTGACCTGCTCTACCTCTTCTCGACTTTTTCCAAGCTTCCTCACGGCGCCTACTGGTCGATTATCCTCGCCTCCATCCCGCTGGCGACCATCCTGCTGTGGACCAAGGGTCAGCGCGCTCTCTACCAGGCGTTAATGCCCCTCGACCGGGAGACGTTCCTGACCAGCTACAACCAGATCTACGCGCGGGTGCGCATTCCCGGCACCGGCCTGTTCTTTGCCCGCGAGGTGCCGGCGGTCGCCCCCTACGTGGTGCACTGCATGATTCGCAGCAACATCGTTTACGAGCGCAACGTCTTCGCCTCCATCGTTCGCACCGACGAGCCCTTCGGGGTTTTCAGCTGTCTTGGTGAGATTGCCCCGGGGCTGGAATCTTTCGAAATTCACGCCGGCTACATGGAGGTGCTGGACATCGAGCAGATCCTGCGCGAAAACGGCATCCGCGAAAAGGTGATCTTCTACGGCATCGAGGATATCTCCACCGGCAACCTGCTCTGGCGGATCTTCGCCATCCTCAAGAAACTGACGCCGAGCTTCGTCCAGTTCAACAACCTGCCGGCCAGCAAGCTGCAGGGGGTGGTGACGCGGGTCGAGATGTAGCGGGCTGTTGCCCGGTGAGGAGTGAGGGGTGAGGAGTGAGGCGGCAGGCCCGGAACTCTCCGTGGTTATCCCCACGCTCAACGAAGCGGCCGCGTTGCCGCGGCTGCTTGCCGACCTGGCCGCCCAGACCGGCACCGACTTCGAGGTGCTGGTCAGCGACGGCGGCTCGACCGACGGCACGGGCGAACTGGCGCCGGAATCCTGGCCCGCCACCGCCTGGCCGGCGAGGTTCTGAGCGGTCCGGCCGGGCGCGGGCGGCAACTCAACCGCGGCGCCGCCCGGGCCCGCAGTGAATGGTTGCTGTTCCTGCATGCCGACAGCCGACTGCCTGATCCGGGGACATTGGCCGCGGCCCTGGCCGTCCTGCGCCGGGAGGGCGATCCGTGCCTGGCCGGTCGTTTCGCCCTGCGCTTCGATCTCCCCGACCACGGAACGCGACCTTTCGGTTACTACCTGGCCGAGGTCAAAGCCCGCCTCGACCTCCCCGGCACCGTCCACGGCGACCAGGGGTTCTTGCTGTCGGAAGCCGTTCTTCCGCGAACTCGGCGGATTCCGCGAAGACCTGCCGGTACTGGAGGACACCCTGCTGGCCGAGAGGCTGCGGTCCCGTGGCCGGTGGTTGCTGCTGCCGGGGATCATCGTCACCGCGCCGCGCCGCTTTCAGGCCGAGGGCTTTCGCCAACGGCAGACCCTCAACGCCCTGCTGATGAACTTCGCGATCACCGGCTGGGATGAGCCGCTGCGACGGTCTGTTGATGCCTACCGCAGCCAGGATCGTGCCCGACCCCTCGACCTGGCGCTTTTTTACAGGGAAATTGATCGACTGCTCGACGAGTTGCCTTGGTCCGAGCGGCTGCGCATCTGGTACCGGACCGGTGGCTTCGTGCGGGCCAACGTCTGGCAGCTGGCGCTGCGCCACCGGGTGCGCCGTGCCTTCAGTGCCGGGCTGCCGCCAGAGGCCGTGCCACTGGAGCCAGTCCTGCGCTTCCGCCGAGGCTGCGATGCGTTCACCGATCACCCCCCGGGGCGCCTGCTCGCGGCCCTGCTCACCTGGTTATGGTTTCGGACCCGCCAGCGCCAACCCCTTCGAGGAGCGTGACAGGCAGTCTGCCACCGTGCTGCTCCTTGCTGAAGCGCTCCTCGCCGAAGCTGTCCCGGCCAGCGGAATGTGATACACTCTCAGTAAACTATTTTAGTTCTGAAACGTCCAACCTACCGAAGCGGGTTGAAACCCGGACGGATTGCCGCGGAAAGGGGAGTCTTATGAACAAGTCGTATTGGCGTCTGATGATCGTTGCTGTGACGCTTTTCGCCGTTGCCGCCTGCACCTTCTACGAAAGCCGCGAGGTGGCGTTCCGCCCGCCTGACCAGATCGCCAACGTCCAGCAGGTCGGCGGAGCCAGGGTGGCGGCCGAGCAGTATGCCGACAAGGCCGCAGCCAAGGGAGCTTTTGGTTTCGATATCCGTGGTGCCGGCCTGTTGCCGGTGCAGGTGATCTTCGACAACCGCGGCCCGCAACGCTTCGAGATCGTCCCCGAGCAGACCTTCCTGGTCGACTCCGCCGGCGGCTACTGGAACCTCCTCGACCGCAAGACCGCCTACCAGCGGGTCGAGTCGAGCAGCGAATATGGCAGCATCGTCAAGGGCGGCGCGGAAAAGGGGATGTGGGGTGCGGCCGCCGGCGCCCTGGCCGGGGCGGCCATCGGCATCCTGTCGGGGAACAACGTCGGCGAGGCAGTCGGCAAAGGTGCCGCCGTTGGCGCCGCCGGTGGGGCCATCCTGGGCGGTGCGCAGGCCGGCAACTCCGACGAGGCCGGCCGGATGATCGCCCGCGACCTGGCCAACAAGGACCTGGAAAACCGCATCGTCGAGCCGGGCAACCTCAACCGCGGCTTCCTCTTCTTCCCCGGCGAGGCGCCGAGTGCCGGCCAGCTCAGACTGCAACTGCGCGACGTAACCAGCGGCCAGACCTTCACCACCACGCTCATCTTCTGAGCGGGTACCTGACGAACCTTTACAGTCGCGGGCGCGCTGCGGGCGCGCCCGTGGCTTTTTTTCTTGCCTCGCCAGGGGTGCAGCGTTATACAGGCTGCGCAACGAACTTCAAGGAGAATTGCATGAATCGGAATGATTTTGTCGTCGCCGACCTCGCCCTCGCCGCGTGGGGGCAGAAAGAGATCAAAATTGCCGAGACCGAGATGCCCGGCCTGATGGCCATCCGCGAGGAGTATGCCGCCAGCCGGCCGCTCAAGGGGGCGCGCATCACCGGCTCGTTGCACATGACCATCCAGACCGCGGTCCTGATCGAGACCCTCCAGGCTCTTGGCGCCGAAGTGCGCTGGGCCTCGTGCAACATCTTCTCAACCCAGGACCATGCCGCGGCCGCCATCGCCGCCGCCGGCACCGCGGTCTTCGCCATCAAGGGCGAGACGCTAACGGAATACTGGGACTATACCCACCGTATTTTCGAGTGGCCTGACGGCGGCTTCTCCAACATGATCCTCGATGACGGCGGCGACGCCACCTTGCTGCTGCACCTTGGCGCCCGCGCCGAGCAGGACCTTTCGGTACTGAACGACCCCGGTTCCGAGGAGGAGACCATCCTCTTCGCCGCCATCAAGGCCAAGCTGGTCGTCGACAGGCGCTGGTATTCGACCCGTCTCGCCCAAATCCGGGGAGTGACCGAGGAGACCACCACCGGCGTGCACCGCCTCTACCAGATGCACGAACGCGGGGAGCTGCGCTTCCCGGCGATCAACGTCAACGATTCGGTCACCAAGAGCAAGTTCGACAATCTCTACGGTTGCCGCGAGTCGCTGGTGGACGGCATCAAGCGCGCCACTGACGTGATGATTGCCGGCAAGGTCGCCCTGGTCTGCGGCTACGGCGACGTCGGCAAGGGCTCGGCCCAGGCGCTGCGCGCCCTCTCCGCCCAGGTCTGGGTCACCGAGATCGACCCGATCTGCGCCCTGCAGGCGGCGATGGAAGGCTACCGCGTGGTGACCATGGACTATGCCGCCGACAAGGCCGATATCTTCGTCACCGCCACCGGCAACTACCATGTCATCAGCCACGAGCACATGGCGAAGATGAAGGACCAGGCGATCGTCTGCAACATCGGCCACTTTGACAATGAGATCGAGGTCGCGGCGCTGGAGCAATACCGGTGGGAGGAGATCAAACCCCAGGTCGATCACGTCATCTTCCCCGACGGCAAGAGGATCATCCTCCTCGCCAAGGGGCGCCTGGTCAACCTCGGCTGCGGCACCGGTCACCCGAGCTACGTGATGAGTTCGTCCTTCGCCAATCAGACCATCGCCCAGATCGAAATGTTCGCCAACCCCGGCAAATACCCGGTCGGCGTCTACACCCTCCCCAAACACCTCGACGAGAAGGTCGCGCGGTTGCAGCTCAAGAAACTCAATGCCCGACTGACCACCCTGACCCCGGAGCAGGCCGCCTACATCGGCGTGCCGGTCGCCGGACCGTACAAGGCGGATCATTATCGTTATTGAACAGATTGCAGCCGCTGGAATGTGAACGCCCCGCTCGAACGAGCGGGGCGTTTCAATTTTGAGGCAGTATTTCGGCTGATCGAAAATGCCCGGGTGCAAGGCGCCCGCAAGGGGTTGGCAACGCCGCGGATGGGCGTTTTTCATCAGTTGTCTAAAGTCAAAAACAGCCACGCCCCGACTAGCATCAAAAGAATATTCGCCGCCCAGGCAGCGAGGGGAAGGGGGAGCAGGCCGGCGGTGCCGAAGGCCATGCCGATGGCCTGCAGGGCGAAGTAGACCAGGAACGTGGTCAGGCTCACGGCGATGCCGAGGGCGAGGCTGGTCTTGCGGCCGCGGTGCAGGGCGAAGGGGACCCCCAGCAGGACCATCAGCAAAGGGGTGGCGGAACGGGCCAGTCGCTGCTGCCATTCCGCCTGGTAGCGGATGGACTCCTGCCCTGACTGACGCAGGCGGCTGTCTAGACGAAGCAGTTCCGTAAAGGTCATCTCCTCCGGTTTGTACCAGATCTCCGTCAGCTCCTCGGGCGGCCGCCCGGTGTCGACGGGGAGTTCCTGCTGCCGGATGTAGCTGGTGACATCCTGGGTCGCCGGGTCGAAGGTGCGCGTGGAGGCGTCGGTCAGTAGCCAGCGTCCGCCGTCCAGGTGCCGGGCCGAGGCGGCTTCCACGCGCCGGGCCAACCGGAAGGAGGCATCGAATTCCAGCAGGGTCAGCCCCCGGACTTCGCCGCGTTCGGGGAAGGATTCGGCGACGCTGATGATCCGCTGCCCGTCACGGAAATAGAGATTTTCGGTCTGTTGTGCCAGCGTTTTGCTGCCTTTGATCTCGGAGACCAGGAGATAGCGCGACTGCCGTACCGACCACGGCGACAGCCAGGCGCTGCAGGCGAAGGCCGCCAGGCACAGGAGGACGCCGATGGCGAACAGGGCCCTGGTGGACTGCCAGAGGCCGATGCCGCAGCTGCGCAGGGCGGTGATCTGGTTGGTGCGGGAAAGCAGGCCGATCGTCGCAAGGGCCGCCAGAAGCACCCCCATGGCGAGGGCTTGGTCCAGCATGAGGGGTAGTTTGTACAACGGGTAGTATAGATAATGGGGTAACTGGGCGTGGAACTCGATGAAATCGTCGACCCGCTCGATGAACTCGATCAAGCCGTAGAGCCCGACCAGCACCAGGAGGATAATCGCGAGATGGCGCGCGAACAGCGCGGCAATGTGGCGGTTAATCGTGCGCATGGCGGCGTCCCAGCCGTCTGGCGAGGAGAATCCCGGAGTCGACCCAGGCAAGCAGCCTGTTGGGCCGTTCCAGGGCGCTCTGGCGCAGCAGGGTGAGGCCCGCGCCTAAAAAAGTCAGGTGCAGGGTCCAGTAGGAGAGCAGGGGGGGGGTGTGGAGTTCCGTGGTCACGACCTCCGCCAGGGATGTCAGCAGATAGTAGGCCAGGTAGATCAGCAGCCCCGCGATGAAGCCGCCACTGCGGCCGGAACGCTGGCTCTGCATGCCGAAGGGGAGGATAAACAGGGCGAACAGCAGTGGCGCCAGGGGCGCACACAGGCGGCGGTGCAGTTCGGCATGGGCGGCGCGGCCGCGCTCGCCTTTGTCCTCGGTAGCCTGCCACAGGTCGCTGAAGGTCAACTCGCCGGGTTTGGTCCGTTTCGCGAACTTGGGCGTCGCCATGACTGCGGACAGGTCGGGGCGGATGTCGTAATTGTTGAAGCGGATGACCTGATAGGTATCCTTTTTGGTGGTGGCGGTGTCCTTCCGATGGACAGCGCCGTTTTGCAGGCGCAGGGTCAGGGCGTCTTCCTGCTGATCGCTGACCAGGCGGCCGGATTCGGCGACGATTGTCAATGGCTCCCGCTTCTCCTGGGATTCGACGATGAAGACGCCGGTCATCTCACCGGTGCGCTCGTCGAGATGGTTTGCATAGACCACCAGGTTCTTGAACTGCTTGATGAACAGGTGCTGCTCCAAGCTGACGCTGGCTTTGCTGCGGGACAGTTCAAAAAGGGTGGCTTTGAAGGCCCGTTTCCCCCAGGGGGATCCCCACATGGAGACCAGGGCCGTGAGCAACGCACACCCCAGGGCCAGGGCCAGGATCGGCCGGGCCATGTCGAACAGCCCCACGCCGGCCGCGCGCAAGGCAATCGTTTCGTTGTCGGCACACAGGCGGCCAAGACCGATCATGCTCCCCATCAAAAATGCCAGCGGCAGGGCGACCGCCAGGAACGGCAGCAGCAGAGTGGCAAACAGGGTCATGATGCTGGCGAGGTCGATCCCCTTGTTGATGACCAGGTCGGCCAGCTGCACCAGGCGGCCTACCATCAATACCAGCGTGAAGATCAGCAGGCACAAACAGATTGGCGCAAGCAGTTCCCGGACCAGATAGCGGTTGATCGTGGCGCGTGACATAGACGGGCATCATAGTGCAGCCGAGAAGCGGATGTAAACCAGCTTTTCGGCAAAAACCCCTTGATTTCCGGCCGGAGTGCGTGGTATACAGCCGTGCTGTTCAAAATTCGCACGTCTCCCGACTTGCGGTCCGGTGCCCGGTTCAATGCTGGGTGGGTCGCGAGGTTGACGGAGGCGGAGGCTAAAAACCACCTAGCTAGGAGAGAAGTCATGTCGCAGATCACCATGAAACAGCTGCTGGAGGCCGGGGTTCACTTCGGCCACCAGACCCGCCGCTGGGATCCGAAGATGAAGCCGTATATCTTCGGCGCCCGCAACGGCATCTACATCATTGACCTGCAGAAGACCGTGCGCTACTTCCGCACGGCCTACAACTTCCTGCGCGAGGTCTCCCAGCATGGCGACAAGGTGCTGTTCGTCGGCACCAAGAAGCAGGCCCAGGAGGCGATCTTCGAAGAGGCCGTCCGCGCCGGGCAGTATTATGTCAACAACCGCTGGCTCGGCGGCATGCTGACCAATTTCACCACCATCAAGCGCAGCATCGACCGCCTTAAGAAGATCGACGTGATGGCCCAGGACGGCACCTACGACCTGCTCACCAAGAAGGAAGTCCTGCAGCTCGAGCGCGAGAAGGCCAAACTGGAGAAAAGCCTCGGCGGGATCAAGGCGATGAGCCGCCTGCCGGGAGCAATCTTTGTGATCGACCCGAAGAAGGAGAACATCGCCGTCAAGGAGGCCCGCAAACTGGGCATCCCGGTGGTGGCGGTGGTCGATACCAACTGTAACCCGGAAGAGATCGACTACATCATCCCCGGCAACGACGACGCCATCCGCGCCATCCGCCTGTTCGCCCAGAAGATGGCGGACGCCTGCGTCGACGGCGCGGCGGCCCGGGAAGCAGATCTGCGTACCGACGTGGCCATCGAGGAGGCACCGGCGATTACCGGGGAACTGACCGCCGCGGCCGAAACGGCTCATGCCGAGGAACCGGTGGCGGAAGGTTAAGCCGCCGCGATCACGTATTGAACAGGGGCGGTCCGGGTGCGGGCCGCCTTTTTACCGTCACCCCCGGGTGCGGGCTGACCGACCAATCCCACTGACCAACGATAGAAGGAGAAACGACGTGGCAAACATTACCGCAAGCATGGTGGCTGATCTGCGCGCCAAGACCGGCGCCGGGATGATGGATTGCAAGAGGGCGCTGGACGAGGCCGGCGGCGACATGGAGCAGGCAATCGATCTGCTGCGCAAGAAAGGGCTCTCCGCCGCTGCCAAGAAGGCCGGCCGCGTGGCCGCCGAAGGGCTGGTGGCCGTGGCCGGACAGGGGAACTGCTGCGCCGTGGTCGAGGTCAACTCGGAAACCGACTTCGTCGCCAAGAACGAAGCCTTCCAGGCCTTCGTCAACGGCGTTGCCCGGGTCGTTCTGGAGCAGGCCCCGGCCAGTCTCGATGCCCTGCTGGCCCTGCCGTTCCCCGGTAGCGGCCGCACCGTTGTCGAGGAGCAGATCCACCAGGTCGCCACCATCGGTGAGAACATCAACGTGCGCCGCTTCGCCCGTCACACCGTGAATGCCGGTGTGGTTGCCAGTTACGTTCACGGCGCCGGCAAGATCGGCGTGCTGGTCGAACTCGCCAGCGACAAGGCCGATGACAAGGTGGCCGTGCTCGCCCGCCAGCTGGCGATGCACATTGCCGCCGCCAACCCGCAGTACCTCGAGCGCGGCCAGGTGCCGGCCAACGTGCTCGAGCGTGAAAAGGAGATCTACCGGGCAAAGGCCAGGGAGAGCGGCAAGCCCGACAACATCATCGAGAAGATTATCGATGGCCAGGTCAACAAGTTCTATGGTGAGATCTGCCTGATCGAGCAGGCCTACGTCATCGACCCCGACCAGAAGGTCGGCAAGGTGGTCGAAGCCCTCGGCAAGGAACTTGGCGCCGCCGTCAGGCTCTCAGGCTTCGCCCGCTTCCAGCTGGGCGAAGGGATCGAAAAGAAGGAAGACAATTTCGCGGCTGAAGTAGCCGCCATGACCAAGTAACCTCTTTCCTCCGGGAGCCGCCCATGGCCGACAATGCACCTGTTTACAAGCGCATCCTGCTCAAGCTGAGCGGCGAGGCCCTGGCCGGTCGGCAAGGGTACGGCATCGATCCGGACGTGATCAACGGCATCGCCGCCGAGATCCGCGAAGTCGTCGCACTCGGCGTGCAGGTGGCGCTGGTCATCGGTGGCGGCAACATCTTCCGCGGCATCGCCGCCTCCTCGGCCGGGATGGATCGGGCCAGCGCCGACTACATGGGGATGCTGGCCACGGTCATGAACAGCGTGGCCATGCAGGACGCCCTCGAAAAGCAGGGGGTGGTCACCCGCGTGCAGTCGGCCATCGAGATGCAGGCGATTGCCGAGCCCTACATCCGCCGCCGCGCCGTGCGCCATCTCGAAAAGGGGCGAGTGGTCATCTTCGGTGCCGGCACCGGCAACCCGTTCTTCACCACCGACACCGCTGCCAGTCTGCGCGCTGCCGAGATCGGTGCCGAGATAATCCTCAAGGCCACCAAGGTCGATGGCGTCTACACCGCCGATCCCACCAAATTCCCCGATGCCGTTCGCTATCAGAGTCTGAGCTACCTGGAAGTCCTCAAACGCGGGCTCCAAGTGATGGATTCCACCGCGATCTCGCTGTGCATGGACAACAACCTGCCGATCATCATCTTCGATCTGAACCGCCGCGGCAACATCCGCAAAGTGGTGTGCGGCGAGCAGATCGGTACCCTGGTCAAAGGAGAGTGATGCCATGAGCGCCGATCTGACCGATCTCAAGAGCAAGACCAAGGCCGGCATGGACAAGGCCATCGATTCGCTGCGCCGCGACCTGTCCCGGGTGCGCACGGGGCGGGCCTCCCTGGCGATCCTCGACGATGTCCGGGTCGACTATTACGGCACACCGACCCCGCTCAACCAGGTGGGCTCGCTGGCGGTTCCCGAGCCGCGCCTGATCACCATCCAGACCTGGGAGAAAAAGCTGATCCCGGAGATCGAGCGGGCGATCCAGAAGGCGGACCTTGGCATCAACCCGACCAACGACGGCATCGTCATTCGTCTGGCCTTCCCGGCGCTCACCGAGGAACGCCGCAAGGAGATGGTCAAGCAGGTCAGGAAGATGGGCGAAGAGGGGAAGATCGCCGTGCGCAATGCCCGGCGCGACGCCAACGAAGCGCTGAAGAAGCTGCTCAAGGACAAGGCGGTTTCCGAGGATGACGAGAAACGCGGCGAAAAGGAGATCCAGGATCTTACCGACGACTACGTGGCACGGATCGACAAGGTGATCGCCGACAAGGAAAAAGAACTGATGGAGATCTGAACGGTCTTGATAAGGAGAACAAGATGCTGAGAATCACCGAAGAGTGCATCGCCTGCGGGACCTGTGTGCAGAGCTGTCCGGTCAACGCCATCGTCGAAGCGGGCGACCAGTACGCCATCAACGAGAACTGCACGGAGTGCCGGGCCTGCGTCGATATCTGCCCGGTCAGCGCCATCGTCGACTGAACGACACGAAGCTTCGAAGATTCCTGCAGTCGGGACAGAATGATTGCTGAACCTTCGCTCGATGGCGAAGAGAAACGGCGGTCAATCTCTTACGTCGGGAAGTTGCCCGTTCTCGTCTCTCGTTTCTCACGTCTGGCCTCTGCGTCAGAATTCATTCTGTTCCCGTTTTGAATCTTCACGCTGTGCTACATTGCACTGATATGAATCCGCCAGACCAAACGAATCTGCGTATCCCCGAACACCTCGCCATCATCATGGACGGCAACGGCCGTTGGGCCGGGCAGCGTCATCTGCCGCGCATCCTTGGCCATCGCAAAGGGGTCGAACGGGTCCAGGACGTCGTCGACGAATGCCTGGCCCTGGGGATCCGCCACCTGACGCTGTATGCCTTCAGCTCCGAGAACTGGGGACGGCCGCGGGACGAGGTCGAGGCGCTGATGGGGCTGCTCGGCACCTACCTGCAGCGCGAGCTCAAGCGCATGCCAATGCGCCGCATCCGCCTGCGGGCCATCGGTGAACTCGACCGACTGCCGGCAAAGGTTCGCGCGGTCCTCGATGAAATCATCGCCAGTACCGCGAACAACAATGAACTGGTCCTGACCCTGGCCCTCTCTTACGGTGGGCGCAACGAACTGGTTCGGGCCACCCGTACCCTGGCCCGCGAGGTGGCCACCGGCCGTCTCGACCCGGAAGATATCGACGAAACGCGTCTGGCGGAGGCCCTGGACACAGCCGGTTTGCCGGATCCCGACCTGCTGATCCGCACCAGCGGCGAGACGCGTATCAGCAACTTTCTCCTCTGGCAGGCAGCTTATGCCGAGTTCGTCTTTCTCGATGTCCTCTGGCCTGACTTTTCCGCAGAGCATCTCCACAAGGCGCTTGGCGAATTCTCCCGGCGCGAGCGGCGCTTCGGCCTGACTGCGTCGCAACTGGACGCGGGGGGAGAGGAGGCCGGCCATTAGACAGCGCCTCATCACGGCGGTCATCGGGCTGCCGCTGCTCATCCTGTTCATTGCCAAGGCGCCGCCCGGCCTGTTTGCCGGGCTGCTCTGCCTGCTGGTCGCCATCGGCCTGCACGAGTTCTACACCATGGCTCTCCCCCGCGAACGGCGGGGAGAGGCCTTGCTGGCCGTCGCCCTGGGCGTGATCCTGGCGGCAACCACCCTGTTTTGTCCCCACCCGCAGGTCGGGCAGGGGACCTTGGTAGCCGTGGTGCTGGCGCTGACGATCCTCTTCCTGTTCCGCTACCGGACCCTCGAATCCGTCGGCCGCGACCTGGCCCTGACCGTATTCGGCCTGTGCTATGTACCGCTGCTGCTTGGTCATGCCGGGCTGCTGCGCCAACTGGAGCAGGGGCGGGAGTGGGTGTTCCTGGTGCTGCTGATCGTCATGGTCAGCGATTCGCTGGCCTATTTCGTCGGCATGGCGTTGGGCCGCCATCGCCTCTATGAGGCGATCAGTCCGAAAAAGAGCATCGAAGGGGCGCTGGGCGGGCTGGCCGGCGGTGTGCTGGGCGCGCTGGCGGCGAAGCACTGGGTCTTGCCGCAGCTCCAAGGCGGGGATGTCCTCCTGCTCGGCATCGGTGTCGGTGCTTTCAGCCAGATCGGTGACTTGGTCGAGTCGATGCTCAAGCGCTCCTTCGGCGTCAAGGATGCGGGGACGCTCTTCCCCGGCCACGGCGGCCTGCTCGACCGGCTCGACAGCCTGCTCTTCGCCTTCCCCGCCACCTACTACTATGCGATGTGGTTCGTAAAATGATGAAATCAGAGTCGAGAAAAGTCGAGAAGTGCGAGAGTCGAGAAAAAGCCTTTTCTCGCTTCTCGTTTCTCGTTTCTCGCTTCTCGTTTCGTGGAGCGAGCGATGAAATCGCTCGCGATCCTCGGTTCCACCGGTTCCATCGGTGTCAGCACGCTGGAGATCGTCGCCGCCCACCCGGAGCGTTTCCGCGTGGTGGCACTTACCGCCGGGCGCAATCTGGCGCTGCTCGAGCAGCAGATCCGCACTTTCCGCCCGGAACTGGTCGCCGTTCCCGCGGCCGCCGATGCCGAGCGTCTCGCGATCCTGCTTGGAACAAGTGCGCCGCGCATCCTCTCCGGCCGCGACGGGTTGGTTGCCTGTGCTGCCGACAGTGGCGCGCAGATAGTTGTCTCGGCCATTGTCGGTGCGGCCGGTCTGGAGCCGACGCTGGCCGCCATCGAGGCCGGGATCGATGTGGCCCTGGCCAACAAGGAGACGCTGGTGGCCGCCGGCGAGGTGGTGATGAGCGCCGTCGCCCGCCATGGCATCCATCTCTTCCCGGTGGACAGCGAGCACTCGGCGATTTTCCAGTCCCTCGCCGGCCATCGCAAGGATGATGTCCGCCGCTTGATCCTGACTGCCTCCGGTGGCCCGTTCCGCGACCGCACTGCCGCGGAACTCGAGCTGGTCACCCCGGCCGCCGCCCTGGCTCATCCGACCTGGAACATGGGGCAGAAGATCACCATCGATTCGGCGACCCTGATGAACAAGGGGCTGGAGGTCATCGAGGCCCATTGGCTCTTCGACCTTCCTCCGGGAAAGATCGCCGTGCACGTCCATCCGGAGAGTATCGTCCACTCCATGGTTGAGTACGTCGACGGCTCCGTGATCGCCCAGCTAGGCATCCCCGACATGAAAACGCCAATCGCTCTGGCGCTCTCCTGGCCGGAACGTCTCGCCCTCGATCTGCCGCCCCTCGATCTGTGCCGCCTGGGTCGGCTGCATTTCCACGAACCGGACAATACCCGCTTCCCGTGCCTGGCGTTGGCCTACCGCGCCCTGCGCAGTGGCGGGACCGCACCCGCGGCCCTCAATGCCGCCAACGAGGAGGCGGTCGCGGCGTTTCTCGACCACCGGCTCGGATTTTCCGCCATCCCGCGGGTTATTGCCGCCGTGCTCGACCGCCAGGCAGCGGTGCCGGCCGACACTCTGGCGGCGGTGCTGGCTGCCGATACCGAGGCTCGCCAGACCGCCCGCCACCTGATCGCAACAGAATTCGGAGGAAACCGTTGATTACTATCATCGCCGGCATCGTCATGCTCGGCATCCTGGTGTTCGTGCATGAGTTGGGGCATTTTTGCGTCGCCAAGTGGTGCGGCGTCAAGGTACTCAAGTTTTCCCTCGGGTTTGGCCCGAAACTGTACTCGAAGCAGCGGGGCGAGACCGAATACCTGATCTGCGCCGTGCCCCTTGGCGGCTACGTGCAGATGCTCGGCGAAGGGAACGGCGAGCAGGGGGAGGGTACCGAACTGACTCCCGAGGAGGAGCAGCGTTCGTTTGCCCGCCAGACGGTCGGCCGGCGCATGGCCATCGTTGCCGCCGGCCCGGTCATGAACCTTGCCCTGCCGTTCCTGATCCTGCCGCTGGCCTACCTGATTGGCGTCAACCTTCCTGCCTACCTCGATCAGCCACCGTGCATCGGCCATGTCATCGCCGGTTCCGAGGGGGAGCACCACGGCTTTCAGCGAGGCGACTGCCTGCAATCGATCGGTGGTACGCCCGTGGCGACCTGGGAAGCAATTGGTCCCTCCCTGATCAATCATGCCGGCGGACCGTTGCCGGTGGTGGTCGTGCGTGGCGGGGAGCAGGTCGCCCTGACGCTGCCGGCCGACCACGGGGCGCTCGAGGGCTTGCAGGCCATTGGCCTGATGCCACGTCAGGAGGCGGTGATCGGCAGCCTCGCCCCGAACATGCCGGCCGTAACCGCCGGATTGCAACCGGGCGACCTGATTCTGGCCATCGGCGATCAGCCGGTGACTTCGTGGTACGACCTGCGGACCCTGATCCAGAAAGTCGGGGTCGAGCCGGTTGCCGTTCAGGTGCGGCGCGCCGGCCAGCCCGTGACCGTGACCCTGACGCCGCGCCAGGCGGAAACGGGGGGTGATTACCTGATCGGCATCGCTCCGCAGCATGCCACCACCTTCAAACGGTTCGGACCCGTGGCCGCAATCCAGGCCGGCGCGGACCGGACCATGGAACTGATCGAACTGACCCTGGTTTTCCTCCGCAAGCTGTTCGCCGGTGCCGTCTCGACCAGTAACATCGGTGGGCCGATCACCGTGGTGCAGATTGCCGGCCAGGCCGCCCAGACCGATGTCTCCAGCATCCTGAGCGTGCTGGCTTTCCTCAGCATCCAACTCGGTATTCTCAACCTGCTGCCGATCCCGATCCTCGATGGCGGCCATCTGTTCTTTGCCTGTTTCGAACTGGTCTTTCGCCGGCCCTTGTCGCTCAAGGCCCGCGAGATCGCCCAGCAGATCGGCCTGATGCTGCTGGTCATGCTGATGATCTTGGCGTTCTACAACGATATTGTGAGGATATTCAGTAGTTAAAATAACGAGGGGAGAAGCGAGATACGAGAAACGAGAAAAGGCTTTTTCGCGTCTCTCGCTTCTCGTTTCGCGTTTCTGAATAGACTATGTCCATCAAGTTATTGACCATCCAAACCGCCACTCCCGCTGGCAGCGTTGCCCTCACCGACGGCGAGCGCCTGCTCGGCGAGCTGTTTCTCGACGTCCGCCGCCCCCACGGTGGCTGGCTGCTCGGCGCGGTCGAGCAGCTGCTTGTCGCGGCCGGGATGACGGTAGCCGACCTCGACGGTTTCGGAGTCACCATCGGTCCAGGCTCCTTCACCGGGCTGCGGGTCGGCCTGGCCACGGTCAAGGGGCTGGCGCTGGCCTCCGGCAAGCCGGTGGCCGGCGTCTCCACCCTGCAGACCCTGGCACTGCAGGCGCCGCATGCCGCCCTGCCGGTCTGCGCCCTCCTCGATGCTCGCAAGCGGGAGGTCTACGCCGGGCACTTTGCCTGGGAGGAAGGGCTGCCGCGGCCCTCAGGCCCGGAGCGGGTGCTGCCGCCCGAGCAGCTGCTCCACGAATTGCACGGCCCAATCCTGTTCGCCGGCGACGGCGCGGTCGCCTACCGCACCCTCATCGTCCGTCAACTCGGTTCGCGTGCCCACTTTCTGCCGGAGGTCTATGCGCCGCCGCGCGCCGCCCACGCCGCAGTGCTGGCCCTGCGCGCTTTTGCTGCCGGCGGGGCGCTCCCTGTCGCACAAGTCAATCCGGTGTATATCCGCCCGTCGGAGGCGGAGTTGAATAAGTCACTGAGTGCTGAGTGCTGAGTAAAGACCAGAGAAAAAACTGAGTAAATTTAGTTAGTTGGGATTTTATTGTCAACCCCCCGGTGCTGGCCGTGGATTTTCCTCAGCACTCAGGACTCAGCACTCGGCACTTGTTTTTTTGCCCGTTGACAACCCGTCGACCGTTCGCTATTTTTGACATGTCGTTTCCCCCTCAACTCTCTTCCACGGAGGTGCCCATGGAGCAGAAGGACCAGGCCCGGATCCAGAAGCTGTGCGAGGAAAACCCGCGGTTCCGCAAGCTGTACGAAGAGCATGTGATTTTCGAGAAACAGCTGCGCGCGATGGACGAACGGGTCTATCTCTCGCCTGAAGAGGAAATGGACCGACGCAGGATGCAGAAACTCAAACTGGCCGGCAAAGATGAAATGGAACTGCTCCTGCGCGAGCGCCGTCAGTAGATCGTACCGTTTCTGGACCTTCCGGGGCCCACCACACGGTGGGCCCCTCGTTTTTGCCTACACCGAGAGCCGTGAAGCGTGAAACGCGGGAAACCATACCTTAAGTGCCGTTGCCTGTCCGCGTTTCTCGCTCCTCGTTTCTCAGTTTTCCCTTTACCTGCGCCGCTTTTTCTAGGTATACAGATCTTTTATGCTGAATAATAACCTCTATCGGGAGAATTCGCACCGATGACCAAGCGCAGTGACGCAATTACTAAGGGGTTCGACCGGACCCCGCACCGGGCCCTGCTCAAGGGGGCCGGGGTTCCGCAAGCCGAGATGGACAAGCCGTTCATCGGCATCGCCACCTCTTTCACCGACCTGATCCCCGGGCACACCGGCATGCGCGACCTCGAGCGCTTCATCGAGAAGGGGGTCCACACCGGCGGCGGCTATGCGTTTTTCTTCGGTATCCCCGGGGTGTGCGACGGCATCGCCATGGGACACAAGGGGATGCACTACTCGCTGCCGACGCGCGAGTTGATCGCTGACATGGTCGAATCGGTGGCCGAGGCGCACCGGCTCGACGGCCTGATACTGCTCACCAATTGCGACAAGATCACGCCGGGGATGCTGATGGCCGCGGCGCGGCTCGACATCCCCTGCCTGGTGGTCACCGCCGGGCCGTCGCTCACCGGCGCCGGCCGTGGGGGGCGCAAGTTTTCCTTCGTCTCCGACACCTTCGAGGCGATGGCCAAGTACAAAGCCGGCGTCATCGACGAAAAGGAGCTGATGGTCTGCGAGGACATGGCCTGCCCGACCGCCGGCTCCTGCCAGGGTCTGTTCACCGCCAACACCATGGCGATCCTCACCGAAACCCTCGGTATGAGCCTGTTCGGGTGCGGCACTGCCCTGGCGGTCTCCTCCCTCAAGCGCCGCATCGCCTTCGCCTCGGGCGAACGGATTGTCCAGTTGGTGCGCGACGGCATCACTCCCAGGCAGATCATGACCAAGGCCGCCTTCGAGAACGCCATCCGCGTCGACGTGGCCCTCGGCGGTTCGAGCAACACCGTCCTGCACCTGCTCTCCATTGCCCGCGAGGCCGGGGTGGAACTGCCCCTGAGTGAATTCGACCGGATCAGCCGCGAAACGCCGCAGCTGGCCTCGATGAACCCGGGGGGCAAGCACTTCATGGAGGATCTCGACGGCGCCGGCGGCGTGCCGGCGGTGCTCTACCAGCTGCGCAGCCTGATCAAGGACAACCCGACCCTGACCGGGCTAAGCATCGGCCAGATCGTCGCCAGCGTCGGCGCGGTTGACGAGGACGTGGTCCGCCCCATGTCCAACCCCTACCGGGCGGAGGGGGGGATCGCCATCCTCGCCGGCAACCTCGCTCCCGAAGGAGCGGTGGTCAAGCAGTCGGGCGTCTCCGAGCAGATGATGGTCTTCGAGGGAACGGCGCGCTGCTTCGATTCGGAGGAAGGCGCCATGGCTGCACTGATGGGTGGGCAGGTGGTCGCCGGCGACGTGGTGGTGATCCGTTACGAGGGCCCCAAGGGTGGTCCCGGCATGAGGGAGATGCTCGCCCCGACTGCGGCCCTGATGGGCCTCGGCCTGGGCGACAGTGTCGCCCTGATCACCGACGGGCGCTTCTCCGGCGGGACCCGCGGGCCGTGCATCGGCCACATCTCGCCGGAAGCCGCCGAGGGCGGCCCCATCGCCTTCGTCAAGGACGGCGACCGCATCCGCCTCGACATCCCGCAGCGCCAGCTGGAGCTGTTGGTCGACGAAGCGGAGCTGGTCCGTCGCCAGGCGGCGTGGAGCGCCCCGCAGCCGAAGATCAAGACCGGCTGGCTGGCCCGCTACGCCAAGGTCGTCACCTCGGCCCACACCGGCGCGATCTGTAAGGCTTGAAAAACAAGAAGCGCGTGGCGAGAAACGCGAAAAAACAGGCTCGCTCCGCAGTTGCTTGTTCACGTTTCCCGTTTCTCGCTTCTCGTCTCAATTAAGGAGATTGAAATGAAACTCACTGGCTCGAAAATTTTACTCGAATGTCTGCAGCGTGAAGGGGTGGAACAGGTGTTCGGCTACCCCGGCGGCACGGTCATCAACATCTATGACGACCTGATGGATTCCCCCATCAAGCACATCCTGACCCGCCACGAGCAGGCCGCGGTGCATGCCGCCGACGGCTACGCCCGCGCTACCGGCAAGGTCGGCGTGGCCATCGCCACCAGTGGCCCGGGGGCGACCAACACCATCACCGGTATCGCCACCGCCTATATGGACTCGATTCCGCTGGTCATCATCACCGGCCAGGTGCCGACCCCGCTGATCGGCAACGACGCCTTCCAGGAGGCCGACATCATCGGCATCACCCGGCCGGTGACCAAACACAACTTCCTGGTCAGGGACGTCAAGGAACTGGCCACCATCCTCAAGAAAGCGTTCTACATCGCCCGCACCGGCCGCCCCGGCCCGGTCCTGGTCGATCTGCCCAAGGACGTGCAGGTTGCCTCCACCAAGTTCGAATACCCGGAAACCGTCGAGCTGCGCGGCTACAAGCCCAACTACAGCGGCAACGTGCGCATGGTCGACAAGGCCGCGGCCATGATCCTGGCGGCGAGGAAGCCGGTGATCTACGTCGGCGGCGGGGCCACCCTCACCGATGCCCATGATGAGCTCAAACAGCTGGCCGAGACGATCCAGGCTCCGGTGACGACCACCCTGATGGGGATGGCCTGCTTTCCCAAGCGCCACCCGCTCTCCCTGGGGATGCTGGGGATGCATGGCACCTACTACGCCAACATGGCGGTGACCAACTCCGATCTGCTGATCGCCCTGGGGGCCCGCTTCGACGACCGCGTCACCGGCAAGATCGCCACCTTTGCGCCGCACGCCAAGATCATCCACGTCGACATCGACCCGACCTCGATCAAGAAGAACGTGCGTGTCGATCTGCCGATCGTCGGCGACCTGCGCGACGTGCTGAGCAAGCTGCTCAAGGAACTCGGCGGGCACGCCGAGGAGTTGGCCAAGGTAACGGAACGCCTCAAGCCCTGGCACGACGAGGTCGCCGCCTGGCGCCGCGACCAGCCGATGAGCTACACCCCGTCGAAAACCGTGATCAAGCCGCAGTACGTCATCGAGAAGCTGCGCGAGCTCTCCAACGACGACGCCATCGTCACCACCGAGGTCGGCCAGCACCAGATGTGGGCTGCGCAGTTCTTCGACTTCGTCCAGCCGCGCACTTTTCTCTCCTCCGGGGGACTCGGCACGATGGGCTTTGGCCTGCCGGCGGCCCTTGGCGCCCAGGCGGCCTTCCCCAAGCGTCAGGTCATCGATATCTCCGGCGACGGTTCCTTCCAGATGAACTCCCAGGAATTGGCGACGCTGGTGCAGTACCGCCTGCCGGTGAAAATCGTCATCCTCAACAACAACTTCCTCGGCATGGTCCGCCAGTGGCAGCAGCTGTTCTTCAACAAGCGCTACAGCCAGACCTGCATGGAACTGCCGATCGACTTCGTCAAGCTCGCCGAGGCCTACGGCGCCACCGGCCTGCGCGCCGAAAAGCCGGAAGAGGTCGAAGCGGTCATCAAGCAGGCCTTCGCCACCAAGGGTCCAGTGATCATGGAGTTCAAGATCGCCCGCGAGGAGAACGTCCTCCCCATGGTCCCGGCCGGGGCGAGTCTGAACGAGATGGTGCTTGCTTCCTAGAGTCGAGATGCGAGATACGAGAAGCGCGAGGCGCGAAATGGTTTTTTCTCGATTCGCGTTTCCCGTTTCGAATAAGCGAATCCTTACTTAAGTTTGACGAGGAGCAACTTCGATGCGACATACGATTTCGGTACTGGTGGAGAATGAGTTCGGCGTGCTCGCCCGCGTGGCCGGGCTCTTCTCGGGGCGCGGCTTCAATATCGAGAGCCTGTCGGTGGCCCCGACCCTTGACCCGAGCATCTCGCGGATGACCATCGTCACCTCCGGCGACGACCGGATTCTCGAGCAGATCAACAAGCAGCTCAACAAGCTGATCGACACCATCAAGGTGATCGATTTCACCGACGAGGAGTTCATCGAGCGCGAGCTGTGCCTGATCAAGGTCACCGCCGAGGATGACACCCGCGCCGAAGTCCTGCGTATCAGCGACATCTTCCGCGGCAAGGTGGTCGATGTCACGCCGAAGTGCTACACCATCGAGATGACCGGGGCTCCGGCCAAGATCAACGCGATTATCGAGCTGCTGCGGCCCATGGGGATCAAGGAACTGGTCCGCTCCGGCCCCGTCGCCCTCGGCCGCGGCCCCAAAGGCTGGCGATCCAACGAGTAAAACGTGAAACGTAAGACGTGAAACGTTGCCTTCGGGCAGGGTTTTAACTTTTCACATTTCACTTTTTACGTTTCACGTTTCGTGCTATAACAACCCGCTTTCAAACGAGATAACAACCCTACTCCACAGGAGGATACCGTGAAGATTTATTATGACAAGGACGCCAACAAGGACGTCGTCAAGGGAAAGAAGATCGCCATCATCGGCTACGGCAGCCAGGGGCACGCCCATGCCAACAACCTCAAGGAGAGCGGCTACGACGTGATCGTCGCCGAATTCCCCAAGGGCGGCGCCAATTGGGTCAAGGCCGAGAAGGCCGGTCATGTGGTGATGTCCACCGCTGAGGCCGTCAAGGCCGCCGCGGTCATGATGATCCTCCTCCCGGACGAACTGCAGGCCGATATTTACCGCGAGCAGATCCAGCCGAACATCCAGCCGGGGAGCTACGTCGGTTTCGCCCACGGCTTCAACATCCACTTCAACCAGATCGTCCCGGCCGAGAACATCAACGTTTTCATGTGCGCCCCCAAGGGCCCCGGCCACACGGTGCGCAACGAGTATGTCCAGGGCGGCGGCGTCCCCTGCCTCATCGCCATTCAGCAGGATCCGAGTGGCAACACCAGGGAGATCGCCCTGGCCTATGCCTCGGGCGTTGGCGGCGGTCGCGCCGGGATCATCGAGACCACCTTCCGCGAGGAGACCGAAACCGACCTGTTCGGCGAGCAGGCCGTGCTCTGCGGCGGCACCACCGCCCTGGTCCAGGCCGGGTTCGAGGTGCTGGTCGAGGCCGGCTACTCCCCGGAGATGGCCTATTTCGAGTGCCTGCACGAGCTCAAGCTGATTGTCGACCTGATGTACCAGGGCGGCATCGCCGACATGCGTTACTCGATCTCCAATACTGCCGAGTATGGTGATTTCACCCGCGGCCCGCGTATCATCAACGAGGACACCAAGGACGAGATGCGCGAAATCCTGCGCGAGATCCAGAGCGGCGAGTTCGCCCGCGAGTTCATCCTCGAAAACAAGGCCGGCAAACCGGTGCTCAACGCCCTGCGTCGTCAGGCTGCTCAGCACCAGATCGAAGAAGTCGGCGCGAAGCTGCGCGGCATGATGAGCTGGATCGGCAAGAACAAGATGGTCGACAAGAGCAAAAACTAGATACGTGAAGCGAGAAGCGAGGAGCGAGAGGCGAGAATAAGCCTTTTCTCGTTTCCCGTTTCTCGTTTCTCGCTTCGGTTTTCTTATGAAAAACCAGCACACTCCCTTCGCTCGCGAAGGCTACCCGTTCATCGGCGGGATCGCCTGCGCTGCCGTGGTCTTTGCCGCCTGCAACTGGTGGTGTCTCACCACCATCGCCACGGCGCTGACCCTGTTTACGGCGTGGTTCTTCCGCAACCCGGAACGCACCCCCCCGCCGGGCGAGAAGAAGGTGGTGGCACCCGCCGACGGCAAGGTGATCTTCGTCGGCGAGGTTGTCGAGCCCCGCTGCGGCAGCCTCCCGGTCACCAAGATCAGCATCTTCATGAATGTCTTCAGCGTGCACGTCAACCGGGTGCCGGTCAGCGGCACGGTGATCGACCGTTTCTACCATGCCGGACGGTTTCTGAACGCCGCCCTCGACAAGGCCTCCATGGAGAATGAGCAGGCCGGTCTGGTCGTGCAGACCGATGATGGGCACAAGGTCCTGTTCATCCAGATCGCCGGGTTGATCGCGCGGCGCATCGTCACCTACCCGATTGTTGGCGACCGCATCGAGCGCGGCCGGCGTTTCGGCCTGATCCGCTTCGGTTCGCGGGTGGACATCTATCTGCCGCAAGGGAGCACCGTGCATGCCCGCCTCGGCGATCTCACCGTGGCCGGCGAAACGGTGCTGGGGGATTTGCCGTCATGAAGCGTCTGGCGAGTGGCGCCGACCAGAACGAGAACCTGCGGCGCGGCGTATTCCTGCTCCCCAACCTGTTGACCACCGGTGGGCTCTTTTCCGGCTTCTACAGCATCGTCGCCACCATGAACGGCAACTACCTGGTGGCGGCGTGGTTCATCCTGATCGCGGCGATCTTCGACGGTCTCGACGGCAAGGTGGCGCGCCTGACCAACACCACCAGCAAGTTCGGGGTCGAGTACGACTCCCTCGCCGACCTGGTCGCCTTTGGCGTGGCCCCCGGACTGATGATGTACGCCTGGGCGCTCAAGCCCTTCGGCAAGATGGGATGGCTGGCGGCGTTTCTCTACGTGGTCTGCGGCGCCCTGCGCCTGGCGCGCTTCAACGTGCAGATCACCACCGTCGAATCGAAGCGCTTTGTCGGCCTGCCGATCCCGGGCGCGGCCTGGATGGCCGCCTCCCTGGTGATCTTCTTCTACCACATGGGCGGGGAGGGGACGATCAAGAAGGTGTCGGTTCTGCTCCTCATCTACGTGCTGGCCGGGCTGATGGTCAGCAATGTCCGTTACTACGCCTTCAAGGACCCCGAGCTGTTCCGCCGCCAGCCCTTCGGCTTCCTGGTACTGGCAATCTTCTTCATCATCGTCATCGTTGCCCAGCCGGAGATCATGATCTTCGCCCTGGCCTGCCTGTTCGTCAGTTCCGGCCCCATCGGCAGTTTGCTCAAGCGCTTCCGCAGACCGTCCCGTCCCGCCGAGCCACCCTCACCCGCTTCTTCCTGATTCTCAAACCTTCCCGCAGATTTTTTCGGGTTGTCGATTTTTTGCTTGACAGCTCTTCTTTCGACATTTAAATTCTCCAACGATACACATGCAATGCAATTTAATTAATGGCACTCCCGAAAAGCCAAACCTTCTGTGAGGGGGGGACGGAAAGCCGACGGGTCTTTCTAACCAGGAAAGATGGCCGGGCTGTCGAAGGGTTTTTGCCCTTGGCAGTCCGGTTTTTTATTTGCCTGAAGCGATATCGCACGCGGGCTAATGTTATGTACAGGGGAGGGGCGCATGGGCAGGATGTTTTGCTGCGTGCTGGTCGGTCTGTTGGTCATTCAGGGGGGCATCCCACTAACGGCACAGGCCTCTGGTGAGGGGCCCGAACGGACCCTGTGGGTCACTGCGGAACAGTTGCGGAATGTTGTGGCGCAACTGCGGACCGATTTGTCGGAAGAACGTCTGGCGACGACAGCCCTTGCTCGTCTGCGGGTCCTGGGTGAGACGTTGCAGGCCAGCGATCTGTTGATGAAAGAGCACTTGCGCATCCGGGGGGACGGATTGCAGGGAGTAGCGGGGGAGGGTCGGGCGCGGCATCTGGACGCGACAGCGCGCTATGCTGCGGCCATGGCCCGGTTGCTCGAAAGTCTCGGAGCGGTCCTGACCAGCCCTGCACTGACTGGACGCCAACTGGATGCGCTGCTGGCCGCTCTCGATGAGTTGGCGCCACCCCGCCACCACCCTCTCCACGGGCTTTTGCCCTACCGTCAACCTGGCTTTCCTCCGCGCCTCCCTGTCGCCGCACCACTGTTGATGCCGGCTTACCACCTGGCAGTGCCGCCGTTGGCGCTCCCGGCCGATCTTGCCGGCAGTCCGGAAGCCCCGGTCTCCGCCGCAATTGTCAGCCAGGCCCGGGCGATTGCTGCTGCTGCCGGGCGCACGCACTGGGATCCGGCGGCCATGTACAACTGGGTCCGTGAGAATATCCGTACCGAGTGGTACTGGGGGAGCATGAAGGGGGCCGAGGAGACGCTGCGCCAGCGGAGCGGCAACGATGCCGACCAGGCGGCCCTGCTGATCGCCCTGCTGCGGGCCGGCGGCTATCCGGCGCGCTATGTGCGCGGCACCATCGAATTCTTTCCCGGGCTCGATGCCGCCCTCATGGCCACCGGCATAAACGATCCGGAACAGCTCCCCGCCTTCTTCCAGGGCGCCGGCATCCCCTGCGAGGCGATCCGCGCCGGGGGACGGCTCGTCTCCCTGCGCATCGAGCATCTCTGGGTCGAGGCGCTGGTCCCCTACGCCAACTACCGGGGAATGGTCGCCGATGCCAGCGGGCAGCTGTGGATCCCTCTCGACACCAGCCTCAAGACCGGTGGCTATGAGGAAGCAGTGGCCATCGACCTGTCGGCGCAGCCCGGCAACCCGCTCCCCGGTTTCCGCGACCGCTATCTTGACGCCCCCCGCGAAGCGCCGCCGCGGGAGCTGCTGCGCCAGGAAACCGAGCTGTTCCTGGCGACCGACCAGCCGGGCCGCACCTTTGCCGACACTCTGCACACCCGTCGGCAGCGACCGGCTCCCCTAAGCATCCTGCCGTCGATGCCGCAGTTCGTCGAGGTCGCCGTCACCGCCGAATACGCTGCACTCCCGCTGGAATTGCAACATCAGGTGCGCCTGCGCGCCGTCATGGGCGACCCGGCGGGCGCGCCGCTGTTCGACCTGACCGTGCCGCTGCGCCAGTTGTCCAACCGCCGGGTGATGATCGGCTTCGAGCCGGAGACGGTGGCCGACCAGGAACAGATCAACCTTTGGGGCGGACTGGACAACACCCCCGCTTATCTGGTGCGCCTGCGTCCCGTCGTGGTTGTCGACGGCGAGCGCCTGGCGGTGGCGACAAGCGGTCTGGCCGTCGGGGCCAACTTCACCTTGAACCTCGATTTTGTCGGCCCGTCGGGAAGTGCCTCGGTCAGCGACAGCGTGCCTGCCGGCTATCCGCTGCTGCTCGGCATTGTCGCGCAGCAGGCGCTGCCCCCGGACCGCACAACGCTTGCCGCCAGTGCCGCCGAGCTTTTGCACCGGGCCGCCCTCGCCTACATCGATGCCTGGAACTGCGGCGAGAGTGAACTGGCCGACCTCTTTGCCGTCGCCCTGGCCCGCCCGCTGCCGTCCTTCGTTGCCGTCGGCGGTCAGTTGCGGGTCGACGAACTGGCCGGGGTGGCGCACGCCGCCGAATGGCAGGGTCTGTTTATCGATGCCAATCTGCGCGGTGCCGCCGCGGTCGCGCGCACGGCTGCGGATGCCGGCCGTGTGCGCGGCTTTTTCGAACTGGCCGCTCTGGAAGGGTCGGTCCTGGAGCATCGTCTCTTCGAAGAGGAGTTCGGGGTCGCGGCGATCTCCACGGCGAGGCTTCTCGGGCTGGCCCGAGCGGCCGGTTTGCCGGTGCTGACCCTGGATGCCGGCAATGCCGGTGAACTGCTGCCCACTCTGGATCTCGACCCCATGGTCGCCGCGGATATCACTGCGGCCGTCGCCCAGGGGCAGAGCGTTCGCCTGCCGGCAGCCGGGGTGACGCAGTCGGCCTGGAGCGGCACCGGCTACCTCAAGGAACATCCCGCGACGGGTGAGGCTGGCTACATGCTCTCCGGCGGGCTGGCTGGCGGTCAGACCGTGCTTGGCCGGCGTGATTGGCCGGCGGAACTGGCCGCCATCATGGCCAGTCCCTTCACGGGCGAGCCCAATGCCGACCCCGCCCAGGCGCAGAGCCTGGCCGCGGTAACCCCCTGGCCGATCCGCGAGGCGACCGCCGGCGAGCCGCTCGACGGTACCCTCGCGGCGCTGGTGCGCGACGCCCGGGGGGTCGCGGTGGCCGGCGCTCCGGTCATCTTCACCGTGCGCAGCGGCGGCGGCTGGCTGGTCGATGACCTGCTGCATCCGGGCGAACGGTTGCGGGAACTGACTGCTGTCAGCGGTCGCGACGGCATGGCCCGGGCTCGTTTCGTGCCGGGGGAGCTGACCTCCGACAATCCGGTCGTCTATGTCCGCGCCGGCGACCGCCACGCCAATCTTGCCGGCGAAAACCTGATCGATGCCGAGCTGGGTTCAGGATCCTTGGCAAGGCTTGCCGTGCCGATCGCCATCTTCGGTTTCGCCGGCCGCCCCGACCCGGCACTTTCCAAGGCCTACGGCGACAACCTGCGCGGCGAGGTGTTCGGCTATTCGGGCGATGCGCTGCTGCTGCTCCGGGACCGCTTCGGCAATCCGGTGGCCAACCACGCCGTCACTTTCACGGTCCAGCCGGTCCAGCCGGCCGTCGGCTCGCGCTGCGGAAACCCGCCCGGCCTGGAGCCGGACCGGCGCAATGCCCGACTGGTCGCCGACGATGCCTGTCTCCAACTGCTTCCGGTCTACGGAGAATGTGGCGCGGCCGCCAGCGTCAGCGTCGTCAGTCGCTCCGATGGCGGCGCCCGGGCGGGCATCATTCTCGGCGGCGTGCCCTATGCCCGCTATCCGGTCACGGCCGCCTTTGCCACCAGCAGCGGGACCGGGAGCGCCGCCTGGTTCCATCGGAGCGAGGCGTTTGCGTCCTGCACGGCCAGCGCCGCCGCCCCGGCAAACCGGCTGGTTTTGCTCTACCAGAAGCGGCTCGACGAAGCCAGCCGCAATGTCGATGCCCGTCCGGCCGGAGAACCGGCCGGAATCCAGGTCAAGGCCGCGCTGTTGGCCGAAGGGGCAACGATCCTGGCCGACGGCCAGCCGCTCTCCTGCCTGCCGCTTCCGGACTTGACCTGCGACATGGTCGCGGGGACCGGTGCGTTCACGCTTGCCGCCCCTGACCGTGTCGCCATCGGCGGTCAGCCGGCCGTTCGCGCCGCCAGCATGGCCAATAGCCAGGCGCTCCCCTATCTGTATCGAGGCAATGTCTCCCTGCCGCTTGGCCTTGTCAATGTTGCCGTCGAGGCCGCCGCCAGCCGAAGTCTGCCGCGCATCGTCAACGGCTGTGCGGGATGCGGTGCTCTCGAGCCGGCCGCCACTGTTGTCATCGGTCCCGAACAGCGTAGCGTACCGATCTGGGGGGTTGAGCTCAGGCCTCCCGAGACCGCCACGGTCCTGGTCGACCCCCGCGGCATCGCCCAGCGTGACCTGACCTTCTCCTTTGCCATCGCTCCGGCCCAGTACGTCGCCAACTACGCGCAGGTGCTGCTCTGGCGCAACGGCGAACTGTGGGACACCCTCCCGGCCGCAACCTCAGGGAACCCGGCGGTGACCTTCCCGGCCGGCTACTGGTTCGATCCCAGGTCCAACTACGAACTCCAGGTGATCCTCAACAATGCCGGGGAAGCCAACGAGATCCGCAGCCGCAGGATCCCGCTGCTGCAGCGCACCGCGGCCGTCGACCTGCGGGTCGACGGCTTGCCGGATGCCATCGAGGATCAGGTCGGCGCCTTCGTTCTGCTCAACAACGACTTCGACGAACGCGACGCCGACCCGGCCGTGTCGCTTCCCGATGCCGCCACCCCGGGACTGGTCGAGACCGATGACGAACTGAAGCGCGCCTGGCTGCAGATCGACGCCAGCGGCGGGCAGGGCGGCACCTGGCAGGTGCGGGCGGGTGACCCGGCGAAATTGCGCATTTTCCATCGGAAGGATGGCGTCTGGGTGGAGTTCAAACCGACCGACCCGCCCGAACCGGTGACCGCGTTTCCAGCGGCCATCCCCCTCTACCTGGAAGGACTCGCCGAAAGTACTGTCCTTCGCGGCGACACCCTCACCGCCTCTTTCTTGCCGGCGGGAGCGGCGCCGGTGGGCGATACGGTGCCGGTGACGATGATGGATCTCGACATGGCCGTGGACGGCAACCGCGACCGGACCATCAATTTTCGCCACAACCTCGATGAAGCGGCCCTGTTCTGGGTGAACAACGATCGGGACTACCAGCACCGGGAGGATGGTCAGGATGTCGAGGACGATGCTGAAACCGGTGATGACAGCATCGATGCCGTGATCGCCTGCAAGCGCGACCTTGAGGACTTCGCCAGACTGCATCGTGCTGCTCGGGGCGGTCGCCGCACCGGGTCCGCTGACCTATACCCTGCAAGTGGCGGCGGATGACGACAAGATCCAGCCGATGCTCAACGTCTTCCCGGCAGTCAATCTCTCTGATGGCTATCTCGGCCTGCCGAGTGACCAGGATCGACCCCTGATCAGCCTGACGAACAGCTGCTAACGTCACTTGCTGGCTGCCGTCGGTAGATCTCCCGGTCAACTTGCCGGCTGCCAAGTTTGGCTGTCGAACAAAACCAACCCATTCCATGTTCGAAGGGCGCATGCCGGGGAAGGGGCGCTTGGTTCTGACCGCGAATCATCAGGGGGTGCCGGTCGCCTCCCGGAGCGTGGCCCTGGAACTGGTCGACCCGACCTGGTTCTACGATCACTTTGTCGTTTCGCAGACGACTGACAAGGAGGACAGCCCGGTCAGGCCGGCCGTCAACCCCGAAGGGATGGAGGCAAATGCTTCGCGCCTGGCTCTCTACCGGCCGGCTAACGATGAATACGTCCTGTTCGTCCATGGCTGGAACATGCAGCCGTGGGAAAAGCGGCGCTGGGCGGAAACGGTCTTCAAGCGGCTGTGGTGGCAGGGATACCGTGGAAAGGTCGGGCTCTTCGACTGGCCGTGCCGGTCCCTGCCGTCCTGGGACTTCCTGGCGAACTTCGACCGGAGCGAGTATATCGCCTGGCAGTCGGCCCCGGCCCTGAAAGGTGTCCTCGAACAACTCTCGGGCGATTATCCCGGCGGCGTGCGGTTGCTGGCCCACAGCCAGGGGAACGTCGTGGCCGGCGAGGCCATCCGTCTCGGCGATCGCCGCCTGGTGCACACCTATGTGGCCAGTCAGGCGGCGTTGTCGACGGCCTTCTATGATCACATTTACCCGGTCGTGCAGAACCTGACCGCCAGGACACCGGAGGTCATGGCGTCATACCCCGACGACCCGGACCGGTTGCCCTATCTCTCCCGGGTCGCCGGCAAGGTCGGCCGGCTCTTCAACTACTACAACGCCCGTGACTACGCGTTGACCGGCGACAGTGTCACGCAACCGACCTGGCTGCTCAATAACCGGACCCGGCCGGATGGCTCTGTTGGGTATGGCTACCAGGGTGATCCCTCACACTACCCGCCGGAGGTCCCGGATGTCGGCTTCTATCGCAATGCCGACCCCGACGGGCCAAACGGTGGTCTGCTGCCGCTGGTGTTTCCCGAAGGCCGGCACGAGATCTTCTCGTACTGCGCCCAGTCCAGAGCCTGCGCCCTCGGTGCCTCGAACCTGCTCCCGCTGGGCACGGCCGGAATTGTCGACCTTGCCGTATTCGGCTATGACGGTGAAAAGTCGGCCCACAGCCGTCAGTTCCGTTCGAATGTCGTCGCCGAGCAAAAATATTGGCAGCAGTTTGTGCGGGACGCTGCTCTTTCTGAAAGGTGGGTGGAATAATGAAGATTGTCAGGTTGCTGCTGGTCGGAGGGCTTCTGGCCGGCTGGCCGGCTCCTCCGGCATTTTCCGGGGATACGGCGGGGGCTGCCCCAACGGCGCGTTTCCACAAGGCCGTTGCCGAACTGGCGGGGGAACTGAACAACGAGGTCCGCTTCTACGGGCAGGTGGTCGACCTCGACGGCGCCCCCGTGGCGGGGGCTGTCGTGAAGATGAGCGTGCGCATCGCCGGGGCGATCCCGCCCAGGCAGGAATTCGAGCGATTCCAGGTGACCACCGATGGGGCGGGGCGGTTTTTCGCCGAGGCTTTCGGCGATGTGATCGGCGTCAACGAGATCGTCCGCGAGGGGTACGATTATCACTATCGGTACAATCCCACCCGCGACTTCAAAACCTTGAAGAAGGAGAAGCTTCATGGCCCCGGTTTCGAGCCCGACAAACCCTTCACCTTCCGCATCCGCAAGCTGGCGCCGCCGGGTTTTGTAGTCATGCTACAACATGACCTTCAGCAAGAAGCCGGGCAAGGCGTCGATGCTCGATCTGATCAAGCGGAACTGGGTTCACAAGGAGGAAGATATCCTGGCCATGCAATACTCCTCGCTGGACCGCGACTGGCACACGGATGTCAAGCTCTCCGTCGAAGGCGAGCCGGGGAAGCTGCGCCTGATCCTTGAGACCCCCGATCCCGACAGCGGCCTGGTGGTCGCGAAGCACGAGTTCTTCGAGCAGATGACCGAGGCGCCGGAGCACGGCTACCGGCAGCGGCTGGAAATACCGGTTAAATCGGGCGAGTCGCCTGTCGATGCTTATGTGAAATGTCAAGGCGGGTTGTTCTACGCCAAGATCGACATCGAGTTCAGTGAGCCGAAGCCCGGCGTCGTGGCCATCAACGCCACCACCTTCGTCAATCTGGCCAGGGGGCGCGGTCTGGAGTACATCCCGGCCATCGAGTCGCAATATGACTGGGAGACAATATCGACCATACTCGAAAGGAAATCCGCCGCGCCGATCTCCTCTCCGGCCGGCCGATCGAAATGCCGAGGGGCCGTGAAAAGTGAAACGTGAAAGGTGAAATGACAACAACTCGCCCGAAAGCAGCTTTTTACTTTTTACGTCTCACGATGCCGCCGTGATCTACGGCCCAAAAGAATAGGTTCTGACATGAATAAACTGCTCACCATGATTTTGCTTGCAGCACTGCCAATCTTGCCGGCCCCGGCCTTTGCCGCCGACCTTGACGGCTGGCGGATCGTGCAGATTTCGGTGCCGGATCAACTGGCGGTGGCGAAGTCGCCGTCAGGGGAGCTGCGCCTGGTGCGCCCTGGGGACCGGCTCGGCGAGCGGATCGGCGTCGCCGGTTTCGATGGCGACCGCCTGGTGCTCGAGGCGCCGGGCGAGTGGTCGCGGGTGCGCCTGCTCGTCAGCGTCGCCGACGGCCGGCAGCAGATCGCCAGCCTGGAACGGCAGCCGCTGCGCAAAGCCGAGATTGCCGGGGACGTGGCGGTGATCCGTGACCAGTGACCAGTGACGATTGACCTTTTCTGCCATCCCGAGTGCAACGCGGGATCTTGCTGTGCAATGCCTGTAGTTTTGGCCCTCGGCGCGCCCCTGTGGCGGGTCATTTTTTATGTTCGCGTTTTCATCTTCGCGCTGCAGCTCTTTTAATTTGACATAATTACACGACTTTGTTTATAAAGAGTGGGGTTAAACCGTTGAAATCTTGAAAATATCTCATGCCGGATCTTTTTGCGGAAAACCCCGCGGCAACCGGCGGACGATGGAGGTAGGGAATGAAGCGTTTCAGCCTGATGGCGGTTCTTCTGACAGTGAGCGTGCTGTTCCTCGGCGGGTGCCATAAGTACATCCCCTATGCGCCGGGGACGATGATCGATATCACCGACCAGAGCTCGGCGATCCTGGCGCTGCAGGAAGTTTCGGTGCCACCCCCCGCTCCCGACCCGACCGAGAGCAAGGAATACCGGGTCGGCGCCGGCGACGTCCTCTCGGTCACCGTGCCGGGGCTGCTCGAGCGCGGCAACGGCGAGGGGAAGGCAGCAGGGGCGGAGAATCTCGGCGGCTTCCGCGTCTACACCAGCGGCAAGCTGCTGCTGCCGCTGGTCGGCGGCGTCGAAGTGGCGGGGCTGACCGTCGAGCAGATTCAGACCAAGCTGGTCGAGGTCTTCGCCGCCTACATCAAGCAGCCGGTGGTTTCCGTCGAGATCGTCGAATTCAAGTCCCAGCCCCTCTACCTGCTCGGCAAGTTCAACCAACCAGGCCTCGTCTATCTCGACCGGCCGACCAGCCTGTTGCACGGTCTTGCTCTGGGCAACGGCCTGGCCGACCAGGCCAACCTGCGTGGCGCCCGGGTGATCCGCAACGACAAGGTGATGCCGGTCGACATCTATCAGCTCTTCTACAACAACGACCTGCGCCAGAACATCCAGCTGCGCCAGGGGGATGCCATCTACGTGCCGGGGAACGAAGCCCAGCAGGTCTTCGTGCTCGGCACGGTCGGGCGCCCCGGCCCGGTGCCGATGGTCAACGGCCGCCTCAACCTGATCCAGGCTCTGGCCGCCGCCGGTCTCGACGGCAAGCCCTACGATGCCGAGCACGTGCGCCTGATCCGCACCCACTCGCCGACCCGTGGCCAGCTGATGATCGTCGATCTCGGCAAGATGATGAACGGCCAGGCGCTGCCGATGCCGCTGCAGGACGGCGACATCGTCTTCGTGCCGAAGACCGGCCTGGGCGGCTGGAACGAGATCATCGAGCAGATCCTGCCGACCTTCCAGCTGATCGGCGCGGTGGCCCAGCCATATCATGCTCTATGAGGCTGCCACCGACAACGATTGATTCGACCCTCGTTACGTGTTCACGACGTCGAACCACCCGGCTCCGCGGCCGGGTGGTTCCCTTTTGTATCCACATGCTGATGGCGCGCCCCTTGGGTCGCGACGGATGACGAATGCATGACTGACCAGAACACTCACCACAGACGCAAGTCTGATCAAGCCCCGCGCGCCCTGAACAACTTCGAAAAAGAGGTGCACCTCTCCGACTACCTCAACGTCCTGCTGCGCCGCTGGCGGATTGCCGCCATCGTCTTTGCCCTGGTCTTCGCCGGCACCGCGCTCTACACCTTCATGGTCACCCCGGTCTACGAGGCCTACGCCACCCTGCAGATCCGCAAACCCTCCGAGAAGAACATGATGAATCAGCTCGGCATGGGGTCGGAGAGCAATCTCACCACCGAGATCGAGGTGCTCAAATCGCGTTCCCTGGCCGAGAAGGTGGTCCGGCGCATGAACCTCGACTGGCAGATCACCGGCGTCTCGCCGGGTCTCGACGTGCGCATCGATGAGTTCAGCATGAACGGTGCCCTCCCCGGGCTGAAGATCGACATGACCGGTCCGGCCGCCTTCACGGTCAGTGACCTTACCGGCCGAAGACTCGGCAGCGGCGAGAGCGGCAAACCCTTCGAGGTCCGGCGGCGCGCGCCTGCTGCTTATCCTGCGCGCGGCCCAGGCCGGGCCAGTCGCTGACCGTCGAGCGCCAGGCGATCGATGACAAGGTGGGAGCTGTCCTCGGCAGTCTGAAGGTGGTGGAGATGGGCCAGGAGAGCAACATGCTGCGCGTCTCCAGCCAGAGCTCCGATCCGGAGCGGGCCCGCAATGTGGTCAACATGCTGATCGATGCCTACCTCGAGACCAACGTGACCGGCAAGACCCGCGAGGCCGGCAAGACTGTCGAATTCATCAGTCAGCAGCTCGACGGTCTCAAGGGCAACCTCGACAAGTCCGAACAGGCGCTGCAGGAGTACAAGGTGCAGACCGGCCTGACCACCCTCGGTCCCGAGGGCGGTTCGCTGGTCGGCAAGGTGGTCGGGCTGGAGCAGCAGAAGATCGATCTGTCGCTCAAGCGCCAGCGCGTCGAATACGCCATCGGTGGCCTGCAGGATGCACTGAAGAAAGGCGCGGCCTTCACGCCGCCGGTCATCGAAGGGGGCAGCCAGATCGGCCAGTTGGCGGCGCGCCTGGGCGAACTCGAGGCGGCCAAGAAGAGCCTGTTGGTCAACTTCACCCCGGCGCATCCGGCGGTGCGCGAGAAAGAAGCAGAGATCCGTCGGGTTCAGGAGGCGATGCTCTCCGCCTACCAGTCGGTGCGCCAGGAGCTGGCCCTGGGCGAGCGCGACGCCGCGCGTACCATCGCCGGCTACGACCAGCAGCTCAAGGAGATCCCCGAGACCGAGCTGGAGCTGGCCAAGCGCACCCGTGTGCACAAGGTCAATGCCGAACTGTACAATTTTCTCCTGCAGAAGCAGCAGGAGGCGAAGATCGCCCAGGCCTCCGCCATCAGCAGCGCCGAGGTCATCGACCCGGCGGTCACTCCCAGGGGGCCGATCAAGCCGAACCGCCAGAAGAATCTCGCCCTCGGTCTGGTCCTCGGGCTCATGCTCGGGGTTGGCCTGGTCTTCCTCCTCGACTACATGGACCAGACCATCAAGACCACCGACGACGTGCGCGACAAGCTGGGGCTGGCGGTGTTCGGCATCATCCCGCGCATCCCCTTCGCCGACGAGGATGCCCGGCTACCGCGCAAGCGCCTGATCACCACGCTGGCTCCCAAGGCGCCGGTGGTCGAGGCCTTCCGGGCCCTGCGCACCAACCTGCACTACATCACCGGCAAGGAGTCGCACAAGGTGATCATGATCACCAGTTGCCTCCCCAACGAAGGCAAGTCGACGGTGGCCGGCAATCTCGCCGTGGTCCTGGCACAGACCGGGGTGAAAGTGCTGCTGATCGGTTGCGACCTGCGCCGCCCCTCGCTCTACGAAATGTTCGGCCAAACCCACGAGCCCGGCCTGACCGACCTGCTGATCGAGGGGAAGCAGGCGGCGATGCGCCACCTGAACAAACCGAAGCTCGACTTCCTGCCGGCCGGGCGCATCCCCCCCAATCCGGCGGAGATCCTCGGCTCCGAGCGGATGAAGAAGCTGCTCCTGACCGCGCGCGAGCGCTACGACTACGTGGTCATCGACGCCCCGCCGGTGCTGCCGGTCACCGATGCCCAGATCCTCGGCCCACTGGTCGACATCACCCTGGTGGTGCTCGAGCCGTGCCGGGTCCCCGAGCGGGCCGCCCTGCAGATGATCGACACCCTGCAGGCCGTTGACATCAAGATCAGCGGGGTGGTGCTCAACGACAAGTCCGGGCGTGGTTTCAAGTACTACGGCAACTACGGCTACTACGGCAACCGCTACTACCGCGGCTACTACGGCGAACACGAGGACGACTTCAAGGAAAACCCGGCCATCGCCGCCATCAAGCGGGTCTGGGAGAAGCTCAATTCCTAGAGGCGAGAAACGAGAGGCGAGAAACGAGAGACGAGAATAAGCTGTCCAATGTTATGTATTCATTTGTTGGTTGGGAGGGTGTAATGGTTTTTGAGAATCTTGATGTCTGGCGAAAGTCCATGCGGCTCAGTGCTGATATCTACCGGGAATTGAAGCCCCTCAGGGATTATGGCTTCAAGGATCAGATTACGCGGGCCGGTTTGTCGGTGCCGAGTAATATCGCTGAAGGGCAGGAACGTTGCGGCTGGAGGGAATGTTGCAACTTTTTGAGCTACGCTAAAGGTTCCTGCGGCGAATTGAAGACTCAAATTTATATTGGCATGGAAATTTTCTATATCAACAGAAACGTTGGTGAAAAGTGGTTGAATGAAGTTGAAGAGATTTCGGCAATGATCGGTGGTCTTATCAGGTCAAAACATAAACAAAATGGTCGTGAGAAATGAGAAGCGAGACACTTGATTCAGTTTTGTGACTTTTCTCGTATCTCGCCTCTCGTTTCACGTTTCTCTTATGATCGACTACCACTGCCACCTCCTCCCCGGCCTCGACGACGGGCCCGAGACCGCCGACGAGTCCCTCGATATGGCGCGGGCTCTGGCGGCTTTCGGTTTTCGCGAGATCTGCTGCACCCCGCACTGCATCAAGGGCCACTACGAGATCTCCCCGGTCGAGATCCGCGAGGCCGTGCGCAGGCTGCAGTCGCGGCTCGATTACGAAGGGGTCGCCCTGACCCTGCGCCCCGGCATGGAATACACCCTCGACGAATGCTTCGAGCAGTACGCCGCCAACCTGCTCCCCCTTGGGGGCAGCCGGCTGGTGCTGTGCGAGGCCCCCCCCAGGCCCACCCCGGCCTGGTCGCCGAGATGGCCTCCCTGATCGTTGTCCAGGGCTACCTCCCCCTCATCGCCCACCCCGAGCGCAGCGACGTGATCTGGGAGATTATCGAGGAAGAAACGAGAGGAGAGAAACGAGAGCAGGCAGAAGCGAGAGACGAGAAACGTGAACAGGCAGAAGCGAGAGACGAGAAAAGTCAGATGGGACACGAGAAGCGAGAACCGGCAAAATCCCTCTGGAAGAGACTTTTCTCGTTTCGCGATTCTCGCCTCTCGCCCCCCGATTCTCGCCTCTCGCCCCTCGATTTGCATTCCTCGTCTCGCGATTCTCGCCTCTCGCCCCTTGCTTCTCGTTTCTCGCTTCTCGACTCCTGCCTCTTCCAGGCCAACCTCGGTTCCTTCACCGGCTACTACGGCCCCAAGCCCCAGCGCCGGGCCTACGAGCTGCTGCAGCGCGGCGTCTACCACTGCCTGGCCTCCGATCTCCACGATCCCCGCTCCGCCGCGTTCCTCGAGCTGGCCAGCGAAAAGCTCGATTTCAACCCGGCCCTGCAGAAACTCAGCGCATTCAAGGCCCCGCAAGGGCAGGGTGGCAGCGATCAGCTGGCGTTCTGGTAGCGAGGTCGTAAAACGTGAAAAGTGAAAGGTGAAAGGTGAAAGGCAATTAGCCGCAGATAAAAGCGGATGACGGCGGATAAACCGCAAGGCTATTGACAGGGATATGCAGGATGTACTGGATAAAACTTAAACCGGTTTTTTGGGTTTTAAAACCATAAAGCCTTGAGGTTTGGCTTGCTGGCTTTCATCCGGTATATCCCTGTAAATTGAGTTTCTGTGTCTTTGCCTGATCCGCTTTGATCCGCCTTGATCGGCGGCCAAGAAACAGTGAAACGTTATAAGTGAAAGGGTAACAGCACGTTCCGAAGGCAACTTTTTACTTTTCACACTTTACTTTTCACGCTTCACCGGAGGCTTTGATGCGACATTACGACACGATCAAGCGGGTATTGGTAACCGGCGGTGCCGGCTTTCTCGGTTCGCACCTGTGCGACCGTCTCATCGCCGACGGCCACGACGTGCTGTGCGTCGACAACTTCTACACCGGCCGGCGCGCCAACGTTGCCCACCTGCTCGACCATCCCAACTTCGAGGTGATGCGCCACGACATCACCTTCCCCCTCTACGTCGAAGTCGACGAGATCTACAACTTCGCCTGCCCGGCCGCGCCGATCCACTACCAGTTCGACCCGGTGGCCACCACCAAGGTCAGCGTCCACGGCTCGATCAACATGCTCGGCCTGGCCAAGCGGGTCAAGGCCAGGATCTTCCAGGCCTCCACCAGCGAGGTCTACGGCGATCCCCACGTCCACCCCCAGCCGGAGAGCTACTGGGGCCACGTCAACCCCATCGGCCTGCGCTCCTGCTACGACGAGGGGAAGCGCTGCGCCGAGACGCTGTTCTTCGATTACCGGCGCCAGCACCAGCGTGCGCATCAAAGTCGCCCGCTTCTTCAACACCTACGGCCCGCGCATGCACGTCAACGATGGCCGGGTCGTCTCCAACTTCATCGTCCAGGCGCTCAAGGGCGAAGACATCACCCTTTACGGCGACGGCTAGTCAGACCCGCTCGTTCTGCTACTGCAGCGATCTGATCGAGGCCTGCGTCCGCCTGATGGGGACCGGCGACGCGGTCACCGGGCCGATGAACCTCGGCAACCCGGTTGAATTCACCATCCGTCAGCTCGCCGAGAAGGTCACCACCCTCATCGGCACGAAATCAAAGCTGGTCTTCATGCCCCTCCCCGCCGACGACCCCAAACAACGCCAGCCCGACATCGCCTACGCCCGCCAGGAACTCGGCTGGCAACCGACCGTTCAGCTCGAGGACGGGCTGAAAAAAACCATCGCTTACTTCGACGAGTTTCTCAGCGAGAACAACCAAGGGCAAAGGTAAGGGGCGCTGATAAAATCTGATTTACGCTGATTAAAGGCGTGAAGATCGTTAAACGTAAAACGTGAAATGTGAAAAGTAACGAGCATGGCCCGAAGGTAACATTTTACTTTTAGCGTTTAACTTTTTACAGGTTCTGATCAGCGTCGATCATGAAAATCAGCGTCCATAATAAAGGTTTGCAGGATGCAATGGCCGACCCCGAAGATTCCCCTTAAGAACCTTGATTTTTGTTGACGCAGCGCAGGGATATGTTATGTTACATGTAACGATTACGGGGAGGTGCGGCCATGTTGGCAAAGACTGTCAAGGAGCGGGTTAATTCTCACCGGGACCGACTGAGGCGGGCTGGATTCAAAACGGTGCAAATCTGGGTCCCGGACATAAAGGCCCCCGGCTTTGCCGCCGAATGCAAAAGACAGTCCCTCATTATCAAGAACGATCCGGTTGAGACGCGAGATCTTGAACTCCTGGCCGAACTTGGCGATTGGGGGGATGAGTGAAGCGGGGCGATGTGGTGCTGGTCGCCGTTTCTGGAGACTATGGCAAACCGCGGCCGGCGCTGATCGTCCAGTCAGACCTGTTCGATGAACATCCGAGTGTAAGCATTTGTCTGGTCAGTTCTCATTTGCAGCCGACCCTTCTGTTTCGATACCAGCTTGAACCTGGGCCAAAGAATGGCTTGTCCACGGTTTCTCAGGTTCAGATCGACAAGATTATGACGATTCCACGACAGAAGGTGGGAAAGGTGGTCGGCAGTCTGACGGCCAGACAGATGTCTGAGATCACCAGGCTGATCGCGTTCTGGTTTGGGATTGGCGATACGACCTGAAATTCCAAGGGGAAATATCAGAATGTCAAGCCTGACCCCGTTGGGTCCGTCCTAGAGTGCCCGAAGTTGCTTGGCCGAATAAAATGTAGTAATGTATCTACATGTCTTCCGTGGAGGTGATGGCCATGTCGATCACAACATTGTCCAGCCGGGAATTCAACCAACATGCCGGCGAGGCCAAGAAAGCCGCCAGGAACGGCCCGGTCTTCATTACTGACCGTGGGCGGCCGGAGCATGTGCTGCTGAGCTTCGAGGATTATCAGCGCCTCGTCGGCGGACGCCGGAAAATCGTCGAGCTGCTGGCCATGCCGGGAATCGAGGAGATCGAGTTTACGCCCGCGAAACTGGATGAACCGGCCAAAGCGGCAGAGTTTGACTGATGTATCTGCTCGATACCAACGTCGTGTCCGAGTTGCGGAAGGCCCGTGCCGGCAAAGCCGATGCAAACGTGGCTCGCTGGGCAGACAGCGTGGATGCCGGCGAGTTGTATCTTTCGGTCATCAGCGTGCAGGAATTGGAAATTGGGGTTCTGCTGGTCGAGCGGCGCGATCCTGTCCAGGGTGCGATGCTGCGCTCCTGGCTCAACGACCATGTCCTGCCGGCCTTTGCCGGGCGCATTCTCCCGGTGGACACGGCGGTCGCCTTGCGCAGCGCGCGTCTGCATGTCCCCGACCCGCACCCGGTGCGCGATGGGCTGATTGCCGCCACGGCCCTGGTGCACGGCATGACGGTGGTGACCCGCAATGTCGACGACTTTGCCAGCGCCGGCGTCAAGGTGCTGAACCCGTGGTGAGGTAGCGCAGACCCTTGGCTTCCAGTCTGCGGGTGTTTAGGTTTTGGTCGCCGTTGTCAATCAATAGGGTCGAAATGGTCGAAATGTCCAAATGTCAAGCCTGACCCCCGAGGTTCTCGTGAAAATCAGCGTCCAAGGCTTTTAAGGGGACGCTGATCAAATCTGATTTACGCTGATCAAACCAAAGGCGACTTTACAGGGATAAAGGCCCCTTCATCCCGGTGAGCTATGATTTTGCTTGATCAGCGTTCATCATGAAAATCAGCGTTTGATCAGATTTGAATTTATTGTAACGCTTGACGTTATATGTTGGGGGGCGTTATACTATGATCGAACAATTTGCATGTCGGGAAACAGAACGCATCTGGCATGGTGACGTTTCGCGACGATTGCCGCGCGACATCCAGGAGATAGCGCTCCGTAAATTGCGTATGTTGAGCAATGCCCGCACCTTGCAAGACCTGCGGGTGCCTCCGGCCAATCGTCTGGAAGCTCTCAAGGGTTCCCGATTAGGTCAGCACAGCATTCGCATCAACGACCAATGGCGGATCTGTTTCGTCTGGCACAATGGCAATGCCACCGAGGTGGCGATCGTCGATTATCACTGACGGAGACGGTCATGAAAGAACGTTTGCGCAACATTCACCCTGGTGAAATTCTTCTCGAGGAGTTTCTGCGGCCGATGGGTATCAGCCAGAATCGTATCGCCCGGGAGGTCGGCGTGCCGCCGCGGCGTATCAACGAAATCGTCCTTGGCAAGCGAGCCATCACTGCCGACACGGCTTTGCGGCTGTCCCGCTACTTCGCTATGAGTGAAGGATTCTGGATGGGGTTGCAGGCCGATTTCGACCTGGAGGAGGCGCGGTTGCAACTGGGCGAGCGTTTGCAGCGCGAAGTCCAGCCTCATGCGGCCTAGTGCCTGTGGCGCCCTTGAAATGGGCCTGCGGCCCGTTGAAGGGTTGAATTGGTGCCTGCGGCACCGTTGAAATGTTGCTTTTAAGGGACTTATGGGATCTATGGTTTTGCCTGATCAGCGGCTAACAGAAATTAAGTAAGCTGTCCCCCGAATAGGCACCTGACTCTGTCCAAGCGGCGCCCGGCCCTGGTGCTTGCTGATCTGGCTGGCGATGACCTTGTGCTATGTCAGATTACCAGCCAGGCAATTCGTGATGTCTTCGCTGTCGATTTGCTGGATGGAGATTTCGAAGCAGGCACTCTGCACAAGCCAAGCAATGTCAGGCCGAATCGACTGTTTACCGCCGATCGGCATATCGTTCTTTATAAAACGGGTCACTTGAAAGCGGAAAAGATTGAGGCTGTTATTGACGCACTGGTTGTGATTTTGAAAGGTCGCTCTCAACCGCAACCTGCGGCTTGAAAGGATTCGAAGCAATAGGCTTCGGCTTGATCCGGTTTGATCCGCCTTGATCTGTGGCTAATAGATTTGTAGGTTTGGTTTGATCAGCGTCGATCATGAAAATCAGCGTCCATAATAAAGGTTTGCAGGATGCAATGGCCGACCCCGAAGATTCCCCTTAAGAACCTTGATTTTTGTTGACGCAGCGCAGGGATATGTTATGTTACATGTAACGATTACGGGGAGGTGCGGCCATGTTGGCAAAGACTGTCAAGGAGCGGGTTAATTCTCACCGGGACCGACTGAGGCGGGCTGGATTCAAAACGGTGCAAATCTGGGTCCCGGACATAAAGGCCCCCGGCTTTGCCGCCGAATGCAAAAGACAGTCCCTCATTATCAAGAACGATCCGGTTGAGACGCGAGATCTTGAACTCCTGGCCGAACTTGGCGATTGGGGGGATGAGTGAAGCGGGGCGATGTGGTGCTGGTCGCCGTTTCTGGAGACTATGGCAAACCGCGGCCGGCGCTGATTGTCCAGTCAGACCTGTTCGATGAACATCCGAGTGTAAGCATTTGTCTGGTCAGTTCTCATTTGCAGCCGACCCTTCTGTTTCGATACCAGCTTGAACCTGGGCCAAAGAATGGCTTGTCCACGGTTTCTCAGGTTCAGATCGACAAGATTATGACGATTCCACGACAGAAGGTGGGAAAGGTGGTCGGCAGTCTGACGGCCAGACAGATGTCTGAGATCACCAGGCTGATCGCGTTCTGGTTTGGGATTGGCGATACGACCTGAAATTC